>NZ_JBIUZK010000004.1:0-685229 GCF_044744955.1 Pseudomonas sp. NPDC087185 | reverse complement strand
ACTACCAGCACTGCCTGGATTAAGTAACTCGTTGAATCTCAAGGAGTTTCTCGTTCCGATCACGCTGGAAGTGGGGCGCATTATAAGGGGATTCGAAACCCCGTCAAGGCTTAATTTCAATAAACCTTCATATGGCTGAAAAACAAAGCGGGGAGGCCTGTCGGCCTCCCCGCTTCTATATATAGCTACACCAACCCGGCGATCACTCAGCCTTGAGGGTAACCCGGCCAAATGCCTTTTTACCCGCCTGGCACACATGGGTCGCGCCCAGTGCAAACATGAAGTCGCGATCGACCACCGCACCGTCGACCTTCACTGCACCGCCAGCAAGCAGGTCCCGCGCCTGAGCCGAGTTCTTCACCAGCCCTGCTCTGTTCAGCACGGCAGCAATCGGCAAGTCTTCAACCGCAGCCACTTCGATTTCAGGCAAGTCTTCCGGCAACTCGCCCTCTTTCATGCGGTTACCCGCAGCGCGATGAGCATTGGCAGCAGCCTCTTCACCATGGAAGCGCGCAACGATCTCTTCTGCCAGCTTGATCTTGATGTCGCGCGGGTTAGCGCCATTGGCGACATCGGCACGGAACTGCTCGATCTCGTCCATCGAACGGAAACTCAGCAGTTCGAAGTAGCGCCACATCAGCGTGTCCGGTATCGACACCAGCTTGCTGTACATCACACCCGGGGCTTCCTGGATGCCGACATAGTTACCCAGTGACTTGGACATTTTCTTCACGCCGTCGAGCCCTTCGAGCAACGGCATGGTCACGATGTTCTGTGCTTCCTGGCCGTAGGCGCGCTGCAGCTCGCGCCCCATCAGCAGGTTGAACTTCTGGTCGGTACCCCCTAGTTCCACATCCGCATTCAGTGCCACCGAATCGTAACCCTGCACCAGCGGGTAGAGGAACTCGTGGATGGCGATCGGCTGATGGGCGGTGTAACGCTTGTCGAAGTCATCGCGCTCGAGCATACGTGCCACGGTGTACTGCGATGCCAGGCGAATGAAATCGGCCGGGGTCAGCGTGTCCATCCAGGTGGAGTTGAACGCAACCTCGGTCTTGGCCGGGTCGAGAATCTTGAACACCTGCTGTTTATAGGTCTCGGCGTTATCCAGGACCTGCTCGCGGGTCAGCGGCGGGCGTGTGGCGCTCTTGCCGCTCGGGTCACCGATCATCCCGGTGAAGTCACCGATCAGGAAGATCACCTGGTGGCCCAGCTCCTGGAACTGGCGCAGCTTGTTGATCAGCACGGTGTGACCCAGGTGCAGGTCAGGCGCGGTAGGGTCGAAACCTGCCTTGATACGCAGAGGCTGGCCGCGCTTGAGCTTCTCAACCAGTTCCGACTCGACCAACACTTCTTCCGCACCGCGCTTGATAAGCGCCAGCTGCTCTTCAACCGACTTCATAGACAGACCCGCAAGGCTCAGATTCAAGGGGAGCCAACCATACAAGATCGGCCATCAAATACAAGTTTCGCAATGGAATGTGACCTGACCGCAGCCTTGCGGCGTCTACGCGCCCTTGCGTGAAAATGGATTTGGTTATATTTTATACAGTTATTTCATCTTCATCATGTCATTCATCTTTTCCATATTCACTTTTCTTCAAAAGTCACCTACCTATGACCAACGAAACGCCTAAAGCGCCCCCGCTTTATCCGAAAAGCCATCTGTTGGCCGCCAGCGGCATCGCCGCCCTGCTCAGCCTGGCCCTGCTGGTATTTCCTTCCAGCGAAGTCGAAGCCAAGAAGACGACCCTGAGCCTGGAGCTGGAAAGCCCGGCCGAGCAGTTGAAGGACGAATCCAAGGCCGCACCCCTGGTGCAGGCCGAAGCCGATCAGGGCTCGCCTTTCGCGCAGATCGAAGGCGCCGAATCGAAAACCGAGCAAGCCGCACAGCAAGCGCCCACTCCCGAACAGAAGCCGGAGGCCAAGGAGCCTGGCCACCGCGAAGTCACCGTGGCGCGTGGCGACACCCTGTCGACGCTGTTCGCCAAGGTCGGCCTGCCAGCCAATGCCGTGCACGACCTGCTGGCCAGCAACAAGCAAGCCAAGCAGTTCAGCCAGCTCAAGCATGGCCAAGTGCTGCAGTTCGAACTCGACAAGGATGGCCAACTGGCCAGCCTGCATAGCAAGGTCAGCAACCTCGAAACCATTCGCCTGACCAAGACCGCCAAGGGCTACACCTTCGACCGTGAAATCAGCAAGCCGGTGGTACGTACCGCTTACGCCCATGGTGTGATCAAGAGTTCGCTGTCGGCATCGGCCCAGCGTGCCGGGCTGTCGCACAGCATGACCATGGACATGGCCAAGGTGCTTGGCTACGACATCGACTTTGCCCAGGACATCCGCCCAGGCGACGAATTCGACGTGGTCTACGAGCAGAAGGTCATGGATGGCAAGGTGGTCGGCACCGGCAATATCCTGTCCGCCCGCTTCACCAACCGCAGCAAGACCTACACCGCCGTGCGCTACACCAACAAGCAGGGCAACACCAGCTACTACACTGCCGACGGCAACAGCCTGCGCAAGGCGTTTATCCGCACCCCAGTGGACTTCGCCCGTATCAGCTCGCGCTTCTCCGCCGGCCGCAAGCACCCGATCCTGAACAAGATACGCGCACACAAGGGCGTCGACTACGCCGCGCCACGTGGCACGCCGATCAAGGCGGCCGGCGACGGCCGCATCGAACTGGCTGGCCGCCGCGGCGGCTATGGCAACACCGTGATCATTGCCCACGGCAACCGCTACAAGACGCTCTACGGGCACATGCAGGGCTTCGCCAAGGGCATCAAGACCGGCAGCAACGTGAAACAGGGGCAGATCATCGGCTACATCGGCACTACCGGCCTCTCCACCGGCCCGCATCTGCACTACGAGTTCCAGGTCAACGGTGTACACGTCGATCCATTGAGCCAGAAAGTGCCGATGTCCGACCCGATCGCCAAAGCCGAACGCCAGCGTTTCCTGCAGCAGAGCCAGCCCCTGATCGCACGTATGGATCAGGAGAAGGCCACCATGCTCGCAGCGAACAAGCGCTGATCGTATGGCGCTCTACCTGGGGGTGATGTCCGGTACCAGCCTCGATGGCCTGGACATCGCCTTGATCGAACAAGGCAAGCAGCTCGAACTGCTCGCCACCCATTACCTGCCCATGCCCAGCGACCTGCGTCAGCAGCTGCTTGCCCTGTGCGCCAGCGGGCCCGACGAGATCGCCCGCACCGCATTGGCGGAGAACCGCTGGGCCAGCCTGGCCGGCGAAGGCATCAACGCGCTATTGAACAAGCAGGGACTGTCGGCGGGAGCCATCCGCGCCATCGGCAGCCACGGCCAGACCATCCGCCATGAGCCCGCCCGCGGCTTCACCGTACAGATCGGTAACCCGGCACTGCTCGCCGAGCTCACCGGGATCAGCGTGGTAGCCGACTTCCGCCGTCGCGATGTGGCAGCCGGAGGCCAGGGCGCGCCGTTGGTGCCAGCCTTCCATGAGACCCTGTTCAGCCACCTGGGCCAGCGCCTGGCAGTGCTCAACGTCGGCGGTTTCAGCAACCTCAGCCTGATCGAACACGAAAAGCCCGTACACGGCTTCGACTGCGGCCCGGGCAATGTGTTGCTGGACGCCTGGATCGAGCGCAAGCGTGGCCAACCTTATGATGCCGATGGCGCGTGGGCAGCCAGCGGCGTTGTCCAGCCCGACTTGCTCAGCGCCCTGCTGAGCGACCCGTTCTTTGCCGGCAGCGGCCCGAAAAGCACCGGCCGCGAAGTGTTCAACCTGCCTTGGCTGGATGGCCATCTGGCCCGCCTGCCGCACTACCGCGACGAAGATGTGCAGGCCACCCTTCTGGAATTGACCGCACGCAGCATCATCGAGTCCCTGCACAACGCCCAGCAAGATACCGAAGCGCTGCTGGTATGCGGTGGCGGCGCGCGCAATGGTGCCTTGATGGCTCGCCTTGGCGCGCTGTTGCCCACTGCCCAGGTCGCGAGCACCGGGGCACATGGCGTAGACCCGGACTGGGTCGAGGCCATGGCCTTTGCCTGGCTCGCCCATTGCTGCCTTGAAGGCATCGCCGCCAACCGCCCCAGTGTAACGGCTGCCAAGGGGCTGCGCGTTCTCGGCGCAATCTACCCGGCCTGACCCCACCGCCGCACAACGCGCCACAATGCAAAACGCCGCGCAATTGCGCGGCGTTTTCGTTCAACCTGGGCTCAGATAGAGAACGACGAACCGCAGCCACAGGTGGTGGCGGCATTCGGGTTCTTGATGACGAAACGCGAACCTTCCAGGCCTTCCTGATAGTCCACCTCGGCGCCGGCCAGGTACTGGTAGCTCATCGGGTCGACCACCAGCGACACGCCTTCGCGCTCGACGATGGTATCGTCTTCGGCCACATCTTCATCGAAGGTAAAGCCGTACTGGAAGCCCGAGCAGCCGCCGCCGGTCACGAAAACCCGCAGTTTCAGGCGATCATTGCCTTCTTCTGAAACCAGAGTCTTCACCTTTTGCGCGGCGCCGTGAGTGAATTCCAAAGCCGTGGGGGTGAAGGTTTCGACGCTCATGTTGATTCTCCCGGCGCGGTAGCCGCCATATAACTCGATGACGCGCATTATCCGCTTCTCCGAGAAAATCGGTCAACAATTGTGCGGCTTTAGTCGCGCCAAACAAAAGGCCCGCACACGGCGGGCCTTTTCGACGGGCAATGCCTTACGGCAGCAGGCCGGCGTGGGACAGGCCCATGCGCTCGTCCAGGCCGAACAGGATGTTCAGGTTCTGCACCGCCTGGCCGGACGCGCCCTTGACCAGGTTGTCGATGACCGACAGCACCACCACCAAGTCACCCCCCTGCGGGCGATGAACGGCAATGCGGCAGACGTTGGCACCGCGCACACTGCGGGTTTCCGGGTGGCTACCGGCTGGCATCACGTCGACGAACGGTTCATCCGCATAGCGTTTTTCGAACAGTGCCTGCAGGTCGACCGATTTATCGGCAACCGTTGCGTACAGGGTCG
Source organism: Pseudomonas sp. NPDC087185 (assembly GCF_044744955.1). NCBI lineage: Bacteria > Pseudomonadati > Pseudomonadota > Gammaproteobacteria > Pseudomonadales > Pseudomonadaceae > Pseudomonas > Pseudomonas sp. NPDC087185. The sequence continues at coordinate 680,225 of NZ_JBIUZK010000004.1, read as the reverse complement.
AGTGAATACCCCGGATCATTGGCGTGAGGTGCGGCACGAACGTCAGGCCGATGTCCGTGCCCGCTGCCAGGCGCAGGCCCTGGCTGATTTCCGGCAGGTGGCGGTGGCCCTTGACCGCGTAGGCCTTCATGCTCTCGCCTGCTTCACAGAACAGCGAGCCGACGGCAGCCCCACGGCCAGCACCGCTGACACCCGACTTGCAGTCGGCGATCAGGCGCGACGGGTCGGCCAGGCCTGCTTCGAGCAGCGGCAGGAAGCCCAACTGGGTCGCCGTCGGGTAACAGCCAGGTACGGCAATCAGGCGTGCCTGGCGAATCTTCTCGCGGTTGACTTCAGGCAGGCCGTAGACCGCATCTTCAAGCAGTTCCGGGGCACCATGCGGCTGGCCGTACCATTTGGCCCACTCGGCAGCATCCTGCAGGCGGAAGTCGGCGGACAAGTCGATGACCTTGGTGCCGGCCGCCAGCAGCTCGCCAGCCAGGGCGTGGGCGACACCGTGCGGGGTGGCGAAGAACACCACATCACAGGCGGCCAGGGCCTTGCTGTCCGGCACGCTGAAAGCGAGGCCGTCATAGTGGCCACGCAGGTTCGGATACATGTCGGCGACCGCCACGCCCGCCTCGGAACGCGAAGTGATGACCGCCACTTCGGCCTGTGGATGCTGTGCCAGCAGACGCAACAGTTCGACGCCGGTGTAACCCGTGCCGCCGACAATACCGACCTTGATCATAACGCTTGCCCCTTATCAACGAGCCGTCTGGAAAGCGCACGATAATAGGGGCGCAAGGCGCCTGTAACAACTCTTCGGGTGACCCTTCGGGCGCTTGGCCTCTACTATCTGACGACCGTGAATACCTGAAGGAACTCTCTCAATGCTTTACCTATGGATCAAAGCGCTGCACATCGTCAGCGTGGTCTGCTGGTTTGCCGGCCTGTTTTATCTGCCCCGGCTGTTCGTCTACCATGCCCAGAGCCAGGACAGCATCAGCCAGGACCGCTTCGTGACCATGGAGCGCAAGCTGTACCGCGGCATCATGAACCCAGCGATGATCGCCACCTACGTGTTCGGCGCCTGGATGCTCTACCTCAACCCTGGCTTGCTCAGCGGCGCCTGGTTGCATGCCAAGCTCACACTGGTAATCCTGCTCACCGGCTACCATCACATCTGCGGCGCCCAGCGCAAACGCTTTGCCAATGGCACCAACACCCGCAGCCATGTGTACTACCGCTGGTTCAACGAGGTGCCGGTGCTGTTCCTGCTGGGCATCGTAATTCTCGTGGTGGTCAAACCGTTCTGACGATAACCGTCCTGCACCGGAGCCTCGCCCATGTCCCTGCCCGCCTCGCTTGAACAACGCCTGCGCCTGCCCGTGGTGGCAGCGCCGATGTTCCTGATCTCCAACCCCCAGCTGGTCCTGGCTTGCTGCGGCAGCGGCGTGGTCGGCAGCTTCCCGGCCCTGAACCAGCGCGACAGCGCCGGCTTCAAGGCCTGGCTCATAGAGATCGAGGCGGGCCTGGCGCTGCTCGAGGCGCCGGCCCCCTATGCGGTCAACCTGATCGTCCACCCCAGCAACCCTCGGCTGCAGGCCGACCTCGCGCTGTGCGTCGAGCATCGCGTGCCCATCGTCATCACCAGCCTCGGCGCGGTGAAGGAAGTGGTGGATGCCGTGCACAGCTACGGCGGCCTGGTGTTCCATGACGTGACGACACGGCGGCATGCCGAGAAAGCCGCCGAGGCCGGCGTCGATGGGTTGATTGCCGTGGCGGCGGGTGCCGGCGGGCATGCCGGCACCTGGAGCCCGTTCGCCCTGGCGGCTGAAATTCGCCAGTTCTTCGACAAGACCCTGCTACTGGCCGGATGCATTAACCACGGCCACGAAATTCTTGCTGCTCAGTTGCTCGGCGCCGACCTGGCCTACATGGGCACCCGCTTCATCGCTACCCGCGAGAGCCACGCGCAGGATGCGTATAAACAGATGCTGCTCGACGCCCATGCCGCCGACATCGTCCACACCCCCGCAGTGTCCGGCATCCCGGCGAGCTTCCTGCGCCCAAGCCTGGAAAAGGCCGGCTATGATTTTTCTGCTCTTAACAGCAGCCACGCACAGGGCAAGCTCAAGCCCATCGATGACGAGGCCAAGGCCTGGAAGACAGTCTGGTCCGCGGGCCAAGGTGTAGGCGAGATCCACGACCTGCCCGCCGCCGCCGCACTGATCGAACGCCTGCACGGCGAGTACCGGGCAGCGTTGGAACACAGCCAATTATTGTGCGCCAAGGCCTTGTAGCAAAAGGCAACACCTTGTCTGGCCAAGCTGTACACTAGCCGCCCTCTTCAGCCCCCAGGAGCCTTGCATGACCCGTTACGCCATGATCACTGGTGCTTCCAGCGGCCTGGGCCTGGCCCTTGCGGAAGCCCTGGCGCGGCGCGGGCGCAACCTGATCCTGGTGGCACGCCACCGTGAAACGCTCGAACCCGTGGCCATCGAGCTGACCCAGCGCTTTGGCGTCGAAGTGCTGTTCCGTGCCTGCGACCTCAGCCAGCCGCTGCGCTTGTCCGGGTTCGTGCTCGAACTGGAAGAAGGCGAGCGGCGCATCGACCTGCTGGTGAACTGCGCCGGCCAGCGCACCTACGGCCCGTTCCTGGCCCATGAGTGGGCGGACGAACAGGACCTGCTGGAAGTGAACATCCTCGCGTTGAGCCGGCTTTGCCATGCCATCGGCAACCTGATGGCCGTCCAGGGCGGCGGGCAGATCCTCAATGTCGCCGGGCTGGCAGCCGTCGCGCCGGGCCCGTCGATGGCCACCTATGCCGCCAGCAAGGCCTATGTGCTGAACTTTACCGAGGCCCTGCGCGAAGAGCTCAAGCCCACCGGCATCAAGGTCTCGGTACTGTGCCCCGGCCCGGTGCGCTCGGCACGCCGGCGCATTCCCAGGCTCGAAGGCAGCAGCCGCTGCCTGAGCCCCGAGGAAGTGGCGCTGTACACCGTGCGCGCGTTGGCCAAGAACCGAGCAGTGATCATGCCGGTACGGCGCAACCGCTGGCTGGCCTTCGCCCCGCGCCTGCTACCACGCTGGCTCACACGCAAGCTCGCAGGCTTCATCCTCCGCCGCTACTGCCCCGTCGGAATGGAATAGCCACTGGGCGAGTGGCGCCTGGCTCAGTACACTCGGCCGGGACCCTCACCATGGAGCAAGTGCTGTGGACGATTTATTCCTCAAAATCATCAACCGGGAAATCCCGGCGGATATCATCTACGAAGATGACCAGGTCCTGGCCTTCAAGGACATAGCCCCAGCGGCGCCGGTACACTTTCTCGTCATTCCGAAGAAACACATCCGCACCCTCAATGACCTGACCGAAGAAGACAAAGCCCTGGCCGGCCATATCCTGTTCACCGCCCAGCGCCTGGCAGTCGAACAAGGTTGCGAAGAAGGTTTCCGCGTGGTGATGAACTGCAACCCGAAAGGTGGCCAGACCGTGTACCACATCCACATGCACGTGCTCGGCCAGCGTCAGATGAACTGGCCACCGGGCTGACCCAAGGCAAGCCCGCCCCGGGCGATTGAGGTAAACTGTCGGGCATCACTTCAGCGGAGGTGCCCGATGGCTACCGAACGTCACTATTCGCCGCTCGACCGCTTGTTGCTGCAGGCCGATACCGCCATGCGCACCTTGCTGCCCTTCAGCGGCCAACCGTCCCGGCCGTCACCGGCCATCGTCCAGCCGGACGTCGAACTGGACGACAACCAGACCCGCCACATCGCCGGGCTCATGCGCATCAACCATACCGGCGAAGTCTGCGCGCAAGCGCTGTACCAGGGCCAGGCCCTGACCGCCAAGCTGCCGCAGGTGCGCAAGGCGATGGAACATGCCGCCGAGGAAGAAATCGACCACCTGGCCTGGTGCGAACAGCGCATTCGCCAGCTGGGCAGCCACCCGAGCGTGCTCAACCCGTTGTTCTACGGTATGTCGTTCGGCATCGGCGCACTCGCCGGCTTGGTCAGCGACAAGGTCAGCCTGGGTTTCGTCGCCGCCACCGAGCATCAGGTGTGCAAACACCTGGACGAGCACCTGGAGCAAATCCCCGACGAGGACGAAAAGTCCCGCGCCATTCTCGAACAGATGCGCGTGGATGAAGAGCAGCACGCTGAATCGGCCCTCGAGGCCGGCGGCTATCGCTTCCCCGCGCCTGTACGTTTCGGCATGAGCCTGCTGGCCAAGGTCATGACCAAGAGCACCTACCGCATCTAAGGGCACACCCATGACGGACCGTTTCGACGCCAAGGACCTGGCGCGCGCCGTGCAAGCCGGCATTCTGCAGCAGGGCCAGGACCAGGCCCTGCTGGCATTCCTGCGCCAGCAGCCAACGGCACGGGGCAGCTTCCAGCTGGCACACATAGCCTTCTATTTCGGCGCGCTGCTGATCATGGCGGCGATGGGCTGGTTGCTGACCGTAGCCTGGATGGGTATCGGCGATTGGGCATTGCTGGCCATTGCCATGCTCTACATCGCGCTGCTCACCCTGTTCGCCCTCAACTTGCAACGGCGCCAGCAGCCTATTGCCGCCGGCGTGCTGGCGGCGGTCGCGGTCAGTATCGTGCCATTGGCGGTGTTCGCCATCGAGCGCTTGACCGGATGGTGGCCGCTGGACGATCGGCAAACGGCTTATCATCAGTACTACACCTATGTGCAGGGCGGCTGGCTGGTGATGGAAGCAGCCACGGTGGTCGCCGGTCTGCTGATGCTGCGCGTGATCCCCTACCCGTTCATCGTGATGCCGATTGCCGTCGCGCTGTGGTTCATGTCCATGGACCTCAGCGAGTGGGTGTACGGCTCACCGTTCAGCTGGGAACAGCGGCGCACCGTTTCACTGTGGTTCGGGCTTGGCCTGCTGCTGGTGTTTCTGCTCGTCGATGGCCGCACCCGAGAGGATTATGCCCACTGGGGTTACCTGGCCGGGCTGGCGGCATTCTGGGGCGGGCTGACGATGATGGAGAGCGACAGCGAGCTGGGCAAGGCGCTGTACTGCTTAATCAACCTGGGCCTGATGGGCTTTGCGGTATTGCTGCGCCGGCCGGTGTTCATGGTGTTCGGGGCGCTGGGGGTGGCGGCTTACCTGGGGTACCTGTCTTACGAGGTGTTTGCCGAGTCGCTGCTGTTCCCGGTGGTGGTAACGCTGATCGGGCTGGGGATCATCGGCCTGGGGCTGGGGTATCAGAAGCGCCGGGAGCGGCTGAGCCAAGCTGTCCGAGGCTGTTTACCTGAATGGTTGCGGGTTGCCCTGCCGGCACTGCGCAACTGAAGATCGCTGGGGCCGCCTCGCGGCCCCAGAACGTCTCAGCCCAGCTCTACGATCTCGTAGCCATGGGTGATTTCCACGCCGGCGCGCTCCAGCATGATCGACGCCGAGCAATACTTCTCCGCCGACAGTTCCACTGCGCGTTTGACCTGCGCCTCTTTAAGCGCACGGCCTTTGACCACGAAGTTCATGTGGATCTTGGTGAACACCTTCGGGTCTTCGCTGGCACGCTCGGCCTCCAGAAAGGCTTCGCAGCTTTCCACTGCCTGGCGCGACTTCTTCAGGATGCTCACCACGTCGAAGCTGCTGCAGCCCCCCAGACCGAGCAGGAGCATTTCCATCGGGCGCACGCCCAGGTTGCGGCCACCGGCCTCGGGCGGGCCGTCCATGACCACGACGTGGCCGCTCCCCGATTCGCCGAGGAACATCGCTTCACCGGCCCACTGGATGCGTGCCTTCATCTGTCGTACTCCTGAATTTCGCAAAAGGGTGTCAGCTTAAGGCTTGTGTGCCTGTCGGAAAAGCTCAACACGCGTCGCATTAGTGCCGAAACATCCTGCAGTGTCTGATAAGCTGGCGCCAATTGACTGGCGCGTCATGCCAGACATCTCTAACAAGAGCCTATGCGTCGCATCGAACAGGATTTCGTGATGGTTGCCTCAGCCCTACCCGCCAAGATCAAGAACATCGACAAGCTGCTGGTGCACTGCCAGCGCCGCCGCTACACCGCCAAGAGCAACATCATCTGCGCAGGTGACCGAGCCGAAACGCTGTCGTTCATCATCAAGGGTTCGGTCACCATCATCATCGAAGATGACGAAGGCCACGAGATGATCATCGCCTACCTCAACAGTGGCGACTTCTTCGGCGAACTGGGATTGTTCGAACCTGCCGGAAGCGATCAGCAACGCAGCGCCTGGGTGCGTGCCAAGACCGAATGCGAAGTGGCGGAGATCAGCTACGACAAGTTCCGCGAGCTGGCCCGCCAAGACCCGGACATCCTCTACGCGCTTGGCAGCCAGATGGCCCAGCGCTTGCGCAACACCACACGTAAAGTCGGCGACCTGGCCTTCTTCGACGTTACCGGTCGCGTTGCCCGTTGCCTGCTCGACCTGTGCAAGCAGCCGGATGCCATGACCCACCCGGATGGCATGCAGATCAAGATCACCCGTCAGGAAATTGGCCGCATCGTCGGTTGCTCGCGGGAAATGGTCGGCCGCGTCCTCAAGGACCTCGAAGAGCGCAGCCTGGTCCAGGTCAAAGGCAAGACCATGGTGGTCTACGGCACCCGTTAATCTTTTGGCAGGGCGGCCAACACTTCGTCATAAGCCCGCGACAGGCGCTCGAACCAGGGCGCCGCGGGCGCCACTTCATGCAGGGCAATATGGCTGTCGGCCCGGCAACGCTGCTCCAGCTCGCAGCATTCGTTGAAGCGGTTGACCGCCGCGACCATCGACTCGCGTTCGTTATCCAGCAACAAAGCACCGTGCACCAGCACCACCGGGCGCTTGCCACCCAGGCCCTGGCGCCAGCGCTGGGCGGTGCCGACCAGTTTGCGACCGTTGAGGTTGACGTTGTAGCGGCCATCGCAGAACGCGCCGTCAATTTCGCCCACAGAAGCCACGCCCCCCCACTCACGCAACACCTCGCACAGTGGCAGGCACAAGCGCTCGTAGGCGTTCTCGATACGGCCATGGTCGCCTTCGCTGCGCGGCGCCACGTACACCAGCGCCACATTCACCGTCGAATGCGACTGCGGCACCGGCTCGCCACCGGTTTCGCGCAGCAGCACCGGCCAACCGGCGATCGCCAGTTCCGAGCAGGCCGCTTCGAAGTTGTCGAGGCGGCTCATGCGCCTGGGCATGACCAGGGCATGGTCGGTGGGGCGCCAGAACAACACGCCGGCGTCGCGCTCACCGCGGCACACCGCAGCAAGCAGATCCTGTTCGGCATGCAGGCCTTGTTCGACGGTCAGCGCCAGGGGTTGGTCAGTCATTGGCCACCTTTGATTCAGGCAAACAAAAAAGCCGGCAAAAGCCGGCTTCGTTTTGATCAGTCCAGTTGCTGAACAGTCTTCTTCACCTGTTCGGGGAAGAATAACCGCTGCAATTCGAGCCCAGGCTGATCGGCGCGCATGAACGCCTCACCGACCAGGAACGAGTAGACCTCGTTGATTTCCATCAGCTCGACATCCGCACGGTTGAGAATGCCGCTCTCGGTGATCGCCAGGCGGTCACGCGGAATGCGTGGCAGCAGGTCGAGGGTGGTGTCCAGGCTGACTTCGAAAGTATGCAGGTTGCGGTTATTGACGCCGACCAATGGCGTGTCGAGGGTTTTCAACGCACGTTCCAGTTCGTCGCCATCGTGCACTTCGACCAGCACATCGAGGCCGACATCCTTGGCGGTGGCGGCCAGTTCGGCCATCTTCACATCGTCCAGCGCCGACACGATCAGCAGCACACAGTCGGCGCCCAATGCCCGCGCTTCAACGATCTGATACGGGTCGACCATGAAGTCCTTGCGGATCACCGGCAGCGAAACCGCGGCGCGCGCCTGCTGCAGGTATTCGTCAGCACCCTGGAAGTAGTCCACGTCGGTCAGCACCGACAGGCAGGTCGCCCCACCCTTCTCGTAGCTGACGGCGATTTCCGACGGCACGAAGTTTTCGCGGATGACCCCTTTGCTGGGTGAGGCCTTCTTGATTTCGGCGATCACCGCAGGCTGCTTGCGCTTGGCCTGCTCGATCAGCGCATTGGCAAAGCCGCGCGGGGCATCGGCAGCCTTGGCCAGGCGCTCTAGCTCGGCGAGGCTGACGCGCGCGCTGCGCTCGGCCACTTCCTGGAACTTGCGGGCAATGATCCTTTCCAGCACCGTCGGGACACTCATGCTTCGTTCTCCACCTTGAATACCGCCGTAAAGGCACCCAGCTCCTGCAGTTTTTCCCAGGCCAGCCCGGTATGCAGGACGTCGTGGGCCAGTTCCACGCCCTGTGCCAGGGTCATGGCGTGATCAGCTGCATACAGCGCCGCCCCCGCGTTGAGCACGATCATTTCGGCAGCCTTCTGGCCATTCTCGGTCTTGCGCCGGCCCAGTGCGTCCCGGATCAGCTCCAGCGAGGCCTGCGGGTTCTCGACCGCCAGGCCGTGCAGGCTCTGACTCTTGATGCCGAGGTCTTCCGGCTCGACCCAGTATTCGCTGACCTGGTCATTCTTCAGTTCAGCGACGAAGGTCGGGGCGGCCAGGCTGAACTCGTCCAGGCCATCCTTCGAATGCACCACCAGCACATGCTTGCTGCCCAAGCGCTGCAACACTTCGGCCAGCGGGCGGCACAGCGCCTGGCTGAACACACCGACCACCTGGTGTTTCACGCCGGCCGGATTCGTAAGCGGGCCAAGCATGTTGAACAGGGTACGCAGCCCCAGATCGCGACGCGGGCCAGCACAATGCTTCATGGCGGAGTGGTGGCTTTGCGCGAACATGAAGCCGATGCCCAGGCTGTCGATGCAGCGGGCAACCTGCGTAGGCGTCAGATTCAGGTAGATGCCGGCCGCTTCCAGCAAGTCGGCACTGCCGCTCTTGCCCGACACCGCGCGGTTACCATGCTTGGCCACGGTGCAGCCTGCCGCCGCCAGAACGAATGACGAGGCGGTGGAGACGTTGAAGATGTTGGCGCCATCACCGCCGGTACCGACGATATCGACGACGCCATCGAGGCTTTTCAGTTCGACCTTGTCGGCCAGCTCGCGCATCACCGAAACCGCACCGACGATTTCGTCGATGCTCTCGCTTTTCATGCGCATGCCCATCAGGAAGGCGCCGATCTGCGCCTCGCTGCACTGGCCCGTCATGATCTGGCGCATGACGTCACGCATTTCTTCGGTGGAAAGGTCCAGGTGGCCGACAATACGGCTCAACGCGCTCTTGATATCCATGCTCGGTCCTTAGCGGCGGCCGCCGGTCTGCTTGAGGAAGTTGGCGAACAGCTCGTGCCCCTGCTCGGTCAGGATGGACTCGGGATGGAACTGCACCCCTTCGATGTTCAGCGTCTTGTGGCGCAGGCCCATGATCTCGTCGACCGAGCCATCGTCATGGGCGGTCCAGGCGGTCACTTCCAGGCAATCGGGCAGCGTTTCGCGCTTGACCACCAGGGAATGGTAGCGGGTTACCGTGAGCGGGTTGTTCAGGCCGGCGAACACGCCCAGGTCTCGGTGATACACCGGGCTGGTCTTGCCATGCATGACCTGGCGGGCACGCACCACATCACCGCCATAGGCCTGGCCGATGGACTGGTGGCCGAGGCATACGCCAAGGATCGGCAGCTTGCCGGCGAAATGCAAAATGGCCTCGATGGACACGCCCGCTTCGCTCGGCGTGCATGGGCCAGGGGAAACGACGATGCGCTCAGGGTTGAGGGCTTCGATCTCGGCAACGGTGATTTCGTCGTTGCGGATGACCTTGACCTCGGCACCCAGCTCGCCAAGGTATTGAACGACGTTGTAAGTGAATGAGTCGTAATTGTCGATCATCAGTAACATCAGGCTAAACCTCTAGAATCTACTGACTTTAAAAGTCGAACCTTCCTACACCGAAAAGAGACACGGCGCTGCCACTAAGGGCGCTCGGATACGGACAGGAAGGCAAACAGGGACGGGCCGGGCGGGCCGGCAAAAGATAAAGTCAGGCGCGCCAACGCCAACGGGCGTGGGCCTTGATAACGCGCATCAAGAGTTTGCTGACGATCAACACGGGATAGGTCTCGCTCATACTTGCAGGCACAGTAGCTTACCGGGGCGGCGGGCGCAATATGCCGGTAAACACCGGGAAACGAATGGACTTGGAAGGCATGCCCAGCGATTTGCTATGGTCGATCGGGTAGTCTCGATAAAAACAATGAAAAGGATGTTCATCGATGCAAAAAGCACCGTTATTGCGCTTTGCCCTGGCAACATTGACGCTGGCTTGCAGCCAGGCATTCGCCGCGCCCTCCCCTTACTCGACCATGATCGTGTTCGGTGACAGCCTGGCCGATGCCGGGCAGTTTCCCGACCTGACCGGCGGTACGGCGGGCATGCGTTTTACCAACCGTGATGAAAATGGCAACTTTGCGCCTGTCTCGCCGATGATTCTGGGCAGCAAGCTGGGTTTCGGTGCCACCGAACTCGGCCCCTCGACCTCGTTGGGCAACCTTGTGCAAGGCCTCCCGGATGGCAACAACTGGGCTGTGGGCGGCTATACGACGCAGCAGATCCTCGATTCGATCACGCAAACCTCCGAAGTTGTCGTGCCACCAGGCAGTGCAGCCTCAGGCTTCGTTTTCCGTGAGCGCCCTGGCTACCTGGCGAACGGCCTGCGCGCCGACCCCAACGCGCTCTACTACCTGACCGGCGGTGGCAACGACTTCCTGCAGGGCCTGGTAAACAGCCCTGCCGATGCCGTGGCTGCCGGCTCACGCCTGGCTGCCAGCGCCCAGGCCCTGCAACAAGGCGGTGCGCGCTACATTATGGTCTGGCTGCTCCCCGACCTTGGCCAGACGCCGAACTTCAGCGGCACCCCGCAGCAAAACCCGCTGTCGCAACTGTCCAGCGTGTTCAACCAGGCACTGGTCAACCAGCTCGGGCAGATCGACGCCGAGATCATTCCGCTGAACATTCCAGTACTGCTGAGCGAGGCACTGGCCAGCCCCACGCAGTTCGGCCTGGCCAGCGACCAGAACCTGGTCGGCACCTGCTACAGCGGCAACAGTTGTGTGGAAAACCCGGTGTACGGCATCAGCGGCAGCAATCCCGACCCGACCAAGCTGCTGTTCAATGACTCGGTGCACCCGACCATCGCCGGCCAGCAACTGATCGCCGACTATGGCTACTCGATCCTGTCTGCCCCCTGGGAGCTCACGCTGCTGCCGGAAATGGCCCATGCCAGCCTGCGTGCGCACCAGGACGAACTGCGCAACCAGTGGCAGACACCCTGGCAAGCGGTCGGCCAGTGGCAAGCCTTCGTCGCCACCGGCGCCCAAGACCTGGACTTCGACGACCAGCGCAGTGCGGCCAGCGCGGACGGGCGCGGCTACAACCTGACCTTGGGCGGCAGTTACCGGCTGAACGACGCCTGGCGCCTCGGGCTTGCCGGCGGTGTCTACCGACAGAAACTGGAAGCAGGTGAACAAGACTCGGACTACAAGCTCGACAGCTACCTGGCCAGCGCCTTCGCCCAGTTCCGCCAGGAGCGCTGGTGGGCCGATGCCGCAGTCAGCGCCGGGCACCTGGACTACCGCGACCTCAAGCGCACCTTCGCCCTGGGCGTGAACGACCGCAGCGAAAAGGGCGACACCGATGGCGAAGCCTGGGCAGTTACCGGCCGGCTGGGTTACAACTTGGCGGCAGAGAGCAGCCGCTGGCAACTGGCGCCGTTCATCAGCGCTGACTATGCACGGGTCAAGGTCGATGGGTATGACGAGAAGAGTGGGCGTTCGACAGCGCTGGGCTTCGACGACCAGGAGCGCACTTCGCGGCGCCTGGGCGTAGGCCTGCTAGGCAACGTGCAGGTGCTGCCTAGCACGCGGATGTTCGCCGAGGTGGCGCGGGAGCATGAATTCGAGGATGACCAGCAGGATGTGACCCTGCACCTGACGACACTGGCGGCCAATGATTTCACGCTGACAGGATACACGCCGCACAGCAACCTGACCCGCGCCAGCCTGGGGTTGAGCCACGAACTGGTGGCCGGGGTGCATCTACGGGGGAACTACAACTGGCGCAAGAGTGATGAGTTGACCCAGCAAGGCGTAAGCCTGGGGCTCAGCGTCGACTTCTGAGGCACCGGGGCCGCAGTGCGGCCCCAACACCCTTCTGTTACTCGGCGGGCGTCTGCTCAGCCAGCGCTACCGCACGGAACATCGCCCGGCGCTTGTTGATGGTTTCTTCCCACTCCAGCGCCGGTACCGAGTCGGCGACGATGCCACCACCAGCCTGCACATGCAGCTCGCCGTCCTTGATTACCGCCGTACGGATGGCAATCGCGGTGTCCATGTTGCCGTTCCAGGCGAAGTAGCCCACCGCACCGCCGTAAACTCCGCGCTTGACCGGTTCCAGCTCGTCAATGATCTCCATCGCACGGATCTTCGGCGCACCCGACAAGGTACCCGCCGGCAGGATCGCCCGCAGTGCATCCATGGCGGTCAGGCCCTCGGCCAGCTGGCCGGTGACATTGGAGACGATGTGCATCACGTTCGAGTAGCGCTCGATCACCATCTTCTCGGTCAGGCGCACGCTGCCGGTGGAGGACACACGGCCGACATCGTTGCGGCCCAGGTCGATCAGCATCAGGTGCTCGGCGATTTCCTTGTCGTCCGACAGCAGGTCGTCTTCCAGCGCACGGTCCGCTTCTTCGGTGGCGCCGCGCGGGCGGGTGCCGGCAATCGGGCGCACGGTGACCAGGTTGTCTTCCACCCGCACCAGCACTTCAGGCGAGCTGCCAACCACGTGGAAGTCGCCGAAGTTGAAGAAGTACATGTACGGGGTGGGGTTGAAGCAACGCAGGGCGCGGTACAAGTCGATGGGCGCTGCCTTGAAGTCGATCGACATGCGCTGCGACGGCACCACCTGCATGCAGTCACCGGCCAGGATGTATTCCTTGACCGTGTCCACCGCGCGCTCGTAGTCATCCTGGGTAAAGCTGGAACGGAACGCCGGCTCTGCCGCCATCGGGCGGCTCAGGTCCAGGCCGCGGCGTGGGGTGATCGGCTCACGCAGCTTGGCCAGCAGGCCTTGCAAGCGCGCCTGGCCGTGTTCGAAGGCCTGTTCCTCGGACGGGTCGACCAGCACGATCGCGTGCATCTTGCCAGCCAGGTTGTCGAACACCACCACGGCATCGGAGACCATCAGCAGGATGTCCGGCACGCCCAGTGGATCAGGGTTCGGGCAGGCGCCCAGGCGCTTTTCCACATAGCGCACACAGTCGTAGCCGAAGTAGCCGACCAGGCCGCCATTGAAGCGCGGCAAGCCCGCGATGTCGGCGACCTTGTAGCGGTCCTTGAAGGTTTCGACGAAGGCCAGCGGGTCTTCCACCTCATGGCTTTCGACCTGCTCGCCATCCTGCAGGATGCTCACGTGGTAGCCATGCACACGCATCACGGTGCGCGATGGCAGGCCGATCATCGAGTAACGGCCCCACTTCTCGCCGCCCTGCACCGATTCGAGCAGGTACGAGTTGGCCTGGTCGGCCAGCTTCAGGTAGATCGACAGCGGGGTATCGAAGTCGGCCAGGGTTTCGCAGGCCAGGGGAATGCGGTTGTAGCCGGCAGCGGCCAGGCGCAGGAATTCTTCGCGGGTCATGAGTAGCCTCGGAGCAACAATGAGAGTCAGGCAAACGGACGGGCCGGCAGGCGCCGGCGGGCAGAAGTCAGGCGCGCCAACGCCAACGGGCCAGGGCCTTGATGACTTTCATCCAGAATTTGCCAGTAACCACCACGGTGGGCTCTCTGTCTTGTGAGGCTTGAAGGTCCGCCAACGTTATCCCAGTGTCGGTGACGACGCAACCGGGCAACAGCAGGCGCAGGTCGCCGACCACCAGGCTGGGCGATTCCTCGTCGATCGGCCTGCCGTGGTTGTAGCCATAGCTCAGGCCAACGCACTGCACCCCGGCAGCCTTGGCCGCCAGCACGTCGCTGCGCGAGTCGCCGACAAACAGCGCCTGGCCAGGTTCGACGCCGGCCATTTTCATGACGAACAGCAGTGCGGCCGGGTCGGGTTTTTTCTGTGGCAGCGTGTCGCCGCCGATGATCCAGCGAAAGTAGCGGCCGATCTTCATCTGGTCGAGCAGCGGTGCAACAAAGCGCTCGGGCTTGTTGGTGATCAGCGCCATCTCCACGCCCTGCTTGCGCAGCCAGCGCAGGGTGTCGTGCACACCGGGGTATACCACCGTCAGTTCATGACTTTCGGCGTAGGCCTCCATGAACAGCGCCAGGCCGCGCTCGGCCAGCTCATCGTCTACCGCCGCGTGGTCCAGGCCACCGGCCAGCGCACGGCGCACCAGTACCGGTGCACCGTTGCCAACCCAGTGCCGCACGGCGTCGAGCCCTGCGGCAGGTCGGCCAAGTTCGAGCAGCATGCGGTCGACGGCTGCAGCCAGGTCGGGGACCGAGTCGATCAGGGTACCGTCCAGATCGAACATCACCAGCCTGGGCAGCGTCCCCGGGAACAGCTGCTCGAAGCCGCTCATGGGCGGGCCTGAGCCAGTTCGGCGCGCATCTTGGCGATGACTTCCTGGTAGTCCGGCGCATTGAAGATCGCCGAGCCTGCAACGAAGGTATCGGCGCCAGCGGCAGCGATTTCGCGGATGTTGTTGACGTTGACACCGCCGTCGATTTCCAGGCGGATGTCACGGCCGCTAGCGTCGATCAGCGCACGGGCCTCGCGCAGCTTGTCGAGGGTGCCGGGAATGAACTTCTGCCCGCCGAAGCCTGGGTTGACGCTCATCAGCAGGACCATGTCGACCTTGTCCATCACGTACTTCAGCGCATCCAGGCTGGTGGCCGGGTTGAACACCAGGCCGGCCTTGCAGCCGCCGTCGCGGATCAACTGCAGCGAGCGGTCAATGTGCTGCGAGGCTTCAGGGTGGAAGGTGATGTAGCTGGCACCGGCTTCGATGAAGTCGCCAATGATGCGGTCGACCGGGCTGACCATCAGGTGCACGTCGATGGGTGCGGTCACGCCGTACTTGCGCAGGGCGGTGCAGACCATCGGACCGATGGTCAGGTTGGGTACGTAGTGGTTGTCCATGACATCGAAGTGGACGATGTCGGCACCCGCTTCCAGCACGGCATCGACATCGGCACCCAGGCGGGCGAAGTCGGCGGACAGAATGGAGGGGGCAATAGCGTAGGGCTGCATGGCGCACCTGTTGGCAGAATCACGGTGGCGCGCATTGTAACTCAGGGAAGCGGATCGGGGCTGATTGGTATCAGCCCCGATCACTACGTTTCATCAGCCAGGTTGTTGGGTGCGCAACTTCTCGCTACGCCCGCGCAGCCACTCCAGGGTCAGCAACAGCACGACCGAGAAGGCGATCAACAGCGTCGCCGCCGCTGCAATCGTCGGGCTCAGGTTCTCGCGGATGCCGCTGAACATCTGCCGTGGGAGGGTAGCCTGCTCAGGCCCGGCAAGGAACAGCGTCACCACCACCTCATCGAACGAGGTGGCAAACGCGAACAGCGCACCGGAGATCACCCCAGGGGCGATCAGCGGCAGGGTCACCTTGCGGAACGCCAGCAACGGCGAGGCGCCCAGGCTGGCCGCCGCACGCACCAGGTTGTAGTTGAAGCCCTGCAGGGTCGCCGACACGGTGATGATGACGAACGGCACACCCAGCACCGCATGCACCAGGATCAGCGAGATGAAGCTGTTGCCCATGCCCAGTGGGGCGAAGAACAGGTAGCTGGCGACCCCGATGATCACCACCGGCACCACCATCGGCGAAATCACCAGCGCCATCACCAGTGACTTGCCGGGGAAATCACCGCGGGTAAGGCCGATCGACGCCAGGGTGCCGAACACCATGGCCAGGACCGTGGCCGCCGGGGCGACGATGATGCTGTTCTTCAGCGCGCGCATCCATTCGGCCGAGGCGAAGAAGTCCTGGTACCACTGCAGCGAGAAGCCTTGCAGTGGGTACACCAGGAAGCTACCGCTGTTGAACGACAACGGCACAATCACCAGCACCGGCAACACCAGGAACAGCAAGATGAGGCCGCACAGAATACGCAGGCTGTAGAACCACACCCGCTCCACGGGCGACATGTATGGGCTAAGCATCACAAGGCTCCTCAGCTCAGGCGCAGGCGGCTGGCGCCGACCAGCCAGCTATAGATCAAGTACAGCAGCACGGTTGCCAGCAGCAGAAGCCCACCCAGTGCGGTGGCCATGCCCCAGTTGATGCTGGTGTTGGTATAGAAGGCAACGAAGTAGCTGACCATCTGGTCGTTCGGGCTGCCGAGCAGCGCCGGGGTGATGTAGTAACCGATGGCCAGGATGAACACCAGCAGGCAACCGGCGCCCACGCCTGCGTAGGTCTGCGGGAAGTACACGCGCCAGAAGCTCGCGAACGGGTGGCAACCCAGCGAAAT
Organism: Pseudomonas sp. NPDC087185; assembly: GCF_044744955.1. Taxonomy (NCBI): domain Bacteria; kingdom Pseudomonadati; phylum Pseudomonadota; class Gammaproteobacteria; order Pseudomonadales; family Pseudomonadaceae; genus Pseudomonas; species Pseudomonas sp. NPDC087185. The sequence continues at coordinate 663,806 of NZ_JBIUZK010000004.1, read as the reverse complement.
CGCGGCGCGCATGTAGCTTGGCGAAATGCCCTTCATCACGCTGTACAGCGGCAGGATCATGAACGGCAACAGAATGTGCACCATCGAGATGTACACGCCGGTACGGTTGAACACCAGTTCCAGCGGCTGATCGATGATGCCCATGGCCATCAGTGCGCTGTTGATCAGGCCGCCCGACTGCAGCAGCACGATCCACGCCGCCACCCGTACCAGGATCGAGGTCCAGAACGGCAGCAGCACCAGGATCATCAGCAGGTTGCTCTGGCGCGTCGGCAGGTTGGCCAGCAGGTAGGCCAGTGGGTATGCCAGCAGCAGGCAGATGACGGTAATCACCACACCCATCCACAGGGTGCGGGCAAAGATGTCCAGGTAAATGGCCTGGTCGGGGGTGGCCTTGGCCAGTTCGCCGAGGTCGTCGATACGGTGATCGACCGACGCCAGCAGGTAATAGGAGGTAACGCTGCTGGTATTGCGGCGCACCGCTTGCCAGTAGGCGGGGTCGCCCCAGCGCTCATCGAGGGCCTGCAGCGCTTCCTTGTAAGAAGCAGGCTCAGCCTTGAACGGCAATGCCCGGGCAGTCTTCGACAGCAGGCTGCGATAACCGGCCAGTTCCATGTTCAGGCGCTTGGACAGGTCGCCCAGCGACTGGTTTTTGCGCGCCTCGGGCAGGTCCAGGCTTAACGCTTTGTATACGTCCTCGCCGGGCAGGCCCTTGCCATCCCACTGCTTGACCGCTTCGACGGTGCGAGGCAGGCCGGCGACCACTTCGGGGTTGCCGACGCTCTTGTACAGCAGCGCCGCAATCGGCACCAGGAACACCAGCAGAAGAAACAGCGCCAGCGGCGCGATCAACGCCTGCGCCTTCCAGCGGTTGATCCGCTCGGCGTGCTTGAGGCGCTGTTTCAGATTTGGACCTGCGCCTTCATTGAGGGGCACTGCAATGGCCATGGCGAACTCCGCAAAACAGGCTGTAATTGGGGCTGCTGCGCAGCCCATCGCCGGCAAGCCGGCTCCCACACACTCAGGCTGTCACCTCACCTGTGGGAGCCGACTTGCCGGCGATGAGCCGCGTAGCGGCTCCCTGTGTTTACTTCTTCGCCGCCCAGGCGTTGAAGCGTTGCTCCAGTTGCTCGCTGTTGTCGGCCCAGAAAGCCACGTCGATCTGCACCTGGTTGGCAATGTTCTCAGGCGTGGTCGGCATGTCCTTCTTCACCGCATCCGTCAGCAGCGCAACGGCTTTGGAGTTGGCCGGGCCGTAGGCGATGTTCTCGGAGTAGGTCTTCTGCTGCTCGGGCTGGACGGTGTAGGCGATGAACTTCTTCGCTTCTTCCACATCCTTGGCGCCTTTCGGGATAGCCCAGGCATCGAAGTCGTAGATGCCACCGTTCCATACCACCTTGAGGTTGCTCTCTTTCTGCACGGCGGCGATGCGGCCGTTGTAGGCCGAGCTCATGACCACGTCACCCGAGGCCAGGTACTGCGGCGGCTGGGCGCCCGCTTCCCACCACTGGATGCTGGGCTTGAGTTCGTCGAGTTTCTTGAAGGCGCGGTCCTGCCCTTCTTTGGTGGCCAGCACTTTGTAGACTTCCTTCGGCGCGACGCCGTCGGCCATCAATGCGAACTCCAGGGTGTACTTGGCGCCCTTGCGCAGGCCACGCTTGCCTGGGAACTGCTTGGTATCCCAGAAATCGGCCCAACTGGTGGGCGCAGTCTTGAGCTTGTCGGCGTTGTAGGCCAGCACCGTGGACCAGACGAAGAAGCCAACACCGCAGGGCTGGATTGCACCCGGTACATAGTCGCTTTCGCTACCGAACAGCGCCGGGTCGAGTTCCTCGAACATGCCCTCGTCGCAACCGCGCGCCAGCTCTGGCGACTCTACCTCGACCAGGTTCCAGGACACGCTCTTGGTGTCGACCATGGCTTTGACCTTGGCCATTTCACCGTTGTACTCACCGGCGACGATCTTGCCTTTGCCAGCCTTCTCCCAAGGCTCGTAAAACGCCTTGACCTGGGCTGCCTTGTTGGCGCCACCGAAGGAAACCACGGTCAGGTCCGCTGCCATGGCCTGGCCGGCGGCGAACAGGCCGAGGGCCAGGGCGGTCAGTTTCAACTGCTTGCGCATTATTATTCTCTCCACAGTACAGGGTTGGTGAAGCAATCCATCAGTGGGCTTCGGCAATCGGATCGAGCGCGCGCGCGTGCTCCACCTCCCAGCCCAGCGGTACCACATCGCCCACGGCCAGGGCCGGGTCGAGTTCGGCAATCGGCTGCTTCACGAAGAAGTCGGCCTTGCCGCAGACTTCCAGGCGCACCCGCACGTGGTCGCCCAGGTAGATGAACTCGGCCACACGGCCGGAGAAGCGGTTGACGCAACGTTCGCTGTGGCCGTTGAGGCGCACGCGCTCGGGGCGCACGGACAGGGTCACCGGCTCACCAGCCTGGCCGACGTTCACCGCCAGCGCCTCGACCCGTTCCCCACGGGCCAATTGCACCTGGCAACGGTTGCCATCGCTGGCCAGCAGGATGCCGTTGATGCGGTTGTTCTCACCAATGAAGTTGGCGACGAAGGTGTTACGCGGCTCTTCGTAGAGGGTGCGCGGGTCGGCGATCTGCTGAATCTCGCCCTGGTGGAATACCGCCACGCGGTCGGACATGGTCAGCGCCTCGCCCTGGTCGTGGGTCACGTAGACCACGGTCACGCCCAGGCGCTGGTGGATGTGCTTGATCTCCATCTGCATGTGTTCACGCAGCTGCTTGTCGAGGGCTCCGAGCGGTTCGTCCATCAGCACCAGCTGGGGCTCGAACACCAGTGCCCGGGCGAGCGCCACGCGCTGTTGCTGGCCACCGGACAGCTGGCCGGGGTAGCGCTTGGCGAACGCATCCAGTTGGACCATGTTCAGCACACGCTTCACCCGCTCGCTGATGTCGGTCTTGCTCAGGTTGCGCACGCTCAGTGGGAAGGCCAGGTTCTCGGCGACCGTCATGTGCGGGAACAGCGCGTAGTTCTGGAACACCATGCCGATGTCGCGCTTGTGCGGCGGCACGTTGTTGATCGAGCGCCCGGCCAGCTGGATTTCGCCGGCGGTGGGGGTCTCAAAGCCGGCCAGCATCATCAGGCTGGTGGTCTTGCCCGAGCCAGATGGGCCGAGCAGGGTGAGGAATTCACCCTTGCGAATGTCCAGGTTGAGGTCTTTGACGATCAGCGATTCGCCGTCGTAGCTCTTCTGCACACCACGGAAGCTGACCAGCGTCTCACCGGTGACAGCGTTCGAATTCGCCTCGCTCATGCCTGCACCTTCTTGTTGGAATGACTGCGTAGGCAAAGACTAGAGAAGGCGCAAGCGGCCGCAAATCGGGGGCGCTGAGAGAATGCCATCATCCGGATGGAAGATTTGTTGTAGGGATTGCCCTACACGCTTGTCGCTTTCAGACCAGCTTGTGCTCCATGGCGTACTTCACCAGCTCTGCCAGCGAATTGACCTTGAGCTTCTGCATCAGCCGCGCCTTGTGGGTGCTGATGGTCTTGCTCGACAGCGCCAGCTGCTGGGCAATGTCGTTGACGTTGGCGCCCTGGGCCAGGCGCTCGAACACCGAGAACTCACGCTCCGACAGCAAGGTATGCAACGGGCGCGTCTCGGTCAGGCCAACTTCAAAGACCATGCGGTCGGCCAACGCCGGGTCGATGTAGCGCCCGCCGCCCGCCACCCGGCGGATCGCCGTCAGCAGCAACGCCGGGTCACTGTCCTTGGTGGCGTAACCGGCAGCGCCGGCTTTCAAGGCACGTGCGGCCATCTGCGCTTCGTCGTGCATCGACAGCATCAGGATGGCCGGCGGGTTGTGCAACGCGCGGATCCGCGGGATCGCCTCCAGGCCATTCACGCCGGGCATGGAGATATCCAGCAACACCACTTCGCAGGGGGTGTGGCGCAGGGCCTCGAGCAACTGCTCGCCGTTACCGGCCTCCCCTGCTACCTGCATGTCCTTGGCCAAGCCGATCAACTGCTTGATGCCTTCGCGGACAATGGTGTGGTCTTCGGCCACCAGCACTCGTATCACGATCGTTCTCCTACTCCAACGCAATGGTCACGCTCAGGCTGGTGCCCTCGCCCGGCTCGCTGTGCAACGCCATGCTGCCACCGAGCATCAACACCCGTTCCCGCACACCAACCAGGCCGAACGAAGTCGGCCGGGCCTGTTCAAGGCAAAACCCGCTGCCGTCGTCACTGACGGTCATGCGCAGTTTTTCGCCCTCGCGCACCAGCTCGATCTCCACGCTGTGCGCCTGGGCGTGGCGCATGACGTTGGTCAGCGCCTCCTGGAGGATGCGGAACAAGCCGGTGGCCTTGGCGTCACTCAATGCTGGCAGATTATCCGGCACCTGTACCAGACAGGGGATCTGCGTGCGGGCCTCGAAGCGCCGGGCCTGCCATTCGATAGCCGAGGCAATGCCGGCGTCGAGGATCGGCGGGCGCAACGCGGTAGCCACATCGCGCACCAGCTGGAACAGCTGCGCTATCAGGCGCTTCATGCTGGTCAGGCGTTCGTTGAGGCCCGGGTCCAGCTCGGCAAAGGCCAGTTCGCACATCGACAGTTCCAGTTTGAGCACGGTGAGCATCTGCCCGAGTTCATCATGCACTTCACGGGCGATGCGGGCCTTTTCTTCTTCGCGCACGCTCTCCAGGTGCGCCGACAGTTCGCGCAGCTGCTCTTGAGACTTCGCCAGCGCCAGCTCTGCGCGCTTGCTCTGGGTGATGTCCCAGACAATACCGTCCCAGACCACCCGGCCATTGGCCAGGCGCCGGGTACTGGCCTTGATGTCCGCCCAGCGCTGCTCACCTTCGCGGGTCAGGATGCGCCCCTGCCATGACCAGTCCTGGTCGCTGGCAATGGCCAGGTCCTGGACCTGGTGATAGTCCGCGCGGTCCTCGGGGTGTACCAGGTTGCGCAAGCCCATCTGCGGGTGCTGGATCTGCGCCGGCGTATAGCCAACCAGCGCCTCGCTGCCCTCGCTGATGTAGGGAAATTCCGGGTCACCCTCGGCGGGCGTGGGCTCCAGGCGGAACACCAGCCCCGGCACGTTACCGGCGATACCCTTGAGCCGCGCTTCGCTTTCGCGCAGCGCCGCCAGGGCGCGGTGGCGCTCGGTGACATCGGCGAGGTACACCACCAGGTACTCGGCATCGCGAAAGCGCAAAAAACTCAACGACAACTCCACCGGCAACAGGCTGCCATCGGCGCGCAGGCATTGTGTTTCGAACTGCCGCACCCCAACCTCGCCGGCACGTGCGCCCTTCCACAGCTGCAGCCAGCGGTCCATGCTCAGGTTCGGCTCGAAATCGATCAGCGGGCGCTCCAGCAACGCCGCCTCGGCGTACCCCAGCATGCGCTCCACCGCGTGGTTGGCGTAGCGCACATGGCTGTCCCAGTTGACCCAGAGAATGCCCACCGTGCTCTGGTCGATGGCGAACTGGCTCAGGCGCAGTGCCTCTTCGCGCACTTGCCGCTCGGTGAGGCTCTCACGCGCGGTCAGCAGGCTGCGCTCGACGCGGCGCTGCTCGCGGCGCTGCCAAACCAGCGTGGCCAAAGCGCACAACAACAGCATGCCGAACAGCAAGGCCAGGTTCTGCCAGAAGCCGGTCGACTCGCTCAGGCGCGGGTATTGGGGCTGCAACCAACGCTGGTGAAGTTGTTCCAGCGCCTTGGCCGGCATGGCCTGCAGGCCACGTTCGAGCACCTCGGCCAGCACCGGCCAGTCACGCCGCGAGCCTACCCGCAGCAACTGCGGCAGGCCGATATCGCCGACCACAGCCAATTCACCGAACTCGCTCTCGCGCGACAACCGACTCAGCTGGGCTTCATCCATGACCGCATAGCTGGCCTGCCCCCCCGCGACCAGTTGCAGGGCCTCGCGCTCGTTGGGTGCGCCCTGCAGGTTGAGGTTGGTGTAGTTGCCGCGCAGGTAGTCGGCCAGCACGCTGGGCATGCGCACCGCCACACGCTCGTCGGCCCCGAGCTTTTCCAGCTCCACGGCCAGCGCGCCGGTGCGCGGCCCGACCACCAGCTGCGGCACACGCATGTAGGGGTCGCTGAACAACCACAGGCGCAAACTGGCCGGTGTTTGGGTAAGGCCTGGGGCAAAGTCGATTTCGCCCGCCTTGAGGGCATGTTCGAGGCTGGCCTGGTCGGCGAAGTTGCGCCAGGTCAAGTCCAGCTTGAGCGCCTGCGCCAGCCCGCTCACCAACTCGACGTTGGCCCCGTAGAGCTGCTGCAAGCGGCGGTCGAACTGGGCATAGGGCGCCTGCAACACCAGGCCGACCCGCAGGCTGCGGTGGGTGTCCAGCCATTGCTGCTGGGCAGGATCGAGCGCCACCGCCGGCGCCACCTCGGGCCTTGCCAGGGCGATCAAGGGTAGCCACAAGCAGCCGATAACCAACAGGCGACGCAATCGCTTCATCTACACGCTCGTCCTCGCAAGGGCGGCCATGCAGCATGGCCGTCACGGGCAAATACTATTAGGCTGCCGGTATCATTCTGGCCTTGGGTTGATTCATGTCCACACTTTATCGCACGACGCTGGCAATGTGCTGCCTGGCCTCACTCCTTCCACTCGGCGCCCTGGCCGCCGATGCCCAACCACCAGCAGCCGCTGCAGCGGCGCCCGCCACCCCCGCGCCGCGCCCGCCGCTGCTGGAGCGCAGCCAGGAAGACGCACAGGCCCTTGAACGCCTGGTGCCGAAGGCCGAACAGCAGAGCTTGCAGGCCGGCGCCGACAGTTTTCTGGCCCTGTGGAAACCGGCCAACGACAGTGACCCGCAAGGCGCGGTGATCATCGTCCCCGGTGCCGGCGAGAGCGCCGACTGGCCCAACGCGGTCGGCCCGCTGCGGCGCAAGTTTCCCGATGTCGGCTGGCACAGCCTGAGCGTCAGCCTGCCCGACCTGCTCGCCGATGGGCCGCAAGCACGGGTCGAGGCCACGCCTGCGGCCGAAGCGGAGAAAAACCAGGGCGAGAGTGCCCCGGCCAAGGATACCCCCGCCGATGCCAACGCCAATGTGGCCCAGGCCACTGCGGCTGATGCCGATACCGCGCAAGGTACGGATGCCGAGCAGGCCAGTGAACAGAATGACCAGGCCGATGCCGAACGCATCTTCGCGCGCCTGGACGCAGCGGTGGCCTACGCCCAACAGCACAATTCGCGCAGCATCGTGCTGATCGGCCACGGCAGCGGTGCTTATTGGGCGGCCCGCTACCTGAGCGAGAAACAGCCGCCGCAAGTGCAAAAACTGGTGATGATTGCCGCGCAGACACCAGCACGGGTCGAGCAGGACCTGGAAAGCCTGACGCCGACCCTCAAAGTGCCGACTGCCGATGTGTACTACGCCACCCGAACCGGCGATCGCAATGCCGCCGAGCAACGCCTGCAGGCCAGCAAGCGGCAGAAGGACAGCCAGTACAAGCAGCTGTCCTTGATTGCCATGCCTGGCAACAAGGCCGCCGAGCAGGAGCAGTTGTTCCGCCGGGTGCGTGGCTGGATGGCGCCGCAGGAATAAGTTGCGAGGCTTTCAGAGCCCCCGGCGCTTACGGATCAGTGCGTAGGCCTGATGCAGCTCCCGGGTCCGTTCTGTCGCTTCACGCACCTGCGCCTCGCTTGCCCCGGTACCCGCCAGCTTGTCCGGATGGTGCCGGCTGACCAGGCGCCGGTACGCCTGCTTGACCTGGCCGCCTTCGGTGTCGGCCTCGACGCCCAGCAAGCGCAGCGCGCCCGCGTACGTCATCACAGCGCTGGCCGCGTTCATCTTGCGCGGCTCGTACTCCAACGACATGGCCTGCACCTGGCGCCGGCTCAGCCCAAGCTTCTGCCCCCAATCCAGCAGCAGTTCACGCTCGTGGTGCCCGGCCTTGCCATCGGCCCATGCCATGCGCCAGCAGGCGCGCAAAGTGCCTTCGGCCGCATGGGGCTGCAGGCGGATGCGGCGCAGGTGATGGGCCAGGCGCTCCTTGCCCGCCTTGCCGCGGTTGAAGGCGGCAATCGCACGCAGCCGTGAAGCTTCAGCCAAGTCCAGGCGGACCATCTCTTGGCGCGCCTGTTGAATATGCTGCTCGGCCACCCGCCCATCGCTCTTGGCCAGCCGACCGAGCAGCACGAACAACAGCTCATCGTCCCGCAGGGCCGGGCGGCCACCCAGCCGTTCGCGCATGTCGTCCCAGCCCTGCACGCGCAAGCGCCGGTCCATGGCCTGGCCCAGCAACGCGCCCAGCAGCGCACCCGGAATGCTGGCGACAGCGAAGCCTGCGCCCAGCCCGATCACCGTGCCTGGCCACCACATGTCAGGCGCGCTCGCCAATCAGGCGCTCGGCCTCGGCCAGGCGCTCCTGGGTGCCGACATCGACCCAGTGACCGCGGTAGTGCTCGCCACTCACCTGGCCTGCCGCCATGGCCTGGCGCAGCAGCGGCGCCAGCTTGAAGGCACCGGGCTGGCAGCCGTCGAACAATGCCGGGTGCAACACCGACAGGCCGCTGAAGGTCAACGTGCCGGGGGCATCGTCACCGTCCACCACCTGATCGCCCTGCAGGCGGAAATCGCCACGGCCATGATGGCCTGGGTTATCGACCAGCACCAGGTGCGCCAGGCCCTGCAGCGGTGCACGCAGAAGCGCAAGCGGGTAGTCGGTCCAGACATCGCCGTTGATCAACAGGAACGGAGCGTCGCCCAGTAAAGGCAATGCCTTCAAGATCCCGCCCCCCGTTTCCAGCGGCTCGCCTTCGGGCGAATAGCGGATGCTCAGGCCAAAACGGCCGCCGTCGCCCAGGTGGTCCTCGATCTGCTGGCCAAGCCAGGCATGGTTGATGACCACTTGCGTAACACCGGCGGCCGCGAGGGCACGCAGGTGATACTCGATCAACGGCTGCCCAGCCACCGGCAGCAAGGGCTTGGGGGTATGCAGGGTCAGCGGGCGCATGCGCTCGCCTTTGCCCGCAGCGAGGATCATCGCCTTCATGCCTGCGCTCCGGCTTTCAGTTCGGCGATCAGCTGGCCCAGCTCGGCCAGTTCCGGACGGCGGCTGATCACCTCATCTATATAGGCGAAGAAGCGCGGCACGTCGGCCAGGTAGCGGGGTTTGCCGTCGCGGTGGCAGATACGGGCAAAGATGCCGATCACCTTGAGGTGGCGCTGCACGCCCATCAGGTCGCTGGCACGCTGGAAGTCCTCGAACGTTGGCTGCACCGGAATGCCGGCGGCTTGCGCCTTGCCCCAGTAAGTGCGCAACCAGCCTTCGACACGCGGCTGCGGCCAGCTGAGGAAGGCGTCCTTGAACAGGCAGGTGATGTCGTAGGTGACCGGGCCGTAGACCGCATCCTGGAAGTCCAGCACGCCGGGGTTGGGGGTGCTCTGCATCAGGTTGCGCGGCATGTAGTCGCGGTGCACCAGTACCTTGGGCTGCGCCAGGGCGCTGTCGATCAGCAACTGGCTGATGCGCTGCCAGGTGATTTTCTGTTCATCGGTAAAAGACTTGCCGAGTTCACGGCCCACGTACCATTCAGGGAACAGCTCGACCTCGCGGCGCAGCAAGGCGTCGTCATAGCTCGGCAGCGGCGCCTCCATCGGCAGGCGCTGAAAGGCCAGCAATGCGTCAATGGCATCGGCAAACAGTGCATCGGCATTACTTTCATCAATGACGTCGAGATAGGTCTGACGCCCCAGGTCCCCCAACAAGAGGAACCCACGCTCCAGATCTTCGGCATGAATCAGCGGCACATGCACGCCAGCACTGGCCAGCAGGTGGTCGATGGCGACGAATGGTCGGCAGTTTTCCTGCGGCGGCGGTGCGTCCATTACCACGAAACTGTGGCCTGCGCCCTCCCAGCGGAAGTAGCGGCGGAAGCTGGCATCGCTGCTGGCGGCGGTCAGGTTGCCCTCGGGCACCTCGCCCCAGGCGTTGTCGCGAAAGCATGTATCGAGCTGTTCGGCGAGCCAGACAGTCAGTTGTTGCAAGCGTACATCGTGTTCAGGCATTACAAGGGTCTCCGACGGCCCTAGCCGTCAAGCGGGTCATGCTTTATTATCCAGCATCTTTTTCAGACCATCGAGAGGCGTGCGGCCCCACACGCGGGCAGATGGCACGCAGGAAGCCCGGACTAATAAGATGGCATTGAAATCCCCCGCGTTTCGTAGAAAGTTTCCGTTGCTGGTCACCGGCGGTCTGCTGGCCCTGCAACCTTTTGCCACCTCGTACGTGGTCGCAGCCGAGCAGTTCGACTGCCAAGTGTCCGCCTCCGGTGGTTGGGACTGCAAGCCCAAGAGCCCAGTCAACAACTTGCCACCGCGCCCCGTGCACGAAGGCGCTGCAGCCACTTCCGGCACCGAGGCCTCGTCGGCCGAGGCCGAAAGCGCTGACAAGCCGGTGCTGGTCACCGAGAGCAAGGGCCGTGGCCTGAAGTCGCGCAGCGAAGATTACAGCCATCTCGACTGGGTTCCACGCGACAAGCTCACCGCAGCCCAGCTGGCCGAAACCGGTCCGTACTGCGGCGGTGCGTACGTCGAGCCGACCCGCCCGGGCATGGCCGACACCACGCCCAAGGACGAGTCGCCGACCTACATCAACGCCAAGGTCTCCAAGTACCAGCAGGAGCAGCAGATCGCTACCCTCGCCGGTGACGTGGTCATGCGCCAGGGCAGCATGCAGGTCGAAGCCGACGAGGCCAACCTCTACCAGGCCGAGAACCGTGGCGAGCTCAAGGGCAACGTCAAGATTCGCGACAACGGCTCGCTGGTCGTCGGTGACGAGGCGCAGATCCAGCTCGACACGGGCGAAGCCCAGGTCGACAACGCCGAATATGTGATGCACAAGTCGCACATCCGCGGCAACGCCCTGTACGCCAAGCGTGGCGAAAACGCCATCATCCGCCTCAAGGATGGTACGTACACCACGTGCGAACCGGGCAGCAACGCCTGGCAGCTCAAGGGCAACAACATCACCCTGAACCCGGCCACCGGCTTCGGCACCGCGACCAACGTCACCCTTCGGGTCAAGGATTTCCCGGTGTTCTACACACCGTACATCTACTTCCCGATCGATGACCGTCGCCAGTCCGGCTTCCTGCCGCCATCGTTCAGCAGCACCAGCGACACCGGCTTCATGCTGGTCACGCCGTACTACTTCAACCTGGCGCCGAACTATGACGCCACGTTGTACCCGCGCTACATGACCAAGCGTGGCTTGCTGATGGAAGGCGAATTCCGCTACCTGACCAAGTCCAGCGAAGGCCAGTTCGGCGGCGCGTACCTGAACGACAAGAACGACGATCGCAAAGACCAGACTGACTACAAAGAACAGCGCTGGATGATCAACTGGCAGCACAAAGGCGGCCTGGACGAGCGCTTGATGACTGAAGTCGATTACACCGACATCAGCGATCCGTTCTACTTCCAGGACCTGGAAAGCGACCAGATCGGGATTGAAACCCACGATGTGGTGAACCAGCAGGGTGCCCTGACCTGGCGTGGCGATACCTACACTGCTCGATTGAATGCGCAAGCGTACGAGATGGCGACCCTGTCGCAGATCACCCCGTACAACAAGCTGCCGCAGATCACCATCGACGGCATGCTGCCGTACCATCCGGGCGGTTTCGACTTCAGCTACCAGACCGAGGCGGTACGCTTCGATCGTGACCTGAAAGACGACTTTGTCACGGATAAAGATGGCAACCCGGACTTCAGCGCCGGCGCCGCCGGCCGGCGCCTGGACGAAAACGTGAGCGGCATCGCCCGCGCCAACGGCAACCGCCTGAACTTCGCACCGGCCATCAGCCTGCCGATGCAAGCCAGCTATGGTTACGTCACGCCGAAGCTGAAGTACCTCTACACCAACTACGACCTCGATCTCGACAGCCAGGGCAAACAGCAGGCTGTCGCACAATCGGCGTCGCCGGCATACGGCAGCTACAGCAGCTCCATCAACCGCGACATTCCAGTATTCAGCGTCGACAGTGGCCTGTACTTCGACCGCAATACCTCGATGTTCGGCAACAACTATCGCCAGACCCTCGAACCGCGCCTGTTCTACCTCTATGTCCCATACAAGGACCAGAAGGACATCCCGCTGTTCGACTCGGGTGAAACACTGTTCAACTACGACTCGCTGTTCCGCGACAACCGTTTCAGCGGCGTGGACCGTATCGGCGACGAGAACAAGCTGTCGCTCGGTGTGACCACCCGCTGGATCGAAGACAACGGCTTCGAGCGCCAGAACTTCAGCATCGGCCAGGCGTACTACTTCAAGGATCGCAAGGTTCAGCTGCCCGGCATCGATTATCGTACTCGTCAGGACGCGCAGTCGGACGTTTCGCCGTACGCGTTGGTGTACAACTACTACTTCAACCGCGACTGGCGCTTCAATTCGGACTTCAACTGGGACCCGGACAGCCGCAGCACCCGCTCGGGCAGCGCGATGTTCCACTACCAGCCTGAAGACAACCCGAACAAGGTGGTCAACCTCGGTTATCGCTACCGCAATGACACCATCGCCTACGACTCGGCAACGGGTACCTGGAAAGTGGGCGGCGGCGACTACGGCACGCCGGGTGATCCGAACTACATCAAGGATTACTACAAGATCCAGCAGCACGACTTCTCGGTCATCTGGCCGATCGTGCCGCAATGGAGCGTGATCGCCCGCTGGCAGCACGACTACAACCGCAACCGCACCCTGGAAGCCATGGGTGGTTTCGAGTACGACAACTGCTGCTGGAAGCTGCGCCTGATCAACCGTTACTGGATCGACTACGACGATTTCAGCCAGGCCCTCCCGCAAAACGAAAAAGGCGACCATGGCATCTTCCTGCAGATCGTGCTGAAAGGCCTCGGTGGCGTGGTAGGCAACAAGGTCGAATCTTTCCTCGACGAAGGCATTCAAGGTTACCGTGAACGTGAAGACCAAGCTTATTGATCGTCTGCGCCCAGTGTTGCTGGGCGCTGTATTGCTGAGTGGCGCGGTGCATGCCGCGGTACAACCCCTGGACCGCGTGGTGGCCATCGTCGATAACGACGTGGTCATGCAAAGCCAACTCGACCAGCGTGTCCACGAGGTGCAGCAAACCATCGCCAAGCGTGGCGGCGGCGTACCGCCGACCAGCGCGCTGGAGCAGCAGGTACTGGAGCGTCTGATCGTCGAGAACCTGCAGCTGCAGATCGGCGAACGTTCGGGCATCCGCATCACCGACGAAGAACTGAACCAGGCCATCGGCACCATTGCACAGCGCAATGGCATGACGCCAGAGCAGTTCCGCGCGGCACTGGCCCGTGATGGCCTGTCGTTCGACGACGCTCGCGAGCAGGTCAAGCGCGAGATGATCATCAGCCGTGTGCGCCAACGCCGCGTGGCCGAACGCATTCAGGTGTCCGAGCAGGAAGTGAAGAACTTCCTCAACTCGGACCTGGGCAAGCTGCAGATGTCCGAAGAGTACCGCCTGGCCAACATCCTCATCCCAACCCCGGAAGGCGCCAACTCGGAGGCCATCCAGGCCGCCGCGCGTCAGGTCGGCGATGTCTACCAGCAGCTCAAGCAGGGCGCGGACTTCGGCCAGATGGCCATTGCCCGTTCTGCCAGCGAGAACGCCCTGGAAGGCGGCGAGATGGGCTGGCGTAAAGCCGGCCAGCTGCCACCGGACTTCGCCAAGATGCTCAGCAGCATGGCCACCGGCGATATCACCCAGCCGATTCGCATCCCCAACGGCTTTATCATCCTCAAGCTGGAGGAGAAGCGCGGTGGCAGCGAAAACGTACTGCGTGACGAAGTGCATGTGCGCCACATCCTGATCAAGCCTAGCGAAGTCCGCAGCGAAGCGGCTACCCAGCAACTGGCCGAGAAGCTCTACGAGCGGATCAACAACGGCGAAGATTTCGCCACCCTGGCCAAGAGCTTCTCGGAAGACCCGGGCTCGGCGCTCAACGGCGGCGACCTCAACTGGGTCGACCCGAACAGCCTGGTACCTGAGTTCCGCGAGCAGATGGCCGACGCCCAGCAAGGGGTGGTGACCAAACCGTTCAAGACCCAGTACGGCTGGCATGTCCTGGAAGTGCTGGGCCGCCGTGCCACCGACAGCACCGAGCAGGCCCGCGAGCAACAGGCCCTGAGCGTGCTGCGTAACCGCAAATACGACGAAGAGCTGCAGACCTGGCTGCGCCAGATCCGCGACGAAGCCTACGTTGAAATCAAGCTGCCTGGCGCTGACCAGGCCGCACAGTGAAGCCCCTGCGCTTCGCCGTCACCCCCGGCGAACCAGCCGGCATAGGCCCCGACCTGTGCCTGCTGCTCGCCGCCGACGCCCAGCCACACCCCCTGATCGCCATCACCAGCCGTGACCTGCTCGCCGAGCGGGCCACGCAGCTGGGGCTGGCCATCAGCCTGCTGCCGGTAGCGCCGGGCCAGTGGCCCGACCAGCCGGCGCCAGCAGGCAGCCTCTATGTCTGGGATACCCCCCTTGCCGCTGCCGTGGTTCCGGGCCAGCTGGACAAAGCCAATGCGGCGTTCGTCCTGCAAACCCTGACCCGCGCCGGGCAAGGCTGCCTGGATGGGGATTTCGCCGGGATGATCACCGCCCCTGTGCACAAGGGCGTGATCAATGAAAGCGGTATCGCCTTCTCCGGCCATACCGAATTCCTGGCGGAGCTGACCCACACCGCCCAGGTGGTGATGATGCTGGCGACCCATGGCCTGCGCGTGGCCCTGGTGACTACACACCTGCCACTGCGGGACATCGCCGACGCCATCACCCCCGAGCGCCTGGCGCGTGTCACGCGCATCCTGCACGCCGACATGCGCGACAAGTTCGGCATTGCCAACCCACGCATCCTGGTCTGCGGGCTCAACCCGCATGCCGGCGAAGGCGGCCACCTGGGCCGCGAAGAAATCGACATCATCGAACCGACACTGGCCCGCCTGCGCACCGAAGGCATGGACCTGCGCGGCCCGCTGCCGGCCGATACCCTGTTTACCCCCAAATATCTGGAGCACTGCGACGCGGTGCTGGCGATGTACCACGACCAGGGCCTGCCTGTACTCAAGTACAAAGGCTTTGGCGCCGCGGTCAACGTGACCCTGGGCCTGCCGATCATTCGCACCTCGGTCGATCACGGCACCGCCCTGGACCTTGCCGGTACCGGCAAGGTCGACACCGGCAGCCTGCGCGTCGCACTGGAAACCGCCTACCAGATGGCCGAGAACCGACCATGAACGAGCAATACCAACACCGGGCGCGCAAGCGCTTCGGCCAGAACTTCCTGCACGACGCCGGCATCATCGACCGCATCCTGCGCGCCATCAATGCCAAGGCAGGCGAACACCTGCTGGAGATCGGCCCGGGCCAGGGTGCCCTGACCGAGGGCCTGCTAGGCAGTGGCGCACAGCTGGACGTGGTCGAGCTGGACAAGGACCTGGTGCCGATCCTGCAGCACAAGTTCGCTGGTCGCGACAACTTCCGCCTGCACCAGGGCGACGCCCTGAAATTCGACTTCAACCAACTGGGCGTGCCTGCACGCAGCCTGAAGGTAGTCGGCAACCTGCCCTACAACATCTCCACCCCGCTGATCTTCCACCTGCTCAGCCATGCTGGGCTGATCCGCGACATGCACTTCATGCTGCAAAAGGAAGTGGTCGAGCGCATGGCCGCAGGCCCAGGCGGTGGCGACTGGGGCCGGCTGTCGATCATGGTGCAGTACCACTGCCGGGTCGAGCACCTGTTCAACGTCGGCCCTGGCGCGTTCAACCCACCGCCGAAGGTCGATTCGGCCATCGTGCGCCTGGTACCGCATGAGGTGCTGCCGCACCCCGCCAAAGACCATCTGCTGCTGGAAAAAGTGGTTCGCGAAGCCTTCAACCAGCGTCGCAAGACCCTGCGCAACACGCTCAAAGGCCTGCTCGACAGCCAGGCCATCGAAGCCGCTGGCGTCGATGGTAGCCTGCGGCCTGAGCAGCTGGACCTGGCCGCCTTCGTGCGCCTGGCCGACCAGTTGGCTGGGCAGCAAGCCTGACCCTGCCCTTTCCGGCCCGTCAGCGGGCCGGAAATGGCCCCGCTCCCCGCTGGCCCTTCCCCCCGTCAATGACCTAGACTGCATAGACCGCCGTATTCGCTTGTTTGCCCAAGGCCCTTGCATGTCCGATCCCCGCTATCAGATCGACGTCAGCGTCGTGACCCGTTACCTGAAAGACCAATCCGACCCCGAAAGCGATCGCTTTGCCTTCGCCTACACCATCACCGTGCTGAACAACGGCTTGGTCACCGCCAAGCTGATGTCCCGCCACTGGCTGATCACCAACGGTGATGGCGAAGTCGAGGAAGTGCGCGGCGCTGGCGTGATCGGCCAGCAACCGACCATCGAGCCGGGCCAGAGCCACACCTACAGCAGTGGCGCCGTCATCAGCACCCGCGTGGGCACGATGCAGGGCAGCTACCAGATGTTCGCCGAGGACGGTAAACGCTTCGATGCGAACATCGCCCCCTTCCGCCTGGCGGTACCGGGGGCCCTGCACTGATGGCCACCTATGCCGTCGGTGACCTGCAAGGCTGCCTGCAACCGCTCCAGTGCCTGCTCGACCGCGTCAAGTTCAACCCCGCCGTGGACCGCCTGTGGCTGGTCGGCGACCTGGTGAACCGCGGCCCCGAGTCGCTGGAGACCCTGCGTTACCTCTATTCGATCCGCCAATCGCTGGTCTGCGTGCTGGGTAACCATGACCTGCACCTGCTGGCCGCCTGGCACAACGTCGAGCGGCTGAAGAAAAGCGACACCCTGCGCGAAATCATCGAAGCCCCCGATGCCGATCAGCTGTTCGACTGGCTGCGCCGGCAGAAGCTGCTGCATTACGACGAGCCCCGTGGTATCGCCCTGGTGCATGCCGGCATTCCGCCGCAATGGACGTTGGGCCGGGCCCTGGAACTGGCCGCCGAAGTCGAGGAGGTGTTGCGCGATGACGGGCGCCTGAAGCTGTACCTCGATGGCATGTACGGCAACGAGCCGAACAAGTGGAGCAAGAACCTCAGTGGCATCGAACGCTTGCGGGTAATCACCAATTACCTGACCCGCATGCGCTTCTGCACTGCCGAAGGCAAGCTTGACCTCAAGAGCAAGGAAGGCCTGGGCACCGCACCGAAAGGCTACAAGCCCTGGTTCGCGCACAAGGACCGCCGCTCACGGCACGTGAAGATCATCTTCGGCCACTGGGCGGCCTTGGAAGGCCGCGTCGACGAACCCGGCATCATCGCCCTGGACACCGGCTGCGTGTGGGGCGGTGCCATGACCCTGTACAACGTCGACAGCGGTGAATACCACCGCTGCGACTGCGCCGACGACGGTACCGTACGGCCGCCCGCACAACCGACTAAACTCAATGATCACCCCTGAAGGAAAGCCCTACCCATGAGCGAATTCAAGCGCATCCCTCCCGAGCAGGCCCTGGCCCTGCGCGCGCAAGGTGCGGTCGTCGTCGACATTCGCGACCCGCAGGCGTTTGCCGCCGGCCACATCACCGGCGCCACGCATCTGGACAACCACTCGGTTGCCGACTTCATCCGTACCGCCGACCTGGATGCGCCGACCCTGGTGGTCTGCTACCACGGCAACTCCAGCCAGAGCGCGGCCGCGTACCTCGTCGGCCAAGGCTTCTCCGAGGTCTACAGCGTCGACGGCGGCTTCGAACTGTGGCGCGCCACGTACCCGGCCGAGACCGCCCAAGGCTCCGCTGAATAATTTTTTAATTTTTACTGCAGCCCGCGCCCCACGCGGGCTTGCGCCACACCTGACGAACGGTCGTTCGCAACTTCTCCGCCGCTTGCCCTTGACCTTGCGGATAACCAACTATTCTTAAGCGCAGGCCATCCAAAAAAAGGGGAGAGCCGGTACACCGGCGTGCGGGTCATCGGTAGCGTTACAGGGTGTTCTGGGGGGTATACAGCAGTCGGCGAACCCGATTGCATGCCAGCATCAGCTGACTGATCCGGCGTCGTCTCCACGTATCGAGCGAGGTGACGTCATGAGTATTTTTAGCCACTTCCAACAACGTTTCGAGTCCACGCGCCAGGAAGAACTCTCGCTGCAGGAGTACCTCGAGCTGTGCAAAGAGGATCGCAGTGCCTACGCCTCGGCGGCTGAACGGCTGTTGCTGGCCATCGGCGAGCCAGAACTGATCGACACCTCAAGCAACTCCAGACTGTCGCGCATCTTCTCCAACAAGGTGATCCGCCGGTATCCGGCCTTTGCCGACTTCCATGGCATGGAAGAGTGCATCGACCAGATCGTTTCGTACTTCCGCCATGCCGCCCAAGGCCTGGAAGAGAAGAAACAGATCCTCTATCTGCTGGGCCCGGTGGGTGGCGGTAAATCGTCGCTGGCCGAAAAACTCAAGCAGCTGATGGAAAAAGTGCCCTTCTATGCGATCAAGGACTCGCCCGTATTCGAATCGCCGCTGGGCCTGTTCAACGCCACCGAAGATGGCGCCATTCTCGAAGAAGAGTACGGCATCTCACGGCGCTACCTGAACACCATCATGTCGCCATGGGCCACCAAGCGCCTGCAGGAATACGGTGGCGACATCAGCAAGTTCAGGGTGGTCAAACTGTACCCATCGATCCTCAATCAGGTCGCCATTGCCAAGACCGAACCGGGCGACGAGAACAACCAGGACATCTCTGCCCTGGTCGGCAAGGTGGATATCCGCAAACTCGAAGAATTCCCGCAGAACGACGCCGACGCCTACAGCTATTCGGGCGCACTGTGCCGGGCCAACCAGGGCCTGATGGAATTCGTCGAGATGTTCAAGGCCCCGATCAAGGTCCTGCACCCGCTGCTCACGGCGACCCAGGAAGGCAACTACAACAGTACCGAAGGGCTGGGGGCGATCCCCTACACCGGTATTCTGCTGGCCCACTCCAACGAATCGGAGTGGCACACCTTCCGCAACAACAAGAATAACGAAGCGTTCATCGACCGGATCTACATCGTCAAGGTGCCGTACTGCCTGCGCGTCAGCGACGAGATCAAGATCTACGACAAACTGCTGGTCAACAGCTCGCTGGCCAAGGCTCACTGCGCGCCCGACACGCTCAAGATGCTCGCCCAGTTCACCGTGCTCTCGCGCCTGAAGGAGCCGGAAAACTCCAACATCTATTCGAAGATGCGCGTGTACGACGGTGAAAACCTCAAGGACACCGACCCGAAAGCCAAGTCGATCCAGGAATACCGCGATTCGGCGGGTGTCGATGAAGGCATGAACGGCCTGTCGACCCGCTTTGCTTTCAAGATCTTGTCCAAGGTCTTCAACTTCGACCCACACGAAATTGCAGCCAACCCGGTGCACCTGCTGTATGTGCTGGAACAGCAGATCGAGCAGGAACAGTTCCCGGCGGAAGTGCGCGAACGCTACCTGCGCTACCTGAAGGAATACCTGGCACCGCGCTACATCGAGTTCATCGGCAAGGAAATCCAGACCGCCTACCTCGAGTCCTACAGCGAATACGGCCAGAACATCTTCGACCGCTACGTGCTGTACGCCGACTTCTGGATCCAGGACCAGGAATACCGCGACCCGGAAACCGGCGAGATCCTCAACCGCATCGCCCTCAACGAAGAGCTGGAGAAGATCGAGAAACCGGCAGGCATCAGCAATCCGAAGGATTTCCGCAACGAGATCGTCAACTTCGTACTGCGTGCCCGGGCCAACAACAACGGCAAAAACCCGAGCTGGCTCAGCTACGAGAAACTGCGGGTGGTGATCGAGAAGAAAATGTTCTCCAACACCGAAGACCTGCTGCCGGTCATCAGCTTCAACGCCAAGGCCAGCAAGGAGGATCAACAGAAGCACAACGACTTCGTCACGCGGATGGTGGAGCGTGGCTACACCGACAAACAGGTGCGCCTGCTGTCGGAATGGTACCTGCGGGTCAGGAAATCGCAATAAAGCGGCAAGCTACACGCCGCGCGCCCGTGGCTGGCCTGTCAGCCACGGGCGGCGGTGGCTGCTTCGAATTGCAGCTCGTAGCTTGAAGCGTGCAGCTGTTCCCAGCTACCGGAGGGACCATGAGCTACGTTATCGACCGACGCCTGAACGGCAAGAACAAGAGCACGGTCAACCGCCAGCGTTTTCTGCGGCGCTACCGTGAGCACATCAAGAAAGCCGTCGAAGAGGCCGTGAGCCGCCGCTCCATCATGGACATGGAACATGGCGAGCAGATCAGCATTCCGGGACGGGACATCGATGAACCGGTGCTGCACCATGGCCGCGGCGGCAAGCAGACCATCGTGCATCCGGGCAACAAGGAGTTCACCGCCGGCGAACATATCCCCCGGCCGCAAGGCGGCGGGGGCGGCAGCGGCCGCGGCAAGGCAGGTAATTCCGGGGATGGCATGGATGACTTCGTCTTCCAGATCACCCAGGAAGAGTTCCTTGAATTCATGTTCGAAGACCTCGAACTGCCCAACCTGGTCAAACGTCACCTGACCGGCACCGATACCTTCAAGACTGTGCGCGCCGGTATCGCCAACGAAGGCAACCCGTCACGCATCAATATCGTCCGTACCCTGCGTTCGGCCCATGCCCGGCGTATTGCCCTGACCGGCAGCAGCCGGGCGCTCCTGCGCGAGGCGCAGAAGGAACTGGCCCGGCTGAAAGTCGAAGAGCCAGACAACTTCACCGACATCCAGGAGGTCGAGCAAGAGATAGAGCGACTCAAGGCACGTATCAACCGCCTGCCCTTCCTCGACACCTTCGACCTCAAGTACAACTTGCTGGTCAAACAACCCAACCCCAGTTCCAAGGCCGTGATGTTCTGCCTGATGGACGTGTCCGGTTCGATGACCCAGGCCACCAAGGACATCGCCAAGCGCTTTTTCATCCTGTTGTACCTGTTCCTCAAGCGCAATTACGACCGCATCGAGGTGGTATTCATCCGCCACCACACCAGCGCCCGCGAAGTGGACGAGGAAGAGTTCTTCTACTCCCGCGAGACCGGCGGCACCATCGTTTCGAGCGCGCTGAAGATGATGCAGGAGATCATGGCCGAACGTTACCCGGCCAGTGACTGGAACATCTACGCCGCCCAGGCTTCCGACGGCGACAACTGGAACGACGACTCGCCCATCTGCCGCGAGATCCTCTCCAAACAGATCATGCCGCACGTGCAGTACTACACTTACGTTGAAATCACGCCCCGTGAGCATCAGGCCCTGTGGTACGAGTACGAACGTATCGGCGAGGCTTTCCCCGACACATTCGCCCAGCAGCAGTTGGTATCGGCCGGCGACATCTACCCGGTCTTCCGTGAACTCTTCCAGCGCAGGTTAGCCACATGACCGCCAGAGCACAGAGGCGCCAACCCATTTCCACCGGGTCCGAGTGGACGTTCGAGCTGATCCAGACCTACGATCGGGAAATCAGCCGCCTGGCCGAACGTTATGCCCTGGACACCTACCCTAACCAGATCGAAGTGATCACCGCCGAGCAGATGATGGACGCCTACGCCTCTGTCGGCATGCCGCTGGGTTATCACCACTGGTCCTACGGCAAGCAGTTCCTCAGCACCGAGAAGTCCTACAGCCGTGGCCAGATGGGCCTGGCCTATGAAATCGTCATCAACTCCGATCCGTGCATCGCCTACCTGATGGAAGAGAACACCATGTGCATGCAGGCACTGGTGATCGC
The DNA here is from genome assembly GCF_044744955.1 of Pseudomonas sp. NPDC087185. Classification (NCBI taxonomy): domain Bacteria; kingdom Pseudomonadati; phylum Pseudomonadota; class Gammaproteobacteria; order Pseudomonadales; family Pseudomonadaceae; genus Pseudomonas; species Pseudomonas sp. NPDC087185. The sequence goes on along the minus strand of NZ_JBIUZK010000004.1, from coordinate 642,115 downwards.
CCATGCCTGCTATGGCCACAACAGCTTCTTCAAGGGTAATTACCTGTTCCGTACCTGGACCGATGCCAGTTCGATCATCGACTACCTGGTGTTCGCCAAGCAGTACATTGCCCAGTGCGAAGAGCGCCACGGTATCGACGCGGTCGAAGACCTGATCGACTCCTGCCACGCCTTGATGAACTACGGCGTGGACCGCTACAAGCGCCCCTACCCCATCTCCGCCGAAGAGGAACGGCGCCGACAGAAGGAGCGCGAGGAACACTTGCAGCGCCAGATCAATGACCTGTGGCGTACCATCCCCAAGAGCGCCGAAAAGGGCGGTGATCGCGACGATGCGCGGTTCCCCGCCGAACCTCAGGAAAACATCCTCTATTTCATCGAAAAGAACGCGCCGCTGCTCGAGCCCTGGCAGCGTGAAGTGGTGCGCATCGTGCGCAAGATTGCGCAGTACTTCTACCCGCAGCGCCAGACCCAGGTCATGAACGAGGGCTGGGCTACCTTCTGGCACTACACGCTGATGAACGACCTGTACGACGAGGGCCTGATTACCGAAGGCTTCATGATGGAATTCCTGCAGTCGCACACCAGCGTGGTGTTCCAGCCAGGCTTCGACAGCCCGTACTACAGCGGTATCAACCCCTATGCCCTTGGCTTTGCCATGTACACCGACATCCGCCGCATATGCGAAAACCCGACCGAGGAGGATCGCCGCTGGTTCCCCGATATTGCCGGCAGCGACTGGCTGTCGACCATCAAGTTCGCCATGAGCAGCTTCAAGGATGAGAGTTTCATCCTGCAGTACCTGTCACCCAAGGTGATCCGCGACCTCAAGCTGTTCAGCATCCTCGACGATGACCAGCGCGACGACCTGCTGGTACCGGCCATCCATGACGAGGCCGGCTACCGGGTCATCCGCGAACTGCTTGCGGCCCAGTACAACCTCGGCAACCGTGAACCCAACGTGCAGATCTGGAGTATCGACCGCCGCGGCGACCGCTCCCTGACCTTGCGCCACCAGCAGCACAACCGCAAACCGCTGGGCGATTCCACCGAGGAAGTGCTCAAGCACCTGCACCGCTTGTGGGGTTTCGATATCCACCTGGAAACCGTACAGGGCGACCAGGTGGTCAAGACCCACCACATGCCACCGCGTGGCGAGCATGGCGACAGCGGCGACTATGGCCGCATGGACCTTGCCGTCATCCATCACCTCTAGCCCGCACCCCAACCTTACTGCCGACAGGGTATCCTGTGGGCAGTAAGGGAGGTTGCACATGCACATCTACAAAGTCGGCGGCGCGGTACGTGACCGCCTGCTCGGGCGCCCGGTCAGTGATATCGACTGGCTGGTGGTCGGCGCCACTGTCGAAGAAATGCACGCCAAGGGCTTCCGCCCGGTCGGCACGGATTTTCCGGTTTTCCTCCACCCCAAGACGGGCGAGGAATATGCCCTGGCGCGCACCGAGCGCAAGAGCGGGCGCGGCTACGGCGGGTTTACCTTCCACGCCAGCCCCGAGGTCACGCTCGAAGAAGACCTGATTCGTCGCGACCTCAGGGTCAATGCGATGGCTGAGGATGAGCAGGGCAACATCCTGGACCCTTACGAGGGCCAAGCCGACCTCGAAAACCGCATTCTTCGCCATGTTTCTCCGGCGTTCGCCGAAGATCCATTGCGCGTGCTGCGTGTCGCCCGCTTTGCAGCACGCTATGCACCGCTGGGTTTCAAGGTGGCTGACGAAACACTGGAACTGATGCGCCAGATCAGCGCCTCGGGCGAGCTGCAGGCCCTGACCGCCGAACGTAGCTGGAAAGAGATCGAGCGGGCGCTGATGGAAGACGAACCTCAGGTGTTCATCGAGGTGCTGCGCGACTGCGGGGCCTTGCAGGAGCTGATGCCCGAACTCGAAAGCGACCTGGCCTCGCTGGCGGCGCTCAGGCAGGCTGCGAAGCACCAACAGCCCCTGCATGTACGCTGGGCTTGCTTGCTGCACGGCCTGGATACCGGCTCGATCAAAGCGCTCAACCAACGCTTCAAGGCCCCGCGCGAATGCCAGGAGCTGGCCATGCTGGTGGGTGAGTTCAGCGCGCAGGGAGACGAAGCGTTCGGACTTGAACCAGAGGGATTGCTGGCGTTGCTGCAGGCGTTCGACGTGTACCGGCGGCCACAGCGGTTCGAGGATTTTATTGCCGCCTGCGAAATGGCGTCGCAGGGGGATGGGAAGCCTGATCATCCACAGGGTGGCTATCTGCGTGGAGCGGCAGCAGCGGCCAGAGCGGTCGATGTGAAACCGCTGGTGGAAGCAGGATTCAAGGGCCAGGGCCTGGGTGACGCACTCAAGGAAAAGCGCCTGGAAGCACTCAAGGCTTACAAGGGCAGCGCACAGCACTGAGTTCCGGGTTGCCTATGCTGACGCCTTCGCGGGCTTACCCGCGAAGGCGCCGGGGTGAACAGCGCAAGGCTCAAGTCAGGCCGGTGTCAGCTGCAAGCCCCGCCATTCAAAGGCCACTGGTGCCAGTACCTGCTCGATACGCGCCTCCTGCCACAGCTGCGCCATGCGCTTGCCTGCCTCAGGATGCACCAGCTCAGGCGCCAGCAAGGACAGCGGCCAGAGCACAAACGCGTTTTTCAGAATCTCCGCCCTGGGCAGCACCAGCCCATCGAAGGTGCCGTGCAGATCGTCATACATCAGCACATCGATATCCAGCGGCAAGCCCTTGCGCTCCGGTGCATAGCGGCCATTGTCGGCCTCGATGAACTTCAGCCGGCGGTCCAGCTCCAGCAAGGGCAGGTCCGTCTTGCCAGTCACCACGAAGTTGATGAACGGGCCACTCTTGATGCCCACTGCCTGGCTCTCGAACACCGGAGAGCAGCGCATATCGGTGAGTATCGCCGCCAATGCATCGAGCCCGGCACACAGATGCGTGTGGCGATCGATGTTGCTGCCTAGGCCCAGGTAAACCGTGCTCAGAGACATCCGCGCTCGATCTCCACGCCAACACCGCCACGGGCCGCAGGGACGGCGCCCGGCTTGGTCAGCTTGAGCCGTACCCAGGGAATGTGGAATTCCTCCATCAGGGCAGCGACCAAGCGCTCGGCAAAGGTTTCCACCAGTTCAAAGCGCGCCTGCTCGGCAAAGGCCTGGATACGCGCCGAAACGCTGGCATAGTCCAGCGCCAGGTTAAGATCATCGCCGGCCGCTGCCGGGCGATTGTCCCAGGCGAAACTCAGGTCCAGGCGCAGGCACTGGCGAATATCCCGTTCCCAGTCATAGGCACCGATGACGGTATCGACTTCCAGGCCTTCGATGAACACTCTGTCCAAGCACTTCTCTCCACAGCACGACAAGGGCGACTGGCGCCGTTAGAATCAGGGCTTCCTCGCCCGGAATAGTTAGCATGTTTTGGTTACTGGCGCTGCTCGCCTACCTGCTCGGCTCGCTGTCCTTCGCCATCGTCCTCAGCCGCCTCACGGGCAACCCGGACCCGCGTTCCAGCGGTTCGGGCAATGCCGGCGCCACCAACATGCTACGCCTGGCGGGCCGTAAACTGGCGATCCTGACCCTGCTTGGCGACCTGTGCAAGGGCTTATTGCCGGTGTTGCTCGCACGGCTGGCCGGCCTCGACCTGCAGGAACAGGGCTGGGTCGGCGTTTGCGCAGTGCTCGGCCACCTGTTCCCGGTGTACTTCCGCTTCCAGGGCGGCAAGGGCGTTGCCACTGCCGCAGGCATGCTCATGGGCCTGTACTTCCCCGCCGCGCTACTGGCCGTCGCCGCCTGGTTGCTGACCTTCTACTTGACCCGTACCAGTTCGCTGGCAGCGCTGGTAGCGACACCGCTGACCCTGCCATTGCTGGCCTGGCGCGAGCCTGAGGCGCTGCTGCCGATCAGCGTTCTGACGCTGATGATCGTCTGGCGGCACCGGAATAATCTGCGCGACCTGTTCGCCGGCCGCGAACGCCACTTCTGACGTTCGCGCAGGCCTTTTACAACGGTGGCAACTGCTCCATCGGCCAGCGTGCCTGCACGCTGATCGCCAGGTCCTGCTGCTGCCCGGCCAACAGCCGCTGGCAACCGGCATAGGCAATCATCGCGCCGTTGTCGGTGCAGAACTGTGGGCGCGCGTAATACACGTTGCCCTTGATGCTGGCGAGCATATCCTCGAGGGATGCACGCAATGCCTTGTTGGCGCTCACGCCGCCTGCAATCACCAGGCGCTTGAGGCCCGTCTGCTTCAAGGCGCGCTTGCACTTGATGGTCAGAGTCTCCACCACTGCCTGCTGGAACGCCAGGGACACGTCGCAACGGGTTTGCTCGTTGTCGTCGCCAGCCTCGCGGCACTGCTGCCAGGTGTTCAAAGCGAACGTCTTGAGGCCACTGAAGCTGAAGGCCAGGCCCGGACGGTCGGTCATTGGCCGCGGGAACACGAAGCGCCCCGGCACACCCTGCTCGGCCAGGCGCGCGATTTCCGGGCCACCTGGGTAATTAAGGCCAATCAACTTGGCGGTCTTGTCGAACGCCTCGCCTGCCGCGTCGTCCAGGCTCTCGCCCAGCAGCTCGTATTGGCCGATACCATCGACCTGCACCAGCTGGGTATGGCCGCCTGAGACCAACAAAGCGACGAACGGGAACTGCGGAGGGTTTTCTTCCAGCATCGGCGCCAGCAGATGGCCCTCCATATGGTGCACACCGATCGCCGGGATATCCCAGGCGAACGCCAGCGCCTGGGCGCACGAAGCGCCGACCAGCAGCGCACCGACCAGGCCAGGGCCCGCGGTGTAGGCGATGGCGTCAATCTCGGTGGCCACACAGCCGGCCTCGTCCAGCACCTGGCGAATGAGCGGCAGCATGCGTTTGACGTGGTCACGCGAGGCAAGCTCGGGCACCACCCCGCCAAATACGCGATGCAGGTCGATCTGGCTGAACAAAGCGTCGGCTAACAAACCGCGCTCACTGTCGTATAATGCGACGCCGGTTTCGTCGCAGGATGTTTCCAATCCCAGTACTAGCATGGGCTCGTCCCTTGTGGGGGCTGAATTCGAAGCCGCGCATGATAGTCCCCGTGCCGGGTGCCGACCAGCGGTTTTCGATCAGAGGCTTTGCATTCCGGCGTACTAAGGGTTAACATCCGCAACCCTTGAAAACCGACGTACTCCAGCACACCTTTGTTTTGCCAGGAGCACGTCTACCCCGGTAATGAATTAAGGTAGCCCTGGATGCCAGCCGTCAAAGTTAAAGAGAACGAACCCTTCGACGTCGCTCTGCGTCGTTTCAAGCGCTCCTGCGAAAAAGCCGGTGTACTGGCTGAAGTTCGTAGCCGCGAGTTTTACGAGAAGCCGACCGCCGAGCGTAAGCGTAAAGCAGCTGCAGCTGTTAAGCGTCACGCCAAGAAAGTTCAGCGCGAACAGCGCCGCGCCGTTCGCCTGTACTAATTCAGTACAAGCGTTCTACGCAAAGCTTCTGCCCTGCCCGGCTCACCGCCGGGCCGTTGGCAGCAGTTAGCTTAAACCTTGAGCAGCTAGCCCAAGGCGTTCGTTGCAACCTGCAGCGGGCAACATCGCTATACACGTCAGAGCTGGTTTCGACCAGTCGTGCACGTCCTATCTGACGAGCCGTGGCTAACCCCAAGGCTACCGACGAGCACATACTCCCTCGCACTTCCCCTAGCAGCTCTTGCCCCAACCGGCACGCTAGCGATTAGACTTGCCAGTTGCCAGATGACGAGACTGCCATGGCCGGGCTGATTCCCCAAAGCTTCATCGACGACCTGATCAACCGCCTCGACATCGTCGACGTGGTGAGCTCGCGCGTCCAGCTGAAAAAGACCGGCAAAAACTATTCCGCCTGCTGCCCGTTCCACAAGGAGAAGACCCCCTCCTTCACGGTCAGCCCCGACAAGCAGTTCTATTACTGCTTCGGCTGCGGCGCCGGCGGCAACGCCCTCGGCTTCGTCATGGACCACGACAACCTGGACTTCCCCCAGGCCGTCGAGGAATTGGCCCGCGCCGCCGGCATGGAAGTCCCCCGCGAGGAGGGCCGACGCGGGCAGAAACCGCGCCAGCCAACCGATTCACCGCTGTATCCGCTGCTGGACGCCGCCTCGGAGTTCTATCGCCAGGCCTTGCGCAGCCACCCGACCCGCAAGGCAGCGGTGGATTACCTCAAGGGCCGCGGCCTGTCCGGAGAGATAGCCCGCGACTTCGGCCTGGGCTTCGCGCCGCCGGGCTGGGACAACCTGCTCAAGCACCTGGGTGCCGACACCCTGCAGCAGAAGGTCATGATCGATGCCGGCCTGCTGATCGAAAATGCCGAAAGCGGCAAGCGCTACGACCGCTTCCGCGATCGGGTGATGTTCCCCATCCGCGACAGCCGTGGGCGCATCATTGCCTTTGGCGGCCGCGTGCTGGGCGACGACAAACCCAAGTACCTTAACTCCCCGGAAACCCCGGTCTTCCACAAGGGGCAGGAACTCTACGGGCTGTACGAGGCACGCAAGCACAACCGCAACCTCGACGAGATCATCGTCGTCGAAGGCTACATGGATGTCATTGCCCTGGCCCAGCAAGGCCTGCGCAATGCCGTGGCCACCCTCGGCACCGCCACCAGCGAAGAACACCTCAAGCGCCTGTTCCGCGTGGTGCCCAGCGTATTGTTCTGCTTCGACGGCGACCAGGCAGGGCGCAAGGCTGCCTGGCGCGCCCTGGAGTCGGCCCTGTCTGCCCTGCAGGACGGGCGCCGCGCACGCTTCCTGTTCCTGCCCGAGGGCGAGGACCCGGACAGCCTGGTGCGCGCCGAAGGCACCGACGCTTTCATGGCCCGCATCAACCAGCATGCCCAGCCGCTGGCCGACTATTTCTTCGAGCAACTGAGCAATGAGGCCGACCCGCGATCGCTGGAAGGCAAGGCGCACATGGCGACCCTGGCAGCACCGTTGATCGAAAAGATCCCCGGAGCCAACCTGCGCCAGCTGATGCGCAACCGCCTGAAGGAAATCACTGGCCTCGATCCGCAGCAGGTCGAGCAACTGGCCCAGCAGGCCCCAGCGGCCACCAGCGTACCGGACTACGACCCTGGCTATGACTACGACGCCATGGCCAGCTACACCCCGGACTACGGCGACATGCCGCAACACGACTATGCGCCGGCGCACCAGGAGCAGCAGTGGAAGCCGAACAAGCCTGGCGGCAAGAAGCCGTGGAGCGACAAGCCCTGGGACAAGAACCGCAAGGGTGGCAAGCCCTGGCAGCAACGTGATGAGGCCCCACCACGCACCCCGGCACCGGTGGAGCCCCCGACCTTGGCGGCCCTGCGCACACTGCTGCACCACCCGCTGTTGGCCGGCAAGGTCGAGGACGCCAGCCACTTCGCCGACGAAGAACACCTCTACAGCCAGTTGCTGGTAGCCCTGATCGAAGCCGCGCAGAAAAATCCTGGGCTAAGCTCAATGCAGCTGATCGCACGCTGGCACGGCACCGAACAGGGCCGCCTGCTGCGGGCCCTGGCGGAAAAGGAATGGCTGATCGTGGCCGACAACCTTGAACAACAGTTTTTCGACACTATAACTAGCTTGTCCGCCCGCCAACGCGAGCGCAGCCTGGAACAACTGCTCAGGAAATCACGTCAAAGCGAATTGACCAGCGAGGAAAAAACCCAGCTTCTCGCCCTGCTGAGCCGTAATGTTCCCGCACAAACGCCGACCTCATCTGGCGCGTGAGGCCCATGCTCGGGTATAATCCTCGGCTTGTTTTTTGCCCGCCAAGACCTTCAGTGGATAGGGTGTTATGTCCGGAAAAGCGCAACAGCAGTCTCGTATCAAAGAGTTGATCACCCGCGGTCGTGAGCAGGGCTACCTGACTTACGCGGAGGTCAACGACCACCTGCCTGAGGATATTTCAGATCCTGAACAGGTGGAAGACATCATCCGCATGATCAACGACATGGGGATCAACGTATTCGAGAGTGCTCCGGATGCGGATGCCCTTCTGTTGGCGGAAGCCGACACCGACGAAGCCGCGGCCGAAGAAGCCGCAGCTGCGTTGGCGGCCGTTGAAACCGATATCGGCCGCACGACCGACCCAGTGCGCATGTATATGCGCGAAATGGGTACCGTCGAGCTGCTGACCCGCGAAGGCGAGATCGAAATCGCCAAGCGTATCGAGGAAGGCATCCGTGAAGTCATGGGCGCCATCGCTCACTTCCCGGGTACTGTCGGCTACATCCTCAGCGAGTACGACCGCGTCACCACCGAAGGTGGCCGTCTGTCCGATGTCCTCAGTGGTTACATCGACCCTGACGACAACATCGCCGCTCCGACCGAAGAGGTGCCGATCCCTGGCGCCAAGGCCGCAGTCGCGAAGGAAGAGTCTGACGAAGAAGAAGAAAACGCCGAAAGCAGTGACGATGAAGAAGAGACCGAAAGCGGTCCCGACCCCGTCGTTGCGGCCCAGCGTTTCGGTGCGGTAGCCGAGCAGCTCGGTGCAACCCTCAAGGTGCTGAAAAAGCATGGTCGCAGCCACAAGGAAAGCATCGATGCGATGCAAGCCCTGGCTGATCTGTTCATGCCCATCAAGCTGGTACCGAAGCAGTTCGACGTACTGGTCGAGCGCGTTCGCGACGCCCTGAGCCGTCTGCGTCAGCAAGAGCGTGCGATCATGCAGCTCTGCGTACGTGATGCGCGCATGCCGCGTGCCGACTTCCTGCGCCTGTTCCCGAGCAACGAAACCGACCAGACCTGGAGCGGTGACCTGGCCAAGCGCAACACCAAGTGGGCTGCCGCCCTGGGTGAAAAGGACGCCGCCATCGTCGCTTGCCAGCAAAAGCTGATCGACCTTGAGACCGAGACCGGCCTGACCGTGGTCGAAATCAAGGACATCAACCGTCGCATGTCCATCGGTGAGGCCAAGGCCCGCCGCGCCAAGAAAGAAATGGTCGAGGCGAACCTGCGTCTGGTGATTTCCATCGCCAAGAAGTACACCAACCGTGGCCTGCAGTTCCTCGACCTGATCCAGGAAGGCAATATCGGTTTGATGAAGGCGGTGGACAAGTTCGAATACCGTCGCGGCTACAAGTTCTCGACCTACGCCACCTGGTGGATTCGCCAGGCGATCACCCGTTCGATCGCCGACCAGGCACGCACCATTCGTATCCCGGTGCACATGATCGAGACGATCAACAAACTCAACCGTATTTCCCGCCAGATGCTGCAGGAAATGGGTCGCGAACCGACCCCGGAAGAGCTTGGTGAGCGCATGGAAATGCCTGAGGACAAGATCCGCAAGGTCTTGAAGATCGCCAAAGAGCCAATCTCCATGGAGACGCCGATCGGCGACGACGAGGACTCGCACCTGGGCGACTTCATCGAGGACTCGACCATGCAGTCCCCGATCGATGTAGCCACGGTCGAAAGCCTCAAGGAAGCGACCCGCGACGTGCTCTCGGGCCTGACCGCACGCGAAGCCAAAGTGCTGCGCATGCGTTTCGGCATCGACATGAACACCGACCACACCCTCGAAGAAGTGGGCAAGCAGTTCGACGTGACCCGTGAACGGATCCGTCAGATCGAAGCCAAGGCGTTGCGCAAATTGCGCCACCCGACACGCAGCGAGCATCTGCGCTCCTTCCTCGACGAGTGATGACAAACCCCGGCCCAGGCCGGGGTTTTTCTTATGTGACAAATGGTCGTGGCAAGTAGCTATCCAGCGGGCTGAATGCCCGTCTACACTCGAGTTCAGACTATCTGAATGCGAGGCTGCCATGCCGCCAATGCCGGCCATTCTGTTGCTGCTCCTGATCCTGTGGAACACAACGGCCGGCGCCCTGACCCTGACAGACGAGGAAAAAACCTGGCTGACTGCCCACCCGCAGTTGAAGCTGGGCGTCGACGCTTCCTGGCCACCGTTCGAGTTTCGTGACCAGGAAGGCCGGTACCAGGGATTGGCCGCCGATTACATCGCCTTGCTCCAGGAACGCCTGGGCGTGACGCTCAAGCCGATCGAGCCCAGCAGCTGGACCGAAGTGCTTGAACAGGCGCGCGAAAGCCGCATCGACTTGCTGCCCGGCATCATGTCGACGCCGGAGCGCCAGGGTTATCTGGCTTTCACCCGCCCGTACCTGGACTTCCCCATTGTCATCCTCGCCCACGAAGGCGGCCCGCAACCGCGCACCCTCAAAGACCTGTACGGCCTGAAAATCGCCGTGGTAGAGAATTATGCCCCCCACGAGCTGCTGCGTACCCATCACCCAGACCTCAACCTGGTCGGCTTGCCCAACGTCAGCTCGGCCTTGCAGGCGCTGGCCACCGACGAGGTGGACGCCGTGGTCGGCGACCTTGCTTCGAGCATCTGGAGCCTGCGCCAGCTCAAGCTCGACGGTTTGTACGTCAGCGGTGAAACGCCCTACCGCTACCAGCTGGCCATGGCCGCGCCGCGCGACAAGAAGGTCCTCATCGGCATCCTCGACAAGGTCATGGCCGACATGTCCAGCGAGGAGATCAGCCAGATCCAGCAACGTTGGGTGGGCAATGTAGTGGACCAGCGCACCTTCTGGCACGACATGCTGATCTACGGCCTGCCCGCCGTCCTGCTGCTGGTCGCAATCCTCGCGGTGGTGATCCGCATCAACCGCCGCCTCAGCTCGGAGATTTCCAGGCGTATCGCCCTGGAACAAGAACTGCGAAGTAGCGAGTACCACTACCGTGGCCTGATCGAAAGCCTCTCGGCGATCGCCTGGGAAGCCGACGCCAACGATTTCACCTACAGCTACGTCTCGCCCCATGCCGAAGACCTGCTGGGCTACCCCTTGCACGATTGGCTCAAGCCTGGTTTCTGGCGCAGCATCCTGCACCCGGAGGACGCGCTATGGGCCCAGGCCTACTGCGAAAGCGAAACCGCTGCCGGGCGCGATCACAGCCTCGATTACCGGGTGATGGGCGCCAACGGCCAGGCACTGTGGGTGCGCAACATCGTCAGCATGATCGAGCATGGCCACCGGCCGGTGATGCGCGGGCTGATGATCGACATCAGCGAGACCAAGCGCACCGAGGACGCCCTTCGCCTGTCGGAGCAGAAGTTTGCCTCGGTGTTCCAGCAATGCCCCGACATCCTGCTGATAGCCCGTCACAGCGACGGCAGCCTGCTGGAGGTCAATGAAGCGTTCGAAGAGCAGATCGGCCTGACCCCAGGCCAGGTGATCGGCCGTACCGCCACAGAGCTCAACCTCTGGGGCACGCAGGGCTCTGGCCCACAGCTGCTCGAGCGCCTGCACCAAGGCGGCATCCGCAACCTGGAAATGAGCTTCCGGCGCAGCAACGGCCAATTGTTCACCGGCCTGACCTCCGCCGAGACATTCGAGCTGGATGGCACCCTGGCCTTCGTCGTGGCGGTGCGCGATATCAGCCAGTTGAAGGAAACCCAGCAGCAACTGCAAACCTCGGAGGAGAAGTTTGCCAAGGCCTTCCATGCCTCTCCCGACGGCCTGCTGCTGTCGCGCCAGAGCGATGGCCTGCTGATCGAGGTGAACGAGGGCTTCTGCCGCCTGACCGGCTACGACCTCAACCCAACCATCGACCAGACCTCGTTCGACCTGGGCATCTGGGTCGACCTCAACGAACGCAAGCGCCTGATCGACCAGCTTGCCCGCGATAGCTTCGTGCGTGATTTCAGCTGCCATATCCGCCGCAGCGACGGGCAGATCCGCCTTTGCGAATTGTCCGCACGGCCGCTGCCGATCGCCGGTGTCGACTGCATGCTGACCATCGCCCGCGACATCACCGAACGCCACCTGATGCAGGAAAAACTGCAACTGGCCGCCACCGTGTTCGAGAACACCGCCGAAGGGGTGCTGATCACCGACATCGACCAACGCATCAGCGCGGTCAACCGCGCCTTCAGCGAAATCACCGGTTACAGCGAAATCGAAGCGCTCGGCCAGACGCCGCGCCTGCTCGCCTCTGGCCAGCACGACAGCGCCTTCTATGCGGCCATGTGGCACCAGCTCACCGCAGAGGGGCACTGGCAGGGCGAGATCTACAACAAGCGCAAGAACGGTGAACTCTACCCCGGCTGGCTGACCATCAGTGCCGTGCGCAACAGCGACCGTGAGATCACGCATTTTGTCGCGGTGTTCGCCGACATCTCCAGCCTCAAGCATGCCCAGGCCAAGCTCGATTACCAAGCCCACCACGACCCGCTCACCGGCCTGCCCAACCGCGCCTTGTTCGAAAACCGCCTGCAGGCCGTACTCACCTGCGCGCAGGTATCCAACCGCCAGGGCGCGGTGCTATTCCTCGACCTCGACCGTTTCAAGCACATCAACGACAGCCTTGGCCACCCCGTCGGCGACCTGCTGCTCAAAGGCATCGCCCAGCGCCTGAAGGAGCAGGTGCGCGACGTCGACACCGTGGCCCGCCTGGGCGGCGACGAGTTCATCATCCTGCTGCCCGGCCTGCACAAACCCAGCGATGCCAGCGCCATCGCCAACAAGCTGCTGGCCTGCTTCAGCGCCCCGTTCCAGGCTGGCGAACACGAGTTCTTCACCAGCGCCAGTATCGGCATCAGCCTCTACCCACAGGATGGCATCGACGTCGCCACGCTGATCCGCAACGCCGACGCTGCCATGTACCGCTCCAAGGCCAAAGGCCGCAACCGCGTCGAAGCCTACACCCGCGACCTCACCGCCCAGGCCAGCGAACGTATCGCCCTGGAGCACGAACTGCGCCGCGCCGTGGAACGTAACGAGATGAGCCTGTGCTACCAGCCCAAGTTCAGCCTCAAGACCCAGACCCTGGTAGGTGCCGAAGCGCTGATCCGCTGGAACCACCCGACTTTCGGCGAAGTGCCGCCAGAGCACTTCATTCACCTCGCCGAAGAAAACGGCACCATCCTTCAGCTTGGCGACTGGGTGCTGGAGCAGGCCTGCCGGCAGATGCACCACTGGAAAATGAACTACCAGGCCTTCGGCCCGTTGTCGATCAACCTCGCCGGTGCGCAGCTGCGCCACCATGGCCTGGCCAAACGCATCGAGCAGTTGCTCAAGACCTACCAGCTAAAGGCCGGCGACCTGCAGCTGGAGATCACCGAGAACTTCATCATGAGCCAGGCCGAAGAAGCCCTGGCCGTGCTGCACCAGCTAAAGCAGCTGGGCGTGCAGTTGGCGATCGACGACTTCGGTACCGGCTACTCGTCACTGAGTTACCTCAAGCGCCTGCCGCTGGACATCCTCAAGATCGACAAGTCGTTCATCCGCGGTTTGCCAGACGACCCGCACGATGCCGCCATCGCCCGCGCGATCATCGCGCTGGGGCGCAGCATGCAGCTGACGATCATTGCCGAAGGGGTGGAAAACCAGGCACAGCAACGGTTCCTGGCTGCGGAGGGGTGTGAACAGATCCAGGGCTACATCGTGAGCCTGCCGCTGGCACCGGACGAATTCGCAGCGACGTTTCTTCGTATAGCACTAACTGATCTTTCGGATGGCACCGTTTCAAAACCCTCGTTATAATCCGGGCACTTACTGAGGGCCTATAGCTCAGTTGGTTAGAGCAGAGGACTCATAATCCTTTGGTCCACGGTTCGAGTCCGTGTGGGCCCACCAGACACGAAAAAGCCGCGCATATTGCGCGGCTTTTTCGTTTCAACGGCTCAAAAATCCACACGCAACGCCGTACGCCACAGGTTCTTCAGCGGCGAGCGCCAGTGCTTGCGCCAGTTCTTCTCCCACCAGGCATCTTCATTGCACACGACCGTTTCCAGGTCGCTGCCGGTCACCTGCGCCGCATGCTGGCGGAACATCATCGGGAATACACAGTGCTGCTTGATCCGGCGCTTGAACATCACATCGACAGGCTCGCCTGCGTAAGGCGTTTCGGCCAGTATCCGGCAGCCCTCGCGCGACAGCACGTAGGCATGCAAGGCCACCACACGGCCGCGAGCAATGAACGGGAACCAGGTCAGCCAGGTTCGGCCCATCGAGTACCCCAGGTGCAAGGCCTCGAAGCGGTGTGAACGCATGAAACGGTTGACCCAACGGACCTGCGAAGCTTTGAGCTGATAAGCTTTCACGTCGTCCTCGAACACCAGGACTCGCTCCAACCCCTCATCCAGAGCACGCTGGGCGAGTTGCTGATGCGACTCGTAGCAGCCTCTTTTCGGGTCACTGGCTTTCTGCACGACGTGGAACGTCACCGGGTTATCCAGCAGCGTGGCAATGCTTTGCTGAAACAACTCGCGTCGATCAGCGCGTGTGTCCAGCGAAATGCAAAAGACGGCATTTACGTCAAAATGAACCCTGCTCACCCATCAATCCCTTCAATCGTGCCTGTCTTGCACCTGGACAAGTGCGAATCATAGCGGGCAGCGGATGACATCACAAAGCTATCAAGTAAGAAGGTATTAAACCTGACCGATATCCATCATTGTCTGACGCGGGTTGTAAAAAGTGGCGTTAGCCGGGATGTCACGGGTGACCAGCGACATGGCGCCGATCACCACGTTGTCGCCGATAGTGACCTGGTCGGCGATGATGCAGCTGTTGGCACCCAGGCTGACGTTGTCGCCAATACGCAACGCATAGCGTTCCAGGCCAAGGGTCTTGATACCGATCGAGCAATTCTGACGGATGAAGAAATTGCGCCCGATGCTCACATGACGGGTGATCACCACGCCCGGCAGGTGGGCGATACGCAGGCCGGGGGCGATCTGCGCGCCGATGTCGATATCCACGGCGTACGTGCGGTTCAGCCGCTGCTGCATGCCCCGCGCATATCGCCTGCCCAGGCCGCCGCGGGCATCAAGGTACTGCGCCAGGCGGTAGGCGAAGAGAAAGCGCAGCTTGTTGTCCTTGCGCGCGCGGCGCAAGACGTTGAACAACAGGCTGCTGCGCCGCCCGGGCTTGTTCTTGTTGGAGACTTCCTGCCGCCAGCATTCCAGCAAGGTTTCGAGGTTCACGCCATGGCTCCAGTGGAGTCGGCAGATCATCATGCCGCAATAACGCCAGCGGCGCAGCAACGCAGTTGGCCTTGCTCTGCCTGCCGATGGCTGGCTAGGCTAGCAAGCCCACTGTAGAGACTTGCCATGCCGGACTCCCGCGCCATCACCCTCGACGAAATCGACCGCCAGCTGATCGCCATGCTGCAGATCAACGCCCGCGAAAGCGTCGCCACCCTCGCCCGCCAGCTGGGCATCGCCCGCACCACGGTCAACTCGCGCCTGGCCCGGCTGGAAAAAGCCAAGGTCATTACCGGCTATGGCGTGCGCCTGGGCCAGCGCCTGATCGGCGGCGGCCTGCAGGCCTACGTCGGGATCAAGGTCCAGCCACGCTCCGGTAAGGAGGTGGTGCGGCGCTTGAGTGCCATGGGGCAAGTGCAGCAGCTGTGCGCGGTGAGTGGCGAGTTCGACTACGTGGCCTGGCTGCGCAGCGATTCGCCAGAGCAACTGGACGAGTTGCTTGACCAGATTGGCAGTGTCGAAGGGGTGGAGAAGACCACAACCTCGATCATCCTCAGCAGCAAGGTGGATCGCGGGCAGCCGGCATGAGGAGTACGCCACAAGGTTACAGCCGTCGTAATGAATCATAAGCCCGTCATTTCGACCGATAAAGCTTCAGTTCGCCAGCAATCTGCTTCTTATTTACGATCACCCCACCTCCTAAAATGACCACCAGGCATCCTCTATACTCAGGCTCCGCTCCCGCGCAGCCGCTCTGGCAAGGTCACTTCATGAACAAGAACAACCGCCACCCCGCCGACGGCAAGCAACCCATCACCGTCTTCGGCCCGGACTTCCCCTTCGCGTTCGACAGCTGGCTGGAGCACCCCGCGGGCCTGGGCAGCATCCCGGCAGCGCGCCACGGTGAAGAGGTGGCCATCGTCGGTGCCGGTATCGCGGGGCTCGTGGCGGCCTACGAGCTGATGAAGCTGGGGCTCAAGCCGGTGGTGTACGAAGCCTCGAAACTCGGTGGCCGCCTGCGTTCGCAAGCCTTCAATGGCACCGACGGCGTCATCGCCGAACTGGGTGGCATGCGCTTTCCGGTGTCCTCCACCGCCTTCTATCACTATGTGGACAAGCTGGGCCTGGAGACCAAGCCCTTCCCCAACCCGCTGACCCCGGCGTCGGGCAGCACGGTGATCGACCTCGAAGGCCAGACTTACTACGCCGAGAAATCCAGCGACCTGCCCAAGCTGTTCCACGAAGTGGCCGACGCCTGGGCCGATGCGCTGGAAAGCGGCGCGCAATTCGCCGATATCCAGCAGGCGATCCGCGACCGCGATGTACCGCGCCTGAAAGCACTGTGGAACAAGCTGGTACCACTGTGGGACGACCGCACCTTTTATGACTTCGTCGCCACTTCGCGCTCGTTCGCCAAGCTCAGCTTCCAGCACCGCGAAGTATTCGGCCAGGTCGGTTTCGGCACCGGTGGATGGGACTCGGACTTCCCCAATTCGATGCTGGAAATCTTCCGCGTGGTGATGACCAACTGCGACGACCACCAGCACCTGGTGGTCGGCGGCGTGGAGCAGGTGCCGCAGGGCATCTGGCGCCATGTGCCGGAGCGCTGCGCGCACTGGCCCGCAGGTACCAGCCTGAGCGCGCTGCACGGCGGCGCACCGCGCACCGGGGTCAAGCGCATTGCCCGGGCAGCCGACGGGCGCTTGGCGGTCACCGACAACTGGGGCGACACACGTCACTACGGTGCAGTGCTCGCCACCTGCCAAAGCTGGCTGCTGACCACCCAGATCGACTGCGAGGAGTCGCTGTTCTCGCAGAAGATGTGGATGGCCCTGGACCGCACCCGCTACATGCAGTCGTCGAAGACCTTTGTCATGGTCGACCGGCCCTTCTGGAAGGACAAGGACCCACAGACCGGGCGCGACCTGATGAGCATGACCCTCACCGATCGCCTGACCCGGGGCACCTACCTGTTCGACAACGGCGACGACAAGCCGGGGGTGATCTGCCTGTCCTACGCGTGGATGAGCGATGCCCTGAAGATGCTCCCACACCCGGTGGAAAAGCGCGTGCAGCTGGCCCTGGATGCACTGAAGAAGATCTACCCGAAAACCGACATCGCGGGGCATATCATCGGCGACCCGATCACCATTTCCTGGGAGGCCGACCCTCACTTCCTCGGCGCTTTCAAGGGCGCGCTGCCGGGCCACTACCGCTATAACCAACGGATGTACGCGCACTTCATGCAGCAGGACATGCCCGCTGAACAACGCGGCATGTTCATCGCCGGCGACGACGTGTCGTGGACCCCCGCCTGGGTCGAAGGCGCGGTGCAGACCTCGCTGAATGCAGTGTGGGGTATCATGAACCACTTCGGTGGCCAGACCCACCCGGACAACCCGGGGCCGGGCGACGTGTTCGACCAGATCGGGCCTATTGCCCTGGCCGACTGAGACAAGGAGGCAGCATGCGCATCGCTCTGTTCCAGGGCGCACCCAACCCGCTGGACGTGCCCGGCAACCTGCAACGGCTGCGCCACCAGGCGCAGCTGGCAGCCGAACGCGGCGCGCAGCTGCTGGTGTGCCCGGAGATGTTCCTGAGTGGCTACAACATCGGCCTTGAGCAGGTCGAACGCCTGGCCGAGGCCGACGATGGCCCGTCGGCCATGGACGTGGTTGAGATCGCCCAGGCGCACCGCATTGCCATCGTCTATGGCTACCCGGAGCGCGCCGACGATGGGGCGATCTACAACAGTGTGCAGTTGATCGATGCCCACGGCCGCAGCCTGTGCAATTACCGCAAGACGCACCTGTTCGGCGAACTGGACCGCACCATGTTCAGCGCCGGCGCCGACCACTTCCCGGTGGTCGAGCTGGAGGGCTGGAAGGTCGGGCTGCTGATCTGCTACGACATCGAGTTTCCGGAAAATGCCCGGCGCCTGGCACTCAATGGTGCCGAGCTGATCCTGGTGCCGACGGCGAACATGACGCCCTACGATTTTGTCTGCCAGGTAACCGTGCGCTCGCGGGCACAGGAAAACCAGTGCTACCTGGTGTACGCCAACTATTGCGGGGCCGAGGGGCAGATTCAGTATTGCGGGCAGAGCAGCATCATCGGGCCGGATGGCAGCTTGCTTGCCATGGCCGGGCACGATGAATGTCAGTTGCTGGCGGACCTGGAACATGGGCGGGTGGTGAAGGGGCGCGAAGCGTTCCCGTATCTGGCTGACTTGCGCCAGGAACTGCACCTGCGCAGGGGCTGAGCGTAGCCCCATGCCTGACGCCACCCGCCGCCTCATCCTGGCCAACGGACTGCAGCTGACCCTGCGCCATGCCCCGCGGCTCAAGCGCTCGGCAGCAGCGCTGCGGGTGCAGGCCGGCAGCCACGACGCCCCGGCAAGATGGCCAGGGCTGGCGCACTTCCTCGAACACCTGTTTTTCCTGGGCACCGCTCGTTTTCCGCTGGAGGACGGGCTGATGCGCTACGTCCAGGCCCTTGGCGGCCAGGTCAACGCCAGCACCCGCGAACGCACCACCGACTTTTTCTTCGAAGTCCCGCCCGCCGCTTTGGCCGGGGGGCTGGAGCGGTTGTGCCAGATGCTCGCCGAGCCGGATCTGGGTATCGAACGCCAGCGCCGCGAGCGGGAAGTGATCCACGCCGAATTCATCGCCTGGTCGCGCGACCCTCAAGCGCAGCAGGCGTTTGCCCTGCTGCAGTCGGTGGCGGCAGGCCATCCATTGGGCGGCTTTCATGCAGGTAACCGGCATACCCTGGCCTTGCAGGACCCCGCCTTCCAGCAGGCACTCACAGGTTTCCATCAGCATTTCTATCAAGGTGGCCAGATCACCTTGAGCGTGTGCGGCCCGCAGCCGCTTGAAGAGCTGGAGCAACTCGGCAGGCAGTATGCTGATGCGTTTGCCACGGGTACGCGTGCTACCCAGCACCTGCCCCCAGCCCTGTCGGCCACGTGTATGGACGGGGTGTTCAAACACGAAAACCTGCCTACCGGGGCCGAACCCGCATTGGAGCTGTTGATTGCCTGCCTGAGCGACAGCCGGCCAGGCACCTGGCTGGATGGCTTGCGCCAGCGCGGCTGGCTGCAAGGGTTGAAGGCCGAAAAGCTGTATGCCTTCGCCGGGCAGATGCTCTGGCACATTGACCTGAAGCTCACTGCAGACGCGTGTGCAGACGACGCCCTGGCCCTGCTGCACGGCTGGTTCGGCTACATCCGCCAGCTTGACCTGGGGCAACTCAACACCGAGTTCGGCCTGCTGCAACAGCGCCGCGAACGCAGCGCCAGCCCACTTGAGCTGGCTCGGCGCGACAGTGCAGGGCAGCCCTTCGCGGCACTGGATGCACAAGGGCTGGTGGCGCTAGCGGCACTGCTCGACGACCTGCCCTGCCGTGAGCACGGGCACTGGCAGCTGCCCGCGCCCGACCCCCTGCTGCGCGCTGAGCTGGCCATCACCCAGGCGCGACCGTTGCCTGCGGCGCTGTCGATCAGTGACCTACTCCCGTCGGCACGCCAATACGCGGCCGTTTACCTGCGCTGGCAGGTACCCGCAGCGCTGAGCCAACACCTGTATGACGTGCTCGATCGAGCCTTGCGCCCGCTTCAGGAACGCTGCGAGCGCGCGTCGCTGCAGCTGCAATTCAGCGCTGCGGGCGAACACTGGCAACTTCGCTGCACCGGCCTGCCAGCAGCTGTGCTGAGCGCTGTCGAACACGCCTTGGCGCTGCTGCGCTCGCCCGGCAACTGGCGGCCATCGTCAGCACAACACGCCGCGCTGATTCCGATCAGGGCCCTGCTTAAGCAATTACCCGATGCGCTAAGCGGCACTGCGCCAATGCCACAGCCTGCCTCCACGGCCGATCAACAGGCGCTCGACGACGCCTGGCAACACAGCCGATGGCACGGCCTGGCCATTGGCTTCGCCCCCGCCGCCCTGCCATCGCTCGGCGCAGCGCTGCAAGGTTGCCCCGGCCAACTCGGCGCCCCTGCTGCGCTGCCAGGCTGGCGTGGCCGCCGCTGGCACCATGCCGAGGTGCCGGGCAGTGAACATGCCCTGTTGCTGTTCTGCCCTTTGCCTGCCGAGCACCAGGCCTGCGGCCGGTTGCTCGCCCAGTTATTGCAGGGGCCGGTGTACCAGCGCCTGCGGGTGGAGTTGCAGCTCGGCTACGCGGTATTCAGTACCTTTCGTCAGATCGAGGGCGTCGGCGGCCTGCTGTTCGGCGTGCAATCGCCCCATGCCACCCAGGCCGAGATCCTCGGCCACCTGGTCACCCTTCTGCGCCAGGGCATCACCCTCGACCCCGCAGCCCGCCAGGCATTGACCGAGCAATTCGAAGAGCCGGCAATGGCCAATGCCGAGGTCGCCGAGTGGGCATGGCAGACACACCTGGCCACACAACCCGGCGATCTATCCGCGCTGCGCAGGTCTATTCTGATGACGCAACAAGCCGATCTGGACGACCTTTTGTGCGGCCTGCTCAAACCCGACGCCTGCTGGTTCTGCCTGGCCAACGGCCCTGCTCCAGCAGGTAACGGGTACTGATCACGCAGCGATTGTTACGTTTACCGCAAGGGCGCTTTTCGAAGAATTAACCTTTCGGTACAAAATTTTCTTGTAAGATAACGCTATCTCAGCCGACGGAACCTCCAGCGCGGGGCGACGCCAAATCTAGTAGCTGAACCACCCAACCCTCATCCGGAAGGAGCAAACCATGTGGACCAAACCTGCATACACTGACCTGCGTATCGGCTTCGAAGTGACCATGTACTTCGCCAGCCGCTAAGCCTTGCTTGCGCTACGACGCCTCGGCCCGCCGGGGCGTTGTCGTTTTTTGCACAGGGTTTTCGCACAGTTCGGATAGAGAACAGCCATGTACATCCAGATTCTCGGCTCCGCCGCCGGCGGCGGCTTCCCGCAGTGGAACTGCAACTGCGTCAACTGCAAAGGCTTTCGTGATGGCAGCCTGCGCGCCACGGCGCGCACCCAGTCATCGATCGCCCTGTCCGATGACGGCGTGCACTGGATCCTGTGCAACGCTTCACCGGACATCCGCGCCCAGCTCCAGGCTTTCGCGCCCATGCAGCCAGGCCGTGCCCTGCGCGACACCGGTATCAACGCCATCGTCCTGCTCGACAGCCAGATCGACCACACCACCGGCCTGCTCAGCCTGCGCGAAGGCTGCCCGCACCAGGTCTGGTGCACTGACATGGTCCACCAGGACCTGAGCACCGGCTTCCCGCTGTTCAACATGCTCAGCCACTGGAACGGCGGCCTGCAGTGGAACCGCATCGAACTCGAAGGCAGCTTCGTCATCGACGCCTGCCCCAACCTCAGGTTCACCCCCTTCCCCCTGCGCAGCGCCGCGCCACCGTACTCGCCGCACCGCTTCGACCCGCACCCGGGCGACAACCTGGGCCTGCTGGTCGAAGACACGCGCACCGGCGGCAAGCTGTTCTATGCCCCCGGCCTCGGCCAGGTGGACGAGCAGCTGCTGGCGATGATGCACGGCGCCGACTGCCTGCTGGTCGACGGCACGCTGTGGGAGGATGATGAAATGCAACGCCGTGGTGTCGGCACGCGCACCGGCCGCGAAATGGGCCACCTGGCACAGAACGGCCCCGGCGGCATGCTCGAGGTGCTGGACGGCTTCCCGCGCCAGCGCAAGGTGCTTATCCACATCAACAATACCAACCCGATCCTCGATGAAGACTCCCCAGAGCGCGCTGAAGTGGTGCGACGTGGCGTGGAAGTCGCCTTCGATGGCATGAGCATCGAGTTGTAAGGAGGCCTGATGAGCGATGCACTGCCACTGTCGCCCGCCGAATTCGAGCAGGCCCTGCGCGCCAAGGGCGCCTACTACCACATCCATCACCCGTACCACGTGGCGATGTACGAAGGGCGCGCCACCCGCGAGCAGATCCAGGGCTGGGTGGCCAACCGCTTCTACTACCAGGTGAACATCCCGATGAAGGATGCCGCGATCCTGGCCAACTGCCCGGACCGCGAGGTGCGCCGTGAGTGGATCCAGCGCCTGCTCGACCACGATGGCGCCCCCGGCGAGGACGGCGGCATCGAAGCCTGGCTGCGCCTGGGCCAGGCAGTGGGCCTCGACCCGGACCAGCTGCGCTCCCAGGAACTGGTGCTGCCCGGCGTGCGCTTCGCCGTCGATGCCTACGTCAACTTCGCCCGCCGCGCCAGTTGGCAGGAAGCCGCCAGTAGCTCGCTGACCGAGCTGTTCGCCCCGCAGATCCACCAGTCGCGCCTGGACAGCTGGCCGCAGCACTACCCCTGGATCGACCCGGCCGGGTATGAATACTTCCGCACCCGCCTGGGCCAGGCCCGGCGTGATGTGGAGCACGGCCTGGCGATCACCTTGCAGCACTACACCACCCGCGACGGCCAGGAGCGTATGCTGGAAATCCTGCAGTTCAAGCTGGATATCCTCTGGAGCATGCTCGATGCCATGAGCATGGCCTACGAGCTGAACCGCCCGCCGTATCACACCGTCACCCAGCAACGGGTATGGCACAAGGGGATCGCCCTATGAGTTTCGACCGCAAGCAAGTGCCGAACTGGCGCCCCGGCTACCGTTTCCAATACGAGCCGGCGCAGAAGGGCCACGTGCTGCTGTACCCTGAAGGCATGATCAAGCTCAACGACAGCGCTGGCTTCATCGGCGGCCTGATCGATGGCAAGCGCGATGTGTCGGCGATCATCGCCGCGCTCGAAGCGCAGTTCCCTGGTGTGCCCGAGGTCGCCGACGACATCGAGCAATTCATGGAGGTGGCCCGTGGCGAACACTGGATCACCCTCGCCTGAGGTACCGGTCGGCCTGCCCCTGTGGCTGCTGGCCGAGCTGACCTACCGCTGCCCGCTGCAGTGCCCGTACTGCTCCAACCCGCTGGACTTCGCCCAGCAGGGCAAGGAATTGAGCACCGCGCAGTGGTTCAAGGTGATGGCCGAAGCCCGTGAAATGGGCGCGGCGCAGATCGGCTTTTCCGGCGGTGAACCATTGGTGCGCCAGGACCTCGCCGAGCTGATCGGCGAAGCCCGGCGCCTGGGTTACTACACCAACCTGATCACCTCCGGCATCGGCCTGACCGAAGCGCGCATTGCCGCCTTCAAGGAAGCCGGCCTGGACCACATCCAGATCAGCTTCCAGGCCAGCGACGAGCAGGTCAACAACCTGCTGGCCGGTTCAAAGAAGGCCTTCGCGCAGAAGCTGGAAATGGCCCGGGCAGTGAAAGCCCACGGCTACCCGATGGTGCTCAACTTCGTCACCCACCGGCACAACATCGACAAGATCGACCGCATCATCGAGCTGTGTATCGCGCTGGAAGCCGACTTCGTCGAGCTTGCCACCTGCCAGTTCTATGGCTGGGCACACCTCAACCGCCTGGGCCTGCTGCCCACCCGCGAGCAGCTGGAACGCGCCGAACGCATCACCAACGAGTACCGCGCCAAGCTCAAGGCCGACGGCAGCCCGTGCAAGCTGATCTTCGTCACCCCTGACTACTACGAAGAACGCCCCAAGGCCTGCATGAACGGCTGGGGCAGCCTGTTCCTCACCATCACCCCGGACGGCACCGCCCTGCCCTGCCATGGCGCGCGCCAGCTGCCCGTACAGTTCCCCAACGTGCGTGACCACGACCTGCACCACATCTGGTACGACTCGTTCGGCTTCAACCGTTTCCGCGGTTATGAATGGATGCCCGAGCCCTGCCGCTCGTGCGACGAAAAAGAGAAGGACTTCGGCGGCTGCCGCTGCCAGGCGTTCATGCTCACTGGCGATGCCAGCAACGCCGACCCGGTGTGCGCCAAGTCGGCCGACCACGGCATCATCCTCAAGGCCCGCGAGGAAGCAGAAACTGCAACCCTCGCCATCGAAGAGATGACCTTCCGCAATGAGCGCAACTCTCGTGTCATCGTCCGCGGCTGAACTCACTGCCGCCCAGGCCGTCGCCGCCGGTACCGACTTTTCCGACCTCAAGGCCAGCGCCCAGGGCCTGTTCTGGAATGAGTTCCGCCCCGCCGACGGCGCCTGCCGCGTGTGGCACTGGCGTGACCGGCAAGCCCGTTGCCTGACGCCAGATGGCTTCAGCGTGCGCAGCCGGGTCTATGAATACGGCGGTGGCAGCTTCTGCCTGGGTGACGATGCGGTCTGGTTCGTCAACGAGACGGACCAGCAGGTCTACCGCCAAGGGCTGGAGGCTGCAGAACCGGTTGCCTGGACCGGCAATGAACAGTGCCGCTACGGCGACCTGCAATGGCACGACGGCCAGGTGCTGGCGGTCGAGGAGCGCCATGGCGAGTGTGTCGAGCATCGCCTGGTGGCCTTGGCCGATGGCAGCGTCGAAGTGCTCGCCGAAGGGGCCGACTTCTATGCCTCACCCACGCTCAGTGCCGACGGCAAACGCCTGGCCTGGGTTGAATGGGATCGCCCGGCTCAGCCCTGGACGGTGACCCGCCTGATGCATCGCGCACGGCGTGGCGACGGTAGCTGGGGCGCGGCACGCTGCATCGCGGCGGATGACGAATCATTGCAGCAACCGCGCTTCGACACCGAGGGGCGCTTGTACTGCCTGTCCGACCGCAATGGCTTCTGGCAGCCCTGGGGCGAACTCGACGGCCAATGGCAGGCCTTGCCCGCAGAACCTGCGGACCACGCTGCCGCCCCTTGGCAACTGGGCACCTGCACCTGGCTGGCACTTGGGCCGCAAAGCTACCTGGCCAGCTGGTTCGAAGGCGGCTTCGGCAAATTGGGGCTGTATACTGCCGACGGCCCGGTCGAGCGTTTCGCCAGCGCTTACAGCCGCTTTCGCAACCTGGCCATGGATGACCATTACCTCTACGCCATCGCCGCCTCGCCGATCAGCCCCCCAACCGTCATCGCCATTGACCGGTCAAACCACGAGGTCCGCATCCTGGCGGGGGGCGCCGAACTGCTCCCGGCCGAGCACATCAGCCTGCCGCAATCGATGCTCTACGAGAGCGGCGGCGAGTTTGCCCATGGCTTCTTCTACCCGGCGGCCGGCGCTGAAGCCCCCACGCCACTGGTGGTGTTCATCCATGGCGGGCCGACCTCGGCCTGCTATCCGGTGCTCGACCCACGTATCCAGTTCTGGACCCAACGCGGCTTTGCCGTCGCCGACCTGAACTACAGGGGCAGTACCGGCTACGGCCGCGAATATCGCCAGGCGCTGCACCTGCGCTGGGGTGAAAGCGATGTGCAGGACGCGTGCGCCGCAGTAGAACACTTGGCAAGGCGCGGCCTGATCGACGCCGATAAAGCCTTCATTCGCGGCGGCAGTGCCGGCGGCTATACCACCCTGTGCGCCCTGGCTTTCCATGATGTGTTCCGTGCCGGGGCCAGCCTTTACGGGGTGAGTGACCCGGTTGCACTGGGCCATGCCACGCACAAGTTCGAAGGCGATTACCTGGACTGGTTGATTGGTGACCCGCAGTGGGATGCAGAGCGCTATCGGCAACGCACACCGCTGTTGCATGCCGCGCAGATCAAGGTGCCGGTGATTTTCTTCCAGGGTGAGCTGGATGCGGTGGTGGTGCCCGAGCAGACGCGCTCGATGCTCGAAGCGTTGCAAGTGAATGGCATCGAGGCCGAGGGGCATTTCTATGCCGGCGAGCGCCATGGTTTGCGCAAGGCCGAGAACCTGGCGCATGCGTTGGAGGAAGAGTGGAAGTTTTATTGCCGGGTGCTGGTTCAGTGAAGCGTGGGGCCGCGCGGCGGCCCCAACGTATTCAACGTTTGGCGATGATGTACACCGCGTGCACGATCCCCGGAATGTACCCCAGCAAGGTCAGCAAGATATTCAGCCAGAATGCCCCGCCGAAGCCCACCTGCAGGAACACACCCAGCGGCGGCAGAAGGATGGCGATGATGATGCGAATGAAGTCCATGCGAGTCTCTCCTCAAGGGGTCTAAACAGAGACTAGCTGGGCATCGCAGAGGTTCCACAGGTAAACGCCGGGCAAAAAAAACGCCCCGGGCCAAATGAATCAGGCCAGGGGCGATGCGCAGAAACGCCAGACGGTTCGTTGAATTCGTGTTACGCCGAGGCTTCGCGGCGGGCATGCTGTTGTGCATGCAGGCGGGCAAAGGCCCGGGCCAGGCGCAGGAGCATTTCATCGATGTTGCCTTTGCTCACGGTCAGTGCCGGCGAAAAGCGCACCACATCTGCCTGTGGCGCGTTGAGCAAGAGGCCTTCATGCAAGGCTGCCTGCACCAGGTCCTTGGCCCGGTGTTCCTGTAACTGCAGGGCCCAGAGCAAGCCTTGGCCACGCACTTCGCCTTGGCCATAGCGGCCAGCCAGGCGGCTCAGGCCGTCGCGCAGGTGGCGCCCGCTGTCCTCAACCTGCTCGAAAAAGCCCGGCTCCAGTACGGTATCCAGCACGGCCAGGCCCGCAGCGCTCATCAGCGCATTGCCGTGGTGGCTGCCTTCCAGCTCGCCCGGCTCGGCGCAGCAGGCCGTGCCACGGGCCAGCAGGGCCGCCAGCGGCACGCCACCCCCCAGGCCTTTGCCCAGGGTGATGATGTCGGCGCGCACACCATAGGTTTGTTCCGCCAGCAGCGCGCCGCAGCGGCCGATACCGGTCTGCACTTCGTCGAGGATCAGCAGGATGCCCAGTTCACGGCACAGCTTCTCGACGCCTTGCAGGTATTCCTTAGTCGCCGGAATGACGCCTGCCTCACCTTGGATGGGCTCCAGCATGATCGCCACGGTGCGCGAGTCCACCTCAGCGTGCAGCGCCGCCAGGTCATTGAACGGCACCTTGCTGAAACCCGGCAGCCCCGGTTCGCAGCGGTTGCACGGCAACGGGTCGGACGCCGACAAGGTGCCCAGGCTGCGGCCATGGCAGCCCTGGCTGGCGGTGATGATGTGATAGGCGCCGTTGCGGTGCAGTTGGCCCCATTTGCGCGCCAGCTTGATCGCCCCTTCGCACGCTTCGGCACCGCTGTTGAGCAGGTACGCCTGCTCGCTGCCGGTGCTCTGGCACAGGCGGTTGACCAGCGAAAGCAAGCCACGGTTATGAAAGCCTGCACCCGGGTTGATCAGCGCCTGGGCCTGGTTGCCCAGTGCCTTGACCAATACGCTGGGGCTATGGCCCAGGCTGTTGACCGCGCAGCCCTGGGTGAAATCCAGGTAGGCGTGCCCTTCATCGTCCCAAAGCCAGGAACCTTGGCCCCGCACGAACACTTGCGCTGCACGTTCGGTGCTTGGCATCAGCCGCTCGCGGGACAACGGCGGCGCATCCGCCACGATTACCGGCACACGCTTGGGCTCGGCAACTGCGGCAGGGGCCGAGCGGCGCAGGTTGAACAGGTTCATCGGGGCTCCAGCCAGGCACGGAAAAGGGGGGCCAGCGTCCGGTCTTTGTGCCGGCGCTTGATATTTTGTCTTACCTATCAAAAGTGTTTTTCAAACGGGGTAACAATACGTTGATTGATTGCTGTAACCCGCTGTAATACGGCGATAGACTAGGCCTCGGCGGCGTCCGCGGCCATTCCGTTTTTCCAGCTTTTTCGATAAGTGTTACTTATGGATTTTCGCCAACTGCGTTATTTCGTCGCGGTGTATGAAGAGGGTCATGTCGGCCGTGCCGCCGAGCGCCTTTCACTGTCCCAGCCAGCGCTGTCGCAGCAGATCCGCCAGCTCGAACACAGCCTCGACCTGAGCCTGTTCGAACGCAGCAACAAGCGCCTGCTGCCGACCCTGGCCGCGCACACCCTGTACAACCATGCCCTGCCCCTGCTTGATGGCCTGCAACGTGCCCATGAGGCGATGCGCAACTTCAAGGGCCAGTCGTTGCGTACGCTGGCCATCGGCGTGCTGCAGACCGTGCGCCCAAGCCTGGTGCCGCAGCTGCTGGAACGGGTGCGCAAGGCCCAGCCACACCTGGTGGTGCAGATCTATGAGTTGTCAGGCCTGGAAATCGAACGGCGCCTGCTCAATGGCAACCTGGATATCGGCATCAGCTACCTGCCACCACGCCAACCCGGGCTGCATGGCATGCTGCTGTACGAAGATGAACTGCAGCTGGTCATCCCCGACACCCATCCCTTGAAGGACTTCAAGAAGGTGTCGATCAGGCAGGCCGCAGAGTTGCCAATGCTGATGCTCGGCGAGGAATTCCAGATTCGCCAGATCTGGAAGGAACAGCTGGCCAGCCAAGGCCGGCGGCCGCAGGTTCAGGCAGAGATGAACAACATGGGCGGCATTCTCGACAGCCTGGCCCACACCGCGCTGGCCACTATCCTGCCCGGCCGGGCCAAAGATGCCACCGAGGATGATCAGGGTTTGTTGTGGAAGCCGTTGAGCGAGCCACGCGTGCCGCTGAAGGTCGGCCTGGTATTCCGCGATGCCCAGCGCCAGCAGGCATCGGTGGAACTGCTGCGCACGCTGCTCGAGGAGGAGACTGACGCCCGACAACTGGGCGCCTCGCCACTGGACGTGCGCGGCTGAAAACACGCGCACAAAGAAAACCCCGCCGAAGCGGGGTTTTCCAGACTGTTTCCCTGTGACATCCCTATCGCCCCGCCGTCCTGGCAGGAAATCCTTCGTTGTCCCTGTTCTGTCCTTTGCGCTTCCTGCGCAACGTCCATGTACAAAGATTAACCGTGGATCCAATGTGGCACCAGTGGAGAAAAGTCACCACGTCATGTGCGAGAAAGCTTACAAAAAGGACTCATTCAGAAACACGTGTGGCGCTTAGAACTGCTCGGCACCCAGCAAATACAGCGTCTCGCTCCCCGCCATTACCGAAGCTACCAGTGAGTCCACCCGTGGCAACAGGCGCGCGAAGTAGAAGCGAGCGGTGCCCAGCTTGGCCGAGTAGAACGCCTCATCACCCTCGCCGGCCTTGGCCGCGCGCGCCATCAACGCCCACATGTAGGCATAGGCCACATAGCCAAAGGCATGCAGGTACTCCACCGAGGCTGCACCGATCTCGTTCGGGTTGCCCTTGGCCTGTTCAAGCACCCACTCGGTCAGCCCGTCGAGCTTGTCGAGGTAAGTACCCAGCGGCTTGGCAAATTCATCCAGTCCGCCATCAGCGCTGGTAATGAACTGGCGAATCTCGTCAGAGAACACCTTGTAGTAAGCACCGCCACTGGCCACCACCTTGCGCCCCATCAAGTCCAGGGCCTGGATACCGTTGGTGCCTTCATAGATCTGGGTAATGCGCACATCGCGCACCAGTTGCTCCTGGCCCCACTCGCGAATGTAGCCGTGGCCACCGAACACTTGCTGGCCGTGCACCGCACACTCCAGGCCCAGGTCGGTCAGGAATGCCTTGGCCACCGGGGTCAGCAAGGCCACCAGCTCCTCACTGCGCTTGCGCGTGGTGGGGTCTTCGCTGAACTTGGCGCTGTCCAGCTGCATCGCCACATAGGTGGAGAATGCTCGGCCACCTTCGATCAGCGCTTTCATGGTCAGCAGCATGCGGCGCACATCAGGGTGCACGATGATCGGGTCGGCCGCCTTGTCCTTGGCTTGTGGCCCAGTGGGGGCGCGGCTCTGCAGGCGGTCTCGGGCGTAGTCGACGGCGTTCTGGTAGGAACGCTCGGCCGTGGCCAGGCCCTGGATACCCACGCCCAGGCGCTCGTAGTTCATCATGGTGAACATCGCCGCCAGGCCCTTGTTCGGCTCGCCGACGATATAGCCGACGGCTTCGTCGAAGTTCATCACGCAGGTGGCCGAGGCCTGGATGCCCATCTTGTGTTCGATCGAACCACACGTCGCCGGGTTGCGCGCA
Source organism: Pseudomonas sp. NPDC087185 (assembly GCF_044744955.1). Classification (NCBI taxonomy): domain Bacteria; kingdom Pseudomonadati; phylum Pseudomonadota; class Gammaproteobacteria; order Pseudomonadales; family Pseudomonadaceae; genus Pseudomonas; species Pseudomonas sp. NPDC087185. Next base: position 612,391 of record NZ_JBIUZK010000004.1, on the reverse strand, counting down.
CCCAGGCTGCCGTCTGGGTTGACCAGGAACTTCGGCACCAGGAAGAGCGAGATACCCTTGGGCCCAGCCGGTGCGTCCGGCAGCTTGGCCAGCACCAGGTGGATGATGTTCTCGGTCAGGTCGTGCTCACCGCCGGTGATGAAAATCTTGGTGCCGCTGACCTTGTAGCTGCCATCGGCCTGGGGCTCTGCCTTGGTGCGGATGATCCCCAGGTCGGTACCGGCATGCGGCTCGGTCAGGCACATGGAACCGGCCCACACGCCGGCATACATGTTCGGCAGGTATTGTTCCTTCAGCGCTTCGCTGGCGTGGGCATTGATCGACAGGCAGGCACCGGCAGTCAGCATCGGGTACAGGCCGAAAGCCAGGCTCGAGGCGTTGACCATTTCTTCGACTTGGGCCGAGATCGCCTTGGGCATGCCCATGCCGCCGAACTGCGGGTCGCCGCCCACGCCCACCCAGCCGCCTTCGGCGTAAGTGTTGTAGGCGCCGATGAAACCCGCCGGGGTGCGGACGGCACCGTTTTCCCAGTGGCAGCCCTCTTCGTCAGCGGCGCGGCTGAGCGGCGCGATGGACTTGCTGGTGACCTTGCCGGCTTCTTCCAGCACGGCAATGGCGGTTTCGGCATCGACCGCCTCGGCAAGCTCAGGCAGTTGAGCCCACTGCTCTGCCACGTTGAAGACTTCATTCAGAACGAAGCGCATGTCGCGCAGCGGCGCTTTATAGTCAGCCATGACAACCTCTCGCTAGTCGGGTCGGGGGCGGTCTCTGCGGACCGCGGCACGGGGTTGAATCCAGTGTAACCGAACAACTTTTGCGAGACATAGGGTCATCACGCGACCAAATAGTCACACATGGTCACGCAGTGCGAACCGCCCCGCGCCGTGATTGTTGCCCATGAACCATGACGCAGTTACGCCCCGCGCCCTTGGCGCTGTACAGCGCCTGGTCGGCACTTTTGAGCACCTCCTCCGGGTTGCGGTGCTCAGCCAGGCGTTCGGCCACACCGATGCTGATGGTGACCGAGACGGTGCCACTGGCACTGCCGTGGCGCCGCTGACGCCCGGCGGAATCATCCTGCGGGCGATTGTTCTGGTCGCGCAGGTGCATGGTGTAGTTGGCAATCATCTCGCGTACCGCCTCCACGTGCGGCACGCACTCTTCTGCCGTCTTGCCGGCGAACACCAGGGCGAACTCCTCACCACCATAGCGGTAGGCGCGGCCACCGCCGGTGACCTTGGACAGGCGGCTGGCGACCAGCCGCAGCACCTGGTCGCCGACGTCGTGGCCGTGGGTGTCGTTGAATTTCTTGAAGTGGTCGACATCGGTCATGGCGATCACATAGTTGCGCCCCAGGCGCTGCATGCGTTCGTTCAGCGCGCGGCGCCCCGGCAAGCCGGTGAGCTCATCGCGGAAGGCCATCTGGTAGGCCTCGTGGGACACTGCCGCAGCAATCATCAGCATCACCTGGCTGCACATGATGTTCAGGGTGAACGGCAGGATGAAGGTCTTGGGCAGCATCCAGAAGATACCGATCAAACCGATGATCTGCGCTGCGTGCAACGGCCTTGGCTCACGCAGGTATTGCACTACCAGCAAAATGAACACGCCCATAAACAGTGGGTAAACCATCTGGATCAGGCTCATCCACTGGCCATGCAGCGACGGCCAGCGGATTTCCGCCAGCCAGGCCAGCAGCGCCTCCGGGAAACTCTGCTCCAGCGCCACCGCCACGCTGCCGACGGCGAACAGCACGGCAAAGCGCGCGAGCAGGTCCTGGGCCAGGTGGGTGCGCTCCTGCCAGGCGCCGAACAGCCCGTACAAAGCCGGCAACAGCAGGCACACCAAGTGGAAGATCACCGCCGCGTCCTCGCGCACGCGGCCGTTGTCACGGTAGTAGTCGGTCTGGGTGTCGAGCAGGAAGTAGGCGATGTACACAGCGACCATCAGGAACAGTTCGCGCTGGCGGCGGTACACCGCGCAGTAGGCGCCGCCCAGCAGCAGGACCAAGGTGGGCAGGACGTTGAACAGCGATGTGAAGAAGACGCTGAGGTCTCTCACGTAAGCCGCCGCAAGCCCCGCCAGCAACAGAATCAGCGAAGGCAGGAAGTGGCTCGCGCGTACAGCGTTTAAACGAAACAAGGGTAATCTCCGACCCGGCAGATCAATAATGGCATTGTGCCTTTAGTTCATCGGCAGCGCACATGAATTGATGAATACACCGGTGTGTTAACGGCAGCGAGGGCGGAGGGCTTGAGCTTTTCTTGTAACCGGGTCTTGGGGCGCGCAGCGGCCCGCAAAAATGCAAAAACCCGCCTGCCGGTAAAGGCAGGCGGGTTTCTGTAAAGCCTAGCGGCTTAGTAGGACAGGCCGAAGTGCTCTTCGTCCATCGCCATCAGGTTGTTGGCACCGGACAGCATGGTGGCCACGTGAGTGCGGGTACGCGGCAGGATGCGCTGGAAGTAGAAGCGCGCCGTCTGCAGCTTGGCGGTGTAGAACGCCTCTTCCGACGTGCCGGCAGCCAGCTTCTCGGCGGCCAGGCGAGCGATGTCAGCCCAGAAGTAGGCAAGGCAGGCGTAACCGGAATACATCAGGTAGTCCACCGAAGCCGCGCCCACTTCCTCACGGTCCTTCATGGCGGCCATGCCCACTTTCATGGTCAGCTCGCCCCATTCCTTGTTGATCGCGGCCAGCGGCTCGACGAACTCCTTGACCGCTTCGACGCCTTCTTGCGCCTGGCAGAACTTGTGCACGATCTTGGTGAAGCCCTTGAGCGCCTCGCCCTGGGTCATCAGCACTTTACGGCCGAGCAGGTCGAGCGCCTGGATGCCGGTGGTGCCTTCGTACAGCATGGAGATACGGCTGTCGCGCACGTTCTGCTCCATGCCCCACTCGGCGATGAAGCCGTGGCCGCCGTAGATCTGCACACCGTGGTTGGCCGACTCGAAGCCGACTTCGGTCATGAAGGCCTTGGCGATCGGGGTGAGGAAAGCCAGCAGGGCGTCGGCCTTCTTGCGCTCTTCCTCGTCCTGGCTGTACTTGACGATGTCCACTTGCTTGGCGGTGAAATAGACCATGGCGCGGTTGCCTTCGGCGAAGGCCTTCATGGTCAGCAGCATGCGGCGCACGTCCGGGTGCACGATGATCGGGTCGGCCGCCTTGTCGGGTGCTTTCGGGCCGGTCAGCGAACGCATCTGCAGGCGGTCACGGGCGTACTTCAGGCCGCCCTGGAAGGCCACCTCGGCATGCGCCAGGCCTTGCAGCGCTGTGCCCAGGCGAGCGGTGTTCATAAAGGTGAACATGCAGTTCAGGCCCTTGTTGGCTGGGCCAATCAGGTAGCCGGTGGCGCTGTCGAAGTTCATTACGCAGGTGGCGTTGCCGTGGATGCCCATCTTGTGTTCGAGGGAACCGCAGCTCACACCGTTGCGCTCACCTACGCCGCCTTCGGCATTGGGCAGGAACTTCGGCACGATGAACAGCGAGATGCCTTTGGTGCCAGCAGGGGCATCGGGCAGGCGGGCCAGAACGATATGGACGATGTTGCCGGCCATGTCGTGTTCGCCGGCAGAGATGAAGATCTTGGTGCCAGACACTTTGTACGAACCGTCGGCCTGCGGTTCGGCCTTGGTGCGCAGCATGCCCAGGTCGGTGCCGCAATGTGGCTCGGTCAAGCACATGGTGCCGGTCCACTCGCCGCTGACCAGCTTGGTCAGGTAGGTGTGCTGCTGCTCTTCGGTGCCGTGCGCAGAGATGGTGTTCATCGCGCCATGGGACAGGCCTGGGTACATGCCCCACGACCAGTTCGATTCACCCACCATTTCGCTCAGCGCCAGGCCCAGCGACTCGGGCAGGCCTTGGCCGCCATGGGCAACGTCATGCGCAAGGCTTGGCCAGCCGCCTTCGACGAACTGCTCGTAGGCTTCCTTGAAGCCGGTCGGGGTCTTCACACCGGACTCGCTCCAGGTGCAGCCTTCCAGGTCGCCGACACGGTTCAGCGGGGCCAGCACCTGCTCACAGAATTTCGCGCCTTCTTCGAGGATCGCGTCGACCATGTCGGGCGTGGCGTCCTGGCAACCCGGCAGGCTCTGATAATGCGCCTCATAGCCGAGCAGCTCGTCGCGAACGAAGCGAATATCACGCAAGGGGGCTTTGTAATCAGGCATTGCGATGAACCTCTGTGATGAGTCCGGTGGGGAGACCGCTGATACCGACCAGCTCTTGCCGGCTTTCGGTCAAACAGTTGTTTGAAACTTACGTTTAGGACTGACCGATGTCAAGGAGGGACTATGGTTCCATTTGTGCCGCGAAAGATGGCGTTTATGCCATTGCACGAAATCGCGCCCACAACCGTGGGGGCAGGCGTGCACGCGAACGCGTCAGCCCAGACAAAAAAGCCTGTCTGATCAAACGCATTCGCGGGCAAGCCAGCCCCCACAGGAGGCTGCGCAATGCTTTGGAGAGGGTGCCGAATCAGGCGTAGGTGTCGATGAACCGACCGAGCATTTCGTCGGAAGCCTTGGCGACCTTTGCGCCCAGTTCGACTTCGGTTTTGCCCAGTGCCAGTTGCACGGTGCTGGTGGCAAGGTCCATCTGCTGGCTGCGGTCGACGGCCCGCAGACGCTCGGCCTGGAAGTCGCTGGACTGGCTGGTGGCGGCGCGTTCGACGGTGGTATTGGCGATCTGGCTGGCCGCCTGGTCGACGCGGCTCTGCCCGCTCTGGATAGCGCTGAGGCCCGCGTAGTACGCGGAGCTACCGGTGATTTCCATGTCAAAACTCCAATGACGCTGGATGCGATCAGTGGCAATTAAAGCAGGCCAGGGCCGAAAAGGCCCGTTTAAATCCCTAATAGCTCAGTGCCAGCCAATAGACGTGAGGTATGCAGGCTCAGTCCAGCAGGTCGAGTTGCAGATGCTCCGCTACCGCATCGGCGCTCGCTTGCTTGAGCTTGGGCACCCGCCCCAGGCACGGTGCTGGCAAGCGCTCGGCCAGGCTGGCGAGGTTCTCTTCCAGGCGCGATGTGCGGGGTTCGATGATATTGGCCACCCACCCCGCCAACTGCAGCCCATCACGGGCAATTGCTTCAGCGCTGAGCAAGGCGTGGTTGATGCACCCGAGGCGCACTCCAACCACCAGAATGACCGGCAGCTTCAGGGCAATCGCCAGGTCGGACAGATAGGCGTGATCGGACAGCGGCACCCGCCAGCCACCCGCGCCTTCGACCAAGGTGAAGTCCGCACCCTGGCCCAGCACATGGTGCATGGCCTTCAACAAGGCCGGCACCTCCAGCGCAACACCCGCCTCACGCGCGGCCACATGCGGCGCGATGGCGGGTTCGAAGGCGAACGGGTTGACCTCTTCATACGCCAACTTGACCGAGCTTTCGTCGATCAGCGCCTGGGCATCGGCATTGCGCAGCCCTTTAGCGGTGGCTGTGCAACCGGACGCCACCGGCTTCGCACCCAGCGTACTCAGGCCTTGCAGCCGCGCGGCATGCAGCAGCCCGGCGGCAATGGTGGTCTTGCCGACATCGGTATCGGTCCCCGCGATGAAATAGGCCTGGCTCATGTCGCTCCTCTCACGCCTGTGGCTTGCGCAACACACCATAGACCACCTGATAGGTGGCTGGCAGCCCTTGCGGTTGACGGAATGCTTCGTACGCCTGCAGCAACCCCTGCATACGGGCGCGGCCGGTCAGGCCTGACGGGCGGCCAGGGTTGAGGTTGTGGGCGCCAAGCGCCTTGAGTTCATGGGTAAGGCCGCGCACATGCGGGTAGTGGAGCACGTGCGCCTGCCGCTGCAGGCCAAGCTGTTCCAGGCCACTGGCCGCGCACAGCCGCTGGTAGTCCTCGAAGCGGCGAAAGCGGTTGACGTGCACCATGCCATCCACGGCTTGCCAACTGGCGCGCAACTCATCGAGGGTGCCGACACACAGGCTGCTGAAGGCCAGTACCCCCCCCGGGCGCAATACCCGGCGTGCTTCGTCCAGCACGCTGGCGAACTGCCCGCACCACTGAACGGCCAGGCTGGAGAACACCAGGTCGACGCTCTCATCGCGCAGCGGCAGGCGCTCGGCATCGCCCGCCACGTGATATTGCGCCCCACCCTGCTCGCCACGCGCGTGTCGCAACATGCCCTCGGCGATGTCCACGGCCACGCCATTTGCAGGCGCAAAGCGCTCGGCCAGCACCCGGCTGAAGTATCCAGTGCCACTGCCCAGGTCGAGCCAGCGCGCTGGCAGCAGTTCGTCCGGCAACTGCTCCAGCAGGCTCACGCCCACCGCGCGCTGCAGGGCCGCCACGCTGTCGTAGCTGGCCGCCGCACGGGAAAACGAAGCCGCCACTTGGCGCTTGTCCGGCAGCACGCCGGGCAGGGTTGGACGGGAAAGGTCAGTCATCGCCACTCTCATGCAGGAATATCTTGATGCCCGCCGCCAGCTCCTGTGGGTATTCCAGCAGGAAGGCGTGGGAACTGTCTTCAACCAGCCCGACCTCCACGTCAGGCATCAACTCGCTCAGCGCTTTGGCCGCCTCGGCCGGGACCAATGCATCGCCGCCGGCGAACACGTGCAATTGCGGACCTCCGTAGGCCTGCAGTGCCTCACGGGTATCCAGCTGGGCCAATACTTCCAGCCCGGTGGCGAGGTACAACGGGTCGGTGTCCGGCACACCAACGCCCAGCTGGCGTAGCAGGGTGCGCGGCTGCAGGGCGCCGTCGCTGCACAAGCTGCGGAAACGCTTGAGGGTCACGGAGGTATGGCTGCGGCAGCCATCAAGGAAGGTCCCGAAGGTGTCATCGGCCATGCCGTATGGCCAATCGGCACGGGCCACGAAGCTTGGGTTGCTGGCCAAGGTCAACAGCCCGCAACAATGGTCGCCGCGCTTGCGCGCAAGTTCGCTGGCGAGCATGCCGCCCAGCGACCAGCCGCCCAGCCAGGTATCACTGGGCAACTTGCGGTCAAGGTGGTCGACCCACGCCTGTACATCGGCGTCGGCCAGCTCCGGCAGGGGCATCAGTTCGACCTGCAGGCGGGCGTCCTGGGCACGCAGGCTAGCTGCCAACGGCTCCAGCGCCGCAGTACCCAGCCCCCAGCCAGGTAGAAGGATCAGTCGGTTACGCATCGGCGGCCTCCAGCTGTGGATAACACTCGGCCAATGCATTCAACAATAGCTGCACCTGCGCCTCGCTGTGCGCGGCACTCAAGGTTACCCGCAAGCGTGCGCTTCCCGCAGGCACGGTGGGCGGGCGAATGGCGGTGACCAGCAGGCCACGTTCGCGCAACATCTGCGACAGCCGCAGCGCTTGTGCGCTGTCGCCAATGAGGATGGGCTGGATCGGCGTCGGGCTGTCCATCAGTGTCAGGCCGATGTCTTCGGCACCCAGGCGGAACTGGCGGATCAACGCGCCCAGGTGCTCACGGCGCCAGGTTTCGCGGCGCAGCAGCTCCAGGCTTTTGAGTGTCGCGCAGGCGAGGGCCGGTGGCTGGCTGGTGGTGTAGATGTAGGGCCGGGCAAACTGCACCAACGCTTCGATCAACGCCTCGCTGCCGGCAACAAACGCACCTGCTGTTCCGCAGGCCTTGCCCAGTGTGCCGATCAGCACAGGCACATCGTCGATGCCCAGGCCGAAGTGCTCGACGATACCGCCGCCCTGCACACCCAAGGTGCCGAGGCCGTGCGCGTCGTCGACCATCAACCAGGCGCCGCGTGCACGTGCGACCTCAGCCAATGCCGGCAAGTCGGCAAGGTCGCCGTCCATGCTGAACACCCCGTCGGTCACCACTAGAGTATTGCCGGTGGCTTTGTCCAGGCGTTTGGCCAGGCTGGCCGCATCGTTATGCAGGTAACGGTTGAAGCGGGCGCCGCTAAGCAAGCCCCCGTCCAGCAACGAGGCGTGATTCAGGCGGTCCTGCAGCACCGTGTCGCCCTGCCCCACCAGCGCAGTGATGGCGCCAAGGTTGGCCATGTAGCCGGTGGAAAACAACAGCGCGCGCGGGCGGCCGGTCAACTCGGCCAACGCCTCCTCGACCTGATGGTGCGGGGTGCTGTGGCCGATGACCAGATGCGAGGCGCCGCCACCGACGCCCCAGCGCTCGGCGCCAGCCTGCCAGGCGGCGATCACCTCTGGGTGGTTGGCCAGGCCAAGGTAATCATTGCTGCAGAAGGCCAGCAAGGGCTGGCCATCGACCACCACGTGCGGCCCTTGTGGGCTCTGGAGCAGTGGCCGCTGCCGATACAGGTCTGCGGCGCGCCGTTCGGCCAGGCGCCCCGCCAGATCGAAGGCCATGTCAGGCCGTTGCTGCGTTATAGAACAGCTCGCTGCTGCGTTGCTCGACCAGCGCCTGCTCGATGGCGGCCTGGTGCACTTCGTCGGCATGCTCTTCGCGCGCTTCGGGCTTGATGCCCAGGCGAGCGAACAGCTGCATGTCCTTGTCGGCCTGCGGGTTGGCGGTGGTCAGCAGTTTTTCGCCGTAGAAGATCGAGTTGGCGCCGGCCATGAAGGCCAGGGCCTGCATCTGCTCGTTCATCTGCTCGCGGCCAGCGGACAGGCGCACGTGCGACTTGGGCATCAGCAACCGCGCGACCGCCAGCATGCGGATGAAGTCGAACGGATCGACGTCCTCTTCCTCGGCCAGCGGCGTACCGGCCACTTTCACCAGCATGTTGATCGGCACCGACTCCGGGTGCTCGGGCAGGTTGGCCAACTGGATCAGCAGGCCCGCACGGTCGTCCAGCGACTCGCCCATGCCCAGGATGCCACCGGAGCAAATCTTCATCCCGGCATCGCGCACATACGCCAAGGTCTGCAGGCGCTCGCTGTAGGTGCGGGTGGTGATGATGCTGCTGTAGAACTCCGGCGAGGTGTCGAGGTTGTGGTTGTAGTAGTCAAGGCCGGCCTGGGCCAGGGCCTGGGTCTGATCCTGGTCGAGCTTGCCGAGGGTCATGCAGGTTTCCAGGCCCATGGCCTTCACCCCTTTGACCATCTCCAGCACGTAGGGCATGTCCTTGGCCGACGGGTGTTTCCAGGCCGCGCCCATGCAGAAGCGGGTCGAACCGATGGCCTTGGCCCGCGCGGCTTCTTCCAGCACCTTCTGCACTTCCATCAGCTTCTGTTTTTCAAGCCCGGTGTTGTAGTGGCCGGACTGAGGACAATATTTGCAATCTTCCGGGCAGGCGCCGGTCTTGATCGACAGCAGCGTCGAGACCTGCACGCGGTTAGGGTCGAAATGCGCGCGGTGCACGGTTTGCGCCTGGAACAGCAAGTCATTGAACGGTTGCTGGAACAGGGCCTTGACCTCGGCCAGGGACCAGTCGTGACGTGTTGTTGCAGTTGTGCTGGCGCTCATCGGCGTTTCCTTGTTTAGGCTGTAGCTGGCGCCGGGACAGGAATGCCCGCTAGCGCATCACGGATAGCTCGCATAGTCATGGATGGCCTATGAACTGTCAACCTTGGTTAAAAACACTGGTTTACAAGTGTATAAATATTGATCACGCCTGCTTGTTGTGCGATGAGGCTGCCGAACAGCCCTACCCTTTATGCGTGGCATGCGAGCAGGAGCTGCCCTGGCTAAGTGAATATTGCCTGCGCTGCGCGCTGCCGCTGCCAATGGCCGGTTTGACCTGCGCCCAGTGCAGCCGCCGCGCGCCGGCATTCGAACAGGTCATCGCGCTGTGGCACTACGGTTATCCCGTGGATGCGTTGATCAGCCGTTTCAAGCACAACCGGCAGTGGCCACTGGGGCGGTTGATGGCCGAAATGTTCAGCCATGGTCTGCAGCATCGGTATGCCGAGGGCCTGAGCACACCTGACCTGTTGTTGCCGGTGCCGCTGGCCAGGCGTCGACAGCGCGAACGTGGCTTCAACCAGGCCGGCATGTTGGCGCGCTGGTTGTCGAACGCGCTGGCAATCGACTGCGACGAGCGACAACTGCTGCGCACACGCGAAACACCCGCGCAACAAAGCCTGGATGCCAAGGCGCGTCGGCGTAATTTGCAGCAGGCCTTTGCCCTGTTCGACGAAGGCGCACTCAAGGGCCTGCACGTGGCCGTGGTCGATGACGTGCTGACCACCGGCGCCACCGCGCAAGCCATCGCTGCCCTGCTGCGCAGCGCCGGTGCGCGCCGGGTCGATGTGTATTGCCTGGCACGCACGGCAAAACCGGGGCAAGCTTGACGGGTCAGTCTCAGATAGGCGCCATCATGTCCCTGCCCGCTCTCCTCACCCAGCACATCGCCCGCCGCCCGCAACGCATCGCCTTGCTCCAGCACATTGCCGAACAAGGCTCGATCACCCGCGCTGCCAAGGCGGCTGGCATCAGCTACAAAGCCGCCTGGGACGCCATCGACGAACTCAATAACCTGGCCAGCCAGCCGCTGGTCGAGCGCAGCACCGGCGGGCGCGGCGGCGGTGGTGCACGGCTGTCGGCCGAAGGCGAGCGGGTGCTGCGCCTGTACCAACGCTTGCAGGCCTTGCAGGCACAGATCCTGGAAGCCGCCGAAGAGTCCAGCGACCTCGACCTGCTCGGGCGCCTGATGCTGCGCACCAGCGCCCGCAACCAGTTGCAAGGCCAGGTCAGTGGCCTGCGCCGTGAAGGCCGGCATGACCGGGTGAGCCTGGCACTGGGCGGCGGGCTGGAAATCGAGGCGCTGATCACCCACGACAGTACCGCGCGCCTGGAGCTGACGCTGGGCACCATGGTGGTGGCCCTGCTCAAGGCCGGGTGGGTGCAACTGCTGGGTGCCGCAGAGGTACCCGAGGCCAGCGGTAATGTGTTGAAAGCGACCGTCGAAGAGGTGTTGGCAGACGGTCATGATCCCAGCGAAGTGCGGCTGGCGCTGGGTAATGGGCAGACTTTGTGCGGTTTTGCCGAAGCGCAATGGCTGGTGCGCGAAGCGGTGGCGGCAGGCAGCGAAGTCCGGGTGCAGTTCCATCCCTCCAACGTATTGCTCGGGGTGCCGGTGTAGGTTGCCCGCACGGCCCCGCGAGGGGGCCGGCACTGATACCATTGGCCCTTGCAGCCCACCCCGGAGCACTCATGTCGCACCCCTTCGCTACCCTCACCCCCGACCTGGTCCTCGATGCCGTGGAAAGCCTTGGCTTTCTCAGCGACGCCCGCGTACTGGCCCTGAACAGCTACGAAAACCGTGTCTATCAGGTAGGTATCGAAGACCAGCAGCCACTGATCGCCAAGTTCTATCGGCCTGGCCGCTGGAGCAACGAGGCGATTCTTGAGGAACACCGCTTCAGCGCCGAACTCGCCGACTGCGAAGTCCCCGTGGTTGCCCCGCTGCAGCACGAGGGCCAGACCCTGTTCGAACACCAAGGTTTCCGCTTCACTCTGTTCCCGCGCCGCGGCGGCCATGCACCGGAGCCTGGCAACCTCGACCAGCTCTATCGCCTGGGCCAGTTGCTGGGCCGCATGCACGCCGTTGCAGCAACCCGCCCATTCGAGCACCGCGAAGCGCTGACTGTGGATAACTTCGGCCACGCCTCGCTGAAAACCCTGCTTGAGGGTGACTTCGTACCCCGCGAGTTGCTGCCCGCGTTCGAGTCCGTGGCCCGCGAGTTGCTGAAACGGGTCGAAGACATCTATGCACGTACTCCTCATCAGGTGATGCGCCTGCATGGCGACCTGCACCCGGGCAACCTGATGCATCGCGACGACGTCTATCACGTTGTCGACCTGGACGACTGTCGCATGGGCCCTGCCGTGCAAGACCTGTGGATGATGCTGGCGGGCAGCCGCGAGGAGCGCCTCGGCCAACTGGCAGAGCTGATCGACGGCTACAACGAGTTCCACGACTTCGACCCGCGTGAGCTGCCCCTGATCGAGCCCCTGCGCGCCTTGCGTCAGTTGCACCACAGCGCCTGGCTGGCACGGCGTTGGGATGACCCGGCATTCCCCCGCAGCTTCCCCTGGTTTGGCCAGCCGCGTTACTGGGGCGACCAGATCCTGGCCCTGCGCGAGCAAACGGCGGCGCTCGACGAGCAACCACTCAAATTGTTCTAGATGCCCGTGAGGGTCTGTCTACAATAGGCGTCGCTGTATTTAGCTACCTAAGCAAGGATTCTGCATGCACGCCGCAAACCCGCGTCGCGGGTACATTCTTGGCCTTTCGGCCTACATCATCTGGGGCTTGTTCCCGCTGTACTTCAAAGCCATCCAGAGCGTTCCGGCAGTGGAGATCATCGTCCACCGGGTGCTCTGGTCGGCACTGTTCGGCTCACTGCTGTTGCTGGTGTGGAAACACCCAGGCTGGTGGCGCGAGCTGCGTGAAAACCCGCGACGGCTGGCCGTCCTTGCCCTGAGCGGCACGCTGATCGCCGGCAACTGGCTGACTTACGTCTGGTCGGTGAATAATGGACGGATGCTCGAAGCCAGCCTGGGCTACTACATCAACCCGCTGGTGAATGTGCTGCTGGGCATGCTGTTGCTCGGTGAGCGTCTTCGCCGCCTGCAATGGCTGGCGGTAGGGTTGGCCGCCCTGGGTGTGGCGCAGCAGGTGTGGCAGGTCGGCAGCCTGCCGTGGGTGTCTCTGGTGCTGGCCCTGACGTTCGGCTTCTATGGTTTGATCCGCAAACAGGCCCCGGTGGCCGCGCTGCCTGGCCTGGTGGTGGAAACTTGGATGCTGGTGCCGCTGGCGCTTGGCTGGCTGCTGCTACACCCCGCCGCGATGAGCGCACAAGGCGCCTTCTACACCAGCAGCGAGGCCTTGTGGCTGATGGCCGCAGGGCCGGTGACCCTGGTACCGCTGGTGTGCTTCAACGCCGCCGCGCGGCACTTGCCGTATACCACGCTGGGCTTCCTTCAGTACCTGGCGCCCACCCTGGTGTTGCTGCAGGCCGTGCTGCTGTTTGACGAGCATTTGTCGTCGAGCAGCCTAGTGGCTTTCATATGCATCTGGGCGGGATTGGCGTTGTACAGCGTCGATGCTTGGCTGAATCTGCGCAAGGGCGCCTGATCAAAAAATAATCAAAACTCTGCAGGCCGCGCAGTGCGTGGCCTGGCAGAACATCTCCAGAGGTTATCCACACCCTCGTCCCCGTGGTTTGTGCACAAGCGCCTGATGAGTGGACGTTTTTTGCTCAAAGCGCTAGAGGGCACGCAACTATTGGGCTGGCGAGCTGAGCCCCCAGCTTATCCACAGGCCCTTCCCCGTAAAACCGGGATAACCCGCAGCGGGGCTTTCAACCCTCCGGCCGCAGCGTCAGCTCCACCATCAAGTCATCTGCCAGGCTCTCCAGCTTGTGCTGCAGGTCATCCAGCGACAAGGTCAACGGCAGCGCCAGCAAGGCATCGGCATGGAACAACGGCTCGCTGCTCATCGCCGCCGGGCGCACTTCGGTGGTAAAGCGCTCCAGGTTCACGCCCTGATCAGCCAGCAGACGGGTGATGTCGCGCACGATCCCCGGCCGGTCATTGCCCACCAGCTCCATGGCGATCGGCTTCCAGGTGCACGAAGGTTCGATTCCGCTCTGGGCAATCAGCACGCGGATTTCATATTTACCCAACGCCTGCAGCGCCTTCACCAGCTCGTCGTAGTTTTCTGCAGGCACCGCCACCCGCAGAATCCCGGCAAACTGCCCGGCCATGCGCGACATGCGGCTCTCCAACCAGTTACCGTTGTGGTCGGCGATGCACTGGGCAATGCGTTCGACCTGGCCGGCCTTGTCAGGGGCGATCACGGTCAGTACAAGATGATCCACAGCGGCTTCCTCTGCGTCGGGCCGCCCAAAGCGGCACAAATAGGGGGATCGACTCAGTATAGGCAAGGCGCGGCAACCTGCCGCAGGGCAGTCCGCCGAACTAATCGTGTACTGTTTCAAGATTTATCTGGAACAATCCACCGGTTTTTTGCGAACATACCCACTCCCAGCGTGACCCGACGCGACCACCCGGTCGCAGAGCGACGCTTTTAGTCTGATGTTTACCTGCCTACTGCTTCATGTAGTATGCGCTGGCGCGGACTACAAAACGTCGTTTCGATGTCTGCCAAGGCGCCTGTGAAAATACGCCAACCGCCCGCCAGCCTGTCTGGCGAGCCGCACCCAGCCGCTCTCGTGAGTGGCGAGAGCATGTACTGGTGCCGTGTTTAGAGAAGCGCTACAGGCTTAATACAGAAGAGCGAAAGCGAAATAGCTGAGCAGAGGTGAGGCAAGCAATGACTGGATACGTTCAAGTCGGTGGCCTTCAGGTCGCCAAGGCCCTGTATGACTTCGTCAACGACGAAGCGATCCCTGGAACCGGCATCGAAGCCGACACGTTCTGGGCCGGGGCGGCAGAGATCATTAAAGACCTCGCTCCAAAGAACAAAGCCCTGCTCGCCAAGCGCGACGAGCTGCAAGCCAAGATTGACGCCTGGCACCAGGCACGCAAAGGCCAGGCACATGACGCCATAGCCTACAAAAGCTTCCTCCAGGAAATCGGCTACCTGCTGCCACAAGCCGACGATTTCCAGGCCACCACCCAGAACGTTGACGAAGAAATCGCCCACATGGCCGGCCCGCAGCTGGTCGTGCCGGTGATGAACGCCCGCTTCGCCCTGAACGCCGCCAACGCCCGCTGGGGCTCGCTATACGACGCGCTGTACGGCACCGACGCCATCAGCGATGAAGGCGGCGCGGAAAAAGGCCAGGGCTACAACAAGGTGCGTGGCAACAAGGTCATCGCCTTCGCTCGCGCCTTCCTCGACGAAGCCGCGCCGTTGGCTGCAGGCACCCACGTCGACTCCACCGCCTACCGCATCGAAGCCGGCAAGCTGGTCGTCGCCCTCAAAGGCGGCAGCAACAGCGGCCTGCGTGACGACGCCCAGCTGATCGGCTACCACGGCGACGCTGCCGCGCCGACCGCCGTGCTGCTCAAGCACAACGGCCTGCACTTCGAAATCCAGGTCGATGCCACCACCCCGGTCGGCAGCACTGACGCCGCCGGCGTCAAAGACATCCTGATGGAATCGGCGCTGACCACCATCATGGACTGTGAAGACTCGGTCGCCGCCGTCGATGCCGACGACAAGGTCATCGTCTACCGCAACTGGCTGGGCCTGATGAAAGGCGACCTGGCCGAAAGCGTGAGCAAAGGTGGCAAGACCTTCACCCGCACCATGAACCCGGACCGCGAGTACGCCGCGCCCAATGGCGGCAGCGTCACCCTGCACGGTCGTTCGCTGCTGTTCGTGCGCAACGTTGGTCACCTGATGACCAACCCGGCGATCCTCGATGCCCAAGGCAACGAAATCCCCGAAGGCATCCAGGACGGCCTGTTCACCAACCTGATCGCCCTGCACAACCTCAACGGCAACACCAGCCGCAAGAACACCCGCACCGGCAGCGTGTACATCGTCAAGCCGAAGATGCACGGCCCGGAAGAAGTAGCGTTCGCCGCCGAGATCTTCAGCCGCGTCGAAGACCTGCTGGGCATGCAGCGCAACACCGTCAAGGTCGGCATCATGGACGAGGAGCGCCGTACCACGGTCAACCTCAAGGCCTGCATCAAATCGGCCGCCGAGCGCGTGGTGTTCATCAACACCGGCTTCCTCGACCGCACGGGTGACGAAATCCACACCTCGATGGAAGCCGGCGCCGTGGTGCGCAAGGGCGCCATGAAGAACGAGAAGTGGATCGGTGCCTATGAGAACAACAACGTCGACGTCGGCCTTGCAACCGGCCTGCAAGGCCGCGCGCAGATCGGCAAGGGCATGTGGGCCATGCCCGACCTGATGGCCGCCATGCTCGAGCAGAAAATCGCCCACCCGCTGGCCGGTGCCAACACCGCCTGGGTACCGTCGCCGACTGCTGCCACCCTGCACGCGCTGCATTACCACAAAGTGGACGTGCAAGCGCGTCAGCGTGAACTCGCTTCGCGTACGCCGGCTTCGGTGGACGATATCCTGGCCATCCCGCTGGCTGCCGACACCAACTGGTCTGCTGAAGAGATCCGCAACGAGCTGGATAACAACGCCCAGGGTATCCTCGGCTACGTGGTGCGCTGGATCGACCACGGCGTGGGCTGCTCGAAAGTGCCGGACATCAACAACGTCGGCCTGATGGAAGACCGCGCCACCCTGCGTATCTCGGCCCAGCTGCTGGCCAACTGGCTGCGCCATGGCATCGTCAGCCAGGAGCAGGTGCTGGAAAGCCTCAAGCGCATGGCTGCAGTGGTCGACAAGCAGAACGCCAGCGACGCCCAGTACCGCCCGATGGCGGCGAACTTCGACGACAACGTCGCGTTCCAGGCAGCGGTGGAGTTGGTGCTCGAAGGTGCCAAGCAACCAAACGGCTATACCGAGCCGGTACTGCACCGTCGCCGTCGCGAGTTCAAGGCGCGTAACGGCCTCTGATCCGCAAAGGGCCGCGTTGCGGCCCCATCGCCGGCAAGCCGGCGATGGGGCCCGCATTGAAGGCACCGCTATTAGATCTGCAATTCTTTTTTCACCAACTCAAGCAACCCCGCAAGCTTCTTTGCGTGAAGCGGCTTCTCCAAAAAATCCACCACCCCCAGATGCATCGCCCTCACCGCCTCCGACACCTCAGATTCGCCAGATACCACCACAATGGGTAAATCAGCGCGTGGAGAGGTTCTAACCTGCTTGATCAGCTCAAGACCGTCTTCTGGCACCATGCGCAAGTCCGTGATCATCAGGGCGATCCGGGGCTCATAATGCAATTTGAACATCGCCTCCTGCGCACCGTCCGCCTCCATGCAGTCTATGCCCCAGCTTTTTAGGTACATACATAGCGACTGCCTGTTTACAGCGTTGTCATCGACAACCAGCACCACCGGCTTGGGCGCAATAGGTGCACTCAACCCAGCCAATGCCTCGCGTTCTGCGTCACTCAGGATGTCGTCATGCTCGACCATGTTCATCTCATCAAATAGATCTTGCTCACCGGTAAGACCGCGGCATGCGAAATTGATCACACCACGCTCATAGACTTACGTCCAATGGGCACCACACGGCCGTCAGCCGACCATGGGGGCCGAGAACAACAAGGCCGCACCTATATATAGATATATATAGTTCGGCGTAGCGATACGGTCAGTTTCATGAGCAAAAAGGACGCCTACAGCCAGGCGGGCAGGACTGCGGTGCTGCAGAACATTCAAGGCACCCTGCAGTTCTTGCAGCGCTTCCCGCCGTTCAACCAGATGGAGCACAGCCACCTGGCGTTTCTGGTGGAACAGTGCCAGCTGCGCTTCCATGCGCGTGGGGAAAGCATCATCAAGCCCGCCGACGGGCCGGTGGAGCACTTCTACATCGTCAAGCAGGGCCGCGTGATCGGTGAGCGCCAGCACCTGGTCAAGCCGGGCGTGGAAACCACCTTCGAAATCACCAGCGGCGAATGCTTCCCGCTGGCCGCGCTACTCGGCGAGCGCGCCACCCGTACCGAGCACCTGGCCGGCGAAGACACGTTTTGCCTGCAGCTGAACAAAGCCGCGTTCATCCGCGTGTTCTCGATGTCGGATGTGTTTCGCGATTTTGCCCTGCGTGGCGTCAGCAGCCTGCTCGACCAGGTCAACCAGCAGGTGCGCCAGCGCGCTGTGGAAACCCTCGGCACCCAGTACTCCCTGAACACTCCGCTGGGTGAGCTGGCCATGCGTCACCCGGTGGTCTGCGCCCCGGACATGCCGCTGCGTGACGCCGTGCGGCTGATGCACGAGCAACAAGTCGGCAGCATCGTGGTGGTCGACCCGCAGCGTTACCCGGTGGGTATCTTCACCCTGCGCGACCTGCGCCAGGTGGTCGCTGCCGCCGATGCCGAACTGGGCGCGCCGATCGACCGGCACATGACCGCCAACCCCTTCTACCTCAGCCCCCAGGCCAGCGCCTTCGATGCCGCCATGGCGATGACCGAGCGGCACATTGCCCACGTCTGCCTGGTGGACAACCAGCGCCTGTGCGGTGTGGTATCCGAACGCGATCTGTTTTCCCTGCAACGGGTCGACCTGGTGCACCTGGCGCGCACCATTCGCCACGCACCGCGCCTGGACTCACTGGTGTCGCTGCGCGGCGAGATCGGCCAGCTGGTCGAACGCATGCTCGCCCACGGCGCGTCGTCGACGCAGATCACCCAGATCATCACCCTGCTCAACGACCACACCGTGTGCCGTGTGATCGAACTGGCCCTGGCCGAGCGCGGCGACCCTGGCGTGCCATTCAGCTGGCTGTGCTTCGGCAGCGAAGGGCGCCGTGAGCAGACGTTGTACACCGACCAGGACAACGGCATCCTCTTCGATGCGGCCGACGCCGCCGAAGCCGAGGCCATTCGCGCCCGCCTGCTGCCACTGGCCCAGTACATCAACCAGTGCCTGGCCCAATGCGGCTTTACCTTGTGCAAGGGCAACGTCATGGCAGGCAACCCCAAGCTGTGCCTGTCGCGCACGGAATGGGCACGGCGCTTCGCCGGCTTCATCCGCGAAGCCAGCCCCGAGAACCTGCTGGGTTCGAGCATCTACTTCGACCTGCGGGTGGTCTGGGGCGACGAACAAGGGTGCGAACAGCTGCGCCAGAGCGTGCTCGAGCAAGTGGCCGACAACCGCATCTTCCAGCGCATGATGGCCGAGAATGCCCTGCGCCAGCGGCCACCCGTGGGCCGCCTGCGCGAATTCGTGCTGACACGCCAGGGCAACGACAAGGCGGCGACCCTCGACCTGAAGGTCCAGGGCCTGACGCCCTTCGTCGACGGTGCTCGGCTGCTGGCCCTGGCCCATGGCATCGCTGCCTGCAATACCCTTGAGCGCCTGCGCCAGCTGGTCGATCAGGGCATCATCGAAGCACTCGATGGCGCAGCCTATGAAGAGGCCTACCACTTCATCCAGCAAACCCGCATGCAACAGCACCAGCGCCAGACCCGCGACAACCTGCCGTATTCCAACCGGCTCGACCCGGACAGCCTCAACCACCTGGACCGGCGCATCCTGCGCGAGTCCCTGCGTCAGGCCCAGCGCCTGCAAAGCAGCCTGGCCCTGCGGTACCAGTTATGAGCCTGTTCGCCTGGCTACGCCCTGCCGCTCCGGCCCTGGACGACGCATTGCATCAGCGCCTGGCCAACCTGGCCAAGCCCACGCCGCTGGGTGTGTGTTCGCTACGCGAGCAACGCTGGGTCGTGCTTGACCTGGAGACCAGCGGCCTGAACCCCAGCCGCGACCAGGTGCTGTCGGTCGGTGCCGTGGCCATCGCCGATGGCGCCATCGACTTTTCCCAGCAGTTCGAACGCACCTTGCGCCGCCCTGCCCAGAAGACCAACGCCAGCGTGCTGATCCATGGCCTTGGCCCGAGCGCCCTGGCCGCTGGCAGCGACCCAGCCGAGGCGTTGCTGGAGCTGCTGGAGTTCATCGGCGACAGCCCGGTACTGGCGTTTCATGCGCCCTTCGATCAGCGCATGCTGGCCCGGGCTATGAAAGAAAGCCTTGGCTATCGCCTGCAACAGCCCTTCCTCGATGTGGCCGAGCTGGCCCCCATGCTCAACCCTGATACCGTGCTGCGCGAGGCCGGGCTGGATGACTGGGTTGCGCGCTTCGGCCTGCAGGTGGACGAACGCCACCACGCCAGTGCCGATGCCCAGGTGACCGCCGAACTGGCCCTGATCCTGCTCAGCCAGGCCCGCCGGCAGCAGCTCGACAGCCCGTTGCAGCTCGAACAGCGCCTGCGCACCTGGCGGCGGCGCAACGTGCACAACCACGGCCTGTAGTGGCAATCCGATAAGCGTCCATTGCGCCCAGCCCCCCGCCTCTGCAACAATCGCGAATAGTTATCGTTAGTTAATGCATTCGTTCCGGGGGGAACACTGCTTGTCTTCTGCTCAGAGCCCACACGCCGAACGGGTCGGTGCGCTTTACCGCGACCATCGCGGTTGGCTGCTTGCCTGGCTGCAACGCAGCATGGCCTGCCGCCAGCGTGCCGAAGACCTGAGCCAGGACACCTTCGTGCGCCTGCTTGGCCGCGAGCAGCTGGATACCCCCCGCGAGCCACGCGCCTTCCTCGCCGCCGTGGCCAAGGGGCTGATGTTCGACCACTTCCGCCGTGCGGCGCTGGAGCAGGCCTACCTGGCCGAGCTTGCCCGCCTGCCGGAAGCCGAGCAACCCTCCCCGGAAACCCAGCACCTGATCCTCGAAGACCTCAAGGCCATCGACCGCCTGCTTGGCAAGCTGTCGAGCAAGGCCCGCGCGGCCTTCCTGCACAACCGCCTGGACGGCATGGGCCACGCCGAGATCGCCGAGCGCCTGGGCGTGTCGGTATCGCGCGTGCGCCAGTACATCGCCCAGGGCATGCGCCAGTGCTACGTGGCCCTGTACGGGGAGCCAACGTGAACCCTGCACCGGTGTCCGCCGGGGTCCTCGAAGCAGCCATCGCCTGGAAACTGAGCCTGGACGATGCCTGTGGCACGCCTGACGAGCGCAATGCATTCATGCGCTGGCATGCCGCCAACGAAGAACATGCCCGCGCCTGGCGCCAGCTGGGCGCCCTCGACCAGCGTGTAAGTGCAGCCGCAGGTCCCGCACGCCAAGCCCTGCAACAATCGCGCGTCGGCCTGCGTCGCCGGGTGGCCAAGGTCGGCGGCGGTCTGGCCGGCATGTTCCTGCTCGGTTCGTTGCTGGCCTGGGTGGGCGCGCCATCACTGTCGGCCAGCTACTGGCTGGCCGATCAGCGTACCGCCACCGGGGAGCTGCGCACCCTGCGCCTGGAAGACGGCACGCTGCTCAGCCTGAACACCCACACCGCAGTGGATATCGACTACGAAGGCGACCAGCGCGTGCTGGTGCTGCACCAGGGCGAAATCTCGGTCGAAACCGGCCACGACGACCCACGCCCGTTGCTGGTGCGCACCGACGATGGCCGCCTGCGCCCGCTCGGCACGCGCTTTCTGGTGCGCCGCGAGGCCAACGGCACGCGCCTGGAAGTGATGCAAGCTTCGGTAGCCGCCATGCCGCTCAACAGCGGCGACGAACGGGTGCTGCGCCAAGGCCAGCAGGTGCTGATGAACGCCAACGGCCTGGGCCAGGTCGGCCCGGTCGAAGCCGGCGCGGATGCCTGGACCCGCGGCATGCTGGTGGTCGACAACGTGCGCCTGGCCGACCTGCTGGCCCAGCTGGGCGAGTACCGCAGCGGTCACTTGGGCGTGGCTGACGAAGTCGCCGACCTGCGCGTGACGGGGAGCTTCCCGTTGACCAATACCGACCTGGCCCTGGCCTCGCTGGTACCGGCATTGCCGGTGAAAATCGAGCGGCATACCCAGTGGTGGGTGAGCGTGGTTCCCAAATAAAACCGCATTGGCCTCATCGCCGGCAAGCCGGCTCCCCCAAGTACAGCGCAGCCCTTGGGGGGCGGTAGAGAACCTGTGGGAGCCGGCTTGCCGGCGAAAGGGCCAGTGCTGACTGCAAACAGATTTAACTAATTCTCAATATTTTTCAGATTACCCCTGTCACTTCTGAAATCTCGCTCGGCAAGGAAGCAGTTAGCACTTATCCGTCGAGGAGCCGCTGCATGTCCCGTGCTGTTGATCGTATTCTGCGCCCCAGCCTGATGGCCCTGGCCATCGCCCTGGCCGCGCCATTGGCCAGCCCTGCCCTGTTCGCCGCCGAGCAATCCGCCCCGCGTGCCTACGACCTGCCAGTGCCCCGCTGGCCTCCACCTTGAACCAGATCGCCAGCCAGTCGGGCATTGCCCTGGCCATCGACCCGGCACTGGTCAGCGGCCGCAACTCGGCGCCGGTCAGCGGCCAGTTCGACGGCCTGGGTGCCTTGCAGGCAGCCCTGCGCGGCACTGGCCTGCAATTGCAGCAGAGCAGCGTCGGCAGCTACAGCCTGGTCGCCGCACCTGAAGGCGCACTGGCCCTGCCGGAAACCGCGATCAATGCCAATGCTTCGTATGAAAGCGCCTGGGGCCCGGTCGACGGCTACACCGCCACCCGC
Source organism: Pseudomonas sp. NPDC087185 (assembly GCF_044744955.1). Taxonomy (NCBI): domain Bacteria; kingdom Pseudomonadati; phylum Pseudomonadota; class Gammaproteobacteria; order Pseudomonadales; family Pseudomonadaceae; genus Pseudomonas; species Pseudomonas sp. NPDC087185. Next base: position 590,480 of record NZ_JBIUZK010000004.1, on the reverse strand, counting down.
ACTGCGGCTGGCACCAAGACCGACACCGCCATCGCCGAGCTGCCTCGCTCGGTGACCGTGATCACGCGCCAGCAGATGGAAGACCGCCCGGTCCTCAACCTCAATGACGCCCTGCGCTACACCGCTGGTGTGCAGAGCAGCGGCTACGGGTCCGACTCGCGCAGCGACTGGCTGCTGGTGCGTGGTTTCGTGCCCACCCAATTCCTCGATGGCCTGCCATTGCCCAAGGGCAACTACGCCTCGCCGAAAATCGAACCGTGGAACCTCGAGCGTATTGCCGTGTTGCGTGGCCCGGCGTCGTCCGTCTACGGCCAAACACCACCAGGCGGCTTGCTGGACATGACCAGCCGGCGCCCGGAGCTGGAAAGCAGCCACGAAGTCGAAGCGCAAGTGGGCAGTAACAACCACCGGCAGATCAACTTCGACAGCACCGGCAAGGTCGATGACGCGGGGCAGTTCCTGTACCGCATGAGCGGCACAGTGCGTGACAGCGGCACCCCGATCGACCACATTCCGGACAAGCGCTACAACATTGCCCCAAGCCTGACCTGGAATATCAACGACGACACCAAGCTGACGTTCATTTCCCAGTACACCCGCGACGATACCGGTATCACCGGCCAGTTCCTGCCGCTGCAGGGCACTAAGCTGGATAGCCCGGCAGGCAAGATTTCCCACCACAAGAACCTGGGCGACCCGGACTGGGAATCCTACGACCGCACCTACTATCACCTGGGCTATGCGTTCGAGACCCGCCTGAACGACACCTGGCAGTTCCGTCAGAACCTGCGCTATGCGCGTAACGAACTGGACTTCAAGGGCATCACCGCCGGCGGCTCGATCTGGCCAGCTGGCCCGGACGAAGCGGTCAGCGCCGATGGCACCGTGCAACGCACCGCCGGTATCGTCGAGGAAGACATTTCGCAATTCGCCGTGGACAACAACTTCCAGGCCGACTTCCAGACCGGCAAGGTTGCCCATACCCTGCTGCTGGGCCTCGACCACCAGCGCTCGGACAGCAATGCCCGCTGGCGCTGGGGCTCGGCCGGCGTACCACCCAGCAATATCCACAACCCGATCTACGGCCAGGATTTCTCGAACGTCCAGTACTTCGACATGTACGACTACGATCAGAGAACCCAGCAGACCGGCCTGTACCTGCAGGACCAGATGGCCCTGGACAACTGGCGCCTGACCCTCGGCGGTCGTGAAGACTGGGTGCACACCGGCACCACCTTCCACAACCAGGGCGACGCCACCAATACTCAGCGCGACAAGAAATTCAGCGGCAACGCTGCGCTGAGCTATGTGTTCGACAATGGCATTACGCCGTACTTCTCCTATGCCGAGTCGTTCCAGGCGGCCACCGGCGCTTCGGTGAACAGCACCGATGCGTTCAAGCCCACCGAAGGCAAGCAGTACGAACTGGGCATCAAGTACCAGCCGCCGGGTAGCAAGACACTGCTCAGCGCGGCCGTGTTCGACCTGACCCAGGAAAACATGTCGGTGACCGAAGGCAGCGTCACCCGCCAGGTCGGTGAAGTCCGGGTCAAGGGCCTGGAACTGGAAGCCACCTCGGATGTAACCCGCAACCTCAAGTTGATCGGTTCGTATACCTACAACGACAGCGAGATCACCAAAGGCAACGAAGGCGAAAAAGGCAAGCGCATGGCCCAGGTGCCGCGCAACCAGGCCACCGCCTGGGCCGACTACACCTGGCACGAAGGCCCGCTTGATGGCTTTGGTGTGGGCGTCGGCGTGCGCTATGTGGGTGACACTTACGGCAACACGACCAATACCGATTGGGGCCATGTAGGCTCATACACCGTCTACGATGCTTCGGTGCACTACGACCTGGGCCGCCTCAACGGCACCCTCAAGGGCGTGACCGTTGCCGTGGATGCGAAGAACCTGTTCAACAAGGACTACCTGTCGACCTGTGATGGTTACTACTGCTACTACGGCGACGAGCGCAACGTAGTGGCCAGCGTCAATTACAAGTTCTGAGTGATGCAGGGGCCGCTATGCGGCCCCTCTGCTTCTCAGGCATAAGAACGGTACCGTGATGAAAAGCCAGACCATCCGCCGCTGGTCCATGATCCACACCTGGAGCAGCCTGGTCTGCACCTTGTTCCTGCTGTTGCTGGCCCTTACCGGCCTGCCGCTGATTTTCCACCACGAACTCGAACACCTCCTCGGCGACGCCCCCGAACTGCGTGAAATGCCCGCAGGCACCCCGCACCTTGACCTGCATCAACTGGTGCTCAAGGCCGAGCAGCACCGCCCGGGCGAAGTGATGCAGTACTTCGGCTTTGATGAGGACGAACCCAATGGCGTGGTGGCGATCACCGCCGCCACCGCCGGTACCGAGCCCAACTTGTCGCACACCTTCATGCTCGACGCCCGCACCGGTGAAGCCGTGCCCATGCCGGCGGCCAACGGTGGGTTCATGATGATCATGCTGCGCCTGCACGTGGACATGTTCGCCGGGTTGCCCGGCAAGCTGCTGCTGGCCTTCATGGGCGTGCTGTTCGTCGTCGCCATCGTCTCGGGCACCGTGCTCTATGCGCCGTTCATGCGTCGCCTGGGCTTCGCCACCGTGCGCCACGACAAATCGCGGCGGCTGCGCTGGCTCGACCTGCACAACCTGATCGGCATCGTCACCCTGACCTGGGCCATGACGGTCGGCATCACGGGCGTGATCAGCGCGCTGTCCGACCTGGTCATCGCCGCCTGGCGCAACGACAGCCTGGCGACCATGGTCGCGCCTTACCGCGATGCTCCGCCACTCACTCAACGTGCGCCAGCAACGCACTTGTTGGAGATCGCCGAACAGGCAGCGCCCGGCATGCGTCCCGACTTTATCGCCTTCCCCGGCACCCGGTTCTCCAGCGAGCATCACTACGCCGTGTTCATGAAAGGCAACACGCACCTGACCTCACACCTGCTCACACCGGTCCTGATCGATGCACAGACCCTGCACGTCACCGCCGTTGGCGAACGGCCGTGGTACATGGACGCCATGGGCCTTTCCCAACCCCTGCATTTCGGCGACTACGGCGGGCGGCCCATGCAGATCCTCTGGGCAGTGCTCGACGTGCTGACCCTCATCGTCCTCGGCAGCGGCCTGTACCTGTGGTGGGGCAAACAGCGTAAGCCTCGGGAGGCCAGGGCATGAGCCACAAGTCGCAACCGACCAGGCGTATCTTCGCCTGGCCAGCACTGATTGCCGTGCTGGGTGCAACAGGGCTGTTTGCGGCGTTGCTTGGCGACGGTTGGTGGGACAGCTTGGCCTGGGCCGGGCTGGGTGTGCCGGCATGGCTGGCACTGCGGGGCCTGTGGCGGCGCTGAGGTACTCCGCTAATACCGGCATCTGACAGCAGCGTTGCAGCATGGTCGCCCCCTTAGCAGGAGATGAACCATGACACCGCTGCTGCAACTGCAGGCCCTGGACAAGCAACTGCAAACACTGCTGCCTCCACTACAGGGTGTGGAACATAGCCTCGACCTCTGCCTGACGAGCCTTTTCCCGGGCCAAGCCATCACCGCCCGCACCCTGCGCATCGGGCGCTTCAGCCTGTTGGACCTGGTCGGCTTTCACCTCTTCGACGGCGGCACGTTCCGCTTGCCGATCAACAGCCAGCCCGCCCATGACCACTACCCGTCATTGAGCGTACCCCCAGGCTTCAGTGAGCGCATCGGTAGTTTCTGCCAAAACCTGCGCCAGGCCCTGCATGCGCAGCTGGCTGCCTACTGGCAGGCGCGCGACAACCGGGGCCTGACCCGCGTAGCCCGCCTGGCCTCGCTGCGCCGCGAACAACTGGATATGGAAGTGCGATTACGCACCAGCGACCAGACGCTGACAGCAGGGCACGCACAGTTGCTCAGAACCTGCATTGAGCACCCCTACCCCTGGCAACGCCGCCACTTGCCCGTGGCTGCTCGCCCGCAGGTTTATCGGCCACTGTTATCCGCCACCCTGCCCAGCTGGCGCAGCCACTTGCCCGGTGTTCTGGTGCTCACCGAGTTGGGCCCCGAGGGGCGTGTGCTCGAACCCCACGAGCCGGTGGGGAAGGTGCTTTTGTATACCGCGGTGCACGGCATCGAAGCGTTTGCCAGCCTGGCCGAGCTACATCTGGAGTTGTGTCAGCGCCTTGAAGACCCCCAGGAAGCCGCCCCGCTGCTCACGCTGCTGGTCACGCCTGATGACAAACGACGCATGCACGACGCCGAACGCCTGCGCTATGACTGGTACCCCGAAGACATTACCGAAGCGCAGGCACGTGCCATCCGCGATGCCAACATCAAGTCCCTGACTTACGCCTGGCAGGATGCCTGGCAACGTGGCCAGCAGCGCTCTGTCGAACAGCTCGACGCCACACTGGCCAAAGCACTGGACCTTCATACGGTGCTCTCCAGCAAAGGCCCCTTGGCTACCCGCTTTGGCCTGCTGCTGGAAAAGCACCTGCCCAACTGGTTGCGCTCCACCACGCAGCAGGGTGTGGCGCACATCATGCAAGCGCTGCAGGAGCAGATGGCGGCCGTTGAGGCGGCCGCGGCACCGGGCATTCTCACCCTCGAGCAATTCAACCAGCAGCAGGCGTTATTGCCCTGGGTACGCGAGCGCCTGCGTGAGTTTCTGCAACGCGACCCCGGCATCGACACCGACCCGCAAGCGATCTCGATCACCGTGACCCTGGCCCGCCAGGTCGGCCCCTTGATCAACCCACTCGACACCTCGGGCTACATTCCAGCGGCCAGCCGCCCGCAAGCGGGCGACACCCTCGAACTGGTCAAACAGACCTATCGGCTTGAGGAACTGGCGCTGCTCAACATCAACTGGTTCGACGTCGATTACTGGCTGACGGCACGCGTGCACCTTGATGACAACCAGCCACTGCCCGCGCTGACACCACTGCGGGTCAAGCAGATCGTCCGCCGCTTGAACGCCGGCAGTGGGTACCCGGCCTACCTGCGCACGCACCTGCTCGACTCACCCCATGGCCAGTGGCGTCAACGGGCCCATGCACGCCTGAACCGTACCCGCATGAACGCCGAGGCGGTCAAGGCACGCTATGCCGGGCATTTTCCCAAAGACACGTTCGAAAAAGGCTATGGCTGGGCCAGCACCGTCATCAAGGCACCTGACAGCCACACCCGCCCGTTCTACAACGAACAACCGGTGATCGTGCGTCAGCTGCTGGTGCAAGGGCAGACACTGCACGGGGTGCTTCTGCTCGTCTCGCCAGAGCACTCCAACCGGATTGTCACCTACTGCCCCGACGCCCCCGACCGCCGGCCCTGGCGTGAATACCTCAATGCCAGGGCGCTGATCCGAGCAGTGCGCACCGATGACGACCTGCGCAACTACGTGCTGCAGCGCTTGCCGCTGGGCAATGGCAAAGCGCTGGAGCACCTGCTGCGCAAAGGCCGCCTGGGTTCACACATTACCCTGCAGACCATCACTGGCAATGTGTACGAAGCGCTCTATCGTGCCGAGGTCAACAGCCTGATAGCGCAGACGGATGCGGTGACCCGCAGTAACGAGGAGTTGCTGGGCGAGTATTCAGTCAACGTGCTTCGGCTGCTGCTCGACATGGTGACCCTGGTGCTGCCGCAGGCTGGCGCGATCACGCTGGCGTTCGGCCGCATGGCCATCTCCATCTGGGATGGCCTGGAAGCGTTCGACGAGGGCGACGACAGCCGCGCGCTGCATCACGCCATCGCGGCGCTCGGGCATGCCACCGCCGGAATCAACGACATGGCCGGCTCAGGGCTGATGCGCCGGGCCATGCGCGGCTTGCCGAAACCTCCGCCCGTACCGTTGCCGCAGCATTACGAAACGACCCCCGAGGTTGCCAAGCTGCGTTACCGGATCGACGCGGCCCACGGGGAGGCTGTATACGAAAAGCAGACGGCGAGCACCGGCCTGTCCCAGTACTACGTGCAGGACAATCTTGGGCGCTATTTCAATATCACCTTTGACGGCAGCCGCTGGCGCGCCACCGATCCAGACCTTCCCAATGCCTATTTGAAACTGCCCATCAAGCGCTGCATGGATGGCCGCTGGGTGGTCGACTCACCCCTGCTCTGGTACGACGGGTTGCCCGATATAGAGAAATTGCTGGAAGACTGCCGCTTGGCTTCGCCGCTGCATGGCGACCCTGTCGAAAACGATGCCAACCTGTTCATGGACAACGCCCAGGTGTATCTGCAACTGGGCGAGCATCAGCTGCCCGTGCGCCGCCACCTGCTGCCTGACCATTACCACCTGGTGCTGCCTGCAGCACTGCGCGGCCGTGTGATCGCCTGGGCGGTGCTGCGCCACCAGGGCGGCGAATGGCGCATTCGCGTACGCCAGGCCGGTCGCAGCAGCAACTGGTTGGCGCTACCCGCGGGCTATTCGGCCAACCGCGGCAGCAGCCGGTCCAGCCGCTGATGCAAGGCACTGCCGCTCGGCCAATTGCGCAGCAGCCGTGCGCGGTCACGGGCATAGGCGGGGGCGAAGCTGAGCTGGGTGGCGTGCTGGCACATGGCGTCGAGGTCGATCAGCGACCACTGGCCGTTCTGCCAGAACAGGTTGTGGCCCTTGAAGTCACCGTGGCTGATGCGCTCGCGAATCAGCTGCTGCATCAGGTGCACCAGGGCATCGACCTGCTCCTCGGGCGCATCGCCGTTTTCCACGTAGGGCGCGAAGCACGCGGTCAGGTCTGGGCCATCCGCGTATTCAGTCACCAGGAAGGCACGGCTGCGCAAGCCCATCACTCGCTGTTCCAGCACCGCCAGCGGTTTTGGCGTGGCGATATCGAGGAACTCCAGGCGATGGCCTTCGATCCATGAGTGCCACGCGCGGCTCGGGCGCCAGAAGCGCTTGAGCCAATGGGCGGTGTTCTTGATGTTATAGCGCTTGAGCACCAGCTTACGGCCATTGACGTCGATGCGTGCCACGCTGGCGGCGCCGCCGGTCTTGTACAGGTGGCCCTGCTCGATCAGCACATCGGCCTGCTCCAGCACCGGCTGCATCGCCTCGACTTCACTGCGGCGGATCGCCCTCAGGCCGGAAAGGCTGCGTTCGACGCTGAACAACGAGCACTCGCGGCCGGCCTTTTCCAGGTAATCCTTCTGGCGCCAGCTGCGTACCTTGTCCACCTGCTTCTGCAGCGCTTCCATCGGCAACGCATGCTCGGCATTGGCCAACAGGTAATGCACCAGCAGTTCTTCGATGAACGGCTCCAGGCGCTTGGGCAACTGGGCGAAGAACACCCCGAGGTTTTCCAGCACACGCGGGCGCGACAGCGGCTGGCCCAGGGTTTCGGCCTTGATGCCGGCGCCATCGATCAGGTACAGCTTGCCGCCGTGACGCAGCAGGTTGTCCAGGTGCAGGTCTTCCTGCCACAGGCCCTTGGCATGCATCTGCGCCACCGCAGTCAGCGCTTCGCCCAGCACCAGGTGCTGCTCGTCGGCCAGCACCGGCAGGTTTTCCACCGCGGCCCAGGCATCGGCCAGGCTTTCGGCGCCGTCGAGGAACTCGAACAGCAGCCAGCCGCCCTCGCCTTCCTCCAGGCCATCGGCCAAGAGTTTCGGCGTGGTCAGGCCTTGCTCGGCCAGCAGCTTCACACCTTCCAGCTCACGCTGGAAATGGCGCGCGGCATTGCCGCCCACCAGCAACTTGGCCAGCACTGGCGTACCGCGCCACACACCGGCACCGACATAACGCTGGCCCGGCAATACGCGCAACAGGCTCAGCAGCTGCAACTCGCCGCTGCCAGCAGCATCGGCCAGGGTTACCGAGAGCGGCACCGCAGGGCTGCGGCCAGCCCCTTTCAATTCAGATAAACGCATCAGCGGGCCTCTTTCTCACGACGGCGTAGCGTCAGGCGTTGCAGCCAGGTGTCGACCAGCGCACTGTCGGCCGGCTGGGCAAGGTAGGCGGCCAACAGCTTGCGCACGTCCGCCTCGCCCCAGGCACGAGCACGTCGCAGCAACGGCTCCAGGTCCTTCAGGCGATCACGCGCACCGAACAGCAGCGGCCGGGTTTTCTCCAGGTCGATCAGTTGCGCGTCCCAGCCTTCGCGGCGCTGGCGCAAAAAGATGTGCTTAGGGTAGAAGCAGCCATGCACCTGGCCGGCACTGTGCAGCGTACGCGCCAGCTGGCCACAGGCCTGGAGGATGCCATCGCGCGCAGCATCGCCAAGCTGTGGCCACTGGGCCAGCAGGCTTTCCAGGTCGCTCCAGTCGTCCAGGGCACGGGTCAGCAGGATCGCCCGGTGCTGGCCAGCCTGCTTGCGCTCGCCGTAGAACACCGCCTGCAAAGCCGGGATGTGCAGCTTCTGGTAACGGCTGATGTTGCGGAACTCGCGGGCGAAGGTCGGCTCGCCGAACGGGCGGTGCAAGGTGCGGGTCAGGTAGTCGCTCTGGCGCTTGAGGTAATAACCTTTGCCCTCGAGTTCCAGGCGGTAGACGCTGCTCCAGCCGCCACGGCCGGTGTTGGGTTCGTCCACGGCGTCGAGCTGCAGCGCCCACAGCGCCTCGAAATCGTTCAGGCCATGGCGTTTGAGCAGCGCGAGGTCCGCGCTGGCCAGGTAATCGGTCATTCCCTTCCCTCGAAGAAGCTCAGCACCTGGCGAATGCGCCGCTTGTCGCGCACATTCAGGCGCTGGCGCCCGCGGTACTGCAGGTAGAAGCGCAGGCGCTGGGTCGCCGTCAGGTGGTATTTGGCGACCTTGTCCAGGCACGCCAGGTCCTTGATCAACCGGTGGCGCCACATGAAGCCGCGCCAGAAGTCGCCGGTCGGGCAGTCGATGAAGAATAGCGTGCCCAGGTCATCGACCAGCAGGTTGCGCCATTTCAGGTCGTTGTGGGCAAAGCGGTGTTCGTGCATGACCCGGGTATGCCGCGCCAGCTGTTGGCTGATGTGGTCCACCCAGGCACGGTCTGCCAGGCGCGGGTCGTTGCGCTCGGCCAGCACCGACAGGTCTTCGGTGCGCGGCAGTTCGCGGGTGATCATCGCGCCACGGCCAAAGGCCAGGCCATGGCGCTCCAGGCCCCAGGCCACCACTTCGGCGGTGGGGATGCCCCATTTGGCGAACTGCTTGAGGTTCTGCCATTCGGCCTTGATGCGCGGCCGGCCCAGGTAACGGCGCATATGCTTGCCGGCGCCGGTGTAGCGTTTGACGTAATAGTTAACCCCGTCGCGCTCTATACGGATGACCTCGCTCAATGGGTCGCGGGTCAGGCGTTCGCCCTGCAGGGCAAACACCGCATCGATACTGCCGAAGTCTGCCGCCAGCTGCTCGTAGCCGGGCGCCAGTGTCCAACCCGCCATCAGAGTGCGTCCCCATAGCGTTGCTTGCGGTCGTAAAGTTTTTGCGCCTTGCGATCGAGCCAGGCCAGCAGCGTGGCCTCCTCGGCGAGGATCTGGCGCAAGGGGCGCTGGAAGTAGCCACGCAGGAAACGCAGCTTGTCGCGCCGGGTCAGGCCGATGTCCAGCGCCGAGAAGTACAGCGCGGCCAGATCCTTGTCGCGCCAGCGGCGGCTGATGGTCGCCCGGGTCTGCGCGCGGTGCAGGTCGATCACCGACAGTTTGAAGTCATCCGGCGTCACCGGGCGGTCGGTGTGCAGCAGGAAGTGGCAGATGTAGCAGTCGCGGTGGTTGACCCCTGCGCGGTGCATGCCGCCGGTCATCTTCGCCACTTCGGCGATCAGCGCGCGTTTGAGCCGTGGCTCGGGCGGCTGCTTGAGCCAATCGAGGCTGAAGTCTTCCAGGCTGATGGTCGGGGCCAGCTCTTCGGTGACGATGAACGAGTGCTGGTTGGCCGGGTTGCTGCCGCGCTCACCGTAGGCGACTGCGGTCATGGTCGGCACGCCGACTTCATGCAGGCGCTGGATGGCCCGCCATTCCTGGCCGGCACCGAGCACCGGCAGCTTGGCGGTGAACAAGTTCTTGAAGATCTCGCCCCAGCCGATGCCACGGTGAATCTTGACGAAAAAGCCTTCGCCATCGACCTCGGTGCGCAGCGTGCGACGCCCCTCCAGCTCGCGGTACACCTCGCCTTGCAGCGCTTCCACAGCATCGAAGGCATCACGCCCTGCCCACAGGCGCTTGAACGGTTCGGCCAGTATCAGCTTCATGCGGTCTCCTGCCCCAGGATCACGTCGGCGGCATGCTGCGGCATGCTGTACAGGTCGGCCGTGTCGGCAAAGGCCAGGCCATTGCGCGCCCAGTCGGCACGCGCCTTGGGGTCTTCGAGCATGCGTTGCAGGTAGCCATCGAGCTGTTCCTGCTCGAACGGCTCGTCCAGCACCAGGCCGCTGTTGGCCTCGGCGATGTAATGGGCGTAGCCGCAGACCTTGGACACCAGCACCGGCAACCCGGCCACCAAGGCTTCGAGCAGCACCGTGCCGGTGTTTTCGTTATACGCCGGGTGGATCAGCAGGTCGGCCCCCAGCAGGAAGCGCGGGATATCGCTGCGGCCCTTGAGGAACTGCACCTGATCGCCCAGCCCCAGGGTGGCGCTCTGCAGTTGGAACACCTTGGGGTCGTCCTGGCCGATGACCATCAGCCGGGTGCGCTTGCGCAGGGCCGACGGCAGTGAGGCCAGCGCCTTGAGGCTGCGGTCGACGCCCTTGGTCTTGAAGCCGGAACCGATCTGCACCAGCAACAGGTCGTCTTCGCCCAGGTTGAATTCCTTGCGGAACTCGGCGCGGATCTCGGCGGCATTGGCCGGCGCGCGGCGGTCCTGGGAGATGCCAGGCGGCAGCAGGTGGAAGCGTTCCACGGGGGTACCGTAGTGCTTGATGAACAGCGGTTGCTGCACCTCGGAAATCATCAGCACCTCGGTGCGTGCATCCTTGGCAAACACGGCCCGCTCGTACTCGGCAAAGTGCCGGTAGCGGCCCCAGCGGCGGTACAGGCCGCCGCGCAGGGTCTGCGCCTTGTCCTCGAAGCAGCCGTCGGCGGCGTAGTACACGTCCAGCCCCGGCATCTTGTTGAAGCCGATCAAGCGGTCGACCGGGCGCTTGGCCAGGTCCGCTTCCATCCAGGCGGTGAGCTTCTCGTTGCGGCGGTGGTTGAACAACGCCTTGACCGGCGCCACCAGCACTTCGAAACCGGGTGGTATGTCACCTTCCCAGATCAGCGTGTACACGCGGATCTGGTGGCCCCGCTTCTGGCATTCCAGGGCAATGCGCATGAAGTCGCGCTGCAGCCCGCCGAAGGGGAAATATTTGTAAAGCACGAAAGCCAGTTGCATCAACGGACATCCTCAGCCAGCAGCAACGCGCTCAAGCGGCTCGCCACATGCTCGGGATTCAGGCGAGTGAAGCACAGCGGCCACTCGCGTTTGAGATCGAACCGGCGCAGGTCGTCGGCGCTCGGTTTGTAAGTGCACTTTTTTTGCAGGCATGGTGCGCAGGGGAAATCGCTGGCCTGGTGTACCTGAACGCGGCCATAGGCGCCGGTCAGGCCCGGATTGGTGGGGCCGAACAGCGAGATGGTCGGTACGTCCAGCGCTGCGGCCAAATGGCCCAGGCCGGTATCTACCGCCACGCAGGCCTTGGCTGCTGCCAGCACACGGGCGACGCCGGCAAGGTTCAATTTGGGGAGTACCTGGCAGTTGTTCAAGCCCTGGGCAATGCGCTCGGCCCGCGCCTTCTCGGCCGGGTTGCCCCACGGCAGGCGCACCTGCAGCTTGCGTCGGCCCAGGCGCTCGGCCAGCTCGCGCCAGTAGGCTTCCGGCCAGTGCTTGGTCGCCCAGGTGGTGCCATGCAAAAACACCACGTAAGGCGCGGCCGGCGGCAGTTGCAGGCGATCGAGGTCGAGGCCGTAGTTGCCAATGCCTTCGGGCAGGTCGTAGGCCAGGGCCAGGGCGAACAGCTGGCGCACACGCTCTACCGCGTGCTGGCCGGTGGCAACCGACAGACGCCGGTCATAGAAACGGCTGGCCCAGCCTTCGCGGGCCGAATAACGGTCGAGCCCAGCCACCGGCGCCTTCACATAGCGGGTCAGCCAGGCCGACTTGACCAGGCCCTGGGCATCGATCACCAGGTCGTACTTGTGCTCGCGCACGCGCTGCTTGAACGCCTTCCACTCGCCGCTCTTGAGGGTCTGCCAGATATTCTTGCGCCAGCGGCGGATGGCCACCGGGATGACCTGGTCGACCGCCGGGTGCCAGCTGGGGATTTCGGCGAAGCCTTCTTCCACCACCCAGTCGAAACGGATGCCCGGGATCGCGTGGGCGGCATCGGTGAGCGCCGGCAGGGTGTGAATCACATCACCCAGCGACGAAGTCTTGATGATCAGTACCCGCACTTAGTCGACCTCGGCCACGGTATCGATCAGGTTCGGCCCACCCAGGCTGTGCAGGGCGGCGATGACTTTGCCGGGCTCCAGCAGGCGCAGGCAGTTGTAGTGGCCGAAACGGCAGGTACGGTCGAAGCATGGGCTGCATTCGATGCCGGTACGCACGATTTCCACCTGCTCAGCCAGCGGCGGGGTGAAGCCTGGCGACGTAGAGCCATAAACGGCCACCAAGGGGCGGTTCAGCGCGGCTGCCACGTGCATCAGGCCGGAGTCGTTGGACACCACAGCATCGGCGCAGGACATCAGGTCGATGGCCTCGGCGAGCGAGGTTTCGCCCGCCAGGTTGTACGATTCTTCACGCAAACCCGGGATCAGCCGGTCGCGGATCTGTTCGCCGACCGGGTGATCATTCTTCGAGCCGAACAGCCACACCTGCCAGCCCTGGCGGATCATGGCGTCGGCCACTTCAGCGTAGTGCTCGGCCGGCCAGCGCTTGGCCTCGCCGAACTCGGCACCCGGGCACAGCGCCAGCACCGGGCGATCCAGCGCCAGGTCGAATTTGGCCAGGGCGGCTTCGCGGCTTGGCGCTTCGATCTGCAGGCTCGGTCGTGGGTAGGGCTGCGGCAGCTCGGCACCCGGCGCGTAGGCCAGGGCCATGAAGCGCTCGATCATCAGCGGGTAGCGAGCCTTGTCCAGCTTGCGCACGTCGTTGAGCAGGCCGAAACGCATTTCGCCGCGCCAGCCGGTGCGTTTGGGGATGCCGGCAAAAAACGGCACCAGCGCCGACTTCAAGGAGTTGGGCAGCAGAATCGCCTGGTCGTACTGGCCGGCCAAGGACTTGCCGATGCGCCGACGCGTGGCCAGCTCCAGCGCGCCGTGGCCGAGCGGGAAGCTCAAGGCCTGGCGCACTTCGGGCATGCGTTCGAGGATCGGCCGGCTCCACTCGGGCGCCAGCACGTCGATCACGCAGTCGGGGTGCTGCAGTTTCAGGCACTGGAACAGGGTCTGCGCCATCACCATGTCGCCGACCCAGCTGGGGCCAATGATCAGTATTCTCATGCTTAGTCCAGAAACGCTCGGGGAGGCTGCAGACTGCGGTACAGCCTGGCCTCCCCTCTTTATATTCAGGCTATGTGGCGGACAGTGTACCACTGGGGCCCTGTCACTGCCCTGAACGGTCAGGTCAAACCGAGCTGCCCCCAGATCCGCCGCACTTCGCGGCGCTCATCGGCAAACTGCGCCGCGTCGATCACCCCGGCCTGCTTCTGCAGGGCCTGGCGGTGCGAGGCAGAGCGGAACGCCTTGTACACCTCACGCAACAGAACCGCATCACTGGCCGGCATCAAGCCTGCCTGCTCCAGCTCTTCGAGAATGCGAATGTTATCGGTCCAGCGCAGTATGGCCGGATGGTCGTGTGACCAGGCCAAAGCGGCGTATTGCACCATAAATTCGATATCGACGATACCGCCGGCATCCTGCTTGATATCGAACGCCACACCGGCATCGAAGGCATTGGCCGCGGTACCCGCCGCGGTGGCCTTGGTGCCCAGGTTGTCGCGCATCTTGGCGCGCATCTCACTGACCTCGCTGCGCAGCTTGTCGAGGTCGCGGGGCTGGCCCAACACCTTGGCGCGCACGCCCTCGAACGCTGAAGCCACCTGCTTGCAGCCCACCAGCACGCGGGCCCGCACCAGGGCCTGGTGCTCCCAGGTCCAGGCTTCGTTCTGCTGGTAACGCTCGAACGCCCCCAGCGAGCTGACCAGCAGCCCCGAGGCACCGGACGGGCGCAGGCGCATGTCGACGTCATAGAGCTGGCCGGAGTTGGTCTGGGTGGTCAGCAAGTGGATGATGCGCTGGCCCAGGCGGGTGAAGAACTGCGCGCTGTCGATCGGCTTGGCGCCATCGGTTTCGGCCTGCGGGTCGCCGTCGTGGATGAACACCAGATCCAGGTCCGAACCATGCCCCAGCTCCAGGCCACCGACCTTGCCATACCCGATGATGATGAAGCCTGGGTCGCACAGGCTGCCGTCGCTGCGCTTGGGCTGCCCGTGGCGGGTCACGGTCTGGCGCCAGGCCAGGGCCAGCACCTGGTCGAGAATGGCCTCGGCCAGCCAGGTGAGGTAGTCGCTCACTTTCATCAACGGCAGGTTGCCGCTGATCTCGGAAGCCGCCACGCGCAGACTGTGCGCCAGCTTGAAGTGGCGCAAGGCCTCCATCTGCTGTTCGAGGTCGTCCTCGGGGATGCGTGTCAGCCGTTCGCGCAGTTCGGCGGCCAGCTCCGGCGCCAGCGGCGGGCTGAACAGCCGGCCTTCATTGAGCAGCTCGTCGAGCAGCAGCGGGTAACGGGCCATCTGTTCGGCGATCCACGGGCTGGCCGCGCACAGTGTCAGCAGGCGGCGCAAGGCGCCGGGGTTTTCGGTGAGCAGCACCAGGTAGGCCGAGCGCCGCGCCACCGCCTCGACCAGTGGCAGCACACGCTCCAGCACCAGGTCCGGGTTGTCATGCTCCACGGCCTGGGCCAACAGGCGCGGGATAAAGGCGTCCAGGCGCTCGCGGCCGATACGTTGCATCGAGCGCAATTGCGGGCTGGCACGCAACCCGGCCAGGCGCCGCAGGGCGTCGCCGGGCTGCTTGAAGCCGGCTTCTTCCAGCTGACGGCCGGCGGCCTCCTCATCCTGGGCCTGCTCCCACAGCGGCGACCACTCGCCGCCCACCACCAGTTCGCCCTCGCCGTCTTCGTCATCCGGGTCGGCAATGACCTGGCGGAAGTGCCAGTCGACCCGGCCGCGCCAGTGCATCAACTGCTCGTGAAAACCCTGCCAGCCGGCAAAGCCGAGGATGTAGGCCACCCGCTCACGGTCGGTTTCATCATCCGGCAGCATCTGCGTCTGGCGGTCGGCAATGGCCTGGATGGCATGTTCGGTGTAACGCAGGAATTCATAGCCTTCACGCAGCTCGGCCACCACCGCAGGCGGCAGGTACCCCTGGCCTTCCAGGGTCGCCAGCACCTTGAGCAACGGCCGCTGCTGCAGGCTCAGGTCACGCCCGCCGTGGATCAGCTGGAAGGCCTGGGCGATGAACTCCACTTCACGGATACCACCGGCGCCCAGCTTGATGTTGTCGGCCATGCCCTTGCGCCGCACTTCCTGCTGGATCAGCTGTTTCATGGTGCGCAGCGCTTCGATTGCCGAAAAGTCCAGGTAACGCCGGTAGACGAACGGGCGCAGCATGTCCTGCAACTGCGCGCCAGCAGCCTGGTCGCCGGCCACCACCCGCGCCTTGATCATCGCGTAGCGTTCCCAGTCGCGGCCCTGGTCCTGGTAGTACTGCTCCAGGGCATTGAAGCTGAGCACCAGCGCACCGGCCGAACCATAAGGGCGCAGGCGCATGTCGACGCGGAACACGAAGCCATCGACGGTAACCGGGTCTAGCGCCTTGATCAGGCGCTGGCCCAGGCGGGTGAAAAACTCCTGGTTGTCCAGCGAGCGCTTGACCCCTTCGGTCTCACCGCCTTCGGGGAAGGCGAAGATCAGGTCGATGTCCGACGACAGGTTCAGCTCCACCGCACCGAGCTTGCCCATGCCCAGCACCACCATGTGCTGCGGTTCGCCGCTGCGGTTGCCGATCGGCGTGCCGAACTGCTGGCAATGGCGCGGGTACAGCCATTGATAGGCTTCATCGATGGCCGCGTCGGCAAGGTCCGACAAGTCGCGGCAGGTCTCGCCCAGCTCGGCCTGGCGGCTGATGTCGCGCCAGATGATGCGCAGCTGCTGGCGGTTGCGCTCGCGGCGCAGGTTGCGCGCCAGTTCGTCCTCACTTTGCGCAGCCTGGGCCGCTGCCGCGATGTGCCCACGCAGCTCGCCCGGTGCATAGCGGCGCTCCAGCTCACCACTGGCCAGCAATGCAAACAGCATGGCCGGCTCGCGTTGGGCCAGGCCGAGGACGAAGTCACTGGCGGCGGCCACCTGGTCGAACTGCTGGCGCTGGGCCGGGCTCCAGGCGTTCAGGTCGAGTTCAGGGTGGCTGGCCAGCGCATCGAGCAGAAACTGCTGGTTACGCACGACCAGCGGTTGCAGGGTGGCAGGCAGTTCGAGCGGCAAAGGCAGGCGCATGGTCTATCCTTGATCGGCGTGAAAGTGAGAGGAAAAAGCGGCCACGGCGCAGCTGGGCCACGGTTGGACTGTCGTACAAAAGTTGGAAATAGCTGAAAAAAACGAATCATTGGCAAGAAACATCAAGAATCACCCGCTCGCGACACAACGCCAACCAACATGAACGTTTTTCCTCACAAGCCAAGGTGCGACCAAACGTCGCATTTGTGTAGTTTTACTACTACCCCGACCGTGCAAAAGCATGAAATGCGAAAGCAAATGTAGTAAAACTACACGCCGCCGGTTCACACCCCGGTAATCCAAGAATTCACGACGTCTGCCCATAAGGCCAGTCGCAAACTCAGGCCCCCGATTCTGGTGGCCTTTCCGCCCTGGAGCAAGCCATGCAAGACCTCGATCCAATCGAAACCCAGGAATGGCTGGATGCCCTGGAGTCGGTCCTCGACAAAGAAGGCGAAGACCGCGCTCATTACCTGATGACCCGCATGGGCGAGCTGGCCACCCGCAGTGGCTCCCAGCTGCCGTACGCGATCACCACGCCATACCGCAACACCATCCCTGTCACCCACGAAGCACGCATGCCTGGCGACCTGTTCATGGAACGCCGCATTCGCTCGATGGTGCGTTGGAACGCGCTGGCCATGGTGATGCGCACCAACCTGAAGGACTCGGACCTGGGCGGCCACATCTCCAGCTTCGCTTCCAGTGCCACCCTGTACGACATCGGCTTCAACTACTTCTTCCAGGCCCCGACCGAAGAACACGGCGGCGACCTGGTGTTCTTCCAGGGCCACGCTTCGCCAGGCGTCTACGCCCGTGCCTTCATGGAAGGCCGCATCAGCGAAGACCAGATGAACAACTTCCGTCAGGAAGTGGACGGCAACGGCCTGTCTTCGTACCCGCACCCTTGGCTGATGCCTGACTTCTGGCAGTTCCCGACCGTTTCGATGGGCTTGGGCCCGATCCAGGCGATCTACCAGGCACGCTTCATGAAGTACCTGGAAGCCCGCGGCTTCATCCCGGCCGGCAAGCAGAAAGTCTGGTGCTTCATGGGCGACGGCGAGTGCGACGAGCCGGAATCCCTGGGCGCAATCGCCCTGGCCGGCCGCGAGAAGCTGGACAACCTGATCTTCGTCATCAACTGCAACCTGCAGCGCCTCGACGGCCCGGTTCGCGGCAACGGCAAGATCATCCAGGAACTCGAAGGCGTGTTCCGTGGCGGTGGCTGGAACGTCAACAAAGTGGTCTGGGGCCGTTTCTGGGACCCACTGCTGGCCAAGGACACCAACGGTGCCCTGCAGCGCCGCATGGACGAAGTCATCGACGGCGAGTACCAGAACTACAAAGCCAAAGATGGCGCGTACGTTCGTGAGAACTTCTTCAACACCCCAGAACTCAAGGCCATGGTCGAAGACCTGTCCGACGACGAGATCTGGAAGCTCAACCGTGGCGGCCACGACCCGTATAAGGTCTACGCGGCGTACCACCAGGCTGTGAACCACAAAGAGCAGCCGACCGTCATCCTGGCCAAGACCATCAAGGGTTACGGCACCGGTGCTGGCGAAGCCAAGAACACCGCGCACAACACCAAGAAGGTCGACGTCGACAGCCTGCGCCACTTCCGTGACCGCTTCGACATCCCGGTCAAGGATGCCGACCTTGAGAACCTGCCGTTCTTCAAGCCAGAAGAAGGTTCCGCCGAAGCCAAGTACCTGGCCGAGCGTCGCGCCGCCCTGGGTGGCTTCGTGCCGCAGCGCCGTGCCAAGAGCTTCAGCGTGCCGACCCCGCCACTGGAAACGCTGAAAGCGATCCTGGACGGTTCGGGCGACCGCGAAATCTCCACCACCATGGCCTTCGTGCGTATTCTGGCGCAGCTGGTCAAGGACAAGGAAATCGGCCAGCGCATCGTCCCGATCATCCCGGACGAAGCCCGTACCTTCGGTATGGAAGGCATGTTCCGCCAGCTGGGCATCTACTCGTCGGTCGGTCAGCTCTACGAGCCAGTCGATAAAGACCAGGTGATGTTCTACCGCGAAGACAAGAAGGGCCAGATCCTCGAGGAAGGCATCAACGAAGCCGGCGCCATGTCGTCGTTCATCGCTGCCGGTACCTCGTACAGCTGCCACAACCAGCCGATGCTGCCGTTCTACATCTTCTACTCGATGTTCGGCTTCCAGCGTATCGGCGACCTGGCCTGGGCCGCTGGCGACAGCCGCACCCGTGGCTTCCTGATCGGCGGTACCGCCGGCCGTACCACCCTCAACGGGGAAGGCCTGCAGCACGAAGACGGTCACAGCCACATGATGGCGGGCACCATCCCGAACTGCCGCACCTATGATCCGACCTACGGCTACGAGCTGGCGGTGATCATCCAGGACGGCATGAAGAAGATGACCGAAGAGCAACAGGACATCTTCTACTACATCACCGTGATGAACGAATCCTACCAGCAGCCAGCCATGCCGGCCGGTGTCGAGGAAGGCATCATCAAGGGCATGTACCTGCTGGAAGAAGACACCCGCGAAGCCGCGCACCACGTACAGCTGATGGGCTCCGGCACCATCCTGCGCGAAGTCCGCGAAGCCGCGAAGATCCTGCGTGAAGAGTTCAACGTCGGTGCCGACGTATGGAGCGTCACCAGCTTCAACGAACTGCGCCGTGACGGCCTGGCCGTGGAACGTGCCAACCGCCTCAAGCCTGGCCAGAAGCCTCAGCAGACCTACGTCGAAGAGTGCCTGAACGGTCGCAAAGGCCCGGTCATCGCCTCTACCGACTACATGAAGCTGTTCGCTGAGCAGATTCGCCAGTGGGTGCCGAGCAAAGAGTTCAAAGTCCTGGGTACCGATGGTTACGGTCGCAGCGACAGCCGCAAGAAGCTGCGTCACTTCTTCGAAGTCGACCGTCACTTCGTGGTGCTGGCTGCCCTGGAAGCCTTGGCTGACCGTGGCGAGATCGAACCGAAAGTGGTGGCTGACGCTATCGTCAAGTTCGGCATCGACCCGGACAAGCGCAACCCACTGGACTGCTGAGGAGTATTTTTAAGTGAGCGAACTCATTCGCGTACCTGACATCGGCAGCGGTGAAGGTGAAATCATCGAGCTGTTCGTCAAGGTCGGTGACCGTATCGAGGCGGACCAGAGCCTGCTGACCCTGGAGTCCGACAAGGCCTCCATGGAGATCCCGGCCCCCAAGGCCGGCATCGTCAAGGAACTGAAGGTCAAGCTGGGCGACCGCCTGAAAGAAGGCGACGAGCTGCTGGTACTGGAAGCCGAGGGCGCCGCTGCGGCGCCTGAGGCTCCGGCCGCCGCCGCTGCCCCTGCTGCGGCCCCGGCCGCCGCTGAGAAGCCGGCTGCCCAAGCGGCTCCTGCACCGGCTGCTGCCCCTGCTGCTGCCAGTGTGCAGGACATCCACGTGCCGGACATCGGCTCGTCGGGCAAGGCCAAGATCATCGAAGTGCTGGTCAAGGTCGGCGACACCGTCGAAGCTGACCAGTCGCTGATCACCCTGGAGTCCGACAAGGCCTCCATGGAGATTCCATCGCCTGCTGCTGGCGTCGTCGAAGAAGTCCTGTGCAAGCTGGAAGATGAAGTCGGCACGGGCGACCTGATCTTCAAGCTGAAAGTGGCTGGCGCCGCACCGGCTGCCGCGCCGGCTCCGGCCGCTGCTGCACCGGCCAAGGCTGAGGCCGCGCCTGCTGCCGCACCTGCCGCTGCCGCCCCGGCTGCTGCCCCGGCTCCGGTTGCTACCGCACCGGCCGCTGGCAACAACGCCAAGGTGCACGCCGGCCCGGCCGTTCGTCAGCTGGCCCGTGAATTCGGTGTCGAGCTGGGCGCTGTTGCGGCCACCGGCCCGCACGGCCGCATCCTGAAAGAAGACGTGCAGGTCTACGTCAAAGCCATGATGCAAAAGGCCAAGGAAGCACCGGCAGCCGCCGGCGCGACCGGCGGCGCTGGCATCCCGCCGATCCCTGCCGTCGACTTCAGCAAGTTCGGTGAAGTGGAAGAAGTGGCCCTGACCCGCCTGATGCAGGTCGGTGCCGCCAACCTGCACCGCAGCTGGCTGAACGTGCCGCACGTGACCCAGTTCGATTCCGCCGACATCACCGAGCTGGAAGCCTTCCGCGTTGCGCAGAAAGCCGTGGCCGAAAAGGCTGGCGTCAAGCTGACCGTGCTGCCACTGCTGCTGAAAGCCAGCGCCTTCCTGCTCAAGGAAATGCCGGACTTCAACAGCTCGCTGGCGCCAAGCGGCAAGGCCATCATCCGCAAGAAGTACGTGAACATCGGCTTTGCCGTGGACACCCCGGACGGCCTGCTGGTCCCTGTGATCAAGAACGTCGACCAGAAGAGCCTGCTGCAACTGGCTGCCGAAGCCGCTGCACTGGCCGAGAAGGCGCGCACCAAAAAGCTGTCGGCCGACGACATGCAAGGCGCCTGCTTCACCATCTCCAGCCTCGGCCACATTGGCGGCACCGGCTTCACGCCGATCGTCAACGCGCCTGAAGTGGCGATCCTCGGCGTGTCCAAGGCAACCATGCAGCCGGTCTGGGATGGCAAAGCCTTCCAACCGAAGCTGATGCTGCCGCTGTCGCTTTCCTACGATCACCGTGTGATCAACGGCGCTGCCGCCGCGCGCTTCACCAAGCGCCTGGGCGATGTGCTGGCGGATATCCGCACCCTGCTGCTGTAACACGCAGCCAACCTGCCCTCCTTCGGGGGGCAGGTCCCTTTTTCGAGCTGCCACGCTCGTACCTCAACCCCGTCATTTGGCGGGGCTTTTTTTGTCCGATTGTCGGGCAAACTACAGTTTCCGGCGCCGCGGCCGAAAACATATACATGACACCCCTCATGGCCGCTTGCCAGCCTTCGGGACATGATGCAACCTTGCCAGATGCGCCGCCGTCCAGGCCGCGTCACCCTCTTCAAGCGAGTCTTCGATGAAAAGCCAACCCGATGCCGCCAGCCGTGTGGCGGCCGAGGTCGTCACGCAGCTTCCCGTGCCCTCGCGGCTCGGCATGCTGCGTTTCGAAAGGCTCAACGAAGCCACCTGGGCAATGCTCTACATCGACCCGGCCTGCGAGCGGCAAATCGGCTTGCAGGCCTCCGAGCTCTGCGCCCTGATCGACTCGCCGTATGCCAGCCTCATGGAGCCCGAGGCACGCTACAGGCTGCACGACGAGATCCAGCGGCAACTGCACGCACGCGGTTATTACCGCGTGCGCTACACCCTGCATGCGCAGCCGCGCTCGCTGTGCCTGCTGGAAGCCGGCGAGGCCTACAAGCAGCACAACCGCCAGCTGCTGCGCGGGTTCCTGACGGTGCTCGACGCCCAGGACGAAGACGATGCAGAGCTGGACGCCACCGAACTCGAATCGCGCAACAACCGCCTGCAGCTGGCCTTGCAGCTCAACCAGCGCGCCCAGCAGGAACAGCTCGAACACCTGGAGCGCGTGCGCGGCCAGCAGGACCTTATCCTGCGCCTCGCCCGGCAACGCTACAGCGCAGAAAACTCGCTGCTCGAAGCCGCCCAGCTGATCACCCGCAGCGCGTGTGAAATCTACAAGGTCGACAGCGCCAGCATCTGGCACCTGGAAGACCAGCGACTGGAGCCGATCAGCGCCTGGTTGCGCAACGAGCAGGTGCATCGCCTGCCCGAACCGATCGATGCCAGCCGCTTCCCCGACTACCTCGACGCCCTGCACGCCAGCCGCGCTATCGACGCACACAACGCCAATCACGACCCGCGCACCCGTGAGCTGGCCGAAACCCTGTACGCCGACAACAACGCCATGCTCGATGCCAGCATCCGTGTCGACGGCCAGGTGGTCGGCGTGCTGTGCCTGGAACAGACCGGCCAGCCGCGGGCCTGGCAATCGGACGAAATCGCCTTTGCCGGTGAACTGGCCGACCAGTTCGCCCAGGTCATCACCAACCACAACCGGCGCACCGCCGCCAGCGCCCTGCACCTGTTCCAGCGCGCCGTGGAGCAGAGTGCCAGCGCGTTCCTGCTGGTCAACCGCGACGGCGTGGTGGAATACGTCAACCCCAGCTTCACCGCGATCACCCAGTACAGCACCGACGAGGTCCAGGGCCACCACCTGGCCGAGCTGCCGGCGCTGGAGAACCTCAGCGAGCTGCTGTTCGATACGCCCTCGAGCCTGGCCATGGGCAACAGCTGGCAAGGCGAGTTCAAGAGCCGGCGCAAGAACCTGGAGCCCTACTGGGGCCAGCTGTCGATCTCCAAGGTGTATGGCGACAACCGCGAACTGACCCACTACATCGGCATCTACGAAGACGTCACCCAGACCAAGCTGGCCCAGCAACGCATCGAGCGCCTGGCGTACACCGACAACCTGACCAACCTGGGTAACCGCCCGGCGTTCATCCGCAGCCTCGACGAGCGCTTCGCCCGCGATGGCGACAGCCCGATCTGCCTGCTGCTGGTGGACATCGATAACTTCAAGCGGATCAACGACAGCCTCGGCCACCAGACCGGCGACAAGCTGCTGATCAGCCTGGCCCGGCGCCTGCGCAACAGCCTGAGCGTGGGCGGCGTACTGGCCCGCTTTGCCAGTAATGAATTCGCCGTGCTGCTGGACGACACCAGCCTGGAAGACGGCCAGAGGGTCGCCCAGCAACTGTTGCGCACCCTCGACAAGCCGATGTTCGTCGACAACCAGCTGATCAACGTCACCGCTTCCGTGGGCCTTGCCAGCGCGCCACTGCATGGCAGCGACCCGACCACGCTGATGAAGAACGCAGGCCTTGCCCTGCACAAGGCCAAGGCCAACGGCAAGCACCAGGTGCAGGTGTTCACCGAGGTGCTCAATGCCGAGGCCAGCTACAAGCTGTTCGTCGAGAACAACCTGCGCCGCGCGCTGACCCAGAACGAGCTGGAGGTGTTCTACCAGCCCAAGCTGTGCCTGCGCAGCGGTCGCCTGCTGGGCCTGGAGGCGCTGCTGCGCTGGAACCACCCCGAGCGCGGCATGATCCGCCCGGACCAGTTCATCAGCGTGGCCGAAGAAACCGGCCTGATCATCCCCATCGGCAAGTGGGTGGTGCGCCAGTCGTGCCGCATGAGCCAGCAACTGCGCGAAGCCGGCATGGGCAACCTGCACGTGGCCATCAACCTCTCGCCCAAGCAGTTTTCCGACCCCGACCTGGTGGCTTCGATCGGCTCGATCCTCAAGGAGGAAGACCTGCCTGCGCACCTGCTGGAGCTGGAGCTGACCGAAGGCTTGCTGCTGGAGGCGACCGAAGACACCCACCGCCAGCTCGACGAGCTCAAGGCCCTGGGCCTGACCCTGGCCATGGACGACTTCGGCACCGGCTATTCGTCGCTGAGCTACCTGAAGAAATTCCCGATCGACATCATCAAGATCGACCGCAGCTTCATCAACGAAATCCCCGACAACCAGGACGACATGGAAATCACCTCGGCGGTGGTGGCCATGGCCCACAACCTCAAGCTCAAGGTGGTGGCCGAGGGGATCGAGACACCGGAGCAGCTGGCATTCCTGCGCCGGCACCGCTGCGACGTGGGCCAGGGCTACCTGTTCGACCGGCCGATTCCAGGGCGCGAGCTTGCGGAAAAACTCAAGCGCTACCCGCGCGGTCCAATGGACTGACAGCTGCTGCAAGCTCGGGCACTATAGAGCCCATTCGGGCCTCATCGCCGGCAAGCCGGCTCCCACAGGAGCGGATTCATCCGCGATGAGGCCAACACCTATCCAACTGAAAAAGCACAGAGGAACGGCCATGGTCCTGCGTTCGGAAATCCTGGTGAACAAAAACGTCATGCCTACTGCGGAGCAGGCCCTGCCTGGCCGCGAAACGCCAATGACACTGCCCGAGTTCCACTATGTGTTCGAAGGCACCCCGCTGCTCGGCCCGTTCTTCGAAGGCAGCATCGACTTCGCGATCTTCGGCCTGGGCTGTTTCTGGGGCGCTGAACGCCGCTTCTGGCAGCGTGAAGGCGTGGTCAGCACGGTGGTCGGCTACGCGGGCGGCTTCACCCCCAACCCGACCTACGAAGAAGTCTGCTCGGGCCTGACCGGCCACACCGAAGTGGTGTTGGTGGTGTTCGACAAGGACAAGGTCAGCTACCGCGAGTTGCTGGCGATGTTCTGGGAATTGCATAACCCGACCCAGGGCATGCGCCAGGGCAACGACGTCGGCACCCAGTACCGTTCGGCGATCTTCTGCACCAGCCCCGAGCAACTCGACCAGGCCAAGGCCAGCCGCGATGCCTTCCAGGCCGAACTGAACAAGGCCGGCTTCGGCGAGATCACCACCGAGATCGACCAGGCGCCGACCGTGTACTTCGCCGAGGCCTACCACCAGCAGTACCTGGCCAAGAACCCGGAGGGCTATTGCGGCATCGGCGGCACCGGCGTGTGCCTGCCACCTAGCCTGCAGGGCAACTGAGCCATGAGCACGATGACCCTGTTCCACTCGCCGCTGTCGCCGTTCGTGCGCAAGGTCATGGTGGTGCTGCACGAGACCGGCCAGCTCGAACGGGTGGCGCTGCAGCCAGTCAACGTCAGCCCGGTCACCGGTGACGAACACCTGAACCAGGGCAACCCGATCGGCAAGATCCCGGCCCTGCGCCTGGAAGACGGCACGGTGCTGCATGACAGCCGGGTCATCTGCGAATACCTCGACCTGCAGCATGTCGGCCTGCCGCTGCTGCCGCGCGAGGGCTCGGCGCGCTGGCGGCGCCTGACCCTGGCGTCGCAGGCGGATGCGATCATGGATGCGGCAGTGTCGAGCCGTTATGAGAGCTTCCTGCGACCGGAGGACAAGCGCTGGGATGGCTGGCTGGTGGCGCAAGGCGAGAAGATCCGCCGCAGCCTGGCCAACCTGGAGCAGGAACATCTGGCGGAGCTGATTTCAGGCTTTGACCTGGCCGCGATCGGTGTGGCCTGTGCGCTGGGGTACCTGGACTTGCGCCAGCCGGATTTTGGCTGGCGTGAGCGCCAACCTGGGTTGGCCGCGTGGTATGCCGAGGTGGCCAAGCGGCCTTCGATGCTCGCTACGGCACCGGTGGCCTGACCGGCCTCTTTGCGGGACAAGGGCGCGAGTGGCTGCACAGCAGCCCCAAGCCTTACCTCGGTACCGCAGGAAACAACTCCCCAATTCTGCGCGCCAACCACCGCCCGATCGCTCGATCCTCCCTCATGCCGCCCTCCCCACCCGGGCCCAGTCCAGCCGGCGGGTCAGCACCATGAATACACCCAGCAAGCCAAAGCACAGCAGCGAGCCCATCAGCAGTGCATAGTCCTCGGCGCTCAACAGCCCGTAGAGCATCGCGTAAAGCGCCGCCAACCCCGCCGCAAAGCCCACTCCCCGCCCAAGGCTACGCAACACATGGCTCAGGTAGAAGCCGATCAGCAGCACGCAAGCCGATGCCGACAGCCCATACGCCAGGCCAAAACCGATGTGCTCGGACAGCGACAGCAGCAGCAAGTAGAAGAACGCCAGGGCCACGCCGACCAGGATGTACTGCACAGGGTGCACGCTAAGGTGCTTCAGCACCTCGAACAGGAAGAAACCAGCAAAGGTCAGGGCGATGAACAGCAAGGCGTACTTGATCGCCCGCTCGCTCTTGAGGTACTGGTCCACCGGGTCGACAAAGCTCACGCCAAACGTGCGCTCGCTGAAGTCCGCGCACTGGCCACCGACGGCGCACTGGCGCAGGGCGTCTTCCAGGTTGGTGGCGAAGAACGACGTCTGCCAGTGGGCGCTGAAGCCCTTGTCGTCGATTTCGCGGCGGTTGGGCAAGTAGCTGCCGACAAAGCTTGGGTGCGGCCAGTTGGCGCGCATGTCGACGCTGCTGGTGCGGCCCACCGGCAGCAGATGCAGTTGCCCGGTGCCCTGCAGCGCCAGGTCGAAGCCATAGCTGAACTCGCGGGCCTGCTGGCCATCCAGCTGCGGCAGGGCAACATGCACGCCGCTGCGCAGCCAGTCCAGCCCAGTGCCCGCCTCGAATGCCAGACGCTGGTCGTCGAGGTTGAGCTCCAAGGCATTTTCGATGCCGCGGATATCGCTGATACCTACCACCAGAAACGGCTTGTCAAAGCGGTAGTCGTCGAAGTCCTTGTCGATGCCCCAGCGTTCCGGCAGCTTGAAGCGGCCCGAGAGGCGCCCTTTGGCGTGGAACAGCCGTGCCTGGTAGATGCCCCGGGCACGCAGTTCGGTGTCCACGCCCAGGTCGGCGTCGAAGGTTTCCGGGAGGAAGTACAGGTGGCCGGCCAGGGTGCTGGTTTCCTGCACGCTCTGGCCGTCCTTGTCGATCCAGCGGCGCTGGATTTTACGGTACGGCACCACCAGCAGCGGGCCGCTGATCTGCTGGTCGAAGCTGGCGCTCTGGGCGATATCGCGCAGCACGCTGTCGCGCAGGTTCTGGCGCTCGTCGATGAGGTTGTTGATCATCAGCAAGGGGATCAACAGCAGCACAATCAGCAGGGCGATTGTGCCGAGCTTGAAACCGAGGGTCTTGTTCATGGGGCCTCCTGTGGCAATGGGCGCAGTGTCTGCGCCTTGCGTGGAGGCCTTGGGGAGGTTGTGTGGAGATTCGGTGTTTTTCAGCCGATACGCCGCTCCGGCAACCACAAACGCACCCGCACACCGCCATCGACGTTGTTCACCGTCAGCGCACCGCCATGCAGTTGCATCACTTCATCCACGAAATTGAGCCCCAACCCGGTGCTCTTGCGCCCACTGCCCGGGCGCGGCAGCGAATAGAAGCGCTCGGCAACCCGCCCGATGGCATAGGCGGGTATCGCTTCGCCCTGGTTGAACACACTCAGCGCCATCCGCTCGCCATCGCGCTCCAACTCGAACAGCAGCGCCCCGCCTGGCGGTGTGAAGTCCAGCGCATTGTCCAGCAGGTTGGCCAGCGCCTGGCGCATCAGGAACGGGTCACACAGCAGCCACAGCCCCGCTGGCACCCGCTGGCGCACCTGCAAGCCACCCGCCTCGATCCGCGTCGCATGCGCCAGCAGCAGTTCGTCGACCAGCGCCGCCAGGGGCACCTGCTGCTCATCTTCCAACGCCTGCAATTGCTCGACCCGGGCCAGGTTGAGCAAGCGCTCGATCATCTGCTGCAACCGCTCGCTTTCCCGCTCGATGTTGCCGGCAAACCGTGCACGCTGCTCGGCGGGCATGTCGCCCTGGAGCAGCTCGGAAGCACCGCGAATCGCCGCCAACGGGCTTTTCAGCTCATGGGTCAGGGTGTGCACGTAGCGCTCGACATATGCCTTGCCCTCAAGCTGTGTGCGCATGCGCTCCACCGCATTGGCCAAGTGCGCCAGCTCCCCCCCCTTGTAGTGCGGCAGCGCTGCGCGCTCACCTTCACTGACCGCCTGTGCGTACCGCGCCAGCTTGCGCAGGGAACGGGCCAGCCACCAGGACAGCGCCGCGCCAATCAACAGGCCCATGCCGATCAACCCAAGGCCCAGGCCAAGCAGGCGCCGCTCGGAACGGTCGATATACGGCTGCAACGAACTGTTGGGTTTGGCCACGGTCACCACACCGATGATCGTGCCATCGTCGAGAATGGGCGCGGCCACATGCATCACCGAGGTGCTTTCGTCCGCTTCGACACTGCGCGTGGAGCGGGCACCGTATTCGCCGCGCAAGGTCAGGTAAACGTCATTCCAGCGTGAGTAATCCTTGCCCAGGTCCTGGCCGCTGGAATCGAGCAGTACGGTGCCCTTGGCATCGGTGACGTAGATGCGGTGGCTGACCTGGTTCTTCGCCAGGCCCCAGATCTGCGCGCCCGGGCTGCGCAGGCCATAGGCCTTGAGCACTTCGGGCAACCGGCTCTGCGCCAGGGTGCCGGCCTTGACGTCGTCGTGCAGGATTTCCGCCAGCAGGTTGGCGGTATCCACCAGGGTTTCTTCGGAAGACTGGCGCACCACCGGGCGGATCTGTTCGCGCACCGTGTTGAGCAGGAAATAGCCCGCCAGCCCGACGAACAGGAAGTACACCAGGAAAATCCGTATGCCCAGGCGCATCAGGCCTGTTCCGGGCTGTAGCTGTAGCCCAGGCCACGGTGGGTCTGGATCGGTTCGGCGTCGGCGGCCACCTGGCGCAGCTTGGCGCGCAGGCTCTTGATATGGCTGTCGATGGTGCGGTCGTAGCCGACGTCGGAGGCCACGCCCAGGGCGTCGAGCAATTGCTCGCGGCTGAATACCCGCTGCGGTTGCTCAAGCAGGCATTGCAGCAGGCGGAACTCATGGCGGGTCAGGGCCAGCGGCTGGCTGCGGTAGCTGATCTGCATGCGCAGGGTATCGAGCTGGAACACTGCCGGTTCGCCTGCGGGCTCGGCACGTGGCGCCATGCGCTTGAGGATCGCCCGTACCCGGGCCGCTACTTCACGGGGGCTGAAGGGTTTGACCACGTAGTCGTCGGCACCGATCTCCAGGCCCACTACGCGGTCGATTTCACCGTCGCGGGCGCTCAGGAACATGACCGGGACTTCAGTGAAGCGGCGCAGTTGCCGGCAGGTTTCGAAACCGCTGATATCGGGCAGGCCGATGTCGAGGATCACCAGGTCGGCCGGGCGCTGGCGCTGCTGGTCGAGGGCCGCGCTGCCCAGGGTCACCCATTCGGTGCTGTGGCCGTCGGCTTGCAGCGCGTAGATCAGGGTGTCGGCGATGGCGGCTTCGTCTTCGACGATGAGAATGTGGGGCATGGCAGTCCAGCCTTGCAGGAGCAAAGCTGGAGTGTAATCGCAAGATCAATCAGCAGTCAGGCTTGCCTGCGGTAAAGCGCTTGGCCGGGTTCACCGCGGCCTTGAATTCGCGCAGCGCCTTGGCCCCGA
The DNA here is from genome assembly GCF_044744955.1 of Pseudomonas sp. NPDC087185. Lineage (NCBI taxonomy): Bacteria > Pseudomonadati > Pseudomonadota > Gammaproteobacteria > Pseudomonadales > Pseudomonadaceae > Pseudomonas > Pseudomonas sp. NPDC087185. The sequence continues at coordinate 561,242 of NZ_JBIUZK010000004.1, read as the reverse complement.
TCAGCAGCGGGTAGTTGAAGCTGCTGCGGTCGACCAGGTTCACCTCCACGGTGCGTTTCTCGTCGCCCAGGCATAGCTCGAGGTCGACCACGGGCCTGCGTGAAAGCTCCGGCGCATCGCCCTCGTCTTCTTCATCGGAGCGGTTCTTGATCTTGCTGATGCGCGAAACCTTGTGCTCGTAGACCTTGCCGTCCGAGTCCTTGGTCGCCAGGCGGAAGCGCACCCAGTCCTCGCCGTCACGGGTGAAGCGTTCGATGTCCTTGGCCGACAGCGACGCGGTGTAGGCGCCGGTGTCCATCTTGGCCTTCAGGGTTTCGCCCAGCTCCGGCAGGGCAATGTTCTCGTAGCGGCCGTAGAGCGTGGGTTCTGCGGCCATGACCGGCAGCGCCAACAGCGACAACAGGGCAAGCAGTGGTTTCACAGGCAGGCTTCCTTGAGAGGGGACAGTGCTTAGACTGTGCTGGCAGGATAGGTTCGCTATCATCAGGCTAAACAACATAACGTGAAACATTTGTCTGCGCCGCTGGGCATTCGACATTTGGCGTAGGCCATCGCCCTGCTTATCATTGCGCCCCGCAAACATCCCACAACAAGAGTTTCTTTATGCGTCACCTGCTTACCGGCATTCTCACGACCACTCTGCTGCTGATCAACACCGTGGTGATGATCTGCCCGCTGCTGGTCTTCGCCCTGCTCAAACTGGTGGTGCCGGGCCGCTGGCGTGACTATGCCTCCGCCGCCGTGATGTGGGTCGCCGAAGCCTGGTCGGAAATCGACAAGGCCATCTTCGCCCTGTGCATCCCCACCCAGTGGGACATCCGCGGCGTCGAAAACCTGCGCAGGGACACCTCATACCTGGCCGTAAGCAATCACCAGACCTGGGTCGACATCCCGGCCCTGATCGAAAGCCTTAACCGCCGCACGCCGTTCTTCAAGTTCTTCCTCAAGAAAGAGCTGATCTGGGTACCGCTGCTGGGCCTGGCCTGGTGGGGCCTGGATTACCCGTTCATGAAGCGCTACAGCAAGGCCTTCCTGGACAAGCACCCCGAACTCAAGGGCAAGGACCTGGAAATCACCAAGGCGGCCTGCGAGCTGTTCAAGCGCCAGCCGGTGACGGTGGTCAATTACCTTGAAGGCACCCGCTTCACCGAAGCCAAGCGCCTGGAACAGCAATCGCCGTATCGCTACCTGCTCAAGCCCAAGGCCGGCGGCGTGGCCTTTGTACTGGCGGCTTTGGGTGAACAGCTGGATGCGCTGCTGGACGTGACCATCGTCTACCCCGGCAACAAGGCACCGGGGTTCTGGGCCCTGCTCAATGGCAGCATCAACCGGGTGATTATCGACATTCAAGTGCGCGAGCTGGACCCTGCCTTGTGGGCTGGGGATTACGAGAGTGACCCCGTATTCCGGCAGACGGTGCAGGCTTGGGTGAATCAGCTGTGGGTGGAGAAGGACAAGCGGATCGAGCAATTGCGCGGGGAGATGCGCTAAGCGATCGTTCCTATCGGCCACTTCGCGGGGCAAGCCCGCGAAGTGGCCGATAGGAATTCTGGTAAAGGCCATTAAAACCCTGGCTAATAATCCGAATAAGTAATACTTCTTTGTCACATTCCACCTAAGTGGATAAAAATCGACCAAAGCACAATTACAAAAATTTGCCTGGATCGATCAATGGCTAATCAAGCTTGCTCCGCCCCCGCCCAACTCCGCCGCGTCCTGGGCTTACCCGCGCTGGTCTTCTTCGGGCTGGTGTACATGGTCCCGCTGACCCTCTTCACCACCTACGGCATCGTGACCGAAATGACCGGTGGCCGCACCGCCGGGGCCTATCTGGTCACCCTGCTGGCGATGTCGTTCACCGCCACGTCTTACAGCTTCATGGTCAAGCGCTACCCGGTCGCGGGTTCGGCGTATTCCTACACGAACATGGCCTTCGGCCCTAACGTTGGTTTCCTGGCTGGCTGGTCGCTGCTGCTCGATTACCTGTTTATCCCGATGATCAACTACCTGCTCATCGGCCTGTTCCTCAACATCGCCTTCCCGGCCATCCCCGCCTGGACCCTCGTGCTAGCCTCGATCGCCCTCGTGACCGTGCTCAACGTGATCGGCATCCACTCGGTGGCCAAGGCCAGCAACCTGATCGTCGGGGCACAGATTGTCTTCATCGGTGTGTTCGTCGCACTGTCTTGCCAGTCGCTGGCTGGCCAACCGGTGGACCTGCTGTCGCCGCTGCTGGGCGACGGTAGCCAGCCTGGCTTCGGCCCGCTCATGGCCGGTGCTGCCGTGCTGTGCCTGTCATTCCTGGGCTTCGATGCCGTCTCGACTCTGGCCGAGGAATGCCGTGATGCCCGTCGCGACGTGCCACGGGCAATCATCCTCACTACGCTGTTTGCCGGGGTGCTGTTTACCGCGCTGGCTTATGTCAGCCAACTGGTGCTGCCGGGCAGCCGCTTCGTCAATGTCGACGCGGCGGCCAACGAGGTGATGTTAAAGGCGGGCGGCCAGTTCTTGGCCAACTTCTTCACAGCAGCCTTCGTTGCGGGCAGCCTGGGCTCGGCGCTGGCATCGCAGGCCGCCGTGTCGCGCATCCTGTTTACGATGGGCCGCGACCGGGTACTGCCGCAGCGCAGCTTCGGTTACCTGTCGCCCCGCTTCGGCACCCCGGTGTTCGCCATCCTGCTGGTGTCGGCATTCTCGCTGCTGGCGCTGGTGATCGACCTGGCCACCCTTGCCTCGCTGATCAGCTTCGGTGCGCTGGTGGCGTTCTCGGCGGTGAACCTGGCGGTGGTCAAGACCCACCTGATGAACGACACCCACCAGCGCAACTTCAAAGGGCTGCTGCAGTACGGCTTGGTACCGCTGGTCGGCCTGGGCCTGACCTTGTGGCTGTGGACCAGCCTGTCGACGCTGACGATGGTCATCGGCTTGTGCTGGTTCGCCCTGGGCCTGGCATACCTGGCGGTTCTCACCGCCGGTTTCCGCCGGCCAGTGCGCCTGGTGGACTTCACCGAAGCAGCCTGAACAACACGCTCGCGCAGGGCTCGCGTCAGGCCTCAGACCGATGGCTGGGTCAGCGGCGCCGGGGTGGTCCACAGGCTGCCCAGATTCTGCAACAACGACCCGGCAATGCCCTGCTGCCCCAGGTACTGGAGGATCAGCGGGGCGAATTGCCCGATCATGCCGGTATCCATCCCCAGCGCCTTGAACGCGGTGTCCAGGTCAGTGCGGTTTTCCACGTCGTTGCCCAGCGCCTTGCTCAGGGCTGACTGGTTTTCGCTGTTGTTGCCAAGCAATTCGCCCAGGCCGCTGAGGCCGCCCAGGGCGTTGGCGCCGGAGAGCAGGTCGAGACCGGGCACAGCCTTGGTCAGTTGGCCGTAATCGTCACTGCTGAGGTTGTTGCGCGCCAGCCCCAGCATCGCTCCGGCACCACCTACGGCCTGTTCGGGGGTGATATTCAATTCGCTGCCCAGGGTATTGAGCAGGTTGGCCTGCGCTTCGGGTGCCTGTACCTGGCCCTGCTGCTTCTGCGTCTGCATGGCGGAAACGGCATTGGCTGCATCGCCGAGGTTGAAGGCGAACACCGGGCTTGCGGCCAGCGTCATCAGGGTTGCCAGGGTGAATGCTTTCATCGGAGGGACCTCGTCGGCCGGGATGGCCGGGGAAACGAGGCATTGGACTGGAACCGGGAAGGTTTGTTCCGGGCCGGTGATCGGCCTGCTCCCGGCGCGCTTGCAGCACAACGCCCCCGGGCGGGGGCGTTGTTTCCAGCGGTTAGGCCGCGCCCCACATCTTGTGCGGGTCGATCACGAATTTCTTCGGTACGCCGGCATCGAACTCGCCGTAGCCTTCCGGCGCCTGGTCGAGGTTGATGACCTGCACGCCCACCACTTCGGCGATGTTGATGCGGTCCCACATGATCGCCTGCATCAACTGGCGGTTGTACTTCATGGTCGGGGTCTGGCCGGTGTGGAAGCTGTGCGACTTCGCCCAGCCCAGGCCGAAGCGGATGCTCAGCGCGCCGATCTTGGCAGCGGCATCGACCGCGCCTGGGTCTTCGGTCACGTAGAGGCCCGGGATACCGATGCTGCCGGCCACGCGGGTCACCTGCATCAGCGAGTTCAAGACGGTTGCCGGTGCTTCATGCTTGGCACCCTCGTGGCCATGGCCACGCGCCTCAAAGCCTACGGCATCGACGGCGCAATCCACTTCCGGCTCGCCGAGGATGTCGATGATCTGCTCGTGCAGCGGGGTGTCCTTGGACAGGTCGACCACTTCGAAGCCCTGGGACTTGGCGTGGGCCAGGCGAGCCGGGTTGAGGTCACCGACGATCACGCAAGCGGCGCCCAGCAAGCGCGCCGAGGCAGCAGCAGCCAGGCCGACCGGGCCGGCACCGGCCACGTAGACGGTGCTGCCGGGGCCAACGCCGGCCGTCACAGCACCGTGGTAGCCGGTCGGCAGGATATCGGACAGGCAGGTCAGGTCACGGATCTTCTCCATGGCCTTGTCGCGGTCTGGCAGTTTCAGCAGGTTGAAGTCGGCGTACGGCACCAGCACGTATTCGGCCTGGCCGCCGGTCCAGTCGCCCATGTCGACGTAGCCGTAAGCACCACCGGCGCGGGCCGGGTTGACGGTGAGGCAGACGCCGGTGTGCATCTCTTTGCACGAGCGGCAGCGGCCGCAGGCAACGTTGAACGGTACCGACACCAGGTCGCCGATCTTCAGGCGCTCGACGTCACGCCCCAGCTCGACGATTTCACCGGTGATTTCGTGGCCCAGGACCAGGCCGACCTGGGCAGTGGTGCGGCCGCGGACCATGTGCTGGTCGGAGCCGCAGATGTTGGTGGAGACTACCTTGAGGATGACGCCGTGTTCGATCTTCTTGCCGCGCGGGTCCTGCATTTTCGGGTAGTCGATGTGTTGCACTTCGACCTTGCCGGCGCCGAGATATACCACTCCACGATTGCCAGACATTGCTTTTACCTCGCTTGATTTTTATTTATGCAGCGTTGGTTGAAGCGCCGCCATCCATGGGCGGCATGTGTTACTGGAATGCAGGGAATTGTGGGCCTGATGGGGCGCGATGCGCTGACTGAAAACGACAGGGGGATGCCTTTTTACGGCAGGGGAATTGGGGAGGCCCAATCGCCGGCAAGCCGGCTCCAACAGGAACACCACAGGCTTGAAGCCTGGCGCAATACGTGTGGGAGCCGGCTTGCCGGCGATGAGGCCCGAGAGGTCACTACAAAACGACAGTCCGGTTGGCGTTAAGGAAAACCCGCCGCTCAATGTGATACCCCACTGCCCGTGCCAACGTCAGGCACTCGATATCACGCCCCTTGGCAATCAGGTCCTCGGGGTAATGGCTGTGGTCCACCACCTCGACGCCCTGGGCAATGATCGGCCCTTCATCGAGGTCGTTGTTGATGTAATGTGCCGTCGCGCCGACCATCTTCACACCCTTGTTGTACGCCTGGTGATAAGGCTTGGCGCCCTTGAACCCTGGCAACAACGAGTGGTGGATGTTGATCGCCCAACCATCCAGGCGCCGGCACAGCTCGGGCGACAGCACCTGCATGTAGCGGGCAAGAATGACCAGCTCGGCGCCGGTCTCCTCGATCACCTGCAGCACCTTGCGCTCTTGCCCGGCCTTGTCGTTGGGGTCGAGCGCAAAGTGGTAATAGGGGATCTTGTGCCAATGTGCCAACGGTTCCAGGTCGGGGTGGTTGGACACCACCGCGACCACGTCCATGCCCAACTGGCCGATGCGCTGGCGGTACAGCAGGTCGTTCAGGCAATGGTCGGCCTTGGACACCATGATCACCACCTTGGGGCGGTGATTGGGCGCGGTCAGCTCAAAGGCCATGCCGAATGCTTCACCGCGCTCGGCGAGGCCGGCACGCAGGCCCGCCTCGTCGAAATCGTCCGGCTGGCGGAATTCGACGCGAATGAAGAAACGCCCCGACTGCCGGTCATCGAAGGAGTGGTGCTCCGTCACGTAGCAGCGCTGCTCGAAGAGGAAACGCGTCACCACGTCGACGGTGCCGAGCATGCTCGGGCAGTCGGCGGTGAGAATCCAGGTATCCGGTGCCCGACTCATGTTCTGCTCTCCTTAGGCCTCGATGCTCAGGCCGTATTCGGCCGAAGCGTCCTGCAGCCACAGCCACCAGTAGTCGGCAAAGCTGCGGCGAATCACCAGCTCCCAGGTGTCTTCGGCGGTGCGGCGGATCACCAGTTGCGACTTGGCGAACACGGTGCCCACGGCCTTGCCCACCGGGAAGTTGTTCGGGTGAACATCATAGCTGGTGGACTTCATCAGCACGTCGCGCACGTTAGGGCCGCGCAGTTCCAGCAGGCTCTGCCCGCCGCTGACGTTGACCACCTGGATGTGCTGGCCTTCGAGGGCCGCGCGCAGTTTTTGCTCGACGGCGAACTCCTGGCCGCCGGGGACGATCAGCAGCCACTCATCCGGGCCCAGCCATTGCAGCGACATCTCGCTGTTGGCAACCACGGTCAGGGCCACCGGCAGCTCCAGGCCCAAGGCCTTGTGCACGCCTGCGGCGAAGGCCGGGTTGTGACCGTCGCCACGCAGGGTCAGGTGGCCGAGGAATTTTTTCTCGCGCAGGGTCACGCCTGCGTTCTTGCGGCCCTTGCCAACCAGGCTGGCCAGGTCGGCGTGGTGCAGCGGCGACTGAGCCTTGGCCTCGGCGCCGGGGTTTTGCTGGAAGACGTTGATAGCGCTCATTTCTTACCTGCCTTGAATTCTTGGTCGTCGATACGACGCAGCTTGCAGGGTGTGTTTACCGGCCTCATCGCCGGCAAGCCGGCTCCCACAGGGACCGCACCTACCTTGAGAACTGCATCGAACCTGTGGGAGCCGGCTGGCCAGCGATAAGGCCAGCCGGCTCACCACAGGGCCCGGAGTCAAACGTTCTGCCGCTCACCCTTCGGATCGAAGAACACCGAAGACACGATCTCGGCCTCGATCACGCTGCCATCGGCCTGCGGCGAGTAGACACGCTCGCCCATGCGCTTGAGGCCGCCCTTGACCACACCCATGGCGAACGAATAGCCCAGGGAGTTGGCCGCGTAGCTGGAGGTGACGTGGCCGACCATGTCCATCGGGATCGGCTGTTTCGGGTCGAACACCAGCTGGGCGCCCTCCGGCAGCCACTGGGTCGGGTCCACCGGCTTGAGGCCCACCAGCTGCTTGCGGTTGTCGCGCAGGCAGTCTTCGCGGTTCATGCCACGCAGGCCGATCCACGAGAACGGCTTGTTGCGGCCTACGCACCAGCTCATGTTCAGGTCGTCCGGGTTCATCGAGCCGTCGGTGTCCTGGCCCACGATGATGAAGCCCTTCTCGGCACGCAGGACGTGCATGGTCTCGGTGCCGTACGGGGTCAGGTTGTACTGCTTGCCCGCCTCGATGATCTTTTCCAGCACGCCCATGGCGTAGTTGGCCTGCACGTTCACTTCGTACGACAGCTCACCGGTGAACGAGATACGGAACACACGGGCCGGCACGCCGCCGACAGTGCCCTCCTTCCAGGTCATGAACGGGAAGGCTTCCTTGTCCAGGTCGATGTCGTCGGTCAGCTCGCTGAGCAGCTTGCGGCTGTTGGGGCCGGACAGGGTCAAGGTGGCCCAGTGGTCGGTAACCGAGGTGAAGTACACCTTCATTTCCGGCCATTCGGTCTGGTGGTACAGCTCCAGCCACTGCAGTACGCGCGCGGCGCCGCCGGTGGTGGTGGTCATGTAGAAGTGGTTGTCGCCGACGCAGGCGGTCACGCCGTCGTCGAAGACCATGCCGTCTTCCTTGCACATCAGGCCGTAGCGGGCCTTGCCCACGTCGAGCTTGGTCCAGGCGTTGCTGTAGATGCGGTTGAGGAACTCGCGCGCGTCCGGGCCCTGGATGTCGATCTTGCCCAGGGTCGAGGCGTCGAGCAGGCCCACGCTGTCGCGCACGGCCTTGCACTCGCGGGCCACGGCGGTGTGGATGTCCTCACCGGCTTTCGGGAAGTACCACGGGCGCTTCCACTGGCCGACGTCTTCGAACTCGGCGCCATTCTTCACGTGCCAGCCATGCAGGGCAGTGAAGCGTACGGGCTCGAACAGGTGGCCACAGTGGCGACCGGCAACTGCACCGAAGGTCACAGGGGTGTAGTTCGGGCGGAACATCGTGGTGCCCATTTCCGGGATGGTGATACCGATCGAACGGGCAGCAATGGCCAGGCCGTTGATATTGCCCAGCTTGCCCTGGTCGGTACCGAAGCCCAGCGCGGTGTAGCGCTTGACGTGTTCGACCGACTCGAAGCCTTCACGGGTGGCCAGTTCGATACCGGCAGCGGTCACGTCGTTCTGCTGGTCGACGAACTGCTTCGGCCCCTTGCTGCCCTTGTCGTGCGGCACCTGGAACAGCGCCACGGTGGCCTCTTCCTTGCGCGCCACGGTTTTTGGCAGGGTACCGGTGGTGGCCTTGAAGCCGGCTTCGGTGGCTGCGCGCACGCCGCCTTCGAAACCATCAGCAATCACGTCACCCAAGGCATACACGCCGTTGATGCCGCCCACGCACTCGCGCTTCTGCGGTGCATCGCCCGGCACGAAGCCGAGGATGTCGTCACGCCATACCGGGCGACCGCCCAGGTGCGAAGCCAGGTGGACGATCGGGCTGTAGCCGCCCGAGGTGGCGATCAGGTCGCACTCGAGGGTTTCGCCGGGGCTGGTGACTTTGTGCGCCTGTACATCGATGGCGGCCACACGGGCGCCGGTGACGTGCTTGCTGCCCTTGGCCTCGATCACCGCGCTGGAGGTGAGGATGCGGATGCCTTTGGCTCGGGCTTCTTCAACCAGCGAGCCGCGCGGGTTGTGGCGGGCGTCGGCGATGGCGACGACCTGCAGGCCAGCGTCGTGCCAGTCCAGCGCCGCGCGGTAGGCGTGGTCGTTGTTGGTCGACAGCACCAGCTTGCGGCCTGGGGCCACGCCATAGCGGCGAACGTAGGTGGAAACAGCGCCGGCCAGCATGTTGCCCGGCACGTCGTTGTTGCCGTACACCAGCGGGCGCTCGTGGGCGCCGGCAGCCAGCACCACACGCTTGGCGCGTACGCGGTGCACACGGTGGCGCACCTGGCCGATCGGCGCGCGGTCGCCGAGGTGGTCGGTGAGGCGCTCGTGAATGGTCAGGAAGTTGTGGTCGTGGTAGCCGTTGACCGTGGCGCGTGGCAGCAGGGTCACGTCAGGCAGGCTTTCCAGCTCCTTGACCACTGCGTTGACCCAATCAGCGGCAGGCTTGCCGTCGAGGGTCTCGCGGGAGTCGAGCAGGGTGCCACCGAACTCTTCCTGCTCGTCGGCGATGATCACCCGGGCGCCGCTGCGTGCTGCGGCCAGGGCAGCAGCCAGGCCAGCAGGGCCGGCGCCGACGATCAGCACGTCGCAGTGCTGGTTCATGTAGTCGTAGCTGTCCGGGTCGTTCTGCAGCGGCGCACGGCCCAGGCCGGCTGCCTTGCGGATGTACTTCTCGTACGTCATCCAGAACGATTTCGGGTACATGAAGGTTTTGTAGTAGAAACCCGGCGGCATCATGCTGCCGCCGACCTTGCCGAGGATGCCCATGACGTCGTTGTTGACGTTCGGCCAGCCGTTGGTGCTGGTGGCGACCAGGCCTGCGTACAGCGCTTGTTGAGTGGCGCGCACGTTCGGGATCTGGGTGGCTTCGCTGGAGCCGATCTGCAGGATGGCGTTCGGCTCTTCGGTACCGGCGGCGATGATGCCGCGGGGACGCGAGTACTTGAAGCTGCGGCCGACGATGTCGACGCCGTTGGCCAGCAGCGCGGCGGCCAGGCTGTCACCGGCATAACCCTGGTAGGTCTTGCCGTTGAAGGTGAAGTTCAGGACCTTGCTGCGGTCGATGCGGCCGCCGCTGGCGAGGCGATAGGTCTGGCTCATACTTTTTCCCCTTGGCCTTTGACGGTCGACGGTGCGCTGTTCTGCTTGCCGTTGGCGGTCACCTGCGGCTTCTCGCCAATTTTGTAGGTTTCCAGAATCTCGTAGGTCACGGTGTCGCGGGTGACGTTGAAGTACTGACGGCAGCCGGCAACGTGGTCCCACAGCTCATGGTGAATACCGCGCGGGTTGTCGCGGAAGAACATGTAGGTGCCCCACTCCTCGTCGGAGCAGGCGGCAGGGTCCAGCGGGCGGGCGATGTGCGCCTGGCCAGAGGCGTGGAACTCTTCTTCGGAGCGCAGCTCGCCGCAGTGGGGACAGAAAATATGCAACATGACGGTGTCTCCGGTTAGTGGGCGACGGCGGCGGCGCCGTGTTCGTCGATCAGTGCGCCGTTGTAGAAACGGTCCATGGAGAACGGCGCAGCCAGCGGGTGCATCTCGCCTTTGGCCAGGCTGGCGGCAAAGACGTTGCCCGAGCCCGGGGTCGCCTTGAAGCCACCGGTGCCCCAGCCGCAGTTGAAGAACATGTTCTTGACCGGGGTCTTGGAGATGATCGGGCAAGCGTCCGGCGAGGTGTCGACGATCCCGCCCCACTGGCGGTTCATGCGTACGCGCGAGAGGTTGGGGAACATCTCGACGATCGCCTGCAGGGTGTGCTCGATCACCGGGTACGAACCGCGCTGGCCATAGCCGACCCAGCCGTCGATACCGGCGCCGATCACCAGGTCGCCCTTGTCGGACTGGCTGATGTAGCCGTGCACGGCGTTGGACATGATCACGCTGTCGATGATCGGCTTGATCGGCTCGGACACCAGTGCCTGCAGCGGGTGCGATTCCAGCGGCAAGCGGAAGCCCGCCAGCTTGGCCATGTGCCCGGAGTTACCGGCGGTGACCACGCCGACGCGCTTGGCGCCGATGAAGCCTTTGTTGGTTTCCACGCCGATGACCGCGCCGTTTTCCTTGCGGAAACCGATCACTTCGGTCTGCTGGATCAGGTCCACGCCCAGGGCGTCGGCAGCACGGGCGTAACCCCAGGCCACGGCGTCGTGACGGGCCACGCCACCACGGCGCTGAACGGTAGCGCCGAGGATCGGGTAACGGGTGTTCTTCGAGCAGTCCAGGTACGGGATTTCGGCCGCGACCTGGGCGGTGTTGAGCAGCTCGCCATCCACGCCATTGAGGCGGTTGGCGCTGACGCGGCGCTCGGAGTCACGGATGTCCTGCAGGGTGTGGCACAGGTTGTAGACGCCGCGCTGGGAGAACATCACGTTGTAGTTGATATCCTGGGACAGGCCTTCCCACAGTTTCATGGCGTGCTCGTACAGCTGCGCCGACTCGTCCCACAGGTAGTTGGAACGCACGATGGTGGTGTTACGGGCGGTGTTGCCGCCACCCAGGTAACCCTTTTCGACCACCGCGACATTGGTGATGCCGTGCTCCTTGGCCAGGTAGTAGGCAGTGGCCAGGCCATGGCCGCCACCGCCAACGATGACCACGTCGTAGACCTTTTTAGGGGTCGGCGTGCGCCACATGCGCTGCCAGTTTTCGTGGTGGCTGAGGGAGTGTTTGAAGAGGCCGAAGCCCGAGTAGCGTTGCATGGTCGTTTACTCCACTCAGCGGTAAACAGGGAAGTCTGCGCACAGCGCGGCGACGTTCTTCGCCACATCGGCTTCAACGTCGGCGTCACCGAGGTTGTCGAGGATGTCGCAGATCCAGCCGGCCAGGGCCACGCACTGGGCGACCTTGAAGCCGCGGGTAGTGACGGCCGGGGTGCCGATGCGCAGGCCCGAAGTGACGAACGGCGACTGCGGGTCGTTCGGCACGGCATTCTTGTTGACGGTAATGTGCGCGCGGCCCAGGGCGGCGTCGGCATCTTTACCCGTCAGGCCCTGGCGGATCAGGCTGACCAGGAACAGGTGGTTGTCGGTGCCGCCGGAGACCACGTCGTAGCCACGGTCGACGAACACCTGGGCCATGGCCTGGGCGTTTTCGATGACCTGCTTCTGGTAGCTCTTGAATTCAGGCTCCAGCGCTTCCTTGAAGCACACGGCCTTGGCGGCGATGACGTGCATCAGCGGGCCACCCTGGGCGCCCGGGAAGACGGCGGCGTTGAGTTTCTTCTCGATCTCTTCGTTGGACTTGGCCAGGATCAGGCCGCCACGTGGGCCGCGCAGGGTCTTGTGGGTCGTGGTGGTGACCACATCGGCGAACGGGATCGGGTTCGGGTACAGGCCAGCGGCAACCAGGCCGGCAACGTGGGCCATGTCGACGAACAGCAGCGCACCGACCTTGTCGGCGATTGCGCGGAAACGTGGGAAGTCGAGGGTCTTGGAGTAGGCCGAGAAGCCGGCAACGATCATTTTCGGCTTGTGCTCGACGGCCAGGCGCTCGACTTCGTCGTAGTCGATCAGGCCGGTGTCGGTGTTGATGCCGTACTGCACAGCGTTGTAGAGCTTGCCCGAGGACGACACTTTTGCACCGTGGGTCAGGTGGCCGCCGTGTGCCAGGCTCATGCCCAGGATGGTGTCACCGGCCTGCAGCAGGGCCAGGTAGACCGCGCCATTGGCCGAGGAGCCCGAGTGCGGCTGGACGTTGGCGTAGTCGGCGCCGAACAGCTGCTTGGCGCGCTCGATGGCCAGCGCCTCGACCTTGTCGACGTGCTCGCAGCCACCGTAGTAACGCTTGCCCGGGTAGCCTTCGGCGTATTTGTTGGTCAGGCCGCTGCCTTGGGCCTGCATCACGCGCTTGCTGGTGTAGTTCTCCGAGGCGATCAGCTCGATGTGATCTTCCTGGCGCTGTTCTTCGGCATTCATCGCCGCCAGCAGTGCGTCGTCATAACCCTGGATCTGGTCTTGCTTGCTGAACATCATGTTTCTCCCGGCAGCGATCGTTTCTTGTCTGTAAGGCACTGTGGCCCTTTGTGGCGATGGTATGACTGGCCGGGGTGGGTCAGATGCCTGCGCACGCCTTGCAATGGCGCGTTTACGACATTGGCTTTGGTGTTGTTCACACCGGCCCTATCGCCGGCAAGCCGGCTCCCACGCCCGGCCCACTGTTCTCAAGGCCAGTGACGTACCTGCAGAAGCCGGCTTGCCGGCGATGGGCCGGAATGACGAGTAGATAAATCAACAGTTGCAGAGCTTGTATAGGCAACCGCGGAATCGATGGTTTAGAGTGCTGTTCTGCGTCGTTCACAGGACCGTGTCATGACAGATAAGAGCCAACAATTCGCCAGCGACAACTATTCCGGCATCTGCCCCGAAGCCTGGGCGGCGATGGAGAAGGCCAACCACGGCCACGACCGCGCCTACGGCGACGACCAGTGGACCGAGCGCGCCTCGGAATACTTTCGCAAGTTGTTCGAAACCGACTGCGAAGTGTTCTTCGCCTTCAACGGCACCGCGGCCAACTCCCTGGCCCTGGCCTCGCTGTGCCAGAGCTACCACAGCGTGATCTGCTCCGAGACCGCCCACGTCGAAACCGACGAATGCGGCGCACCGGAGTTCTTCTCCAACGGTTCCAAGCTGCTCACCGCCCCCAGCGTCAACGGCAAACTGACGCCGCAATCGATCCGTGAGGTCGCCCTCAAGCGCCAGGACATCCACTACCCCAAGCCACGCGTGGTAACCCTTACCCAGGCCACCGAAGTGGGCACCGTGTACCGCCCCGACGAGCTCAAGGCGATCAGCGCCACCTGCAAGGAGCTGGGCCTGAACCTGCACATGGACGGCGCGCGCTTTACCAATGCCTGCGCCTTCCTCGGCTGCAGCCCAGCCGAGCTGACCTGGAAGGCCGGCGTCGATGTGCTGTGCTTTGGCGGCACCAAGAACGGCATGGCGGTTGGTGAAGCAATCCTGTTCTTCAACCGCGACCTCGCCGAAGACTTCGACTACCGCTGCAAGCAGGCCGGGCAGTTGGCCTCGAAGATGCGTTTCCTGTCTGCGCCCTGGGTCGGGCTGCTCGAAGACGGCGCCTGGCTGCGCCATGGCAACCACGCCAACCATTGCGCGCAGTTGCTGGCGTCGTTAGTGAGCGACTTGCCGGGGGTGGAGTTGATGTTCCCGGTGGAGGCCAACGGGGTGTTCCTGCAGATGCCGGAGCATGCGCTTGAAGCGCTGCGCGGCAGGGGCTGGCGGTTCTATACCTTTATTGGCAGTGGTGGGGCGCGATTCATGTGTTCCTGGGACACCGAGCAAGCGCGGGTGCGTGAGTTGGCGGCGGATATCCGCAGCATCATTACCGCCTGATCGGCCGCATTCGCGGGCAAGCCCGCTCTCACAGGTGAGGCGTCAACCTCAAGGCCGCGCGGCACCTGTGGGAGCGGGCTTGCCCGCGAAGAATCCAGCACCGGACTAAAGCCTGAACCCACCCATCTGCCGCGCCAGGTCATCGGCCAAGCCACGCAACGCCTGGCACTCCTCCCGGCCCCCCTGCACCTCCGCCGCGGTTTCCCTGGCCAGGTCGGAAATCCCCTGCACCGTCCGGTTGATCTCTTCGGTCACCGCCGACTGCTCTTCGGTTGCCGTCGCCACCTGATGGTTCATGTCGCTGATGTGCTCGACCTGGTCGGTAATCGCCCCCAGCGAGGCCCCGGTACGCTGGCTCGATGCCACACCACTGCCCGTCGCCTGCTGCCCCGCCTGCATCGAAGCCACCGCTGATCCCGCCCCCTGCTTCAGGCGCTGAATCATCTGCTGCACTTCGTCCGTAGACAGCTGGGTGCGCCGTGCCAGGGTACGGACTTCATCGGCCACCACGGCAAAACCACGCCCCATCTCCCCTGCCCGCGCCGCCTCAATGGCGGCATTCAGCGCCAGCAGGTTGGTCTGTTCGGAAATACTGCGGATCACCGCGAGAACTTCGTCGATCGAGGCGACTTCGTCAGCCAGCTGGGTTACCGCCTCTGCCGCCTTGCCAATATCGCCCGACATTCCCTCGATACCTTGAATCGACCGGCGCACCACCTCACGCGCCTGCATGGCTTCATCCCGCGCCGACTGCGAGGCCTGGGCCGCATCGCCGGCGTTGCGGGCAATGTCCTGCACCGTGAGCCCCATTTCGTGCACGGCGGTGGCCACCATCTCGGTCATCTCCTGCTGACGGCCTGAACGCTCGGCGGTGTTATCGACAACCTGGGTCACCTGCTCAACGGCCCGGTGCAAGCGCTCGGTAGTGCGCAGCACCTCGCCGATCAGGCCACGCTGGCTGTCGAGGAACCGGTTGAAGCCGCGTGCCAGGTCACCCAATTCGTCCTGACGCGAATCATCCAGGCGATGGCTGAGATCCCCGCCGCCACTGCCAATCTGCACCAGCGCGGCGGTCACACGGCGGATGGGCCGCACCAGCCCACGCGCCAGCAACACCACCAGCAGCAGCGAGAGCAGCGCCACGCCACCGCCGATCAGGGTGGTCAGCCAGAGCGCCTGGCGCATCTGCGCATAGATCTGCGCCTCGGGCACTTCGGCGACCAACGTCCAGTTCAGGTCGCGCAGCGGCAGGCCCAACGCCAGGTAATTCTCACCATCGCGCTGGAAGCGGCTGGTGCGCAAGCCCGGGTCGCCCGTCATCAGCGCCTTGGCCGCATTGGCATCCAGCTGCTCGACGAGCTGGCGCTTGCCGCTGAAAGCGTTGTCCGGGTGCACCTGGATCAGGCCATCGTTGCGTACCAGAAATACCTTGCCGTGCTCGCCGAAACTGAAGTCGTGGATCAACTTCGACAGCTCGGTCATGCGCAGGCCCATGCCGGCCACGCCCACCAGCTTGCCGTCCTTTTCCACGCGGTAATCGATGAACAGCGCCAGCTCACCCGTGGCACCGTCGATGTCGATATTGATCAGGCGCTCGGCCCCGCTGTCGATGTAGCCGTAAAACCACTTGTCCTTGGGGTTGTCGCGGCTGAGAGTACGGTCCAGGCCATTCTCGTTGTAGTAATGGCCGGTCTCGGTCGAGACGAACAACGTGGTGAAGGCATGGTTGCGCTGCTTGGCAGCCTGCAGGTATTCGAGGAAGCGCGGCGCTTCGGCAGGCGCCTCGCCGGCCGCCAGCCAGTCACGCAGCAGCGTATTGCCGGCAATATCCGCCGCCGCCACCAGTGGCTGGCCGAGCATGCGCTCGATGTCGTTGCGGATGGCTTCGATGCTGGCCGGCAGCGCCGTGTCGACCAGGTAGCGTTCGGTCAGGCGGTTGAGCGCCACCGTGAAGATGATCACCACCACCAGGATGCTCGCCAGCAGGGCTGCGCCCATGCTCGCGGTCAACTGCCACTGGATGCTTTTACGCCAGATACGCATGCCCCACTCCCCGTTAATTATTGTTTTACGGAAAGTGTATACACTCGCGTATTCAGTTATTCCAGTGACTTGGGACAACTGTAAACAACTGTGGGAGCGGGCTTGCCCGCGAATGCATCGGTGAATTCACCATCGCCTTCGCGGGCAAGCCCGCTCCCACAAGGGTTCGCAGGGTGCGTTTTACTGTTCGGCAATGGTCCGAACGATCGCGTCCACCGTGGCGTCGATTTGCGCCTGGGTACGCTGAAGTGTCTGCTGGTGTTCCTTCTGCAGTTCGACCTGCTTGGAACACAGGTTCAGGGCAGCCAGCACCAGCAGCTTGTCGCCGATCAGGGTCGGGTACGAACGCTTGGTCTCGGCCAGGGCGGTGTTGAGCATCCGCACCGCCTGCGCCAGGGTTTCTTCCTGGCCTTCGGGCGCCTTGATCGAATAGTCGTTGCCGAGGATCGACACGACATTGACCGGCTGCGCGTGCAGGCTCATGCGTTGACGACACCCGCATTGGCACGGTCAAGCAGCGCCTGGATACGCGCGGCGGTGGCGCCGTTCTTTTCTTCCTGCTCCATCAGCGACAGCTGCAGGGTCTCGTTTTCTTCCTTGGCCTGGGCCAGTTCCTGGCCGAGGGCGGTGTTCTGCTCGGTGAGTTGAGCGTTTTTCTGCATCAGGTCGCTGACCAGTTGCTCGATTTGATTCAGGGAGGCTTCCAGCATGGGGATATCTCAGGTTGTTGCAAAGGGCGCACACGATAAAGAAAAGCGTGAGCCATCGCCATTAAATAACGGATTCTTAAGGTTTCTTGCCCCGCAGATTGACAGGGTATCCGGCCCCTTGTTCCGGCCTGGGTCAACCGCCGGTCAGGTAAATAGATAGCTGGCTCACAAAATGGGCCGTTCACACTCAAGACTGGCCGGTCACGACCGATAGCCAGGCAAGTCTTATTTTGTCGCACGGACTGCGCCTTCCTCCCTTGCCTGGATTCCTCCCCCCATGTCTCTACGCAACATGAACATCGCCCCGCGCGCATTGCTCGGGTTTGCCCTGATCGGCCTGCTCATGCTCGGCCTTGGTATCTTCTCGCTGATGCAGATGGGCAACATCCGCCAGGCGGGCGTTGCCATCGAGAACATCAGCGTGCCTAGCATCAAGACCCTCGATGAGCTGACCTCGCTCAACCTGCGCCTGCGCACCCTGTCCTACCGCCTACTGCTCAACCGCGAGCCGGAAACCCAGCGCGACACGCTCAACCTGCTGGACCAGCGCAACGCGCAAATCGACCGCGCCCGCCAGGCCTACCTGCCGATGATCGGCGCGGCCGACGAGCAGGCCGCCTTCGACCAATACACCCAGTTGCTCAACCAGTACCGCCAGCTGGAGTCGCGCATGCGCAGCCTGAGCCAGGCCGACCGCACGGACGAACTGCGTGACCTGCTCAACCGCGACCTGTTGGCCAACTCCGAGCAGATCAACAAGGTCATGGACACCCTGGTGAAGATCAACACCGACCAGACCCGCGCGACCAACCAAACCGCCGCCAGCCAGTACGCGGCCGCCTTTGCCCTGGTCATCGGCCTGCTGATCGCCGCCGCCGTGCTGACCTTCCTTTGCGCGTTGCTGCTGACCCGCAGCATCGTCAAACCCATCGACGAAGCCCTCCAGGCCGCCGAGCAGATTGCCGACGGTGACCTCACCCATGTCATCCGCGCCGAAGGCACCGATGAGGCCGCACGGCTGCTGCGCGCGATGGCGCGCATGCAAGACAAACTGCGCGACACCCTGCAACTGATCGCCGGCTCCGCCACCCAGTTGGCGTCGGCCGCCGAAGAGTTGAACGCCGTCACCGACGAGAGCGCGCGTGGCCTGCAACAGCAGAACAATGAAATCGAGCAGGCCGCCACGGCGGTGACCGAAATGACCAGCGCCGTCGAGGAAGTGGCGCGTAATGCCGTGAGCACCTCGGAAGCCTCCAGCGAAGCCAGCCGCTCGACCGGCGATGGCCGTGACCTGGTCATGGAAACCGTCGGCGCCATCGAGCGCATGAGCGGCGACGTGCAGGCCACCGCCAAGCTGATCACTCACCTGGCCGAACAATCGCGCGACATCGGCAAGGTCCTGGATGTCATCCGTGGCCTGGCCGACCAGACCAACCTGTTGGCACTCAACGCTGCGATCGAGGCGGCCCGGGCCGGTGAAGCCGGCCGTGGCTTTGCCGTGGTGGCGGACGAGGTGCGGGCACTGGCGCACCGCACCCAGCAGTCGACCAGCGAAATCGAGCGGATGATCGGCAGTATCCAGGGCGGCACCG
Organism: Pseudomonas sp. NPDC087185; assembly: GCF_044744955.1. NCBI lineage: Bacteria > Pseudomonadati > Pseudomonadota > Gammaproteobacteria > Pseudomonadales > Pseudomonadaceae > Pseudomonas > Pseudomonas sp. NPDC087185. The sequence goes on along the minus strand of NZ_JBIUZK010000004.1, from coordinate 542,712 downwards.
AAGAGGCGGTCGAATCGATGCGCACGAGCACCGAGCGCGCCGAGTCGACACTGAACATCGCCAAGGGCGCCGGCATGGCGCTGGACACCATTGCCGGTGCGGTAGCGCAGATCAACGAACGCAACCTGGTGATCGCCAGCGCGGCAGAAGAGCAAGCCCAGGTGGCCCGTGAAGTGGACCGCAACCTGGTGAACATCAACGACCTGTCGGTGCAGAGCGCGACCGGTGCACATCAAACCAGCGCGGCGAGTGCCGAGCTGTCGCGCTTGGCGGTGGACCTGAATGGTCTGGTGGCCCGCTTCCGTACCTGACCTGAAACCCCGGGGCCGCTCTGCGGCCCATTCGCGGGCGGTCCGACGCCTCGGCAAGCCTGCTCCCACGGGTTCTGCGCAAGCCTAAAGTGTACGGTGAACCTGTGGGAGCGGGCTTGCCCCGCGAATGGGCCGGCACTGCCGCCAACATCCAGCAACCATTCCCCGACTCATGCCACTACCACCTAACCTAGTGTCTCACCTGAATCTTATTTCAGGGAGCATCACATGGACCGTGCCCAATCCCACCTGCTGCGCCGTGGCCGTTTCTCTCAGCCAGGCGGGCTATACCTGCTGACCACGGTAACTCATGAACGCAGGCGGATCTTCTCTCAACTACAGTTCGCCCGAGGCGTGATCCAGCAACTGAGGCAGGCGGAGCTCGATGGGCATTGCCAATCCTTGGCCTGGGTGGTCATGCCTGACCATGTGCATTGGCTGATCGAATTGCGAAGTGGCACGTTGTGCTGCTTGATGCGCAGGTTCAAGTCACGCAGCAGTCATGCGCTTTATCAGCGAGGAATGCGGCGCGAAAAGGTATGGCAGCCGGGCTATCAGGACCGGGCCTTGCGCCGGGAGGACAGTGTGCTGCAAGTGGCGCGGTACATCGTTGCCAACCCCATAAGAGCAGGGCTGGTTGATCGTGCGGGCGATTATCCTCATTGGGATGCTGTCTGGATTTGATGGCCCTTTCGCGGGGCAAGCCCGCTCCCACAGGTTTACTCGCCACCTTCAGGTTTGCGGCAAGCCTTTGGGAGCGGGCTTGCCGAGGCATCGGACCAGCCGCGAATGGGCCGCAGAGCAGCCCCTTTGGTCCTCGCATCAATAATCGATCCGCACATCCCCTTTAGGCACACTGCAGCACGACAGGATGTAACCCTCGGCCTCGTCATCCTCGGTAATGCCACCGTTGTGCTCCATCTCCACCTCGCCACCCAGCTTGAGCACCTTGCAGGTGCCGCAGATGCCCATGCCGCAGGCCTTGGGGATCATGAGGCCAACCTTCGCTGCCGCCGCGTGCACAGTCTCGCCCGGGGCGATGCGGATGCTCTTCTCGCTGCCGATGAACTCCACCAGGTTCAGGTCCGATACATCCACTTCCGGTGCATCGGCCGCCTGCTCGGCGTGCTCCACGGCATCGGCCTTGGCTTCGGCCGGCGTCGCGCCGAACGACTCCTCGTGGTAGTTCTTCATGTCGAAGCCGACCGCTTCGAGCATGCGCTTGACGGCGGTCATGTACGGCGTCGGGCCGCAGCAGAACACCGTGCGCTCCATGTAGTCGGGCGCGATCAGCTCCATCAGCCGCTGGTTCAGGTAACCCCGGTACCCGGCCCACGGCTCGCCCAGGCCATGCTTCTCACAAATGATGTGCAGGCTGAAGTTGGGGATGCGCGAGGCCATCTGCTCCAGCTCGCGGTGGTAGATGATGTCCTTGGGTGAACGGGCACTGTGCACGAAGACCATGTCGACGTTGGCGTTGGTGTCGTAGAACCAGCGCGCCATCGACATCACCGGGGTAATGCCGACACCGCCCGACAGGTACAACGTCTTGCCCGCCGGGAAGTCGATGGCGTTGAACAGCCCCACCGGCCCATGCACGGGCAGCTCGGCGCCTTCGTGCATGGTGTCGTGCAGGTGATTGGAAACCAGCCCGCCCGGCACACGCTTGACAGTGATCGAGAAGCTGTAGGGTACCGACGGCGAACTGGAGATGGTGTACGAACGCATCACCGGCTTGCCTTCGATCTCCAGCTCCAGGGTGACGAACTGCCCGGGCTTGAAGAAGAACATGATCGGCTGGTCGGCCATGAAGCAGAAGGTGCGCACGTCCCAGGTCTCCTGGATGACCTTGACGCAGCGCACGATGTGGCGGCCGTTGGCCCAGGTCTGGGTGGTGACCGGATTGAGGAAGGTATCGGACATGTTCATCTCCAGCGGCCGACTATGGCCCTTTTTATGGCTGCGATAATGCGCAAGCTGAACGCGACGTACATTCCTGCCTGCGACATCGGCGTGCTTATCGCGACCAGCCCCGTGTTACAAGGGCTGGCGCGTCGTAATTCAAATCGGCCATGTCGCCCATGGATACGGTTCGCGCCGCCTTCGGACGCACACTCCACGGCAAAAGAAGCTGCCTTTTTTCGGCAGCCAGTCTTGCGGCACCACAACAACGATTAGCCACCTTTTGCCGGCCGCACACGGCCCCGAGGAATACACGATGGACGTCACCGCAACCCTGAGCCTGGGCGATCCACTTGAACCTGCACGCAAGGCCACCGCCGAGATGCTGCAGACCCGCGAGCGCACCTACTCGCTGCCCCAGCCGTTCTACACCGACGAGCGTCTGTTCCAGATCGACATGCAGGAGATCTTCCAGAAAGAGTGGTTGATCGCCGGCATGACCTGCGAAATCCCGGCAAAGGGCAACTACATCACCCTGCAGATCGGCAAAAACCCGATCCTGGTGGTGCGTGGCGCCGAGGGCAAGGTGCACGCCTTCCATAACGTCTGCCGCCACCGCGGTTCGCGTCTGTGCGTCAGCGACAAGGGCAAGGTGGCCAAGCTGGTCTGCCACTACCACCAGTGGACCTATGAACTGGACGGCCGCCTGCTGTTTGCCGGCACCGAGATGGGCGCCGACTTCGACATGAAGGAATACGGCCTCAAGCCTGTGAACGTAAAGGTTGCCGGCGGCTACATCTTCATCAGCCTGTCGGAAAACCCACCGGCCATCGACGAGTTCCTGACCACCCTGGAACACTACATGGAACCGTACGACATGGAGAACACCAAGGTGGCGGTGCACACCACCTTGATGGAAAAGGCCAACTGGAAGCTGGTGCTGGAAAACAACCGCGAGTGCTACCACTGCAGCGGTTCGCACCCGGAACTGCTGCAAACCTTGTTGGAATGGGACGACACCAACGACCCGCGCGCCAGCCAGGAATTCAAGGACCACGTGGCCGCCTCCGCCGCCGCCTGGGAAGCCGAAAAAATCCCTTACCTGCACAAGAGCCATGGCCTGCGTAACCGCATCGTGCGCATGCCGCTGCTCAAGGGCACCGTGTCGATGACCATGGACGGCAAGCAGGCCTGCCAGAAGCTGATGGGCCGCATCAAGAACCCGGACCTGGGCTCGATGCGCATCCTGCACCTGCCGCACTCGTGGAACCATTGCATGGGCGACCACCTGATCGTCTTCACCGTGTGGCCGATCAGCGCCCAGGAGACCATGGTCACCACCAAGTGGCTGGTGCACAAGGATGCCGTGGAAGGGGTGGACTACGACCCTGAGCGCATGCGCAAGGTGTGGGACGCCACCAACGACCAGGACCGCCGCCTGGCGGAAGAAAACCAGCGTGGGATCAACTCCACCGCTTACCAGCCGGGGCCTTACTCGAAGACTTATGAGTTTGGCGTGGTGAACTTTATTGATTGGTACAGCCAGCGGGTGCTGGAGAACCTGGGGGCGGAGCCGGCGCCGTACTTGAAGGAGGTGAAGGCGCAATAATTGTCACTGCTAGGCCTGCCGGCAGACAGCAGGCCTAGCTGTGATTTGCGATCGCTGGTCAAAGAGTGCTTACTTCTATTTGGCCAGACCTGATGCTTGAACTAGTACTCTCAACTGCCAGCATGCTGGGTGCCTCGAAACGCGATAATTGCGGTGAAGCCGAAGCTGACTGCAGGTAGCTTGCAACCTGCGGGCTTTGAACCCTTTCTAGCTGCCTGAGATCGGGCCCCAGCTCCCACGGTCTTCTCTGGTTTTGTTGGTAGATCTCATACCCCGTTGTAGCAAGGGTGATCGCTGTTGCCCCTAAACTAAGGTAACTTGCCGCCTCACCTAAGTTGGGGTCTACCATCCTCATGATTGTCGTACCGCCACCAATTGCTGCAGTAACAGCGCTCAACGATGAGACGCCTATGTCCCTGCGCCTTGTAGTGGTGGCAGCAGCATCGGCGAGGTTCGCATCTGAAGCTCTTCGCGCTGGTCGCTCCGCTCTATGCGTCCTAGTAAGGTTGCGAAGCGAGAAATACGAACTCACTCCACTAAGGATATTACTAAGCAAGCCAGTAATTGGCGAAAGGTAATAGGGCACCCGCCCGGTGGGGTCGAGCATGTTTACCGGATCGCATCCGCAGTAGGCATAACTGTTGATGTCACCATCGCCAAAAGGGCTCAACCGATCAGGCGAATGAAAGCGCATCAAAATCGGATTATAGGCCCGGTGACCGTTGCCCAGCATATACCAGCCTGTCTCAGGCTCCCGCAATTGGCCGGTGAACCCGGTGCGGCTGTGCATGCCTTGTGGGCCGCCAGGGCGATAACCGTAGGGCGTGTAGGCGGCTCTTGCCGTTGGCTCAGCGGCGCCAGCTTCTAGCAAAGGGCTGGCGAGGCGGTCCGTTGCAAGCAACAGGCTGGTCAGGGATTGTCTCTGCACGATGCTTATCACTCCATGCCCGAGGGAAGTCAGGGTTCGGTATCAAACTAACCACGGAGTTGATCCGCTGACTACTGGCAGAAATGTCAGGTAGAACATGAATTGATGTTTTATCCACAGGTAATTCAATCTTGGAAGCGATTCAAATCCAAATCGAGCGATAGCTGCTTAGAAAATAACCAGATCAAAAATTGATCAGCTTAACGCAGGCCTTTAAAATCAGGGCCTGAGGGCGAGACCAAACATCTTTTCCACAGAATCGCCAACAGACTTTGTGAGCAACTCTGCCAGGGCGCTCAGCCGCCTTGTGGATAACGCAACTAATCCTTGAATTTCAGGGGTTTTACCACTCAGACAGGCGAAATGATCATTTTTCGATCAAAGCCCCGCACGCCAATAGAACCGGGCTCTGCAGATCTATCCGAACATGTTACCCACAGGGTCACCAACAGTGATTGTGGGCAACCCGTGATCGCCCGCTCATCGACTGCCTGCTGACTGCGCTCATGTCACTGATCATTTTTTGAACAATTCGATGCAGCCACTGCCAGGCAAGGCTCACAGCGAAGCGCAAACACTTTATCCACACAGTGGCGAACAGATTCCGTGGGCAAAATGTGAAGCGCCTGAAATTTTGCCAATTCCGCTGGATCGGCATCTGATTTTCAGGACTGGTCGGTACTTTGGCATTATTCAGGAGGAACTTATGCACAGCCGCCTGAGCGGCACTGTGAAGTGGTGCGATGAAGGCCACGGGATGGGGATGGGGGATTGTCGGAAGGGGAAAGGGTATGGTTCGAGCCGGTGACCGAAGGCTTGGCGAACTGGGCGTTCAACGTGATCCGGCAATGACCGCTTTTGTAGGAGTGGCCTTGTGTCGCGAAAGGGCTGTTATGCCGCTCTTTCGCGACACAAGGCCGCCCCTGCAAGCATGCGCAGCCAGGCTCAGCGCAGCACGCCCTCCTCCACCAACAGCTTGAGAATCGCCTCGGCGCCTTCCTGTGGAGAAACATCCTTCAGTACCTTGCCGCCACCGCCGCTGGCCTTGGCCGTGGCCGCCTTCATCCGGTCGGCGCCGCTCTTGGCCTTGATCACCTTGAGCCGCTTGGGCCGCGGGCGCGCTGGTTGCAGTTCTGCTTCGGCCAGCAGTTCATCCTCGACGATCGCCACGTTGCGCGCCGCCAATACACCGCGACGGGCTGGCCCGAAGGCGCTCTGGCGCGGCTTGGGTGCTGCGTTATCCACAGTCGCCAGCAATGGCAGGCGTACCTTCAGCCTGCGCCGTTGACCGCGTGGCAGCGCCTGCAGCACCTGCGCAGTACCGTTTTCGATCGATTCCACCTCGGCCAGCCCCACCACCAGCGGCCAGCCCAGCTTCTCGGCCAGCAAGAACGGCAACATGCCCGAGCCTTCACCGGTTTCGGCCTGGCTACCGGTCAGCACCAGCTGGGCGCCAGCGTCGCGCAAATAGTCACCGAGCACGCCCAGCACGTCGGCCCCGGCCGGCTGCTCCAGCACGTCCAGGTGTTCCAGGCCCATGCCCAGGTAGGCACGCAGCGCCTCTTCACCTGGGTTGCCGGCATGCACCACCTGCAAGTTATCCCCAGCCAGCTGCAAACCCAGCTCCACCGCACGCGCATCCTGCTCGGCGCGGCGCGCGCGGCCGGAGCTTGGGTGGGCACCGATGGAAACCAGGCTGATCACTTTCGTAGTCATGCTCGTGCCCTTATGCCGCGTCGCGCTGGGCGCCGCTGCGGAAGTTTTCCACAGCCTCGATCAGCGCCTTGAGAATCGCTGAGCTGTCGCCAATTACCGACAAGTCAGCCCGTTTGATCATGTCGCAGCCCGGGTCCATATTGATCGCCACCACTTTGTCGCAGGCGCCGATGCCCTGCAGGTGCTGGATCGCGCCAGAGATACCCACAGCCACGTAAACCCGTGCCGTGACCCAGGTACCGGTGGCGCCCACCTGGCGGTTGCGCGGCATGAAGCCGTCGTCCACCGCCACCCGCGAGGCACCTTCGGTGGCGCCGAGGGCCGCGGTTGCCTTGTGGTACAGGTCCCAGTCCTTGACGCCGTTACCGCCCGAGACAATGAACTCGGACTCGGCCATGGCGATGGTGGCCGGGTCGACGGCTACCGAGCCGAGGTCTTCGATACGCGACAGGCTGCGCGCAACGCTTGTGGACAACTCCACCGCCAGCGCTTCGTGACGGGTTTCGCTGACAGGTTCGGCACATTCCGCCGCAGCCAGGATCAACCGTGGCACGGCGCGCTGCAGGTCTTGCTGACCCGCGCCAGCACGGCCGATGCACTGGCCGTCCTTGACCTGCCAGGCCCGCGTCGCCGGCCGTTCGCCCAGGGCGGCAGCGAAGCGCCGGCCCAGTTCGCCGCCACCGGTGCGGCTATCGGGCAGCAACCAGTGACGCGGTGTGAACTGGTTATCCACAGCCCGCAAGCCCTGAACGAGTTGCTCGGGTACATAACCCACGAACGCCTCGCCCTCGATGACCAGCAGGCGGTCGACCCCGGCTGTGGAAAAGTTGCTTTCCTTGTGTTCGCCAAACACCACCGCCAGGACCGCGCCGTCGCTGCCGGCCAGGCTATGGGCCAGGCCCAGCAAGTCGCGGTCGTGGCTGCTCAAGCGGCCACCGACCATGTCCGGCACCACGGCAATGTAGAACGCCGGGGCCGGCACCTGGTGCAGCGGCAACTGCACGGCTGCCGCTGACGTGCGCCGCCCACCAACAGCGGTGCCCTGCTGGGCGCCACTGCGGTCGATGCGCTTGATGCCACTGGGGCCGATGAAGCCGGCGGCGATGGCATGCGGGTTCTTGCGGATGATGCCATTGGGCCCCATCCAGCTGGTTTGTTGCGTCTGCATGGCCGCGTGCAGCGGGTGCAGGCGGTTACGGGCGATCCACTCGGCGCGTGGGTCACGGCGGATGATGTCGCTCATCAGTGCACCTCCGCAGGTTCACGTTTAACCGTTGGCGACTTTGGGGCCGCCGGGGTTTCCTCTTCGATCAGCACGTCGGCTACCAGCTCGGCGAGGTCCTTGATTTGTGGGCGCGGTTCGACCACACCTTCGAGCATGGCGGTGCACTGTGGGCAACCCACTGCCACCAGCTCGGCCTGGGTCTCGCGGATGTCGTCCATGCGCATGTCGGGGATACGTTGCTTGCCCGGGATGTCGGTGATCGGCGCACCGCCGCCACCGCCGCAGCAGCGGGAACGGAAGCCCGAACGCTCCATCTCGCGCACTTCGATCCCCAGCGCCTTGAGCACTTCACGCGGCGCCTCGTATTCACCGTTGTAACGGCCCAGGTAGCACGGGTCGTGATACGTGACGCTGCCGCCTTTGTGCTGGCCAAGGTTGAGCTTTTTCGCTGCGATCAGTTCGGCGATGTAGGTGCTGTGGTGCTGCACCTGGTAATTGCCGCCCAGGGCGCCGTACTCGTTCTTCAGCACATGGAAGCTGTGCGGGTCGCAGGTGACGATGCGCTGGAACTTGTATTTGGCCAGGGTCTGGATATTGCGCTTGGCCAGCTGCTGGAAGGTCGCTTCGTCACCCAGGCGGCGCGCCACGTCGCCGCTGTCGCGCTCCTCCAGGCCGAGCACGGCGAAGTCCACGCCCGAGGCCTTGAGCACTTTGACGAACGAACGCAGGGTGCGCTGGTTGCGCATATCAAAGGCGCCATCACCGACCCAGAACAGCACTTCGGTGGTTTTCACCTCCGACAGCAGTTGCAGGTTGAGGTCGGCAGCCCAGTTCATACGGCCACCGGGGGCGAAACCGCCCGGGTTGTCGGTGGCGATCAGGTTTTCCAGCACTTCGGCGCCCTTGTTCGGGGTCGCGCCCTTCTCCAGGGTGAGGTGGCGGCGCATGTCGACGATGGCATCGACGTGCTCGATCATCATCGGGCATTCCTCGACGCAGGCGCGGCAGGTGGTGCACGACCACAGCGTCTCGGCATCGACCAGGCCGTTGACGATCGGCTGGTGCGGATTACCGCCGTGCTCGCCGATCGGCTTGCCTGGGTACGGGCTGCCCGCGAACTGCGCGTCGGTACCACCGGCCAGGCCGATGACCATGTCCTGGATGAGTTTTTTCGGGTTCAGCGGCTGGCCGGCGGCGTACGCCGGGCACATGGCTTCACATTTGCCGCACTGCACGCAGGCGTCGAAGCCGAGCAGCTGGTTCCAGGTGAAGTCCACCGGTTTTTCCACGCCCAGTGGCGCGTGGCGGTCTTCCAGATCCAGCGGCTTGAGGCCGGTGGAGCGGCCGCCGCCGAAGCGCTCGGCGCGGCGGTGCCAGGCCAGATGCAGGGCACCGGCGAAGGCGTGCTTCATCGGGCCGCCCCAGGTCATGCCGAAGAACAGCTCCGACACGCCCCACAGCACGCCCAGGCCGAGCACCGCGACCATCACCCAGCCGCCGGTGTTGGCAGGCAGGATGCCGGCCACCGGCAAGGTGGCGATGAAGAAGCTGGCGGCGAACACCAGCAGGCTTTTCGGCAGGCGCATCCACGGGCCTTTGGACAGGCGCGAAGGCGGATTGAGCCGGCGTTTGAAGACGAAGATGGCACCGCTGAACATGATCACCGTGGCCACCAGCAGGGCGTAGCCGAGGATCTTGCTCTGCAGGCCGAAGCCGTGCACCAGGATGGCAAGCACCGCCGACAGCACAAAGCCGCCCGCCGTGGCCACGTGGGTCTTGGACATGTACTTGTCGCGCTCGACCACGTGGTGCAAGTCCACCAGGTAGCGCCGCGGCATGGCCAGCAGGCCGCCGATCAGGTCGACCTTTGACGGTCGGCCGCGCCGCCACATGCGCACCCGGCGCAGGGCGCCGAGCACCGCCAGGCCAAGGGCAGCGAACAGCAGGATGGGTAGAAGGGTGTTCAACATGGGAGGCTCCCACAAACAGCTGAATTCGTGCGCCGCTATCAAGGGCGTCGCGGACCCTGTGGGAGCGGGCTTGCCCGCTCCCACAGGGGGCCAGTCCCGCCCCGAAAGGGGCGGTGTTCATGCCACCAGGATCAAAAGTCCTTGCACAGCCGCAAGGCGTCGTAGATCGCCGCATGCACGTTACGCTGGGCCACGCAGTCGCCGATGCGGTACAACAGGTAGCCCTCGCCCGGCTGGCTGAGGATCGGCTGCGGCTTGATGGCGAACAGCGCCTCCACATCGATCTGGCCCTTGTTGCGCGAGCCGTCCTTCAGCGCGTAGTACAGTTCTTCATCCGGCCGCACGCCGTTCTCGACCACCACCTGGTCGACCACGCGTTCTTCCTTGGCACCGGTGTACTCGTTCTCCAGCACCGCCACCAGCTTGTCGCCTTCGCGGTAGACCTTTTCCAGCATCATGTCGCCGGTCATGATCACTTCTTTGGGGTACATGCTGCGGTAGTAGGTCGGGAAGGTCGTGCCGCCCATCGCCACGCCCGGCTTGATGTCATCGGTGACGATCTCGACCTGGCTGCCTTTGTCGGCGATGAAGTCTGCCGTCGACATGCCGGTGAATTCGCAGATGGTGTCGTACACCAGCACGTTCTTGCCCGGCGCAACCTTGCCGTCGAGCACATCCCAGCTGCTGACCACCAACCCTTCGGCGGCGCCCCAGTGCTCGTTCTGCTCGACGAACGGGTGGCCGCCCACCGCCAGCACGATGACGTCCGGGCGCAGGTCCTGGATGGCGTCCACGCTGGCAGCGGTGCCCAGGCGCAGGTCGACTTTCAGGCGCGCCAGCTCCAGCTGGTACCAGCGGGTGATGCCGGCGATCTGGTCACGTTGCGGGGCCTTGGCGGCGATGGTGATCTGGCCGCCGATCTGGTCTTTCTTCTCGAACAGGGTCACGTCGTGGCCACGCTCGGCAGCCACACGCGCCGCTTCCATGCCGGCTGGGCCGGCACCCACCACCACCACCTTGCGCTTGACGCCGGTGGTCTTCTCGATGATATGCGGCACACCCATGTATTCACGGGAGGTCGCGGCGTTCTGGATGCACAGTACATCCAGGCCCTGGTACTGGCGGTCGATGCAATAGTTGGCACCGACGCACTGTTTGATCTGGTCGATCTGGCCCATCTTGATCTTGGCGATCAGGTGCGGGTCAGCCATGTGCGCGCGGGTCATGCCGACCATGTCCACATAACCGCCTTCGAGGATGCGCGTGGCCTGGTTCGGGTCCTTGATGTTCTGCGCGTGCAGCACCGGCACCTTGACCACTTCCTTGATGCCGGCCGCCAGGTGCAGGAAGGGCTCCGGCGGGTAGCTCATGTTGGGGATGACGTTGGCCAGGGTGTTGTGGGTGTCGCAACCCGAGCCGACCACGCCGATGAAGTCGAGCATGCCGGTGCCGTCGTAGTACGCGGCGATCTGCTTCATGTCCTCGTGGCTGAGGCCATCAGGGTGGAACTCGTCACCACAGATACGCATGCCCACGCAGAAGTCGTCGCCGACTTCGGCACGCACCGCCTTGAGCACTTCCAGGCCGAATTTCATTCGGCCTTCGAAGGTGCCGCCCCATTCGTCGGTACGCTTGTTGACCCGCGGGCTCCAGAACTGGTCGATCATGTGCTGGTGCACGGCCGACAGTTCCACGCCGTCCAGGCCGCCCTCTTTGGCACGCCGCGCAGCCTGCGCGTAGTTGCCGATGACGCGCCAGATCTCTTCCACCTCGATGGTCTTGCAGGTGGCACGGTGCACCGGCTCACGGATGCCCGACGGCGACATCAGGGTCGGCCAGTTGAAGCCGTCCCAGCGCGAGCGGCGGCCCATGTGGGTAATTTGGATCATGATCTTGGCGCCATGCTTGTGCATGGCGTCGGCCAGGTTCTGGAAGTGCGGGATGATGCGGTCGGTCGACAGGTTGACCGACGCCCACCATTCCTGCGGGCTGTCGATGGCGACGACGGACGAGCCGCCGCAGATTGCCAGGCCGATGCCGCCCTTGGCCTTTTCTTCGTAATACTTCACATAGCGGTCGGTAGTCATGCCGCCGTCAGTGGCGTAGACCTCGGCGTGCGCAGTGCTGAGCACGCGGTTGCGGATGGTCAGTTTGCCGATCTGGATCGGCTGGAACATTGCTTCGAATGCCATGACGCTCTCTCCGGCTTACAACGGCTTTGTAACGAACAGGCCATCTTCGTGGCCTTCTTCCGACCCGCCATAGACCTGCTCGGCCACAGTGCGGATCTTGCTGCCGCGGGCAGCGAGAATCTGGTCCATTGCGCCGGCGAACCAGCCGGTGAACATGTAATCGACCTTGCGCCCAACCTTGCCGTACACGTACACGAACGCCGAGTGTTTCAGCTTCACGCTGCAAGTGCCTTTGTCCAGGTCGATATCCTGGATCTCGAACAGGCCCCAGCCGCGCTGGGACAGGCGTTTCATGTAGTGCTCGAACACCGCCACGCCTTCCAGGCCATGGCATTCGGCTTCTTTTTCACACCAGTGCCAGGCCGACTTGTAGCCCGCCTTGTAAAGGATCTCGGCGTAGGCGTCGGCACCCAGCACTTCTTCGATGCCGATGTGGTTGTTGACGAAGAAATGGCGCGGTACATACAGCATCGGCAGGGCGTCGCTGGTCCAGACACCGGTCTCGCTGTCGACTTCGATTGGCAATTGCGGGGCGATCTTGGCCATGGAAACTCAACTCCATAAAAATTTTTATGTGGGTGCCCCGGCGTTGCTGGCAGGGGCTATCAGGCTTGGAGAGCGGCTTACTCGCCCCAGACGTCCTTGAGGACGTTGACCCAGTTCTCGCCCATGATCTTGCGCACCACACGCTCGGAGTGGCCGCGCTTGAGCAAGGTCTCGGTGAGGTTGGGGAATTCGCCGACGGTGCGAATGCCCAGCGGGTTGATGATCTTGCCGAAGTTGGTCAGGCGACGGGCGTAGCCCTTGTCGTGGGTCAGGTACTCGAAGAAGTCCTGGCCGTGGCCCTGGGTGAAGTCGGTGCCGATGCCGATGGCGTCTTCACCGACGATGTTCATGGTGTATTCGATGGCTTCGGCGTAGTCGTCGATGGTCGAGTCGATGCCCTTGGCCAGGAACGGCGCGAACATGGTCACGCCGACGAAGCCGCCGTGGTCGGCGATGAACTTCAGTTCTTCGTCCGACTTGTTGCGCGGGTGCTCTTTCAGGCCCGACGGCAGGCAGTGCGAGTAGCACACCGGCTTTTTCGATTCGAGGATGACTTCTTCGGAGGTCTTGGAGCCGACGTGGGACAGGTCGCACATGATGCCGACGCGGTTCATTTCGGCGACGATCTCGCGGCCGAAACCAGACAGCCCGCCGTCACGCTCGTAGCAGCCGGTGCCGACCAGGTTCTGGGTGTTGTAGCACATCTGCACGATGCCCACGCCCAGCTGCTTGAACACGTCGACGTAGGCAATCTGGTCTTCGAATGCATGGGCGTTCTGGAAGCCGAAGAGGATGCCGGTCTTGCCCAGCTCCTTGGCCTTGCGGATGTCTGCGGTGGTACGCACCGGCATCACCAGGTCGCCGTTGTCGCGGATCAGCTTCTGGCTGGCGGCGATGTTGTCGACGGTGGCCTTGAACCCTTCCCAGACCGACACCGTGCAGTTGGCTGCGGTCAGGCCGCCTTTGCGCATGTCTTCGAACAGCTCGCGGTTCCATTTGGCAATGATCAAACCGTCGATGACGATGCTGTCGGCGTGTAATTCGGCTGGGCTCATCAGGCTGTCCCCTTTTATTGAGTTGGGTCGCACCGAACGTTGTGCCGGCGCTTTGGGGCCAGCATATGCCTGTGCCCCGAGGCGCCCCGATGCAAAAACGACAGGGGGTTTGCCGAAAGCGTCAATGCGCGACATGAGCGCGTCTGGCGCGCCGTTCGGCGATGAGAGACAGTCTCGATAACGACCTTTTCCTGACTTTCATGAACAATTCGTCAGGGAGCTATCGCCGTGCCCCCGGCTGAGCGAGAATCCCTGCGATTCGTCAGCCTGTTGAGGAGATAAGGGATGAAATCAATGGCATGGCTGGTACTGCTGGCCGTCGTGAGCGGGGCCCAGGCCGGCGAGGAAGAAAGCACGCCTTGCGACAACGTCGACAGCGACCAGCAAACATACGCCTGCGCGGCGTTCAACAAGCAGACTGCCGAGCGTGAGCTGAAGTCGGCTTACGATGACTTGATCCAGCGTATTCGCGACCAGTATGCCGACGAAGCGGACAAGGCCAATGCGTTGAGCGGGCGAATGGACGCGGCAGAGAAGCTGTGGACACAGCTGCGTGATGCCGACTGCAAGGTCGAGACGTATGCCGAACAGCCTGGCAGCAAGGCGTTCGAGGCTGCGTGGAATACCTGCGTGGCGCAGCGTAGCGACGACCGCTCGGAATACCTGCAGTCCATTGGGCAGCAGTAAGTCTGTTTCGGCATCTTCGCGGGGGCAAGCCCGTGAAGAGGCCGGCGCTGACAACCATCAAACCGCCCTGGCCAGCCGATCTTCCCGGGGGCAGCGCTCATACCGCACCCGGTAGCACCGGGTGAAATACGACGCCGACTCGAACCCGCAGGCCACCGCCACCTCCAGCACGCTCATGTCGGTCTGACGCAACAGCTGCCGCGCCTTGTCCAGCCGCAGCCGCAGGTAAAAGCCGCTGGGCGTGTCGTCCAGATGCAAGCGGAACAGCCGCTCCAGCTGCCGCCGGGTCACCTGCACCGCATCGGCCAGCACCTGGGTATTGAGCGGCTGCTCGATATTGCGCTCCATCTCGCCGATCACCTTCACCAGCTTCTTGTTGCTGATGCCATAGCGGCTGGCAATCTGCATGCGCTGGTGGTCCTGCCGCGGGCGGATACGCCCGAGCACGAACTGCTCGGACACCTGCACCGCCAGCTCACTGCCATGCGCCTGGGCAATCAGGTCGAGCATCAGGTCGATGGATGCGGTGCCGCCCGCGCAAGTGATGCGCCGTCGGTCGATCTCGAACAGCTCCTGGGTCGCCTGCAGGCGCGGGTAGCGCTCCTTGAAGGCGTCCAGCGCTTCCCAGTGCAAAGTGGCGCGGTGGCCGTCGAGCAGGCCCGCCTCGGCGAGCACCACAGGGCCGGTGTCGATGCCGCCAAGGATCACCCCTTCGTGATCGAGCCGGCGCAACACCTGCTGCAACGCCGGGCCGTAGCACGCCAGCGGCTCGAAACCGGCGACGATCAACAGGATGCCGCCGGCCTCGCCCTCGCCCACTGCGCCGTCGGCATTCACCGACATGCCATTGCTGGCCTCGACCGCGCCGCCATCCAGGCTCAGCACCCGCCAGCGGTACGACGGCCCCTTGAACCGGTTGGCCACCCGCAGCGGCTCCAGGGCACTGATGAAGCCCATGGCCGAGAACCCCGGCAACAGCAGGAAATGAATCAGTTGCGGCATTGCGTGCTCCACATCGCAGGTGGTCGCTTCCGTGCAAGTGTTGGTCGCCAGGGTGCGATTTTCCACCCTGGCGCCAGCGTAGCGTATTCACACGGCCCGCAGAGGCCGCCCTCAATAACAATATGCACTGCCGATGGAGAGCCACCATGCACAGCTTGATCCGCCGCAGCCTGTTGTCCGTAGCCTTGAGCAGCATCGTTGCAACCCCGCTTTTCGCCGCCGAGCCTGCGGCCTGCAAGAACGTGCGCCTGGGCGTGGTCAACTGGACCGACGTCATCGCCACCAGCGCCATGGCCCAGGTACTGCTCGACGGCCTGGGCTACCAGACCAAACAGACCAGCGCCTCGCAGCAGATCATCTTTGCCGGCATCCGCGACAAGCGCCTGGACATGTTCCTGGGTTACTGGAACCCGATCATGACCCAGACCATCACCCCGTTCGTCGATGCCCAGCAGGTCAAGGTGCTCGACAAGCCGAGCCTGGAAGATGCCCGGGCGACCCTGGCGGTGCCGAAGTACCTGGCCGACAAGGGTTTGAAGAGCTTCGCCGATATCCACAAGTTCGAGAAGGAACTGGGCGGCAAGATTTATGGCATCGAGCCGGGCTCCGGCGCCAACACCCAGATCAAGGCGATGATCGCCAAGAACCAGTTCGGCCTGGGCAAGTTCCAGTTGGTCGAGTCCAGCGAGGCCGGCATGCTCGCCGCCGTCGACCGCGCCGTGCGGCGCAAGGAGGCCGTGGTGTTCTTCGGCTGGGCACCGCACCCGATGAACGTGAACATCGACATGGCCTACCTGGGCGACAGCCAGGACGCCCTCGGCCCAGACGAAGGCCGCGCCACGGTATGGACGGTGACCGCGCCGGACTACGCCGAGCGCTGCCCCAACGCCCACCGCCTGCTGGCCAACCTGAGCTTCAGCGCCGAGGACGAGAGCCGCATGATGCAGCCGCTGCTCGACCACAAGGACGCGCTGGCGTCGGCCCGCCAGTGGCTCAAGGACCACCCCGAGGACAAGGCCCGCTGGCTTGAAGGCGTGACCACCTTCGACGGCAAGCCTGCGGCCGAGAACCTCAAGCTCACCGCCAACTGACAGGGCCTCTTCGCGGGTGAACCCGCTCCCAAAGGATCTCCACCGAACCAGGGCACTGCGCGAACCCTGTGGGAGCGGGCTTGCCCGCGAAAAGGCCATCACCGACAGCACAAGGAACCACCATGAACCACGACGTCATCATCACCTGCGCCCTCACCGGCGCCGGCGACACGGTCGCCAAGAGCCACTTGGTCCCGGTCACCCCCAAGCAGATCGCCGAAGCCGCCGTTGAAGCCGCCAAGGCCGGCGCCACCGTGGTCCACTGCCACGTCCGCGACCCGCAAACCGGCCGTTTCAGCCGCGACGTCAACCTCTACCGCGAAGTCATGGAGCGCATCCGCGAAGCCGACGTGGACATCATCGTCAACCTTACCGCCGGCATGGGCGGCGACCTGGAAATCGGCCCGGGCGAAGCGCCCATGGAATTCGGCCCGGGCACCGACCTGATCGGTCCGCTGGAGCGCCTGGCCCACATCGAAGCGCTGCTGCCGGAAATCTGCACCCTCGACTGCGGCACCCTCAACTTTGGCGACGGCAACGCCATCTATGTCTCCACGCCTGCGCAGTTGCGCGCTGGCGCCAAGCGCATCTCCGAGCTGGGCGTAAAGGCCGAGCTGGAAATCTTCGACACCGGCCACCTGTGGTTCGCCAAGCAGATGATGAAAGAAGGCCTGCTCGAGGACCCACTGTTCCAGCTGTGCCTGGGCATCCCGTGGGGCGCGCCGGCCGATACCACCACCATGAAAGCCATGGTCGACAACCTGCCCGCCAACGTCACCTGGGCCGGGTTCGGCATCGGCCGCATGCAGATGCCCATGGCAGCGCAAGCCATGCTGCTGGGCGGCAACGTGCGGGTCGGCCTGGAAGACAACCTGTACCTGGACCGCGGCGTGCTGGCCAGCAACGGCCAACTGGTTGAGCGCGCGAGCGAGATCATCACGCGCCTGGGTGGCCGCGTGCTCACTCCGGCAGAAGGCCGGGAAAAAATGAACCTCAAGCGCCGCTGATCCTTTCAGGAGACCGATATGCCCTTCATCACCAAAATCAACACCTTCGCCGCCCTGGGTAGCGGCGTGATCGGCAGCGGCTGGGTCGCCCGCGCCCTGGCACATGGCCTGGACGTGGTCGCCTGGGACCCGGCGCCGGGCGCCGAGCAGGCCCTGCGCCAACGTATCGCCAACGCCTGGCCGGCGCTTGAAAAACAAGGCCTGGCACCCGGTGCCGCGCAGGGCCGGCTGACCTTCGTCAGCACCATCGAAGCCTGCGTGCGCGACGCCGACTTCATCCAGGAGAGCGCCCCAGAGCGCCTGGACCTCAAGCTCGACCTGCACGCCAAGATCAGCGCCGCTGCCAAGCCTGACGCGATCATCGCTTCGAGCACCTCGGGCCTGCTGCCCAGCGAATTCTACGAGTCGTCCACGCACCCGGAGCGCTGCGTGGTCGGCCACCCGTTCAACCCGGTGTATTTGCTGCCACTGGTCGAAATTGTCGGCGGCAGCCGCACGTCCCCTGACGCCATCGAAGCCGCGAAAACCATCTACACCGCGCTGGGCATGCGCCCGCTGCACGTGCGCAAGGAAGTCCCAGGCTTCATCGCCGACCGCCTGCTCGAAGCGCTGTGGCGCGAGGCGCTGCACCTGGTCAATGACGGCGTGGCGACCACTGGCGAGATCGACGACGCCATCCGCTTTGGCGCCGGCCTGCGCTGGTCGTTCATGGGCACCTTCCTCACGTACACCCTGGCCGGTGGCGATGCCGGCATGCGCCACTTCATGTCGCAGTTCGGCCCCGCCTTGAAACTGCCCTGGACCTACCTGCCGGCACCGGAGCTGACCGACAAGCTGATCGACGATGTGGTGGACGGCACCGCCGAACAACTGGGCGAACGCAGTATCGCTGCGCTGGAGCGCTACCGTGATGACACGCTGCTGGCGGTGCTGGAAGCGGTGAAGGCCAGCAAAGCCAACCATGGCCTGTCGTTCAGCGATTGAGGAGGCCACGATGCCTGCATTGATCACCTACCGCACCCCGGTCCCGGAGGACTGGGTCGATTACAACGGGCACCTGCGCGATGCCTTCTACCTGCTGATCTTCAGCTACGCCACCGATGCGCTGATGGCGCGCATCGGCCTGGATGCCGACAGCCGTGGGCAGAGTGGCCACTCATTGTTCACCCTGGAGGCGCACATCAATTACCTGCACGAGGTGAAGCTGGGAACCGAGGTGTGGGTGCAGACGCAGATCGTCGGCTTCGACAGCAAGCGCCTGCAGGTCTACCACAGCCTGCACCGGGCAGGGTTCGACGAGGCGCTGGCGGCCAGCGAGCAGATGCTGCTGCATGTGGACCTGGCAGGGCCGAAGGCGGCGCCGTTCAGCGAGCGCAGTGTGGGGTTGCTGCAAGGCCTGGTGGACGAACAACGTCATCTACCAGCGCCCATCTATGTGGGGCGTGTCATTGGGCTGCCCAAAAAATAACCCCGCAAAGCCGTGAGCTAGCGGGGCCAAGAGCGAGCAACATCCACTGTGCATGAATAAGGGTGACCAAACCCTCGGGTACCGTGAATGGGGCCAGTGTGCTGAGTTCCCGGCACGAAGAATTAGCCGGGAACGACCTGTTCTTAGCCAAAGCAGTCATTGCGACATACAACCCTTGCGGGCATGTCGCCGTGGACACAGAATCGGTCGTAAATCACAGCAGCACTCTCTTAGCGATAAAAGGGACAACAGCCATGATGCATGCGGATTTGATTGATCAGGACGACCTCGCCGGCCACCTGCGCGCGCGCGGTTTCGATATCCCCGCCGGGGCCAGTGCCGAACAGGCGTGCGAGGCGGTGGTGCGCGGGCTGACCGAGCCCAATGCGCGGGCGCTGAAGGGCATGGTCGAGCAGATGTATACCGGTAGCGCGACGATTTTGCCGGCGGTGCGCCAGGCGATCGACAAGCAGCTGTTGCCGGCGTTGGCGAGCTTCAGCAAGCGGGCTTGAATGATTATTCCTGCACCGGCCCCATCGCCGGCAAGCCGGCTCCCACAAGTACCTCGCTGTTCTTGAGCGCAGTGCTATTTCTGTGGGAGCCGGCTTGCCGGCGATGGGGCCAGCACTGATTCACAGAGCCTCCAGTTCCACTGTTTTCCCGAACACCGTGGCCACCCCCTCCTGGTGCGTCACCGCCACCACCGTACACCCCGGCAACTCACGCTTGAGCATCTCCAGCAAACTCCGCGCACTGCCGATATCCAACTGGCTGGTCGCCTCATCCAGGTACAAGGTATCCGGCTGGTACAACAACGCCCGCGCCAGGCTCACCCGCTGCTGCTCGCCGCCGGAAAGCACGCGTTCCCACTCGGCCTGCTTGTCCAGTTGCCCGATCAGCCCGCCTAACCCCACCTTGCCCAGCACATCGACCAGCAGCACATCGTCGATCGGCCGCTCCTGTGGATACGCCAGCAACCCGCGCAAGCTCATGTGCGGCATATAAGGCTTCTGCGGCAACAACAGGCTGCGCCCCGGTGGTAACTGCCAGTCGCCCTGGCAGTATGGCCACAGCCCTTGCAGGGTGCGCAGCAAGGTCGACTTGCCCAGCCCGCTGCGCCCGCCCAGGCGCACCCACTGCCCCTGCCCCACTTGCACGTCGAGATCACTCAGGATCGCACTGCCATCCGGCCGGCAAAGCGTCAGCCCGCACATGCGCAGGCAGTCACCGCGTGCTGCCGGGGTGGCCTGCTCGCGGCTGGCGGCAATCGCCTGCTCGAACTGCTCCAGCCGCTGCAACGCCGCACTCCAGCGCACCAGCTTGTTGTACAGCTTGATGAACCAGCTGAGCGAACCGTGCACGGCGTTGAAGGCACTGCGGATCTGCATCAGGCCACCCAGGGTGATGGTCTTGGCCATGAATGCCGGCAAGGCGGCAAACACCGGAATGATCAGGCTCAAGCGTTCGTAGGACACGGTGAACAAGCTGAGGTTACGCTCGCGCCCCATCAACTGCCGCCAGTTGTCGGCAATAGCACGAAAGCGCTCGGCCAGGTGCGCACGCTCCACGGCCTCGCCCCGGTACAGCGCAATCTGCTCGGCATGGTCGCGCTTGCGCAGCAGGCTGGCACGAAAGTCCGCCTCACGGTGCTCGCGCTCGTAGTTGAGCGCATGCAGCGGCTTGCCGATCAGGTGGGTGAACAGGCTGCCGAGCAAGGTGTAGGCCAGCACGATCCACACCAGGTAGCCATGCACCGTGAAGGTCTCGCCGAACAGGCTGAAGGTCTGCACCCCCGACAGGTTCCACAGGATCACTACAAAGGCGCCGACCTGCGCCAGGTTGATCACCAGCGAAGCCACCAGCTCGATGCTCAGGCCGACCATCAGGTCGACGTCCTGGGCGATGCGCTGGTCCGGGTTGTCCGGCTCGCCGGTCAGCCCCAGGCGGTAGAAGGCCTGATCGGCCAGCCAGGCATCGGTCAGGCGCCTAGTCATCGCCTGGCGCCAGCGCAGCTCCAGGCCTTTGCGGATGTAGTCCATGGCCACGACGATCAGCACATAGCTGCCCAGGTAGAGCGCGTATTCGACCACCAGACCGTACAGCCCCGAAGTGTCGAAGGCGGCCAGCGTGTCGTAGAACGTCTTGCTCCAGCTGTTGATCAGCACATTGATCTGCACCACCAGCAGCCCCAGCCCGATCACTGCCGCCATCATCAGCCAGGCCCGCCATTGCCGGCGGTCGCGCCAGAACGGGCGGCTCAGGCGGTAGAACGTGCGCAAGGTGTTCACAGGGCCTGCTCCAGCGTGGCGGGCGATGGCAGCAGGCGCAATTGCACCTGGTTGGCGGCGGGGAACAGCTGCCGC
Source organism: Pseudomonas sp. NPDC087185 (assembly GCF_044744955.1). Classification (NCBI taxonomy): domain Bacteria; kingdom Pseudomonadati; phylum Pseudomonadota; class Gammaproteobacteria; order Pseudomonadales; family Pseudomonadaceae; genus Pseudomonas; species Pseudomonas sp. NPDC087185. The sequence goes on along the minus strand of NZ_JBIUZK010000004.1, from coordinate 521,640 downwards.
GCCAGTTGCTGCATGGCCGGCAAGGTCAGCGCCTCGGGCAGTTGCGCCTGTTGGCTGAGGTAACGCGGGTCCTGCCACTGCCGTTCGCTGAGGATCAAGCGCTTGAACTGGGTTTGCGGGTCTTCGCGGCGTTTGGCTTCCTGGCGCGCCAGTTCGCGACGCTGCGACTGCAGCCACTGTTCATCCACGCTCAGCCCGGCCAGGGTCTTTTGCGCCAGTGCCCATAGCTCATCCACGCGTGCCGGGTCACAGGTGAAGCTCAGGGTGCTTTCGATGCGCTGCGCATCGGGGTCGAGCTGCGCGTCGAAACTCAGGCGATACACCCCCGAAGCCTCGCCGCGCAGCTGCTGTTTGAGCCGTTGGTTGGCGAGGTCGCGCAGCAGCGCCACGCGCATGGCCGCCTGTGGTTGCCAGGCTTGGGGGTGGTAGCTGCTGGCCTGCAGAACGGCCCGCGGCTCTAGCGCGATGGCCAGGTCACTGCGGCGCTGGCCTGGCTGCTGCACGGCCGCTTGCGCCTTTGGCGCGGCACCGCGCGGCAGGTTGGCCAGGTAGCCGCGCACCAGCGGTTCGAGCTGCTCTGCGGCCACATCGGCCATCAGGTAATACGTCACGGGCGCACTGGCAAGGCGCTGCCAGTCGGCCTGCAACTGCTCGCGATCCAGCTGTTGCAACGCTGACTGATCAGGGGTTTGCCAATGATCAGCGCCGTACTTGAGTACCCGCTGCTCGCTTTCCTGGCGTGAACGCACATCTGCGGGGCTGCTGCGTACCCGCTGCAGCAGGTCGCTGCGCGCCTCGTCGAACAAGGTTGGGTCGATGCCCGCCAACTGGCTCAGGCGATAACTGTGCAGCAAGGCCGGCAGTTGCGCGGGAACACCGTTGAGGTTCAACTGCAGGCGCTGCGGCTGATGCTCCAGGCCGAGCGTGGCCCGTTGTGCCTGGCGCCACGCTTGAGCGCCGTGCGGCCCGCTGCGCACCGCCAGTTGCGCAGCCATCTGCAGGCGCCAGGCTGGCGCATCGGCAAGGCGGTAGCCTGCGGATGATTCGGCCTGTAGCAGCCAATTGCCGTCCGGGCCGTTACGGCGCAGCCATACCAGCTTGTCACCGTTGCCCAGGGCCCAGTGTTCTACGTGCTCAGCAGCGAAGGCCTTGCGGCCGACGATTCGCCCGGCTGGGCCTGGTGCATCGGGTTTGTAGGTGGCCACAGCGGGGGCTTCAGTTGGCTGCTGCGCAGGTGCGGACAGGGCCTGGCCGGCAATCTGCGCCTGCAATGCCTCGACCGCTGCAACGCTTGGCACTTCGACCTCAGACTGCCTGGGCACGGTGAATTGCAGCACGCGGTCGGCACTGCCGAGCCAATGCCTCAGCCTGTCGTTGAGGTCGTCAAGGTCGATGCCTGGCAACACCTGCAGATAACGACGCGCTGCAGCATGGCGCTCGACCACGCTGCCTTCTGGCGCCGTGGCGTTAGTGAGCTGCTCGACCCACTGCTGGAATGTGCGTGGCGTGTGGTTGGCCAAGGTCTTGTCGCCCAGGGCGCGGATATGGGCACGCTCGTGTTCGAAGTCCTGCTCGCTGAAGCCGTGCTGGCGCAGGCGCTCGACCTCGGTCAGCAACTGGCGCAGCGCTTGTTGGTGCTGCAGGCCTTCTACGCCAGCCGCGATACCCAGCACCGTCGATTGGCTGCCGATCAGGGTTTTCTGCGCGGTCAAACTGCGCACACCGGCCTGCCTGGGCTGGCGACGCAAATTGTCGACCAGCGCCGCCAGGGCCATGCGGTCGATCAACCGCTCGCGCATGGCCGCGCGGGTGGTGCCGCGGCTGTCCGGTTCGTGCAGGCGCAGCAGCAGCGATACCTGGCTGCTGCCGGACTGTGGGTCCTGCAGGCGGAAGACCTTCAGCTGGTCATCCAACGGCAGGTCGCGATGCCCGCGCGGCGGTATCGCGCTGCCTCGCGCGTTGCCAAAGGCAGTTTCGATCTGCGCCAGCATCGCATCAGGCTCGAAATCGCCCACGGCTGAGATGACCATGTTGGACGGCTGGTACCAGGTGGCCTGGAACGCCTGCAGGTTGGCCAGGCTGGCCTCTCGGATAGCCGTTTCGTTGCCGATGGTGCGGTGCAGCGGGTAGCGCGAGCCGACCCGTTGCGAGGCCGCGCGCTGATCGTTCATGCGCTGCGCCACACCCAGCCCACCCCGCCATTCTTCGATGACGATCGGCCGCTCGCGCTCGAGATCCGCCGCGCTGTAGTCACGGGCGAAGGCCATGTCGGCGAGCACCTGCAGGGCCTGCGGTGCCTGGCGCATGCCTGACGGCGGGCTGAGCATGTACTGGGTGCGCTCGTAGTTGGTCATGGCGTTGAAGTGCCGGCCTTGCACCCAGCCCAGGCCGACCATGCGTGCGCGCACGTTTTCCGCCTGCCCGGCGCGGCTGTGGAACACCAGGTGTTCGACCAGGTGGGCGACGCCGACCTGGTCGTCGGCCTCGTCCACAGCGCCTGCATTGACGGTCATGCGCAGGTCGAGCCTGCCGGGTTGGGCAGCCTCGCGCACCAGGCGGTATTGCACGCCGTTGGCCAGGGTGCCCTGGGTCACCTGGGCATCCCAGGGCAACGGTGAGTCAGGTTCGGGCAGCGACGCGCAGGCGCCGAGCAGCAGCGGGCCGAGCAGGCCCGCGAGGAGCTTTTTCATCAGGGTGTCCACGGTTTTTATAAGGGGTCAGAAGCGGTAACCGACTTCGAGCCAGTACTGGCGGCCGACTTCGTATGTGGTGCGGGCGGTGCTGCTGTTGCTGACGATGGGGTTGACCTTGTCGGTGACGTTGGTCACATCCACGGCCACGAACAGCGACTGCTCCCGGGCTGTGGGGATCTCCCACTTGACGCGCATGTCCCAGGTCGGCGCGGCGGCCACCGAGGCCGTGTCGTAGATACGCAGGGCTTCGCCATCGACGTCCTGGTAGAGACCGGTATCGATGATCTGCTCGTAGGCGCCGCGGTAGCGGAAGAAATTGCTGATGCTCAGGTGCCAGCTGGGGATTTCGGTGATGGTGGTCAGCCGCGCTGTCCATGGGCGGTTGAAGTCGCTGGCCGGCAGCTCGCTGTAGGCCAGGCGCTTACCGTCGTAGATCACGTCGTCGTCGGCGTACTCCTCTTCGCTGAAGCCGCTTTCGTAAGTGCTGTAGGCGTTCTTGCTACGCGACCAGTCCAGCGCCAGCTGCAGGCTGGTGATGCTGCCTAGCACACGGAACGACTGGTTTGGGGTGATCGTCAGGGAGACGTTGTCGCTTTCGCTGGAACCGGCGTTGACGTAGGTGTAGTAGAGGCTCTGGTAGCCATCGACAGGGTCAAGGCCGAGCGTGCGCGACGAGGTGCGTACCACCTGGTCGTTGCCCTTGCGGTGCACGTACTTCAGGCGGAAGTCGGTGTTCAGCCAGCGCTGCTCCAGGCCCAGCATCAATTCGTCGTCGTAGGGGATGTTCATGTCCGAAAAGCGGTTGGTGTTGAGCACCTGGCGCCCCACCCACTCGCTATCCTGGGTGCTGCGGGTGTAGGTGGTGTTCAGGCCCTGGCGGCCGTCGGCAAGTCGGTACTTGAACAGGTTGCGCCCGTAGTAGCGGTTGGCGCCGAATACCAGCACGGTGCTGCGGTCGCCGAAGAAGTCGTAGTCACCGGCAAAGCGCGGCGAAACGGTTTTCTGCTTCATGTAGTCGTCGCCCTCGAAGCGCAGGCCGGGGCGCAGGCTGAGCTTGCCGATCTGCATCTGGTCGTCGATGAAGAAGGCGTAGGCGTTTTCGGTCAGGTCGATCTTGCCGGCGTTGTACTGGGTGCGGGTTTTACCCCACTGACGAGTGTTGCCGTTGAGCAACGGGCTGACCGAACACCAGGGGTCGCTGCCGGCGCAGCGGGTGCCATTGTCGCGGGTGAACGTGGTGACACCCTGCCCGGTTTCCTCACGTTCCCATACGGCGTGTTGCTGGGACAACTCCAGGCCGGTGGTAAAACCGTGGCTGATGCCAGCGAAGTCGAAGGTCTGCCACTCGCCCTTGAGGGTGTAGTCGACGCCACGCTGGGTCTGGTCGAGGTTGCCGAACGCGCCCTCACCGCTGCGGGCGGTGTTGCTGCTGGGGTTGCCCCAGTTCTTGGCTTCGGAGTAGTACCAGAACACGGTGTCTTTTTCTTCGGACTCGCGCGAGCTGTACAGGTTGGTCAGCGCCAGGGTGTGGGTCCAGCGCGCCTGGTCGCCTTCCCAGATCGCCTTCAGCGAGCCCTGCCAGCCACCGTTCTTGTTGGTGAACTCGGAGTTTAGGAAGTTTTGGCGGAAGAACACGTTCTCCTGGGGCGCCTGGATGAACGAGCTTTCCACGGTCAGCCGATCGTTGACGTCCCAGTAAGTCTTGAGCATGTAGTTGTCGAGCTGCCGGGTCTGGTCTTCGCGGCTGTCGGCATTGGGGCTGGTGTACCCGTTCTCGTAGCGGTTGAGCGGGATCACCGAACGGCGCTGGGAAAAGCTCAGGATCGCGCCGAAGTTGTCGGTGAGGTGGCCTTCGAGCATGCCGCGCAGGGTGGTTTTCTCGAACTCGGGCTGATACTGCTCGGAGGACGAGTTGGCGAAGCTTTCCTGGTCCTGCTCGGTGATGTGGTAGCGCGTCCATTCAGAGCGGCTGATCCCGTACGAGAACTTGCCGTGCAAGCCCTTGCTCGGACGGCGGGTGATGGCATCGATCACACCACCGTTGAAGCCGCCGTATTCGGCCGGTACGTTGCTGTCATAGACCTTCACTTCCTGCAGCAGGTCGGCGTCCAGGGCGATGCCGTGGGGGTTGCTGGGTGCGGCGTCGAACTGGCGGTTCTCGCTGTAGCCGTGGGCGCCGGGGTCGAGGTCGTTGTTGATCGAGATGCCGTCGATCATGAAGTTGTTCTGGTAAAACTTGGCGCCGTTGATGCTGATGTCGGCGGGGTCGATCTCGCCAGGGGTATTGGAGCTTTTCTGCGCGCCGGAGAACTGCACGCTGGGGTGCATTTGCAACAGCGTGGTGATATCGCCGTTGGCACCGGGGAAGGCACGGATGGCTTTGCCGCTGATGACCGTGGCGCCCATGTAGCCGTTGCCTTCGGTGTCTCCCAGCACCAGGGTGTCATGCAGCTCCAGCGGGCCGGCATCGGCTTCGCTGTGCAGCAAGCGCAGGCTGATCACATCACCGTCCGCGTCCCAGGTCAGGCCGCTACCTGAAAGCAGGCGCGACAGTGCGGCCTCGCTGCTGAAACTGCCTTGCACCGGGTTGCCTTGAGCGCCTTCGAGCAATTGCGCATCGGCGCTAACCTGCAACCCGCTCTGCTGGCCGAACGCGATCAGCGCGGCAGCCAGGTGCTGCGCGGGGATGGCGAAGGCATGCACCTGCGACAGTTGCGCGGGAGCTTCGGTGGCCCACAGCAGCGGCGCCGGCAGCATGCAGCCCAGGCCCACCAGGCTGCTGCCCAACACGCATTTCAGGCGCAACGACCAACCCCGCGCGCTGCGCGGCTTCCGGCTTGTTGTTTGAGTCATGCCACATCCCCGCCCCGGACCGTTGCCGGGTAGCAAAATTGAATACGAATCGATATCAGTTGTTGCGCGCGGGGGAGAAGACGGGGCAGTTCAGGGAATTTTCAGAAAAATGTGAAATTATTTTTGCGAGGGTGTTTGGGGGGCTGCTGGGCAGCGCCCCCTGGCATATCAAGGCGTGCTCAGTACCAGAAGCCAAGGCCCATAGCTGCGCACTTCACCACCATGGGGCCGGATCACAGCCCGCAAGGCAGCCTCAGGCTTGCGCAGGTCATAAACACCGGTAACACGCTTGTCACCCAACGCATCATCGCGCAGCAGCACCTTGCCTGGCAGGTACCGCGCCAGCTCCTGCACCAGCTCGGTGACACGCTGGTCATCGGCGATCAACTGCCCCTGGCGCCAGGCTGCGGCCTGCGAAGGTACGAAGGTCTCCACGTGCGCGATGCCATCGGCATACCGCAGCCGCTGCCCGGCTGTAAGTGCGCCAGACAGCACATGAGCACTCCCGGCCTCTTCGACCCGCACCGAGCCATGCTGCACATCCACACCCACCCTGCCCGGCCTTAGCTGGACGTTGAACGCAGTGCCGGTGACCGTCACCCGTACGTCGTCGGCACGCACATGGAACGGCTTGGCCTTGTTGGGCGTGACTTCGAAGAAGGCCTGGCCAGCGAGCAGGCGCACGTCACGGTGATCGCCTGAGTAATCCACGCTGATGGCCGTGTCGCTGTCCAGCTGCACCACGCTGCCATCAGCTAGCGTCACATCCCGCGTCTCGCCTTGGGCGGTGCGGTAGTCAGCCTGCAGGCGCAAGCTCAGCGATGGCGCCACGGCTACCAGCAGGCAGGCTGCCACCGCAGCGCCCAGCCACCAGCGGCGGGTTGGCGCTCTTTTGGGCAGCGGCACCACCGTGGCTGTCGCAGGTTGCGCGGGCCACTGCTCGGCAGTGGCAGGCGCCAGGTGCCCCGTCAGGCGCCAGACCCGCTCGGCCTGGCCGTAGGCTTGGGCATTGGCCACATCGCTGGCACACCACTGCGCCAGCTCGGCACGCAGCTGGGCGTCGTGCGGGGCCTGCTGGATGCGCAGGAGCCAGTCCAGGGCTTGGTCGCGGCGGCTGGATACGCGGTCTGCTGACGTCATGTCCGGCAAGTCTCCAGGGGGCTCGGGGGCGCGAAGGGTCGCACAGAGTCGGCCCGTTGAGCAAAGGACGCGCCAGCCGCAGGTTTTTTCACAGTTCGCCCTCCAGCTGTTCCATGCAATGGCGCAAGGCGTCGTGGACCAACTGGTGCACCAGGCTCACCGAAATGTTCAAGTGGGCCGCCACCTGCTGCAGGGTGAAGCCACCCAGGCGATGCATTTCGAAGGCCAGCCGGGTGCGCTCGGGCAGCGCTTCGAGGGCGCGGCTGATGGCAGCGAGTTCGTCCTGCTGGGTGATGGTCTGCTCGGGCGAGGCGCTGCTGGACGGCAGTTCGGCCAGCATCTCGTCGCCACCGGGCTGGGCCTTTTCAGTGGCCATGCGCCGGATTTGATCAAGCGCCAGGTTGCGCACGATGCGGTAGAGGTAACTGGCCGGGTGGCGGATATCGGCGTCGCTGGCCTGGCGGTTGAAGCGCAGCCAGGCTTCCTGCACCACATCTTCTGCACGGGCACGGCAACCCACGATTGGCGAGGCGTAGTCGACCAATGCTGCCCGGTGGGCCAGGTAGAGCTGCAGTTTGTCGTCCGCCACGGGGTGGTATGCCAAGCGATTTCGGGGGCGGGGATGTTACCTGTAGTCGAGAATCATTATCAACCAATCATCTAGTGTTGCCTTCTTGGCCCTCATCGCCGACGAGCCGGCACCCACAGCTACCGCACCGATAAGAGGCCTGGCGGTGAATCTGTAGGAGCCGGCTTGCCGGCGATTGGGCTGCAAAGCAGCCCCGAGGCCTTAGAGCCTCACACTGGCGAACGTCGACTCATTACGCGCCTGGCTCAGCGCCGCCATCGGCCCGCTGTGCGGCGACAGGGTCATGGCCTGAGGAATCGGCATCATTGCCACCTGCTGCGCAGTATTGGAGCCTACCCGCTCATCGCGCGGCGGAATGCCGAAATACTCGCGGTAACACTTGGAGAAGTGCGGAGTAGAGACGAAGCCGCACACCGAAGCCACTTCGATGATCGACATCGGCGTCTGCTTGAGCAGCTGCCGCGCACGGATCAGGCGCAGCTTCAGGTAGTAGCGTGACGGCGAGCAATGCAGGTACTTCTGGAACAGTCGCTCGAGCTGGCGCCGCGATACCGCCACATACACCGCCAGTTCGTCGAGGTCGATCGGCTCTTCGAGGTTGGCCTCCATCAGCGCAACGATTTCCTGCAGCTTCGGCTGGTTGGTGCCGAGCATGTGCTTGAGCGGCACGCGCTGGTGGTCCTGTTCGTTACGGATACGCTCGTAGACGAACATTTCGGAGATCGCCGCCGACAGCTCACGGCCGTGATCGCGGCTGATCAGGTGCAGCATCATGTCCAGCGGCGCAGTGCCGCCGGAGCTGGTGAAGCGGTTGCGGTCGAGGGTGAACAGGCGCGTGCTCATGTTCACCCGCGGGAAGGCCTCCTGCATGGCGGCCAGGCATTCCCAATGCACACTGCAATCGAAGCCATCGAGCAGGCCGGCGCAGGCCAGCGCCCAGCTGCCGGTGCACACCGCACCCAGGCGGCGCGACTGGCGGGCCTGGGCCTGCAGCCAGGTGACATGTTCGCGGGTGACGGTGCGCTGAATGCCCACGCCGCCGCAGACGATCACGGTATCGATGGGCGGCGCGCTGTGCATGGCGGCGTCGGGGGTGATCTGCAGGCCGTCGCTGGCCCATACCTGGCCGCCATCAACGGTCAGGGTGTGCCAGCGGTACAGCTCACGGCCGGACAACTGGTTGGCCATGCGCAGCGGCTCGACGGCCGACGCCAGGGAAATCAGGGTGAAATTGTCCAGTAGGAGAAAACCGATGGACTGGGGTGCTGTGCGGTTCTGGGTTGGGTTCCCGGAGGTGTACGACGTCATCGCGATTTCTCCTCACACAAATGCAGGGTGTGCCTCAGGCGGGCACTGATTTTTTGTTATGACCCCCTGGTCATGTTCCGGGGGGTAGGTTGCCAATCTGAACGCAAACGCCGTGCCGGTTATTGAACGGCCATCCAAAAAATCCTGAAAACGACGCCTTTGTTGAGCTATTCAGGGGGTTGCGTAAAGTTGCCTGCCCTTCGCAAAGCGGCGTACTAGCGCGCTGCATGTAACGGTTGAGCAAATTGGTGACACGCGCCTTGCAGGTTTCCCAGAAACGACACTCTTGAGTGTCACCGACAATGCGCACACTGATCACGACATCCGACAATCGGTAGATGCGCAGACGCCCCATAATGGGGCGCCGTGACGAGAATAGCGCGTGATCAGCGCATCAGCATTCGATGGCGCTGACCGCCAGGCCACCGCGCGAAGTCTCTTTATATTTGTCGTGCATGTCGGCACCGGTGTCGCGCATCGTGCGGATGACCTGGTCGAGTGAAATGAAGTGTTCACCGTCACCCCGCAGGGCCATCTGTACCGCATTGATCGCCTTTACCGCAGCAATCGCGTTGCGCTCGATACACGGCACCTGCACCAGGCCACCCACCGGGTCGCAGGTCAGGCCAAGGTTGTGCTCAAGGGCGATTTCGGCAGCGTTCTCCACTTGCCCTGGTGTACCGCCCAGCACTTCGGCAAGGCCCGCCGCAGCCATGGCGCACGCTGAGCCGACTTCCCCCTGGCAACCGACTTCGGCACCGGAAATTGAAGCGTTCTTCTTGCACAGGATGCCAACGGCAGCGGCACCGAGGAAGAAGTCGACCACGCTGGACTCATCGACCTCATCACTGAAGCGCATGTAGTAGTGCAGCACTGCCGGGATGATGCCGGCCGCGCCGTTGGTGGGCGCGGTGACCATGCGCCCGCCCGCGGCGTTTTCTTCGTTGACCGCCAGGGCGAACAGGTTGACCCACTCCATGGCGCTCATGGTCGAGCCGATCACGTTGGGCTTGCCGATCTCCTGCAGGCTGCGGTGCAGCTTGGCGGCCCGGCGGCGCACGTTCAGCCCGCCGGGCAGTGTGCCTTCGTACTTGAGGCCATTGTTGACGCAGTCCTGCATGGCCTCCCAGAGCTTGTGCAGGCCGGCGCGGATCTCGTCCTCGCTGCGCCAGACCTTCTCGTTGGCCATCATCAATTGCGACACGCTGAGGTCGTTTTGCTTGCACAGGCGCAGCAGTTCGGCGGCGCTGTTGAAGTCGTAGGGCAGCACCGTCTGGTCGGCGTCCAGCACGCCACTGGCGGCCTGTGCGGCATCGACCACAAAACCGCCGCCCACCGAGTAGTAGGTGTCGCGGTGCAGCTCGCCCTGCTCGCCTTCGGCGATCAGGGTCATGGCGTTGGGGTGGTACGGCAGGTTCTCGTCCAGCAACAGCATGTCGCGGGCCCAAACGAACTCGATGGGCAGGCGGTTATCCAGCTTCAGGGTATTGGTTTCGCGCAGGTCGGCGATACGCGGGACGATCTGGGTCGGGTCGATGGCGTCCGGCCATTCGCCCATCAGGCCCATGATGGTGGCGTTGTCGGTGCCGTGACCAATGCCGGTGGCCGACAGTGAACCGTACAGCCGTACCTCGATCCTTTTCACCCGTTCCAGCTCGCCGCGTTCACGCAGGCCCTGGACGAACAAGGCACCCGCACGCATGGGGCCGACGGTATGCGAGCTGGAGGGCCCGACACCGATCTTGAACAGGTCGAACACGCTGATGGCCATTGTCGCTTCACCTCTTGCTGGGCTTGTCTCTGCGCGCCATGCGCAGGGCGGGGCAACTGCTAGGCTGAAGCTGCGAGCCGCCACGAATGCACGCATCATCGGGCTTTTACGCACCCCCTCGCCGTCTGCAACCGACGTACTTTTGTCCAGCAGCGCCGTGCTGTTTTGGCCATTTGTGCGCCGCTTTCCGGCGCTTGGATGACGGAAAAATGCGCCGACGAGGGTGGATAAACCCATAAGCGACATCGCCCGTACTGGATACGACCCGTTGCGTACTGGATACGACCCCACCAGTAGGCGATTGCCCGGCGCTGGAGGATTATCGAAAGCGACTCGTATTGCACGGCCTCGCATCCTGCCCTCTGCAGGCCTGGTCGACCGGACCCTGAGAAAGCCCGGCGGCCCTCGCGAACCCGAAGATAAAATCACAGGAGTCCATCCATGAAAGGTTCACCCTCGCTGTTGCTGGTCGCGTTGCTGTCCGCACCGTTACTGGCCCAGGCTGCAGAACCCGAGCAGTGTCAGACGGTGCGTTTCTCCGATGTCGGCTGGACCGACATCACGGTGACCACCGCGACCACCAGCGTTGTGCTCGAAGCACTGGGCTACAAGACCAAAACCACTATGATCTCGGTACCGGTGACCTACAAGTCGCTGGCCGCCGGCAAGGACCTGGACGTGTTTCTCGGCAACTGGATGCCGACCATGGAGAACGACATCAAGCAGTACCGCGATGCCGGTACGGTAGAAACCGTGCGCGCCAACCTGGAAAACGCCAAGTACACCTTGGCGGTGCCACAGGCGTTGTACGACAAGGGCCTCAAGGACTTTGCCGATATTCCCAAGTTCAAGCAGGAGCTGGACGGCAAGATCTACGGCATCGAGCCCGGCAACGATGGCAACCGCACCATCCAGAGCATGATCGACAAGAACGCCTTCGGCCTCAAGGACGCCGGTTTCAAGATCGTGCAGTCGAGCGAGGCCGGCATGCTGTCGCAGGTCGACCGGGCACAGAAGCGCGGTGAACCGATCGTGTTCCTGGGCTGGGAACCGCACCCGATGAACACCCGCTTCAAGATGCAGTACCTGACTGGCGGGGATGAGTTTTTCGGCCCCGACTTCGGCAAGGCGACCGTGCTGACCAACACCCGCAAAGGCTATGCACAGGAGTGCAGCAACGTTGGCCAGCTGCTGAAGAACCTGTCGTTCGAGCTCAAGGATGAAAGCACCATGATGGGCTATGTCCTGGACGACAAGATGAAGCCCGAGGCGGCCGCACAGAAGTGGCTCAAGGACAACCCAGGCAAGCTGGACGCCTGGCTGGCCGGGGTGACCACCGTGGATGGCAAACCCGGCCTCGAGGCGGCCAAAGCCAAACTGACGCAATAACGCAAGACGCTCAAGCAACACCGCGGGGCGGGACCGTGTTCGCCCCGGACTGATTTCAATCTTTGCAGGTGGAAGCTCGCTATCATGCTTATCGATCAGAAAATACCCCTGGGCCAGTACATCGCGTCGTTCGTCGAATGGCTGACCCAGAATGGCGCCGCTTACTTCGACGCCATCGCCCAAGGCCTGGAATTCATGATCCATGGGGTTACCAGCACCCTGACCTGGTTCAACCCATTCGTCCTCATCGCCCTGTTCGCAGGCTTGGCGCACTTGATCCAGCGCAAATGGGCGCTGACCGTGTTCGTCGCGTTGTCGTTCCTGCTGATCCTCAACCTGGGGTACTGGCAGGAAACCATGGAAACCCTGGCGCAGGTCACCTTCGCCACGGTGGTGTGCGTGGCCATCGGCGTGCCGCTGGGCATCGTCGCCGCGCACAAGCCGATGTTCTATACCGCCATGCGGCCGGTCCTCGACCTGATGCAGACGGTGCCGACCTTCGTTTACCTGATCCCTACCCTGACCCTGTTCGGCCTGGGCGTGGTACCGGGGCTGATCTCGACGGTGGTGTTCGCCATCGCCGCGCCGATTCGCCTGACTTACCTGGGCATCTGCGACGTGCCGCAAGAGCTGCTCGACGCCGGCAAGGCCTTTGGCTGCTCGCGCCGCCAGCTGCTGACGCGCATCGAACTGCCGCACGCCATGCCGAGCATCGCCGCCGGCGTCACCCAGTGCATCATGCTGTCGCTGTCGATGGTGGTGATCGCCGCGCTGGTGGGCGCCGATGGCCTGGGCAAACCCGTGGTCAACGCACTGAACACCGCCGATATCTCCCTGGGCTTCGAAGCGGGCCTGGCGATCGTGCTGCTGGCGATCATGCTCGACCGTATCTGCAAGCAACCGGAAGTCACGGTAAGGGGTGAAGCATGAGCATCATTCGGTTCGAAGACGTCGACGTCATCTTCTCCAACAAGCCGCGCGAGGCCTTGTCGCTGCTCGACCAGGGCAAGACCCGCGAGCAGATCCTCAAGCAGACGGGCCTGGTGGTCGGCGTCGAAAAAGCCAACCTGGACATCAACAAGGGCGAGATCTGCGTGCTGATGGGCTTGTCCGGTTCGGGCAAGTCGAGCCTGCTGCGCTGCATCAACGGCCTCAACACCGTCAGCCGCGGCAAGCTGTTCGTCGAGCACGAAGGCAAGCACATCGACATCGCCCACTGCACCCCGGCCGAGCTGAAGATGATGCGCACCAAGCGTATCGCCATGGTGTTCCAGAAATTCGCCCTGATGCCCTGGCTGACAGTGCGCGAGAACATCAGCTTTGGCCTGGAGATGCAGGGCCGGCCTGAAAAGGAACGGCGCAAGCTGGTCGACGAGAAGCTTGAGCTGGTGGGCCTGACTCAATGGCGTAACAAGAAGCCGGACGAACTGTCCGGTGGCATGCAGCAGCGCGTGGGCCTGGCCCGGGCGCTGGCGATGGATGCCGACATCCTGCTGATGGACGAACCCTTCTCGGCGCTTGACCCACTGATCCGCCAGGGCCTGCAGGACGAGTTGCTGGAGCTGCAGCGCAAGCTGAGCAAGACCATCGTGTTCGTCAGCCATGACCTGGACGAGGCGCTCAAGCTGGGCAGCCGCATTGCAATCATGAAAGACGGCCGGATCATCCAGTACAGCAAGCCCGAAGAGATCGTGCTGAACCCGGCGGATGAATACGTGCGCACCTTCGTCGCCCACACCAACCCGTTGAACGTGCTGTGCGGCCGCAGCCTGATGCGTACCCTGGACAACTGCAAGCGGATCAATGGTTCGGTGTGCCTGGACCCGAGCATCGACTCGTGGCTGGACCTGGGCGAAGGCGGTTCGCTCAAGCGCGCACGCCAGGGGCAGAATGGGCTCGACCTGCAGAACTGGGCGCCGGGGGAGGATGTGGATTTGCTGGAGCGTCGGCCTACATTGGTGAATGCCGACATCGGTATGCGCGAGGCGCTGCGGATTCGTTATCAAACCGGCAACAAGCTGGTGCTGCAGGATAACGACAAGGTGGTGGGGATTCTTGGGGATACCGAGCTTTACCACGCATTGCTGGGCAAGAACCACGGGTGAAACAACTGGGGCCGCTTTGCGGCCCCAAATAGTGAATCAGCGAACCACAATCCCGCGCGAAGCCATGTAGGCCTTGGCCTCAGGCACCGTGTACTCACCGAAGTGGAAGATGCTCGCCGCCAGCACCGCGCTGGCGTGCCCTTCGAGAATCCCGTCCGCCAGGTGCTGCAGGTTACCCACACCACCCGAAGCGATCACCGGAATGCCCAGCGCATCGCTGATGGCGCGGGTCACACCCAGGTCGAAACCGTTCTTCATGCCGTCCTGGTCCATGCTGGTCAGCAGGATTTCGCCGGCACCCAGGCCTTCCATTTTCTTCGCCCACTCCACGGCATCCAGCCCGGTCGGTTTGCGCCCGCCGTGGGTGAAGATTTCCCAACGCGGCTCTTCACCGGGTGCGGAAACCTTCTTGGCGTCGATGGCCACCACGATGCACTGCGAACCGAAACGGTCGGCCGCCTCGCCCACGAACTCCGGGTTGAACACTGCGGCGGTGTTGATCGAAACCTTGTCGGCACCGGCGTTGAGCAGGTTGCGGATGTCCTGCACGGTACGCACGCCACCGCCCACGGTCAGCGGGATGAACACCTGGCTGGCCATGCGCTCGACGGTATGCAGGGTGGTATCGCGGCCATCGACGCTGGCGGTGATGTCGAGGAAGGTGATTTCGTCGGCACCCTGCTCGTTGTAGCGACGGGCGATTTCCACCGGGTCACCGGCGTCACGGATGTTCTCGAACTTGACGCCCTTGACCACCCGGCCGTTGTCCACGTCCAGGCAAGGGATGATGCGCTTGGCCAGTGCCATGGTTCAGTCCTCAGCCTTGGTAGTTGTCGCAGAAGGCCTGGGCCTCGGCGACATCGAGGGTGCCTTCGTAGATGGCACGGCCGGTGATGGCGCCGACGATGCCTGGCGCCTTGGCGTCCAGCAGGGCCTTGATGTCACCCAGGTTGTGGATGCCGCCGGAGGCGATCACCGGAATACGCGTGGCTTCGGCCAGGGCCTTGGTGAAGGGCACGTTGCAGCCTTGCATCATGCCGTCCTTGGCGATGTCGGTGTAGACGATCGCCGAGACGCCATCGGCCTCGAAACGCTTGGCCAGGTCGATGACCTGCACCGAGCTCACTTCGGCCCAGCCGTCGGTGGCGACGAAACCGTCCTTGGCATCCAGGCCGACGATGACCTTGCCCGGGAACGCCTTGCACGCTTCAGCGACGAACTCCGGCTGCTTGACCGCCTTGGTGCCGATGATCACGTAGCTGACGCCAGCCTTGACGTAGTGCTCGATGGTTTCCAGCGAGCGGATGCCGCCACCGATCTGGATCGGCAGGGTCGGGTAGCGCTTGGCGATGGCGGTAACCACTTCACCGTTGACCGGCTGGCCTTCGAAGGCGCCGTTGAGGTCGACCAGGTGCAGGCGGCGGCAGCCACCCTCGACCCACTTGGCGGCCATGCTCACCGGGTCGTCGGAAAATACCGTGGAGTCTTCCATGCGGCCCTGGCGCAGGCGCACGCAAGCACCGTCCTTCAGATCGATAGCGGGGATAATCAGCATCTTGGGAACCTGTCTATTTGTTGGGTTTCAGGGCTTCTCGAGTGCCCACAGGTCGCTTTCGATGCTCTCGAACCGCTCCTTGAGGTGCAGCTGAACATCGGCAATCGCCCTGTTGTAGTAATGGGGTGCAATTTCTTTGCTGAACAGGTCGAGGACCTCGGCCACCTCGAACGACCCCAGCTGCAGCTCGAAGCGGTCTTCGAGAAAACGCTTCAAGGTATCGAGCGCCTCGCGCTCCTGCTCGGCGGCCAGCGTGATGATCGGGGCCTTGGTCTTCGACCTGCTCATTTACCAGCGCCCGTCCCAGGCAACGAAGTTCTGCAGCAACTGCAGGCCATGGGTATGGCTCTTCTCCGGGTGGAACTGCACGGCAAAGCGCGAGCCATCGGCCAGCGCGGCGGCGAAGTCGACGCCATAGTGGCCGCGGCCGACCACCTGGCCCGGCTTGCCGGCATTGATGTAGTAGCTGTGCACGAAATAGAAGCGCGCGCGGTCAGGGATGTCGTGCCACAGCGGGTGGTCGATGGTCTGGCCGACTTCGTTCCAGCCCATGTGCGGCACTTTCAGGTGCTCGCCGCCTTCCTGCAGGTCTTTGCCGAAAAAACGCACCTGGCCAGGGAACAGGCCGATGCAATCGACGCCGTTGTTCTCTTCGCTGTGCTCGAGCAGCGCTTGCATGCCGACACAGATGCCGAGGAATGGGCGGTCCTGGCTTACTTCGTGAACCAGGCTGTCGAAGCCCAGGCGACGGATTTCGGCCATGCAGTCGCGAATCGCGCCCACGCCCGGGAACACAACGCGGTCAGCCTCGCGAATAACCGCGGCGTCGCTGGTGACCAGCACCTTGCCGGCGCCGACGTGTTCCAGCGCCTTGGCCACCGAGTGCAAGTTGCCCATGCCATAGTCGATTACGGCTACCGTCTGCATTTACAGGCATCCCTTGGTGGATGGCATCTGCCCGGCCATGCGCTCGTCCAGGGTCACGGCCATGCGCAGCGCGCGGCCGAATGCCTTGAACACGGTTTCGATCTGGTGGTGGGTGTTGTGGCCACGCAGGTTGTCGATGTGCAGGCTGACCAGGGCGTGGTTGACGAAGCCCTGGAAGAATTCCTGGAACAGGTCGACATCGAAGCCACCGACCGTGGCGCGGGTGTAGGGCACGTGCATCTGCAGGCCTGGGCGGCCCGAGAAGTCGATGACCACGCGCGACAGCGCTTCATCCAGCGGCACATAGGCATGGCCGTAGCGGAAGATGCCTTTCTTGTCGCCGATGGCCTGGGCGAATGCCTGGCCCAGCGTGATACCGACGTCTTCGACGGTATGGTGATCGTCGATATGCAGGTCACCCTTGCACTCGATATCCAGATCGATCAGCCCATGTCGGGCGATCTGGTCGAGCATGTGTTCAAGGAAAGGCACGCCGATATCGAATCGGGCCTTGCCACTGCCATCGAGGTTGATCGAGCACTTGACCTGGGTTTCCAGGGTATTGCGCTCGACGGAAGCCTTACGTTCGACCATCACCAGCTCCGCAAAATCATTGGGCGAAAAGGGCTCCATTATAGGCCCAGAACGCTCAAGCTTGAAACGCGGATGACATATGGCAATGCGAAGGGCTGCTTTGCAGCCCAATCGCCGGCAAGCCGGCCCCCACAGAGCCCCCACAAAACGCAAGCACAGTAAGAAACCTGTAGGAGCGGCCTTGCGTCGCGAAAGGGGCGCACCGCGCCCCCAGCTTTTAGCGCTTAATGGAACAACACCGCCGTCTTTTGCAGGGTAATCCACACCCCCCAGGCCAGCGGAATCACCACCACCGCCCAGGCAACCAGCACCAGCGGCAGGCTACCCGGTGCGGCATGCCACTCCAGCGAACGGGCGCCATCGGCACCTTTGTCGTGGCTCAGCGCACGCTCGGCGGCCAGCTCGGCATCGCTCATGAAGTGCTTGTCGGCCACCGGGCGCACCAGCAGGTTGCAGATAAAGCCCAGCACCAGCAGCCCGGCGAGGATGTACAGGGTCATGTCATAGGCAGCAGCACGCTCCACCCCCGCCGCCAGTTGATACTCGCGCAGGTAGGTGATCAGCACCGGGCCAAGCACACCGGCGGCAGCCCAGGCCGTCAGCAGGCGGCCGTGAATAGCGCCGACCATCTGCGTGCCGAACAGGTCGGCCAGGTAAGCCGGCACCGTGGCGAAACCACCGCCGTACATCGACAGGATGATGCAGAACGCCGCCACGAACAGCGCCACGTTGCCCAGGTGGCCCATGTTCGGCACCAGGCTGTAGAGGCCCACGCCCAGGGCGAAGAAGGCGAAGTAGGTGTTCTTGCGGCCGATGTAGTCCGAGAACGACGCCCAGAAGAACCGCCCACCGATGTTGAACAGGCTCAGAAGGCCGGTGAAGCCGGCGGCGATCGCTGCAATCTGCGCCAGTTGCGCGGCGTTCAACTCGCTGAAGGTCAGTTCGTTGCCCAGCAGCTTGCCGGCAAACACTTCCTGCAGCAGCGGCGAAGCCATGCCGAGGATGCCGATGCCCGCCGACACGTTGAGGCACAGTACCAGCCAGATCAGCGCAAACTGTGGGGTTTTCCACGCCACACTGACATGCACATGGCGGTCGGTGACCATCGCGTTGGCTTTTTTCACCGGCGCGGTCCAGCCTTCCGGTTTCCAGCCAGTGGGCGGCACGCGGTACGCCAAGGCGCCTGCGGTCATGAACACGAAGTAGATGGCGGCCATGGCGACGAAGCTCTGCCACACGCCAACTTCATGCTCGTTGCCAAAGTGCCCCATCAGCGCGGTGGCCAAGGGTGCACCCACCATCGCGCCGCCGCCGAAGCCCATGATCGCCATGCCGGTGGCCATGCCGCGTTTGTCCGGGAACCACTTGATCAAGGTCGAAACCGGCGAGATGTAGCCCAGGCCCAGGCCGATACCGCCGATCACACCAGAGCCCAGCCACATCAGCCACAGCTGATGGGTCTTCACCCCAATCGCCGAAATCAGCATGCCGCCACACCAGCACAGGGCCGACACCAAGCCTGCCTTGCGCGGGCCGGCGTGTTCCAGCCAGCCGCCCAGCACGGCTGCCGAGCAACCGAGGAAGACGAAGAACAGGGTGTAGATCCAGCTCAGCATGGAAATCGGCCAGTCGCATTCGGCGCTGAACATACGGGCGATGAAGCCCATGTCCGCCGAACAGGCGACCGGCGCGGTGATGCCGATGGCCTGCGACAGCGGCAGCCAGAATACGGAGAAACCGTAGGCCATGCCGATGCACAGGTGAATAGCCAGCGCAGCCGGGGGTACCAGCCAGCGGTTGAAGCCCGGGCGGGCGATGATGCGCTCCTTCGACAGGAAGCCCGGCGCGCTGGCCACCGCTCCTGCCGTGATACTGCTGTTCATGGATTCGATCCTTTTGTAGGTAGACAGTGCTTGCGGATTGAATGCCGGCTCTTCTGAATGCACGTGAGGCGTGGCCGTTGCATGGCAACGCACCGCGACAATGGGTCGCGGGCGCTTCGAAAGCGGCGCAAGAGTACCAGTTCGCTCATGACATGGAAGCAATCTGATATCGTTATTTTTCGCCCGGCTGAATCGGTATTGCTCACAGGCAAATGGAAGGAACTGCCCGAACCGCAACTGTCGAATCCCACAACACGTGGTCAATTAGTAGGAAATGCTCTGTATCTCTTGTCTGATACGCAGGGCCTACCACTGCGGCGCTATACTCTGCCGCTTGAAATTCAAAAACGGACTACAAGGACTCGCCCATGAAAGCGTTCGGCAAAATCCTGGGACTGGGGCTTCTCGGGTTGCTGCTGATCATCGTGGCGCTGGGCTTCGCCCTGACCCACCTCTTCGATCCCAACGACTATAAAGACGAGATCCGCCAGTTGGCGCGCGACAAGGCCCACGTCGAGCTGACCCTCAACGGCGACATCGGCTGGAGCCTGTTCCCCTGGCTGGGCCTGGAGCTGCACGAAGCCAGCATCGCCACGCTGAACAAGCCCAAGGAACCCTTCGCCGACCTGCAGATGCTCGGCCTGTCGGTACGCGTGCTGCCCTTGCTGCGCCGCGAAGTGCAGATGAGCGATGTGCGCGTCGAAGGCCTGAACCTGACCTTGGCCCGCGATGAGCAAGGCCATGGCAACTGGGAAGACATCGGCAAACCGCTGCCGGCACAGGATGGCGCTACCGCCAGCACGCCAGCGCCGGCCGAGCAGCCAGGCGCACCGGTAGAAAGCAGCAGCGAACGCGCAGTCAAGCTCGACATCGACAGCCTCACCGTGAACAACGCCCGCGTGCAGTACACCGATGCCAAGACCGGCCAGAGCTACAGCGCCGAAAGCATCCAGCTGAGCACCGGCCCGGTCCACGAAGGCGCGAACATCCCGCTCAAGGCCAGCGCCTTCCTCAGCGCCAGCCAGCCGAGCCTCAAGGCCCGCATCGAGCTTGCCGGCGAGTTGCGTTTCGACCGCAAGCTCAAGCGCTACAACTTCGAAGACATGCGCCTGGCTGGCGAAACCTCGGGCGAGCCCTTTGCCGGCAAGACCATGACGTTCGCCGCCCAAGGCCAGTTGCTGGTCGACATGGCGGCCAATGTCGCCTCGTGGAACGGCCTTAAAATCTCCGCCAACCAGCTGCGCGCCCTGGGCGAGCTGAACCTGCGCGACCTGGACAAGGCGCCGCAGCTCAGCGGCGGCCTGTCCATCGCCCAGTTCGACCTGCGCACCTTCCTCGACGGCATCGGCCACCCGCTGCCGGCCACCAACGACCCTGCCGCCTTCAACAAGCTGGAGCTGGTCAGCCGCCTGCAGGGCACGCCGAACAGCCTGGCCCTGGAAGACCTGGCAGTGAAACTGGACGACAGCACCTTCAGCGGCCGAGTAGCCATCGAAGACTTCGCCAAGCAGGCCCTGCGCGTGCAGCTCAAAGGCGACAAGTTCGACGCCGACCGCTATCTGCCGGCCAAGAGCGAAGAAGCCAAGGGCGCCACTGCGGCGCGCCAGAATGAGGTCAAGCAACAAGAGGCCAGCGCCGTGGCCGGTGCCGGCAGCTCACCGCTGCCAAACGCCCCGACCCAGGTGGCCTGGAGCAATGACAAACTGCTGCCGGTGGACCGCCTGCGTGCCCTCGACCTGCAGGCGGACCTTGCCTTTGGCTCGCTGACCCTGGACAAGCTGCCGATCAGCGACGCCCAGCTGCAGGCCACCGGCCAAGGCGGCCTGGTCACCCTGCAAACCCTGCGCGGCGGCCTCTACAACGGCAGCTTCGAAGCCAAGGGCACCGTCGACGTGCGCCCAGCCGTACCGCAGCTCGGCATCATCACCAAGATCACCCGGGTGCCGGTCGAGCACTTCATCAAGGCCGAAGACAACGGCCAGGCCCCGCCGGTCAAAGGCCTGCTGACCCTGACCAGTGATCTGACCGCCACCGGTAACAGCCAGAAGGCAGTGGTCGACACCCTCAACGGCAGCGCAAACTTCACCATCAACGACGGCGTGCTGGTCAATGCCAACCTGGAACAGCAACTCTGCCAGGCCATCGCCACCCTCAACCGCAAGTCGCTCAGCGGTGAACCGCGCGGCAAGGACACCCCGTTCGAAGAACTGCGCGGCAGCCTGGTGGTGCGCAACGGCGTGGCCAGCAACCCGGACCTCAAGGCGCGCATCCCGGGCCTGACCGTCAACGGCCATGGCGACCTCGACCTGCGTGTGCTGGGCATGGACTACAACGTTGGCGTGGTCGTCGAAGGCGACCAGCGCGCGATGCCCGACCCGGCCTGCCAGGTGAATGAACGCTTCGTCGGCGTCGAAGTGCCGCTGCGCTGCCGCGGCCCGCTGGAGCTGGGCGCCAAGGCTTGCCGCCTGGACCAGGACGGCCTGGGCAAGGTTGCGGCCAAGCTGGCCGGCAACCGCCTGAAAGACAAGATCGATGAAAAGCTCGATGAAAAACTCGGAGACAAAGTGAGCCCAGAATTGAAAGACGCGCTCAAGGGGCTGTTCAAGCGATGAGCCCTGCGCAGTTCTCCAGCGCCGTGCTGGATTGGTACGACCAGCACGGCCGGCACGACCTGCCCTGGCAACAGGGCATCAACCCTTACCGGGTGTGGGTGTCGGAAATCATGCTGCAACAGACCCAGGTCAGCACTGTGCTGAACTACTTCGACCGCTTCATGCAGGCCCTGCCCACCGTACAGGCCCTGGCCGAGGCGCCGGAAGACGAAGTGCTGCACCTGTGGACCGGGCTGGGTTACTACACCCGCGCGCGCAACCTGCAGAAGGCCGCGAAGATCGTTGTCGAGCAGCATGGCGGCGAGTTCCCACGCAGTGTCGAACAGCTCACCGAGCTGCCTGGCATCGGCCGCTCCACCGCCGGTGCCATTGCCAGTATCAGCATGGGCATCCGCGCGCCGATCCTCGACGGCAACGTCAAACGCGTGCTGGCCCGCTACACCGCGCAGGCTGGTTACCCGGGCGAGCCTAAGGTGGCCAACCAGCTGTGGGCCACCGCCGAGCGCTTTACCCCGCAACACCGCGCCAACCACTACACCCAAGCGATGATGGACATGGGCGCGACGCTGTGTACCCGCAGCAAGCCCAGCTGCCTGATCTGCCCGCTGCAACGGGGCTGCGAAGCGCACCTGCACGGTGAAGAAACCCGCTACCCCGAGCCCAAGCCGCGCAAGGCCCTGCCACAACGCCGCACATTGATGCCGCTGCTGGCCAACCACGAAGGCGCCATCCTGCTTTACCGCCGCCCATCCACTGGCCTGTGGGGTGGCCTGTGGAGCCTGCCCGAACTGGACGACATCGAACAGCTCGACGACCTCGCCTATCAACATGGCCTGCGCTTGGCCGAAAGCCGCGCGCTGGACGGCCTGACCCACACTTTCAGCCATTTCCAGCTGGCGATCGAGCCGTGGCTGGTGCGTGTCGACCCTGTCGGCCAGCACGTGGCCGAGGCCGACTGGCTCTGGTATAACCTCGCCACCCCGCCGCGCCTGGGCCTCGCCGCCCCGGTCAAGAAGCTGCTCAAACGCGCGGCCGACGAACTGATTGCAGGAGACGCCCGATGACCCGCACCGTGATGTGCCGCAAGTACAACGAACAACTGCCAGGCCTGGAACGCCCGCCCTACCCCGGCGCCAAGGGCCAGGACATCTACGAACACATCTCGCAGCAAGCCTGGGCAGAGTGGCAGAAACACCAGACGCTGCTGATCAACGAAAAGCGCCTGAACATGATGAACGCAGAGGACCGCAAGTTCATCCAGGGCGAGATGGACAAGTTTTTCGCCGGCGAAGACTACGCCCAGGCGGATGGCTACGTTCCACCGGCCGAATGACCCCAAAAAACGTAAGCGACGGAATTAATTTAAAATTTTTTCAAAAAGTCGTTGACGAGCGGTCTGGAAATCTATTTAATTCACCTCGTCGCCCAGATAGCTCAGTCGGTAGAGCAGAGGATTGAAAATCCTCGTGTCGGCGGTTCGACTCCGTCTCTGGGCACCACCTTCAAGCTTCTGGTGGTTGCAAAGTTACCCGAAGCGACAACAAGAAACCCGCCTAGTGCGGGTTTTTTGTTGCCTGGGTTTTTTCGCGCCCTTCTGCCTCACTTCTCATTGTTGACCAACATCAACAAGCGCCTTCTCGCTCAAACCCACAATTGCAGACGGACACACGACCCGACCCTGCAAGGACCTCCATGAGCGAAGAAACTCCCCTGCTGCTCCCCGCCACCGACAGCCCCACGCCAAGCCCCTCGCCAAAACCGCGCCCACGCCGCCCCCGTCAGCGCAAACCCGAGCCGGCCATCACCCAGATCAGCCAGGCACCGGCCGCGCTGGAAGTGGCCAGCGCACCGAAGGGCAGCAACGAGGACAGCACCTCTGCGCGCCTGCCGGCCAGCTACCCCTACCCCACGCGCATGCGCCGCCAGGAATACGAAAAGGCCAAGCACGCGCTGCAGATCGAGCTGCTCAAGGTGCAAAGCTGGGCCAAGGAAACCGGCCAACGCGTGGTGGTGCTGTTCGAAGGGCGAGATGCAGCGGGCAAGGGTGGCACCATCAAGCGCTTCATGGAGCACCTGAACCCGCGGGGCGCGCGGATCGTGGCACTGGAGAAGCCTTCCGAACAGGAAAAGGGCCAGTGGTATTTCCAGCGCTACATCCAGCACCTGCCGACGGCAGGCGAAATGGTGTTCTTTGACCGCTCCTGGTACAACCGCGCCGGCGTCGAGAAGGTGATGGAGTTTTGCTCGCCCCTGCAATACCTGGAGTTCATGCGCCAGGCGCCAGACCTTGAGCGCATGCTGTGCAACAGCGGCATCCTGCTGTTCAAGTACTGGTTCTCGGTGAACCGCGAGGAGCAGCTGCGCCGCTTCATCTCGCGCCGGGACGACCCGCTCAAGCACTGGAAGCTCTCCCCCATCGACATCAAGTCGCTGGATAAATGGGAGGACTATACCGCCGCCAAGGAGGCAATGTTCTTCCACACCGACACCGCCGATGCGCCGTGGACGGTAATCAAGTCCGACGACAAGAAGCGCGCCCGGATCAACTGCATCCGCCACTTCCTGCATTCGCTGGACTACCCGGGCAAGGACCTCAGCGTGGCGTACGCGCCTGACGAACTGCTGGTCGGCCGGGCCTCGCGGGGGTTCGAGGAGGATGAACCGGCTGTGGTAGCGCGTTAGATAGCCGGGGCTGCTGTGCAGCCCCCCCTCAGCAACACTTGGGTTTCCTGGGCAACTACGCTTCAATACGCGCACTTTTCAGCCACACCCCAAGGATTTCCCATGGCCACGTCTACCAAGCAACAAAAACGCGCCAAACGCGCCGCCTCCAAGGCCAAGCAGAACCGCATGGTGCGCAGCGGCCAGGCCGTGAAGGCCAGCGCCGGCGACAGCGCCAGCATCGAACAGGTGTTCAACAAGGCCATGGAGTCGGACAGCTACAAAGAGCTGTTCGAGAAGATGAAAGCAGCGCAGGAAACCGGCCTGGTGGCGATGATCTCGGTGTTCCTGGTCGACCCGCTGCTGGCCCTGGTGCTCAAAGGGCACAAGGAAGAGCACGCCACCGACTACATCGTGCTGGTGTTCAACGCCTACCGCACCTGGCTCGATGGCGCTGACGAAGACACCACCATGGCCTGGCTTGAGAGCGACGAGTTCCAGGAAGCCTACATCGCCGCTTCCGAACTGGTGGCCAAGCAGCAGCAACAGCAGAAGCAGTTCGGCTGATCATCGGCGTGACATTGCAAACAAAAAGGCCGCGCCCCTTACAGGGCGCGGCCTTTTCATTGCAGCCAGCGCAGGTCAGTTATCCAGCGCCACCCGCCCAGAAGCCTGGCGCTTGCGGTGCACCAGCAAGCCTGCCGCCACCACACCAATGCTCAGCAGCGCAGTGGCAATGATCTCGGCACGTTGATCCTCACCCAGCGCCATCACCACCAGCACGGCAACGATGAAGGCAATGGTCGCCCAAGTCAGGCCCGGGAACAGCCACATCTTGAAGGCGATCTTCTCGCCACGTGCTTCACGCTGGCTGCGCATGCGCAGCTGCGAAATAGCGATCACCAGGTACACCAGCAGCGCAATGGCACCCGAGCTGGCCAGCAGGAACTCGAACACCTGGGCCGGCGCCACGTAGTTGGCGAATACGCAGAGGAACGCGGCTGCAGTCGACAGCAGAACCGCCACATGCGGGGTAGCCGCCTTGGTGGTGCGCTGGGCGATAGCCGGGGCGTCGCCACGCTTGCTCAGCGAGAACAGCATGCGCGAGGAGGTGTACAGCGCCGAGTTGAGGCAGCTGGTCACGGCAATCAGCACGACGATGTCGACGATCAGCTTGGCATTCGGCACGCCGATACGGCTCAGCACGGTCTGGTAAGAGCCGACTTCGGCCAGTGCCGGGTCGTTCCACGGCACCAGGGCCACGACCAGGAAGATCGACACCAGGTAGAACAGGCAGATACGCCAGATCACCGAGTTGGTCGCGCGGCTGATCTGCTTGCCCGGGTCTTTCGATTCGGCAGCGGCGATGGTGACGATTTCGGTACCCATGAACGAGAACATGGTGGTCAGCATGGCAGCCAGCACGGCGCCCAGGCCGTTAGGCATGAAGCCTTGGGTATCGAACAGGTGGCTGGCACCGCTCACCTGGCTGTTGGGGACGAAGCCGAACATGGCGACGCAGCCGACCACAATGAAGCCGATGATTGCCAGCACCTTGAGCAGGGCGAACCAGAACTCGAACTCGCCGTAGTTCTTCACGCTGCACAGGTTGGTCAGGGTCAGCGCCAGGGTGATCAGCAGGGAGAAGGCCCAGAGGTCGACGGCGGGGAACCAGGCATGCAGGATTGCCGCGGCGGCGTTGGCTTCCAGCGGAATCACCAGCACCCAGAACCACCAGTACAGCCAGCCAATGGTGAAACCGGCCCAGCGGCCAATGGCGCGGTCGGCGTAGGTGGAGAACGAGCCGGTGTCCGGCGAGGCGATCGCCATTTCACCGAGCATGCGCATCACCAGCACCACCAGGGTACCGGCAGCGGCATAGGCCAGCAGCACGGCGGGGCCGGCGGCGGCAATGGCGTGGCCGGAGCCGACGAACAGACCGGCGCCGATGACGCCAGCAATGGACAGCATGGTCACATGCCGTTGTTTGAGCCCCTGAGCGAGGTCATTGGAATTGTTACCGCTCATAAAACTACCTTTGTAAGGAGTGGACCACTCCGACTGCTTACCAAGCGCGCCTGGGGTTGGGGTAGGCGTCGCTGCAATCGGCGCTTTCGATAGGGCAATAAGCGGGCCACTTGCTGAATGCATTCGTCAGATAGCGCTGGCGGCTGTAAAGGGCGCGGCTTGCAGGGCATTCGGCCAAGCCCTGACCGAAAGGCCGCCAAATTCACAGATTACGGAAATACCCACTTACAAACGCACCACAGGTGCTCCTCGGTAACACCTATGCACCGTCGCAATGCAAAAAAAGTGCAACCCTGGGTACAACCTATGATCCCGCTGGGGCCTTCGCTGCTGAAGCCGCTTCTATGGGGGTTAGCGGTGCCTGTTGGGGCGGCTTTGGCCGCGAAGGGGGTCAAAAGCGCTTCCCAGCCTTGCCCAAAGCTGGCACCATCGCGCCTTTTTTCATCAAGGCTCTGGCGCTGGGCGAACCCATTGCGGACATCTGCGCGACGTTGCGCTGCAACGATGCGACAAATCCCCCGGCATTGCCCCGAGCCCCCTGCGACCCTGTTGGCCGCCATAATGCCGCTATGCTAGCTTGGCGCACGCCAGGAAGGCCGCCAACAGCTGGGAACGCACCCGAACACATGAGGACCGCACATGGCCCAGGCCACGCCCGCGCTGGAAATCCGCAACCTGCACAAACGCTACGGCGACCAGGAAATTCTCAAGGGCATTTCGCTGACCGCGCGTGACGGTGACGTGATCTCCATTCTGGGATCGTCCGGCTCCGGCAAGTCCACCCTGCTGCGCTGCATCAACCTGCTGGAAAACCCGCACCAAGGCGAAATCCTGGTGGCCGGTGAAGCACTCAAGCTCAAGGCCGCCAAAAACGGCGACCTGATCGCTGCCGACAACCGCCAGATCAACCGCCTGCGCAGCGAGATCGGCTTTGTCTTCCAGAATTTCAACCTGTGGCCGCACATGTCGATCCTCGACAACATCATCGAGGCGCCACGCCGCGTGCTCGGCCAGAGCAAGGCCGAGGCCATCGAAGCCGCCGAAGCGCTGCTGAACAAGGTCGGCATCTTTGACAAGCGCCACAGTTACCCTGCCCAGCTTTCCGGTGGCCAGCAGCAACGTGCTGCCATCGCCCGCACCCTGGCCATGAAGCCCAAGGTCATCCTGTTCGACGAGCCGACCTCGGCGCTCGATCCGGAAATGGTCCAGGAAGTGCTTAACGTTATCCGCGCACTGGCTGAAGAAGGCCGTACCATGCTGCTGGTGACGCACGAGATGAACTTTGCCCGCCAGGTGTCCAGTGAAGTGGTCTTCCTGCACCAGGGCCTGGTTGAAGAGCAAGGATCGCCGCAGCAGGTCTTCGAGAACCCAACCTCGGCGCGTTGCAAGCAATTCATGTCCAGCCACCGTTAACGGAGCACTACATGCAGACTTACAAGAAGTTTCTCCTGGCAGCCGCCGCCACACTGGTGATGTCGGCCAACGCCATGGCTGCAGAAAAACTGCGCATGGGTATCGAAGCGGCCTACCCGCCGTTCAACAACAAGGACGCCAGCGGCCAGGTCGTCGGCTTTGACAAGGACATCGGCGACGCCCTGTGTGCCAAGCTGAAGGCCGAGTGCTCGGTCGTCACCTCCGACTGGGACGGCATCATTCCGGCCCTGAACGCCAAGAAGTTCGACTTCCTGGTGTCGTCGCTGTCGATCACCGACGAGCGCAAGCAGGCTGTCGACTTCACCGACCCGTACTACTCCAACAAGCTGCAGTTCATCGCGCCGAAGAACGTCGACTTCAAGACCGACAAAGAGTCGCTGAAGGGCAAGACAATCGGCACCCAGCGCGCAACCCTGGCCGGCACCTACCTTGAGGACAACTTCCCGGGCGTCGACGTCAAGCTGTACGACACCCAGGAAAACGCCTACCTGGACCTGGTGTCCGGCCGCATCGACGGCATCCTGGCCGACAAGTACGTGCAGTACGAGTGGCTGAAGAGCAAAGATGGCTCGAACTTCGAGTTCAAGGGCGAGCCGGTGATGGACAGCGACAAGATCGGCATTGCCGTGCGCAAAGGTGACACCAAGCTGCGCGACGACCTGAACAAAGCCCTGGCAGAAATCAAGGCCGACGGAACGTACAAGAAGATCAACGACAAGTACTTCCCATTCAGCATCGAATGATTCGCCCCGACCGGTACGCCCCTGCGGCGTGCCGGTCCCTAGAACGACCCTGCCCATGAATATCGACCTGCACGGATTCGGTCCGGCCCTGGCGGCCGGCACCCTGATGACCGTTAAACTCGCCCTTTGCGCCTTGGTGCTGGGGCTGGTCCTGGGCCTGCTCGGCGCCCTGGCCAAGACTTCCTCGGCCAAGCCACTGCAATGGCTTGGCGGTTTTTACTCGACCCTGGTTCGTGGCGTGCCCGAACTGCTCTGGGTACTGCTGATCTACGTCGGCACCGTCGGGCTGATGAACAGCCTTGGCGAAGCCCTCAACCTACCTGGCCTGGAACTCAGCGCCTTCGCCGCCGGTGTGATTGCCCTTGGCCTGTGCTTCGGCGCCTATGCCACCGAGGTGTTCCGCGGTGCCATCCTGGCAATCCCCAAGGGCCACCGCGAGGCTGGCCTGGCGCTGGGCCTGTCGAAGGGCCGCATCCTGTCGCGGATCATCCTGCCGCAGATGTGGCGCATCGCCCTGCCCGGCCTTGGCAACCTGTTCATGATCCTGATGAAGGACACCGCGCTGGTGTCGGTGATCGGCCTTGAAGAAATCATGCGCCACGCGCAGATCGGCGTGACCGTGACCAAAGAGCCCTTCACCTTCTACATGGTCGCCGCCTGCATCTACCTGAGCCTGACCATCGTCGCCATGACCGGCATGCACTTCATGGAAAAACGCGCCGCTCGCGGCTTTGCGAGGGCCGAACAATGAATTGGGAAGTGATCATCAAGTGGCTGCCCCGCCTGGCCCAGGGTGCCACCCTGACCCTGGAGCTGGTGGCCATCGCAGTCGTCGCCGGGTTGATCCTGGCCATCCCGCTAGGCATCGCGCGGTCGTCGCGGCACTGGTACGTGCGCGCCCTGCCCTTTAGCTACATCTTCTTCTTCCGTGGCACTCCGCTGCTGGTGCAGCTGTTCCTGGTCTACTACGGCCTGGCGCAGTTCGATGCAGTGCGTTCGAGCAGCCTATGGCCGTACCTGCGCGACCCGTTCTGGTGCACGGTGCTGACCATGACCCTGCACACCGCCGCCTACATCGCCGAGATTTTGCGCGGCGCGCTGCAATCGATCCCCAAGGGTGAGATCGAAGCGGCCCGGGCGCTGGGCATGTCGCGCGGCAAGACGCTGTTCTACATCATGCTGCCGCGCGCCGCGCGCATCGGCCTGCCGGCCTACAGCAACGAAGTGATCCTGATGCTCAAGGCCAGTGCGCTGGCCAGTACCGTGACCTTGCTGGAACTGATCGGCATGGCGCGCACGATCATTGCCCGGACCTACCTGCCGGTTGAGATCTTCTTTGCTGCAGGCCTGTTCTACCTTCTGATCTCGTTCATTCTGGTACAGGGCTTCAAGCTGCTGGAGCGCTGGTTGCGCGTAGACGCCTGCCAGGGGCGCTAGTCATCACGACAAACCGGCCCCCACAAGCACACCACGGCCTTAAGCCCTGTGCTGTACTTGTGGGAGCCGGCTTGCCGGCGTTAGGGCCCACCCACTCACCCATAGCCTGAAGCCATGCCCTCTTTCCTCCACAGCCACCACCTGAACGACCGGTTCCAGGCCCTCGACCAGTTCCTGATCGAGCACCAACCGCTGTGGAAACCCAGGCCCTTCACCACCCTGCGCCTGGATTGGGAAGCCGAATACCCCGAACTCGCCGCCCACCTGCGCCACTGCAGCCTGAGCGACGCCGAAGCCGACCGAGCCCCGCAAACCCTGCCCGCGCCTTATCCACAACTTGCGGATGCAGCGCAGCAGCTCTGCACCCTCGGCGACCTCCCCGACACCGGCCTGCCCCCCGCCGCCCACCGCCTCGACGTTAACGTCCCCGGCCGCAAATGGCAGCAGATCGAAGCCTTCAGCCGCCGCCTGGGCTTCCTTGCGCAGACCCACCACTGGCTGGACTGGTGCTCGGGCAAAGGCTTCCTCGGCCGCCGCCTGCTGCAGCCAGGCCAGCAGCTGACCTGCCTGGAGTACGACGCCGAGCTGGTCGCCGCAGGCCAGGCCTTGAGCGACCATCACCACTTGCCGGCCACCCACGTCCATCAGGACGTGATGGCTGCCGACAGCCGCCGCCACCTGGACAGCGACAAGAGCGTGGTGGCCCTGCACGCCTGCGGTGACCTGCACGTGCACCTGCTGCGCGTGGCCAGCCAGCAAGGCTGTCGCCACCTGGCCGTGGCGCCGTGCTGCTACAACCGCATCCAGGGCGAGCAGTACCAGCCGTTATCCACAGCTGCGCAAAATTCGCCACTGCAGCTGTCCCTGCTGGACCTGGGGCTGCCACTGAGCGAAACCGTCACCGCCGGCGCACGCGTGCGCCATCAACGTGACAGCTCGATGGCCAGGCGCCTGGGCTTCGACCTGCTGCAGCGCCAGCAGCGCCAAACCGACGAATACCTGCCCACCCCGTCGCTGCCGGTTGCATGGCTGAGCAAACCCTTCGAGCAGTACTGCCGCGACCTGGCCGAACTGCGGCAGTTGGAACTGACCCTTTCCCCCGACTGGGAGGCACTCGAAGCTGCCGGCTGGCAGCGCCTTGCCGAAGTCCGCAACCTTGAACGGGTACGCAACCTGTTCCGCAGGCCGCTGGAGCTGTGGCTGGTACTCGACCGCGCGCTGTTCCTCGAGGAGCAAGGTTACGCAGTACGCCTGGGCACCTTCTGCGATTACCCGCTCACCCCGCGCAACCTGCTTCTGCTTGCTGAACGCGACAGTTAGCCACAGCACAACCTGTGGATAAGTCTGTGAACAAGCTTGTGATGAATGGTTGGTTCAAAGCGCTATTTCAACGGCTTCGCTTATTCCGACTCGCTCGTCAAGCCCAATAAAAACAGGCATTTGCGCAAAGACCGGCGGTGTATTGACTGGGCATGCCTTTCGCGCAAGCGGTTGATGCCTCTTGTGCATAAACAAAAATTCGATTAGGCAAGCCCCGCCATTTCTGAGGCAAGCTCCACCCGCGAAAAGCGCGCCGAATTCAATGCAGCCTGTTCTTGGCCAGCTCGATATCGTCCATCAACGCCTTGGCCAAGGCACTCAGGTAATCCGCAGCACCCAACAGCTTGTGGTCATCCTCCATGTCGCCTTCGCGTACGAGGTGTTTGATGTAGCCCAGCAGGATTGAAACCTGTTCATAAACAGCATCGACAGGAATGCCAGGCTGCACGCGCAGCAGGTGCAAGGCCGGGTTGCCGACGTCGAGAAAGGTTGCCACACCGGCAGTGGTGACGGGTTTGGCTTGATCGCTCATGACAACGCCTCCTGAATCTGCACTTCACTTAGCCGCCGCTTTGCATGCGCAACCAGTACGCACGCCGAGTCGGCCGCATGGGTGGCGTTAGCCAGCAAGTTCAGGCCGGGGCTTCCAGCGTGTTCACGGCAATGGTTATCGAGGGTTTGCGCTACGACACGCATGAGCTCCAAGGCGTGGGCAAGGGCGTCGGTTGGGGATATGTCGCTGTGGATGGAGAAGTAAGGCGTGGTGATGAGGGGGCGGGGTGGGTCGGGAACAATTTTCTTCATGGCAGCAGCTCCATTGGACTGGACCGCCACATGGACCTTTCTCACGGGTCAAGGTGGCAGTCGTACGCGGGGTGAGAAAACCGAGGGAGCTACAAAGCTCGGCCAGACCGAAGTCTGCCCGCGTACGAACCGCCATTACAGGCAGCCATGCAGCTCCAAAACGGGTTCTCACACCCGGTCACCAGGAAACTGGCGACCTAGGAACGGTATGCCTGGGCCACTTCCCCGCCAACAGTGAAGCTTCATCAGCGCGCGTAGGATAATTCGCAAGCACGCCGATCCTGAAGCATTTGGTTTCAGCTTCAGAAATCCCTTACAGCTGCGCCCCGAATCACGAGCACTACCGCAGCCCTCTGTGGGAGCGGGCTTGCCCGCGAAGAGGCCTGTACATTCAGCACAATGCCACACCGCAATCCCAAGCCAACGGTGTATCATCCCCACCCCAAATCATTAAAAAGCTACGTCGCGCGCTGCCCGCCAGCCCCGCGACCGTCTGGCGTTGCGCCAGAAGCGACAATGGACTAACGGACTTAGACATCGTGACCCAAGCCAAACCCCTTGCCTTGCTGACGTTCGCCCTGACCCTGACCGCCTGCGCCAGCAGCCCCGAGCCACAGCACACCAGCAACCTGGACTGGAACACCCCCGGCATGCAGCTGGGCGGCGACAACGGCCTGCCCCTGCGCACCGAAAGCCCCTGCCGCAAGCGCGGCTGCGACAACCACAAGCTGTTCTTCAACCCCGGCAAGACCGAGCCAAACGTCAATACCATCCACCGCGGCTGGTAGGAAAATTCTCCTTTCAAGCCGGTGACTTAGGTCATTTTCGCGTAAACGAAAGGAAGTGGTTTACAGGCGCCAAACGATCGTTATAATGACGCCCCATTGCCGGTATAGCTCAGATGGTAGAGCAACTGACTTGTAATCAGTAGGTCCCGGGTTCGATTCCTGGTGCCGGCACCATTCAAGGTTCCATAGAAAGCTTTCAAAATCTCTGGAACCCCCGAAAAACCCGCCTTCTGGCGGGTTTTTTCGTTTTGGCGTTCCGTCGGATTCCGAGGGTAGCCACCGCTAATAAGGGTAGTTTTAAGGATAGAGGTCCGTTTCGATATCGGAGACTACCCTTATGGCCCGCACCACTGCCCCGCTTACCGACACCGCCTGTCGCACGGCAAAGCCCAGAGAGCGCGAGTACAAGCTCTTCGACGGCGACGGTCTTTACCTGCTTGTGCAACCCAACGGCCGCAAAGGCTGGCGGCTCAGGTACGTGAAACCCGATGGCCGCGAAGGCCTGACCGCCCTCGGCAGCTATCCGGTGGTCGGGCTGGGCGACGCACGCCGCAAGCGCTTCGAGATCAAGCAGCAGCTCGCCAACGGCATAGATCCCATCCAGTACAAGCAACAAACCAAGACCCAAGCCGTGATCAACGGCCGCACCTTCGAAAGCGTTGCGCTCGACTGGCACGCCAGCATGGTGCCGAAGTGGGCGCCCGGCCACGCCAAGACTGTGCTCAGCCGGTTGAAGACTCACGTCTTCCCTTTGCTTGGTGCCAGGGCAATCGTTGAGTTGGACACCCACGACCTCATGCAGCCACTGGAAGCCGTGACGAAGCGCGGCACCATCGACGTGGCGCTCAGGATAAAGAACTACCTGCAAAGCATCATGCGTGAAGCCAAACGGCTACGACTGATTACGGCGAACCCGGCTCACGACCTCGATGGCTCGATCAAGACACCACGAGTAACTCATCGGCCCGCACTACCCCTATCGCGACTCCCAGAACTATTGGCTTGCATCGAGGACTACAGAGGTCGCCCGCTCACGCGCCTCACGGTGATGCTGTCGTTGCATGTATTCGTACGCTCCAGCGAACTGCGCTTCGCCCGTTGGAGCGAGTTCGACCTCAAGCGCGGAATCTGGGAAATCCCCGACACCCGCCCGGCGCTGGACGGCGTGCCGTTTTCCACAAGGGGTACGAAGATGGCCGGGGACATCCACGTTGTACCCTTATCGCCGCAGGCTGTGGCCTTGCTTGAGCAGATCCACGCGATCACAGGCAAGTTCGATCTGGTGTTCGCGGGGGATGCCAAGCCGTGGAAACCGATGTCCGAGAACACGGTGAACGCCGCGCTCAGGACGATGGGCTACGACACCAAGGTGGATATATGCGGCCACGGGTTCCGAGCCATGGCGTGCAGTGCGCTGGTTGAGTCCGGGTTGTGGTCAGAGACGGCCATCGAACGGCAGATGAGCCACAAAGAACGCAACAACGTGCGCGCCGCCTATACCCACAAGGCCGAGTTCCTCGAAGAGCGCCGGATGATCATGACCTGGTGGAGCCGGTTTCTGGAGGCAAACCGCGAGGACCATGTGACGCCGCATGAATTTGCCAAGCAGACGGGCGAGAACGTCACGCGGCTTCGCAGTGCCAAGAGGACCGAGTAGCCCGCCGCACCACCTCCCCAAACTCGCTGTGGAGTTACCCACAGCTCCGCATGAAGCTCCTCCGCGCGGGTCCATTGAAATGAGGCGGCAAAGCCGCCTCGTTTCAATGGACCTAACCTTATTAAAATCGACTGGCACAGTGATCGTCTGTGGAAAACCACTGATGTCCACCGGGGGATAGTTTTATCCACAGGTGCTAACCACCTGAAATCGCTTTGCTTGACTAATATTGTCCACAAGCGTAGACCGGTAGGTGCAAGCGCTGCCGATGCAGCCGAATGTGGCCAGAAACCTGAAAGGTCACGCCGCAACCGCGGTGGTTCAACCCCCAAGTACGATTCGCGTCCGGTAGCTCGTACGGTCACTACCCATGTGATGGATGCCAACTAAATATCGTTGCCTCTGCGGCAGCCACCCTACCTTCCTGCCCAGCAGCAACCTATCCGCTTGGCCATTTCGTATGCGCCAACCTGCGCCCGTCTCTTTCTCTGGAAAGAGACGGGCGCTCCTACCACTGCAGCAGCCCTCATCGCACAGGGCTTTGCGGCAATTCCCCTCGTGACAATTGGCGTGACAAACGCCGATGTCACCAGCAACAGCCATGCAGATGATGGTGCCGCAGCCCAAGGAATGGACTGCACCTGACTGACAGTCAGGCATGCCCCGGTCATCGCATTGCTGCTTGCACCTGGCTCAGGATCTTTAGGTACTGGTCTCGTCAGCCAATGCTGCCTCCACCCGCCCACCGGTAACGGTGCTCAGGAGGCCAGATCATGAGATGCCCTCGCTCCCGGACGTAAGGAGCCGCCAGTCCCGCGAAGAGGACATTCCCCACAGGTCGCAGGGGCCTTGATCCCTGATAACACTCAACATTCTTGGCGGGATGACGTGGGGCGGCTCAAGGTTCTGCACTGAGAGTGCACGTGATTATGGCGCAGGCCGGGAGACGGATTAGAAGAAATTCTTTTGATCGGGCCTGCAGCTGAGATACGCCGCCTACCTCATATGAGGTACGGACGCTTCACCTGACGCGGCTTAGGATGGGCCAGAAAGGTCAGATGAGTAACGTCAGGTGCATCATCCCTAGGCCCTAAACTGACTCAGTGTCCATACCGAGCAGGAGGCGCAGCGCATTGATTATTTTGTGCAAGAAGTACCATCTCTGCCTACATCGGGACATAATGGCATTTTGACCTCGGCTTTAGTATTAAGGGCCACCGACAGTGGGTCGATATATATGGAGATACTCTAGTGGGAAAAAAAATAGGATCTGGCATTATCATATCCATTGGGATATTTTCCGTCCTGAGCTTTTACATCATATATTACGTTTTTTTGTATTCTGGATACGCAGATTCACTGGATGTCTCAGAATTGAAAGGTGTTCGCAGCGGTACCTTTGGCGATGCCTTTGGAACACTCAACGCGTTTTTCTCGGCACTCGCATTTTCAGGTGTACTACTTTCGCTTCACTTTCAAAGAAAGGATATCAAGTCGAGCCACGCTCAGACTCATAGGCAGCAGGTTGAATCGCAATTTTACAACTTGCTCAGTTTGCAACAGCAAATTATCCAAGGATTTGATCTGCACTTAACAAGGGATAATCATGCCGTTGTGATTCAGGGAAGAGACTGCTTTCGGAGTTGGCGCAGGAAGCTTAAATTACGATTCGTTCGATTTCACAAAGATGGCACTATAACGAGCGAGGCCTCAAAGCGTGCATATAACTCTGTACTTGAGTCACATCGTGGCGACTTAGGGCTATATTTCAGAAGTTTATATTCGATTTTCAGGTTTATTGAAAACTCTGATGGAGTAGACAAAAAACACCTGGGAACTATTGTGCGTTCCATGCTATCGGATTACGAACTGGTTTTTATTTTCTATAACTGCTTGAGCAAGAAAGGAGGGAAGTTCATGAGGTTCGCTGAAGACTACGCGTTGTTTGACAACCTAAATGTAAAACTGTTACTGCATCATTCCGACTTAAAACTGATGAAGGCTAAAGTTTTCGGCGAAAATTTGGAAGCGCTTGAAATCCAAGAAAGCCTCAGCACTGAGTAGCACTTATCACCGATCAAGCTTTATCTTTAGGATTGACAAGAACGCCGAAATAAATCCACTAGAAGCTCGACGGCATCGAGATTGACGTTAATAGCACTATGCCGTCGCGACAGGTAATACTTCTTTAACCACAGTATCGCGATGAGATGCAGAGATGAAATTTGAAAACGGGAAAATAGTATTTGAACCTCATGATTTAAGAGAAATGCGAGAGCGGCTAATTGAACCTAAAAATGTAAAAAAATACAACATACAATGTCAAGGATGTAGAAGCGTAATAGTATTTACGCAAGCTTTCACATCTAATGTTACGCTACCAAATGGCATACTAATCCCCAAATTCGATGAAGACGGAATTGTAACTTTTGAGTGCACCAAATGTCAAAAACTGTCTAAACTAAAGGTAGTTAATCCCGACATTTGCTATACTTATGAAGGTGCTGATAAAATTGAGTATACTTTTCTTGAGGGTATGCCTGAGCCCTTAAACTTAGAAACTGGTGAGATTGCCACATGCGATGACTATCTTGCGCAAGACATCGGACTTCATGAACTTGACCATAACTATAGCCCGGCCGGGGAACCACTTTACGCATGTCATAAATGCGGTACTGGCTTAGATGAAAAAGCGTATGAAATACTTATCGGGCAAATCAACAATATATCAAATGGATTTGATCGATATCTAAACTGGTATCTGGCAAACGGCGGGGGGCCTAGGCCGGAATATCAGATTGTTAGGCTTCCCTGTAAATGTGAGTGCGGACTGGAGACCGTATCATACTTCAGCAAGCCCTATAGCGAATCGGTAAACATTAAAGAAACTGACTTCGCGCTAATCAATATAGTAGGCGCAAAAAATCTGCAAGAACACTTAACACCAGGGAGCTTCTCCAAAACTCAAATCATGCAGTGGTTGAGAAAACTACAGCACAGATGGGCAATTCTGTTTGACGATATATATTTAATAACTCCATTCATCGGTCATCAGTATCTTAAAAGCGAGCAGAGAGTAGAAAACTGGCTAAACGTGGTGCGTAAGATATCACCAGAAAAGACAAAAATTGTAACCCGCTCCTCTGAGATAAAGCTTTTTGAGAAAGCTTACAGCAGCATATCAGGAATTGACTATAACAAGCTGCAAGAGCTTGGGCTGAGCTCACAAGCGATTGACGGCGCAGTAAAGAAAAACAAGTTCCACATCAAACTATATTGCGCTATTTCGAAATCCGGCTTTGAGGCACTTAGTGGCTCAGCAAATATTGTTGAAGGCCCATCAATCGAATCAATGATATTTATGTCCGGAGCCGGCGCCCACGAGTTTAATGATAAATTCTTGAAACCACTCGGACTTGATTGCGATTTATCTCACAAACATGAATCAAAAAATCACAGACACTCGTTACTTTTGAGGGAAAGTGAATACTTCAACCCACTTCATGCACCAACATTATACGCTCACCATTATCGCTCTCTTATCTTGCAGGACTCCCAGCCAGTGGACAATTGGTAATTAATTCGATTTTAATCTCTGATTAAAATTTCGCAGACTGAACCATCAGACGGCGCAAACTGGAAAGGCGCCGTGTCGGGTAATCCGTCGTGTGCTTCTTGATGAAGGCATACCTCAGCCGCACTCCTTGGCAACGCTTACGACTGATGACACCACCAAGCCTCATTATGAGGCCTAGTGGTGTCTAGGAAACCAGGGGCGATTCACTTAGATATAGAAATATTCACAGAAAAATAACGTCAGACACCGAACCGGGTAGAAATAAACTTTTTCAACCGATCCTCCCTACACTTAATAAACTCCTTTATCGAGCCAAGGCTATCCCAATCGCAGCAAAAGTCATTCAATTCATTTTGTGAAATTAGCGGAGCCAAACTATAATGGGCAAGCTTCTCATGACCATCCTTTCGCCCCTTACTGGAGTTGGAAGCAGCATGATCTATGACCAAGTTCCCAAGGGCATTCAGATATTGCTCCTTGAATTCATCATCAAACTCAACAGACTTGACCCTTTTTGCAGTGATATGCTCAATACTGAGTTTCTCACGAGAGTCTTTTGATAAGTAATCCTTGCTCGATAGCAGAGGAAACCCTTTCTTATCACGAAGATTGTTCTCATAAGAAAACAAGATATAGCGCACTACGTTCTTCTCAAGCCAATCGTAGTAGTTTTCATAATCCAAAGCCTCACGGGCTCGACCATTAATATTCCACCAGTTTTCCTGAACAAACCTTTCGATCAGCTCAACTACGTCATCGCCATTTCGCATGCACGTATATTGGTAGCTCTCGCCATTGCTACGCAATCGAGCCAAAGACGAACGAAATGTAAAGGCATTAATGGCCGCAACTAACCGGTGGAAATCCGATGCCTTTTCACTGCACACCTTCATCAAGGCTGGATAGAAAGGCGCTACACGCCCAATCATATAGGTCTGTGCCAATTCTTGATCAGCTAAACGGAGATCTCGAATTTTCGCAAAGAGCTGGAAGCTTCTCTTCAGGCGCGCGGGATACTCTCGAATCTGCTCTCGCGCCTCATCACGCTTCCCTGGGTCACTCACCAAACGAAGAATTCTTTCCTTAATGTAGACCTTTGGCTTATCGGTGTAGTCGCTTGGGTAAGGCTCAAACGCTAGCATGTGATACCGTAGCACATCCCGGTCATTAATTTTGTGAGACTCAATCAAACGATAGATTTCAGAAAAGTCTTCCTGGATTTTTCCGATCACCTGCTCGGGATAGTCAAAGGCTACTCCAGCGTTGTACATTAGGAAGCTCTTGATCGACTCCAAATCGGTCAGGCGCCTTCCGCGATCATTCAACAGCTCGAATATCTGGGTAGCCATGCTGATCTTGTCCACTACATAAAGGAGCACATCAGCATTCACAGCAGTCGTATAAATCTTTTCAAGCTTGGTCAGATCATGACGAGCCAGCTGCTCCTCGAAATACTGCCGTGCGTCCAGCAGCAAACGCTGCGAATGAGTTACAAGCGTCACCTCTTCCTGGCTATACAGGTGATCACCAAGCACTAAATCGTGAAGAAAGGTATTTCCCTCGTTGCCTGATTCCAGCTTGAAGATATCTCCATCACGCACAAAAATGCGCCGTGTCCGCTCAGAGACGAGGGTGGATCCCTGCGCGATCAACCGCCCCAACAATACGTGCATGAAGATAACCAAAGTGGTCAGCCGCTGCTGGCCATCGACGATATCAATCAGAGCAAAGTCACTCTTGTTTCCGTTCAAGTGGAATAGAAAAGATCCTAAGAAATAAGGTCTTTCAGGGTGCTGACTGCAAAGGTCATTGAGGAAATCTTCAAGGTTACCCTCACGCTCCCAAGAGTAGGCCCGTTGATAGGTAGGGACGTTGAAAATACGAGTGCCATCGAAAATATCTTTGACTGTCGACTTACCTGTTTGCATAAACGATTCCTTTGCTAGATAGAGCGACTCCCCGCGTGAGCCGCTGATCAGTCAGTCTTCTTTGCAACCTGTGATGGCCTTCACCTAAGCCAACAAGTCACCGAACTTGCCGTAATTGACGAACATAGCGCCTCCTTATACAGGAGCCATGGTAGCCCCAAAGCTTCCAGGCATCGACCATTGCTAGAACATCGATGCTAATTAAGCGGTGCAACTAGCGATGGCGTGCAGTGCGCTGGTCGAGTCCGGCCTGTGGTCAGGGACGGCTATCGAGCGGCAGATGAGCCACAGGGAACGCAACAACGTGCGCGCCGCGAATACCCACATGGCCGATTTCCAATCGCTGAGCTGCAAACTGACCTAGCGCGGCCAACCCAGAGCACTCTCCATTTCCCCCGACCGCGGAAATGAACCGGCGTAAAAGATGCACGCTGGTTAAACCTGCGACCTCTAAGAAATTAAGAAGCATTCAACTTTTCAAATCTGACAATGGATTCTGACCACTGCATAAATTAACAAACTTATTATCCACCAAACCAACCTGACTTAACACTCACAAAACTCACCCGTGCCAATTCATAGAGCCGAAAACAGGATCTCACCAGTCAGAGTTTTGATGAGAACTGATCCACTATCATAGATTTCTACAGTGTGCCCAAACGCTCCCCACCTGTGTACACCCTTGTCATAATGCCAAGCGCCTTCAATGTCGAATGACGGTATCAACATTCGCCGCGTATAGTCCTTGTGATACCTTACATCCAGCATCGCCTCTTCAACCTCGTCGAGATGCTTTCGCAAGAAGGCATTGGCTGATTCTGCATCGCTAGGCGACCATACTGCTTCGTTTAAAGCCCTGACAAACTCGACAAGCCTTTCACTTTTAGGAGTTGTATTCAAGCAGACCTCTAAATTAAGATTTATTTCCGTAATTTTCGCATACAACAGCAATATATTGCCATTATATTTTTTACTCTGTTTTTTGTCGTCTCGTGCGCCTGTCGCTTATGGCACAGCTTTAAATCAGGAATACATATACATCAAATAACCTTTCTATGCATTTACTCTAAAACCTGATCACGACGCCTCAAATTTCCTCTTATCATAAATAAGCTGGGGCAATTAAGAGGTGTAAGGGCCATGAATCGAATGCAGTGCAAAACGATCCATACAGCTCTGAGCGTCCTGACGCACCCCAGTTCGATTCCA
This sequence comes from Pseudomonas sp. NPDC087185, assembly GCF_044744955.1. Taxonomy (NCBI): domain Bacteria; kingdom Pseudomonadati; phylum Pseudomonadota; class Gammaproteobacteria; order Pseudomonadales; family Pseudomonadaceae; genus Pseudomonas; species Pseudomonas sp. NPDC087185. Next base: position 480,635 of record NZ_JBIUZK010000004.1, on the reverse strand, counting down.
AAAAGAACCAAAAAATTTATAGCTACTCTATGGGGTACGCTCGAAAATCCACCAAATTCCAGCACCGCGAATCCCCTATCCTCACAGCAAGAAACCGTTCGTCTGGTGCCGGCACCATACGTAGTACTCAAAAGGCTCACCGTAAGGTGGGCCTTTTTTGTTTTCAAACGCTGCTGCCCACTCAGCTTTACAATCGCTCAGCCGCCTTGCGATATGCCTGCCCACGCTCACGCTTATCGACCGCTACTACAAACACCTCGACTTCCTTATCCACCACCTGATAAATCAGACGGTAGCCGCTGCTGCGCAGCTTGATCTTGTAGCAATCAGGCAGGCTTCTTCTTGAACTGAACACGTACAGTGTCGCCAAGCTTGTGCCATTCCTTGAGCGCCCGCGCATCGAATTCAAGGCTATAGGTAGCCAAGCTGACAGGCAGCGCAAGCGCGCACGATGTATTGCCGGCAAGCGCACGTGGATATCCAGAGCAGATGCAAGCTAGCTTGATTTCAATCAAGCCTGCCAAGGATGACAGGCATAGTCTGGCTGCAGACGGCGATTGCTGGAGGCATGCCATGGCCAAGAAATTCCCTCACCACCCCAGCCACCCGGAACGTATCTGCTGGGGTTGCGACCTGTACTGCCCAGCCAAGGCGCTGGCCTGCGGCAATGGTGCGGACCGCACCATGCACCCGGTGGAGTTGTTTGGGGAGGATTGGGATCGTTTCGAAAACGAGCTGGAAGAGCCCTTACATCAGGAACAACAGGCTGGGTGATTCAGCGAGCACTTGTGGGGGTGGCCCCCCACAAGGCTCATGATCGCCTTTAAGCGTTCAGGTCAGAACGCCGTACTCACGGTCAACGACATGTTCCGCGGGTCCCCATAAATCGCCCCCGCATAGAACCCGTACTGGGTGTAGTAGTGCTTGTCGAACAGGTTGTCGACATTGAGGCTGACCGAGGTGTCGTCGGTCACCTGGTACTTGGCCATGGCATTCCAGATCGCATAGCCGGACCAGTTCACGTCGCTCGAGCCCGCACTCACGCCGTTCACCGGCTGGCCTGCGGGGCTGGAGATCGCGCGGATGTTGGTCTGCGCCTTGACGCCAGCGCCCAGGGTCAGGCGGTCGAGCGGGCCGGACAGGCGGTAGGTGGTCGAGGCCTTGAACAGGTGCGACGGGTCGCTGCGCCCGTCACTGTCGACGCGGAGGAAGTGCAGGTAGGTATAGCCTGCGTACACGTTCCAGTTCGGGGTCAGGGCGCCGGCGATTTCCAGGTCGATGCCGTCGGTTTCCTGGCCGGTACCGGCCTTGTAGGCATCGCCACCGGTCGGGGTGGTCAGGCCGTTGTCGAGCACGGCCTTGTTTTCCTGCTGGGTGCGGAAGTACGCGGCCGATGCGTTCAGGCGGCCCTCCAGCCACTCACCTTTGATACCCGTCTCATAGCTTTTGCCGCGGATCGGCTCGACCTTGGTGCCGCTCTCGGTCTCGGCTGTCTGTGGGTTGAAGATGTCGGTGTAGCTGGCGTACAGCGAGTAGGTGTCGTTGAGGTCGTATACCGCGCCCAGGTACGGCGTGACGATGCCGCTGTTCTGCTGGTTGCTGCGCACGCCGCTGACGTTGCGGGTGGTGGCCGAGTAGTTGGTGGTGCGCATGCCGACGATCACCGACAGTGGGTCGGTGATGCTCAGGCGGGTGGCTGCGTACATGCCCTGCAGGCGCGTGGTGATCTTGCTGTGGCGGCCGGTGCGCGAGGCGAGCATGTCGTAGTCGCTGTCCACGCCGTTGTGCCAATCGGTGACCGGAAAGCCGTTGTTGGCGCGGAACTGGCAGCCCAGCGAGGGCGCGCTGACGCGGTCAGTACTGACCATGGTGCAGCTGTACTCCGGCGACCAGGCCACGGTGCGGCTGTCGTTGTAGCCGACCATTGCCTGGTGGGTGCGGCCGAACAGCTGGAACGGGCCGGACAGGTCGACCTGCGCGGACTGTTGGGTGGTGTCGCTGGAGCTGTGCAGGCCGTTGAGCACCGCGCCGCTGCCGTCCTGGTCCCAGTAGCCGCCGTAGCTGCCGCGCCCGGCCGAGTTGACCTTGGCCAGGCCGCGGTGGTTGAGCACTTCGGCGGTGCTCTGCGCGGCCTTCAGGTCAAGCGTCCAGTCGTTGTCGAAGCGGTGTTGCAGGGAGCCGAAAGCGGTGCGGGTGGTGTACTCGCCGAAGCTCCAGCTGGGTACCACGTTGGTGCTGCGCGGCAGGTTAGTGGTGCTGCCGTCGCGGTACCAGATGGGGATGTTGGCACCCCAGCCACCGCCAACCACCTTGTTGTATTCGTACTGGTAACCGGCGCCCAGGGTGGTGGCGTCGTCGAGGTCGAATTCAAAGTTGGCCAGGGCCGCGCGGGAGCGCTCGGACTGGTTGTCGCGGAACGAGTTGGCGTCTTGCTGGGTCATCACGAAGCGCGAGCGCAGGCGGCCATCTTCGGACAGCGGCAGGTTGAGGTCGGCACCCAGGCGGCGTTTGTCCCAGCTGCCGTAGGTGGCGTAGGCGCTGCCGCCAAAGCTCTTGGTCGGGGCCTTGCGGATCAGGTTGACGGTGGCCGACGGGTCGCCGGTGCCGCCGAGCAGGCCGTTGGCACCGCGGACGATGTCGATGCGCTGGTACAGGTCCATGTTCAACGCGTTGCCGCCGCCGCTGAAATCGGAGCCGCCCTGGAACTGCAAGCCATCGACCTTCCAGTTGCTGATCGAGTAACCGCGGGCACGGAAGTCGGTGCGCCCGCCGACTTCGGACTTATTGGTGCTCACGCCCGGGGTGGTGTCCAGTGCCTGTTCGATGGTGTGGATGTCGCGGTCGTCCATCTGCTGGCGGGTGATGCTGGTAACCGACTGCGGCGTCTGCCGGGGCGTCAGTTTCAGGCCGGTGGAACTGCGCGTGCTTTCAACCGTGTACCCTAGCTGGCCAGCCTCGTCGGCGGGCAGCAGCGCGCTGTCTTCGATCTGTGTGGCGTCCAGTTCCAACGGTTGGCTTTCGGCGGCCAAGGCATGGCCACTGGCGGCCAGCGCAATGAAGAAGGCAAGCGGATGAAGCGTGAGACTTTGAGGTTTCATTTGGGAAGACTTCGTATTTGCAGATGATTTTTTGTTACGATTCTAGGGATCCGCCCTCCGGGCTCCATGCTCGGCTTGTACGGGCATGTAATCGAACGTAACGAGCGCTGCAGGCCCTCCCCGAACAGGTGTTTTTAGCAATGAGCACGACCTTGCTGGTTGTCGATGATGACGACGAGATCCGCGAACTTCTCTGCGATTACCTGACCGATGCCGGCTACACGGTTTTGGCAGCAGCGGACGGTGAACAGATGCGCGCGCAACTGGCCGGGCACAAGGTCGAGCTGGTGGTGCTGGACCTGATGCTGCCGGGTGAGGATGGCCTCAGCCTGTGCCGCCAACTGCAGGCAACCCCGGGGCTGGCGGTGATCATGCTGTCGGCCAAGGGCAGCACGCTGGACCGCATCATCGGCCTGGAAGTCGGTGCCGATGACTACCTGGCAAAGCCGTTCGAGCCTCGTGAACTGATTGCCCGCATCAAGGCTGTGCTGCGCCGCCCGCAACGCCTCGGTGCTGCCGGCGAAGAAGCGCCCGCCGAGACACTCGGCTTTGCCGGCTTCAGCCTCGAACCCGTGAAACGCCTGCTCACCCGCCCCGATGGCGAAGTGCTGACCCTGCCGCGCTCCGATCACCGGGTGCTGCGCGAGCTGCTGGAGGCCAACAACCGGGTGGTCTCGCGCGATCAGTTGACGCGCAGTGCGTTCGGCCGCGACCACCACCCCGACGACCGTTCGGTGGACATGTGCATCAGCCGCCTGCGCCAGCAGCTGCGCCACGCGCCCGGTGGCGCGGTACAGATCCTCACCATCCGCAACGAAGGCTACCTGCTGAGCATTGCCCGCGCCGAAGCGGCCAGCTGAGATGCGCTGGCTCCGCCGGCTGTGGCCGCGCACCTTGTTTGGCCAGTTGCTGCTGATCATGGTCAGCGGCACGCTGCTGATCCAGTTGATGTCCAGCAGCATCTGGTTCGACGTGCGTTTTGCCCAGGTGCTCGAAGCCCCCGTCAGGCTGATGGCGGCGCGCAGTGCGCCGCTGATCGCCCAGGCCGACTGCCACGCCGCGCCGTTGCAGGTGCCGGCCAACTACCAATTGCGCTGCGCGGACGCCGTGCCTGCGGCGCAGGAAGACCAGCGCCGCGGAAGGCGCCGCGTCGAACTGTTGCTGCAACAGGCGCTCACGTACGAGCTGGGGCATGCCCAGGCGGTGCGCCTGCTCAAGGTGCAACTGACCGATGAGCTGGGCCAGCCGCTCGTCTGGCGCAGCCTATTCGGGCTGCGCACGGCCCAGGCGCATATCCAGTTCGCCGTGCCCTTGGCAGACGGCCACTGGCTGACCATCGACGGCCAGGAGTTGCAGGGCTGGAGCGGTGAGTCGGCCTGGGTGCTGATCAGCGATTACCTGCTGCGGGTCTATGCGCTGCGCATCGTTGCGGTGCTGCTGGTGTGCCTGATCGCGGTACGCCTTTGCCTTCGCCCATTAAGGCGCCTGGCTGACGCCGCGCGCGGCCTGGGCGGCAACCTGGAACAGCCGCCGCTGGCCCTGGATGGCCCCGAAGAAGTGCGCCAGGCCGCCCAGGCCTTCAACGCCATGCAGCAGCGGCTGATCGCCATGGTCAACGACAAGGCCTACTTCCTCGCCGCGGTTTCCCACGACCTGCGCACCCCGCTGACACGCATGCGCCTGCGCCTGGAGCGCCTGCCCGACGACGACCACCGTGAGCGCCTGCGCCAGAACATCACGCAGATGGACGACATGATCGGCCAGGTGCTGGATTACCTGCGCGCAGGCGAGCAACAGAACCTGCAGCAGGTCGATATCGACCGCCTGGTGGCACGCCTGTGCGCCGACCTGGCCAGCAGCGATGAACCCTTGCCGGTGCAAGGCAAGGTTGGCAGCCTGCGCGTCGATGCCTTGCTGTTGCAGCGCTGCCTGCAGAACTTGCTGGTCAATGCACTGCGCTATGGCAAAGACGTTTGCGTCACGCTGGAGCGCGCTACTACGGGCGTATTGATCCATATTGATGACCGTGGGCCTGGCATTGCACCCGAGCTGCTGGCCACCGTCACCGATCCCTTTGTGCGCGGGGAAGGGTCGCGCAACCAGGCATCCGGAGGGTACGGACTGGGCTTGAGCATTGCCCAGCGAATTGCTGCCAGCCATGGGGGTGAGCTGATGCTGATGAACCGGGAGGGTGGCGGGTTACGCGTCAGCATTTTGTTGCCTGATTAGGGCTGCTTTGCAGCCCATCGCCACAAGACAACCCATCATCAGGTAACAGTGTTTTACCGATTCCCCAGGTTTTCCGCGCGGCCCGTTTGCCTATGCTTGCCCCGGTCATCCTGCCTGCGATGGACCCATGAAACGCTCTCTACCCAGCCGCTATGCCTGCTTGGCGATCTGCCTGTTGTTCACCTTCGCCAGCCTGCCCTTGCTTGCCACGCACACCTGGCTCTGGCCGCTGACCGTGGCCACCGCCCTGCTCAGCCTGGTCGGCCTCAATGACCTGCGCCAGAGCCACCACGCGGTACGCCGCAACTACCCGATCCTGGGCAACATCCGCTATTTGATCGAGACCATCCGCCCGGAGATCCGCCAGTACCTGATCGAAGGCGACGACGACAAGCTGCCCTTCTCCCGCTCGCAACGCTCGCTGGTGTATGCCCGGGCCAAGAACGAAAGCGCCGAAAAGGCCTTCGGCACGCTCAACGACGCCTACAAGCCCGGCTTCGAATTCATCAGCCATTCGATGCTGCCGGTGGCCACCCCCGACCCGGCCTCGTTCCGCATCGCCATCGGCGGGCCGCAGTGCCGCCTGCCCTACTCCGCTTCGACCTTCAACATCTCGGCCATGAGCTTCGGCGCACTCAGCGCCAATGCCATTGCCGCGCTCAACCAGGGCGCGCGTTTGGGCCGCTTCGCCCATGACACCGGTGAAGGCAGCATCAGCCCCTACCACCGCGAGCATGGTGGCGACCTGATCTGGGAAATCGGCAGCGGCTATTTTGGTTGCCGCACCGAGCAAGGCCGCTTCGACCCGCAGCGCTTCGCCGCCCAGGCCCGCGACCCGCAGGTGAAAATGATCGAGATCAAGCTCAGCCAAGGCGCCAAACCGGGCCACGGCGGCATCCTGCCGGGGCACAAGGTCAGCGCGGAAATCGCCGCCACCCGCGGCGTGCGTGCCGGCGAGGACTGCATCTCGCCGGCCGCGCACAGTGCCTTCCGCACGCCCCTGGAGCTGCTGCAATTCGTCGCTCAGCTGCGTGAGCTGTCGGGCGGCAAGCCGGTGGGTTTCAAATTTTGCCTGGGCCACCCGTGGGAGTTCATGGGCATTGCCAAGGCCATGTTGGCCACCGGCATCACCCCGGACTTCATCGTCGTCGATGGCAAGGAGGGTGGCACGGGCGCGGCGCCGCGCGAGTTCAGCGACAACATGGGCGTGCCCATGCGCGAAGGCCTGATGTTCGTGCACAACACCCTGGTCGGCCTGAACTTGCGTTCGAGCATCCGCATCGGCGCGGCGGGCAAGATCGTCAGCGCTTTCGATATCGCCAGCGTGCTGGCCATCGGCGCCGACTGGGTCAACTCGGCGCGTGGCTTCATGTTCGCCATTGGTTGCATCCAGTCGCAGAGTTGCCACACCAACAAGTGCCCAACCGGCGTGGCCACCCAGGACCCATTGCGCCAGCGTGCGCTGGTGGTACCGGACAAGGCCGAGCGGGTTGCCAGCTTCCACCGCAACACCCTGCATGCCCTGGCCGAGATGCTCGCGGCCGCCGGCCTTGAGCACCCCTCGGAGCTCAAACCCAAGCATCTGGCGCGGCGCATCAGCACCAGCGAAATCAGCCTGTTTTCGGACCTGCACCCGTTTCTCAAGCCCGGCGAATTGCTCAGTGGCTCGATCGAAAGCGAGTTTTATGCGCGGATGTGGCGGATGGCGCGCAGCGACAGCTTTGCACCGGAGACGAGGGAAACAGCGGTGGCGCCGATGACACCGGTGCGCCGAAAAGAAACAACCCCGGCATAGGCCGGGGCTGTTGGGTACACGGCGTCAGTATCAGAAGATGCTGATCGGGTACTCGACGAATACGCGGACTTCGTTGCCGTCGTCGTTGTAGGTGTTTTGCTGTACAGCGTTGTTGGTGCGAAGGAACGAGCTGCGCAGCTTGATCGACAGGTCCTTGGCCGGGCCTTCCTGAACCACGTAGCGGATCTGGTTGAAGATCTCGCGCTCTTTACCTTCGCCGAAGCCTTGCGGGTTGGCGTTGGTGCGGGTGTTGATGTTGTCACCCACCACGTAGGCCAGCTTGTAGGTCAGGCCCGGGATGCCGTAGGCACCGAAGTCCAGGCCGTAGCCCAGCTGCCAGGAACGCTCGTCTTCGGCGTTGAAGTCGGACCAGTACGAGTTGGCCAGGTAGATGGTCGAACCACCGTCACCCACGCCGCCCACGTTCTGGTAGCCGCTGTAGTTGTAACCAGTGCTGCCGGTGCTGCGCTGGTGGGCGATGGTGAACGAGTGCGCGCCGTAGGCGTAGGTCGCGGCCAGGCTCCAGATGGTGTTGGAGTCGCCGTTCAGGTCGGCGGCCTGCACATATTTCTTGTCGATATCCGACTTGTAGCCGTTGAAGTCCAGGGTCAGCGACTGGTCATTGGCGATCGGGAAGACGTAGTTCAAGCCCAGGTAGTGCTTCTTCATCACGTCTTCGTTGTCTGCGGTGTACAGCGAAGCGGTGAAGTTGTCGGTGAACTTGTAGCTACCGCCGAAGACGTTGATCGACTTCAGGCCGCCACCGTCACGACGCTCGGCGCTCTTGCGCGCTTCCTGGGTGAAGCGGCCGGCGTTCAGTTCCAGGCCTTCGATCTCCTTGGAGGTGATCATGGTACCGGTGAAGCTTTCTGGCAGCAGTCGACCGTCGTCGTAATTCAGCACCGGCAGTGTCGGCATCTGGTCACCGTACTTGAGCACGGTGTTGGAGATGCGGAACTTCACGGCTGCGCCGGCGCGGGCCAGGTCATGCGGGCCGCTGGCATTGCCGTCGGCGTTCTTGGTGTTGCCTGGCTTGAAGAAGTCGACACCGGCGCCACCGTTGTGGCCCTTGCCGCCGTCCAGACGCACGGCGTACAGGCCGAATGCGTCGACGCCGACACCGACGGTGCCCTGGGTGAAGCCAGAGGAGAAGTTGGCGATGGCCGCCTGGCCCCATTCGATCTGGTCATCGGTACCGTGTTTCTTGTCACGGTTGATGTAAGCGTTACGCAGGAGAACGTTTGCGTGGCTGTCTTCGATAAAGCCCTTGCTGTCGGCCTGCTCGTTGGCCTGGGCCTGGGTCGCGGCGATCATCGCCAGGGCGACCAGGCTGATCCTGGTTTTCAACATGTTGTTTTCCTTATTTCTTAATCAAAAACGCTGCGCAATATGACGCCAGGAACCAACACCCCTTCGTAGGTTCGACGCTATGCGGATCCAAACTGCAAGGCCGCCGAAGTTACGTGGCGGGCCTTGTACAGCTGCATGGCCAGATCATGGCCATCAGGCGCTGGCCGAATCCTAGCCGTGTGCGATTACAAATGTCAAAAAGTCGTGAAAAGCAGGTCGATATAACCAAATTAACCGGGATGAACAGTGCATTTCCGTGCACGTTCCCACCAGCAGTGGGCAATTTGTCTTCTGTCAGATGAGTCGTTATGACGCACCCCACCACCCTCGGGCACCAACAGTACGCACAAGGGACTAGTTACAAAGCGATACATATGTAAAGACAAGCCTTTACAAACACCCAAGCAACAGCAAATGGCAAGCATTATCATTCGCGCCTTGTTTATTACCAGCCTTAGGTCCGGATGCCTCCATGCCTGCCCCCTGCCGCCTTTCACCGCTGACGCTTGGCCTGTCGCTGCTGTTCAACGCCAGCCTGGCCAGTGCCGCCACCACCACCCTGCCCGAGTTATCGGTTACCGCCGACAGCGAGCGCGAAGAAGACAACCCACGGGTCAAGGAGGTAAGCACCGCAACGCGCACCTCCACCCCTGTGCGTTACGTGCCCCAGGCCATCGACACGGTGAAGACCCGCAATGTGCTCGACTACGGCAGCGATTCGCTGGGCAAGGCCCTCGAGGGCATCCCCAACGTCAGCAGCGGTGCCGACACGCGCTTCGACAGCGTGCGCATCCGCGGCTTCGAAGCCAGCAACGACTTCTACCTGGACGGTATCCGCGACGACAGCCAGTACCTGCGCGACCTGCACAACATCGAACGGGTCGAGGTGCTCAAGGGGCCGGCCGCAGTGCTGTATGGCCGTGGCAGCCAGGGTGGCATCGTCAACCGCGTGAGCAAGGCGCCAGAGCATGGCCGGCGCTCGTCCATCGAGGCCCAGGGCGGCAGCCAGGACCTGCGCAGCCTGTATGCCGACCTCAGTGCCGACCCCAGCGACACCCTCAGCCTGCGCCTGAACATGGGCAACCAGGACAACAACAGCTTCCGCGATGGCGTCGATGGAAGCCGCCAGCTGTTCGCCCCGTCGATGAGCTGGCAGCTCACGCCCGACCTGAACTGGCTGGTGCAGTACGAGTACAGCCGCTACAACCGCACCCCCGACCGCGGTATCCCCGGGGTCAACGGGCGCCCGGCCGATGTCAGCCGCAGCACCACCTATGGCGATACACAGCGCGACTTCATCGACGACCGCGCGCAGTCGCTGCGCTCGCGCCTCAACTACCAGCTGAACGACACCTGGCAACTGCGCCACACCCTCGGGCTGTTCAAGCTCGACAGCGAGTTCGACAACACCTACCTGACCGGCTACAACGCCAGCAACAACACGGTGACCCGCCAACGCTGGCAGCAGGACCTGAACACCCGCAACCTGTTCAACAACCTCGAAGCCGAGGGCGACTTCGCCACCTGGGGCCTGGAACACACACTGCTATTGGGCCTGGAGTTCGGCAACCAGCGCCGCGACCCGACCCTGTACACCGCTGCCGCCGTCTCGGCCGGTGGCCAGGCAGTACCGAGCCTGGACCTGAACAACCCGAACCGCGACTTGCAGCACAACGGCCGCATGGTGGTGTCGAGTGACAACCACACCGTGGTCGACAGCCGTGGCCTGTACCTGCAGGACCAGATCCGTCTCAACGATCAGTGGCAGATTCTGGCTGGCGTGCGCTTCGACCAGTTCGAGGTGGAAACCACCAACAAGGTGCGCAACCTGGCCGAAAAGCAGGATAGCAACAGCACCAGCCCGCGCCTGGGCGTGGTCTATACGCCATGGCGTGATCACTCGTTCTATGCCTCGTGGAGCAAGACCTTCTCGCCTGTCGGCGGTGGCCTGATCGGTATCACCCCAGGCGCAGCCGGCAACACCAACGACACCAGCCCAGAGCTGACCCGGCAGAAAGAGATCGGGGTCAAGAGCGACTGGTTCGACGAGCGCCTGACCACCACCTTCGCCCTTTATGAGCTGGAGCTGTACAACCGCCGCACGCGTGACCCGAACAACCCGGAAATCACCCTGATGAGCGGCCTGCAGCGTTCACGCGGCATCGAGCTGACCGCAGCCGGCAACATTGTTGGCAACTGGTACGTACGCGGGGGTATCGGCTTGCAGGATGCGACCATCGTCAAGGACAACAACGGCCAGGAAGGTAACCGCATCAACGATGTCGCCAAGCGCAACGCCAGCCTGTTCGTGACCTGGAAGCCGGAGCTTGGCTGGTACGCCGAAACCGGGCTCACACTGGTGGGCGAGCGCTATGCCGACAACCAGAACACCACGGTGATGCCGGGTTACGGGCGTTGGGATGCGCTGGCAGGGTTCCGTACGCATGACTGGGATGTGCGTGCGGCGCTCAGCAACATCACCGACAAGACCTATTACAGCTCGGCGACCAGTGCGGCGCAGATCCAGCTCGGCGACCCGCGCAGCCTGGTGGTGACCGGCACTTACAGCTTCTGACCTGCTGGGGCAGTACCGACCCGATCGCCGGCACTGACACCCCGCAAACAAAAACGCCACCGCAATCGCGGTGGCGTTTTGCATGGCGCGGGCTCCTGCCCTTTCAGTGCCAGACACCCAGCAGCGCTTCCAGCTCCGCATCGCTGATCAGCCCTTGGGGATAACGGCCGTCAAGCAGACGTCGGGGGTCGGTCGTCCTGACCCGCGTGCTTCCTGGGTGTTTCAGCCACTGCGCCAAGGTTCTGAGCGAAGGGTGATTCACTGCCAATGGGCGCAAAGCCGACTCACTTGCTGCGTTCATGTCTACACGTACTCCTGGGCCCGTGAGCGGCTAATCTACGTCGTGATTGTTACAGAACGGAGTGACCGTACTGTCCGGGTTAACTCCCTGAAAACAATACAAAACATATGCCATTTCGACAGGCCGGAAGCCGCCGCAAAAAAAGGCCCGTCATATGACGGGCCTTTTTGCACAGCGTTGTATCAGCGCTTGACCGGTGCCGGTTGCTGTTGGGTCAGGCAGTGGATGTTGCCACCGCCGAGCAGCAGCTCACGGCCCGGGATCATCACCACTTCGTGGTCGGGGAAGACCTTGGCCAGGATCGCTCTAGCCTGGGCATCCGCCGGGTCGTCGAAGCTCGGCGCAATGATGCCGCCGTTGACGATCAGGAAGTTCACATAGGAACCGGCCAGGCGTACCGACGGGTCACGTTCCTGGCTGCCGGCCACCTGGTCGACACCGGCGCACTCTTCTTCGGTGGCGAACAGCGGGCCCGGGATCGGCATCTTGTGCACCACAAACTCGCGGCCCTTGGCGTCACGGCTGCTTTTCAGCACATCGTAGGCGGCGTGGCAGCGTGCGTAGTTGGGGTCGTTGGAATCATCGGTCCAGGCCAGTAACACTTCGCCTGGGCTGACGTAACAGCAGAAGTTGTCGACGTGGCCGTCGGTTTCGTCGTTGTACAGGCCATCCGGCAGCCAGACGATGGTCTCGACGGCCAGGTGTTCACGCAGGACCTCTTCGATCTGCTTGCGGTTCAGGTGCGGGTTGCGGTTGCGGTTGAGCAGGCACTCTTCGGTGGTGATCAGGGTACCCTCACCGTCCACATGGATCGAGCCGCCTTCGAGCACGAAACCTTCTGTGTGGTAACGCTGGCAGCGCTCCATTTCCATGACCTTGGCCGCCAGTTCCTCGTCGCGGTTCCACGGCGCGTACAGGCCGCCATCGAAACCACCCCAGGCGTTGAACCCCCAGTCCACACCGCGCACTTCGCCGGCATCGTTGATCACGAAGGTAGGGCCGGTGTCGCGCACCCAGGCGTCATCGTTGCTGATTTCCACCACACGGATGTTCGGCGTGTCGAGCTGGCGACGGGCGTTTTCGTACTGGCCGGCGGAAACCGCCACAGTGACCGGCTCGAAACGGGCGATGGCCTTGGCCAGGGTCACGTGGGCAGCCTGGGCAGGCTTGCCACCCAGGCGCCAGTTGTCCGAACGCTCTGGCCAGACCATCCACACCTGGCTCTGCGGGGCCCATTCGGCGGGCATGTGGAAACCGTCGGCGCGGGGGGTGGAGTTGAGGGTTTTCATGGCTAACCTCTGCAAAGGCCCTAGGCCGATGGTCAATGGAAGAGGGCGATTTTATAACCGATATATATCGGCATTAAAAGCCTGATAATCTCGAACGGTTAATAAAAATGCCACCGAGGCCGATAACAATCGGCTTGAGTGGCATCCTGGGCTTATAGGTCTTCGGAAAGAACCCGTTCCACACTGTCCACAAAGTAGTCCACGCTGGCCCGCGTGGTGCACATGGGCGGCTTGATCTTGAGGATGTTCAGGTAATCGCCGGTGGGCTGCATGAAGATGCCCAGGTCACGCAGGCGGTTGCACAACGCCATGGTTTCCTCGGTGGCCGGCTCCAGCGTGTCGCGGTTGCGCACCAGTTCCAGCCCCAGATAAAAGCCCGAACCATGCGCGGCACCGGCCAGCGGATGTTTATCGACCAACGCCTGCAGGCGTGCCTTGAAGTAACGCCCGGTGTCGCGGGTGTTTTGCCACAGCCCCTCCTCGTCCATCACATCCAGCACCGCCATGCCGATACGGCAGCTGACCGGGCTGCCGCCGGCAGACGAAAAGAAATAACCCTGCGCCTCCAGTGCCTCGGCGATGTCGCGGCGGGTGATCACCGCGCCCAGTGGCTGGCCGTTGCCCATGCCCTTGGCCATGGTGATGATGTCGGGCACCACGCCCTGCTCTTCGAAGCCCCAGAAGTACTCGCCCAGGCGGCCGTAACCCACCTGAACTTCATCGGCGATGCACACACCGCCGCGGGCACGGACTTTGGCGTAGGCGTCTTGCAAGTAGCCTGCTGGCAGCGAAATACCGCCGGCATTGCCGTACACCGGTTCGCAGATCATGCCGGCCAGCTGGCGGCCACGGGCATCGAGGTCGGCGAGCTTGGCATCGACATCGCGCAAATAGTCGCCAGCACTGTCGGCGCCCCGGTAGCGGCCGCGGAAGGTATTCGGTGCCTCGACCGGGTGCACCCAGTCCGGTCGGGTTTCCAGGGCCTGCGGGTTGTCGGCGATCGAGGTGGAAATGGCATCGGTGGCCACCGACCAGCCATGGTAGGCCTCCAGCACGCTGAGCAGGTCGCGCCCACCGCTGTAGGCCCAGGCCAGGCGGATTGCCAGGTCGTTGGCTTCGGTACCACTGTTGACCAGGAACACCCGGTCGAAGCCGGGCGGCGCCAGCGTGAGCAGGCGTTCGGAGAACTCGGCGATGGCGGCGTAATGGAAGCGCGAGTTGGTATTGAGCAACGACCACTGCCGCGCCGACTCGGCCACCATGCGCGGGTGACCGTGGCCGAGCACCGCCACGTTGTTGAGCATGTCCAGGTAGGAGCGGCCCTGCATGTCGATCAGGTAGTTGCGCCAGCCACGCTCGATATGCGGCGGCTGTGCATAGTAGTGTTTCTGCGAACGGGCGAAGCTGGCATCGCGACGGGCCAGCAGGGCCTGCGGGTCGGCCAGCGGCTCGGCATCACAGTCGAAGCCCAGCAGCGCTGCTGGCGACGGGCACAGCGCCAGCCAGGCGGCGGCCTGGGAGGGCGTGGCGAAGAACGGTGGCTGGAGGGCGCCGTCCAGGCACAACTGAACGCTGAGGAAGCCGCAACTGCTGCCCAGTGCCTGCCCCTTGGCCACGGCCTGGCCGTCTGCCGGGGTATCTTCCAGGCCACTCAGCCACAAGGCCCACTGCGGCGTGCGCAGGCAGCCACGGCCATCGCCATGGCGTTGCCAGGTACCTGCTTGCGGCGCCTGGACCACACTGCCGTTGGGCACATGCAGTTCGACGCCCAGGGCGCAGGTGGCGGGCTCTTCGGGGCGGTCGATGTGTGTTTGCGACAGGCGGTACTGGCCGTGCAGGCTGCAAGCTGGTGCGGGCTGCGTGGTCAGCAGGCGCTGGTCGAAACCAGGCTGTTCCCAGTTACCCGCCTCGCAATGGGTGCTGAGCACACCCAGATCGACACGGCTAACCGCTTGTCCAGCCAGGTCCGGGAGCAACGGTGCGCAATCTGCCAGGTTCAGCGCGGGCAGCTTGATACCGGCAGCCTGCAGAATGGCCGCCTCCATCAAGGCGAAAGGCACGGCGGTAGCGGTGTCGAAGATTTCCCACTCGTGGGCGATATTGTCACGGGTGTACTGGTTGCCAGGGTCCACCGCCAGTTGCTGCTCGCTGCTCAGTACCAACACGGCGGCACGGTTCAGCACCAGCGGCCACAAGGCACGCAGTTCGGCTTCGCTCAGCGGGTTGATGGCTTGGTAGGCGCTGACAGCCGGCAGAATGCGCAGTGGGTCGCCTTCGGCATGGTGCAGCAGCGCCGCGCAGGTCACCGACAGGTCGGCGATACGCCAGGTACGCAGCAAGTCGCCGAAATCGATCACGCCCTGCAGTTGCCATTGCCGCTCGCCGTCGCGGGCCCAGACGGCGTTATCGTCGGTGATGTCCAGGTGCACGGCCTGGCTCGGCAATTGCCCGACCAACGGTGCCAGCTGTTCGGCGGCCAAGCGTGTGGCCTGCTCGACGCGCGCGCGCTGCCCGGCATCCTGCAACACCGGCAGCAGATGCTCGATCAGCGCCTGGGCGTGCTGCGGGTCCCATTGCAGGGTGCGCGCCAGGCCTGGGTGGTCGAAATCGGCCAGGGCCTGGTCGATGCGCGCGCACAGCGTGCCCAGTTCGGCCATCAGCCGCGGCGCCATGTGCTTGAGGCGTGTCAGCGGCTGCCCGTCGATATAATCGAGCAGGCGTGCACGCAGCGGTTGCCCGTCGATGTCCAGCGCCAGCAAGGCCTGGCCATCGCGCGCCGGGCGCACGGCAGGTACCGGCAAGCCTTGCTCACGCAGGTACGCCAGCGCGGCATGCTGCGCTTGCAGCTCGGCCTGGGCATAACTGCCGTGGCAGACCTTGAGCACGAACCGCGCCTGCCCCGTGTCCAGCCGGAAGTTCAGGTCCTGCTGGCTGCCCAGCGCCGACAGGCTGCCGGCCAGGTCGTAATGCGCCTGAAGCAAGGCATGCGCCTGGGCTTCGCTGAGCGAAGGGCTGGGCAGGCTGGAACGCTGGATCAGGGTGCTGAGGGGCATGAAGATGAAACCTCTTTTACTTTTTGCTTATCTCGCCACTGCCAAGGCCGATACACAAGTGGCAAAGATGAAATGATGATCGTGCGCCCGTGCGCGGTCATGAGGGCAATCTAGGCTGCAACAAGCCAAGGCGGGCTACAGTGAACGAGGCCGGTACGGTCCATCCCCTGAGTACACGGGTCAGATAATCGCCATGAACATAATCGCTACCGACATACCTGACGTACTGATCATCGAACCAAAAATCTTCGGTGACAGTCGCGGTTTCTTCTTTGAAAGCTTCAACGCCCGTGAATTCGCCGGGCTGACGGGTGTCGACGCCCGTTTCGTCCAGGACAACCATTCACGGTCGCAGCGCGGTGTGCTGCGCGGGCTGCACTACCAGATCGACAACCCCCAGGGGAAACTGGTCCGCGTGACCCAGGGTGAAGTGCTCGACGTTGCCGTGGACATCCGCCGCAGCTCGCCAACCTTCGGCCGCTGGGTGGCCACCCGTCTGTGCGCCGCCGACCACCGCCAGTTCTGGATCCCGCCAGGGTTCGCCCATGGGTTCCTGGTGCTGAGCGAGTCGGCCGACTTCCTCTACAAGACCACCGAGTACTACAACCCTGCCGCCGAGCGCTGCATCCGCTGG
Organism: Pseudomonas sp. NPDC087185; assembly: GCF_044744955.1. Lineage (NCBI taxonomy): Bacteria > Pseudomonadati > Pseudomonadota > Gammaproteobacteria > Pseudomonadales > Pseudomonadaceae > Pseudomonas > Pseudomonas sp. NPDC087185. The sequence goes on along the minus strand of NZ_JBIUZK010000004.1, from coordinate 464,311 downwards.
GACGACCCGCAACTGGCCATCGACTGGGGCGTGCAAGCGCCGCTGCTGTCGGCCAAGGACCAGGCGGGCGCCCTGCTGAAGGACGCCGACCTGTTCCCATGAGGAATGGCTGCCTCAAGTAGCGCATAATTGCGCCAGTCTCCCCTGGCGCATTTACGCGATGATTGCAAAACCCACGCACCCACGCCGTCCCCGCTGGCGCAGCCTGGCCCTGCTGGCCCTGTGCCTGGCCCCCTTGCTGTGGCCCCTGCATCACCTTGCCGAACGCTATTACCAGGACGAACTGGCCTCGCAGAATCGCCAGACCCTCGACCTGTACGTGGCCAACCTCCTCGGCACCCTGCACCGCTACGAAACCTTGCCGCAGATCCTCGGCGACCTGCCGGCGCTGCGCAGTGTGCTGGCCGACCCGTTCAAACTCGAAGCGGTGACCAACGCCAACCGCCTGCTCAAGGACATCGTCCACCAGACGGGCGCCGAGGTGATGTACCTGATGGATGTCAGCGGCAATACCCTCGCCGCTTCCAACTGGGACAAGCACGACAGCTTCGTCGGCCGTAATTTTGCCTTCCGCCCGTACTTCAACGAAGCCATGGCTGGGCACCTTGGGCGCTTCTTCGGCCAAGGCACCACCTCGGCCAAGCGCGGTTACTTCTTCGCTGCCGCCGTGCGCGACCGCGAGCGCATCGTCGGAGTGCTAGTGGTCAAGGTCGACCTCGACCACACCGAAACCCTTTGGGGCCGCACCCCGGAGCAACTGCTGCTGACCGACCACAACGGTGTGGTGATCCTCACCTCGCGGCCCGACTGGCGGTTCCGCGCCACCCGCGCGCTGACCGAGGCCGAGCGCCAGGCGATCATCGCCATCCAGCCCTACCCGACCCAGGCACCTCAGCCGCTGGTGCTCAACCAGGATGCCTGGCTGGCCCAGACCCGCGACATCAAGGAGACCGGCTGGCAGGTCAGCATCCTCGCCCCGCGCACGCTGGTCGACCGCTCGGTGCAGACGGTCATGGCCATCGGCGCCGGGGCGCTGCTGGTGCTGATGCTGCTGGCCGGCCTGGTGATGCAACGGCGCCGCCACTACATCGACCGCATCGGCTTCGAAGCCCATGCCCGCCAGGAGCTGGAAAACCGTGTAGTGCAGCGCACCGCCGACCTCGAGGGCCTCAATACCCGGCTCAAAAGTGCGGTACTGGAGCGCGAGAACGCCCAGCAGGAGCTGGTACGCGCCCAGGACGAGCTGGTACAGGCCGGCAAATTGTCGGTGCTCGGCACCATGTCGGCCAGCATCAGCCACGAGCTCAATCAACCCTTGGCGGCGATCCGCAGCTATGCCGAAAACGCCGAGATACTGCTCGATCACTCACGCACCGAGGACGCCCGCGGCAACCTCAAGCTGATCGGCGAGCTGACCGGGCGCATGGCCTCGATCATCGCCCACTTACGCGCCTTCGCCCGCCGCGACCGCCACGCCCCGGAAAGCGTGGCGCTGCAGCCGGCGCTGGACGACGCCCTGGCCTTGCTGGCCAAGCGCCGCCGAGCGATGGCTGTGGAACTGATCCGCGACCTGCCGGATGCCACCCTGTGGGTACAGGCCGGTGAAACCCGCCTGCGCCAGGTACTCGGCAACCTGCTGGCCAACGCCCTCGATGCCTTGACCGAAAAAGCCAACCCACGCCGCCTGTGGCTGAGTGCCGAAAAGCGCGATGACTGCGTCTACCTGTTCATCCGCGACAACGGCCCAGGCTTCAGCCGCCAGGCGCTGGAGCACGCCAAGGAGCCGTTCTTCACCACCAAGACCCGCACCCAGGGCCTGGGCCTGGGCCTGGCCATCTGCGAAAGCCTGATGCGTGCCTTGGGCGGCGAACTGCTGCTGGCCAACCACCCGGAAGGTGGCGCCTTGCTCACCTTGCAACTGCGCGTGGCCGCCCCCGGCGCTACCTTGCCCAATTCGGAGGACCTCTCGGCATGACGACCGAGCCTTGCATCGACAACCAGGCCCAGGTGCTGCTGGTCGACGACGACCCGCACCTGCGCCAGGCCCTGAGCCAGACCCTCGACCTGGCCGGGCTCAAGGTGGTCACCCTGGCCGACGCCCAAGGCGTGGCCGAACGCATCGAGCCCGACTGGCCGGGCGTGGTGGTCAGCGATATCCGCATGCCCGGTATCGACGGCCTGCAACTGCTGGAGCAACTGCACGGCCGCGACAGCGAACTGCCGGTGCTGCTGATCACCGGCCACGGCGATGTGCCGCTGGCAGTGCAGGCCATGCGCGCAGGCGCCTACGACTTCCTTGAGAAGCCGTTCGCCAGCGATGCGCTGCTCGACAGCGTGCGCCGCGCCCTGGCCTTGCGCCGGTTGGTGCTGGACAACCGCAGCCTGCGCCTGGCCCTGAGCGATCGCCAGCAGCTGGCCACCCGCCTGGTCGGCCATTCGCCGTCCATGCAGCGCTTGCGCGAGCAGATCGGCGCCCTCGCCGGCACCCGCGCCGACGTGCTGATCCTCGGCGAAACCGGCGCCGGCAAAGAAGTGGTGGCCCGGGCCCTGCACGACCTGTCCAGCCGCCGCGACGGGCCCTTCGTGGCCATCAATGCCGGCGCACTGGCCGAATCGGTGGTCGAAAGCGAACTGTTCGGCCACGAACCTGGCGCCTTCACCGGCGCGCAGAAGCGCCGCATCGGCAAGTTCGAGTTCGCCAATGGCGGCACGCTGTTCCTCGACGAAATCGAGAGCATGAGCCTGGACGTGCAGGTCAAGCTGCTGCGCCTGCTGCAGGAACGGGTGGTCGAACGCCTGGGTGGCAACCAGCTGATCCCGCTGGATATCCGCATCATCGCCGCGACCAAGGAAGACCTGCGCCAGTCTGCCGACCAAGGGCGTTTTCGCGCCGACCTTTATTACCGCCTGAACGTGGCGCCGCTGCGCATCCCGCCGCTGCGCGAGCGCGGCGACGACATCCTGGTGCTGTTCCAGCACTTCGCCGACACCGCCAGCCAGCGCCACGGCCTTGCCCCGCACAGCCTGCAGCCAGCGCAACGGGCGATGCTGCTGCGCCATGGCTGGCCCGGCAACGTGCGTGAACTGCAAAACGCCGCCGAGCGCTTCGCCCTCGGCCTGGAACTGGCCCTGGATAGCCAGGCACCCGCTGCTGCAGCGCCCTCGGCGCCCATACCGCTGGGCAACCTCAGTGAACAGGTGGAGCAGTTCGAGCGCTCGCTGATCGCCGCCGAGTTGGCCCAGCCGCACAGCTCGATGCGCAGCCTGGCCGAAGCCCTGGGCATCCCGCGCAAGACCCTGCACGACAAGCTGCGCAAGCACGGCCTCAATTTTGACGGCGGCAACAGCGGGCCAGACGACCATGAGGACAACCGCCATGAACAACGATAGCCAGTACCTGCAATCGGTACTGCACAGCGATATTCCCCTGACCCGCGAAATGGGCCTGGAGGTCATCGACTGGCAGCACCACACCCTCAGCCTGCAACTGCCGCTGGCGGCCAACGTCAACCACAAGAGCACCATGTTCGGTGGCAGCCTGTATTGCGCCGCGGTGCTGGTGGGCTGGGGTTGGTTGCACCTGCGCCTGCGCGAACTGGGCATCGATGACGGGCACATCGTCATCCAGGAAGGCCAGATCAGCTACCCGTTGCCGGTGAACGGCACGGCAGTGGCACGCTGCGCGGCGCCAGATGCCAAGACGTGGGAACGTTTCGTGACGATGTACCAGCGCCGGGGCCGTGCGCGGCTGACGCTGCAGACCACGGTGAGCAACGCCGGCAGCGATGAGCCCGCGGTAAAGTTCAGCGGCCAGTACGTCCTGCACCGCTGACACGGGCGAGGCCCGTGCCATACGCCGCGGAGCCTGTTTCGCGGGTGAGCCCGCGCCCACCGGGCGCGTGCATAGGCTTTTAGATCAGGCTCAGGAACGCCCGTCGCCATGCAGCATGTGCCGGCAACGCCAGGAAATACGGGTTGAGCAGGGACTCCCGTGGCGGATACCGGAACGGCGAGCCATCGAGCTCGATGACCTCGCCACCGGCGCCCTCCACCACGCCCTGGGCGGCGGCAGTATCCCACTGCGAGGTCGGCGCCAGGCGCGGGTAGCAGTCGGCGCTGCCTTCGGCCAGCAGGCAGAATTTCAGCGAGCTGCCGATATTGGCCAGTTCCAGTTCGCCAACCGCATCACCGAGGCCAGCCAACAGCGCTTCCTGTTCCGGGCTTGAATGCCGACGGCTTGCAACTACGGTGAAACGCCCACCCGCCGGCGGCGCGTTACGCACCTGAATAGGCTCGGCAACCTCACCCGCCTCTGCACGCCAGGCACCCAAACCACGGCCACCGAAATAGCAGCGCCCGCAGGTGGGCATCGACACCACGCCGAACACCACTTCACCCTTTTCGATCAGCGCGATGTTGACGGTGAACTCCTCGCTGCCGGCGATGAATTCCTTGGTCCCGTCCAGCGGGTCGACCAGCCACCAGCGCTGCCAGCCCTGGCGCTCGGCCAGCGGGATATTGCAGTCTTCCTCGGACAGGACCGGGATGTGCGGCGCCAGGGCCTGCAGGCCATCGGCAATGACCCGGTGCGCAGCCAGGTCGGCGGCGGTCACCGGCGAGTCGTCGGCCTTGTTGGTCACGGCCACATCGGCGCGCCAGAACGGCAGGATTGCCTCGCCCGCCAGGCCGGCCAGCTGCACCACTTCATGCATCAGTTGCTGGTCGTTCATACGTCGAGCAGCCCCCGCTGGGTCAACAGGTCGCGGGCCAGGTACAGCGCCGCCAGCGCCCGGCCTTCGGTGAACTGCGGGTGCATGGCCAGGGCCGCGAGCTCGCGCAGGTTGACCTTGTCGACCCGCATCGGCTCCGGTTCGTCACCTTCCAGGCGCTCCTCGTAGAGGTCGGTGGCCAGCACCACCTGGATCTTCTGGCTCATGTAGCCCGGCGACAGCGACAGCTCGGTCAGGTGCTCCAGCTGACGGGCGCCAAAGCCGGCTTCTTCCTTGAGCTCCCGGTCGGCTGCCGCCAGCACGTCCTCACCCGGCTCGATCAGGCCCTTTGGCAACGAGAGCTCGTACTCGTCGGTGCCGCCGCAGTATTCCTCGACCAGCACCGCGTGTTCGGCATCGAGCATGGCCACGATCATCACCGCGCCATAACCGTTACCACGGCCGACCAGGCGCTCGTAGGTACGCTCGGTGCCATTGCTGAAGCGCAACTGCACGGCCTCGACGCGGAACAAGCGGCTGCTGGCGACAATCTCGCGGCTGAGTACGGTGGGTTTCTGGCGCATGGGGCGGCTCCTTGGCGTGAACGGGTTACTATACCGTGGCTTGCCGACTGAACGAGAGTTTCCCATGCCTGTTCTTCCCTGGTCCGCCATCGATACTGTCCTGCTGGACATGGACGGTACCCTGCTCGACCTGCACTATGACAACCGCTTCTGGCTCGAGCACCTGCCCCAGCGCTACGCCGAGGTGCATGGCGTGAGCCGGGCCATGGCGGAAATGGAGCTGCAGCCGCTGTTCGAGCGCAATGCCGGCACCCTCAACTGGTACTGCCTGGACTTCTGGAGCCGCGAGCTGAACCTGCCGATCCGCGAACTGAAACGCGAGATCGCCGACCTGATCGCCCTGCGGCCCGACGCCGATACGTTCCTGGCGGCGATCCGCCAGGCGGGCAAGCGCGTGGTGATGATCACCAATGCGCATCGCGATTCGCTGTCGCTGAAGCTGGAGCGGGTGGAACTGGCGCCGTATTTCGAGCGGCTGATCAGTTCGCATGATTATGGCTACCCGAAAGAAAGCCCGCAGTTCTGGGATGCGTTGCAGGCGGATATCGGCTTTGAGCCTGCGCGCAGCCTGTTCATCGACGACACGCTGGCCATTTTGCGCAGTGCCCGGGCGTATGGTGTTGGGCACTTGCTGGCGGTGCGCCAGCCGGACAGCCAGGCGGCGCCTCGGGATACCCAGGAATTTGCAGCGGTCGAGGATTACCGGGAATTGTTGGCAGGTCTTTGAGGCCCAATCGCCGGCAAGCCGGCTCCCACAAGTTCCCCACACCTCTTGAGCGCTGTGGTTATTCCGTGGGGGCCGGCTTGCCGGCGATTGGCCGGCGCACATGATAGAAATCTGTCAGTCCGGAATGCGCAGCACCTGCCCCGGATAGATCTTGTCCGGGTGCTTGAGCATCGGTTTGTTGGCCTCGAAGATCTTGTTGTACTGGTTGGCGTTGCCGTACACGACTACGGCAATCGCTGACAGCGTGTCACCCTTTTTCACCGTAACGAACCGCGCAGCCTGAACCACCGGCCCTGTTACGGTGATCTGGTCATCGACGCTGGCCACACCATTGATGTTGCCGGCAGCGAGGATGATCTTCTCTTTCTCCTCCTGGCTGGCCACCTCGCCCTTGAGGATGATCTTGTCACCCTCTACAGTGGCGGTGATGTTCGGGTTGCCCAAGCCGACACTTTCCACGTGTTTCTTCAGCTGCTCCTCGGCATTGGCATTGCCAGGGGTCAGCAGGTCGATCAACTTCTCGCCGGCTTCCTTTACGAAACTGAACAGGCTCATTGCGTTCTCCTAGTTGATTGAAACCTCGAACACACGAGTCTAGGCCAGGTTTCCAAGACCTGCCCCACTGCGACCAATCGACGCGGTCTATCAAGGCATAGACCCTAGCGATTAGACGTGACCGGCGCACAAGCCTAGGCTGAGTGCTATCAAATAGCCGCCGGTAGTCAGCCCCGATGAACAGCAAGCCTCCGGTCTGCGCGGCCTCGACGCCACTGGCCTTGCCTGCCGCCAGCAACACCTACGATTACGTCCAGCTCGACGACGCCGCACGTGCCAGCACGCCACTGGCCGAGGAAGTCGCCCTGGCGATTGCCTTCAATGGCCTCAACCAGGCCGTGATGCTGGTCAGCCCCACCGACCTCGAAGACTTTGCGGTCGGTTTCAGCGTGGGCAGCGGCATTGTCGAGGGCACCGCAGAAATCTATGACCTGAAACTGTCCGGCAGCGGCTCGGCGATGTATGCCGACCTGGACATTTCCAGCCGTGCGTTCTGGAACCTGAAAAACCAGCGCCGCCAGCTGGCCGGTACCAGCGGCTGCGGCCTGTGCGGTGTCGAAGCCCTGGAGCAGGCGCTGCCGGAACTGGCCGAACTGCCCGGCGCGCCGCTACCACCGGCGCAGTGGCTGGCTGGCCTGCGCCAACGCATCGATGCCTTCCAGCCCCTGGGCCAGCACTGCGGTGCCGTGCACGCGGCGCTGTTCATGAATGCCCAGGGCGAACTGCTGCTCGGCCGCGAAGACATCGGCCGGCACAACGCCCTGGACAAGCTGATCGGCGCCCTGCTGCGCCAGGGCATCGCCACAGAAGGCGGGCTGGCCATCGTCACCAGCCGCTGCAGCCTGGAACTGATCCAGAAAGTCCTGCGCGCCGGCATCCAGACCCTGGTCAGCCTTTCGGCGCCCACGGGCCTCGCCCTGCAATGGGCGCGCAAGCACAACCTCAACCTCATTCATCTGCCCAAACACAGTGCACCGCGGGTCTACAGCCCAGCGGCGGAGTCGTAACAGCCGTGACCTCGTACCAGCCTCTTCCAGATAACGCCCCAGCCTCCACCCCTCGCTACAAGCCCTACCACGGCCCCGCCGGTGGCTGGGGCGCGCTGCGCAGCGTGGCCAAGGCCTGGGTCGGCAGCGACAATGCGCTGAAGAACCTGCGCGCCTTGCTCAAGACCAACCAGAACGGCGGCTTCGACTGCCCGGGCTGCGCCTGGGGCGACTCGCCCGAGAGCGGCATGGTCAAGTTCTGCGAGAACGGCGCCAAGGCGGTTAACTGGGAGGCGACCAAGCGCCGGGTCGATGCCGCCTTCTTCGCCCGCTACAGCGTCAGCGCGCTGCTCCAGCAGAGCGACTACTGGCTCGAATACCAGGGCCGCCTGACCGAGCCGATGGTTTACGACCCGGCCAGCGACCGCTACCAGCCGATCGCCTGGGATGCTGCCTTCGCCTTGATCGCGGGTGAGCTGAACAAGCTGGCCAGCCCGGACCAGGCCGAGTTCTACACCTCGGGGCGGGCCAGCAATGAAGCGGCGTACTTGTACCAGCTGTTCGTACGCGCCTACGGCACCAACAACTTCCCCGACTGCTCGAACATGTGCCACGAAGCCAGCGGTGTAGCCCTGGGGCAAAGCGTGGGCGTGGGCAAGGGCACCGTCACCTTCGACGATTTCGAGCATGCCGATGCGATCTTCGTCTGGGGCCAGAACCCGGGCACCAACCACCCGCGCATGCTCGACCCACTGCGCGACGCGGTGAAGCGCGGCGCCCAGGTGGTGTGCGTCAACCCGCTCAAGGAGCGTGGCCTGGAGCGCTTCCAGCACCCGCAGAACCCGCTGGAGATGTTGACCAACAGCGACCGGCCGACCAACACCGCATTCTTCCGCCCGGCCCTGGGCGGCGACATGGCCATGCTGCGTGGCATGGCCAAGTTCCTGCTGCAGTGGGAGCGCGAGGCGCAGGCCAACGGCGAACCGGCCGTGTTCGACCATGTCTTCATCGCCGAGCATGGCCACGGCGTCGATGCGTACCTGGCGGCAGTCGATGCCACCTCGTGGCAGCACATCCAGGAGCAGTCCGGCCTGACGCTGGCCGATATCGAACTTGCCGCACGCATGTACTGCCGCGGCAAGCGGGTGATCATGTGCTGGGCGATGGGCATCACCCAGCACCGCCACTCGGTGCCGACCATCCAGGAAATCGTCAACCTGCAGATGCTGCGCGGCAACATCGGCGCGCCCGGCGCAGGCCTGTGCCCGGTGCGCGGCCATAGCAACGTGCAGGGCGACCGCACCATGGGCATCAACGAACGCCCACCGGTGGCGCTGCTCGATGCCCTCGAAAAACGCTTCGGCTTCCCGGTACCACGGCACAACGGCCACAACACCGTCGAGGCGATCCATGCCATGCTCGACGGCCGCGCCAAGGTGTTCATCGGGCTGGGTGGCAACTTCGCCCAAGCCACCCCGGATACCGAGCGTACCGCCCAAGCCCTGCGCAACTGCGCACTGACCGTACACATCAGCACCAAGCTCAACCGCAGCCACCTGATCCACGGCAAGCAGGCGCTGATCCTGCCCTGCCTAGGCCGCACCGACATCGACCTGCAGGCCGACGGGCCGCAAGCGGTCACCGTGGAAGACTCGTTCAGCATGGTCCATGCCTCCAACGGCCAGCTCAAGCCGCTGTCGAACCAGATGCGCTCGGAACCGGCCGTGGTAGCCGGCATCGCCGCCGCCACGCTGGGTTCGCGCCCGGTGGACTGGCACTGGCTGGTGGCCGACTACAGCCGCATTCGCGACCTGATCGGCGACACCATTGCCGGCTTCACCGACTTCAACCAGCGCCTGCAGCATCCGGGCGGCTTTTACCTGGGCAACAGCGCCGGCAGCCGCCAATGGAAGACCACCACCGGCCGCGCCAACTTCAAGGCCAACCTGCTGCCGGACAGCCTGCTCGATGAGCGCGTGCGCGCCAGTGGCCAGCTGCCGGACCTGATCATGCAATCGATGCGCTCGCACGATCAGTACAACACCACCATCTACGGCCTGGACGACCGCTACCGTGGCGTGCGCGGCCAGCGCGACGTGTTGTTCGCCAACGAGGCCGACATCATTCGCCTGGGCTTCCAGCCGGGGCAGAAGGTCGACATCGTTTCGCTGTGGGGGGATGAGCATGTGCGCCGCGTGCACGGTTTCACCCTGTTGGCCTTCGATATCCCGGCAGGGCAGGCGGCGGCGTATTACCCGGAAGTGAACCCGCTGATTCCGCTGGAAAGCATCGGCGAGGGCAGCCATACACCGACGTCCAAATTCGTCGCCATCAAGCTGGAGCGGGCACGCGACGACGGGCGAATCGTGTAACGACGGGTTGGCCGGCAAAAACGAAAAAGCCCCGTTCCACAAGGGTCCGGGGCTTCGTCACAATAACCTCAGACACGCGAAAATCGATAAAGTTTCACAGCAAATACAGCAACTTAGACAATTGTGTACAACTCGTGCTACTCGTCGGATTTTCGTTGCCAGCCGCCTCAAGGAGCCTCAAATTCGCCCTCGTCATCCCTATGAGGCTCTCTTGATGAAGAAGTACTCCTCGATTCTGTTGTTGTCTTTCAGCTTGCTCAGCGGCGTTGCCATGGCCGGTGGCAATACCGAGGCCGGCATTGGCGGCGCATTGGGTGGGGTACTCGGCTCCGTAGTGGGCAACTCCATCGGTGGTAGCACCGGCGGCGCCATTGGTGCCGGTCTGGGTGGTGCGGCCGGCGGTGCCCTGGGTGCCGACAAGCGCCAGCGTGGTGAGGCCGCTATCGGCGGTGCCCTGGGCGCAGCAGGCGGTAACGTGGTCGGTCGATCGGTCGGTGGTACCACTGGCAGCTACATTGGTGCAGCCGCAGGCGGCGGTGCCGGTGGCGCACTGGGTAACTACCTGGGTAACAAGGCCGATGACGACGATCGCCATGACGATCGCCGCTACCGTCGTGGCTACGACGACCGTCGTCACTACGACCGTGGCCGCCACTATGGCCACCGCAAGCATAAGCGCCACTGGCGCGACTGATACCTCGGGCCAACGCCCTGGTAGCCAAAAGCCCCGCCCTCACCGGCGGGGCTTTTTCATGCCTGCGGGTCGAGTTGCAGCCCGGCAAGAATGGCCTGCAGCGCTTCCGGCAACGGCACCGGCCGGCCGCTGGCACGCTCGATGAACACCTGCACCACCACCCCCGCCGCGCAGGCATCCGCCTCCCCTGGGCGATACAGGGCCAGGCGGTACTCCACCGTGCTGCCCGCCAGGCGCGTCACGCCAAGGCCCACCTCAAGCACATCGGGGAAGCCCGGCAGCGCAAAGAAATCCGCCGCCGAACTGACCACGAACGCCGCCAGCGTGCCTTCACGCAGGTCGAACTCGGCTTGCTCGACGAGAAAGGCCTGGATGGCCGTCTCGAAGAAGCCGTGCACGGTGGTGCCGGCAATGTGGCCGTTGTGGTCGTTGTCCTGAGGGCGAGTGAGGATGGGGTGGAAGTGGGAGAAAGCGTTGCGGTTGGGGGATTCAGTCATCTGTCTCTCTCGCAAGGTCGCAATGAATGCTATCAGTGAAACAGAAATTCCAGGCTTGTTGAGTATTTGCTGGCCTCTTAACGGGTAAATCCACGAAGCGCCCAGCAAGAACAATACAAACCATCAGGCGCAAAAAAACCGCCCCGGGGGGCGGTTTTCCTCAGACGCTGGCGTCAGCTTAAAGCTGAGGGCCAGCAGCCTTGATGGCGTCGGACACGTCGAACTTCTTGAAGTTCTCGCTGAACAGCTTGGCCAGGCCTTTGGCCGCTTCGTCGTAGGCCGCTTGGTCAGCCCAGGTGTTGCGCGGGTTGAGCAGCTCGGTTTCGACGCCCGGAACGGCCTTCGGCACGTCCAGGTTGATGATGTCCAGGTGCTCGGTCTCGGCACCGATCAGCGCGCCGCTCTGGATGGCAGCGATCACGCCACGGGTGGTCGGGATGCTGAAGCGCTTGCCGACGCCGTAGCCACCGCCGGTCCAGCCGGTGTTGACCAGGTAGACCTTGGAGCCGAAGCCGTTGATACGCTTGATCAGCAGCTCGGCGTACTCGCCAGCCGGGCGCGGGAAGAACGGGGCACCGAAGCAGGTGGAGAAGGTCGACTTGATGCCGCCGCCCGAACCCATTTCGGTGGAACCGACCAGCGCGGTGTAACCGGACAGGAAGTGGTAGGCCGCCTGCTCATTGTTCAGGATCGAAACTGGCGGCAGAACGCCAGTCAGGTCGCAGGTCAGGAAGATGACTGCGTTAGGCTCGCCACCCAGGTTGGCTTCGGCGCGCTTGGCGACGTGCTCCAGCGGGTAGGCGGCGCGGCTGTTCTGGGTCAGGCTGACATCGGCGTAGTCGGCGTGCTTGTTGGCGTCGAGGACGACGTTTTCCAGCACGGCGCCATGCTTGATGGCTTTCCAGATGACCGGCTCGTTCTTCTCGGAAAGGTCGATGCACTTGGCGTAGCAGCCGCCTTCCATGTTGAAGACAACGCCTTCGCCCCAACCGTGCTCGTCGTCACCGATCAGGTAACGGCTTTCGTCGGCCGACAGGGTGGTCTTGCCGGTGCCGGACAGACCGAAGAACAGGGTCACATCGCCTTCTTCGCCGATGTTGGCAGCGCAGTGCATCGGTAGCACGTCGGCAGCCGGCAGCAGGAAGTTCTGCACCGAGAACATGGCTTTTTTCATTTCGCCGGCGTAACGCATGCCTGCGATCAGCACCTTCTTGGCGGCGAAGTTGATGATGACGCAACCGTCGGAGTTGGTGCCGTCACGCTCAGGTTCGCACACGAAGTTGGCGACGTTGAGGACCTGCCACTGGTCGCGGCCAGCCGGGTTGAACTGCTCAGGATTGATGAACAGGCAACGGCCGAACAGGTTCTGCCAGGCAGTCTGGGTGGTCATCTTCACCGGCAGGTAGTGCTCGGCGGCAGCCCCTACGTGAACGTAGGAAACGAAGTGATCCTGGGCGTTGTTGAACGCCTCGACGCGGTCCCACAGGGCATCGAACTTATCGGCCGGGAACTTGCGGTTGATCGGGCCCCAGGCGATGGCGGCCTGGGTGGAAGGTTCTTCGACGATGAAACGGTCAGCCGGCGAACGGCCAGTACGGTGCCCAGTCTCGACGACCAGTGCGCCGGTATCGGCTAGCACGCCTTCACCGCGTTGCAGCGCTTCTTTTACCAGCTCATCGACGCTCAGGTCGGTGTACACGGTGTTGTTGGCTTGCGTCATGAGATACCCCATCCGGCCCGAGGCCGAGTGCTCCAAACGTTTTGTAGTTGTCTGTAAAAAACTACTACAGCGAAAAAAGTGGCCGGATTATGCCAGAAACGCCCAAAAAAAGTAGGCCCCTCCTGTCGTAACCGCGCTTTTGCGCAATTCGACAGGAGATTTCCCTGCAATTAAACGTTTCAGTGGCGAGTTTCTGACGCGGTGTCCGTACCGCCACCGGCAAACAGTTGTGCAACATCGCTGGCATCGAAGAAATAGCGCTCGTTGCAGAACTGGCAATCGATCTCCACCTTGCCGCCACATTCGTCTACCAGTTGCTTGGCGTCATGCTCGCCAAGACTGACCAGCGCATTGCCGGAACGTTCGCGCGAGCAGCTGCATTGGAAGCGCAGCGGCTGAATATCGAACAGGCGCACGGCGTCTTCGTGGTACAGGCGATGCAGCAGGGTTTCGTTGTCCTCGGCCCACTCTTCTGCCTTGAGCGTCTTGGCCAGGGCGATCACGTGCTGCCAGCTGTCTTCGCGCTCTTCTTCGTCACGCTGGCGATCGACCGGCAGCTGTTGCAACAGCAGGCCGCGAGCCTTGCCACCTTCGGCATTGAGCCAGAAGCGGGTGTTGGTCTGCTGCGACTGAATGAAGTAATTGGTGAAGCACTCCGACAGGTTGGCGCCGTCGAGCTCGACGGTCCCCTGGTAGCGCTGGCCCTTGACCGGGTCGATGGTCAGGGTCAGGTGGCCGTCGGGCATCAGCTGGGCCAGCGTCGCATCGGCAGGGATCTGATCCGCTTCATAGCGCGCCATGCCGCGAATATCGCGCTCGCTGGAGCACTCCACCATCAGCAAGGGGATCGGGCCAGCCGAACGCGCCTGCAAAATCAGCAGGCCGTCGAACTTCATCGCGCCGACCAGCAGCGAGGTCGCGGCCATCAGTTCGCCGAGCAGCGTCGCCACCGGCTGTGGGTAGGCGTGACGCGCCAACACTGCGGCGTAGCTGTCATCGAGTGCCACCCACTCGCCGCGGATGTCGCGGTCGTCGAAGATGAAACGTTGGGTGAAATCGGTATCAGGCAAATCGCTCATAGGTTTTGGCTATCTAAAAATGATGACAAAATGGTTACACGGGATGTCGAAAACAAGCGAGAACCCGTGGCAGAGCGCTCACAAGGCGCTCCGATTCCTGTTTGCAATAGAGGTATTTTATGGACAATCGACCACTGTTCCAAGCAAGGTGGTCCTGGGGCCCTCTGGCAGCCTGCACCGTGCTGCCGATCGCTCTACTGTGTTTCTGGTTATGGCCTTTTGGCCAGATCCTGTGCCTGACTTTCGACGAGTGGCTGTTCCACAGCCTCAATGCGCCGTTGGCCGACAACACCACCTGGCGCTATATCTGGACCGTCGGCAGCCTGCGGCCCTTCGACATCGTCGTCGGCCTGGTCCTGCTGACCGTTCTGATTCGCGGTGATTGGGTGTTCAAGGCCAGCCAGGTACGTGAAGCCTTCTTTGGCTTTCTCGTCACCCTGATCCTCTTAGTGGTGATTCGCGCGCTGTTTTCCAAGTGGGTCGATGCAATGGGCTGGCAACACGATAGCCCATCGATGGTGTTCGACAGCGTTGTGCACCTCAGCGACTACTACCCGAACCTGGAAAAAGCCTGGGAACTCAAGGACCGTTCGAGCAACAGCTTCCCGGGTGACCACGCCTCGGTACTGCTGATCTGGGCACTGTTCATGAGCCTGTTCAGCCGGCGCCTGTGGCAGCACCTGGTGACCTGGGGCCTAGCGCTCCTGTTCATGCTGCCGCGCCTGGTGGCGGGCGCGCACTGGGGCCAGGACGACTATATCGGCGGTTTGCTGATGGCGGTGCTGGCGTTGGGCTGGAGTTGCCATACGCCATTGGCGGCGAAGGGCAGCGCATGGCTGCTGCGCTGTACCGCGCCGTTGTTTGCCATTGCCGGCAAGCTACCGTTGGTCGGGCGATTGGCGGTAATCCGCTGAACTGATGGGGGCTGCTTTGCAGCCCCGCTCACTCAAAATTGCCATGCAGCTGATGAATCTGCCGCCGCTGCTTCTTGTTCGGCCGGCCATCGGTGGTCACACCCATCGCTCCCGCCTTGCGCATCTCTGCAGCCTGCTCACGGCGGCGCACGCTTTCTTCGGTTTCTTCATACAACGCCTGGGCTTGCGGTGCTCCACGACGCACCACCGACAGTGCCTTGACCACCACCGTGCGCTCATCGAAGCCTGTGCGCAGCACGAACGCATCGCCCACCCGCGGCTCCTTGCCCGGCTTGCAGCGCTCGCCCCGGCAGTGCACCTTGCCGCTCTCGATCGCGGCCTTGGCCAAAGCACGGGTCTTGTAGAAGCGTGCCGCCCATAGCCATTTGTCCAGGCGGACCTTGTCGTCGTCTTCGGCTTTTTGTGCCATTGCGTTACCTCGAATTCTGTCTTTAACCGAACTGTACTACCGTAACTGACGGATGCAAAAAGTCCCCGCCGTGCTTACAGTTCACCACCTTATCCACTGGGTGTGCTTCGTGAAGACATTTGACCATCTGACTGTGATCGGCCTGCGCGAGTGGGTCGCACTGCCCGACCTCGGTGTGGCCGGCCTGCGCGCCAAGATCGATACCGGCGCCAGCACCTCCAGCCTGCACGCCACCGAGGTGGAGACATTCGAGCGCGACGGCCAGCCGTGGGTGCGGTTTACAGCGCACCTGGGCTCGATCGTGCAATTGCGCCACCGTCGTTGCGAAGCCCCACTGGTCACCATGAAAACCATCAAGAGCTCCAATGGCCACGCCCAGACCCGTTATGTGATCCGCACACCGTTGGCGCTGGGTGACCGCGTGTGGCAAGTCGAATTCACCTTGGCCTGCCGCAAGAGCATGCGCTATCGGCTGCTGCTCGGCTCCAAGGCGCTTATCCATGGCCAACTGGTGGTCAACCCCGGGCTCAAGTACGTGCAAGACAAACCGGCCTTTGCGGCCACCCTTTCCCCTGTCACAGGTGCTGCATGAAGATCGCTGTGCTGTCGCGCAATCCGCGTCTGTATTCCACCCGCCGCCTGGTTGAAGCCGGTACCCAGCGTGGCCACGAAATGGTGGTGATCGATACCCTGCGGGCCTACATGAATATCGCCAGCCACAAGCCGCAGATCCATTACCGTGGCAAGCCGCTGGAAGGTTTCGATGCAGTCATTCCGCGCATCGGCGCTTCGGTGACCTTCTATGGCTGCGCGGTGCTGCGCCAGTTCGAGATGATGGGCGTGTACCCGCTCAACGAATCGGTAGCCATCGCCCGCTCCCGTGACAAGCTGCGTTCATTGCAGCTGCTGTCGCGGCGCGGCATCGGCCTGCCGATTACCGGTTTCGCCCACTCGCCGGACGACATCCCCGATCTGATCCAGATGGTCAATGGGGCGCCACTCGTGATCAAGGTGCTCGAAGGCACTCAAGGCATCGGTGTGGTGCTATGCGAAACCACCCAGGCGGCCGAGTCGGTGATCGAGGCGTTCATGGGCCTGAAGCAAAACATCATGGTTCAGGAGTACATCAAGGAGGCCGGTGGCGCCGACATTCGCTGCTTCGTGGTGGGTGACAAGGTGATTGCTTCGATGAAGCGCCAGGCCAAGCCGGGCGAGTTCCGCTCCAACCTGCACCGCGGCGGTGTGGCCAGCCTGATCAAGATCACCCCTGAGGAGCGCATCACCGCCATCCGTGCGGCCAAGGTGATGGGTTTGAGCGTGGCGGGTGTGGATATCCTGCGCTCCAACCACGGGCCACTGGTGATGGAGGTGAACTCTTCACCGGGCCTGGAAGGCATCGAAGTGACTACCAGCAAGAACGTGGCCGGGATGATCATCGAGCACCTGGAGAAGAATGGCGGGCCGAATCAGACCCGAACCAAGGGTAAAGGCTGAGGTTAATGTGCCGGCCTTTTCTCGGCTAAAGCCGCTCCCACCGTGAATGCGCTGAACTCGAACACAGCGCTATCCCTGTAGAAGCGGCCTTAGCCGCGAAGAGGCCGCAGACCGATCACACCGCATTGCGCGGTAGCAGCAACCCCAATGGCAACCTCACCCGCGCCTCGATCCCACCACCGGAGCGATTGCGCAGCTCTACATTCCCGCCATGCTGGGCCGCAATCCGCTTGACGATCGCCAACCCCAGCCCGGTGCCCTTGCCTCCGCGGGCACGGTCACCGCGAATGAACGGGTTGAAGATGGTCTCCAGCTCCGACTCGTCGATCCCCGCGCCACGGTCCAGTACGCTGAGCACCACGTAAGGCGCACTCTCGTCGCCCGATACATAAGCGGCCACCTCGACGCCCTTGCCGGCGTGATGCAAGGCATTGCCAATCAGGTTGCCGAGCATGCGCTTGAGCGATACCCGGCGCAGCGGGAATGGTGGAATCGGCTCCAGGCACAGGCGCACCCGTTCCTGAGGCTGGTTATATGGCGCCACCACCTCACGCACCAGGTCGGACAGGTCAACCTCCTCCACCGGTTCGTCGCGGCCATCACGGATAAAGGCCAGGAACTGGTCGAGAATCGCGTCCATGTCTTCGATGTCGCGGACCATGTCGTCGCTCAGCTCGTTGTCGCTGTCGAGCAATGACAAGGAAAGGCGCAGGCGTGTCAGCGGTGTGCGCAGGTCATGGGAAACCCCTGCAAGCATCAGTTCGCGCTCACGCCCGGCCTGTTCGACATCTTCGGCCATCTGGTTGAACGCGCGGTACACCTCGGTCATCTCGCTGGGCGTATCACTGATCGGCAGGCGCACGCTGCGCCCCTGGCCCAACTGGCGGGCAGCGAACACCAGGCGCTTGAGCGGCTGGTTGAGCTGGCGCACGAAAATCCAGGCCGACGCGGTGGACAACAGGCCGATGGCCAGGAACCAACCCAGCACGTTCCAGATCTTCTGGCCGCGCAGCGGGTGCGGATACAACGGTACTTTCAGCCAACCAGGGCCAAGGCTGGGCGCATTGACCCACAACGCAGGCGGCGCGTGAATGCGCAAGCGCACTTCGGTGTCCTCGCCCAGTTCAGCCTGCATCTGCCGCTGATAGATTTCACTGTAGGGCCAGTGCTGCTCGCCTTCCGGCACGCCAGAACCGGTCACGCGGATCAGGCCTGCGGCTTCGGCAATCTTGTCGCGGTTTTCTTCATCGGCTGCCCAGTAGGCACGCAGCGTCAACGCCACACCGTGGCTGTACTGCCGATCGACCAGCACATCCTCGTTCATCAGCAGATAGACCAGGGTCAGTGCCTTGGAGAACAGGACGACGATCAGCACCAGCCACAACGTGCGGGCGAAGAAGCTTTGCGGGAACCAGAGCGGCGTTTTCATCGACGGTGAGGCTTCATTTTCCGGCGTTTCCGTCCGGCACGAAGACGTAACCTACGCCCCACACAGTCTGGATATACCGTGGCTTGGATGGGTCCGGTTCGATCATGCGGCGCAGGCGCGAAATCTGTACGTCAATGGAGCGCTCGAGGGCATCCCACTCACGGCCACGGGCCAGGTTCATCAGTTTGTCGCGGGTCAGCGGTTCACGCGCATGCATGACCAGCGCCTTGAGCACGGCGAACTCGCCGGTGGTCAGCATGTGCACCTCTTCACCGCGCTTGAGTTCACGGGTGGCCAGCGACAGCTCGTAGTCACCGAAGGTAACCGATTCGTCCTCGCTCCCTGGTGCGCCCGGTACACTCGGCGCCTGGCGGCGCAGCACGGCCTTGACCCGCGCCATCAGCTCATCGGGGTTGAACGGCTTGCCCAGGTAATCGTCCGCGCCCAGCTCCAGCCCCTTGATGCGGCTGAGTTCGTCGCCCTTGGCGGTGAGCATGATGATCGGGATCTGGTTGTTGGACTGGCGCAGGCGCTTGCACGCGGACAGGCCATCTTCGCCCGGCAGCATCAGGTCGAGCACCACCAGGTTGAACACCTCACGCTGCAGCAGGCGGTCCATCTGTTCGGTGTTGGGCACCGCGCGGGCACGGTAGCCCTTGCTGGTGAAGAAACGTTCCAGCAGGCTGCTGAGCCCGGGATCGTCGTCGACGATGAGAATCTTGTCACCTTCAGCGGTGTTCGGGGTGCCGGTCATGAATAACTCCTCTGATATCGCCGCGCATTATGGCGTAGCCATTGCCACGCGTGCCGTGAGCATTGTTAGCAGATTTTTCCCCCGGCGCCAGTTCCGGGGCTGCGCCACTGGCCTGGCGCCATCACCGCAACCTGTCTCCGATGGGTATAATGCGCGGCTTTCATCCAGCGCCGCCGGGCGGAACAAGCGCCTCGCAGCCCCCGTATTCACAAATGTCAGGTGGTTTACATGGACAGCATCAACAGCCGTATCGCCGAGGAACTGGGCGTACGCCCTCAGCAGGTCGAGGCGGCCGTGGGCCTGTTGGACGAAGGCTCGACCGTGCCCTTCATCGCCCGTTACCGCAAGGAAGTGACCGGCAGCCTGGACGACACCCAGCTGCGCCACCTGGAAGAACGTCTGCGCTACCTGCGCGAACTCGACGATCGCCGCGCGAGCATCCTTTCCAGCATCGAGGAGCAAGGCAAGCTGACCCCTGAGCTGGCCCGCGAGATCAAGCTGGCCGACACCAAGACCCGCCTCGAAGACCTTTACCTGCCGTACAAGCAGAAACGCCGCACCAAGGGCCAGATCGCCCTGGAAGCCGGCCTCGGCGAGCTGGCCGACGCGCTGTTCAACGACCCGCAACTGACGCCGGAAAGCGAAGCCGCGCGCTTCGTCGATGCCGAAAAAGGCGTGGCCGACGTCAAGGCCGCGCTGGAAGGCGCCAAGTACATCCTCATGGAACGCTTCGCCGAAGACGCCGCGCTGCTCGACAAGTTGCGCAACTTCCTCAAGCAGGAAGCCGTGCTCAGCGCCCGCGTGGTGGCCGGCAAGGAAGAAGAAGGCGCCAAGTTCCGCGACTACTTCGCCCATGACGAGCTGCTGCGCAACGCCCCCTCGCACCGCGCCCTGGCGATCTTCCGCGGGCGCAACGAAGGCGTGCTGAGCGCTTCGCTGAAGGTTGGCGAAGAGCTGCCGGGCACCCTGCACCCCTGCGAGCTGATGATCGGCCAACACGTTGCCATCGAAAACCGCAACCGCCCGGCCGACAAATGGCTCGGCGAGGTGGTGCGCTGGACCTGGAAGGTCAAGCTGTACACCCACCTGGAAACCGACCTGTTCGGCGAGCTGCGCGACAACGCCGAAGGCGAGGCGATCAACGTGTTCGCCCACAACCTGCACGACCTGTTGCTGGCCGCCCCGGCCGGCCCGCGTGCCACCCTGGGCTTCGACCCGGGCCTGCGTACCGGCTGCAAGGTTGCGGTGGTCGATGCCACTGGCAAGCTGCTGGACTACACCACGGTCTACCCGCACGCGCCGAAAAACGACTGGGACCGTACGATTTCCATTCTTGCCGCCCTGTGCGCCAAGCACTCGGTGGAACTGATCGCCATCGGCAACGGCACCGCCAGCCGCGAAAGCGACAAGCTGGTGGCAGAGCTGGTGAAAAAGTACCCCGCACTGCAGATCACCAAGATCATGGTCTCCGAAGCCGGCGCATCGGTGTACTCGGCGTCGGAGCTGGCGGCGCGCGAGTTCCCGGACCTGGACGTGTCGATCCGGGGTGCGGTTTCGATCGCCCGCCGCCTGCAGGACCCGCTGGCCGAGCTGGTGAAGATCGACCCGAAATCCATCGGTGTCGGCCAATACCAGCACGACGTGTCCCAGCTCAAGCTGGCACGCGGCCTGGACGCCGTGGTCGAGGACTGCGTGAACGCCGTAGGTGTTGACGTCAACACCGCCTCGGTGGCGCTGCTGACGCGCATCTCCGGCCTCAACGCGACCCTGGCGCAGAATATCGTCGCCCACCGCGACGCCAACGGCCCGTTCGCCACCCGTGCCGCGCTGAAGAAAGTCAGCCGCCTGGGCGAAAAAACCTTCGAGCAGGCTGCCGGCTTCCTGCGCGTGATGAACGGTGACAACCCACTGGACGCCTCGGCCGTTCACCCTGAGGCCTACCCGCTGGTGCAGCGCATTGCCGCCGACACCGACCGCGACATCCGTTCGCTGATCGGCGACAGTGGCTTCCTCAAGCGCCTCGACCCGAAGCAGTTCACCGACGAGAGCTTCGGCCTGCCGACCGTCACCGACATCCTGCAAGAGCTGGACAAACCCGGCCGTGACCCACGCCCCGAGTTCAAGACGGCCACCTTCCAGGACGGCGTCGAGGACCTCAAGGACCTGGAACCGGGCATGATCCTCGAAGGCGTGGTTACCAACGTGACCAACTTCGGTGCTTTCGTCGACATCGGCGTCCACCAGGACGGCTTGGTGCACATTTCGGCGCTGTCGGAGAAGTTCATCAAAGACCCGCGCGAAGCGGTCAAGGCCGGTGACGTGGTCAAGGTCAAGGTCATGGAAGTGGACATCCCGCGCAAGCGCGTCGGCCTGTCCATGCGCATGAGCGACACCCCGGGCGAAAAGGTCGAAGGCAACCGTGGCGGCAACCGTGGCAACGGTGGCAACCGCCAGCAGCAGGCACCGCGCCAGCGTGAAACTGCCACCGCCGCCCCGGCCAACAACGCCATGGCCTCGCTGTTCGCCAACGCCAAGCAGTTGAAGAAGAAGTGATGGAAATCCCCAGCGAGCAGGTACAAAGCGCCTACAGCCAGCTCCTCGGCTGCCGCGTGCAACGCCTGGACACAGGTGTTGCCGAGGTAGCCCTGGCGCTCGAGCCGCACCTGCGCAACCGCGGCCAGAAGCTGCACGGCGGGGCCATCTTCAGCCTGGTGGACATCGCCATGGGCCTGGCCTGCTCGGCCAGCCATGGT
This sequence comes from Pseudomonas sp. NPDC087185, assembly GCF_044744955.1. Classification (NCBI taxonomy): domain Bacteria; kingdom Pseudomonadati; phylum Pseudomonadota; class Gammaproteobacteria; order Pseudomonadales; family Pseudomonadaceae; genus Pseudomonas; species Pseudomonas sp. NPDC087185. The sequence goes on along the minus strand of NZ_JBIUZK010000004.1, from coordinate 442,614 downwards.
TTCGACCAGCAGAGCGTGACCATCGAATGCAAGATCAACTACATGCGTGCGGTCAGTGACGGCGAGGTGCTGTGCACCGCCCGTGTGCTGCACGCCGGGCGCCGCACCCTGGTGGTCGACGCCGACGTAGTCCAAGGCGACAAGCTGGTGGCGAAAGCGCAAGGAACCTTCGCGGTTCTCTAGCTCACCAAGCAGTATCTGCGGTATTTTCAGCAGTGCGCTGGCACTGCTGGATCCGCGTAAACCAGGCGACAACGCCAGTTCCTTTCTTCCTACCCTTGTAGACCGTTATCTCTACCCCCATATTGGGGCGACTGACGCGTGAAGGAATACATCTTGAGCGAACTCCTCAACCGCCGCCTGAGCCTGCTCGGCGCCAATCTTCCCCTGCTCAAGCAGTGCCTGCACGGTATTGAGCGCGAATGCCTGCGCGTGACCGACGCAGGCCGCCTGGCCCAGACCCCGCATCCTGAGGCCTTGGGTTCGGCGCTGACCAACGAGCAGATCACCACCGATTATTCCGAGTCGCTGCTGGAGTTCATCACTCCGGCCCTGCCCGACCCGGCCAAGGTGCTCGAAAGCCTCGAGGAAACCCACCGTTTCGTCTATAGCAAGCTCGCCGACGAATACCTGTGGAGCCCGTCGATGCCGTGCACGCTGCCGGCCGAGGAGGACATCCCGATCGCCGAGTACGGCACCTCGAACATCGGCAAGCTCAAGCATGTCTACCGCAAGGGCCTGGCCCTGCGTTACGGCCGCACGATGCAGTGCATCGCCGGTATCCATTACAACTTCTCGCTGCCCGAAGCGCTGTGGCCCCTGCTGCGCGCAGCCGAAGGCAGCACGGAAGACGACCGCGACTTCCAGTCCTCGGCCTACATTGCGCTGATCCGCAACTTCCGCCGCTACAGCTGGCTGTTGATGTACCTGTTCGGGGCCTCGCCGGCGCTGGACAAGGGCTTCCTGCGTGGCCGCCCGCACCAGCTCGAAGAACTGGACCCCGACACCCTGTACCTGCCCTACGCCACCAGCCTGCGCATGAGCGACCTGGGTTACCAGAGCAACGCCCAGGCTGGCCTCACGCCGTGCTACAACAACCTGGCCAGCTACACCGACAGCCTGCGCAAGGCGGTGGGCACGCCCTACCCGCCTTACGTCGAAGTCGGCACGCACGTGGACGGCGAATGGGTGCAGTTGAACACCAACATCCTGCAGATCGAGAACGAGTACTACTCGAACATCCGTCCCAAGCGCGTTACCTATACCGGCGAACGGCCGATCCAGGCCCTGACCTCGCGTGGCGTGCAGTATGTCGAGGTGCGCTGCCTGGACATCAACCCGTTCCTGCCGGTGGGCGTCGACCTGACCGAAGCGCGTTTCCTCGACGCCTTCCTGCTGCTCTGTGCGCTGGACGACAGCCCGCAACTGGACAACGGCGAGTGCGGCCAGTGCACCGACAACTTCCTGACCGTGGTCAAGGAAGGCCGCCGCCCTGGCCTCAAGCTGCACCGTAACGGCGAGCCGATCGAGTTGAAAGCCTGGGCCACCGAGCTGATCGGCCGCATCGGCCAATTGGCCGAGTTGCTTGACCGCGCCCAGGGCGGTGATGAACACGCCAAGGCCCTGGAAGCGCAACAGGCCAAGATCGACGACGCCTCGCTCACGCCATCGGCCCAGGTGCTGGCACGCATGGCCGAGCACGACGAAAGCTTCATCGCGTTCTCCCTGCGCCAGAGCCGCCTGCACGCCGAAACCTTCCGCGAGCAGCCACTGCCCGCTGAGCGCCAGCAGGCCTATGAGACCCTCGCCCGCAATTCGCTGGCCGAGCAGTCGCGCCTGGAACAGCAAGAGGTCGGCGACTTCGACCTGTTCGTCGGTGCCTATCAGGCCAGCATCCTGGCGATCAGCAACTGATGAGCCGCACCGCCTCCCCGCGCAAGCCCCGCGCCAGCAGCCAGGCCAGGATCGAAGCGATCCTGGCGGCTGCGCGCGAGCTGTTGGCCGAGCAAGGGGTGGCGGCGCTGTCGATCTACAGCGTGGCCGAGCGGGCGCAGATACCGCCGTCATCGGTGTACCACTTCTTCGCCAGCGTGCCAGCATTGCTCGAAGCGCTGACCGCCGATGTGCACCGGGCGTTTCGCGAGGCCCTCAGCGCCCCGATAGACAGCAGTACGCTGACCACCTGGCACGAGCTTTCGCGATTGATCGAGCAGCGCATGCTCGACATCTACAACGGCGATGCTGCGGCGCGACAGTTGATTTTGGCGCAGCATGGCCTGAGCGAAGTGGTGCAGGCCGACCGGCAGCACGACATGGAACTGGGCGACCTGATGCACAAGCTGTTCGACCAGCACTTCAGGTTACCGGTGATGCCTGCGGATGTGGATGTGTTCGCATTGGCCATGGAACTGAGCGACCGGGTGTATGCACGTTCGGTGCAGCTGCACGAGGCGATCACCCCGCGCATGGCCGAGGAAGGCAAGCGGGTGTTCGAGGCGTATCTGGGGTTGTACCTGCCGCCGTTTTTAGCCAAGCGTCAGACTTGAAGGCCTCATCGCCGGCAAGCCAGCGCCCACAGATACGACACAAGGCTTGAAACCTGCGCAGTACCTGTGCGAGCTGGCTTGCCGGCGATTGGGCTGCAAAGCAGCCCCATGGGCCACGTTCATCACAGCTTGGCGATAGACACTTCAGTCGACTTCACGAAGGCAATCACTTCGCTGCCCACTTGCAGCTCCAGCTCTTTCACAGAGCGGGTGGTGATCACCGAAGTGACGATACCGGAGGCGGTCTGCACGTCGATTTCCGACAGTACCGGGCCTTCGAGGATTTCTTTCACAGTGCCTTTGAACTGGTTGCGGACGTTGATCGCTTTGATAGTCATGGCTTGATTCCCTTTGGCTTCAGTCTGGTAAGTGAGTGTTTCAGTGCGCCCAACGCAGTTGCGTGGGCAAAGGGGCTACAGGATCCGGCTCGGGCGCAGTGCCCGGGGCCGACAGAACACGGTTGAGCACTTCGCTTTCCAGCGAAGCCAGGCGGTGTGAACCACGCGCCCTTGGACGCGCGAGGTCGACGTTGAGGTCCAGGCCGACTTCGCCGTCCTCGATCAGGATCACCCGGTCGGCCACGGCGACGGCTTCACTGACGTCGTGGGTCACCAGCAACACGGTAAAACCGTGCTGACGCCACAGGCGCTCGATCAGTTGCTGCATTTCGATACGCGTCAGGGCATCCAGGGCGCCGAGCGGCTCGTCCAGCAGCAGCAGGCGCGGCTGGTGGATCAAGGCCCGGGCAAGGGCTACCCGTTGCTTCTGGCCACCGGACAAAGCCGCAGGCCATTCATGGGCACGATCAGCCAGGCCAACCGCTTCCAGGGCGTCCAGTGCCTTTGCCCGCCAGTCTCCCGACAGGCCCAGGCCGACGTTGTCGATCACCTTCTTCCAGGGCAGCAGCCGTGCATCCTGGAACATCAGGCGGGTTTCCTCGCGGGCCTCGGCCAGCGGCGCGGCACCGGCCAGCAGTTCACCGGCAGTGGGCTGGTCGAGCCCGGCCAGCAAGCGCAGCAAGGTGCTCTTGCCGCAGCCGCTACGGCCAACGATGGCGACGAACTGGCCCGCCGGGATATGCAGGTCGATGCCTTTCAGCACTTCGCGCTGGCCAAAGGTCTTGCGCAGGCCGTTGGAGGCCAGCGGGATGCCACGCAGCAGGCGCGGCGGTTGTTCCTTGAGCACGGTCATGCGCCCTCCTTCTTGGCCACTTGATAGGCCGGGTGCCAGCGCAGCCACACACGTTCCAGGCCGCGGGCGGCGAGGTCGGCGAGCTTGCCGAGCACGGCATACAGGACGATGGCCAGGACCACCACGTCGGTCTGCAGGAATTCACGGGCGTTCATCGCCAGGTAACCGATGCCGGCGTTGGCCGAAATGGTCTCGGCAACGATCAGGGTCAGCCACATGAAGCCCAGGGCAAAACGCACACCGACCAGGATCGAAGGCAGCGCACCCGGCAGGATCACCTGACGGAACAGGCCGAAGCCGGACAGGCCATAGCTGCGGGCCATTTCCACCAGTGCCGGGTCGACGTTACGAATACCGTGGTAGGTGTTCAGGTAGATCGGGAACAACGTGCCCAGGGCGACCAGGAAGATCTTCGCCGACTCGTCGATGCCGAACCACAGGATCACCAGCGGGATCAGCGCCAGGTGCGGCACGTTGCGGATCATCTGCACCGAGCTGTCGAGCAGGCGTTCGCCCCAGTTCGACAGGCCGGTGATGAAGCCCAGCACCAGGCCGATGCTGCCGCCGATCACGAAGCCCAGGCCGGCACGCCAGCCACTGATGGCCAGGTGGGTCCAGATTTCGCCGCTGCGCACCAGCTCGACACCGGCGCTGACCACTGCGCTGGGTGCCGGCAGGATGCGCGTCGACAGCCAGCCCGCGCTGACCGCCAGTTGCCAGACGGCCAACAGCAGCACCGGCAGCGCCCACGGCGCCAGGCGCTGGGTCAGGTTGGAGGAAGTTGCACGACTCATGGTCCGGCCCTCAGCTCTGCGACACGGACTTGGGCAGGATGTCGTTGGCCACCATCTCGCCGAACGGGCTCACGTAGCCGCCGGTTTTCGGTTGCTCCGGGCGTTGCACGTCAAGGTGCGGGAACAGCAGTTCGGCCACCCGGTACGACTCTTCCAGGTGTGGATAACCCGAGAATATGAAGGTATCGATACCCAAATCGGCGTATTCCTTGACCCGTGCGGCCACGGTCGGGCTATCGCCGACCAGCGCGGTACCGGCGCCGCCACGCACCAGGCCGACACCTGCCCACAGGTTGGGGCTGACTTCCAGGTTGTCGCGGTTGCCGCCGTGCAGGGCAGCCATGCGCTGCTGGCCCACCGAGTCGAAACGTGCCAGCGAAGCCTGGGCACGGGCGATGGTGTCATCGTCCAGGTGCGAGATCAGGCGGTCGGCGGCGGCCCAGGCTTCTTCATTGGTTTCCCGCACGATCACGTGCAGGCGGATGCCGAAGCGCACTTCACGGCCTTGCGCAGCCGCTTTTTCGCGTACCTGGGCGATCTTCTCGGCGACGGCCGCAGGTGGCTCGCCCCAGGTCAGGTACAGCTCGACCTGCTCGGCGGCCAGGTCCTGAGCGGCTTCGGACGAACCGCCGAAATAGAGGGGCGGACGGGGTTGCTGAATCGGCGGGTAGAGTAGCTTGGCGCCCTTCACCTGGATGTGCTTGCCGTCGTAATCGACGTTCTCGCCTTCCAGCACCTTGCGCCAGATACGGGTGAACTCGACCGAGGCTTCGTAGCGCTCCTGGTGGTTCAGGTGCAGGCCGTCACCGGCCAGTTCGTCCGGGTCGCCACCGGTCACCAGGTTGAACAGCGCACGGCCGTTGGACAGGCGGTCCAGGGTGGCGGCCTGGCGGGCGGCCACGGTCGGCGAAATGATGCCGGGGCGCAGGGCGACCAGGAACTTCAGGTGCTGGGTCACCGGGATCAGCGACGCTGCCACCAGCCAGGAATCCTCGCAGGAGCGCCCGGTCGGGATCAGCACCCCACCAAACCCAAGGCGGTCGGCAGCCTGAGCGATCTGCTGCAAGTAGCCATGGTCGACCGCACGGGCGCCATCGGAAGTGCCCAGGTACTTGCCGTCACCGTGGGTGGGGAGGAACCAGAAAATGTTAAGGCTCATTGGAGTTGTCTCCTCAAGGGTGGCGAGGGCCAGGGCGGCGCCCCGGCACTGGCGAATCAATCAAGGCGCGCTAGCGACCTTGGCCGGGGGTGTCCAGATCACGTCCTTGATGCTCAGCGGCTTGGGTATCAGCTTGAGCGCCTGGAAGGTGTCGGCGATTTTCTGTTGTGCAGCCACCACCTCAGGGGTCAGCGGCGCGGCACCGTAGCCTTGGCGCTTGACCGAGGTGAGGGTGATATCGGCAGGCAGCCCAAGCAGCGGCGCGACCTGGTCGGTGACTTCCTGCGGGTTGGCCTGGGACCACTCGCCCACGGCGCGCACTTCGTCGATCAGGGCTGTGATCACCGCCGGGTGCTGGGTCGCGTAGTTGCGGGTGGCCAGGTAGAACTGGTGGTTGTCGACCAGGTCCTTGCCATCACGCAGGGTGCGTGCCTGCAGCTGCTGCTCGGCGGCTGCCTGGTACGGGTCCCAGATCACCCAGGCATCGACGCTGCCACGCTCGAAGGCGGCGCGGGCATCGGCAGGCGGCAGGTACACCGGCTGGATGTCGCTGTACTTCAGGCCAGCGTCTTCCAGGGCGCGGACCAGCAGGTAGTGAACGTTCGAGCCTTTGTTGAGGGCGACTTTCTTGCCTTTGAGCTCCTTCACCGACTGGATCGTCGAGCCCTTCGGCACGAGGATCGCTTCGCTGTGCGGCGCTGGCGGCTCATAGGCCACGTAAAGCAGGTCGGCACCGGCAGCCTGGGCAAACACGGGCGGGGTTTCGCCGGTAACGCCAAAGTCGATGGAGCCGACGTTCAAGCCTTCGAGCAGTTGCGGGCCACCGGGAAACTCGGTCCACTGCACCTGAATGCCCTGATCGGCCAGGCGCTTCTCCAGCGTCCCCTTGGCCTTGAGCAGCACCAGGGTGCCGTATTTCTGGTAACCGATCCGCAGGCTCTCGGCCTGGGCTTGGGTAATGGCGCCGAAGGACACAGCCGCCGCAAACAGGGCGACCAGACCGCGACGCAAGAAGACTGTGCGCATGGCGCTCTCCTGTGCGAATGAGGTTCGGGTTGCACCTGCTTGCCTCGTTGACGGGCGAGTAAGGTGGATGACGCGATAAAGCCGTGTACCGGGTCAGATGCTCCAGCGAGCACTGATCAGGCGTTCGTTGAGTACGCCGGGGGCCACGGGGCGCGGCCGACGGGCCAGGGCAACGTGGAAGGTTTCCAGCGAGTCCTGCAGGCGCTCTTCCAGAGCGGGTACCAACTGTGCCGGCCTGGCGCCTTCTCCGTAGGCGATCTGGCTGTCGTCGGCGAAGATCCCTTGCAGGGTCTCTTGCGCCTTGAGTGCCGACAGCACCGGTTTTAACGCGTAATCCACCGCCAGCATGTGGGCGATGCTGCCGCCGGTGGCGATGGGCAGCACGATCTTGTGAGCCAGGGCGCGTTCGGGCAGCAGGTCGAGCAACGTCTTGAGGGCACCGGCGAACGATGCCTTGTACACCGGGGTGGAAACGATCAGGCCATCGGCCTGGGCCACCAGTTGCTGGAAATGCTGCACCTGCGGGCTGTCGAAGCGCGCATGGAGCAGGTCCTCGGCCGGAAAGTCTCGTACCTGGAAGGTCACCACCTCGACGCCACGGTCCTGCAGCCACTGGCGCGAGCGCTCGAGCAGCACGCCGGAGCGTGAACGGTTACTGGGGCTACCACCGATTGAGACGACCAGCATTGGAGCGCTTCCTTGTGTTCTGTTGGGGTGACATTACCAGTCTGTTCATATATCTAGAAATCATATTTTTTCATTTGTTTATTCCATTTTTATCTTTAGCCTTCCAAGGCCTTATCCCGGGCAAGCCCGCTCCCATACCGACCGCGCCGTGTGCCAAATCTGTGGGCGCCGGCTTGCCCGCGAAGAAGGCCACGCAATGCGGCAGGCATAAAAAAGGGCCGTCGAAACGGCCCGAATATCCCTGCTATGGCTAAGAGCAATGCAACGAGAATTCTTCAGCGATTGGGTTGCGGGGTCAGCCGCAGATAGGGTTTGACCGCGCGGTAACCTTTCGGGAAACGCTGCTTGATTTCTTCCTCGTCCTTGAGCGAAGGCACGATCACCACCTCGTCACCGTCCTGCCAGTTACCTGGCGTGGCGACCTTGTGATTGTCGGTCAGCTGCAGCGAGTCGATCACCCGCAGGATTTCGTTGAAGTTGCGCCCGGTACTGGCCGGGTAGGTGATGGTCAGGCGCACCTTCTTGTTCGGGTCGATGACGAACAGCGAGCGCACGGTCAGGGTGTCGCTGGCGTTCGGGTGAATCAGGTCGTACAGGTCGGACACCTTGCGGTCGGCATCGGCGATGATCGGGAAGTTGACCACGGTGTTCTGGGTCTCGTTGATGTCATCGATCCAACGGTGATGCGAGTCGACCGGGTCCACCGACAGGGCGATGGCCTTGACGCCGCGCTTGGCGAAATCGTCCTTGAGCTTGGCGGTCAGGCCCAGTTCGGTGGTGCACACCGGGGTGAAGTCCGCCGGGTGGGAAAACAGCACACCCCAGCTGTTGCCGAGCCATTCGTGGAAGCGGATTTTGCCTTCGCTGGAATCCTGTTCGAAATCGGGGGCGATGTCGCCGAGTTTGAGGCTCATGGGGTGCGGCTCCTGTGCTGTGTTCTGGCCTTGTGGAGTTCAATGTGCCTGCATCTGATGCGAAACAAAAAGAATAAATAATGATTTATTTATAACCATTTGGCATGTCAAATCGCAGGCACAAAAAAGCCTCACACTAGGCGAGGCTTTCTGTGGGGCTACGGCTTACAGGAAGTTGTAAGTGTAGTTCACGATGAAGCGAGCCTGATCCTGGTCTTTGGTGAACTCGTTGGTCGAACCACCGCTACCACGGTAGACACCTTGACGCAGGCTGAAGCCCAGGCCTTTGAGCGTGCCTTCCTGAATGGTGTAGTCGATACGGGCATCACGCTCCCACTCGTTATAGGTGCCGTGACCAGAGCGGTAGCGAATGTCGTCACCACGCAGGTAGGAAACCGAGGCCTTCAGACCTGGAACACCCAGGCCGGCGAAGTCGTAGGAATACTGACCGAAGTTGGTGTTCTCACCCGCGCGAGCGAACTGGTTGATCATGCTGTCGGTGAACAGGTAGAAGCTGGAGCCGCCGGCCCCTTCCGAGCTACCGTTGTCATTGACCAGACTACCCTGGCCCAGCCAAACGAAGCCACCGTCATCACCTACCTGCTGGCGACCCACCAGGAACGAGTGACCGCCCAAGGTATAAGTGAACATTGCCGACCAGGTCTTGTTGTCGATCTCGCCGGTGTTCTTGGCGTAGCCATTGTTGTTGCTGAAGTTGTAGGTGCTGTCATTACCGTTCTTGCCGTCGCTGCTGCTGTCGAAGTAGCGCAGGTCGGTCTTGAACGATTGGTTGTCAGCAATCTTGAAGACGTGGGTCGCACCCAGGAAGTGCTGCTTGTAGAAGTCTTCCAGGTTTGAGTAGTAGTACTGCAGAGTCAGGTCTGGAGTGAGCTTGTAGTCCAGGCCGCCGTAACGGAACTTGTTGCTCTCAGCAGTGGCGCCAGCGACCGACAGACCAGTACGGTTGCTAGAGGCACGACCCATGGCGTGGGTCAGCTGACCGGCGTTGATGGTCAGGTTGTCGATTTCCTTCGACTGGATGGTGCCACCCTCGAAGGTCTGCGGCAGCAGACGACCATCGTTGGAGACCAGAATCGGCAGGTTGGGCGCCAGGGCGCTACCGTAGTGGACTTCAGTCTTCGAGAAGCGTGCTTTGGCGTTGGCACCAAAGCGAGCCCATTGGCTCTCAGCCGAGCCGTCGTGAGCGCTTGGGAAGAAGCTGCTGTTATCAGGGTGCTTGCCTTTTCCGCCATCGAGGTGGATACCCCACAGCGCCTGGGCGTCAACGCCGAAACCGACAGTACCTTGGGTGAAGCCGGAGATGTAGTCGAGCTTGAAGCCCTGACCCGATTCACGGTTGTCGTTCACACCACCTTCACGGGTGTCGTTGTTGAAGTACATGGTGCGCGAGCTGAGCGACAGCTTGCTGTCTTCCACGAAACCGGCAGCGCCTGCTTGTTGGGCGAGAACCCCCAGTGCCACGGCCAGAGCCAGGCTGGACTTGTACATGTTTTGCTCCTCTACGTTCTAATTTTTGTGTATCTCTGGCGGTGGGATCTTTTGCCCCGCTCACCGTGGATTGGCGATTTAGTCCCAAAGCGTGACCAGTAAGTCAATCGTTACCGAACGTTTCACGACTTTGGTCTAAGGCCACCTGCGCTACAGGATAATGACAATCCTATAAATCCAAAATGACCGTTTTATGAATTTGTAAGATTATTACGGAATATGGTCGGAACCATTACTGCCAAAAGCTGTATCGGCCTACCTCTTTGATAGCTTTAGGTTATTTGCAAACGTTTGCTCATAACCTTATTCCTGGGCGTTCTGTAAAGCGAAAAAAGGTTAGCAGGCTTCTCGGCTTCCGCCATCGAGCGCTCTCGACTTGGCCAGCCTTAAAGCATTTGGCTCCTAAGCTAAGTCTAAAAAGTTATTTATTTTTGATTTCTTAGATCATCTAGTCTTCTCGCCATCCATCACATCGATTGCCTGACGAGAGGTTCAACCATGATCCCGCACGCTCCGCTGCGCCTGTTCGCTGCCCTGACCCTCGCTGGCACCAGCTGGTTCGCCCAGGCCGCCGACCTGACCGTCGCTTACCAGACCACCGTCGACCCGGCCAAGGTGGCCCAGGTCGATGGTGACTACGAAAAAGCCAGCAAGGCCAGCATCGACTGGCGCAAGTTCGATAACGGCGCCGACGTGATCACCGCCGTGGCCAGCGGCGACGTGCAGATCGGTTACCTCGGTTCCAGCCCACTGGCCGCTGCCGCCACCCGCAAGCTGCCGGTCGAAACCTTCCTGATCGCCACCCAGATCGGCGCCGGTGAGGCGCTGGTGGCCCGCGACAGCATCAAGAGCCCACAAGACCTGATCGGCAAGAAAGTCGCCGTGCCGTTCGTTTCCACCGGCCACTACAGCCTGCTCGCCGCGCTGAAGAGCTGGAACATCGACCCCTCGAAGGTACAGATCCTCAACCTCGCGCCACCGGCGATCATCGCCGCCTGGAAGCGCGGTGACATCGACGCCACCTACGTCTGGGACCCGGCCCTGGGCGTGGCCAAAGAGAACGGCAAGGTGCTGATCACCTCCGGCGAGCTGGCCAAGAAAGGTGCACCGACCTTCGACGCCTGGATCGTGCGCAAGGACTTCGCCGACAAGCACCCGGACGTGGTCAAGGCTTTTGCCAAGGTCACCCTCGACGCCTACGCCGACTACCGCAAGGACCCGAAAGCCTGGCTGGCCGACAAGGGCAACGTCGACAAACTGGTCAAGCTGTCGGGTGCCAAGGCCAGCGACATCCCGGTGCTGCTGGAGGGCAACGTCTATCCACTGGCCGCCGACCAGGCCAGCGCCCTGGGCGCCCCGACCACCCAGGCACTGACTGACACCGCCAACTTCCTCAAGCAGCAAGGCAAGGTCGAAGCCGTCCTGCCGGACTACTCGCCGTACGTCAGCGACAAGTTCCTCCCCAACTGATCCGGAGCCCGTCATGGCCTTGCTTGAACTGGAGCGCATCAGCGCACAGTACCCCGGCGCCAGCACCCCGGTGCTGGCCGACATCAACCTGAGCCTGGGGCCACGCCAGCTGCTGGTGGCCCTCGGGCCATCGGGCAGCGGCAAGACGTCACTGCTCAACCTGATCGCCGGCTTCGTCGCCCCCAGCGGCGGGCGCATCACCCTCGACGGCGTGCCGGTGCAAGGCCCTGGTGCCGAGCGCGGCGTGGTATTCCAGGACGATGCCCTGTTGCCCTGGCAGAACGTGCTGGGCAATGTCGCCTTCGGCCTCGAACTGGCCGGCGTGCCGCGCGCGCAGCGTGAAGCCAAGGCCCGCGAGATGCTGGCGCTGGTCGACCTGGAGGGTTTTGGCGAGCGGCGTATCTGGCAACTGTCGGGTGGCCAGAAGCAGCGCGTGGGCCTGGCCCGAGCGCTGGCAGCCGACCCACGGGTACTGCTGATGGACGAGCCGTTCGGCGCCCTGGACGCGTTCACCCGCGAGCAGATGCAAGAGCTGTTGCTGCAGGTCTGGCAGCGCACCGCCAAGCCGGTGTTCCTGATCACCCACGACATCGAGGAAGCCGTGTTCCTTGCCAGCGAGCTGGTGCTGCTGGCACCCAACCCAGGCCGCGTGGTCGAGCGCCTGCAACTGGACTTCGGCCAGCGCTATGCCGCGGGAGAATCGGCCCGGGCAATCAAGTCCGACCCACGCTTCATCGAAACCCGCGAGCATGTGCTGGCGCGGGTGTTCTCTCAACGTCAAAGCCTGCAGGAGCGCGCATGAGCAGCCTGGACCTGCCGGTCGCCGGCAAGCAAACCGCCCAAAACCGGGCCGTGGAAAAACCACGCCGTCAGCTGTCCACCCGCTGGATCAGCACCTTGACCCTGGCCAGCCTGCTGCTGGTCTGGTGGCTGGTGACGGCTGCCGGCTGGATCGAGCCCCTGTTCCTGCCCTCACCTGGCGACATCCTGGCCCGGGCCTGGACCCTGCTCACCCAGGGCTACATGGACGCCAGCCTGTGGCAGCACCTGGGTGCGAGCCTGGGCCGCATCGGCCTGGCGCTGGTCGCCGCGACCCTGACCGCCATCCCGGTCGGTATCGCCATCGGTTACAACCGGGTAGCGCGCGGCATCCTCGACCCGCTGATCGAGTTCTACCGGCCGATCCCGCCACTGGCGTACCTGCCGCTGATCGTCATCTGGTGCGGCATCGGCGAGCTGTCCAAGGTGCTGCTGATCTTTCTCGCGATCTTCGCCCCGATCGCCATCGCCACCGCCACCGGCGTGCGCACCGTCGACCCGACCAAGCTGCGCGCTGCGCAGTCGCTGGGTGCTACCCGGCTGCAGCTGATCCGCCACGTGATCCTGCCCAGCGCCCTGCCCGACATTCTCACCGGCATCCGCATTGGGCTGGGGGTCGGCTGGTCGACCCTGGTGGCCGCCGAGCTGATCGCTGCCACCAGCGGCCTGGGCTTCATGGTGCAGTCGGCAGCGCAGTTCCTGGTTACCGACGTGGTGGTGCTGGGCATCCTGCTGATCGCGCTGATCGCTTTCGCCCTGGAAATGGGCCTGCGCGCCCTGCAACGCAAGCTGGTGCCCTGGCACGGGCAAAGCCACTGATTGCCGACTGACCACGCCGGCAGCCCGGCGCCTAGAACGAGAAAAGACATGAGCCTGACCGTGACCCCACTCAGCCCCGCCCTCGGCGCACAGATCAGCGGCGTGGACATCAGCCGCGAAATCACTGCCGAGCAGCGCGACGCCATCGAGCAGGCGCTGCTCGAACACCAGGTGCTGTTCTTCCGTGACCAGCCGATCACGCCTGAGCAGCAAGCGCGCTTTGCCGCGCGCTTCGGCGACCTGCACATCCACCCGATCTACCCCAACGTGCCGGACACCCCGCAGGTGCTGGTCCTCGACACGGCGGTCACCGACGTGCGCGACAACGCCGTGTGGCACACCGACGTGACCTTCCTGCCGACCCCGGCACTGGGCGCGGTACTCAGTGCCAAGCAGTTGCCGGCCTACGGCGGCGACACGTTGTGGGCCAGCGGTATTGCCGCCTTTGAAGCCCTGTCGGCGCCGCTGCGCGAGCTGCTGGACGGCCTGACCGCCACCCACGATTTCACCAAGTCGTTCCCGCTGGAGCGCTTCGGCACCACGCCAGAAGACCTGGCGCGCTGGGAAGCCACTCGGCGCAACAACCCGCCGCTGTCGCACCCGGTAGTGCGCACCCACCCGGTGAGCGGGCGCAAGGCACTGTTCGTCAACGAGGGGTTCACCACGCGGATCAACGAGCTGAGCGAGCTGGAAAGCGAAGCACTGCTCAAGCTGCTGTTCGCCCATGCGACGCGGCCGGAGTTCAGCATTCGCTGGCGGTGGCAGGAGAATGACGTGGCGTTCTGGGACAACCGCGTGACCCAGCATTTTGCGGTGGATGATTACCGGCCGAACCGGCGGGTGATGCACCGCGCGACCATCCTGGGGGATGCGCCGTTCTGAGGTTCCCTGTTCCGGCCTCTTCGCGGGCAAGCCCGCTCCCACAAGCATTGCGCACTACCTGTGGGAGCGGGCTTGCCCGCGAAGAACCCAACGACGCGCTAGCGGACCAGATGCAAGAACTGCATATGCCGCTCGTACTGGTCGAGGATGTCGTTGATGATCTGCTCCTTGCTGTAGCCCACCAGGTCGTAATTCTGGCTGCCCTCGCTCAGGTGCACTTCCGCCCGGTAGTAGCGGCGGTTCTTCAACTCCTGCGTCCCCAAGCCACCCAGCGCGAACGACGGTGTGAAGTAGCCGCGCATCTGCACCTGGTAAATGAACGGCTGCTCTTCGCCATGGCCGACCTTCAGGCTGACGTTGTCATGGCTCGGGTCGTCCTGGGTGACCAGCACCAGGCCCTTTTGCTCGAACACTTCGCGTACGTCGGCAATCGCCGGGCGCACCACATCGTCCATGAAGCGGTACACCTCATCGCGTGACGGGAAGTGCACGGCCTGGCTCAGGCGCTGGCGCCAGCCACCGCGGCCACGCCGCGATTGCGCGAACGGTGCCAACGAATGCATCTGCGCGATCTGCCGCTGCGATTCCAGGTAGAACGCCTTGTGCAGCCCCCACATCATGCACAGCAGGATCAGCGAGAACGGCAGCGACGTCAGCACCACCGCCGACTTGAGCGAATCGATGCTGCCGGCGAACAGCAACGCACTGGTAATCAGCGCAGTCATCGCGCCCCAGAAGATGCGCAGCCAATTCGGGCCGTCTTCGTCAGCGCCGCCATCCTTGGCGGATAAGGTCGACAGCACCACCGTGCCCGAGTCGGCCGACGTGACGAAGAACACGAAACTGATGAACACCGTCACCGCGATTACCGTCTTGCTCCACGGGTAGGTTTCCAGCAGCAGGTACAGGCTCATCGACGGGTCGTCCAAGGCCGACTGGCCAAGGGCAGTCATGCCGTGGTTGATCACCTGGTCCAGCGCGCTGTTGCCGAAAATCGACATCCACGCCAGGGTGAAGCCCAGCGGGATGAGCAGCACGCCGAAGACGAATTCGCGGATGGTACGGCCACGTGAGATACGGGCGATGAACAGGCCCACGAACGGCGCCCAGGCAATCCACCAGGCCCAGTAGAACACCGTCCAGCCACCCAGCCAATCGCGGTTTTCGCCATAGGCGTACACGTCGAAACTCTTGCGCGGCAAGGAACCCAAGTAGTCGCCCAGGTTCTGGATCAAGGTGTTGAACAGGTGCTGGGTTGGCCCGGCGAACAGCACGAACAGCAGCAGCGCACAGGCCAGGAACAGGTTGATGTCGCTCATCACCCGCACGCCTTTTTCCACCCCGGCGACCGCCACCGCCACTGCCGCGCCCATCATCAGGGCAATGAGGATGACCTGCACCCACTGGCTATGGCTGATGCCGAACAGGTAGTCCAGGCCGGCATTCAGGTGCAGCACACCGAAGCCCATGTCGGCGCCCAGGCCGAACACCGTGGCGATGATGCCGAAGCCATCCACCGCATAGCCGATAGGCCCATTGATGCGCTTGCCGATCAGCGGGTACAGCGCCGAACGCAGGGCCAGCGGCAGGTTGTGGCGGTAGGCGAAATACGCCAGCGCCATGCCGACGAAGGCGAACACGCCCCAGCCATGCAAGCCCCAGTGCAGGAACAGGATCTGCATTGCCTGGCGCCCGGCCTCGGCCGTGCCTGCCTCGCCCTGCGGGGGCTGCAGCATATGGGTCAGGGGTTCGGAAACGCAGAAGAAGAACAGCGTGATGCTGATACCGGCGGCAAACAGCATGCCCGCCCACGACAGGTAGCTGAACTCGGGTTCGTCGTGGTCGGCACCGAGCTTGATCTTGCCGTAGCCGGACAAGGCGGTGACCACCACGAAGACCAGGTACAGGGTCATGGCCAGCATGTAGTACCAGCCGACCGTGTTGGCCGCCCAGTTCTGCGCTGCCAGCAACCATTCGCCCGCTGCTTGCGGTTGGGCGATGACCACCAGGCCGAAGATGAGGATGAAGCTTGCCGCAAAATAGAACACCGGGGGGTTCATGCGGATCGTGCTGTTGGCAGGGGTTGGTGCACTCATGGGGCATGCACCTCGTCGAATGACGTGAGGCTCGGATTGAACGGGTTCAGCAAAGGAATCCTCCTGTTGAACACCGGCAGCGGACCAGCGTTTTTTCGTTGAACAAGCGTTCAAGTTAAACATGGATCGAATTTCAATGCGAACCGGGGTGCTGATCGGCAGGCCCCTGTCGCGGGCTACAGAAACCCCGCAGCCCTTGTGGCAGAGGGCTTGCCCACGACAGGGTAGGAAAACACCACAAAACTCTCAGCTCAGTTCTTGTCCTGGCAATCCAACTGTAGATTGGCCTGGGTGATATTGCTCTCGGCCGGCACGCTGCGGGTCAGCCAGACATTGCCGCCAATGGTCGAGCCCTTGCCGATGGTGATCCGCCCCAAAATGGTCGCGCCGGCGTAGATCACCACGTCGTCCTCGACGATCGGGTGCCGCGCCAGGCCTTTGTGCAACGTGCCCGACTCGTCGCTCGGGAAGCGCTTGGCCCCCAGCGTCACAGCCTGGTAGATACGCACGCGCTCGCCGATGATCGCGGTTTCGCCAATCACCACACCGGTCCCGTGGTCGATGAAGAAACTCTGGCCAATGTGCGCCCCCGGGTGGATGTCGATGCCGGTGGCCGAATGCGCCAGCTCCGAACTGATACGCGCCAGCAATGGCAAGCCGGCTTGGTACAGGTGGTGGGCCAGGCGGTGGTGGATGATCGCCAGGATGCCCGGGTAGCACAACAGCACCTCATCCACGCTGCGTGCCGCCGGGTCACCGTGGTAGGCGGCCAGCACGTCGGTATCGAGCAGCACCCGCAGGCCTGGCAACGCGGCTGCAAAGTCCTGGATCAGGCGCAGCGCCTGGGCGTCGACGGCGGCCAGGTCGGCCTTGCTCTGGCGTGCGGCATAGCGCAGTTCCAGGCGCGCCTGGGCGAGCAGTGCGGTCAGCGCGGCATCCAGGGTGTGGCCCACATAAAAGTCTTCGCTCTCCTCGCGCAGGTCGACCGGGCCCAGGCGCATTGGGAACAACGCACCGCACAATTGCTCAAGGATGTGCCGCATGGCCTCGCGCGAAGGCAACTCGCGCCCGCCCTGCTCGCCAATGCTCCGGCCATTGCGGCTGCGCCATTGTTCACGGGCGCCGCGCAGGCCGCTGACGATACTGTGTAATTGCCAATGCGCGGATGAGGGTTGTTCGCTCACGATGATCTCCTGCCAGGGCCAATCAAATAATTTGCAATCCACTGTACGGCAAATCCACCCCTTGGAAAAAACAACGCTTTATTCCATCCTGCGCTAAGTCGGGCATAAGCCGCGATGACGGCGAAAGCTTCCTGGCCTACCCTCAATGCAGCCTGTGCATGACAAAAAGCAAAATATGCATAAGAAAATAAGTTTTTATTATTTCCTGGCCTATCAAGCCAACTCTATAGTCGCCACCCACCACTTCCACAACAAGCGCGGGGCCTGACATGTCGAAATTCGCCAAACCGCTACTCAACGCCAGCCTGGCCATCCTGCTGGGCACCGGCCTGTTCAGCCAGGCATTCGCCGGCGAGCAACTGAAGACCATCCAGGAAAAAGGCGTGATCAACGTCGGCCTCGAAGGCACCTACCCACCGTTCAGCTTCCAGGACGAAAACGGCAAGCTGGCCGGCTTCGAAGTGGAGCTTTCGGAACTGCTGGCCAAGGAGCTGGGGGTCAAAGCCAAGATCCAGCCGACCAAATGGGACGGCATCCTGGCCGCACTGGAGTCCAAACGTCTGGACGTGGTGGTCAACCAGGTGACCATTTCCGAGGAGCGCAAGAAGAAGTACGACTTCTCCGAGCCCTACACCGTTTCCGGCATCCAGGCGCTGATCCTGAAGAAGAAAGCCGAGCAACTGAATATCAAGACTGCGCAAGACCTGGCCGGCAAGAAGGTTGGCGTGGGCCTGGGCACCAACTACGAGCAGTGGGTGAAGCAGGACGTTCCGAAAGCCGAAGTACGCACCTATGAAGACGACCCGAGCAAATTCGCCGACCTGCGCAACGGCCGCATCGACGCGATCCTGATCGACCGCCTGGCCGCGCTGGAGTACGCGCAAAAAGCCAAGGACACCGCGCTTGCCGGCGACGCCTTCTCGCGCCTGGAAAGCGGCGTGGCCCTGCGCAAGGGCGAACCTGAGCTGCTGGCCGCCATCAACAAGGCCATCGACAAGCTCAAGGCCGATGGCTCGCTGGCCAAGCTGTCCGAGAAATACTTCGGTGCCGATGTCACTAAATGATCGCTGAAAGCCTGCAACTCGTTGTCGATTCCGCGCCCTTCCTGCTCAAGGGCGCGGGTTACACAGTGCTGCTGAGTGTCGGCGGCATGTTCTTCGGCCTGGTGCTGGGCTTTGCCCTGGCATTGATGCGGCTGTCGAAGATCCTGCCGCTGAACTGGCTGGCACGTATCTATGTGTCGTTCTTCCGCGGCACGCCGCTGCTGGTGCAGCTGTTCGTGATCTACTTCGGCATGCCGCAGATCGGTATCGAGCTCGACCCGATCCCGGCCTCGCTGATCGGCCTGTCGCTGAACATGGCGGCGTACATCTGCGAAATCCTGCGTGCGGCGATCTCCTCGATCGACCGTGGCCAGTGGGAAGCTGCCGCCAGCATCGGCATGACACGCACCCAGGCGATGCGCCGGGCGATCTTGCCGCAGGCCTTGCGCACCGCGCTGCCGCCGCTGGGCAACAGCTTCATCTCGTTGGTCAAAGACACCGCTCTGGCGGCGACCATCCAGGTGCCCGAGCTGTTCCGCCAGGCGCAGCTGATTACCGCGCGCACCTTTGAAGTGTTCACCATGTACCTGGCCGTTGCGGTGGTCTACTGGGTGCTCTGCAGCATCCTCGCGCACTTCCAGAACCGCATGGAAGCGCGGGTCAACCAGCATGACCAGGAGCACTGAAGATGATCGTAGTAGAAGGCCTGACCAAGCAGTTCAAGGGCCAGACCGTGCTCAACGGCATCGACCTGACCGTGCAACCCGGCGAAGTGGTGGCCATTATCGGGCCTAGCGGCTCGGGCAAGACCACCTTCCTGCGCTGCCTCAACCTGCTGGAAACGCCCGATGCCGGGCGTATTCAGATCGGCGATATCAGCATTGATGCCAACCGGCCCCTCGGCAGCCAGCAGAGTGCTATTCGCCGTTTGCGCCAGCAGGCCGGGTTCGTGTTCCAGAGCTTCAACCTGTTCCCCCACCGCACCGCGCTGGACAACGTCATCGAAGGGCCGGTGATCGTCAAGAAGACGCCCCGCGCCCAGGCGATCGAACTGGGCCGCAAGCTGCTGGCCAAGGTCGGCCTGGCGGGCAAGGAAGACGCCTACCCCCGGCGCCTCTCCGGCGGCCAGCAGCAACGCGTGGCCATCGCCCGGGCACTGGCCATGGAGCCCGAGGTGATCCTGTTCGACGAACCCACCTCGGCACTCGACCCGGAGCTGGTTGGCGAAGTGCTGGCGACCATCCGCGGCCTGGCCGAGGAGAAGCGCACCATGATCATCGTCACCCACGAGATGAGCTTTGCGCGTGATGTGGCGAACCGGGTGATCTTCTTCGACAAGGGGGTGATCGTGGAGCAAGGTGATGCCAAGACGCTGTTTGCCAGCCCCAAGGAAGAGCGGACCCGGCAGTTCTTGCGCAAGTTCCTCGGGACTGCGGCGTCCGAATAATCTCTATTGGATTCACTGGCCCTATCGCCGGCAAGCCGGCTCCCACAGAAACGCTGTAGGAGCCGGCTTGCCGGCGATTGGGCCCGCACATCCAGCACCAATCCCACTTCTATATATATTCCAAAAGGTTAGTTCATAATCTTTTAATAAGCCTTTAGGGTATATGAACCGGACCACCGGACCAGCAAACGTTTGTCGCCATCAGCTGAAGCGACGCATCCACTTTGTGAGGTTCGGTTCTGATGACCACCCAGCCAAATACCCCATTCCACAGCGACCTCGACAGTTCGCCCCTGCTGCTGCCGGCCAAGGTACTGCGCAACGATGCCGAAGCCCTGCAAGCGGCCCGCGAACTTGCCGACAGTGCCCGCGAGCAGGCCGCCCGCCGCGACCAGCAACGCAAGCTGCCCTGGGCAGAAATCGAACAATTCACCCGCAGTGGCCTGGGCAGCATCAGCGTGCCCAAGGCCCATGGCGGCCCTGACGTCTCGTTTGAAACCATCGCCGAAGTGTTCCGCCTGATCAGCGCCGCCGACCCGGCCCTGGGGCAAATCCCGCAGAACCAGTTCGGCATGCTGCAACTGCTGCGCCTGACCGCCACCGAAGCGCAACAGGCGCTGATCTTCCGTAGCGTGCTCGACGGCTGGCGCATCGGCAATGCCGGCCCCGAGCGCGGCACCAAGGACACGCTGACGCTGAAGGCCAGGATCACCCGCGAGGGCGACAGCTATCGCATCAGCGGCGAGAAGTTCTACTCCACCGGTGCGCTGTTCGCCCACTGGGTCGCGGTCAAGGCGCTGGACGACGAAGGCCGCCAGCGCCTGGCGTTCGTGCGCCGCGGTTCGCCTGGGCTGCGCATCGTCGATGACTGGTCGGGTTTTGGCCAGCGCACCACCGCCAGCGGCACCGTGCTGCTCGACCAGGTGCCGGTCGATGCGGACCTGGTGATCGACAACTGGCGCCAGCGCGACACGCCGAATATCCAGGGCGCCGGCTCGCAGTTGATCCAGGCGGCCATCGATGCCGGTATCGCCGAGGCGGCCATCGAAGACGCCATCCGTTTCGTGCGCGAAAAGTCGCGACCGTGGATCGAGGCCAACGTCGAGCGTGCCAGCGATGACCCTTACGTGATTGCCGACATCGGCCGCCTGAAGCTCGAGCTGCATGCCGCTGAAGCGCTGCTGCGCAAGGCTGCACGGGTGCTCGACGAGGTCAATGCCGCGCCGATCGATGCCGCCGCCGCCGCGCGGGCTTCGATTGCGGTGGCCGAGGCCAAGGTGCTGACCACCGAGGTTTCGCTGCAGGCCAGCGAGAAGCTGTTCGAGCTGGCCGGCAGCCGCGCCACGCTTGCCGAGTTCAACCTCGACCGCCACTGGCGCAACGCCCGGGTGCACACGCTGCATGACCCGGTGCGCTGGAAGTACCACGCGGTCGGCGCATACCACCTGAACGGCACCCTGCCTGCGCGGCATTCCTGGATCTGATTTTTAGCCTCTGGGGCTGCTTTGCAGCCTAATCGCCGGCAAGCGGACCCTAGGGGCCCGGAGAACACCATGACAACATCTGTTATCACCAGCGATACCCAAGCCTTGGCCGTCGCCGAAGAAATTGCCCAGCAACTGCGCCGCGACAGCGCCCTGCGCGACCGCGAACGCCGCCTGCCAGACGCCGAGCTGGAACTGTTCACCCGCGCAGGCCTGTGGGCCATCAGCGTGCCCAAGGCCTTCGGCGGCGCCGGTGTGTCCAACGTCACCCTGGCCAAGGTCATCGCCCGCATCGCCCAGGCCGACGCCTCCCTCGGGCAAATCCCGCAAAACCACTTCTATGCCCTGGAGGTGCTGCGGGTAAACGGCAGCCCCGAGCAACAGCAACGTTTTTACGCCGAAGTTCTGGCCGGCCAACGCTTCGGCAATGCTCTGGCCGAACTGGGAACCAAGACCGCCCACGATCGCACCACCCGCCTGAACCGTGACGGCGCCGGCTACCGCATCAACGGCCGCAAGTTCTACGCCACGGGTGCGCTGTACGCCCAGCGCATCCCGACCTCGGTGGTCGATGAAGACGGCGTGCAGCAACTGGCCTTCGTCCCGGCCGACAGCCAAGGCCTGCAGGTGATCGACGACTGGAGCGGGTTCGGCCAGCGCACCACCGGCAGCGGCTCGGTGGTGTTCGACAACGTGTTCGTGCGCAGCGAAGACGTGGTGCCGTTCCAGTCGGCCTTCGAGCGCCCCACCCCGGTCGGCCCTCTGGCGCAGATCCTCCACGCTGCCATCGACACCGGCATCGCCCGCGCGGCCTATGAAGATGCCTTGCACTTCGTGCGCACGCGCAGCCGCCCGTGGGTCGACTCCGGCCTGGACAAGGCCAGCGAAGACCCGCTGACCCTGAAAAGCTTCGGCCACCTGGCGATCCGCCTGCACGCCGCCGAAGCGCTGCTCGAACGCGCAGGTGAGTACCTCGACCGCGCCCAGGCCGACAGCAACGCCGATAGCGTCGCCGCCGCCTCCATCGCCGTCGCCGAAGCCCGGGCCATCAGCACCGAGATTGCCCTCGCCGCCGGCACCACGCTGTTCGAGCTGGCCGGCAGCCAGGCCACCCTGGCCGAGCACAATCTCGACCGCCACTGGCGCAACGCCCGAGTGCACACCCTGCACGACCCGGTACGCTGGAAGTACCACGCCATCGGCAACTACTACCTCAACGCCGAGAACCCACCGCGCCGGGGGACCATCTGATGGCCAAGCAGATCCTGCTCAATGCCTTCAACATGAACTGCATCGGGCATATCAACCACGGCCTGTGGACACATCCACGGGACACCTCGACGCAGTACAAATCCCTCGCCTACTGGACCGACCTGGCGCAACTGCTGGAGCGCGGGCTGTTCGACGGCCTGTTCATCGCCGACATCGTCGGCACCTACGACATCTATGGCCAGTCGCTGGACGTGACGTTGAAAGAGTCGATCCAGCTGCCGGTCAACGACCCGCTGCTGCTGGTCTCGGCCATGGCCGCCGTCACCCGCAACCTGGGTTTCGGCCTTACCGCCAACCTTACCTACGAGGCGCCGTACCTGTTCGCCCGGCGCCTGTCCACGCTCGACCACCTGAGCAACGGCCGGGTCGGCTGGAACATCGTCACCGGCTACCTCGACAGCGCCGCCCGCGCCATGGGCCTGGAGCAGCAGCCGGAGCACGACCGCCGCTACGACCAGGCCGATGAGTACCTGCAGGTGTTGTACAAGTTGCTTGAAGGCAGCTGGGCCGACGATGCGGTGGTTGAAGACCGCAAACGCCGGGTGTACGCCGAGCCCGATAAAGTGCGCAAGGTTCATCACCACGGCGAGTTCTACAAGGTCGAGGGCTATCACCTGTGCGAGCCCTCGCCGCAGCGCACCCCGGTACTGTTCCAGGCCGGCAGCTCGCCACGCGGCCTGGCCTTCGCCGGCAACCATGCCGAATGTGTGTTCATCAGCGGCCAGGACAAAGCCGCCACTCGCACGCAGGTCGACAAGGTACGCGCGGCCGCCCAGGCGGCCGGCCGCGATCCCCAGGCGGTGAAGGTGTTCATGGGCATCACGGTGATCGTCGCGCCCACCGAGCAGCAGGCCCAGGCCAAGTACGCCGAATACCTGCGCCATGCCAGCCCGGAGGCTGGCGTGGCGCACTTCGCCGCCTCCACCGGCATCGACTTTGCCGCCTTTGAGCTGGACGAGCCCATCGGCGCCAGCACGGGCAACGCCATCCAGTCGGCCACCCGCCAGCTGCAGGAAAACGCCTGGACCCGCCGCCGCCTGCTGGAGCAACACGCCTTGGGCGGGCGCTACGTGACCCTGGTCGGCGCGCCCGAGCAGGTCGCCGACCAGCTGATCGCCTGGATCGACGAAACCGGCCTGGACGGCTTCAACCTGACCCGCACCGTCACCCCGGAAAGCTTTGAAGACTTCATCGACCTGGTGGTCCCGCAACTGCAACAGCGTGGCCGCTACAAGACCGCCTACGCCGAAGGCACGCTGCGCGAGAAGCTGTTCAACAGTGACCAACCGCACCTGCCGGCCGAGCACCCCGGCTCTGCCTACCGCCACACCTCGACCCCTGCCACGACTGGAGTGCCACACCATGCTTGAGAAACTGTTCCGGCCCGTCGCGGCCATCGCGCTCACCTTCGGCCTGACCAGCGCCGCGTTCGCTGCCGAACCGCTGAAGATCGGCACCACCGCCGCCTTCGCCATCCCGCTGGAAGCCGCCGTGGAAGAGGCTCACAAGCAAGGCCTGGAAGTGAAGCTGATCGAGTTCAGCGACTGGATCGCACCCAACGTCAGCCTCAACAGCGGCGACATCGATGTGAACTACTTCCAGCACATCCCCTTCCTGGAGAACGCCAAGGCCGCCGCCGGCTTCAACCTGGTGCCCTTCGCCCCCGGCATCATCAACAACGTCGGCCTCTATTCCAAAAAGTACAAAAGCTTCGCCGAACTGCCCAAAGGCGCCAGCGTGGCCATCGCCAACGACCCGATCAACAGTGGCCGTGGCCTGCAACTGCTGGCCAAGGCCGGCCTGATCACGCTCAAGCCGGGCGTCGGCTACAAGGCCACCGAGGACGACATTGTCGCCAACCCGAAACAGTTGAAGATCCTGCAAGTCGAGGCCGTGCAGCTGGTGCGCGCCTATGACGATGCCGACCTGGTGCAGGGCTACCCGGCCTATATCCGCCTGGCCAAGACCTTCGACGCCACCTCGGCGCTGCTGTTCGATGGCCTGGAAAACAAGGAGTACGTGATCCAGTTCGTCATCCGCCCGCAGAGCAAGGACGACCCGCGCCTGGCCAAGTTCGTCGACATCTACCAGCATTCGCCCGCTGTGCGCGAAGCGCTGAACAAGGCCCATGGCAGCCTCTACCAAGCCGGTTGGGAAGGCTGACATGAGCCAGGCCAGCGCCTTCAAGGCGCCCACCGCTCAAACCGCGCCGCCACCGGCTCGGGAGCAGGCCTTGCGCCCGGAGGTCAATGAAGCCCATGTGCGCTTCGTCGGCCTCGGCAAGACCTACCCGGGCCAGGAGCAGCCGGCACTGCAAGGCATCGACCTGAACATCCGCCGCGGCGAGATCTTCGGCATTATCGGCCGCAGCGGCGCAGGCAAGTCGTCGCTGCTGCGCACCATCAACCGCCTGGAACAGCCCAGCCAGGGCCGGGTGCTGATCGACCAGGTGGACATCGCGCCGTTCGATGAAGACCGCCTGGTGGCGCTACGCCGGCGCATCGGCATGATCTTCCAGCACTTCAACTTGATGTCGGCCAAGACCGTGTGGCAGAACGTCGAACTGCCGCTGAAGGTGGCCGGCGTGCCCAAGGCCGAACGCCAGCGCAAAGTTCGCGAGCTGCTGGAGCTGGTTGGCCTGCAGGAAAAACACCACGTCTATCCGGCGCAACTGTCAGGCGGGCAAAAGCAGCGCGTCGGCATCGCCCGAGCGTTGGTGCATGCCCCTGAAATTCTTTTGTGCGACGAAGCCACCTCGGCGCTGGACCCGGAAACCACCGCGTCGATCCTCGAACTGCTGCGCGACATCAACCAGCGCCTGGGCCTGACGGTGGTGCTGATCACCCACGAGATGGCGGTGATCCGCGACATCTGCCACCGGGTGGTGGTGCTGGAGCGCGGCGAAGTGGTCGAACAGGGCGAAGTCTGGCGGGTGTTCGGTTCGCCACGGCATGAGGTCACCCGCACCCTGCTGGCGCCGTTGCAGGCCAAGCTGCCCGCGGCCTTGCAGGCAAGCCTGCGGGCCAGCCCGGCGGGCCGTGACAGCGCGGTGGTGCTGAAGCTGACGGTGCTCGGCGAACCGGCGCTGTCTGACCTGTTCACCGACCTCGGCGGGCGCGTGCGCCTGCTGCAGGGCGGTGTGGAAACCATCGGCGAACATGCCCTTGGGCAGTTGATCCTGTCGGTACAGGGTTCACCGCACGACACCCATCAACTGCTGGAACGCGCCCGCCGCTGGGCCGAAGACGTGGAGGTACTGGGCCATGTGGTTTGATCGCTTGCTCGAAGGTTTGCTCGACACCCTGCTCATGGTCGGCGTGTCGTCGCTGATCGCCCTGCTGGTGGGCGTGCCGATGGCGGTGCTGCTGGTGACCAGCGACAAGGGCGGCATCTTCGAGGCGCCCGTGTTGAACCGGGTGCTCGGCGCCTTCGTCAACCTGTTCCGTTCGATCCCGTTCCTGATCCTGATGGTCGCGCTGATCCCCTTCACCCGCCTGGTGGTCGGCACCACCTATGGCGTATGGGCTGCCGTGGTACCGCTGACCATCGCCGCCACGCCGTTTTTTGCCCGCATTGCCGAGGTGAGCCTGCGCGAGGTCGACCACGGCCTGGTGGAAGCCGCACAGGCCATGGGCTGCCGGCGCTGGCACATCGTCTGGCATGTGCTGCTGCCTGAAGCGCTGCCGGGGATCGTCGGTGGTTTCACCATTACCCTGGTGACCCTGATCAACTCCTCGGCCATGGCTGGGGCGATCGGTGCCGGTGGGCTTGGGGACATTGCCTACCGGTATGGGTACCAGCGCTTCGACAGCCAGATCATGCTGACCGTGATTGCCATGCTGGTGGCCTTGGTGGCGGTGATCCAGGTGGGAGGGGATCGCTTGGCGAAGGGCTTGAACAAGCGCTGAATGCTTCGCGGTTGAACCCGCTCACACAGGGCTCATCACTGCCATCAGGTCGAGTGACGTACCTGTGTGAGGGGTTTACCCGCGAATAGGCCTTCAGCCCCAGCGCAGTTCCTGAGCCGGCACCGGCCGCCCGAACCAATACCCCTGCCCCAACTCACACTGCTGTTCCAGCAGGAACCTGGCCTGTTCCGCCTGCTCGATGCCCTCGGCATGAACCTGCATGCCCATGCTCCGCGCCAGCGCGATGATCACCCGCACGATCGCGACGTCATCGTCATCCATTGGCAACCCGGCGACGAAGCCCTGGTCGATCTTCAGCTTCTGCACCGGCAGGCGCTTGAGCCGCAACAGTGACGAATAACCCGTGCCAAAGTCATCGATCGCCAGGTTAAGGCCCAGCTCGCGCAAGCGGTGCAACTGCTCCAGCGCCACTTCCGGGTCTTCCATCACCGCACTTTCGGTCACCTCCAGCTCCAGCAACGCGGGGTCCAGGCCGGTTTCGTGCAGCACCTCGGCCACCTGCCGGTACAGCTCCCGCTGGCCGAACAACCGGCTGGAGATGTTGACCGCAACGAAGGCCAGCTTGCGCCCGTCAGCCTGCCAGCGGACCATCTGCCGGCACGCCTCGCGCAGCACCCAGGCATCGATCTCGGCGATCAGCCCGGTACGCTCGGCGATAGGGATGAACTCGCTCGGCGGCACCAGGCCACGCTGCGGATGTTGCCAGCGCACCAGCGCCTCCACCCCAACCATTTTCGAGGTGAACAGGTCATACACCGGCTGGAAGAACACCCGCAGCTCATCCTGGGCCAGCGCATGGCGCAGCTCACCGGCCGTCTCCACCCGATGCTGGGCGTGGGCCGTCAGCTCTTCGGTATACAGTGCGTAGCACGCGCGGCCATTGTGCTTGGCCTTGAACAGCGCCGAGTCGGCGTTGCGCAGCAGCTGCTCGGCGCTCAGCGCATCGCTGGGGAACAAGCTGATGCCAACGCTGACACTGATGAACAGCCGATGCCCGTCGAACTCGAACGGTTCACGCATGCGTTCGATGATCGCCTGCGCCAACTTACCGGCCTGGCCAACTTGCTGGCAGTTCTCCGCCAGCACGCCAAACTCGTCGCCGCCCTGGCGCGCCAGGGTCACGCCATTGCCCAGTAATTCCCCCAGGCGCTCGCCCACCAGCTTGAGCAGTTGATCACCGATGGGGTGACCCAACCCGTCATTGATGCTTTGGAAATGGTCCAGGTCGAGCAGCAGCAAGGCGCAGCCACGCTTGTGAGCCTGTGCCGAGGCCAGCGCCTGCTCGACGCGGTCGTTGAACAGCAGGCGGTTGGGCAGCCCGGTGAGCGGGTCGTGGTGGGCCAGGTAGGCCAGTTCCTGCTCGGTATGCTTGATCGCGCTGATGTCGCTGAACACCGCCACGTAGTGGGTCAGCTCGCCGCTGTCGTCGCGAATGGCGCAAATGGTTTGCCATTGCGGGTAGATTTCGCCGCTTTTGCGCCGGTTCCAGATTTCCCCGCTCCACTCACCCTTCTCGGCGAGCGTGGCGTAGATCTGCTGATAGAACGGCACACCGTGACGGCCGGACTTGAACTTGCTCGGGCGCTGCCCGAGCACTTCGTCCTGCTGGTAACCGGTGATGCGCATGAAGGCGCGGTTGACGTGCACGATCAGGCCTTGGCGGTCGGTAACCAGCACGCCCTCCAGGGTACTGTCGAACACTGCTGCAGCCATGCGCAGGCGCTCGCGGTCCTCGCTGCGCAGGCGCGCGCCGATACCGATGAAATTGAGCAGGCGCGCGCGGGATACGAAGATCAGCACCGCACTGACCAGTACCCATAGCACCACATTGATCTGCCGACCCACGGTCAGCGCCAGGGGATCGTCGGACATACTGCGCAACACCCCCTCCGACAGCACCAGCCAGAGGATCGAGAGCACCACGTACAGCGCGGCCATGCGCAAGGCGTCGCGAACGGAAACAGACATGTCGGTGGGGATAGTCCATTAAAAAGAAAGGGGGATTATAAATGCTGAAACATGCCGTGACTGCCTAACTGAAAGGGTGACTGGTTTTATTTCCCCACCAAGGGATAATCATGCCCTTCCCCTGAATCTTCGAGGGTTCCAACACCTATGTGGTACAACGGTCTGCTCGACTTGTCGGCCTGGCAACTGGTTGGCGTCACCCTGCTGATGACTCACGTGACCATCGTCAGCGTCACCATCTACCTGCACCGCTACTCCGCCCACCGTGCGCTGGAGCTCAACGGCGCGCTCAAGCATTTTTTCCGCTTCTGGCTGTGGCTGACCACGGCGCAGAACACCCGCGAGTGGACGGCCGTACACCGCAAGCACCACGCCAAGTGCGAAACCCCGGACGACCCGCACAGCCCGGTACACAAGGGCTTGAGCACCGTGCTGCGTAAAGGTGCCGAGCTTTACCGTGAAGAGGCGCGCAACCCCGAGACCTTGCGTATCTACGGCAAGAACTGCCCCGATGACTGGATCGAGCGCAACCTCTATTCGCGCTACAAGCTGGGCGGTATCGTGCTGATGGCGGTGCTCGACCTGCTGCTGTTCGGCACCCTCGGCATCACCGTCTGGGCGGTGCAGATGATGTGGATTCCGTTCTGGGCCGCCGGTGTGGTCAACGGCCTGGGCCATGCGGTGGGCTACCGCAACTTCGAATGCCGCGACGCCGCCACCAACCTGGTGCCATGGGGCATCGTCATCGGTGGCGAAGAGCTGCACAACAACCACCACACCTACCCCAACTCGGCCAAGCTGTCGGTCAAGCGCTGGGAGTTCGACATGGGCTGGGCCTGGATACGCCTGTTGTGCCTGCTGCGCCTGGCCAAGGTGCAACGCGTGGCGCCCATCGCCCACCGCGTCGAAGGCAAGGCCAACCTGGACATGGACACCGCCATGGCCATCCTCAACAACCGTTTCCAGATCATGGCCCAGTACCGCAAGCTGGTGATCGGCCCATTGGTCAAGCAAGAGCTGGACAAGGTCGATGCCTCGGTACGCTACCGCTTCCGCCGCGCCAAGCGCCTGCTGTCGCGGGAAACCAGCCTGCTCGAAGACCGCCACCAGGTCCGCATCGAGTCGATGCTCGCCCACAGCCAGGCGCTGAAGACCATCTACGAGAAACGCCTTGCATTGCAGCAGATCTGGGCCCGTACCAGCGCCAATGGTCACGACATGCTCGCCGCCATGAAAGAGTGGGTGCACGAAGCCGAGGCCAGCGGTATTCATGCCCTTCACGACTTCGCCGCACAGCTGAAAACCTACTCCCTGCGCCCCACCAGCGCCTGACCACCGTTGATCGGCACGCCCTGCAATGGGGCGTGCCTGCTGGAACTTCCCTCCTGAAAATCGACTCTAAGCGGGCACATCGCATGCGTGGCGGGCCGGTCTGTGGCCGCACGCTCACTTGTCGAGATCCGCTCCGTGCACATGGCCAAGAACACCTATTCATCGCTGCCCGGCAACTCACCTCCCGAAGCCGCCCAGACCTTGCTGGCCTTGCTGCATGCCCAAGGCGAAGTGGCGCGCCTGAGCGAGCGTGAACAGCTCTACAGCTCGTTGCTCGACAGCGTCAATGCGGTGCTTTGGGCGTTCGACTGGGAAACCCGCCAGGTTCTTTATGTCAGCCCCGCCTACGAGCGCATCTTCGGCCGCCCGGCCAGCCTGGTGCTGGCCGACTTCAACGAATGGCGCGACAGCATCTACCCGGACGACCTGGAGTACGCCGAACACAGCCTGGCGCAGGTGCTGATCAAAGGCGCGGTCGAAGACCGTGAGTACCGCATCATCAATGCCAGCGGCGAGGTCCGCTGGCTGAGTGACAAGTGCTACATCAACCAGCAGCGCGAAGGCGATCGGGTGATCATCGTCGGCATTGCCGAGGACATCACTGAGAAGAAGCAGCTTGAAGGCGAGCTTCAGCGTTTGGCCACCACCGACGTGCTGACCCAAAGCAGCAACCGCCGGCACTTCTTCGAATGCGCCCAACAGGCCTTCGACAGCGCCCGCGAAGACGGCACCCCGCTGGCCTTCCTGCTGCTGGACATCGATGACTTCAAGCTGATCAACGACAGCTATGGCCACCAGGAAGGCGACCAGGTGCTGCAACGCATCGCCGACAGCGGCAAGGCCGTGCTACGGCGCGGTGATTTGTTCGGTCGCATTGGCGGCGAGGAATTCGCGGCCGTGTTCCCAGGCTGTAACGCGCAGGTTGCCGAGCAGATTGCCGAACGCCTACAACGTGAGATCCAGCGGCTGAGCTTCAGCCATGGGGCGCAGGTGTATGGCGTGACGGTAAGCCAGGGGCTGACGGGCCTGACTGACGAAGATGAATCGCTGGACAGCTTGTTCGCGCGGGCTGATGCGGCCATGTACCGGGCCAAGCGGCAGGGGAAGAATCAGATAGTCCGCGGCTGAACATGGGCTGCTAGGCAGCCCAAAAGCTCAAGTCGGGAGCTCTTCTTCAGGCGCCGGCGGCTCTTCATCCTTGATCTCGACGACTGCAGCTTTTGCCTCCTCCTTCGGCTTGACCTCGGGGTTCTCCACCTTGCGCAGCCGGCTCAACTCCGGCAGCCCTACCTTCAACAAGCGCGCAGTCTTGCTATTGGCGACCTTCTCCAACCCCTGATCCGCAGGTAAGCGCGCCAGCTGCCCCGCCAGGTTCATGGCCAGGATCTCCCGCGAGTACACCCCGCCCCCCAGCTGGTAGATGGCCGCGATGAGCTCGCGCAGGTTCAATGGCAAGCGCCAGCGGGTACGCAACGCCGAGCCGAATGCCGCACCGAACTCCTGGAGCGACGATTGCACCAGGCTTTCGTCCAGCTCCCCGCCGGCCAGCCGCCACTCCTGCAGGCTGCGCAACACCGCCAGGTCTCCCAGGCAGTGCAGCAACCCCGCGCAGTAACAACGCTCGGCATCCAGTTCGAGCATGCGCGCCAGGTTGCGGGCGTACTCGGCCGAGTGCAGCGACAGGTTCCAGAAATGCGCCGCTGGCTGTGCCAGCAGCGGGTCGCTCAGGCGCGCGCTGCGCTTGAGGGTCAAGCCGAGCATCAGGTTCATGCTCTGGGTGCTGCCGAGCTTGTTCAGCGCCTGCAGCAGCGTCTGCACCGGGGCCTCGCGGTGCAAGGACGCGCTGTTGGCAGCCGCAATCAGCACGGCGGTGACTTGCGGGTCGTTGCGCACTTCCTCTTCGAGCACCTTGAGGTTCAACCCTTGTGGGTTGAGGGCGCGCTTGATCGCCAGCTGCACATCGGCGAACAGTGGGCCACCGTCGGCGGTGGCCCGACGCTGCTCGAGAAAGGCCGGCAGGCTGGCACCTGGCTTCAGCGGCGGCACAGGGCAGGCTATCTGCTCACCGACGGCCAGCAGCAGCTCTTCCAGGCTCTTGCGCAGCTTGTCCATGTTCAGCGGCTTGCTCAGGTAAGCCGTGGGGCGCAACGGCAGTGCCTCGCGCACACTGGCGCTGTCACTGTGGGTACTGATGAGGATGAACGGAATGCCCGGGCCTTTGGCCCGCACCTTGCGCAACAGGTCGAGGCCATCGACGCCGGACAGCTCGCGGGCAGCGATGATCAGGTCAGGCTTGCTGGCCAATGCCGAGAGCGCCTGCGAGCCATCGGCGCACACCTGCAACCGCGCATCGCAGCGCACGCTGAGCAGCATTTCACGCAGCATGTCGCGTACCCAAGGGTCGCCTTCGGCAATCAGTACGCACGGTGGGGCGGGGTCTGCAGCGTTCATGGCCAACTCCTGAATATTCCTGACACGCAAATCCGTTGCAGCTTCCAAGGTAAGTCCTGCCACAACCATAGCGCCACAGGCCTTTGTTGGGCACAAAAAAAACCCGCCTAGGCGGGTTTTTTTATGAAGCGCGTCACATCAAGCGAGTTCAGCGAAGCACTCTTCGATGATGGCCAGGCCTTTGTCCAGCAGCGCGTCTTCGGCAGTCAGCGGTACCAGGATACGCAGGACGTTGCCGTAGGTGCCGCAGGACAGCAGGATCAGACCCTTGTCGCGCGCCTTCGCCACTACCTGGGCAACGGCGGCAGCGTTCGGGGTGTGGGTGCCTTTTTCGAAGACTTCCACAGCGATCATCGAGCCCATGCCGCGCACGTCGCCGATGATCGAGTGCTTTTCCTGGATCTGGCGCAGGCCAGCGGTCAGGCGCTCACCGACAGCCTTGCTGCGGTCCAGCAGTTTCTCTTCCTCGAACACCTGGATGACGGCCAGGGCCGCGGCGCAGGCGATCGGCGAACCGGCGTAGGTGCCGCCCAGGCCGCCAGGGGCGATGGCGTCCATGTACTCGGCCTTGCCGCATACACCGGCCAGTGGGAAGCCACCAGCGATGGATTTGGCGAAGGTGGTCAGGTCAGGCGCGACGCCCATCTGCTCCATGGCGAAGAAGGTGCCGGTACGGCCAGCGCCGGTCTGCACTTCGTCGGCGATCAGCAGGATGCCATGCTTGTCGCACAGCTCGCGCAGGCGCTTCATCAGCTCTTTCGGTGCTGGCAGGAAGCCGCCTTCGCCTTGTACTGGCTCGAGGATGATCGCGGCGATGTCACGCGGCTCGGCGTCGTTCTTGAAGATGCGCTCGATCGACGCGATGGCGTCGTCAACGCTGACACCGTGCAGTTCGCTCGGGAACAGGGCGCGGAAGATGCCGCCTGGCATCAGGCCCATGCCAGCGGAGTACGGCACGACCTTGCCGGTCAGGCCCAGGGTCATCATGGTACGGCCGTGGTAGCCGCCGGTGAAGGCGATCACGCCAGCGCGGCCAGTGGCGGCACGGGCGATCTTGATGGCGTTTTCAACGGCTTCGGAGCCGGAGGTGACCAGCAGGGTTTTCTTGTCGAAGTCGCCTGGGACCAGCTTGTTGATTTTTTCGCACAGCTCTACGTAGGGCTCGTAGGCCAGCACCTGGAAGCAGGTGTGGCTGACTTTGGTCAGCTGCTCTTGCACGGCTGCAACCACTTTCGGGTGCAGGTGGCCGGTGTTCAGTACTGCGATGCCGCCAGCGAAGTCGATCAGTTCGCGGCCTTCAACGTCGATCACGGTCGAGTTCTTCGCGCTTTCAACGAAGATCGGGTGGATCTGGCCAACGCCACGTGGGACGGCGGCGATACGACGTTGCATCAAGGATTCGTTGGTCTTGCTCATAATGCCCTCATTTGCGCCGATCAGCGGCGCTTTTATTCGGGGGTGGCTGGGTGCATTCGCGAACAGTATTCGTTGATCGACTGCCGTGAACGCCCTGGCCACCAGGTACTGCGATGTCAAAAAGGCCAGCGAGACGTCGCTCTCGCGCCCCGCTGGCAGAGGTAAAACCGTTACCGTGCGATCAGACGCTGATGCACAGGTATTTGATCTCGAGGTAGTCCTCGATACCGTACTTGGAACCTTCGCGACCCAAGCCCGAAGCCTTGATGCCGCCGAACGGCGCGACTTCGTTGGAGATCAGGCCGGTGTTGATGCCGACCATGCCGTATTCCAGGGCCTCGGCAACACGGAATACGCGGCTCATGTCACGGGCATAGAAGTACGAGGCCAGGCCGAACTCGGTGTCGTTGGACATGGCGATGACTTCGGCTTCGTCTTTGAAGCGGAACAGCGGCGCCAGTGGGCCGAAGGTCTCTTCCTTGGCGACAGCGGCGGTTTTCGGCACGTCGACCAGGATGGTGGGCTCGAAGAAGTTGCCTTCGATCACCTTGCCACCGGACAGCACCTTGGCGCCTTTGGAGACGGCGTCTTCGATGTGTTCCTGAACCTTGGCGACGGCTTTACCGTCGATCAGCGGGCCAGTGGTGGTGCCATCTTCCAGGCCGTTACCGATTTTCAGCTTGGCAACTGCAGCGGCCAGCTTCTCGGCGAACGCGTCGTAGACGCCGTCCTGCACGTAGATACGGTTGGCGCAGACGCAGGTCTGCCCGTTGTTGCGGTACTTGGAGATGATCGCGCCTTCGACCGCCTTGTCCAGGTCGGCATCGTCGAACACGATGAACGGGGCGTTACCACCCAGCTCCAGGGAAACCTTCTTGATGTCCTTGGCGCATTCCTGCATCAGCTGGCGACCGATTTCGGTCGAACCGGTGAAGGACAGTTTGCGTACCAGGGAGTTGCCGGTCAGCTCGCCGCCGACTTCGCCAGCGCTGCCGGTAACCACGCTCAGCACGCCCGCCGGGATGCCGGCACGGGTAGCCAGCTCGACCAGGGCCAGGGCGGAGTACGGGGTCTGCGAAGCAGGCTTGAGCACCATGGTGCAGCCAGCGGCCAGGGCCGGGCCGGCTTTACGGGTGATCATCGCGGCCGGGAAGTTCCACGGGGTGATGGCCGCAGTAACGCCGATCGGCTGCTTGATGACGATCAGGCGCTTGTCCGGCTGGTGGCCCGGAATGGTGTCACCATAAACGCGCTTGGCTTCTTCGGCGAACCACTCGATGAACGAGGCAGCGTAGGCGATTTCGCCTTTGGCTTCAGCCAGTGGCTTGCCTTGCTCGGTGGTCATCAGGCGAGCCAGGTCGTCCTGGTTTTCGATCATCAGTTCGAACCAGCGACGCAGCTTGTTCGAGCGCTCTTTGGCGGTCAGTGCACGCCAGGCCGGCAGGGCCTTGTCGGCAGCTTCGATGGCGCGGCGGGTTTCCGCGGTGCCCATTTTCGGCACGGTACCGATGACTTCACCTGTGGCCGGGTTGGTCACATTGATGGTCTGACCGTTGTCCGCATCCAGCCACTCACCGTTGATGAAGGCTTGCTGGCGGAACAACTGAGCGTCTTTGAGCTGCATGTCGGCTTCCCGAATTGTTGATTGTTGAAAAGCGCCCAAGGCAGGGCATCGAGCGTTTGAAATCTCAAACGAATGCTAAGCGGCTGCTGGGGTATAGGACAATAGGCTGTTCGAAAAAAAGAACGAATGGTTGAACACCCTGTCCGAAATCGCGCTGCTCACTTCGCGGGCTTGCCCGCGAAAGGCCCGGTACAGGTTAGACGAATGAACTGAAAGAAATGTGAAGGGAGGACCGACGGCCCTCCCGAAGGGAAACGCTCAGAAGGCCTTGGCCAGGTCGATCACCAGCGCCCGGTAGCCGACACTGCCTGGCTGGCGGCTATGCACCTTCAGTTCCACCAGTACCTCCTGGGTACCACGGCGCACTTCATTGAGCACCGTGGTAGTGAGTTTCTCGGGGGTGAGGAAATTCACTGAAGCGGAATAGATGAACTGGGTATCGGTTTCCGGGCGGTAGGCCACCACCGACGTCACCGGGCTGTACCACTCATCGCCGCGCGCCTTGCCGTATTCCCACACCTGCTCGACCGTGCCCTTTGCCTCGTCGATCTTGTACTCCACTGCACGGCTATAGTTGCCGCTGAGCTTGGTCGGTGCAAAATCACGCCCCCAGCCATTGTCGAACACGGTCAGCGTGCCTTTGCCGGTCAGCCAGGCAGTGTGCTGGGTCCAGGACCAGTCAAAGCCCGCGCCGGCAACGGGTGTGAGCACTTTGTCCTGCAGCCGCTGCGGCCACCCCTGCGGCGAGGCGAGAATCCACTTGACCGCCTTGTCACGGCCAATCTTCACAACGCCTTGATGGCGAGCTGAAACGATAATGCTGTCGTCATCGGCGTCGTAGTCGATCGCATTCACGTGCGCCCAGTTGCGCCCGGTGCCCACGCCCGGGGTGTCGCCGAACGGCAGGTTGCCTTCGGCCAACTCGTTGGCCAGCCGATCGTCCTGCTTCTGTACGCCAGCCGGCAGCGGGATAGCGGCCTTGCCCAGGGTTTCCAGCAGGTCGCCGCGATATGGGTCGAGGATCTGGTTCAAGTCCCAGAAGTCCAGCACGTCACCGGCCTCGTTGACCTCGATGATGTGGTCGCGGATCGAACGCACGCGCTTGCCATCCGGGCGGCGATAGTCGCTGGTGCCGACACGCAGCAGGTAGGTACCGTTGGCCGTCTCGCGGATCTCGTGGGAGAAGTCGGCGAACTTGTCCGGCAGGCTGCGCTGCCAGATACGCCGGCCCAGCAGGTCGTACTTGGAATAGGTCTGGCCTTGGCCCCAGATCAGCTTGCCGTCGCGGGTCTGCTGGAAGCCCATGGTGCCGCCCAGGCCGTCGCGGCGGTTGGAGTCGTGGATCTGCTCGATATCCAGGTACCAGCGCACGTCGCCGTTGCTGTCGGCAATCCAGTTGTTGCCAACTTGGTCCCACTCCGCCGCACCGCCCAGGCCATTCCATTTGAAGGCACGGCCACCGGGGATGTCACCCTGCAAATGGTTGAACAGGTACAGGCGATTTTCGAAGCCCGCCGCGACCTTGATCGGCTCCACCTCCGGCAACGCTGCAGTCTGTTTCGCCACCACCGGCAGGCGAACGGCCGGGGCATAGATCTGGTAGCGCTCGCGAATGCGCTCGCCGTCCAGCTTGTAGGTGACTTCCACCTGGTTGACGTAGTCCGGGTACAGCCCGAATACCGGGATGCCACCGTAGGTCCACAGCGAACGGTCGGATACGTCGTAGGCAATATCCACCCCGCGCTCACCGCGGCCCAGTACGCGCACATGGGCTGCACTTAAGGTGCGCCCTCCGTCGCGGATGATCGCGGTCAGCGGCGCCAGGCGGTACGGGTTGACCACGACATCGCCGAGCAACGCTTCATCACGCTCGGGGACCCTGGCAGTCAGGCAGGCGCCTTCAGGCAGTGCGGGGGTTTCGGTCTTGGCATTCATGGCAAAGCTCCTTGTGCTCAGAAGTCGTAACGGGCGGTGGCACCGAAGGTACGCGGGGTGCCGAGTACACCGGCATAACCACCATTGGCGGAATTCCACAGGCTGGTGAAATAGGTCTTGTCGCCGGCGTTCTTCACCCACAGCGACAGGTCAACAACGCCATCGCCCTGATCGAGGCGCACGCCAGCGGAAAGGTTGACCAGCGCATAACTGGGGATCTGGCCGAAATCGGAATCGTCGATGGTGCCGACCGCCTTGGAACGGAAGGCGTAGCTGGCAGTGACGTACGGCTCGACGTGCTCGGTCAGTTGCCACTGGTACTGGCCGTTGAGGTTGGCGATGTACTTGGAGGCGCCGACCACCTGGTGGCCGGACAAGTCGCAGGTGGCGGTGGCATTGGCCAGGCTCACTTCCGGCGGGCACGGTGCGTCGTCGTACTCGGTGTAGCGCACGTCGTTCCACGAGCCGTTGAAGTTGACGGTGAGGCCACGAAGCGGCAGCGCCGTCGCTTCGAATTCCAGGCCCCGTGAGCGCACGCGCCCGGCGTTGGCCAGGTACTGCACGCGGTTGACCTGGTCGTACACGTTGGCCTGGTAGCCATGCACCTCGGCCCAGAACAGGTTGGCGTTGAGCTGCAGGCGCTCGTCGAACAAGGTGCTCTTGAGGCCGACTTCGGCGTTATTGACCCGCTCGGTACCGACCAGCAGCGAATCGGTGCCCAGCCGTGGCGCCGCGCCGACGGTAAGGTTGACGCCGCCGGACTTCTCGCCATGGGTCAGGGTGGCATAGCCCAGCAGCTGTTCGTTGAAGCGGTAGCTCAAGCCGAGCAGGCCCGAGGGGCTGAAGCTGTACTGGTTGAGGTCACCCGAATCGTAGGCGCCCACCCTGCCCTGGCGCGCCGTGGCCGCAGCGCCAGTCACGGCCGCGCCGCCGCTTGGCGCATCACGGGTCACCCAGGCGCTCTTCTCTTCATAGGTGCCGCGGATGCCGGCGGTGAAGTCGAGGCGGTCGGTGACGTGCCAGGTGCCCTGGGCGAACAGCGCATAGCTGTCGGTATCGATGTGGCCGTCACCCAGGGTGTTGACGTTGTTCAGCGCGCCGGCCGGGGTGAGGTTCCAGATGTCAGCCTGTGGGCCGTAATAGGTGAAGGATTTATTGTCCAGGTCCTGCTTGAAGTAGTACGCACCCAGCACGTAGTCGAAGGCACCACCGGTGGGCGAGGCCAAGCGGATTTCCTGCGAGTACTGCTTGTCGCGCACCGACACCCCGGCACTGTGGAACACCGGCACGTCGAGGCCATCGTCGTTGCGCGGGGTGAAGTCCCACCAGCGGTAGGCGGTGATGGACGTCAGGGTGAAGTCGTTGGGCAGGGTCCAGTTGGCTTCTACCGAAGTACCGCCCTGGAACACCGTCACCTGCTGGTCGGCGTCGAAATTGACCTTGCGGTCCTTGCCCGATACCAGCGTGGCACCGGCCTGGGCGGCCAGGCTTTCATAGCGGTTGACGCCGTTGATGGTCGGCCCGGTGCTGTACAGGCTGAGGATGCCGTTGTTGGAGTCCTCTTCGTTGTACTCGCCGATCCAACGCAGGTTGAAGGTTTCGCTGGGCTGGAACAGCAGCTGGGTGCGAAAGCCCTGGCGTTTGCCACCGTTGAGGTCATCGCCGTTGTGAATGTTCTTCACATAGCCATCGTCCTCGGTGCGGTAGGCGCTGATGCGCCCGGCCAGGGTCTCGCTGATCGGCCCGGAGAAACTGCCTTGCGTCTGCAGGTAGCCGTCTTCGCCGATGGACTGCTGGATGCTGCCCTCGCGGTGGAAGGTCGGTTTGCGCGAGGTGATGTTCAGCACGCCGGCCGTGGTGTTCTTGCCGAACAGCGTGCCTTGCGGCCCGCGCAGCACTTCCAGTTGCTCGACATCGAGCAGGTCGAACACCGCCATGCCGGGGCGGCCGAGGTAGACGTTGTCGAGGTAGATACCGACGCTACCCTCCAGGCCATCGCTGGCCGGGTTGTTGCCCAGGCCACGAATCGAGATGCTCGACTGGCGGGCATGCACATAGGCCACGTTGGTGCTGGGCACCAGCTGTTGCAGGTCCTGCACGCGGTAGATGCGCTGGGTTTCCAGGG
Organism: Pseudomonas sp. NPDC087185; assembly: GCF_044744955.1. Taxonomy (NCBI): domain Bacteria; kingdom Pseudomonadati; phylum Pseudomonadota; class Gammaproteobacteria; order Pseudomonadales; family Pseudomonadaceae; genus Pseudomonas; species Pseudomonas sp. NPDC087185. The sequence goes on along the minus strand of NZ_JBIUZK010000004.1, from coordinate 403,492 downwards.
TCTCGCTGTTCAGCACGCTGATCGGCGTGGGCACGCTCTGCGCGGTTTCTTCCCGGCGGCGGGCATTGACGGTGACGGTGCCGAGCTTGGCCTCCTGCTCCACAGCAGGGCTGGTACTGACCGGCTCTTCGGCAAAGCTGCCATTGGCGGCTGCCAGCAGGACGCCAGCGGCCAAGGGTTGCAAGGTGAAACGCGACGCGCGCGCGGGCCAACGGGAAAGTCGGGACATGCAAATGCTCCTTGAGGCATTGGCCCTGGCGAGCATTTCCGTTAGCGGAACCGAATCGCGGTCAATCGGGCTTATATTCTTTTAAGTGATATAAATATGTTTAATTCATATTTTGTGGAATAAGTAACACCCTTTATAAGGGGGCTCACCCTCTTCATCAATTGCAATCGACCGAAAGTTTTCATGTAGAAAATGCATATCGACCTCCGCCAGCTCCGCCACTTCATCGCCCTTGTCGAGCACCGCAGTTTTGTCGCTGCGGCGGCTGCGGTGAACCTGTCGCAATCGGCCTTCAGCCGTAGCATCCAGACGCTGGAGCACAACATCGGTTGCCGCCTGGTCGATCGCGCCAGCAAGGAGCTCGCACCTACCCGCCAGGGCCTGATGGTGCTGGAGCATTCACGGCGGCTGGTGCATGGCGCGCATAACCTGGTCAACGAAATCCACCAGTTCAACGGCGCGACCACGGGCGTCGTGCGCTTCGGTTCCGGCCCTGCACCCGCAGGCGGTCTGGTGCCGCGGGCCGTGGCGCGCTTCGTTGCCGAGTACCCGGCGGCGCGCACGTGTTTTCAGGTGGATAACTGGCAAGCCTTGAACCGCAAGCTGGTTGCCGAGGAGATCGAGTTCTTCGTTGCCGACACCCGCCAGTTCGAGTCCGATCCGGATTACCACGTGCACAAGCTGGCACCGCAGCGTTGGCATTTTTGCTGCCGAGCCGGGCATCCGCTGACTGAACGCGCGCAGGTGAATGCACGGGATGTGTTCGATTACCCGCTGGCGACCACTTTCCGCCCACCGAACATCCGCAAGATCCTCAGCGACCTCAGCGGCAGGCAGGACTTTCTGCCGACGGTGGAATGCGAGCACGGCTATGCGCTGCTCAACGTGGTGATGCACTCGGACACCATCGGCATTGCCTGCAGCGCCAATCTGCGGCCGTATCAATCAGGCCTCGTGGCGCTGCAATTGGCAGACCTGGCACCGGAGCAGGAGGAGTCGTTCTATACCCGCTATGGGGTGGTGAGCCGCGTGGGGTATGGGTTGTCGCCGTTGGCGCAGGGGATGGTCAGGCAGTTGGTTGCCTGTGATGCCGATACCTGAGGGGCAAGCAAGGCTCTGGAAGCTGATCACACACCCTGTGGGAGCGGGCAAGCCCGACCCCACAGGGTTCTCCCTTAGCCTCAGCCTTTACGGGTTGTCCGGCTCAGTTGGCCATCCACGCCAACCGGCACCTCGCCAGCCAGTGTCACCCGGCGCACGATGCGCGGCTGGGTGCCGTAATCATCCACCGCATAATGCTGCGTCGCCCGGTTATCCCAGATCGCCACATCGCCCGCCTCCCAGCGCCAGCGTACGGTGTTTTCCAGGCGTGTCACATGCCCTTGCAGCACCGCGAAGAGGTGCTGCGAGTCGGACAGCGAATAGCCTTTGATGCGTTTGACGAAATGCCCCAGCTGCAACGCCCGCTCGCCGCTGATCGGGTGTACCCGCACCACAGGGTGCTCGGTCTCGTACACCGTCGAAGTGAACACCTTGCGGTAACGCTCGAGCTTGGCCGGGTCGACATCCGGCTTGAGGCTCGCGTAGTCGTATTCGTTGCTGTGCACCGCCCACAGTTTGTCGGCCAGCTCGCGCAAGGGCTCGGGCAGTTCCTGGTAAGCCGCGGCAGTATTGGCCCAAACGGTATCGCCACCCGAGGTCGGGGCGACCACACTGCGCAGGATCGAAGCCTTGGGGTAGGCATCGACGAAGGTCACGTCGGTGTGCCAGGAGTTGGCCCGCTGGCCTTCGGCGCCGTCGAGCTGCAGCAGGTAGCTGGTGCCGTCGACCACCGGCACGGTGGGGTGCGCGACCGGCTCACCCAGCAGCTTGGCGAAGCCTTCCTGGCTTTGGTCGTCCAGGTGGGCCTGGCCACGGAAGAAGATCACCTTGTGCTGCACCAGGGCAGCCTGGATCGCTTCGACCGTGGCGCCATCGAGGTCGGCGGACAGTTTAACCCCGCGAATTTCCGCACCGATGCGGCCGGCGACAGGGTGGATATCGAGTTCAAGGGCTTGCGGCGCGGTGGCCAGTGCGGCGTTGCTCATGGTCGTGGTCCTTGCGGTCATTGTCGGGGGTGGGGTTCAGCGAGCGGCTTGTACCGCGTGTTCCTGCTGCAGCGCGGCATCGAGGAAGCGCGGCTCGATCCAGTCGGCAACCTGGAAGCCGCGGCGGATCAGGCGCTCCCGTGCGGCCAGGTCGACACCTTGCTGCAACTGGGCCACGAAGTCGGCGTCCAGGCGTGGGTCGAAGTAATGGGCAAGGTCTTCCTTGGCCAGGTCGTCGCTAAGGATGCTGCGCGGCCAGTTGGCGTTGTTCGCCACCAGGTCGACGAAAGCATCGCGGTTGTGTTCGTCGCGCAGCCAGTCGGTGGCCTGCTGCTGGGCATTGACCACGCGCTGGACCAGTTCGGGGTACTTGCGGATGAACTCGCCGGTGCCCAGCAACACCGCCTGGGTGCTGCCAGCGCCTTCCAGGTCGCGCGAGTTGACCGGCAACTCGACCAGCCCTCGCTCACGCAGTGACAGCAGGTTGGACAGGCCCCAGGTGGCGTCGATCTGCTTGGCGGCCAGTGCGGCGTTGGCCGCGTTGAAGTCCAGGTTGATCACTTTCAGGTCGCGCTCGGACAGCCCCTGGCTGGCCAGGGCGCTGGCAAACGACAGCTGGTTGGCAGTGCCGCGGAACACCGCCACGCGCTTGCCCTTGAGGTCGTGCAGGGTCTTGATGCCAGAGCCCGGCACCACGCCCAAGTAGCTTTTCACGCCACGCACCCCGGCAGACAGCACACGGGTGTCGAGGCCATTGGCCTTGCCGACGATGGCCGCCAGGTCGCCGAGGTAGGCGAAATCGGCCTGCCCGTTGGCCAGGGCTTCGTTGACCACCGGCCCTGCGCCCTTGAAGAAGTGCCAGTCGATGCGGATGCCATCCTTGGCGAATTCTTTCTCCAGCAATTGCTGATCGCGCAGCACATCGACCACGCCGCCGGCACTGTGCTTGCTGCCAGCGCTCAGGTCGGGCACGGCAATACGGATGCTTTCGGGCTTGGCCGATTCCGCCGCCTGGGCGCTGAGGGCAAAGAAACTGAACAACCCGAGGGCGGTAATCAGGTGGCGTAGTGGGGTTTTCATGGCAAGGCTCCTTGGCAGGCTGCCACCGACGATGGCCGGCGCTTTGGCCAGAAGCTAGTCAGGTCTGGTTAGAACCTACAAAGATCAAAACTTCATTTTTTAGTAACCAGAAGACATAAACCACTGAGTACGCGGCCCGCCGGCCAACTTGCGGGAAACGCATGGAAAATATGAGGAAAACGCAACGGGGTTAGGCTTCCGTATGCATCGTGTGCATGCTCTTATCTCTTGAAAGCCACGTATGAGAATTTTTTATTCCATAAGTGCATAACTTTGAAACGCTTCGAGAGATGGCCGATGAATGGAATTCTGAGCAAGGGAGCGTGGCGTCTGATAGGGCCGCTGCGCGGCCCGTTCGCGGCACAAGGCCGTTCACTCCTCCTGCCGTGGTTGCTGCCGACGCTGATTGTGCTGTTGTGGGTTGTGGCTAGCCGACAGCACTGGATGAGCGAGCAGATTCTGCCGGCGCCTTCGCTGGTCTGGCAGAGCGCGGTGGAATTCGGCTCCGGCGAACTCTGGGGGCACTTGTGGATAAGTTTGCAGCGCCTGTGGTGGGGGTTGCTGGTGGGGGTTGCCAGCGGCTTGCTGCTGGGTACCTGGCTGGGTACCTCGCGTAATGCGCAGACGCTGGTGCTGCCGACCTTCGTGGCGCTGGCGCAAATCCCCACCCTGGCGTGGATTCCATTGTTCATGCTGTTTTTCGGCATTGGTGAGCTGCTCAAGCTGGTGGTGCTGGTGAAGGCAGTGGTGGTACCGGTCACCCTGCACACCTTGGTCGGTGTACGTGATGCCCAGCCCAAGCTGCGCGAAGCCGCCGCCGCATTGCGCCTGCCGCGCCACCTGCTGTTCCTGCGCCTGTTGTTGCCGGCAGCCCTGCCCGCCTTCCTGACCGGCGTGCGCCTGGCCCTGGCCACCGGCTGGACCTCGCTGCTGGCGGTGGAACTGTTGGCTTCCAGCGAAGGGATCGGTTACCTGATGGTGTGGGGGCGGCAGCTGTTCATGCTCGACCTGGTGTTGCTGTGCATCCTGGTAATCGGCTTGGTTGGCGCACTGCTGGAGCGCGGCTTTTCAGCCCTGGAAACGCGCCTGCTGTACTGGCCGCAACCGGCCACCGGCGAACAACAGCGCGGGCCGGTGCCCAAGGGCTGGCAAAGCCTGTTGCTGCCAGCGGCCCTGCTGGCGCTGTGGCAGGCCAGCAGCAGCCTGGGCTGGGTCGACCAGAACATCCTCACCTCGCCGCTGGGGGTCGTGCACACGCTGCTCGCCGGCCTGGCCGATGGCTCGCTGCCCGAAGCCCTGTTGCTGAGCCTGCAACGCACCCTGACCGGCCTGGTGCTGGGCGGCGGCGCAGGCTTGCTGACGGGCCTGCTACTGGGCCTGTCCCAGCCTGCCGAGCGGGTGTTCGGGCCGAGCCTGTCGGCATTGCGCCAGGTGGCGCTGTTCGCCTGGGTACCTTTGCTCACCGCCTGGTTTGGCTTGGGCGAAGGCGCCAAGCACGTGTTTGTCGCCCTGGCCGCCTTCTTCCCGCTGCTGATCGCCACCCAGCGCGGTATCGCCAGCCTTTCGCCGCAACTGGGCGAAGCCGCCCGCACGCTGCGCTTGAACCTGTGGCAACGCCTGCGCCTGCTGGTGCTGCCTGGTGCGGCCCCGGCGATTTTTGCCGGCCTGCGCCTGTCGCTGATCTATGCCTGGCTGGGCACCATCGGTGCGGAATACTTCATGCCATCGGATGGCGGCATCGCCAGCCTGATGATTGGCGCACAGCAACTGTTTCGCATGGACCAGGTCATGGCCGCCATGCTCCTGATCGGCCTGGTCGGCGCCCTGCTCGGCACCCTCGGACAACGCCTCGAATCGCGCGCCACGCGCTGGAGAACCGCATGAACGCTTTCAACACTTCGCACCTGCTTGCGGCCAACCAAGCCGACACCACGCCCGCGCTGGTGAGCTTTGAGGGCGTCAGCAAGGTATTCAGCGTCGATGGCCAACCTTTCGAAGCCATCCGCCACTTCAACCTGGCAATCAACGAAGGCGAATTCATCGCCATCGTCGGCGCCTCCGGCTGCGGCAAGTCAACGCTGCTGCGCCTGCTGGTCGGGCTGGATACCGAATACAGCGGTAGCATCCTTGTCGACGGTCAGCCCGTGAGCGGTATCGGTGGCGAGCGCGGCATCGTGTTCCAGGAGCACCGCCTGTTCCCGTGGCTGACAGTGGAGCAGAATATCGCGCTGGGCCTGGTCAACGAGCCGCTGAGCCAGGGCGAACGTGCCCGCCGCGTGCATGAGTTCGTGCTGCTGGTGGGCCTGGTGGGGTTCGAATCGGCTTACCCTCATCAGCTTTCCGGCGGCATGGCGCAGCGTGTGGCGATCGCCCGTGGGTTGGTGGCCAGCCCGCGTATTCTGCTGCTGGACGAGCCATTCGGCGCACTCGATGCGTTGACCCGCCAGCAACTGCAGGATGAACTGCTGGCGATTCGCGAACGCGCCGGCATCACCACCTTGCTGGTGACCCACGATGCCGAGGAAGCGACCTACCTGGCTGACCGGGTGGTGGTGCTGGAGCCACGCCCGGGGCGGATCAAGTCGGTGGTCGAGATCGACCTGCCGCACCCAAGGTTGCGCACGGGTGTGGCGCTGCACGGATTGCGCGAGAAGGTGCTGCACCAGATCACCGGTGACGGTGGTTACCTGCCGCCGCCGACGCGGCGGGTGGAAGGTCTGCGGCCGGAGCTGATTGCTCTGTGAGGGCTGCTGGCCCTATCGCCGGCAAGCCGGCGATAGGGCCAGCAGAGTCAACCAAGCTCGCGCAGGTACGCCCAGGGGTAGATCCCCCGCTCATGCCCATCGCTGAACACCAATTGCACGCCATAACCTTGCGCTTCGATTCGTTCCACCCGCACATCGTCACGCACCACACTGATGCTCCCCAACAGCCTCGCTGCGCGGCACTGCGAGCAAGGGCAGGCACCGCGCAAACGAACATGGCTGATGCTGTGCTCGCCATCTTCCCACTGCAGCAGCAACTGCCCAGGCCCGCGCAGGTTGCGGATCGCCCCCGGCGCATTCATCAGGCCGCACCGCGCAATTGCGCCAAGGCAATGCGCACCGCCTTGCGCACTTCAGGGTCGCTATCGGCTTCGGCAGCCTGCAGCACCGGCAAGGCGCGTGCCTGGCCCAGCTCACCCAAGGCCAGGGCCGCCTCCTTACGCAGGTTGGCAATGCCATGCCCGAGCAACTCGCCAAGCGCGTCCAGGGCAGCGGCGTAACGCAGGCGGCCCAGTGAACGCGCCGCACGCAAACGGACCTGCCAGAAGCCATCGGCAAGCGCCGCCACCAGCGCCGGGCCGGCTTGGTCCTGGCCCACTTTGCCCAGGGTGGTCGCGGCCTCTTCGCGCACTTGCCAGGCCTCATCGCCCAACGCCGCCACCAACGCCGGCAGCACCGCACCGTCACGCGCCAGCCCCAGGGCGCCAATCGCCGCGCGGCGAACTTCAGTGTCCGGCTCGACCTCAGCCAGTCTGGCCAGCGCCGGCAACGCAGGCTGGTGCTTGAGCCAGCCAAGAATACCCACCGCCTCACGCCGCACGGCCGCATCCTCATCCGCCAGAGCCAGCAGCGCAGGCGCGGCGGCATCTTCAAGGCGCAGCTCGCGCAAGGCCCGCAGGGCACTGGCGCGCACGAAGGCATCGGCGTGCTTGGCCCACGGCAAGATCAGCTGGCCGGCTTCCAGGCTCTTGAGCTCGCTGAGGCTCTGCGCGGCGGCCTGGCGAACCGCCTCGGCGGCATCGGCCAGCGCAGCGCACAGGGCCTGCACCACCTCGGGTTCCTCCCAGGCTTCAAGCAGCCGTGCGGCTTCAGTGCGCACGTCGTCGGCCGTATCCACCAGCAATGCATCGGTGAGCCACGGCAAGCCTTCCGGGTCTTCCAGGTCGGCCAGCGCGATGAGGGCAATGCGCCGCACGCCTGCGTCGGCGGCCTCAAGGCGAGGCAGCAGGGCTTGGATGTCGGGGTTGTCGGTGTATCGTTCAGTCATAGCGCGATCCGTAGCGGTGGGTGGTCAGCGTCCGGCAGGCCCAGCGGGGTCAGGCGCGGCAGTTCGCGGCCCTCTTCGTGGCGTAGCAGGGCCAGGCAGTGACGCTTGAAGTGGATGAATGCTGGGCTGGTCAGCAAGCTGGCGCGGCGCGGGCGTGGGAAGTCCAGGTGCAGGTCTTCGATGAAGCGCCCGGGGCGCGGGCTCATCACCAGGATGCGGTCGGCCAGGAACAAGGCTTCATCGATGTCGTGGGTGACGAACACCACGGTGGTGTGGATGCGTGCCCAGATATCCAGCAGCAATTCCTGCATCCGCGCGCGGGTCTGCGCATCGAGGGCGCCGAAGGGTTCGTCCATGAGCAACAGGCGCGGGCGGTTGATCAGCACTCGGGCAATTTCGGCACGTTGTTGCATACCGCCGGAAAGCTGGATCGGCCAGCGCCCGGCAACGTCGGCCAGGCCCACCAGTTGCAGCATTTCACGCGCCTGGCGCTGCCGTTCAGCCTTGCCCACGCCTTGCATCTTCAGGCCGAAGGCGACGTTGTCGAGCACGCTGCGCCAAGGCAGCAGGGTGTGATGCTGGAACACCATGCCACGCTGCGGCGACGGCCCGTCGATCGTCTGGTCGTCCACCGTCAGCTGGCCCGCGCAGGGGATCAGGTGCCCGGCCAACGCACCGAGCAAGGTGGACTTGCCGCAACCGGACGGCCCGAGGATACAGACGAACTCACCCGGGGCGACGGTAAAGTCCAGGCGCTGTACTGCTTCAAAGGCTTCGGCGCCCTCCCCCAGGCGTATCGACAAGCCACGCCCTTCGATGCGCCCAGGTTCCGGCGCCGGTTGATAACTGCTCATCAGCCAGCCCTCTGCGTGCGGTACCAAGGCGTAGCCAGCGCGCCGAGGCGCTTGACCAGGGCGCTGCTGCCCATGCCCAGCACGCCGATCAGCAGCATGCCGACAATGATGTCCGGGTAGTTCTGCAAGGTGTACGACTCCCAGGTGTAATAGCCGATGCCAAACTGCCCGGCGATCATCTCGGCGGTGACCAGGCAGAACCACGAGGTACCCATGCCGATGGCAAGGCCGGTGACGATGCTCGGCAACGCGCCCGGTAGTACCACTTCACCGAGGATCGCCCAGCGCCCGGCACCCAGGCTGCGCGCCGAGGCCACCAGGCGCGGGTCGACCGCTTCCGCGCCATGCACGGTGTTGAGCAAGATCGGGAACAGCGCGCCGGTGAAGGTGATGAACACCATCGACAACTCCGACGACGGGAACATCAGGATCGCCAACGGTATCCAGGCCACTGCGGGGATCGGCCGCAGCACTTCCAGCGGCGGCAGCAGCGTGTCTTCGGCCCATTTCGAGCGGCCGATCAGCAGCCCCAGGCTCACGCCCAGCAGCGCCGCCACGGCATAACCGGCAAACACCCGCGACAGGCTGCTGCCCAGGTGCGCCAGCACGGCACTGGAGGTCAGCAACTGCCAGGCTGCATCCAGCACCGCCCTGGGCGTAGGCACGTAGGTGAAGGTAAACAGCCCCAGGTCCAGCCTGGCGCTGGCGGCCACATGCCAGAAGAGCAGGCAGGCCAGCAAGGACGCCAGGCGCACGGGCCAGCGTTTGAGGTCGCGGGTCATCACGGTTTCTCCCGATCAGCGCTGGGCCACCAGCTTCTGGTTGGCGCTGACGAAGTCCAGCGCTTCACCGCCATGGGCCTTGGCGTACTGTTCGGCCTGGTCCTTGAGCAGGAACGCGGCCAGTTCGCCCTTGCCGTTGCGCACGAACCAGGCCTGGTTGGCCAGCAGTTTGATGCCGCTGTCAGCTGCCTGGGCGTAGATGGCGCGGATGTCCTTGCCCTCTTGCTCCAGTTGCGCCAAGGCACCGAGGGCAGCTTCTGGGGAGGCGTAGTGGCGCACCTTGTCCTCACCGCGCACCCAGATCTGCGCCAGGCGGCCGAAATCGGTGATCGGTTTGCCGGTCAGCGCATCAACCGCCTTGAGCGGCAGCGGTTTGTAGTTGTTCAGCGCCTTGTCGTAGTCCTCGCCGGCCTGCTTGAAGGCGGCGCGGATGTATTGGTCATCGATGAACTGCTGGGTGTCGAGGCCACGGTCGGTCTTCTTCAGCAGCTTTAGGGTATCGATGGACGTGGCGACGGCCTTGCGGTACTCGGGCTTCCAGGTCAGGTCGCGGGTCTGCAGGCCCAGCGGGCCGTGGAACAGGTAGTTGACCTCGGCTTCGATGCCGGTGACCTTCTCGATCAGCTCGCTGTACTTCTCGGGCTCGGCGGCAATCAGGCGGTCAGCTTCAAGGCTGGCACGCAGGTAGGCGGTGACCACTTCGGGGTATTGCTTCGCGTAGTCGGCATCGACCAGGGCGCCGTGGAAGGTCGGTGCGTTGGCCTGGGCGCCATCGTAGATCTTGCGGGCGAACCCACGGTTGGGGAACAACTCGGCGAACGGCACGAAGTCGGCGTGCGCTTCGATGCGGTTACTGCGCAAGGCGGAGCCGGCAATTTCAGGGGCCTGGGCGATGATCCGCACGTCTTTCTGCGGGTCCCAGCCTTGTGCGGCCACGGCGCGCAACAGCATGCCGTGTGCGGTGGAGGCGAACGGCACGGAAATGGTCTTGCCCTTGAGTTCGCTCAGCGACTGCACGGCAGAGGCCGCCGGTACCACGATGCCGTTGCCGCTGCCCTGCACGCTGCCGGACAGCACACTGATGAACAGGCTGCGCTTGCCAGCGTCCAGGTGGGCGACGCCGTTGAACGAACCGGGGAAGTCGGCCATGGCGCCGAAGTCGAGCTTGCCGGCGACCATCTCGTTGGTCAGCGGCGCGCCGCTGGTGAAGTTCTTCCACTCGATCTGGTAGTGCGCGTCTTTGTACTTGCCGTCATGCGGCAGGTACTTTTCCAACAGGCCCAGTTCGCGAATCAGCAGGCCGCCGGTGGCGCAGTTGATGGTGGTGTCCTGGGTGCCGATGGCGACCCGGATGGTTTCGGCGCTGGCATTCAGGCCAGCGAGCGCCAGCGCGAGGCCGGCCACGGTTGCTACAAGGCGCATGGGTATTTCCCCTCGAATCGTTTTAGCTATTGGAGTCGTCTCCGCCACCAGGCTTGGGTGGTGGGAAACGAGGGGCATTGCAGGAGGGCGTCCGGTGGTTCGCCGGATGGCAGGTGGTTCAGCGCAGCAGGTACGGGATGTCGACTTTCACCGCACCGGTGGGGCAATCCTTTTCGCAGGGCATGCAGTACCAGCACTCGTCGAAGGCCATGTAGGCCTTCTGCGTGGCCGGGTTGATGGCCAGCAAGTCCATGGGGCAGACCTCGACACACACGGTGCAGCCCTTTTCGGCGATGCACTTGTCTTCGTCGATGGTTACCGGGGCGCTGCTGCGGAAGAAGATCTCTTGCGGCTGGTAGGCCATGTCACGGTTTCCTTGGGGCCTTTGGCCCTCGGTTTATGATCAGGCGGCATCCGCCTTGACCCGTAGCCGGTCGTAAGCGGTCTGCTCCTCGGCATCCAGGGCAATCAGGTAGGGTTCGACGGCTTTCTTGAAGCTGGTCATCTCGCCGTCCTCGCCCTTCTTCAGGTGGCAATGGCAGAACCACTCGCCATCGTTGCGTTCGGGGAAGTCGACCCGGTGGTGGTACAGGCCCCAACGGCTTTCTTCGCGGAACAGCGAAGCACGCGCAGCCATTTCGGCGCAGTCACGGATCACCGCCACCTCCATCGCGCGCATCAACTCATGGGGGTTGTTGGCTTTCATCTGATCAAGATCACGCTCGATCTCGGCAAAGCGCGTCAGGCCGATCTGCATTTTCTTGGTCACCTTGGGTGGCTGCAGGTAGTCGTTGACCATGCGCCGCAGCTTGTACTCGACCTGCGCCGGCGCAAGGCCGTGCTCGCGGTGCAACGGCGCGAACACGCGCTCACGCTCGCGCTCGACCTGGGCGACATCGACTTCGGCCAGCTCGCGCCCGGCCACATACTGCGCAGCGTTCACACCGGCGAACCAGCCGTAGGCGAAGGCACCCAGCATGTAATTGTGCGGCACCGCGGCCATGTCGCCCGCGGCATACAGGCCTTTGACGCTGGTCTCGGCCTTCTCGTTGACCCACACCCCCGACGCCGAGTGCCCCGAGCAGAAACCGATTTCGGAGATGTGCATCTCGACCATGTGCTGACGGTAGTCGGTGCCGCGCCCGGCATGGAACTGGCCACGGCTAGGGCGTTCGTTGCTGTGCAGGATCTCTTCGATGTTCTGGATGGTCTCCTCGGCCAGGTGGTCGAGTTTGAGAAACACCGGGCCATTGCCGCCCTCGAGTTCCTGGTGGAACTCCCACATCATCTGCCCGCTCCAGTAGTCGCATTCGATGAAGCGCTCGCCCTTGCTGTTGGCGGTATACCCGCCCAGCGGGCCGGTCACGTAGGCACAGGCCGGGCCGTTGTAGTCCTTGATCAGCGGGTTGATCTGGAAGCACTCGAGGTTGGCCAGCTCGGCACCTGCATGGTAAGCCATGGCATAACCGTCGCCGGCGTTGGTGGGGTTCTCGTAGGTACCCATCAAATAGCCCGACGACGGCAGGCCCAGGCGCCCGGCGGCACCGCAGGCCAAGATCACCGCCTTGGCGCGGACCACGCGAAACTCGCCGCTGCGGCAATCGAAGCCAAGCACGCCGGCGGCGGCGCCTTCACCATCGAGCAGTACACGGGTGCAGACCATGCGGTTGCTGATCTCGACCCGGGCACGCTTGAGCTGGCGGTAGAGCACCTTCTTGATGTCGTGACCTTCGGGCATGGGCAGCACGTAAGCGCCCATGTGGTGGACCTTCTTTACCGCATAGTCGCCGGTCTCGTCCTTCTCGAACTTCACGCCCCAACGGTCGAGCTGCTCGATGGTTTCGAAACTGTGGGTGGCGTAGGCATACACGGCGGCCTGGTTGACGATGCCGTCGTTGGCCACGGTGATTTCCTTGGTGTACTGCTCGGGCGTGGCGTGGCCGGGGATGATGGCATTGTTCAGGCCGTCCATGCCCATGCTGATGGCGCCGCTGCGCTTGACGTTGGCCTTGTCCAGCAGCAGGACGCGCAGGCTTTTGTCCTGCTCCTTGGCCTTGATCGCCGCCATCGGGCCGGCGGTGCCGCCGCCGATGACGATGATGTCGTAATCCTGGGTCTCGATGCTCATGCCTTGCCCCCCTTCTGGCGGTCGATACGCAGGCGATACTGGAACGCATCGCCGCGGTAGTACAGGTGTTCGAAGTCCAGCGGTGTGCCGTCGGCGGCATGGGTCAGGCGCTCGATGCGCATGATCGGCGAGCCCTCCTCCACGCCCAGCGCCTGGGTCAGGTCGCTGTCGGCCAGCACCGCATCGATGGCCAGGTCGGCGTGGCCGAGGGCGATGCCACAGTCGTTTTCCAGCAGCAGGAAGATGTCGCGGGTGACCAGGTCGGCCTTTTCCAGTTTTTCGCCCACGGCTTTAGGCAACCAGGTGATTTCCAGTGACACCGGTTCACGGTTGATCAGGCGCACCCGGCGAATCTCGGTGACCAGGCTGCCCTCTTCAACCTGCAACCGCGCCGCCACCAGCGCATTGGCCGGCACATGGCGCAAGCTGCGCAGGCGGTTGATCACCTCGTAACCCATCTGCGTCATCGATTCGCCCAGGCCCTGAAGCGTGCTGACGTTCTGAAACGCCTTGGGCTTGGCGACGAAGGTGCCCTTGCCATGGATCTTGAAGATCAGCCCTTCTTTCTGCAGGTCGCCCAAGGCCTGACGCACGGTGATTCGGCTGACGTCGAACGCCTTGCCCAGTTCGCTTTCCGAAGGCATGCGGCTGTGCGGCGCGTAAGTGCCGTCGAGGATCCGCTCGCGCAGCAGTTCCTTGAGCTGGGTGTAGAGCGGTACCGGAGAAAGGGGGAGCAGTTCGGCCATGAGTCTCTTCACTGAATGATGACTTGTTATAACAAGTTGTGACCAGAGAATAGCCAGCATAAGAAACGGCAGTGAAATACTGTTATTGCATATGGATAGACAGGTTTGCGTGGGCCGCCCCGAGCTCTTCGCGAGTAACCCCGCCCCTACAGGACCAGTGGAGCCCCTGTGGAAGCCGGTTCACCCACAAAGAGCCCCACCCGGACAACCCGGAAAAATGTCCGAAGATCAAGGCGATGGACGCCACCGAAACAGATGGGTATCATGCGTTCGCGTTGCACTCGTAGCTCAGCTGGATAGAGTACTGCCCTCCGAAGGCAGGGGTCGTGGGTTCGAATCCCGCCGAGTGCGCCATATCAAAAAGCCCTGGGCCTGTGCCCGGGGCTTTTTCGTTTGTGCGGTGCATCGCGTTTCTGGCACTCCCGTGCCATGGGTCATTGGTGTTAGCGTGGGCACCTTCCCGTTTTTCGACGGGTACCCCTTAACCATGATTCGCGAAGGAATGCGCGCCCCATGCATTTGAAGAAACTCACCGCCACTACTCTGCTGCTGGCCAGCATCGGCCTGTTCATCCAGCCGGCCCAGGCCAACCTCACCCAGCAGCAATCCGCTAGCATCGTCAAAGCCTTCGACGGCTCCAATCCAAGCGATTTCAAACAGTTCCTCGGCACGCTCAAAGGCAGCGAACAGGCCAAGGTCGACAACCTTGGCGCGACCCTCGACGCCTACCTGGCTGGCAAGACGCTCGACGCCGAGCAGCAGAACGAAATCAACCGCCTGCTCGGCCTGTACACCCGTATCAAATATGGCAAGGCGGCGACCGAAACCCTGCGCGAACTGGTGGCCATCCCCACCTTCAGCGTCGACGGCGTGCCACAGCACGAGAACCCCGAGTTCCTGAAGATCGCCGACAAGATCAAAGCGCTGGCCGAAGGCTTCGGCCTGGCCTTCCGCAACGTCGACAACCGTGTCTATGAAATCTCGCTGGGGGCCGGCCAGGAAGTGGTCGGCATCCATGCCCACGCCGACGTCGTGCCGGTCAATCCGGACAACTGGAAGCTGGCCGATGGCACCAAGCTCGACCCGTTCAAGGTCACCCTGGTGGGCGACCGCATGTATGGCCGCGGCACCGAGGACGACAAGAACGGCATCGTCGTCGCGCTGTACGCGCTGAAGGTGGCGAAAGACGAAAACCTGCCGCTGGCCCGGCAGTTCAAGCTGCTGATCGACACCACCGAAGAAACCAGCGGCGACGCCATTCCCTACTACTTCGAACGCAACCCCACGCCTGCCTACAACCTGGCGCTCGACGGCGGCTACCCGGTGGTGATCGCGGAAAAAGGTTACGGCACGGTCATGGCCAGCTTCAGCAAGCGCCCGGGCAGCGGAAAGGGCGCAGAGATCCTCAACCTTACCGGCGGCTTGGCCACCAACCAGATTCCCACCACCTCGGTGGCGACCCTGGTCGGCGACAACCCGGCGCAACTGGCCAAGCAGCTTGAAAAGGCCGGCGCCGCGTATGTGAAGGCCAATGGCGGCGACTTCAGCATCGCGGCCAAGGTCAACGGCAAGCAGGTGCTGCTCACCGTCACCGGCGTCTCGGCCCACTCGTCCGAACCCGAGTCCGGGGTCAACCCGGTGGCGCGCATGCTCGGCTTCATCAATGGCCTCGGCCAGCAGGTGCCGCTCAAGCACAACCACTTCACCGATGCCGCCCGTTATGCCGCCGACAACTGGGGCCTGGACTACCTGGGCAAGAAGCTCGGGGTGGATTTCAAGGATGCGTTCATGGGCCCGCTGACCGCATCGCTGACTTTTGTCGGCGTGGATGAAAAAGGCCTGAAGCTGGCGGTCAACCTGCGCATCCCCAAAGGCAAGCCGCTGGCGACGATCAAGGACGAGTTGGCCGACAAGTTGGGTAAGTGGACCCACCAGAGCCACACTTCGGTCGCCTTCGACTACAGCCTGGACGAACCGATGTACCGCAACCCCGAAGGCGAGTGGGTCAAGGCGCTGCTCGATGTGGCCAGCGAAAACCTGGGCATGAAGCACGCGTTCGGCACGTCGGCCGGCGCCACCTCGGTGCATGACTTGCCCAACGGCGTACAGTTCGGCCTGGCCATGCCGGACGTGAAGTACACCGGGCACAACGATAACGAGTTCAAGACCGTGGAGCAGTTCATGCTGGACCTGCAGGTGGTGAGCGAGATGGTCGCGCGGATCGGGCAGATGCCAAAACTGTAGGGAACATCGTCCTCCTCGCCAGAAGCTTCCCACGCGCTGAGAAGCTCTCTGGCACCTGTTTTCGCAGGCCCGAGGGATATGCAGTGGCAACCACTGCCTGCAGTGCCTAGCGCAGGTCGGTACTCAAGCTCGGTGTGCCAAAGCCTTCCAACGTTGCATTGGAGGCTTTCAGGTATTGCGCCCAGAAGTCGTTGAGCGCATCCATGGTCTTGCCGGAACGATAGGCATGCTTCACCGCATCGGTGACCAGGCCTGCGCCGGAGACATACACCCTGGCGCCTTGCAGGTCGGCGTACAGCCCCTTGCTCTGCGCAAGCTTGAGCTCGTTGCCGACATTGAGCTGCTTGATCTGGTTGGCGGCGTAGAAACTGGTGTAGTCGGAATGCTCGAGCATGTCCGAAATCAGGTACACCACCCGCTCATCAACCCCCTGCTCCTTGCTCATGTCTTCACCCACGCGGCGCAGGGTGTTCATGATCTCGCTCTTGGGGATGTCCTGGCGGGCCTCACGCAGGCCCTTGACGAACTGGCCGCCAAAACCGCTCTGGAAGGCTTTTTTCTGGGTCGCCAGGCACTGGTCCAGGCCACGCAGCTTGCGCATGTTCACATCGTCGCGAACCTCGCCTTGCAGTGGCATGTCCAGCTCGCCGGCATACACCAGGCGCTGATATTCCCCCGGCAGGAACGCCGAGAAGGTATACAGCCGGACGCGATCGCCGGGCTGCACGAACCGGTCGATCTGGCCCCAGCTGTTGCGCTGCAGGTCTTCAGGCATGGGAATGGTCTGGTCGATGATCACCACCAGCTCGCGGCCGGAAGCTGCGGGTTTGATGTCGGCCAGGCCGTTGCGCGTGTAGCAGCTCTGCAGGTCATTGCGTTCGGCGGCCAGCGCTGCACAAGGCAGCGCCAGCGCAAGGATCAGGGCCTTGGCAAGCCTCATGACAGCATGCCCTCCTTCTTCACCGGGAACAGGCCAAGCGCCTTGAGCGCCTGCTGTTGTTCGCGGATGTCGCGCAGTTGTGCCTCGCTGACATTCAGCGCACGGCTGGCGGCGGCCAGGCTTTCTTCTGGCAGCCCGGTCACATCATGGAAGTCCGACGCCTTGATTTCGGCCGGGGCGGCGGCCTCGACCACTGGCGCTGCAGCCGGTTCGACCACAGCAGGTTGCGGCACCACCGGAGCGACCTGGGCAACCGGCTCTGGCGCCGTAACCGCAGGCTTGGGTTTGACCGCCTGTGGCGAAACCTTGCCGGCCTTGTACTCGGCGTAGGCAAGGAAATTACGGTGCGCGGTGTTCTCACCTTCCAGCGCATGCAGCACTGCGGAGTCGGTGTGGTCGCGGCTCGACAACGCGGTCTGCAGGCGGCGCAGCTTGTCATCGGCGTGGCTGGCAATGGCGTTGCGCTTCTGGTCCATCGCGTCGAGCATTTCTTCTGCGGTGGCATACTCGTGGGTCAGGCGCCAGGCGGTTGGCGAGTGAGTGCCGGCAAAGTAGTAGCGGCTGGCGAGCCAGATGCTGATGCCCTGGATGGCAATGTAGATCAGCGACAACATGATGTAGGTGGTCAGGCTGGCCTGGCGGATGGCGTGCATCTTGTCGTCGATGGTGGCGTTGTCAGCCTCATCGTTGATGGCCTGGGACTCTTGCGGCAAGTCGAACGGGGAGCCTGCGCTGGTGCTTTGCGCTGCGGACTCGGCGCGCATACCGTTGACCATTTCGGTCTCGATGCTGTCGAGGGTCGCCGAACGCACGACGAACGCACCCACGGCCATGGCCGCCACGAACACGCCGCAGACGACCAGCCAGACAAACTTGCGCGAGACGTTGGAGTTGACGTCCTTGACCCGGGCCAGCAATTGCTCGTAGTCCGGCTTGTCCGAGTCGGTGAAGGAGTCTTCCAGGTTGATCGCCTTGTTGGCTTTCAGCGAACGCGAACGCTTGGAAGGCTCTTCGCCTTGCCACCAGTGGCGCGCACGGGCGATCAGGCTGTTGTGGTGCAGCGTGTGGCCGGCGGCTTCGGCGAAGAACGCCGAGGCGACGGCCAGCAGGATCGCGGTACCTGCGGTCAGCCAATGGCGGTCATTGGTCGATGCATCCATGTTCATCCAGCCTGCCAGCACGTAGGCAAAACCCATGGCCTCGATCAGCACCAGCATCAACACCAGCACCAGCACCCAGGCCGGGCGCGGCGAGCGCCCGGCTTCACCGGCCTTGGCCAGATAGTCGAGCGAGGCGTTGTAGGTGTTGACGCCCTTCATGTACTTCTTGAACTGGCCATAGTACGGCTTGGACAAGGTCACCTCGTGGTTGATCCAGCCATCGCTGTCAACCGACGCGCGCTTGCGCGATAGGCGCGCCACCGTACCGATCAACGGGAAGCTATGCCACACACGGATCAGGAAGTAGGACACCGCTTCCCAGTAGTAACGCACGATCAGCACAGTGACCAGTAGGGTCAACAGGCCAGCGGTGAACAACTGGTTGGCAAGCACCAGTGATTTGAGTGCAGCAAGCGAAAAGTCTTCCATCAGGACGTCCTTGACTGGGTTTATTTGGTGGCCGGGATCGGCTTGTAGGAAGCGACGAAAGCGTCACTGCCGGCGGCATAGAACAAGGCACCTTGGTTGACCTCGGCGTTGCCTTTGCTGAATACGATATCCATGCAGGAAATCGACGCCTGGGCATCGCTGGCGAAGACCCGGTAAAGCACTTCGCTTTCGCCTTCATAGGTGTTGGCCACGGCTTTCATCGTCCGTGGCTTGTGCTGCGTGGGCAGCTTGTAATCTTCAACCAGCTGCAGGATCGGCTGGCGGTCGACCTGGGCGTTCTCGCGCAGGATCGAAACCGGCGACACCGTCACCAAGTGCCCGTTGACCAGGTTGGCCCAGACCCGGTTGTTGTAGCCCGGCAGGTAATCCTTGGTGGCGCGGCGCTGCAAGGGTTGGTCGTTGGCCATGCTCAGGACTTCGCCGGCATTGCGTGGCCGGTCGGCTTCGCAACTGGACATCGGCATCTGTGCGGCATAGGCGCTGCTGATCAGGGCGAAACCGCTCTGCTTCGGCTTGATGCTCTGCGCCATGGTCCAGTTGTAGCTGGCGACTGGCGTGCCGGCGAAATCGACTTGCGGGCGGGCAGCAGCGACCGCTTTCGCACTGCTGGTGCTGGTGCTGGTGCTGGTGCTGGTGCTGGTGCTGGTGCTGGTGCTGGTCGCGGCGGGCATACGCTGTGCCGTGGTGGTTTTGCTCTGCGCAGGCTTGCTGCCCGCTTGCGCGGTGGTGGTCGCCGGCCGAGGCTTGGCGGCGGTCGAGGTGCCGTAGTGCAGGTAACGCGGGTTGCCCGCTTCGGCCTGGGCGCGCATCACCAAGGCCTGTTCGTTGGCCAGCTCGACGATTTCCACGCGCCGGTTCTGGCCACGCAGCAGCGGGTCGCTGTTATCGGCAATCGGGCGCGATGCCCCGGCGCCCTGATAGTAGATTGCGTTGGCGGGAATCCCCGCCTGCAGCATGACCTTGCCGACCGTCCTGGCGCGGCGCTCGGACAGTTTCTGGTTGAACCCGGCATTACCGACTGCATCACTGTGGCCGACGATCAGCAAGCGGCGCAGCTGCGACTCTTTGGCGGCGGCCTGCTGGTTGGTGGCGGCCGGCTTGGCATACATCTGTGCCAGCTTGGCCACGGCGCGCTGGCCACTGGTGGTCAGCTGATCGGAGCCGGTGGCGAACATGCCAGTGTCTTCGATCTGGGTCACCAGGCCTGCCTGCTCCGGCACGGCAGTCACGACCGCCGCAGAAGCGACTGTCAGCTTCTCGGTGGTGATCTTCAGGTTTTCTTCCTTCGCGATGCGGTCAAGCTCCTGCAAGCGAGACTGCCAGACATAGCCGACCACACAGCCCACCGCACCGCCGACTGCGGCGCCCGGCAAGATACCGTCCTTGCCCTTGATGGCGTATCCGGCAGCCCCCCCGGCCACCACGCCGACACCACAGAGCACCGGCATGCCGTAGTCCCTGCCAATGTCTTTGACGGTCTTGGAAATATTGTCCATCTGCTGAGTGCTGCAACCGGCAGCGGTGAGGAAGGCGCAGCTTAGCGCTGTAAGGCGAAACAAACGTTGCATTGCGGCTCCTTGCCGAAAGAGATCAAAGTGATGGCAACTTGACATGCATTGTCACAGATTACCGGGGATTTTGCCCCACTCAGCTAAGCACCTCCAGCCCGACGCGCGCACTTTGCCTTTGCGCAGGGGCGCAAGCGGTTCAACCATGACGTTTTTCAATCGACTCCATGCCGTTTCCTGCATTGCCGTGCAGGCTGGCGTGCCGGATGCTTTATTTACTCCAAGAGCCCGTCTTTTCCACCTGCAGAGGCCTGTATGAAGAACGTCGAACAAATCCTCAAGACCAAGCTGCACCATCAGACCGTGCACACCATAGGCCCTGATGATTCGGTATTGGAGGCCCTGAAGAAGCTGGCAGAAGAAAACATCGGCGCCCTGCCCGTGGTGGAGAATGGCCAGGTGGTCGGCATCGTCAGTGAACGCGACTACGCCCGCAAGCTGGTGCTCAAGGGCCGCTCGTCGGCGGCAACACCCGTGCGCGAGATCATGAGCGCCCCGGTGGTTACCGTGGAACCCAAGCAAAACCTTGAGTACTGCATGAACCTGATGACCAACCGCCACCTGCGCCACCTGCCGGTGGTCAGCAACGGCGAACTGCTTGGCCTGCTGTCGATCGGTGACCTGGTCAAGGAAACCATCGCCGAACAGGCCAGCCTGATCCAGCAGCTGGAGCAGTACATCCGCGGCGAGTGATTGCCCTCAGTGGTAGGCGCGCTCCAGCTCGTCCAGTTGATGGTCGAAGCTGCGCAGGCGCGCCGACCAGGTGTACACCAGCACTTCCAGGTCCCGGTTGAGCACGGCCGTGTTGCCATGGCCGCTGCTGGAAGGTTCGCACAGGTCGAGCTGGTAACGCTCACGCGCCATGGCGGTGGCCACGCTGGACAGGTCGCGGGCATTGGCCAGCCAGTGGTGGTGATGGTCGTGGATCTCGCGGTCCAGTGCCCGGCACTGGCGTTTCAGGGCATCCAGGCTCTGCTCCAGTGGCGTGCCCTTGAGCTCGCCCATGACTTCCTCGAAGGTACGCCCGGAGTGCCAGTAACTGCCCCAGAAATAACGGTCGAACACCGTCTCCACCCGGCGCAGCGCGACCTTGGTGTTCCAGATAGTGAGCAACGTTCGCCCCTGGATCACTTCGCGCTTGTTCAGGTGCAATTGCTGCCAGGCGATCCAGGTCAGCCCCAGCAACGCGACCGCCGCGGTAACCGCGGCAGCGGCGTAGAGGAACTGCACAGCCTGGTTCATCTGGTGCGTGTGGCGGATACCGTAGAAGTAACCGGCCGTCAGCGTGCCCAGGATCGTCACGGAACACCAGAAACCTGGTGCATAGGGATCTTTCATGGCGCCTATCCCCTTATTGTTTTCCTGAGCATAGCAACGGCCAAACACTCGTCAGGTGCCGCTCGGCGCTTTATTTTCGGGGGCGGCGAAGCGCTTCGTTGAGTTGATCGAAGGGCACTGCCCAATCGGAATCTTCAATGATGCTTTCCTTGAGAAAAGTGCGCTGGGAATCGGTCCAGAACGGCGCATCAACCAGCTTGATTTCGTTTTTCAGCGGCGAATGGCTGGTGATGAACTGGTCGATGCTTTGCGGATCGTCGGGCATGCCCAACTGCTTGAACAGCTCGGAAAATTGATGGGTCGGTGCTTCCATGATTCCTCCTGTTTGCCGGGCCGGCCGTCCACGACGCCAACCCGGCATTGGTTTGAGAACATCAGCACAGCTCGCGTACTTCGGCTTGCGGTACCAGTTTCAGGTACTGCTCCATGCTCATGTGGATCAGGTGATCGTGGTCACCCGCCTCCAGGTAGACATCGCCCTGGCGGGTAAGGCTCGAATCGAGCAGCATCTTTATCTGGTAGGCATCGCCCATTGCCGGGATGGCGCCACGCTCGCAATCGCCGAACAGGCTGGGCAGGCCGCTTTCGCGGGTCAGTTGCCAGGCGCCGGACATGCGCACCTTGCTCATGTCCAGGTGCCGGTTGGCCGGCAGCACCGCCATGATGTAGTTGCCATGGCGGTCGTCGAGCATGACCGACTTGGCGACCCGCTCGGCAGGAACACCGGCCGTGCGCGCAGACTCAAGGCTGGTCGCCGAGTGTGGATGGGGAATGATGTCGTAATCGCAGTTGGCCTGGTCCAGGCGCTGCTGCAGGGTCTTGGCCATACGCATGATGCACCTCCGGTTTCGCCCCCATCTCCAATTTTAGGCCGTGCCCGGGCAGGCATGGCTAAACTTGGGTTATAGAGGCGAACAAGGTGACGACAGGTGATCGCTCGCTGCTGGCGCTGGTGGTTGCTGGTGCTGATGCTTGGCCTCGCCCCAGGCAGCCAGGCCGCGCCCGGAGCAGTCTGGGTGCTGAGCATCGACGATGCCATCGGGCCAGCGAGTGCCGACTACGTACTGCGCGGCCTGGAGCAAGCCAGGGAACAGGGCGCGCAACTGGTGGTGATCCGCATGGACACCCCGGGCGGCCTGGACAGCGCCATGCGACAGATCATCAAGGCAATCCTCGCCAGCCCCGTGCCGGTCGCCAGTTTCGTTGCCCCCAGCGGCGCACGCGCCGCCAGCGCCGGTACTTACATCCTGTATGCCAGCCACGTGGCGGCCATGGCCCCCGGGACCAACCTCGGCGCTGCCACACCGGTGCAGATTGGCGGCCCGCCAGGCACGCCCAAGGATGACAAGGCCAAACCCGGCAGCGATGAGGACACCCTCGCACGCAAGCAGGTCAACGATGCTGCCGCGTACATCCGTGGCCTGGCGCAATTGCGTGGGCGCAATGCCGACTGGGCGGAAAAGGCCGTGCGCGAGGCGGTCAGCCTGCCGGCCAGCGAAGCCCTCAAGCAGAAGGTGATCGACCAGCTAGCCAACGACGTACCTGACTTGCTGCGCCAGCTCGACGGCAAGACGCTGGTCGCCGCTGACCAGCCGCGCATGCTGCAAACCCGTGACGCCAGCCTGGTGGAACACTTGCCGGACTGGCGCACGCGCCTGCTGGCGGTGATCACCAACCCCAGCGTGGCGCTGATCCTGATCATGATCGGCGTCTACGGCCTGCTGTTCGAGTTCATGAACCCAGGCTCCGGAGTCGGCGGCGTAGTCGGCGGCATCTGCCTGCTACTGGCGCTGTATGCCTTGCAGCTGTTGCCGGTGAGCTTCGCCGGCATGGCGCTGATCCTGCTCGGCATTGCCTTCATGATCGCCGAAGCGTTTCTGCCCAGCTTTGGCGTGGTCGGCTTTGGCGGCATCGTCGCGTTCATGGTGGGCGCGGTGATCCTGATGGACACCGACGCCCCCGGCTTCGGCATCCCCCTGGCGCTGATCGCCAGCCTGGCGGTGCTCTCGGCGCTGCTCATCGCTGGCGTACTGGGCATGGCCCTGAAGACGCGAAGGCGGGCCTTGGTCAGCGGCGACGCCGGCCTGGTCGGCAGCTTGGTCAGCGTCACGCAGGTGATGGCAGACAACCCGTTCTGCGGCTCGGTACAGGCCCAGGGCGAACAATGGCAGGTGCAGTGCACCACGCCGCTGCAGCTTGGCCAGAACGTGCGGGTTACCGCGCGACACGGCGTGATGCTGGAAGTGAGCGCTGCCGCCCCTACCGCGCAAGGAGACTGATGATGTTCGTGCAATTGGGTTTCGGCGCCCTGCTGATGCTGCTGGGCGTGCTGTTGCTGTCGGCGTTTCGCATCCTGCGCGAGTACGAGCGCGGCGTGGTGTTCCAGCTGGGGCGCTTCTGGCAGGTCAAGGGGCCGGGGCTGATCCTGCTGATCCCGGTAATCCAGCAGATGGTCAGGGTCGATTTGCGCACCGTGGTGCTGGATGTGCCGCCGCAGGATGTGATCACCCGCGACAACGTCTCGGTGAAGGTCAATGCGGTACTGTACTTTCGCGTGCTCGACCCGCAGAAGGCGATCATCCAGGTCGAGGATTTCCTCGTCGCCACCAGTCAGCTGGCCCAGACCACCCTGCGCGCGGTGTTGGGCAAGCACGAACTGGACGAGCTGCTGGCCGAACGCGAACAGCTGAACCTGGATATCCGCCAGGTGCTGGACGCGCAGACCGATGCCTGGGGCATCAAGGTGGCCAACGTCGAGATCAAGCACGTCGACCTCAACGAGTCGATGGTCCGCGCCATCGCCCGCCAGGCCGAGGCCGAACGCGAACGCCGGGCCAAGGTGATCCATGCCGAAGGCGAATTGCAGGCGTCGGAGAAACTGATGCAGGCCGCGCAGATGCTCAGCAAGGAGCCGGGGGCCATGCAGTTGCGCTACATGCAGACGCTGGGGTCGATTGCCGGGGACAAGAGCTCGACCATCGTGTTTCCGATGCCGCTGGATCTGCTCAAGGGGATGGTGGAAAGGCCGAAATGACAGGGGCCTCGTGGAGGCCCCTGCAATTGATCAGATTGGCGCCCGGCGCAGGGTCGCCAGGAAGGTTGCCGCACCAATGAACAGCCCGGCAAAGGTGCGGTTCAAGCGCTTCTGCTGCTTGGGCGTACGCAGCAGGCGCAGTACCCGCGAAGCCAGGCCGGTGTAACCGGCCATCACCAGCAAATCCACGCTGATCATGGTCACGGTAATCGCTACATACTGCGGCAGCAGCGGCGCATGCGGGTTGATGAACTGCGGCAGCACCGCCAGCATGAACACCAGTGCCTTGGGGTTGCTGACATTGACCAGGAAACCACGGAACACCAGGCTCAGCGGCTTACCGATCGGGCGCACGCCAGACTCATCGGTCATGTCCATCGGCAAGGCGCGCCATTGCTTGTAGGCCAGGTAGACCAGGTAGCCAACACCGAACCATTTGATAAGGGTGAAGGCGGTGGCGGAAGCAGCGAGGATGGCGCCGACACCGGCAGCGATGATGGCGATCTGCACAATCAGGCCAATCTGCAGGCCTAGCGCGTTCCAGTAACCCCGCCAGAAACCATACTGCAGGCCGCTGGACATCGAGGCAATCGCCCCGGCCCCGGGTGAAAGGCTGATCACCCAACACGCGGCAAAGAAGCCCAACCACACTTCCATCGACATCACACACCTCGCTCGAACAAATGTTGCAAAACGTTAAGCTAAGGTGTTGGCGAAAAAATGACCAGCTTTTTTGAAGCGACCGTGTGGCTTGTCCCGCCAAGAGGCCGGCAATAACAGCCGGAGCCTATCAGTCAGACTCGCTCGACAAGTCTCTGCCTAGCCCTTGCACCTCAGCCCCCCGCCAGCGCCTGACCGACTTCTGGAAGAACTGGCTGTTCGGCACCTGCACCAACGCCCCACCCGCCTCGGGCACTTCCAGCAGCGTGGTGAACAGCAGGTTGATGGCAATCACCCGGCCTTTGACGCCCGGTTTGTCCAGGGTATCGACCAGTTCCACCACATCACCGATACGAAACGGCCCGACGGTGAAGATCAGCACGGCGCACAGCAGGTTGGACAACACGCTCCACATGGCGAAGAACGCGACCGCAGCCACCGCCACGAACCCGGACAGGGCGGTCCACAGCACGGTGGCGGAAACCCCCATGCGCTCCAGCACGAACAACAGCGCGCTGCCCATGATCAACCAGCGCAAACCGCCGCGCACCGGCACCAGCAGCTCCGGCGGCAACGGGTAGCGCTGGCCCAGGCGGCTGAGGCCGCGGGCGATGACGCGCTGCAGGACGAAGGCGAGGGCCAGGATCAGCAGAATCTGCAGGCCCAGCCAGAAGGTATCCATCCATTGCCCCGGCAACAGCGAGCGCAGTTCCTCCATCAGGACAGCGCCTCAAGCTCTGCCTGCATGCTTTCCAGGGTTTCCAGCGCCTCCATCCAGCCTTCTTCAAGCTCGCCTTCACGCTGCTTGAGCTTGGTCTGGCGGGCCAGCAGGTCGCGCAGTTCATCCTTGCGCGCCGCCTCGTACAGGCCGCTGTCAGCCAACGCGGTCTCGATCTCGGCCAGCTGTGCATGCACCAGGTTGAGTTCGGCCTCCAGCTTGTCGGCAGTCTTCTTGTGCGGTGCCAACTGCTGACGCAAGGCCGCAGCAGCCTGGCGCTGGGCCTTCTTGTCGGTCTTGTCCGGGTTGACCGGGGCGTTGCTGGCCGGTGCACTGCGCTGGCGGTACTCGACCAGCCAGCGGCTGTAGTCGTCCAGGTCGCCATCGAAGGGCTCAACCTTGCCATCGGCTACCAGCAGGAAGTCGTCGGTGGTGCTCTTGAGCAGGTGACGGTCGTGGGAGACCACCACAACGGCACCGGCAAACTCCTGCAAGGCCATGGTCAGCGCCAGGCGCATTTCCAGGTCGAGGTGGTTGGTCGGTTCGTCGAGCAGCAGCAGGTTAGGCCGCTCCCAGGCGATCAGCGCCAAGGCCAGGCGGGCCTTTTCGCCGCCGGAGAAATTCACCACCGGCTCATCGACGCGATTGCCATGGAAGTCAAAGCCGCCCAGGAAGTCACGCAGGGTCTGCTCACGCTCGGTCGGCGCAATACGCTGCAGGTGCAGCAACGGGCTGGCCTTGTCGTCCAGCGAATCGAGCTGGTGTTGGGCGAAGTAACCAACGGCCAGGTTTTCACCCAGCACCAGGCGGCCCGACAACGGCGCGAGTTCACCGGCGAGGTTCTTGATCAGGGTCGACTTGCCGGCGCCGTTGGGGCCGAGCAGGCCGATCCGCGCACCTGGCACCAGCTGCAGCTTGACCTTGTCGAGGATGGCCTTGTCGCCATAGCCCAGGCAGCCTTCGGACAGGCTCAGCAGTGGGCTGGAAATTTTCTGCGACTCGCGGAAGACGAAGTCGAACGGCGAATCGACATGCGCCGCCGACAGCTCTTCCATGCGTTCCAGGGCCTTGATTCGGCTTTGCGCCTGGCGCGCCTTGGTGGCCTGGGCCTTGAAGCGGGCGATGTACTTTTCCATGTGCGCGCGCTGGGCCTGCTGCTTCTCGTAGGCTTGCTGCTGCTGCGCCAGGCGCTCGGCGCGGGTGCGCTCGAAGGCACTGTAGCCGCCCTTGTACAGGTTGAGCTTGCGCTGCTCGACGTGCAGCACATGGTCGACCACGGCATCGAGGAAATCCCGGTCGTGGGAAATCAGCAACAGCGTGCCCGGGTAGCCTTTAAGCCAGTCTTCAAGCCACAGGATCGCATCGAGGTCCAGGTGGTTGGTGGGCTCGTCGAGCAGCAGCAGGTCGGACGGGCACATCAGCGCCTGGGCCAGGTTCAGGCGCATCCGCCAGCCACCGGAGAAATCGCCGACGCGGCGGTCCATCTGCGCGTTGGTGAAGCCCAGGCCGGCCAGCAACTTGCGCGCGCGGGCGTCGGCGGTGTAGCCGTCGGCGCTCTCCAGCTCACTGTGCAGGCGCGCCAGGGCGGTGCCGTCGTGGGCCGTTTCGGCCACGGCCAATTCGGCCTGGACCTTGCGCAGGCGCGCATCGCCATCGAGCACATAGTCCACGGCCAGGCGATCGAGGGTGTCGACCTCCTGGCGCATGTGGGCAATGCGCCAGTCGCCGGGCAGCTGGCAGTCGCCGGAGTCAGGCGACAGCTCACCGCGCAGCAAGGCGAACAGGCTGGATTTTCCGGCGCCGTTAGCGCCGATCAGGCCGGCCTTGTGACCGGCGTGCAGGGTCATCTCGGCGCCTTCTAGCAAGCGCTGCGGACCACGCTGTAAAGTGAGGTTGGATAGTCTGATCATGATGGTCGCGGAGTCTACCAGCTTCCTCGACCCGGAGCGTAAGAGGAATCATGCACACCGACCTGTGGAATCACGCCCTAGCCCTGTATGCCCGGCCGGGCATCGAACCGGCCTGCCTCAGCCTGCAGACGCTGGGCGGCGATGTTTGCCTGCTGCTGTGCGCGACCTGGCTGCAACGCCGCGGGGTTGCGGTGAATGCCGAGCGCGCCCAGGCCTTGCGCGCGATTGCCGAACCTTGGCAAGCGCAGGTGGTAACGCCCCTGCGCAGCCTGCGCCAGCAATGGCGAACGGCAGCGCAGCAAGACCCGCAGCTGGCGGCCTTGCGTGAGCAAGTCAAGGGGGCGGAACTGGAGGCGGAAAAGCAATTGCTGCAACGGCTTGAGGCCTGCGCGCTGCAATGGCCCACAGGCTCGCATGAGCCCGCAGACGATTGGCTGGCCTGGCTAGCGCCCGACCAGGCCCGTGGCCACGACGCGCTGAAAAAACTGCGCGTCGCGGCCGCAGGGCTTCAGGAGGCCGAAGACGGCGCCTGAGCCGGGGTGCTTGCCGGTGCTGGGGAGGCTGTCGGGGTAGCCGCGCCTGCCGAGTGCGTCGCGGCTGCGTTGGCAGCAGGCGTGGCCGGCTTGGTTTCAGCAGGTTTGCTGGCCACCGGTTTGGCGGCAGCGGGCTTGGCGGGGGCTTTGGCTGCTGGCTTGGCGGCGGGTTTAGCTGCCGGTTTGGCCGGTGCCTTGGCAGCGGCAGGCTTGGCGGCGGGCTTCGCAGCTACTGGCTTGGCTGGCGCCTTGGCAGCGGCCGGTTTAGCTGCAGGCTTGGCGGCAGCAGCGCGTGCCGGTGCTTTGGCGGCTGGCTTGGCGGCTGGCTTGGCGGCTGCGGTTTTGGCCGGCGCCTTGGCGGCAGCGGGCTTGGCCACAGCAGCTTTGGCAGGTGCTTTTGCAGCAGCAGGCTTGGCAGCGGCAGTTCTAGCAGGTGCCTTGGTGGTGGCTGGCTTGGCGGCAGCGGCTTTGGCCGGAGCCTTGGCAGCAGCAGGCTTGGCGGCAGCGGCTTTGGCCGGCGCTTTGGCTGCAGCAGGCTTGGCCGCTGCTGCACGCGCTGGAGCCTTGGCGGCGGCAGTCTTCGCAGGGGCTTTGGCCGGCGCTTTGGCTGCGGGTTTGGCTGCTGGCTTGGCCGTAGCTTTGGCAGGTGCTTTTGCAGCAGCCGGTTTAGCCGATTTGGCGGTTACCGCACGCTGGTCCAGTGCCTTGCCAGCGGCCTCGCGCACTTTGCCAACACCCTGGGCCAATTTCAGGCTTTCCTGGGCATCGCGCTTGAGTTGCTGAATATAAGTACGGGTCTGCGTCTGGCGATCTTTGAGCGAATCGAGCAACGACTCAAGTTCACCGACGGCTTTTTGCGCTTTACCTTGCGCCTTGGCCTTGCCTGCCTTGGCCGCGTCTTGCAACTTCAGGCGACCGTTGTGCAGTTTTTCCTGGGCTTTGCCACGCTGCTTTTCCAACTTGGCCAGCAGTTTTTCCGCATCAGCCAGCGCTTGCGAGCAGGCATCTTCCAAGTGTTCGAGCAGGCTGCCCGAAAGTTGCTGGAGCAGGTGTAACGGCGTACTTACTGGCTTCTTCTTAGCCGACATGGTTTACCTCCTGGCTGACGAGATTGCGGCTCATACTATGCTTCTGCTGCTACCGCCGCTAGGGCATGTTGACAGTCTCATTAGCGCCGCGTTGCATGCCTGGGCAAAGTTGTTATCTTGCAGCTCCGTGCAAGTGTAGTTGCTTAACAAATCGTTGCCGATATTTACGCAAATTACTGCAACAAGGCTGGCATACTTCGCAGCTCTTCAGCTCGGAGTTGAGCATGCCTCGTTATCTTGTTTTCGGCTTGTGCCTGGTGGCGCCTTTCGCGCTGGCCGCCAGCGAAACGGCGCCCGTCAGCGATCACGACCTGGCCTACAGCCTGGGCGCCAGCCTGGGCGAGCGCCTGCGCCAGGAAGTACCTGGCCTGCAGCTGGACGCGCTGATCGAAGGCCTGCGCCAGTCTTATCAAGGCCAGCCGCTGAAGCTAGACAAGGCGCGCATGCAGGTCATTCTCCAGCAGCACGATGAGCAGGCGAACAACGCCACCGAACAAGCCGAAGTGGCCAAACTGCAGGCCGTGGAAACGCGCTTCATGGCCAACGAACGCGCACGCGCGGGTGTGCATGAGCTGCCTGAAGGCGTGCTCTACAGTGAACTGCAAAGGGGTGACGGTGCGCAGCCCAAAGCCAATGGCAAGGTCCAGGTGCGCTATGTGGGCAGGCTGCCGGATGGTTCGGTGTTCGATCAGAACCAGCAGCCACAGTGGTTCAGCCTGGGCTCGGTGATCGAAGGCTGGCAGGTGGCGCTGCCGCACATGAAAGCGGGGGCCAAATGGCGCCTGGTGATCCCTTCGGCAAAAGCCTACGGTGCCGAGGGCGCGGGTGACCTGATCGCGCCCTACACGCCACTGGTATTCGATATCGAGCTGCTGGCGGTGGGCGACTGACGCCGACCTTCAGGCCTCGACGGTGCCCTCTTCCTTGTGCGCGTTATGCAGCACCTCGATCAGGCAGTCTTCGAGCTCGAAGCGCTCGTGCAACAAGCTTCCCAGCTTGCCCAGTTTTTCGGCGAAGCGCTCGGTGTCGGTGCATTCGCCTTTCTCGCAGTGGTCATTGAAGGCCAATGCAATCTGGGTAATGTCGTTGATCCGAGGGTTTATTTCTTCAGCCAGTTTCAGCGCCTTCTGATCACCGAATGCCTTGGCCTCTGTGACCAGTTGCTCACTGACTTCGAAATGCCAGGCCGACACGTAGTCGACCAGCACCGCACAAAAGTCGTGGTTCTTGTCCTTGTCCGCAAACGCCGGTTTGGCATCGCGCAAGGCACGGAAAGCCTGGACCAGTTCCTCTCGCTCCTTGAGCCAGCGGTCGATCAGCTTATGAACCCCACCCCAGCGTTCCTGGGCGTTCTGACAACTATCGAGCATGGCAATCTCTTCCCTTCTGGGTAGATGCCGCTGCACCTCGCACCACGACCGTGCGGCACAAAGGTGACATCAGCAGGACGGCATCGAGCAGTTGTGTTTTGTGTATGCGTGCTGGGAGATTATTCCCGCACGTGCTGACCATCAAGGTACGCAGCAGACAAAGTTCATACAAGTGTTTAATACCCCGGTGCGTTGCCGCTGGTCGCGATCTGCCACGCGTTTGCGCCAGGTCAAGCGTTGCCAAGCGTGCGGAAACGATACGCCACCAGGCAACTTAAGGGCAGTGCTGCCAGTAGCAGGAAGGCCAGCAGGCTCCATTCGGGCAAGGTGAGGTCGAGGAAGCTCCAGTTCAACGCGCTGCAATCGGGGCCGCCCAGCAAGAGTTGACGAGCAGCTTCGCGCCAGGCGCCTGCCAGCACTTGCCCGATCGACGCCGGGCACGCATGGCTGCCACCACCCGCGCCTTGCAACCAGACATGCCGGGCCGCCAGCAAGGCGCCGGCAGCCGAGCAGGCCAGGGTGGCTCGCGCGTACCGGCGAACACCCCAAAGCCCCGGCCTGTGAACGACCGCGCACAGGCAGATCACGGCATAGGCACCCAACACAAAGCGCTGGCTCAAGCACAGTGGGCAAGGCAGCAACCCCAAGGCTTGTTCCAGGTAGAAGGACCCGCCCAGCGCCGCCAGCGAGGCAAGGCAGGCAGGTAGAAAAAAGGTGCGCAGACGGGCCGGCAACATGGGCGGTGGGAGTCCGGGGAAAAGAATTGGCTTGAAACGGTAGAGGAAATACGTGCTTTGTTTCAAGGCGCGACAGGGGTGAGAAGTCACTGAGAGGTAAAAGAAAATTCTACTTGGGCAGTAGGAAATTTCTTAAGAAATCCACTGCAGGAGAAACGTGTATCGCTGGAAAAATTACCCACCCCATAAGCCCGCACCCCGTGCGGGCATAAGGTTCGTTCAGGCGCGCACACCCTCGTCGGGCAGTGGCAGCGCCAACAATCGTTCGTCGAGCAGCCCAAGCCCCTCCTGGAACAGCTGGTTGCTGCGCTCGGTCTCGCCCAAACCGGCCAGCAACCGGGCCAGCTCGGCGCAGGCTTCCGGGTTGCGCTCCATGCGCAAGCTGCTTTCGAGGTAGTCGCGGGCCTTGCCCCACAGGCGGTTCTGCAAGCTCAGGCGGCCAAGCGTGAGCAGCAGGCTCGGGTCCTGGGGGTGTGCCTTGAGCCAGCCTTCGGCCGTTTGCAGCTGGCGTGCCGGGTCATCACCGCGCACCAGGCCATACAGGCGTGCCAAGTGGCTTTCGTACTCACGCTTGAGCGCCGTGCGCAGGACCTGCTCGGCTTCACCCTGCGCACCTACCTGGCGCAGTTGCTCGGCATAGGCCAGCACCAGCCGCGGCTCCTGGCGCTGGGCCGACGTCAACTGTTGCCAGGCCCGCTCCAGCGCCTGACGCGCACTTTGCTCATCACCGCCGCGGGTCGCCGCGAGCCCCAGGTTCTGGCCCCACGCGCGCTGCTCCAGCGCGGCAAGCTCCTCGGCCGGCAGCACCTTGCCCTTGCGCAGGTCGGGCAACAGGCGGATCAATGCCGACCAGTCGCCGCGCTCCAGGTGCAGGCGCTGCAGCAGGCGCAGCACCTGATTGTTGTGCGGGTGGCGCTCCTGCATGGCCAGCAGGGTTTCCAGGGCACCCTCGCTTTCGCCGCGGTCCATCTGCAACTGCGCGTGGGTCAAGGCGATCGCCAGTTCAGCCTGCGGCTGGCGCTCCAGTGCACGTTCCAGCAAGTTGTCACTGTCTTCCTTGCGCCCCTGCTCATTGGCTGCGCGGGCAGCGCCGAGGTAATACAGCAGCGGCTGGCGCTCGGCCTCGGCGGCACGGTGCAGGTGGCGCTGGGCGCTGGCCCAGCGCCCTTCGGCGAGGTCCAGCTGGCCCTGTTCGATGGCGATACGGATGCGCCGGCTGCGGTTGCGCCGCGACCACGGGTTGACCACACCGCTGGAAGTCAGCACCAGGCCGACCAAGTACCGCAGCAGCCACACCAGGGCAACCACGGCGACCAGCGCCGCGAGCGCCGCCCACAACCCGGACTGGTAGCGGAAGCTGCCATAGGAGATCAACACGTAGCCACTGTGCTTGGCCACCGCGATGCCCAGCGCCGCGGCGACCACGATCGCGAGCACGGCCAGCAGGTAGACGCGCTTCATGGCTTGCCCCCTTCACCCTCGGCAGGCAGATGGCGACGCTGGATATAGGCCTGCACCGCGGCCAGGCTTTCGCTCAGGTCCGGGGTCACCACCGAGACCGGTTGTTCGGCCAGCGCATTGAGGCTGTCGAGCATGGCCTTGCTCTGCGGATTGTCCGCGTTGAAGTTGGCCAGCAGCACGCTGCGCGCATCATCCAGCGCCTGGCTGTAGACCTTGGCCTCGCCATTGAGCGCCGCCCACTGGGCTTGCTCGATGGTCAGGCTCAGGGCCAGGCGCAGCTGGTTGAGCGACTGCCCGGCCAGCAACGGCCGGACGTTGTCATCGGCATTGAAATCGATCTGGAAGTACTTGGAAATCTCTGCCCACCACTGCGACAGGCGGCTGGCGCCATCACCCTCGGCGGTCAGCGCTCCGAGTGCGTCGGCGTTGCTGTCGAACTCCGGCGACTGGGCGCTCAGCTGCTGTACCAGCTCACGCTGGGCGGCCAGCTTCAGGTACAAGCCAGTACGGTCCGGTTGCTGGGTGCTGTTGAGCGTCGCCAGGCTGCGCGCCAACTGCTCGCGGGCAGCGAAAGACCCAGGGTCGCTCTGCTCGCGCAAGATCTCGTCGGCCCCCTCTACCAGGGCCTTGGCGCTGGTGATGTCCTGCAAGGCCGAAAGCCGCAGGGTGGCCAGGCGCAACAGGTGCTCGGCCTCGGCCAGGCGCCACTCCTTGCGGCTTTCGCCCAGCACCGTCTCCAGGCGCTGACTGAGGCGCTGCTGATCACCTTGCAGCTGCGCCACCAGGCGGCGGCGGTCTTCCAGTTCGCTCGCCGCCGGCAGGCTGGCCAGCTGGGCACTGATCTGCTGCTCGCGCTGCTGCAAGGCAGCGGCACGCTGGTTCAGTGCCTCGAGGTGCTCGCCTTGGCTCAGTTCACTGCCTTGCAGATGCCGCACCTGCCAGACACCCCAGCCGCCCACGGCGACCCCGGCCGCGCCCACCAGCAGCGCCAGCAAGGCCAGGCCGGTGCCGGAACGTTTGGCGGGTGGAGGGGTGACGGGTTGCGTCGGCTCCTGCGCCGACGGCTGATCATTGTGGGACAAGACAGTTTCGCTCACGTATCCATCCTTTGCATGGGGGCGCATCGCTCTGAGCTTAGCGCCTTAAGAGGCAGGTGCAGCGCTACGCTGCACGGCTGCCAGCAAGGCCGCGGCACTCGCGCCACGGCAATCCACAACCTGTTGGGCCCCTGCGGCCCTGGCCTGCTCGGCGACCCGTGGGCTCGGCACGAACAACGGCAGGCGCGCCACAGACGGCCAGTCGGCAGCGGCCATCTGCTGCAAGTGTTCAAGACCCTGCCCACTGCTGACCACCAGGCCGTTGAGGCGTTCCGCTTGAATGCGGCGCATCAGCGTACCTGCCGGGTACGCCGGCAGGCAGCGACGATACAGTTCCAGATAATCGACACTAGCACCTTGCTCTGCAAGACGCTCGGCCAGCAGTTCGCGACCTCCTACACCACGGATGATCAGGACGCGTGGCGTAGGAACCGCGATAGCCTCGCGCAAGATCGGCAGCGCGAGCAAGGCCTCGCTGTCGTCACCTTGCGTAGGGAAAGTCACTTGCAGACCGGCGGACTGCAGCACCGCCGCCGTGGCCTCACCTACCGTGAACCAGCCGCTAGGCGGGGGCTGCAGCCCTGCCCGCGCCTGCTGGTCGAGCAGCAACCTGGCGGCCGGCTTGCTGACCACGATCAGCGCCTGATACTGCCCCAAGGCGCCAACGCGCTGGCGCTGCGCGTCATCCAACTGCACCGGCTCGATGGCCAGCAAGGGTAGGCAACTGCTGGCCACGCCAGCCTCTGCCAGGCGCTGCGCCAGTGCCGCGCAGTCCTCTTCAGGCCGGGTCAGCAACAGGCGCCAGGGGCTCACGGATGCCCGGCCTCGCCATAGACTTCCTTGAGGATGGCCTCGGCACCTTGGCTCAGCAGGTCTTCGGCCACTTGCACGCCCAGTGCCTCGGCGCGGGCACGAGGGGCACGGGCATCGGCCACCAGCAGGGTGCCGCCACTCGGCTGGCCAACCAGGCCACGCAGCCACAGCTGCTCGCCTTCAAGCACGGCGTAGCAGGCGATCGGCACTTGGCAACCGCCATTCAGGCGCTTGTTCAGGGCCCGCTCGGCCACCACGCGGTCGGCGGTATCGGCATGGTGCAGTGGCGCCAGCAGCGCGTGGATCTGGCTGTCTGCGCTGCGGCACTCGATGCCCACCGCGCCCTGGCCACCGGCAGGAAGGCTGTCGTCGACACTGATGCTGGAGGTGATGCGGTCTTCGAAGCCCAAGCGGATCAGCCCCGCCGCGGCGAGGATGATGGCGTCGTATTCGCCGGCATCGAGCTTGGCCAGGCGGGTGTTGACGTTACCGCGCAGGAAGCGGATCTCGAGGTCCGGGCGGCGCGCCAGCAACTGGGCCTGGCGGCGCAGGCTGGAGGTGCCGACGATGCTGCCGGCGGGCAGCGCATCGAGGCTGGCGAAACGGTTGGAAACGAATGCATCACGCGGGTCTTCGCGCTCGCAGATGCAGTACAGGCCCAAACCTTCGGGGAAGTCCATGGGCACATCCTTCATCGAATGCACGGCGATGTCGGCTTCGTTGTTCAGCAGGGCGGTTTCCAGCTCTTTGACGAACAGGCCCTTGCCACCGATCTTCGCCAGTGGCGCGTCGAGCAGCTTGTCACCGCGGCTGACCATGGGCACCAGGGTCACCAGCAGACCAGGGTGCGCCTGCTCGAGGCGGGCTTTGACGTATTCGGCCTGCCACAGGGCCAAGGCACTTTTACGGGTGGCAATGCGGATTTCGCGAGTGGACATGGAACGCCCCGATGCTTAGGAATACCGCCGATGATAACAGCTCCGTCGGTACCGCTAGCAGATGTGGGTCATGATCCAGTTTTGCCTGTTGTGCCCTCATCGCCGGCACGCCGGCTTCCACAATGTCCGCAGCGCTGCCGAACCCTGTGCGAGCCGGCTTGCCGGTGATTGGGCCTTGCAAGGCTCAGAGCGTCTGCATCATCTTGCGCACGCCAGCCACATGCCGCCGGCTGACGGTCAGGGCATCGCCGTCCAAGCCTTTGAGGAACAGCTGGAAATGCCCCAGCGGCGTGCGTTGCAAGCGTTCGATGCGTTCACGCGCGACCAGGGCGTTACGGTGAATACGCACGAAGCGCTCGCCAAACTCGTCTTCCAGGGCCTTGAGCGGCTCATCGAGCAGGACTTCCCCGGCTTCGTGGCGCAAGGTCACATATTTATGGTCGGCAATGAAATAGATGACCTGGGGTAAAGGGATCAGCTCGATGCCCTTGCGCGTCCGCGCGCTGATATGGCTGCGCGGGCCACCGCCCTCACTGCCTGGCCGGGTCAGTGCGGCCAGTTGGGCGCGGTTGGGTTTCTCGGCCTTGCGCAGGGCATCGCGCAGGGTATGCGGCTGGATCGGCTTGGTTACGTGGCTGAGGGTACTGTCCCTGAAAGCCTCGGCACCATATTCATCGTCACCGGTGCAGAACACCACCGACGGCGGCGCCTCGCGTTCGCACAGGCGAGCCGCGACCTGCAGGCCATCGAGGCCCGGCATGCCGATGTCCAGCAGGACCACATCGGGTTTGAGGCTTTCGATCAATGCCAGGGCCTCCTCGCCGTTGGTGGCGCTGGGCTCCAGCACGTTGTACCCCTCCAGTTCCCCGAATAGCCGTGTGAGGCGTTCACGCGCTTGGGGTTCGTCATCAACGATCAGGACATTCATAATTGCTCTGGATTCCTGAGTGAGTCTCGCACAGGTATAGCGTAGACAGATGCAGGTCGAGCGACACTGCGGTCACGCTCTAGACCGATACGAAGGCCAAAGATTCACTGAGCCGGCAGAATCACTGCCAGTCCTTTGTCCAACTGTAGACGGTCCGTGGAACACTGCCGTTCAATCGTTGAATATCGTCATCGCCTGCCCTGGCCCGTGTTTTCTGCCGATTTCTCTCGACCGGCGTCCTTCGAGGAGAAGCGCAACCCTGCTATTATCGGCGCCTCTTTTTCGTTCACGCCTTCAACGAGTGAATCCATGAGCACCGACAAGACCAATCAGTCCTGGGGCGGCCGCTTCAGTGAACCCGTCGACGCCTTCGTCGCCCGCTTCACCGCCTCGGTCGATTTCGACAAGCGCCTGTACCGCCACGACATCATGGGTTCGATCGCCCACGCCACCATGCTGGCGCAGGTCGGCGTACTCAGCGACGCCGAGCGCGACACCATCATCGATGGCCTGAACACCATCCAGGGTGAGATCGAGGCCGGCAACTTCGACTGGCGCGTCGACCTCGAAGACGTGCACATGAATATCGAAGCACGCCTGACCGACCGCATCGGCATCACCGGCAAGAAGCTGCACACCGGCCGCAGCCGCAACGACCAGGTCGCCACCGACATCCGCCTGTGGCTGCGCGACGAGATCGACCTGATCCTGGCCGAGATCACCCGCCTGCAGCAGGGCCTGCTGGAACAGGCCGAGCGTGAAGCCGAGACCATCATGCCGGGCTTCACCCACCTGCAGACCGCCCAACCGGTTACGTTCGGCCACCACCTGCTGGCCTGGTTCGAAATGCTCAGCCGCGATTACGAACGCCTGGTCGACTGCCGCAAGCGCGCCAATCGCATGCCACTGGGCAGCGCCGCGCTGGCCGGCACCACCTACCCGATCGACCGCGAACTGACCTGCAAGCTGCTGGGCTTCGAGGCCGTAGGCGGCAACTCGCTGGACGGCGTTTCCGACCGCGACTTCGCCATCGAATTCTGCGCTGCCGCGAGCATCGCGATGATGCACCTGTCGCGCTTTTCCGAAGAGCTGGTGCTGTGGACCAGCGCCCAGTTCCAGTTCATCGACCTGCCTGACCGTTTCTGCACCGGCAGCTCGATCATGCCGCAGAAGAAGAACCCGGACGTGCCAGAGCTGGTGCGTGGCAAGACCGGCCGCGTGTTCGGCGCCCTGACCGGCCTGCTGACCCTGATGAAAGGCCAGCCGCTGGCCTACAACAAGGACAACCAGGAAGACAAGGAGCCGCTGTTCGACGCCGCCGACACCCTGCGCGATTCGCTGCGTGCCTTCGCCGACATGATCCCGGCCATCAAGCCCAAGCACGCCATCATGCGTGAAGCGGCGCTGCGCGGTTTCTCCACCGCCACCGACCTTGCCGACTACCTGGTGCGCCGCGGCCTGCCGTTCCGTGATTGCCACGAAATCGTCGGCCACGCCGTGAAGTATGGCGTCGACACCGGCAAGGACCTGGCCGAGATGAGCCTGGACGAACTGCGCCAGTTCAGCGACCAGATTGAGCAGGACGTGTTTGCCGTGCTGACCCTGGAAGGCTCGGTGAATGCCCGTAACCACATAGGTGGTACTGCGCCGGCTCAGGTACGCGCTGCCGTTGTGCGCGGCAAGGCGCTGCTGGCTTCACGCTAAGCGCTATTGCGAGGGCTTCGCCGGCAAGCCGGCTCCCACATGGGCCTACGTGGGAGCCGGCTTGCTGGCGATTGGGCTGCAACGCAGCCCCTTGCAAACCTCAGCGCTTGCCGCTGCGAATCATCTCCATGAAGGCCGGCATCGCCGCCTCCTTGTCCCCCACGATCCGCGCCATGTGCGGGTTCTCGCGCATTTTCTCCAGCAACGCCCGGGCCTCGGGGAAGTCCGCGAGGAAGTCGATGTTCAGCACCTTCTTGCCCACCGCGTAAGCCAGGTCGACCGAGAAACAGAACATCAGGTCGGCAATCGTCAACGCCTCACCCGCGACATAAGGCTCAAAACGGCCATTGCGCTTGAGCGTGGCGAAGCCCGCCAGCAGCTCGGCACGTGCCCGCTCCTTGATCAACGGCTCGACCGCCGCGCCGAAGAACGGCTCGGCATAGCAGGTTCGCGCCGGCAGTTCGATATACAGCTCGATCTCCTTGAGCAGCTCACGCACTTTCGCCTGTTCGAATGGATCGGCCGGCAACAGCGCCTTGCCGCCCTGCGTCTGTTCGATGTAATCGAGGATCACGCTGGTTTCGCTGAGGAAACCGTGCTCGGTCTCCAACACCGGCACCTTGCCGCGTGGGCTGACCTCCAGCGCCTGCGGCGCCTGGCCACCGTAGAAGGTGACCTCTTCGAACGGCAGGCCTTTTTCCAGCAGGGCCAGCTTGACCATGTTGTAGTAGTTGCTGACCGAAAATCCGTGAAGCTTGAGCATGGGGTAACAGCCTCCAGGCCGTATGGGGATGGCCGGGCTGTTATAGCCCCTGCGCCAGCGCCTGGCCAGCGTCATGCACCCGGTCGATGACCGGGCATTGCCGGCGCGGGCATGGCAAACTGTGCGCCCCACCACAGGAGTAACGCCATGAGCGAGCACGACGAAATCGACAATGACGACGAAGCCTTCGCCGAGGCGACGCTGACCCAGGCCATCGAGAACCAGATCGAAAGCGGCGAGCCGCCGGCAGCCAAGGCCACCTTCAACAAGTTGAGCCTGGTTGGCTACGAGCGCGAAGACATTCTCAATCTGATGGCCCACGTGCTGGCCATCGAGATCGACAACATGCTCGACGAAGACCGCCCGTTCAACACCGAGTGGTACGAAACCGCCCTGCGCGCGCTGCCCGAACTGCCACCTGAGGCAGATCAAGGCGAGGACGAATAACCCGACTACACTCCAGGGTCAGGCACCGCTGGCGGTGCCGCCATCCTTGTCTGGAAGTCAGGAGTCGCCATGTCCTTCACCCCCGAACTGATCGCCGAACTGGAAGTCCTTGCCCTGTTCAACCTCGACAGCAGCCAGGAAGGCATCAAGATCCACGCGAACGCCTCCCCCGCCCTTGTTGCCGCGGCTCAACGCTTGCATGAAAAGCAACTGACCGATCAGCCTGATGGCGGGTACCTCACCAGCCTTGGGCATGACGCAGCAGAAAGCGTCCAGTTGTTGTTGAACGTACTCAAAACGCCGCAACCGGCGTAAGCCTGCCGCCGCCCTATCGCCGGCAAGCCAGCGATAGGGCCAGCACAGCCGATAGAAAAATGACGCCAAAAATTCATTTGCCGCTTATCCGAGCGCAATACTCAGGCTAAACTCGCCACAGCTGAACCGGCCCGCCCTGAGTACGCAATGAACCACCCCCACGAAATCCGCCCAGACCTCGACGAAGGCATCGATCGCAAGGTGCTGGCGAAATTGCGTGCGCGGTTCCTGCTGCTGAACAAAGGCCGCCTGCAGCGCGCCATGGACGGGCTTTCGACCCGCCAACAACAGGTGCTCACGCTTCTGCCGCTGCTGTTCCACGTCAACCACCCGTTGCTGCCTGGCTATGTTTCCGGCAGTACCCCGGCCGGTATCTCAGGCTTCGAGCCCGGCCCCGAACTGGTCGCCGAAGGCCAACGGCTGGCCCGTTCGTTTACGTACAAGACGCGCCTGGGCAACCCCAATCGCCCCATCCACGGCCTGTTCCTGATGGGCAGCCTGGGCTCACTGGCCCAGGCCGAGCAGAGCGACATGGACCTGTGGGTCTGCCACGCTCCAGGCCTGGGTGGCGATCAGCTGGAAGAGCTGCGGCGCAAGTGCCAGCTTCTGGAAACCTGGGCGGCAAGCCTGGGCGCCGAAGCGCACTGCTTCCTGATCGACCCGCACAGCTTCGCCCAGGGCCTGCGCGACAGCCAGCTCAGCTCCGACGATTGCGGCACCACCCAGCATTACCTGCTGCTCGACGAGTTCTACCGCACCGCCATCTGGCTGGCCGGGCGCACGCCGCTGTGGTGGTTGGTGCCGGTGTATGAAGAGCGCGATTACCAGCGCTATACCGAAACCCTGCTGTCCAAACGCTTTATCCGCAGCACCGACGCCCTCGACCTCGGCAACCTGGCGCACATCCCGCCCGGTGAGTTTGTCGGTGCTGGGCTGTGGCAATTGTTCAAGGGTATCGACT
Source organism: Pseudomonas sp. NPDC087185 (assembly GCF_044744955.1). Taxonomy (NCBI): domain Bacteria; kingdom Pseudomonadati; phylum Pseudomonadota; class Gammaproteobacteria; order Pseudomonadales; family Pseudomonadaceae; genus Pseudomonas; species Pseudomonas sp. NPDC087185. Next base: position 362,955 of record NZ_JBIUZK010000004.1, on the reverse strand, counting down.
CGCCGTACAAGTCATTGCTCAAGCTACTGCTGACCGAAGTCTACGCCAGCGAGCACCCGGCCGTGCGCTGCCTGAGCCTGGATTACAAGCAGGCGGTGTTCGCCAACCATCTCGACCTCGACGAGCTTGACCCCTATGTAATGGTCTACCGGCGCATCGAACGCTACCTGCAACAGCGCGGCGAAACAGCGCGTCTGGAGCTGGTGCGGCGCAGCCTGTACCTGAAGGTCAACAAGAAGCTGGTCGGCCTCGACCGCACCCGCAACAACGGCTGGCAGCGCCAGTTGCTGCAGCGCCTGGCCGATGAATGGGGCTGGGACGAGCGCCAGCTGGCGCTGCTCGACAGCCGCAGCCAGTGGAAGGTGCGCCAGGTCGCCGTCGAGCGCCGTGAACTGGTGGCCGAGCTTAACCACAGCTACCGCTTCCTCAGCCAGTTCGCGCAAAACCAGAACGCCAGCAGCCGCGCCGACCAGCGCGACCTGAATGTGCTGGGCCGGCGCCTGTATGCGGCCTTCGAGCGCCGCGCCGGCAAGATCGAAGTGATCAACCCAGGCATTGCCCCAGACCTTGCCGAAGACACCCTGACGCTGGTCCAGTCGCCGAACCGCAAGGAACCCGGCAGCCACCACTGGGGCCTTTATAACGGCAACCTGGGCGTCCACGAGTGGGAACACTTCAACCCGATCAAGCGTTGCCGCGAGCTGCTCGAACTGTTGACCTGGGCTCACCGCAACGGCGTCATCGACAGCACCACGCGCCTGGCGTTGCATCCCGGCGCCAGCGACCTCAGCGAATTCGAGCTCTTCAACCTGCTCGGCAGCCTGCAGCAAAGCATTCCCCTGCCGCTGGAAGCCGTCGGTGAAGTGCGCCTGCTGCAGCCGAGCGTGGCCGACGAGATACTGCTGCTGGTCAATGTGGGCGTCGACCCGCTGCGCCATCACCGCGACCTGAACATCCTCATGACCACCGAGCGCACCGATTCGCTGAGCTATGCAGGCGTGCGCGAAAACCTGGTGCTGACCCTCGACCAGGTCACCCTCAACAGCTGGAACGAAGTGCTGGTCCAGCGCTATGACGGTGAGCATGCGCTGCTGCGCTGTGTGCGCGACTTCCTCAACAGCCTCGGCCAGCGCAATCACCGCCCCCGGGTGCGGGTGCGTTGCTTCTGCCACAACCGCGCCCAGGCCATCAGCCAGCGGGTCGAAGAGGTTTTCGACACCGTGCAGCTGCTGCTCGACCAAGGCCAGAACCACCGTTACCTGCTGCAGGTGGCGCAGCACACCCACGTGCTGGAACTGCTGCCCGGCCAGGTCAGCCTGGCCACCCTGACAGGGCATGACGCCGTGCTCGATTACCTGAGCGAGGAGCGCAGCGTCTACAGCCCGCTGCACCTGGACGCCAACGCACTGCAGGACCACGACCTGCCACTGCTGCTGGAACAGGGCCGTCCCGGCTGCATCCAGGTGTTCTACCGCCTGCTCGACGGCTGGGCCGACCTGTATGTGCTGGATGAGTACAACGCGCTGTGGCAGCAACGCCTGCCCTTGCACGACGAAAACCACCTGCTGCTGCCCCTCCAGCGTTTCCTGCGCTCGGTGGTGATGCGCCACGACGCCCGCGTGCCGCTCGATAACCTGCAGCAAGCGTCATTGCAGATCCACTATGCGCAATTACTGCCCTCGGGGCCGGGCAAGGCCCGCAGCCTGGAGCCTCGGCCAACACCCAGCGACGGCAGCGATCAGCCCTATTACGAGGTGCAGGCTATTCTCCAGGCGGGCACCGGCGATGGCGTGCATGTCACGCTCTATTGCAACCAGCAGGAGTTCTCTGAGCTGGAACACGGCGACGAGCTGTACACCGTGGTCGCCCGGCAGATCCTCAGCCAGCGCCGCAGCGCCGGGCATTACCGCTGCTACATCACCGATCTGGACCTGTCCGAGTTGCTCGCTGAAGAGCAGGGCTCGACCCTCCTCTACCTGCGCTACAAGCGCGAGTTGGAGCAAGCCCTGAACAACGGCCTGGAGCAATTGCAGGCGACGCTGGAGCCTTGAACAGGCACCTGTCGATCAGAGGTCGAAATCCCCCGCCGCTTCCGGCTGGTACTCCACCGCCAGCAGCTTGAGCTTGAGGGTCTTGCCCCCAGGCGCCGGCCAGTCGATCTGCTCGCCCACCGACAAGCCCAGCAGCGCGCAGCCGATCGGGGCCAGGATCGAGACCTTGCCTTCGCCGCCGGCATCCTTCGGGTATACCAGGGTCAGGTGGTAATCCTTGCCACTGGCCTCTTCGCGGCAGTGCACGCGCGAGTTCATGGTCACCACGCCGGCCGGCACATCCTCGTGACCGACCACCTGCTCGGCGCGGTCCAGCTCGTCCTGCAGGGCGAGCACACCCGGGGTACTTTCGTCGAGGCTGTCGATCAGGCGCTCGAGACGCTGTACGTCCAATCGAGTGAGGATGAGGGAAGGCTTGGTGCTCATGATCCAGTCAGGCTCCTTTGAACAGGCGATTTGCTATGGGCAGATAAAGCAAAACCCCGCCCAAGGGCGGGGTTTGTGAATGCTTAGGCGTCACCGACGCATAACCCGACACTACCACAGCCGGGTAAATACTCAAGCCCGTGCGCGCAGGGCCTCGGCTTCGCGGCAGATCTGCCGGCGGCGCTCGTCGTCGGCCGAGCGCCACTCGCGGATGTGCTCGACGTGACGGTGGCAACCGGTGCACACCCGTTGTTCGTCCAGCCGGCAAACGCTGATGCAAGGTGATTGCACGGCGGGGCTGACGTTGCTGTAGAGCGGCTTGGGCGGCCGGGCCTGGGCAGTCATGTCAGATCTCGTCGAAGTCCAGCTTCTCGCCGGCCCGCTCCCAGACGATACGCTCAAGCATTTCGCCGAGCAGCTCTTCGCTCTTCTCGCATACCCACTTGCCACTCTCCTGGTCGTAGTCGAAGTGGAAGCCACCGGAACGGTCCGCCAGCCACAGCTGACGCAGGGGCTCCTGGCGGCTGAAGATCAGCTGGCTGCCGTTATCGAACTTGATGGTCAGGACGCCGGCGGAATTCTCCATGTCCAGGTCCATGCCGCTTTCGTCGAACAGGTCTTCCAGGGCCTGTTGGGTCGCGTCGACCAGATCATGGAAACGCGCTTCGCTCAAACTCATTGCAGGAACCTCGAAAATGGCTGCATTACAGGCAAGCCGGGCAAGATACGGGCGCTTGGCGCCGAATGCAAAGGTTAGCCGCCAGCACATCAGCATAGCCCGCCCGACGGACCGGCTCTTGCATAGGCAATCCGGCGGTCGCTCGGTATACTCGGGCGCAATACTGCATATTTCAAAGGATTTCACCCATGAAGCGCCTGATTTCCTCGCTCGCGGCGCTGGTCGCGGTTGCCTGCCTCGTTTCGGCCTGCGGTCAGAAAGGCCCCCTGTACCTGCCGGAAGACGGCAAGGACGGCAAGGCCAGCCACAAGTCGCATCAGCACCAGCACGCTCAACCTGTTCAACCACAAGAAGAGCAGCCCCTCGAGCCCGAGCAAACGCCAGAGCAGTAAGGAAATCAGATGAACGCTTTCAATTACCGCGAGGGTGAACTATTCGCGGAAGGTGTAGCCCTGTCGGCCATCGCCGAACGTTTCGGCACCCCGACCTACGTGTACTCGCGTGCCCACATCGAGGCTCAGTACCGCAGCTACACCGATGCCCTGCAAGGCGTCGAGCACCTGGTGTGTTTCGCCGTCAAGGCCAACTCCAACCTCGGCGTGCTGAACGTGCTGGCGCGCATGGGCGCAGGCTTCGACATCGTTTCCGGTGGCGAGCTTGAGCGTGTGCTGGCGGCTGGCGGCCGTGCCGACCGCGTGGTGTTCTCCGGCGTCGGCAAGACCCGCGAAGACATGCGCCGCGCCCTGGACGTCGGCGTGCACTGCTTCAACGTCGAATCCACCGACGAACTCGAGCGCCTGCAAGTGGTGGCAGCCGAAATGGGCAAAGTGGCCCCGGTCTCGCTGCGAGTCAACCCGGACGTCGATGCCGGCACCCACCCGTACATCTCCACCGGCCTCAAAGAGAACAAGTTCGGCATCGCCATCGCCGACGCCGAAGCCATCTACGTGCGCGCCGCGCAGTTGCCGAACCTGGAAGTGGTCGGTGTCGACTGCCATATCGGCTCGCAGCTGACCACCGTCGAGCCGTTCCTCGACGCCCTCGACCGCCTGCTGGACCTGGTCGACCGCCTGGCCGACTGCGGCATCCACCTGCGCCACCTGGACCTGGGCGGCGGTGTGGGCGTGCGCTACCGCGACGAAGAGCCGCCGCTGGTGGCCGATTACATCAAGGCCATCCGCGAGCGCGTCGGCGACCGTGACCTGGCCCTGGTGTTCGAGCCGGGCCGCTACATCGTGGCCAACGCCGGTGCCCTGCTGACCCGCGTGGAATACCTCAAGCACACCGAACACAAAGACTTCGCCATCATCGATGCGGCGATGAACGACCTGATCCGCCCAGCGCTGTACCAGGCCTGGATGGGCGTCAGTGCGGTCACCCCACGCGAAGGCGAAGGCCGTGCCTACGACCTGGTCGGGCCGATCTGCGAAACCGGCGACTTCCTTGCCAAGGACCGCACGTTGAACCTGGCCGAAGGTGACCTGCTGGCCGTGCAGTCGGCGGGCGCCTATGGTTTCGTCATGAGCTCGAACTACAACACCCGTGGCCGTTGCGCGGAAATCCTGGTCGACGGTGACCAAGCTTTCGAAGTTCGCCGTCGCGAGACCATCGCCGAACTGTACGCTGGCGAAAGCCTGCTGCCGGAGTAACCCCATGCTGCTGCGCTTTACCAAGATGCACGGCCTGGGCAACGACTTCATGGTCCTCGACCTGGTCAGCCAGCACGCGCATATCCAGCCCAAGCACGCCAAGCAATGGGGCGACCGCCACACCGGTATCGGCTTTGACCAGCTGCTGATCGTCGAGGCGCCGAACAATCCGGAAGTGGACTTCCGCTACCGGATCTTCAATGCCGACGGTTCCGAAGTCGAGCAGTGCGGCAACGGCGCGCGCTGCTTCGCCCGTTTCGTGCTGGACAAGCGCCTGACGGCCAAAAAGCGCATCCGTGTGGAAACCAAGGGTGGCGTCATCGAACTGGACGTGCAGAACGACGGCCAGGTGTGCGTCGACATGGGCCCGCCACGCTTCATCCCGGCCGAGATTCCCTTCGTCGCCGATGAACAGGCGCTGAACTACCCACTGGAAGTCGATGGCGATGTGCATTCGATCGCCGCCGTGTCCATGGGCAACCCGCACGCCGTGCTGCGTGTGGACGACGTGCAGACGGCGCCCGTGCACGCGCTGGGCCCGAAGATCGAAAACCACCCACGCTTCCCGCAGCGGGTGAATGCCGGCTTCCTCCAGGTCATTGACCGCCATCGCGCCAACCTGCGGGTCTGGGAGCGTGGCGCCGGCGAAACCCAGGCCTGCGGTACCGGCGCCTGCGCCGCGGCCGTGGCCGCCATCAGCCAGGGCTGGATGGACTCTCCGGTGTCCCTCGACCTGCCGGGCGGCCGCCTGCACATCGAATGGGCCGGCCCCGGCAAGTCTGTGTTGATGACCGGCCCGGCCGTACGTGTCTATGAAGGACAGGTTCGTCTCTAAGCGAGTAACCGCCATGACCGATCAGCCCAAGGTTGTACCCCAGCAGTCCACTGAGCTCGATGCCGAAGCGGTGGTCGCCTACCTGCGCGCCCACCCCACCTTCTTCGCCGAGCACGACGAACTGCTGGTCGAGCAACGCATCCCCCACCAGCGTGGCGACAGCGTGTCGCTGGTGGAGCGCCAGCTCAAGCTGCTGCGCGACCGCAACATCGAGATGCGCCACCGCCTGTCGCAGCTGATGGACGTAGCCCGGGACAACGACCGCCTATTCGACAAGACCCGGCGGCTGATCCTTGACCTGCTCGATGCCGGCAGCCTGGAAGAAGTGGTGATGGCCGTTGAAGACAGCCTGCGCCAGGAATTTCAGGTACCGTTCGTCAGCCTGATCCTGTTCGGCGACAACGCCGCGCCGGTCGGCCGCTGGGTCAGCAATGCAGAAGCCCAACAGGCCATCGGCGGCCTGCTTGGCGGCGGCAAGACGGTCAGCGGCAACTTGCGTGAGAAAGAGCTGGCCTTCCTGTTCGGTGAAGAACAGCGCCTCGAAGTGGGCTCCAGCGCCGTCGCCGCGTTGGAATACCAAGGGCTGCACGGTGTGCTGGCGATCGGCAGCCGTGACCCGCAGCACTACAAGAGCAGCGTCGGCACCCTGTTTCTCGGCTACATCGCCGAAGTGCTTGGCCGCGTGGTGCCGCGCGTTACCCAGACCCTGCGTCCGGTGCGCTGATGGAACGCCAGCTGGAGGCTTATTGCGCACACCTGCGCAACGAGCGCCAGGTGTCCGAACATACCCTGCTGGCCTACCGCCGCGACCTCGACAAGGTCATCGCCTATTGCAATGCCCACGGCATCGCCGGCTGGGGCGCGCTGCAGATCCAGCAGCTGCGCCAGCTGATCGCCCGCCAGCACCATCAGGGCCAGTCCTCACGCAGCCTGGCGCGGCTGCTGTCGGCGGTGCGCGGCCTGTATCGCTACCTTAACCGTGAAGGCCTGTGCCAGCACGACCCGGCCAGCGGCCTGAGTGCGCCCAAAGGCGAGCGCCGGCTGCCCAAGGTGCTCGACACCGACCGCGCCCTGCAGCTGCTCGATGGTGGCGTGGACGACGACTTCATAGCCCGCCGCGACCAGGCCATCCTTGAACTGTTCTACTCCTCCGGCCTGCGCCTGTCCGAACTGACCAACCTCGACCTGGAACACCTCGACCTCGCCGCCGGGCTGGTCCAGGTGCTTGGCAAAGGCGGCAAGGCACGCGTGCTGCCCGTCGGCCGCAAGGCCCGCGAGGCGCTGCAGCAATGGCTGCGCCTGCGCGGCATCGGCGGCCCGCGTGACGGCGCCGTGTTCATCAGCCGCCAAGGCAACCGCCTGGGGCCGCGGGCCATCCAGCTGCGCGTCAAGGTGGCCGGCGAGCGCGAACTGGGCCAGCACTTGCACCCGCACATGCTCCGCCATTCATTCGCCAGCCATGTGCTGGAATCGTCCCAGGACCTGCGCGCGGTGCAGGAAATGCTCGGCCATGCCGACATCAGCACCACACAAATCTATACCCACCTGGACTTCCAGCACCTGGCCACGGTGTACGACAGCGCCCACCCTCGGGCCAAACGCAGCAAAGGCACAGACTCATGAGCATCAAGCTGATCACCTTCGACCTCGACGACACCCTGTGGGACACCGCGCCAGTGATTGCCAGCGCCGAGGTCGTGCTGCGCGACTGGCTGCAGGCCAACGCACCGATCCTCGGTGGCGTCCCGGTGGAGCACTTGTTCGCCATCCGCGAACGCCTGGTGCAGGCTGAGCCGGGCCTCAAGCACCGCATCAGCGCCCTGCGCCGGCGCGTGCTGTTCCATGCCCTGGAAGCGGTCGGTTACAGCGAGAAGCACGCCCAGGAGCTCGCCAACGAAGGGTTTGAAGTGTTCTTGCATGCCCGGCACCAGGTCGAGGTATTCCCCGAGGTGCAGCCGGTGCTGGAAATCCTGCGCCATCACTACACCCTGGGCGTGGTCACCAACGGCAATGCCGATGTGCGCCGCCTGGGGCTGGCGGATTACTTCAAGTTCGCCTTGTGCGCGGAGGATTTGGGGATCGGCAAGCCGGACCCGGCACCGTTCATGGAGGCGTTGAAGCGTGGCGAGGTCGAGGCCAGCGCCGCAGTGCATGTGGGTGATCACCCCGGCGATGACATCGGCGGCGCCCAGCGTGCCGGGTTGCGCGCGGTGTGGTTCAACCCGCAGGGCAAGCCCTGGGCGGGCGAGCAGGCACCGGATGCCGAAATCCAGCGGCTGTCGCAGCTGCCCGAAGTGATTGCGCGCTGGCGCTGACAGGGGCCGCTTTGCGGCCCATTCGCCAGCACCGGCAGTGCAAAAACCAATAGCCACAAAAAAGCCCGCAGCGACGGCGGGCTTTTTGTTTTCAGCCACTCAGATAGGGCGGCTGCCGTACTTGTTGTCCGGCTTCTTGGGCGGGTCGGCGACCACGTTGGCCTCGACTTCCTGCACCTTGCCACCGCGCGAAAGAAACTCTTCCATCGCCTTGGCCAGGGCATCACGCTCTTTCTGCTTGGCTTCCATGCTCGGCATCTCGTCTACCGAGACAGCCGCCTTGGATTTGCCCTTGGCAGCCGGTGCCGGGCTGCTGTCGTCATCGCCAGCATCTTCTGCACCATCGTCAGCCGCCGCTTCGAGGCCGTCATCAGCCTCGTCTTCGTCGCCTACTTCGAGGTCATCATTTTCCAGATCGTCGTCGCTCATGTTCTACCTCATGACTTGCGAAAAGCAGGTTAGTTATAGACCAGTGCAGCCGTAGACCGGCAGCCACCAGTGAAAATTCAACTGGCCGTGGGTTAGGCCACTGCCCTTGGGTCGGCGCTCCTGATGGGAGGCGGCACCCAGCAGGCCCTGCTCCTGGCAGGGCCTGACAAATCCTTTAGCCCCTGCTGGCCACACGCTATTGGCAAGCCTAGCAAAGGCTGAGCGAGCGTGCGGACATCTCGTCCTACACCCCTCGGCGCGCATTCTAGCGCGCCCGTAGAAAAAGCAAAGCTCCATAAACGCCTTGCTTGTTGTAAGTTTTTGTCCTGCGTCGCGAACGTGAGTGATAAACCGTTTGCTCTGCGGGAAATCGCAAAAAACAGGCAAAAAAATGCCCGGCAAGCCGGGCAAATTTTTCCAGCGTCGCAGTTACAGGTTGTAGCCGCGTTCGTTGTGTTGAGCCAGGTCGAGGCCGACCGACTCTTCTTCTTCGTTGACCCGCAGGCCCATCACCACATCCAGCACCTTGAGGATCACGTAGGTGACGATGGCGGTGTAGACCACGGTGAAAATCACGCCCTTGGCCTGGATCCAGACCTGCGCACCGATATCGGTGACCGCGCCGAACCCGCCCAGCGCCGGTGCCGCGAACACACCGGTGAGGATGGCGCCGATGATGCCGCCGATGCCGTGCACGCCGAAGGCATCCAGGGAGTCGTCATAACCCAGCTTGCGCTTGAGGGTAGTGGCGCAGAAGTAGCAGATCACACCCGAGGCCAGGCCGATCACCAGGGCGCCCATCGGGCCCACGGTGCCCGCGGCCGGGGTGATGGCCACCAGGCCGGCGACCACACCCGAGGCGATGCCCAGGGCGCTCGGCTTGCCGTGGCCGATCCACTCGGCGAACATCCAGCCCAGCGCAGCGGCGGCGGTGGCGATCTGGGTCACCAGCATGGCCATGCCTGCGGTGCCGTTGGCAGCTGCGGCGGAGCCTGCGTTGAAGCCGAACCAGCCGATCCACAGCATGGCCGCACCCATCAGGGTGTAACCCAGGTTGTGCGGGGCCATTGGCGTGGTCGGGTAGCCCTTGCGCTTGCCCAGCACCAGGCAGCAGACCAGGCCTGCGATACCGGCGTTGATGTGCACCACGGTGCCGCCAGCGAAGTCGAGCACGCCCCAGTCCCACATCAGCGCGCCGTCACCGCTCCAGACCATGTGCGCGATCGGTGCGTAGACCAGGGTGAACCAGATGCCCATGAACACCAGCATCGCGGAGAACTTCATGCGCTCGGCGAAGGCACCGACGATCAGCGCCGGGGTGATGATGGCGAAGGTCATCTGGAAGGTAATGAAGACCGCTTCAGGGAACAGTGCGGTGGCCGAGGTCAGGCCCTCTGGCGTGACGCCGCTGAGGAAGGCCTTGGAGAAGCCGCCAACGAAGGAATTGAAGTTGAGCACGCCCTTTTCCATACCGGTGGTATCGAAGGCCATGCTATAGCCGTAAACGACCCACAGGATGCTCATCAAGCCAGTGATGGCGAAGCACTGCATCATCACCGAAAGCACGTTCTTGGAACGCACCATGCCGCCGTAGAACAGGGCCAGGCCCGGGATGGTCATGAACAGCACCAGCGCCGTTGCGGTCAGCATCCAGGCGGTGTCACCGGAGTTCAGCGCTGGGGCAGCCTCCTCTGCCAGGGCAAGGCCCGGCATTACGAGGGACAATAGGGCTCCTAGCCCTGCGATCTTACGCAGAGTCATGTTGTTTTCTCCTGGGGCGTTGGGTTTGGTGAGGCTTTGTTTGGCGCTTAGATCGCGTCGGTATCGGTTTCGCCGGTACGGATGCGGATTGCCTGCTCCAGATTCACCACGAAGATCTTGCCGTCACCGATCTTGCCGGTGTTGGCCGCCTTGGTGATGGCTTCGATCACTCGATCGAGGTCTTTGTCGTCGATGGCGACGTCGATCTTCACCTTGGGCAGGAAGTCGACCACGTATTCCGCACCGCGATACAGCTCGGTGTGGCCCTTCTGCCGGCCGAAGCCTTTGACTTCGGTGACGGTAATGCCCTGCACGCCGATTTCCGACAGCGACTCGCGCACGTCGTCCAGCTTGAACGGCTTGATGATGGCTGTGACTAGCTTCATGAAACTCTCTCCCGATTTGGTGGACTTGCCCCAGGAAAACAAACCCGTTTCAAGTCTAAGCGCAGCGGTTGGCTTTGTAACGCGTCGTCGGCATCCGGCTCCGCGTGCGCACTGCCTGGTCACAAGGAACTGCATCAGTGCATGGCTCGTACAGGTCTTTGCAGAAACCTTGCCAGTTCCGTTAAAGCCCCGGAAAACAGCGCGTTGCATCAAAGAGTCAGGATTGGCCAGTCGCCAGTATCGAAAAGATGCACAGCTTTGGTGCGCAACAGTGCACGCCGCTGCTCGAAAAATGTGCAACCGGCCAGGAAACGGCGCCGTGGTACACTGCCGGCCATTTCCCATCAGCCGTGGATAGCCGATCATGCTCGCGCCCAAAGCCCTTCTCGACGCCCTGAGCGACCAGGCCTCGCGCCTGTTCAGCGGCGACACCGCCCAGCCCCGCGCCGAACTGGAAAGCCAGTTCAAGGTGCTGATGCAAGGCGCCTTCAGCAAGCTGGACCTGGTCAGCCGTGAAGAATTCGACAGCCAGATGGTCGTGCTGGCCCGCACCCGCGCGCGCCTGGAAGCCCTGGAGAAACAGGTCGCAGAGCTGGAAGCCCGGATGGCGCCAGCGACACAGGAATAACCCTCTCCAACGGGTCGCCCATCATCCTCGGCGCCGCAGCCTGAACCTGAGACGGCTGCGGCGCTGCGCTCAGGCAGAGGCCCGCAGCCGATCAGGCGCCTGGCTGCTCACCTTGGGCGGCAGCTCGCTGGCGTGCAGGTCGCCGCGGAACAGCGACGCGCTGCACACCGTGAACAAGGTCTTGAACAAGTTGTGCGAGTTGCGGATTTCGGCTTGTATGCCTTCAACCGCCGCATCTCCCGGCAGCAACGCCACCGCACGGCTGACCCATTCGATGGCAGCGAAACGGCTCTGCTTGCGCGTGCCCTGCCCATGCATCCAGGCCAGGCCGAGTTCGGCGCAGGCACGCCCGGCGATGCCACAATCCGGGTAGGCGACCAGGTCGAGCAGGTAGGCGACCGCTTCTGCGCGCTCCCGAGGGTCGCCGAACTTGCGTTGCAGCATGGCCACCTGCAAGCGGGCGTGGGCATCCAGCTCTTCGTTACCCAGGCAATCGAGCAGCAAACGCCTCACCGCGAGCATTGCACTGCGCTCACTCAGGGCTTCGAAACCCCGCATGCGTTGGCAGGCCAGGTCGTACTTGGCCATCTGGCTGCCAGACTCGGCAGCACGCAACAACCAATGCTCCGCTGCCTCGGCATCCACGTAGGGGGCTGGCGTGTCCTCCAGCCGGCCGCAGTGCAGCGCGTAAAGCGAGGCGGCGGCATCCGGCAGCTTCCATTCGGCGCATTGCTTGTAAAGGAAGTAGGCGGCTTGGTACTGCTTCGCAGCCCATAGCAGGCGCGGTACCTCAAGCACGTCAAAACCCAGCCCCTCACGCCCATACTGGCGCTTGACCGCCGCGTGCAACCAGCTTTGCGCCTGCTCGGCGCACTGGCTGAAACCCCAGAGCCCGAACTGGTGCCCCGCTGCCCGCAATGCACAGGCCGCCGCTTGCCTGCGGTTGTCGCACAAACGCTCGATGGCGGTACGAAACGCGTCGGTAGGGTCTTGCACGCCATGAAAAAGCACGAGGCAGACAAAACTGTGGAATGGCTCACCGATGGCCGGGACAAAGCCCTGATCAGGATAAAGCTCGACACTGCTGGCGAAGTCACGCATCGCCTCTGGGTAATCCTGCAGCGAACAGCAGCGAAACGCCGCACGTCTTGCGAGCAAGGTGGCGCGCTCCCTCGGCCTGAGCGGGCGTCGCGCCCAGTCCTCGAAGGCCCGCTGCCAGCCTGCAATCTGCTGCGGCTGATCGGCCGATGGCAGCCAGAACTGGTCTTCGAGTGCCAGCCAGCGGATCGCATTACGCTGCATTTCATTCCAGCCTTGGCACAACGGGCCGTTGGCCACGGCCTCGATGGCTGCATAGCTACCGCCCCAACGGGGCGTCAGGTAGCTGGCATACGCCTCGATCGCCTCGAAACAACCGGGGAACCAGGCCAGTGCGTGCCGCAGCCAGTAACCCTCGGCATCCTCCTGCACGGCGCCCAAGCGCGTGCTCAAGGAAACGGGCAGTGCCTGCGGCAGCTCGACCAGCGGGGCCAGGCTGTACCTGACCAGCAGCGGTGCTGCGGCCTCTTGCACTTCGACATCGGCATGCGCGCTCGGCCGGAAACGCGCTGGCTGGCCCTGAAACAACTCGACCAGCCACCCGGGCTCACGGAAATGCGCGCTGATCTGCAACAGGCCGATGGCCGCCGCCACAGGCTGCGGGCAACGCTCCATGGCCCGCAGGAAGTGCGCTGCGGCCATCTCGCAGGCTTGTTCTGCAGCCAACCAGCGCGCCTCGCAGACTTCACTGGCAGCCAGCGCCCCGCGGATGTGGCAAGCCCGGTTGAAACAGTGAAACCCCATGGCCACCTGCGGGTGATAGGCCTTCGGGCAGGCGTCGATCCAGGCCTTGAGGCGCTGGGTCAGGGCCTTGCTGCCGTCGACGTCCCAATCGATCAGCATGTGCCCCTGAACCGCCTCCATATAGGCCGGGCACTCCCCTGGCGGCGCTTGCTGCCAATGCGCCTGGAGGGTATCGAAGAAACGGTTGAGTTCAGCGAACTCATTGGCCTGCACCCGTTCACGGATCTGCTGGCGGGTACGAGTGAGCGTTTGCACGGGCAGTACCTTAAGTCCATTTGTAGGGGCCGGGTTGCCATCCGATGGCAACGGCAGTCACGCTTGAACACTAAGCCATAGCTTTGCTTGGCGCAAAGAAATTGGATCCACTATTTGTCAGATTGTATGAAATCGCAGGGAAAATCCCTGACCTGAAAAACAAGGACGCACGTGCATTGCGCATCACGCCAAGCCAGGCACCGGGCGGCCATTGGGGCCATACAGCCGGTCTGCGGTAATCCGGTCGAGGAAATCGAGAATCTGCTGGTTACCTTTCAGGCGCACATCCAGCGCCTCACCGTTGACCCGGTTCAGTGCCCGGGCACGCAACGCCGACTGGCGCAAGCGCCGCCAGGCACTCAGGCAGTCGGCGTCCCGCGCCGCCCGTAATGCGCCTTGCCGCCCTGGGCCATAGCCAAGCTTCAATTGCGCAGCGGCGCGCATCGCCTCCAATTGCTCCAGGCGCAGCAACGCCGCCTGTTTACCGGCGACCAATTCGCGCAAACGCTCGGCATCCACTCGCCCTTGGGCCAGGGCCAGGCGCTCCTGTTCAAGCAACTGCAGCAGTTGCTCGACCACCCGTTGCTGCACATCGAGGTGCCTGCCCAGGCTCATAGGCCCCTCGCGTTCAAGGCTGCCCCGGCGGGCAAGCGTTCATGTCGGTTCACTGCCGAGCATTTCCTTCATGTCTGCAATTAGGCTGTCATAGATAGCCTGCGCGTCGACCTGCAGGCTGCCATCAGCGATGGACTGGCGCACAGCGGCGACCTTTTCCAGGTCGACGTCCGCCGCCGGGTCCGTCGGGTTGAGGTCGCTGATCTGCGAAATCTGCATGGCGTCTTCGGCCTGGGTATCCAGGCCCTGCGACGCGACCCGCGGTGCAGCGCTGCCCGCCAGGCTGGCATCGGCCGAAGGAGGGAGGTGGGTGAGCGAGGAGCTTGTGATATTCACGATAGAGGCTTCGTTGGCTGTGATGGGAACACTATCGGCATGCGAACGGGGCACCTTTGGCCGGCGATAGGTTTTCGTCGAAAAAATCAGTAGCGCAGCAGCAATTCGTTGTTGCCAACGACCTGGGCATCGAGCATCCGGCCGTCGCTGCCCTGCACCCGCACCCGGCTGCCCAGGCCACCGTTGTCCAGCGCCTTGCCGTTGCGGCTGAGGCTGAACCCCGCACCCTGTGCGCGCAACACCACGGGGTGGTTGCGCTCCACCAGCCAGCGCTCGCGCACGCCTTTGAGCGCCAGCACCGCGCCGGCTTCCACAGCACGGGCAGCTTGCCGTCCCACCAGTTGGTCGGCACACAACGCACTGCCGTTGGGCAGCTCGTGCAACGGCCCGCGTCGGCTGATCAGCATGCTGGCCTGGACGACTTCACCCGCTTCTATCTTGCGGGCGCTGACCACATAAGTGCCGACTGCGCCCACCATCACCTGCAGGTAACCGAGCACACCTTCCTGATCGACACAGCGCACACCGACCGCCACCCGCCCAACCGGCAGCCGCCGCGGGTGCACCAGGTAGGGCCGCGGTTCGGCACAAGCGCTGATCCGTGCAGCCGGCTGGCCGATGTCCAGCTGGGTGAGGCGGCTGCCCGTCGGCAGGCGCGGCTGTATCAACTGCCGCACCCGAGCGTCCAGCACCTCGCCCTGAGCCAGCGCGGCGCAGCCGTGGAACACGCACAGCAGCATGCCCAACAACCGGCAGATGCGCGCAAACGGAAATAGTCCGGCCATCGCAGAGGCGCCCCTTGAAGAGTTTCAGGCGCAGCATTCTAGGCAGCTCAGCCGCAACGCAAAGCTCGAATTGCTCGCCAAATAGCGGTCTGTTCCGGCCTTTGCCCGGTGTGCGTCGCCACTACTCTGCACGCCGTTCAACAGAGGGCACGGGCTGCGGGCATGATCGACAAACTCGACAACGAGCTGCGCTTTGCGCAAGACGCCATGAGCTTGCGCGCGGAGCGCCAGCAAGTGCTGGCCAACAATATCGCCAACGCCGACACCCCCAACTACCGCGCGCGGGACTTCGATTTCGCCAGCGAACTGGCCAGCTCGCTGAGCCAGGGCCGGCTGCGCAACCTGTCACTGGCCACCACCTCGGACCGCCACCTGCGCGCCGCCAGCGCCGGCAATTCGGTGCACGAGCTGCTGTACCGCGTGCCCGACCAGCCCAGCCTCGATGGCAACACCGTGGACATGGACCGCGAACGCGCACAGTTCGCCGACAACAGCGTCCGCTACCAGGCCAGCCTGACCTTCCTGAACAACCGCCTGCAGTCGCTGAAAAACGCGATGCAGTCCGAATAACCCGGGGATTACCGCATGTCCATGTTCAGTATTTTCGATATCGCCGGCTCCGCGCTCAGCGCTCAATCCGAGCGCATGAACGTGACCGCCAGCAACCTGGCCAACGCCGATACCACCAGTGGCCCCGACAACGAAGCCTATCGCGCCCGCCAGGTGGTGTTCGAAACCCAGTACCAGGACGGCAGCGACGTGGGCGGCGTGCGGGTAAGCCAGGTGATCGAGGACAGCTCGCCCATGCGCCAGGAGTACCGCCCCGGCGACCCGCTGGCCGACGCGTCAGGCTACGTGACCATGCCCAACGTCGAGCCGGTGGGCGAAATGGTCAACATGATTTCCGCCTCGCGCTCCTACCAGGCCAACGTCGAAGTCATGGCCGCCAGCAAAGAACTGATGCTCAAGACCCTGACCCTCGGCGAGGCCTGACCCATGACCAGCACCATTGCAAGTTCGGTCCTCGCGACCATGAACAGCACCAGCAGCACCAGCGACAGCACCGCCTCCAGCGCTGACGAGCTGCAGGACCAGTTTCTCACCCTGCTCACCACTCAATTACAGAACCAGGACCCGACCGACCCGCTGGACAACAGCGAGATGGTCACCCAGCTGGCGCAGATCAGCACCATCAGCAGCATCGAGGAAGTGACCAGCACCCTGGAGGGCATCTCCGGCCAGATCAGCGCCGCCGAAACCCTGCAGGCCTCGGCACTGGTGGGCAATGGCGTGCTGATAGAGGGCGACACCATCCAGGTCGCCAGCGGCGTAGCCACCGCGTTCGGCGTCACCCTGGCCGACGATGCCGACAGCGTCACCCTCAACATTGCCGACAGCAGCGGCACCGTGGTTGCCACCCTCGATGCCGGCGACATGAGCGCCGGCACCCAGACCCTGTACTGGGATGGCGTGCAGGACGACGGCAGCACCGCCGCCGATGGCAGTTACACCTTCACGGTGAACGCGTCCAGCGACGACGCCAGCGTGACGGCGACCGCACTGAAATACGCCCTGGTCACCGGCGTGACCACCGACAGCAGCAACGAGGTAGCCCTCGACCTGGGTGGCGTCAACGACAACGTTGGCCTCGGCGACATCAAGCTGGTGCTTTGACCCCTCATCACGGAGAACAACCATGGGCTTTTCCCAAGCGCTCAGTGGCCTGACCGCCGCATCCACCGACCTTGAGGTCGTCAGCAACAACATCTCCAACTCGCAGACCGTGGGTTTCAAGAGCTCCACGGTGCAGTTCGCCGACGTCTACTCGGGTGCCGACGTGGGCCTGGGCACCACGGTGTCGGGTGTGGTGCAGAACTTCGAGTCCGGCAGCCTGACCACCACCGACAACAGTCTGGACCTGGCCATCAACGGCGAAGGCTTCTTCACCTTCACCGATGGCACGCAGACCGTCTACTCGCGCAACGGCCAGCTGACCCTGACGGCCGACGGCTACCTGGTGAACTCGGCAGGCGACCAGCTGCTCGGCGCCAATGGCGTGATCCAGATCCCTACCAGCGGCATGCAGGCCAGCGCCAGTACCGAGCTGGATGCCGAGCTGAACCTCGATGCCAGCGAAGACATCATCACCGACACCTTCGATGCCACCGATGCGTCGACCTATTCCTACTCCACCACCGCCACGGTCTACGACTCGCTCGGCAACAGCCACACCTCGACGCTGTACTTCAGCAAAACGGCGGAAAACACCTGGGAAGTGCACAACGCCATCGATGGCAACCTGCTGAGCGAAAGCCAAACGGTGACGTTCAGTTCCAGCGGCCTGATCACCAGCGGCGATACCGGCACCTATACCTACGACCCGGCCAACGGCGCCGCGACGATGTCGATTGCGCTGGACCTGACCGGCACCACGCAGTTCGGCAACGACTCCGAGGTGTCGAGCATTGCCCAGAATGGTTACACCTCGGGCAGCCTGATCAGCTTCACCATCGACGATACCGGCACGGTGATCGCCACCTACTCCAACGACCAGACCCAGGAAATCGACCAGATCCAGCTGGCCACCTTCGCCAACGAGAACGGCCTGCAGGCCAATGGTGACAATACCTGGCTGGCCACCACGGCCTCCGGCCAGGCGCTGCTGGGTGTGGCAGGCAGCGGGTCGCTGGGCTCGATCCTCAGCGGTACCACCGAGGACTCCAACGTCGACCTCACCGCCGAACTGGTCAACCTGATCATCGCCCAGCGCACCTTCCAGGCCAACGCCAAGTCGGTGACCGCGCAGAGCGAAGTGCTGCAACAAGCCGTGAACATCGGGTCCTGACGCCATGGACCGGATGCTCTTCACCGCCATGAGCGGGGCCAACCAGGCGCTCGAGCAGCAAGCCGTGGTGGCCAACAACCTGGCCAACATCGTGACGCCCGGTTTCCGCGCGCAGCTGGTGCAGATGCAAGCCGCCCCGGTGGCCGGCGAAGGCCTGCCGACGCGAGTTTCGGTCAGTGCCACCGGGGTGGGAGTGGACTGGAGCGAAGGCCCCGTCACCCACACCGACCGCAACCTCGACGTGGCCCTGGGCGAAGACACCCTGCTGGCGGTGCAGACTGCCAACGGCGAAGAAGCCTATACCCGCCGCGGCGACCTGCAGGTGGACGGCAGCGGCGCCATGACTGTGGCTGGCCTGCCGGTTATCGGCGATGGCGGCCCCATCAGCGTACCGCTGGGCAGCGAGGTCAGCCTGGGCAGCGACGGCACCATCAGCGTTCGCGAGCAGGGTATGGAGCCGCGCGGCCTCAGCCCGGTCGGCAAGCTGAAGCTGGTCTCGGCGCCGCCGGGCACGTTGCAGTTGGGCACCGACGGGCTGTTCCGCCAAGCCCCAGACGCCAACGGCATGGCCCGCCCGCTGGAGGCCGACGACAGCCTGCGGGTAACGCCTGGGGCACTGGAGGGCAGCAACGTCAGCCCGACCGGCGCCATGGTGGCAATGATCGACAACGCCCGCCGCTACGAAATGCAGATGAAGGCCATCAGCGCCGCCGACGACAACGCCAAGAGCGCCAATCAGTTGCTCGCCCTGCAAGGCTGAGCCGGCACCGAATGAACAACAGGTAACCGACCGATGATCAGATCACTGTGGACTGCCAAGACCGGGCTTGAAGCCCAGCAAGGGCAGCTCGACGTAATCGCCAACAACCTGGCCAACGTCAGCACCAACGGCTTCAAACGCTCGCGGGCGGTGTTCGAGGATCTGGTCTACCAGAACGTGCGCCAACCCGGGGCCCAGAGCAGCACCGACACCCGCCTGCCTTCAGGTTTGCAGGTCGGCACCGGGGTGCGCCAGGTGGCCACCGAACGCCTGCACACCCAGGGCAACCTGGAACAGACCAGCAGCTCAAAAGACCTGGCCATCAATGGCCTGGGCTTCTTCGAGGTGGACATGCCCGACGGCTCGACCGCCTACACCCGCGATGGCAGCTTCCAGCTCGACGCCAACGGCGAGATGGTCAGCTCCAACGGCTATAAACTCACGGCGGGCATCACCATCCCGGCCAACGCCACGTCGATCTCCATCAGTACCGATGGCATCGTTTCGGTAACCCAGCCAGACAGCACCGCCTCGACCCAGGTGGGCCAGCTGAACCTGGCGCTGTTCGTCAACAATGCCGGCTTGCAGAGCATTGGCCAGAACCTGTACCTGGAAACCGACGCCTCGGGCGCCCCCACCGAAACCACGCCGGGCCTGAACGGCGGCGGCAGCCTCAGCCAGGGCTATGTCGAGACCTCCAACGTCAACGTGGTGGAAGAGATGGTCGGCATGATCCAGACCCAGCGCGCCTATGAAATCAACAGCAAGGCCGTCGAGACCTCCGACGAAATGCTGCAGCGCCTGACCCAGCTCTGATGGCCATGACCCCGCCCCGCCCCCTCGCCATCGGCTGCATCGCCGTGCTGCTGGCCGCTGCACTGTGCACATCGGGTTGCGCGCAACTGGTGCGCCAGCCCGTGGTGGCCGACGAATCCATGGAGGTTCCGGCCCTGCCCCAGCGCCTGGCCAACGGCTCGATCTATCAGGGCTGGCGCGGCGCGCAGCCGCTGTTCGAGGACCGCAGGCCGCGCATGGTCGGCGATACCCTGACGGTCAAGCTCAACGAACAGGTCAGCGCCAGCAAGACCTCGTCATCCAATGCCGACCGCAGTGGCAGCCTGGGCCTGGCGTTTTCCACCAGTTCCGACCGCGAGTCGAAGGTCGGCAACTACGGCGTCAATGCCTCGACCGACCATGAGTTCGCCGGCAGCGGCGGTTCCAAGGCCAACAATTCGTTCACCGGCACCCTCTCGGTGACCGTCATGGAGGTGCTGGCCAACGGCAACTTGCGCGTGCGCGGCGACAAACAGATCGCCATCAACCAGGGCAGCGAGTTCATCCGCTTCTCCGGCGTGGTCAACCCACGCTCGATCTCCGGGGACAACACCGTGCTGTCCAGCCAGGTATCCCTGGCGCGCATCGAGTACGTCGGCGAGGGCTATATCAACGAGGCGCAGCGCATGGGCTGGCTGCAACGCGTCATCCTCAACCTGTCACCTTTCTAGCGAGCGCACCATGGCCGACTCCCCGTTCACTTTCGGGCTGAAGCGCCTGCTGCTGGGCGCCTGCGCGCTACTGCTGGGCGCCAGCGCACAAGCTGAGCAAATCCGCGACATCGCCGATTTCGCCGGTATCCGCAGCAACAACCTGGTGGGCTACGGCCTGGTGGTCGGGCTCGACGGCAGCGGCGACCAGACCACCCAGAGCCCGTTTACCGAACAGGGCCTGACCAACATGCTGTCGCAGCTCGGCGTCACCTTGCCAGCCGACGCCAACATGCAGATGCGCAACATCGCCGCAGTGATCGTGACCGCCAACCTGCCACCGCTGACCCGCCCCGGCCAGCAGATCGACGTGGTCGTCTCGTCCATCGGCAACGCCCGCAGCCTGCGGGGCGGGACCTTGCTGATGACCCCGCTCAAAGGCGCCGACGGCGATGTCTATGCCATGGCCCAGGGCAACCTGCTGGTGGGCGGCGCCGGCGCTGCCGCCAATGGCAGCAGCGTGCAGATCAACCAGCTGGCGGGCGGGCGCATCAGCCGCGGTGCGGTGGTGGAAAACCGTGTCCCGCTCGACCTCGGCAGCCAGCACGGCCTGCTCGAACTGCAACTGCGCGAGCCCGACCCCGCCACCGCGCAGCGGGTGGTGTTCGCCATCAACAGCGAGATGCGCAGCACGGTGGCCTCTGCAGTGGACGGTGGCCTGGTGCAGATCCAGGGGCCGCTCTCGGCCAACGAACGGGTCAACTTCATGGCCCGGATCGACAGCATCGAGGTGCTGCCGATGCAGGCGCGGCCCAAAGTCATTCTCGACTCGCGCACCGGCTCGGTGGTACTCAACGGCTCGGTGAAGCTGTTCCGCGCCGCCGTGGCTCACGGCGACCTCTCGGTCACCATCGACACCACCAACAGTGTCAGCCAGCCCGGCGCCTTCAGCGGTGGGCAGACGGCCGGCACCGCCAACAGCGATATTTCCATCGAGACCCAGGCCCGTGCCCTGCACGTACTGGAAGGCAGCGCCGACCTGATGGACGTGGTCAAAGGCCTCAACGCCCTGGGCGCCACGCCACAGGACCTGATGGTGATTCTGCAGGCACTCAAGGCCGCCGGCTCGCTACGTGCCGAACTGGAGATCATCTGATGAGCATGGCAGACGGTGCGGCAGGCTTCGCATTCGATGTTCAGGGCTTGCAACGCTTGCGCAGTGAGGCCGGACGCGAGGGCGAAGCCGGCCTGAAGGAAGCGACGCGGCAGTTCGAGGCACTGTTCCTGCAGACGATGCTCAAGAGCATGCGTGCGGCCATCCCCAAGTCGGCGTTGTCCAACAATTCGCAGACCGAGCTGTACACCGAGATGCTCGACCAGCAATGGGCGCAGAGCCTGGCCGGGCGTGGCATGGGCCTGGCCGACCAGCTGACCCGCAGCCTGGCCGGCGGTGGCCTGGCCCACGAGCGCCCTGCCCCTGCCGGCGATTCCCCCTTCACCAGCCTGGCCCGGCAAACACCGGCATTCGATGCCTGGAAGCGCTATGAAGTGCGCGGTGAGGCGCCGGACCGCGCAAGCCATGTCGAAGACTTCGTGGCCCGCCTGGCGGGCCCGGCACGCCTGGCCGAACGCAGCAGCGGCGTACCCGCCGAGCTGATTCTCGCCCAGGCCGCACTGGAAACCGACTGGGGCCGGCGGCGCATCACCACCGCCGCCGGTGCCGACAGCCACAACCTGTTCGGCATCAAGGCCGGCGGGGGCTGGCAAGGCGAGACCACCGAGGTGCAGACCACCGAATACGTTGCAGGCCTGGCGCAGAAGCAGGTGGAACGCTTTCGCGTCTACCCCGATGCGCAGGCCGCCTTCGACGATTACGCCCATTTGATCGGTAGCCGGCCCGGCTACGCCGCCGCACGCAACGCCGCCAGCAGCGCCCAGGCGGCAGTGGCGCTGCAGCAAGGCGGCTACGCCACCGACCCACACTACGCCGACAAACTGATCGCGGTCATGGCCACCCTCGGCCCGCTGCCACCTGCGGGCCAGGTAGCGCTTGCCAACGAGCGCTAGGCCGGCCCACGTTCGCCAACGCTTTTGTGCAATCAACCACGGGCCAGCGCTCAAGATGCTCCGGCCCGAGGCCGATGTTGCGCAACATGTAGCCCAGGAGCTTATCGATGAGCATCACCTCCATTGGCGTCAGCGGCCTCACGGCGGCGCAGATCGCCCTTGCCACCAGCAGCAACAACACCACCAACGCCTACACCGACGGCTACACCCGCCAGGTCGCCACCTTCAGTGCGTCCACTGCGGGCAATGGCGTGCAGGTGTCCAGCGTCGACCGCCAGTACAATCAGTTCGTCACCACCCAACTCAACAGCTCCACCAGCGCCGAAAGCGCGCTGTCCACCTACCAGACCGAGATCGACCAGATCGACAGCCTGCTGGCCGACAGCGACGCCAGCCTGGACACGCTGCTGCAAAGCTTCTTCTCGGCGATCCAGACGCTGACTTCAGACGCCAGCGATACCGCCGCGCGCGAGGAAGTGGTGGGTGCGGCAGAAACCCTGGCCAGCCAGTTCAACCAGCTGGGCAGCTACCTGTCGGCCATGGCCGATGATGTGAACAACCAGATCGACGATCAAGTCACCCAGATCAACGACCTGAGCGCGCAGATCGCCACCCTCAACGGCCAGATCAGCCTGTCAGGGTCGCTCGGCAGCACCTCCAACGACCTGCTCGACCAGCGCGACCTGCTGGTGAGCCAGCTCAGCGAGCTGGTGGCCGTCGATGTCACCGTGCAGGACAACGGCAGCTACACGGTCGCCCTGAGCAATGGCCTGGCCCTGGTATCTGGGGGCGACAGCTTCGAGCTGGCCACCGAGGCGTCGGCCAGCGACCCCAGCGAAGCGTCGATCAGCTATGTCGATGCCGCCGGCAACAGCGTCACCCTGGGCGACAGCGTGCTCGACAGCGGCTCGCTCGGCGGCCTGCTGGAATTGCGCGACACCACCCTCGCCGACACTCAGAACCAGCTGGGCCTGATGGCCGTGTCGCTGGCCCAGGCCTTCAACACGTTGCAGGCCCAGGGCATCGACCTCAATGGCGACAGCGGCACGGCGTTCTTCTCGGTGGCCGACCCGCTGGTATACGGCAACACCGGCAATACCGGCGATGCCACCGTAAGCGCCAGCTTCAGCGACGATGTCAGCGCCCTTACGGCCAGTGACTACACCGTGACCTGGTCCGACAGCGAAGGCTTCACCGTCACCCGCAATGATACCGGCGCCAGCGTCGACGCCAGCTACGACAGCAGCAGCGCGACCCTGAGCTTCGCCGGCATGAACCTCACCGTCAGCGGCACCGCCGCGGATGGCGACAGCTTCCTGGTGCAGCCCACCCGCAGTGCCGCCAGCAGCTTCACCACATTGATCAGCGAAGGCGAGCAGATCGCCGCAGGCACTTCCAGCGGCAGCAGCGACAACACCAATGCCCTGGCGATGCTCGACCTGCAAACCAGCAACATCGTCGGTGGCAAGGCCACGCTCAGCGAAACCTATGCCTCGCTGGTGAGCGACGTGGGCAGCACCGCCACCCGCGTCGCCGCGCAGCTGGAAACCCAGTCGGCACTGACCGAGCAACTGACCACCCTGCAGCAGTCCGAATCGGGCGTGAACCTTGACGAAGAAGCGGCCAACCTCATCGTCTACCAGCAGTACTACCAGGCCTGCGCGAAGATCGTCGAAGTAGGCACTACCGTGCTCGACACCATCCTCGACATCAGCTGACAGCCAAAGGAGAGCCCGCCATGCGCCTGAGCAGTGCGACCATCTACAACCAGAACCTCAACTCCATGCTCGCCCAGCAAAGCGAGTACCAGCAGGCGGCCCTGGAGGTATCCAGCGGCACCCGCGTGGTCAACCCTTCGGATGACTCCCTGGCCGCCGCACAGGCAGTGACCGTGCGCCAGTCGATCGCGGCGAACGAGCAGTATGCCGACTCGCGCGCTGCCATTACCACCTCGCTGTCCCAGGAAGAAAGCACCCTGGACAGCATCAACGATGCCATCACCAGCGCCATGAGCCTGGTGGTGCAGGCCGGCAACGGCACCCTCAGCGACGCCGACCGCGAATCCCTCGCCACCTCGTTGCAGGGGATCTACGACACCCTGGTGACCCTGGCCAACAGCACCGACAGCAACGGTAACTACCTGTTTGCCGGCTACCAGAGCCAGAGCCCGGCGTTTGCCGAGGATGCCGATGGCGTGATGACCTACCAGGGTGATGACAGCGTGGTGTCGCAACAGGTCAGTGCCACCCAGAGCATGGCCAGTGGCGACAATGGCGCAAGCATCTTCCTGTCGGTCAGCAGCTCTGCCGGGTTCATCGCCGAGGCCGGTGACAACAGCGGCACCCTGACCTTCGATGGCCCGGACATCGCCGACAGCAGCGCGGCCAATTACGGCAGCGCGTTCACCCTGACGTTCAGCGTCGCCGACGATGGCAGCACCCAGTACAGCCTCGACGGCCAGGACCCGGTCGCCTACACCGACGGTGAGACGCTGGAAATCAATGGCCTGAACCTGACCCTCAGCGGCACGCCGGCAGCTGGTGACAGCCTGACGGTCAGCGCCGCCGCCGATGCCGACCCTGACGTGTTTGCCACGCTGCAGAACCTGATCACCACACTGCAGACACCGGTGGAGGATGCCTCCGACCAGGCGGCGCTGAGCAACACCTTGTCCACCGCCAGCCGCGAGCTGAGCAACGCCCAGGATAACGTGCTCACAGTACTGACCTCGGTGGGCACACGCCTCGGCCAAGTGGAAGTGCTGGATACCATCGGTGACGACCTGGCGCTCAGCTACACCGAGCGGCTATCCGGCCTGGTGGATGCCGACTACACCGAATCCATCTCGCGCTACGTGAGCCTTCAGGTGTCGATGCAGGCGGCCCAGCAGACCTTCGCCAGCGTGCAGCAGTTGTCGTTGTTCGAATACATCTGAACGCTTCACCTGCGCTCCCACAGGAAAGTGTGATGTTTTCGGAAGCGGTATCAGCCCTGCCCAAGCTGACCGATCAGGGCCTGCATGAACTGCAAGGCCTGCTGCAGCAGCGCGGCGAGGAACTGCCCGAGGTCGCCGACCAGTACCGTGAGCAGCAACATGCCGACGAACAGTGTCGCCGGGAAACCGACGGAGAACACCGTAAGCTGCGGGGCCACGCGGTTGAGGATGCCCATCGCCAGGTTGATGATCAGCAAGGCGCCGACCATGGGCAACGCCAGCAACAGGCCGGTGAGGAAAATACTGCCGCCGTGTCGCGCCAGCATGTTCCAGCCCTGCGGGTTGAAACTGAAACGGCCGATCGGCAGTTGCTCGAAGGTGGCGGCCAACAGCTCCAGCACCATCAGGTGCCCCCCCAGGGCGAGGAACATGAGGAGAGTCACCAGGCTGAGAAAACGCGACAGCACCTGGCTGTTGGTGCCGGTGTCGGCGGAAAAGAACGACGCGAAGGCCAGGCCCATCTGCATGCCGCAAATGTCACCCGCCATTTCCACCACTGCCAGGGCGATGCGCATGACCATGCCCAGCGACATGCCGATCAGCAACTGCTCGACGATCACCCCGAAGCCGGCCCAGGAAAACAGCGCGATGTCCGGCATCGGCGGCAGGTTGGGCGCTAGCAAGACCGCCAGCAACACGGCCAGCCCGACCTTCACCTGGCTGGGGACATTCTTGTGGCCCAGGATCGGGTCGCTCATGAAGAACCCCAGCAGCCTGCAGAACGGCCAGAAAAACGCGCTCAGCCACAACTGCAACTGGTCCCAGCCAACCTCGATCAAGGCCGCTCACCCCACCAGCGACGGCAAGCTGGTGAACAGCGCGCGGGTGTAATCCACCAGCATCTCCATCAGCATCGGCCCGGCGAGGATCAGCACCAGGCACACCCCGGCGATCTTGGGGATGAACGACAGGGTCGACTCGTTGATTTGCGTCGCGGCCTGGAACAGGCTCACCAGCAAGCCGATGCACAAGGTCACCAGCAGCAGCGGCGCGGCCACCGTCATGCTCATGCGCATGCCCTTGTAGGCCAGGTCCATCACCATTTCCGGGGTCATCAAGGCACTCCTCGCAGGCTCATACCGGGTAGAAACTCTGGGCCAGCGAGCCAAGCAGCAACTGCCAACCGTCCACCAGCACGAACAACATCAGCTTGAACGGCAGGGAAATGGTCGAGGGCGGCACCATCATCATGCCCAGGGCCATCAGCACACTGGCCACCAGCAAATCGATGATCAGGAATGGGATGAAGATGGTGAAGCCGGCCTGGAAGGCGGTTTTCAATTCGCTGGTGACGAATGCCGGCAGCAGCACGCGCATGGGTACATCTTCCGGCCCCTTGAGGTCAGCGATGCGCGCCAGGCGGGCATACAACGCCAGGTCGGTCTGGCGCGTCTGCGCCAGCATGAAGGTGCGAAACGGCTGGCTAGCCTCGTCGAGGAACTGCTCCACGCCCATCTGATCCTGGGAAAACGGCACCCAGGCCTTCTGGTAAGCCTGCTCCAGGGTCGGCGACATGACGAAGAAGGTCAGAAACAGCGCCAGCCCCAGCAACACCTGGTTGGGCGGGGCGCTGGTGGTGCCGATGGCGGTGCGCAGCAGGCCGAGCACAATGATGATACGGGTGAACCCGGTCATCATCAGCAGCACCGCTGGCAAGAAAGCCATGGCGCTGAGCAGCAGCAAGGTCTGCAGGCTCAGCGACCACTTCTCGCCACCGGCCTGGCCGGTGAACCCGGACAGCCCTTGCACCACCGGCGCCGCCTCGGCCACCGGCAACAGCGCCAGCAGCAGCAACGGCACCCAGGCCACCCGCGACGCCCTCATGCGCGCGGCTCCGGGTCGCGCGCACCACCTTGCTTCAGCGCATCCATCAGGCGCAGGGCAAAGCCACGTGCAGCGGGTTCGGCCGTGACCTCGGCGCTGGCCTGGGGCGCTTCGACATCAGACAGGCAGGCCACGTGCTGCGCCGTGACCCCGAGCACCAGCCAGCGCCCGCGCACCTCGACCACCACCACTTTCTCGCGTTGCCCCAGGCGCGTGCTGGCAACCACCTGCACCACCTTGTCGGGCGCTGAAGCGCGGGCGCCGAGGCGTGACACCAGCCAGCCGCACAGCAGCACACAGGCCATCACCAGCCCCAGCGCCAGCGCGGTCTTGCCCAACAGGCCCAAGCCGACCAGGTTGTCCGCCGGCACGCCGAGGCTGGCGGGTGCAGCAAACGTCGCGGCGGTACTCATCGGTTGAGCTTCTGCACGCGTTCGGACGGCGTGATGATTTCGGTGATGCGAATGCCATAGCGGTCATCCACCACCACCACTTCGCCCTGAGCGATCAGGTAGCTGTTGATCAGGATGTCCATGGGCTCGCCGGCCAGGCCGTCGAGGGCCAGCACCGAGCCTTGGGCCAGTTCGAGCAATTGCTTGATGGTGATGCGCGTGCGCCCCAGCTCGACGCTCAGCCTCACCGGGATGTCCATGATCATTTCCAGCTCGCGCGGCGACGCCAGCGCCGGTGCGGTGCCCAGCGGCTTGAAGACCACGCTGTCGGCCGGCTTGGCGACTGCGGCGGGCGCCACCTCGTGTTGCTCGGCCAAGGCCGAGGCCCAAGGGTCTTCGGCGTCGTCAGCGGCGCTTTGCTCGTTCAGGGCGCTGGCCCACTCGTCGTCTTCGCGCGGTTCGGGCGTGTTCGGGTCACTCATGATCGGGTTCCTTGGCTTTGGGCAGGTGGCCTTTGATGAAACGGCTGGAATTGGGCGACTTGCCGATGGAGTGATCGATCAACTCCTTCACCAGCAAGGCGCGGGCACCGTTGTAGCTACCGAACTCGCAGGTCATCACAGGCACACCGTCGACGCGCACCTTGACGCTGTCCGGCAGGTCGATGGGCAGCACATCACCCACTTTCAGTTCCATGACCTGCCCCAGCCGCGAACCGACCTCGACGAAGTCGGCAATCAGGTCGACCTGCGAGTGGCTGATCTCGTCGGCCATGCGCCGGTTCCACTGGCGCTCCTCTTCCGGGTTAGCGTCGGTCAGCGGGCCGCTGAGCAGCTGGCGCATCGGCTCGATCATCAGGTAGGGGATGACGATGTTGAAATCGCTCGAGAGGTTGCCGACCTCCAGGTGGAAGGTGGCATTGACCACGATTTCGTTGGGCGAGCCGGTGATGTTGGCGAACTTGGCCTGCATCTCCGAACGCAGGTAGTCGATCTCCAGCGGGTAGACCGACTTCCAGGCATCGCTGTAGGCATCCACCGTCAACCCGAGCAGGCGGCGGATGATGCGCAGCTCGGTGTTGGTGAACTCGCGCCCTTCGGACTTGGTGACGAAGCGGCCATCGCCGCCGAACAGGTTGTCGACCACCATGAACACCACGCTGGGCGGGAACACCACCAGGGCGGTACCACGCAGCGGCTTCATCGACAGCAGGTTGATGTTGGAGGGCATCGGCAAGTGCAGGGAAAAGTCGCTGAAGCTCTGGTAGCTGATGCCTTTGAAGGTGATGTCCACGTTGCGCCGGATCAGGTTGAACAGGCTCATGCGGAAATAGCGGGCGAAGCGGCCGTTGATGATGTCCAGGGTATGCAGGCGCTCCTGGATGACCCGGTGCTGGGTCGCTGGGTCGTAGCGGCGCACCTGCTCTTCGGGCACCTCGCTGCCCTCTGGAAATTCCAGGCCAGTGTCATCGTCGATACCGGAAGTATCCAGGTCATCGCCGCCGCGCAGCAGCATGTCGATCTCTTCTTGCGAGAGCATGTCGTTGGTGGGCATGGCTTATTGCACGATGAAGTCGGTGTAGAGCACACCCAGCAGCGCGACAGCGTGCTGGTCGGTACTCAGGGTGCTGCGCAGCAGCTCGAGGATGCGCGCCGCCAGGGCGTTTTTCCCCTCAGGGGTGGCAAGCTCGGTACTGTCCTGGCCGCTCAGCACCGTCAGCAACTGGCTGCGGATTCTCGGCATGTACAGTTCGAGCAGCTTGCGTGTGGCGTCGTCGCCGACTTCCAGGTTGAAGCCCACGTACAGCATGGTCGGCTCGTCATGCGGGTTGCGCAGGTTGACGGTCATCGGCGCGACGCTCACCAGCAGCGGTGCCTGCGGCACCACGGGCGCCGTGCGCGCCCCCTGGGTATGGGCCCGCTCACGCATCACGTAGGTGTACACACCCGCAGAACTGGCAGCGGCGGCGACCAGGGCCAATGGTATGAACCAGAGCCAGATTTTCTTGGTGGTAGTGGGCATGGACAGCTGCCTTGGGAATGGGAAAGCGTTGCGAAAGGGCGCAAGTATGCCCAGCCGGCGTCCGCCGCCATGGGCGGATTAGCGTGGGTTTAGGGCGCCAACTTGCGGCTTTGCCTGGCGCCTCACAGGTACAGGTCGACCCCGCCACCGACGCTGACGGCCTGCACCACCGGCGTCGGCGCGCTGGCCTGCGCCAGCTGCTGCCGGCGGGCCTCGCCACTGCTGCCTGGTGACTCACGCCGCGGCTGCTCACCCGCGGCCTGGCGCGATGCCCCGTCGTTGACCGAGGTTTCGCCCAGGCTCAGGCCCTGCGCCGCCAGCGCGCCCTGCAACTGTGGCAGCGCCTGTTCCACCGCTGCCCGCACGGACGCGTGGGCCGAGTGGAACTGCGCCTGGATGCCGCTCTCGCTGACATTGAGGCTGATCGACAAGGGCCCCAGGTCGGCAGGATGCAGCTGCAGGTCGACCTGCTGCTCGCCGCGCCGGACCATGCCGAGCACCTGCTGGCCGAGGTCGGCCTGCCAGGTATCGCTGCCCACCGTCGCAGTGATCGCTGTGGTCACGCCCTCGGCGCCCGTGTTGGCGGTGCCTTGCGCCAGGGCAGGCGTCAAGGTGGCAAGGGTGAAAGGCGCGGTGGGGCTCAAGGCCACAGCTGGCGGGGCTTGGCCATCGACGATGACGTTGCCCGCGCCTTGCGCGAGTGCTTCGGTCGCCTTTGCGAACTCGGCTGGAGTGTCCATGGCCGGCTCTGCCTCCAGGCTGACGCCATCGGGGGTGGTTTCCAGCCACTGCAGCGCACTGGCCTCAGGGTCGACGCCAGAGGCCGGCTGTGCGTTGAGCACCGGTGCCTGCGCCCAGGCCACCGCAGGTTGAGCAGCAAGCACGCCAGCGGCCAGCTGGCCGGCAGTGTCGATCAGGTCAAGGCGCTGACGGATCGCCTCTAACGCATCATCGGGCTGCTGTGTGTCGTCATCGGCGGCATCTGTTTCCTCCTTGCTCACCTGCGTCGCGGCAACCGGAACGTTGATATCCAGCGGATCAACTTCACCCTCGTCAACGTGCGCCTTGTCGTCGACGGCCGCTTCAGGTGGCGCCTGCACTTCAGCCTGTGGCGGCTCGATCGCAGCCTCGACAGCAGTCGCTGCCGGGCCGCTCTGCAGCACAATCGCGGCATTCTCGGGCGTCGCGGCAAGGCTGGCGGTGCGCGTGGAGGGCATGGGTTCGGCAGTGGCGACAGGGGGCGCCGGCTCGGGCACAGCCTCGCGGGTTTGCGCCTGCTGCAAGGCAGCCCCGAACGCCTGCGTGTCGCTGTCCACGACACGGTCACCTGCTGGGGCCTGAGCAGGGGCCGCAGCCACAGGGGAAAGGGCGGTGATGATGTCCATGGGCGTGTTCAGAATCCACTGTCGAGGGGTGAGGCAAATTGCCCGGCCTGGCGCGCGCGCCCGGCCAGTTCATCGGTACGCCGCTGCTCGGCGCGCCCGGCAAGCAGGCGCCCTTGCGCCAGGCGCCGGGCCAGCAAGGCTTCCAGCGCACTGACCTTGCGCCAAGCCTGCCGCCAGGTGTCCTGGTGCTGGGCCAGCTGAGTGCGATGGCGGGCCAGGTTGCCCTCGGCCCGCTCGATGGCGCCCTCCAGCGACTTGATGAAGCCGCGGTAGTTGGCCAGGGTGGACGGGCTCATGCCGGCACCGGCCAGTTCCTGCTGCAGGCCTTGGCGATATTCGCGCTGGTACTGGTCCAGCAGGCGCAGCTGTTCGGTCATCTGCTGTTCGGCACGGCGGCTCTGCGCCAGCGCGCTGGCGGCCGTTTCGCGGGTGCGCTCGGTGAGCTCGATCAGCAGCTGGAGCGACTCATGGGCCATGGGTGGGTGCCTGCGTAGACGGGTTGAAGGTCATTTGCCAGGGAACAGCAGGTTGAGCCCGGCGAGGGTGTCCTGCATCGAGGTGCGCTCGTGGGTCTGCTGCTGCAGGAAACGTTCGATATGCGGGTACAGGGTCACGGCGCGGTCGAGCTGGGTATCGTGCCCCGGCGCATAGGCACCGACGCTGATCAGGTCACGGTTGCGCTGGTAGCGCGACACGGCCTGCTTGAGCTTTTGCGCCTTGCGCTGCTGCGGCTCGCTGACGATCGCGCTCATCGCACGGCTGATCGACGCTTCGATATCGATCGCCGGGTAATGGCCAGCCTCCGCCAGCTGGCGCGACAGCACCAGGTGGCCGTCGAGAATCGCCCGCGCCGAATCGGCAATCGGGTCCTGCTGGTCATCGCCCTCGCTGAGCACGGTGTAGAAAGCGGTGATCGAGCCACCGCCGCGCGGGCCGTTACCGGCGCGCTCGACCAGCTTCGGCAGCTTGGCGAACACCGACGGCGGGTACCCCTTGGTCGCCGGCGGCTCGCCGAGAGCCAGGGCGATCTCGCGCTGGGCCATCGCGTAGCGGGTCAGTGAATCCATAATCAGCAACACGTCCTTGCCCTGGTCGCGGAAGTCTTCGGCCAGGCGGGTCGCATACAGTGCCCCCTGCAAGCGCTGCAGCGGCGAAGCATCGGCTGGCGCGGCCACCACCACCGAGCGGCGCAGCCCGTCTTCGCCGAGAATATTGTCGATGAAGTCTTGCACTTCACGGCCACGCTCACCGATCAGGCCGACCACCACCACGTCGGCCTGGGTGTAACGCGCCATCATGCCCAGCAGCACCGATTTGCCCACCCCGGAGCCGGCGAACAGGCCCAGGCGCTGGCCCCTGCCGACACTCAACAAGGCATTGATGGCGCGGATGCCGACATCGATCTGCTGCTCGATCGGCGCGCGCTGCAGCGGGTTGATCGGCTGGCCGTGCAAGCTGGCACGTTGCGTAGCCGGCAGCGCACCCTTGCCGTCCAGGGGGTTGCCGCTGCTGTCCAGCACCCTCCCGAGCAGCGCCATGCCCAACGGCACCGGGCGCACGCCATCGCTGGCGCCCGGCTCGTCGGCCAGGGCGAAGAACCGCGCCCCCGATTGCAGCCCGTGGATTTCTTCGAGAGGCATGAGGTACAGCACGTCGCCGGCAAAGCCGATCACCTCGGCCTCGGCGTAGTCGGCCGCTGCCCCGCTGCTGGCGGGGCTCAGCTCGATACGGCAGGCCGCCCCCAACGGCAGGCGCAGGCCGACCGCCTCCAGGACAATGCCGGTGGCACGCACGATGCGCCCACTGCGGCGGTAGTCGGGCACCCGCATGGCGTCACTGGCCAGCGCCTGCAGCCCTCGGCCCCAGCGCCGCAGGTGCGGGTTGTCGGCGATCATGGCGCGGCGTCCGGCGCGCTGCTCAGTGCGTCGAGCAGCCACTGGCCGTTGCGCTCGAACAGGTCCTGGCGGGTCTGGCGTGTAGCGTCCAGCTCTGCCGTCGCGCTCGTCACACGGCAACCGCCTGGCAGCATGGCCGGGTCTGCCTGCAGGTTCCAGCCGGCGGCATCCAGTTCGTCGCCCAGGCAGCGCTGCACCCAGGGCAGGTCATCGGGGTTCAGGGCAAGCGCCGGCTTACCGGTGAGCACGGGCTCGCAGGCAAGCATCTCGCGCACCAGCACCTGCACCTGTTCAGGCTGCACCGCCAGTACCTTGCCAGCCAGGCGCCCGGCCAGGTCGATGGCAACCTGGCCCAGCTGTCCAGCGACCAAGCCATCCACCTGGCGCAATGCCTCATCGAAGCTCAGGCACAGCGCCCGCAAGGGCTCCAAAACCTCGCGGGCCTGCTGGCGCAATGCTTCGTCAGCCGCTGCCCGGCCCTCGGCCAGCCCTTGCGCATGCCCCAGCGCTTTGCCCTCGGCATGGCCCGCCTGCCGGGCTTCGGCCACCGTTTGCTCACGCAGCTGCTGCAACGCCAGGCGTTGCTCGAGTGCACGCTTGCGCGCCAGTTCGCGACGGGCGGCGCCAGGTTCCACGGCGGCTGGCACATCGCTGCCCAAGGGCGCCATGTGCCACGGCTGCCAGTGCCCCGGCGGCATCGGCTCAGACATAAGCGTCATCACCCCGCGCGGTCACCATGTCGCCGGTTTCGGAAAGGCGGCGCACCACCTGCAGGATCGACTTCTGCTCGGTTTCGATCTGCGACATGCGGATCGGCCCGCGCGCTTCCATGTCCTCGCGGAACAGCGTGGAAGCCCGTTGCGACATGTTGCGCAGGAAGCGATCGAGCAACGGCGCCGAGGCGCCCTTAAGGGCCACGGCCAGCGAATTGCTGTCGATGTTCTGCAGCAGCGTCTGGATGCTGCGGTCGTCGACCTCGGCGAGGTTCTCGAACAGGAACATCTCGTCGAGGGTCTTCTGCGCAAGGTCCGCGCTGTAGTTGCGCAGGTTGTCGATGGCAGAGGTTTCCTGGCTGGAGGCCATCAGGTTGAGTATCTCCGCTGCCGCCTTCACCCCGCCCATCTTGCTGCGTTTGAGGCTCTGGCCATCGAGCATGCCGCCGAGCACTTCGGTCAGTTCGTGCAGCGCCACCGGTTGCACGCCGCTGAAGGTGGCGATGCGCAGGATGATGTCGTTGCGCAGGCGCTCGGACAGCAACTGCAGGATCGCCGAGGCCTGGTGGCGCTCCAGGTGCACGAGGATGGTGGCGACGATCTGCGGGTGTTCGTCGCGGATCATCTCCGCCACCATCTGCGCTTCCATCAGGTTGAGCTTGTCGATGCCGGAGACGGTATTGGAGGTTTCCAGGATATCGTCGATCAGGCTGGCGGCACGTTCGCTGCCCAGTGCCTTGGTCAGCACCGCGCGGATATGGTCGCTGCTTTGGATATTGATGGCCGCGTACTGTTCGGTCTCGTCCATGAAGTCCGCCAGTACCTGGCGCATCTCCTCGTGCGAGACCTGGCTGAGCCCGGCCATTTCGCGGCTGATGTTCTCCACCTCCGGCCCCGGCAGAAACTTGAACACCTCGGCCGCGCTGTCGGCATCCAGCGACAGCAGCAAGATGGCGCTGCGGCGGGCCCCACTGATCTTGTTAGTCATTGTTCTTCATCCAACCGCGCACGATCATCGCGACCAGGCGCGGGTCTTCGATGGCCAGCTGTTTCAGGCTTTCCATGTTCTGTTCATAAAGCGCCGACTTGCGTGGCAGCGCCGGGCGGGATACGTCGCTGCCGGTGAGCAGTGCGTCAGCTGAGGTTTTCGCCGGCATCAGCTCACGGTCATGCTCGGACAGGTCCATCAGCTGGTTGTCCCGGGCTTGCTTGGCGCGGCGCTGCATCGGCTTGATCACCCGCTGCCAGAGCACGAAGGCGACAATGGCCACCAGCAGGTAACGCAGCAGGCTCATGCCCAGGTTGTAGGCCTCGGGCGTACGCCACCACGGCAGCTCGCCGGCTTCCACGCTTTCGTCGACGAAGGGGCTGTTGATCACCTGCAAGGTGTCACCCCGGCTTTCGGTGTAGCCCATGGCCTGGCGCACCAGGTCGTTGATGCCGGCCAACTCCTCCTTGCTCAACGGCTCGGTGGTGGCGGCGCCGTCCTTGACCACCGTGCGGTAGTTGACCACCACGGCGGCGGTCAGGCGCTGCAGGTTGCCCAGGCTCGACTTGACGTGCTCGACATCACGGTCGACCTCGTAGTTGACCATGCGCTCGCTCTGCAGCGACTTGCCAGGCTCGCCGCCGGTGCTAGCGGCGGTGTTGCCAGCGGTTGCCGAGGCAGGCGCGGTGGCGCGGGTCGGGGCGGGGGTATTGGGCGGCGAGTTGGTCAGCGCACCGGGCACCCCGCGCCCGGCGTCACTGCCTTGCAACAGGCGCTCGGAGGTCTGCTGGCTGCGCACCGAAGCGGCTTTCGCTTCCTGGTTGGGGGCATAGCGCTCGGCCGTGCTCTCACGGGTCGAGAAGTCCATCTGTGCAACCACCCGGGCATGCACGTTACGGCTACCCAGCAGTGGCGCGAGGATTTCCTCGATGCGCCGCTGGTACGTGCGCTCCACCTCGCCCACGTACTCCAGCTTGGAATCGTCGAGCCCGTCGCTGGCATGGCTGCGCGACAGCAGGTGGCCGCTCTGGTCGACCACCGTCACACCGTCC
This sequence comes from Pseudomonas sp. NPDC087185, assembly GCF_044744955.1. Lineage (NCBI taxonomy): Bacteria > Pseudomonadati > Pseudomonadota > Gammaproteobacteria > Pseudomonadales > Pseudomonadaceae > Pseudomonas > Pseudomonas sp. NPDC087185. The sequence goes on along the minus strand of NZ_JBIUZK010000004.1, from coordinate 327,541 downwards.
ACCGCCAGCTCAGGCACGCTGGAAGTGACCAGGTGGATGATCGCGCTGACCTGGCCCTGGCCCAGCTCGCGGCCCGGCTGCAGGGTCAATGTGACCGAGGCGCGGGCGGCTTCGCGATCGCGGGCGAATACCGAGTCCTTGGCCATCACCAGGTGCACCCGGGCATGGGCAACCGGCCCGAGTGATTCGATGGTACGCGCCAGCTCACCTTCAAGGCCGCGTTGGTAATTGAGGTGTTCAGCGAACTGGCTGATGCCGAAGGCTTGCTTGTCGAGCAGCTCGAAGCCGACGCTGCCCGCTTTCGGCAGGCCTTGTTCGGCCAGCTGCAGGCGCAGGGCATTCATGCGCTCGGCAGGCACCAGGATGGTATGGCCGCCCTCCCCCAGCCGGTAAGGCACGCCACGTTTGTCCAGTTCACCGATGACCTGGCCGCCGTCGGCTTCGCCCAGGTTGGAGAACAGCACCCGGTATTCCGGCTCCTGCGCCCACAGTAACAAGCCCACCACCACAGCCACTGCTGCGGCGCCGGCGAGCATCAGCGGCAGCAGCGGGCGGCCGCGCAGCATGGCGGTCAACGCGTCCAGAGAGGGCACCGGCGTTGCGATCGGCAGGTTCTTTTTTGTGCCCTTGGCCTGGGCAGCAGTAGTCACGAACACCTCGAAACGGGGGTTCTGGCCGGAAAGAAGGGCATTACGGAGTCCGCTGGCAATGGTAATCGACCCGCGGTCCGTCGGCCGGTTGGCAAAGGGGCCCAGGCGGGATTGGCTCAGCGTCATTGTCGCCAAGCCGCCAGCCGGCAAAGGGCAGAAAAGCCGGTTGTTTTGCGGCCAATTGGGCAGATTCGTACCGGCCCATGCTTGTTAACCTGCGCGCATTCACCTGCCACGAGCCCCTGCGCCATGACCACCCAAGCTATCGCCGACGCCTTGCAACAGTTGAGCAGCCTCGCCGAACAGGCGCAGGGCAGCGCCAGCAACCGGGTCGGCCAGGCCGCCGACAGCTTCGCCGGGGAGTTGCAGGTGTCGCTGCAACGCATCAATCAATTGCAGCAAACCGCCAGCAGCCAGACCAACGCATTTCAGGCAGGCAGCACCGAGGTGTCGCTGGTCGATGTGATGGCCGACTCGCAGAAGGCCAGCGTCGCCTTCCAGATGGGCGTGCAGGTGCGTAACCGCCTGCTCACTGCTTATAAGGATGTGATGGCCATGCAGGTCTGAGAACTGCGTCACAAAAATACAGGCAATGCCCTTAAAGATGCAGTTTCCGCAGGCCGATGTTGCGCCCAGACGCGCACTTCAGGACGGACCAGCACATGACCACCACCAGCTCCACCGCATCCATCACCAGCCTGGGCGTAGGCTCGGGGCTTGACCTGGATAGCATCCTGGAAAGCCTGGAAGAGTCGAAGACCACCAGCCTGCTGGACCCGATCACCGCCCAGGAAGAATCGGTCGAAGCCGAGATTTCGGCCTATGGCACGCTGACCAGCGCACTCGACACGCTGCAGTCGGCTGCCGAAGCCCTGGCCGACGCCAGCCTGTACGATTCGCTCAGCACCAGCCTCTCGGGCAGTGGCGTGGCGGTAACCACCGGCAGCGAGACCGTGGCCGGCACCTACAGCATCGAAGTGACGCAGCTGGCCCAGGCACAGAGCCTGGCCACCGACGGCATCAGCGACACCAGCACGGCCCTGGGCACCGGCACCCTGACCCTGCAGGCCGGCAGCGGCGACGCGGTGTCGATCACCCTCGACAGCAGCAACAACACCCTGGCAGGCCTGCGCGATGCCATCAATGCTGCAGACGCCGGCATCACCGCGACCCTCGTCAGCGACGGCAGCGACAGCCCTTACCGCCTGGTGCTGACGTCCAACAGCACCGGCACCGACGCTGGCATGACGGTCAGCTACAGCAGCAGCGACAGCAGCGACCTGGCCTCGTCGCTATTCGGCTATGCCGACGGCTCGGGCAACATGACCGAGACAGTGGCGGCACAGAATGCCGAGCTGACCATCAACGGTATCACCGTCACCAGCCAGAGCAACACGGTGGAAGAAGCCCTGCAGGGCGTCACCCTGACCCTGAGCGACACCGGCAGCGCGCAGACGCTGACCATCAAGCGCGACACCGACAAGATCGAGAGCGCCATCACCGCCTTCGTCGACGCCTACAACGATTTCGTCACCACGGTGGACGAACTTACCGCCTACGACGCCGACGCCGGCACCAGCGGCGAGCTGCTGGGTGACTCCACCACCCGCCGCATCAGCACTGAACTTGCCAGCGACATCTATACGCAGATGGGCAGCGGCACGTTCAGCTACCTCTCGCAGCTGGGCATCGGGCTGGAGTCCGACGGCACCCTGGCGATCGATGAAGACACCCTGGCCAGCGCCTTGGAAGACAACCTCGACGCGGTGTCCGAGTTTTTCATCGGCAGCGATGGCAGCTCCGGTTTCATCAGCCGCATGACCGAAGACCTGGACAACTACCTGGACGAAGATACCGGGCTGATTCCGGCCAAGACCGACAGCCTGGACAACAAGCTCGACCAGCTCGAAGAACGCTACGAAGAAAAGCAGGCGCTGATCGATTCCGAGATGGAGCGCTGGCGTGAACAGTTCACCGAACTCGACACGCTGATCTCGACGCTGAACTCGACCGCCGATTACCTCACCGAACAATTCGAGGCCCTCAACAGTGATTAATGCCCCCGCGACGGAGCACGCCGGATGATGTCGTCCTTTGATGCCAGCGCCTATGCCAGGGTCGGCCTGGAGAGCGCCATCCTGGCCGCGTCGCCGCACCAGCGCATCACCCTGCTGTTCGACCAGTACCAGGCCTCGCTGCGCCTGGCCAGGCTGCACCTGCAGGCGGGCAACATCCCTGAGAAGGGCAAGGCGATCACCCGTGCGATCAATATCGTCACGCAAGGGCTGCGCGCCTCGCTCGACGTGCAACAAGGTGGCGACATCGCCCTGCAACTGGACGAACTTTATGACTTTGTCGTGCGCCTGCTGTTACGCGCCAACCTTGAGAACAACGAAGAATCGCTGAATGCCGCGGCAAAGCTCTTGGGCACTATCGCCTCGGCTTGGATCGCCATCGGCCCGCAAACCGAGGATCAACGGTAGTTATGCTGCAAGCACAAGTGATCGCTGCCTACGAAGGGCTGCTTGAGCAATCGCGACGCATGCTGACGTGCGCCGAGAATGCCGATTGGGAGGGTATTTTCGCACTCAAGTCGCAAGGCCTTATCGATGCAGCCAGCCTGCGCCGGGCGGAAAGCCAGGCCGAACTGGATGAAGCCGGGCAACTACGCAAACTTGAACTGATCACTGAAATAGTTGCGCTGGATAATCAAGTGAGCCGGTATCTACAGGCCCGGCAAAACCACCTGGGTGAACTTATGCAAGTGGGCCGGCAAAAAAGCGATCTCGATAATGCGTACCGCGTCACAGGCGGCCAGGTGATATCGTTGAGCCATCGCTTGTACCAGTAGGTACATTCCGCCATCATAAGCAAGCTAACTAATACAACTGTTGCGTGTAAAAATCAGTGCCTTGAAGAGCACGAAAAAATAACCGGGAAAAGTCTGCCCCTATCTGTTATCGGACGACCCGCTTGATAGTTTAGGAAAAATTTCTCGATGCTCCAAAACGGAGCACAACACGGCTCAACACATTGATAGGCCGTAGAAAAACAGGCCACCCCTACGCTCACAACAGCGGCCTCGAACCTCTTCGAGGCCGCTGCAAGCGTGGTTGGCAATGGGCTTTACGGTGTATCGGGGCATAGCAACTATTGAAGGAGGGGAGAACGGTGCCGCACACCAATAGCTACCTTGCAGACATTCAGGAACTCAACCTTTCCTATTTGCTGCTGGCGCAGAACTTGTTGCGCAAAGATCGCGAAATCGCGATTTTTCGCCTGAAACTCAGCGAGAACATGGCGGACTTGCTGACCGGCCTGAGCAGCAAGCAGATGACCCAGTTGTCGCGGATCAACCAACTGATCTGCCGGCCCATCTTCGAAGAAGCCGATCATATTTCCAGAGCCCTGGACAACTCACGCGAACTGGGCATGGTCGAAATCCACACCTCCCTGCTGATGGCGGCTGCCAACCGTTCGGATGGCATGCTCAGCAGCGGCGTCTGAAGCATGTCGGAGAAAAGTCTGGTCACCGAGATGCAGCAGGTACAGCTGGCCATCGAGCTGATCCAACTGGGGGCGCGCCTGCAGGTGGTGGAGACGGAAACGTCGCTCACCCGCGGGCGGCTCATCCGTTTGTACAAGGAAGTACGCGGCGCCCCGCCACCCAAAGGCATGCTGCCTTTTTCCACAGACTGGTTCGTGACCTGGCTGCCGAACATCCATTCCTCATTGTTCTACACCACCTACCGCAGCATGCTGCAGATCGGCGGCCACCGCATCGATGCCTTCATCAAGGCCTACCGGCTGTACATGGAGCATGCCAGCGATGCAGACGGCGAGCGGGTGCTGGGGCTGACCCGGGCCTGGACGCTGGTACGCTTCGTCGAAAACGGCATGCTCGAACAGATCCGTTGCTCGTGCTGCTCAGGTGAGTTCATCACCCATTCGTACTCACCCACGCAGAACTACGTCTGCGGCATCTGCCAGCCGCCGTCACGCGCGGGCAAGACCTTGAAACGCCGCGAGGTCGAACCGCAAACCCTCGAAAGCCTGCGCCCGATCAGCCAGCGCTGAACGGGCTTTACGCCTTCCCTAGCAAGTTCTTTCAAGTCGCCCCTTGGCGTTGCCGATCTTCAGCGGTCTTTTACTGGAACCTGAGGAGCGGCGACGTGCTCATTTTGTTAGGTCTATTCGTGGCACTGGCTTCGGCACTGGGCGGCTTTGTGCTGTCCGGCGGCAGCCTGGGGCCGCTGTATCAACCCACCGAGTTGCTGATGATCGTCGGCGCTGCGCTGGGCGCCTTCATCGCTGCCAACAATGGCAAGGCGATCCGCGCCACGGTCGGTGCCATCTCGACCTTCAAGCGCAGCACCGGCTACGACAAGGCGTTCTACCTCGACCTGCTGGGCATGCTCTACCACCTGCTGAACAAGGCGCGGCGCGAAAGCCTGCTGGCCATCGAGCGGGACATCGACGACCCGCAGCAGAGCCCGGTGTTTTCCCAGTACCCGCAATTGCTCGCCGACCCTTTGCTGCTCAACTTCACCATCGACTACCTGCGCCTGCTCATCAGCCTGTCGCTGCAGGCCCATGAACTCGACGAGTTGATGCAGCACGAGATCGAAGAATTCGAGAACGAGGCCCATCTGCCTGCCGATGCCCTGTACAAGATCAGCGATGGGCTGCCGGCCTTCGGCATCGTTGCCGCGGTGCTCGGGGTGGTCAAGGCACTGAGTGCGGTCAACGTCGGCCCCGACCTGATGGGGCAAATGATCGCCCACGCCCTGGTCGGCACCTTCCTCGGCATCTACCTGGCCTACGGCGTCGTCGCGCCACTGGCCAGCCGTATCGAGCGGCAGGCGGCCGAGGCCACCAAGATGCTGCACTGCCTGCGCGTGACCTTGCTGGCGCATGTCAAAGGTATCCCCCCGCAGCTGGCGGTGGAGTTCGGGCGCAAGGCACTGCACAGCGAGGAAAGGCCCACTGCCGATGAGCTGGAGAACCACGTGCGCGGGGGGGCCGGCCAGCCGAGCCCGGCAACGGCATGAGCGACCAACCGATCATCATCCGGCGCCGCAAGAAGCCCGCCAGGGGGCACCATGGCGGTGCCTGGAAAATCGCCTTCGCCGACTTCATGACTGCGCTGATGGCGCTGTTCCTGGTGCTGTGGGTGCTGTCCAATGCCGGCAAGGGCGACAAGGACGCTATCGCCGAATACTTCAGCACACCGTTGCTGGTCGCCCTGAGCAACGGCGACAAGAATTCCGCCAGCACCAGCGCGATACCCGGCGGCGGTACCGACGCCAGCCTGTCCGAAGGTGAAATGGCCCGCAAGGCGAGGCGCCCGACCCGCTGGTCGAGCGAAGAGCGGCGCCACCTGCAAGCGCTCAAGCAGCGCCTTGAAAACGCCGTGGAGCACGACCCCAAGTTGCGCGAGCTGAAGCAGCAGATCGCCATCGAGCTGAGCCCCGAAGGCCTGCGCGTGCAGCTGCTGGATACCGACAACCGGCCCATGTTCGAGCTGGGCAGCGCCAGGGTCGCGCCGTACATGAGCCAGGTGCTGCGCACCTTCGCGCCGGTGCTCAACGAGCTGCGCAACCGCATCCAGATCAGCGGCCATACCGACAGCCATCCCTATCCGGGCGGCGAGGCCACCTACAGCAACTGGGACCTGTCTGCCGACCGCGCCAAGGCCTCACGCCAGGAACTGGTGGCCGGCGGGCTGGACCCGGAAAAACTGTTGCGGGTCTCCGGCATGTCCGACCGCATCCGCGTGCCCGGCGCAGGCCCCTACGACGCGGCCAACCGGCGCATCGAGATCATCGTGCTCGACAGCCAGGTCGCCGCACGCATCCTCAACCAGGACGAATACGGCACCCAGCCGCTGCCCGCCGAGCAGCCCGGGCAAACGCCACAATAGCGCGGCATTACAACGGTTTTTCGCGGGTTAGCCGCGCCTGCCCGTTGCCCACAATAGCCCCCCTGCCTAATGCCCTTCGGGGCCGCTTTGCGGCCCCTGATCAGGCATTCCCCCTGCCCCGCCCGGGTGCGTGAAGCTGCCTGGAGAACCATGGCCGAAACCAGCAGAGAAGACCGGACGGAAGCGGCAACGCCACGCCGCATCGAGAAGGCCCGCGAAGAGGGCCAGATTGCCCGCTCCCGCGAGTTGAGCACCTTCATCATGCTGCTGGCCGGTGTCGGCGGGCTATGGAGCATGGGCGGCCAGCTGTACGACCGCCTGGGCGGCATCGTCGAGCAGGCGCTGCTGTTCGACCGCGCCCAGTTGTTCGACCCGGCGCGCATGCTCAGCACATTCACCGCGCTGGGCAGCTCGGCCCTGTTGGCGCTGGTGCCATTCTTCGCGCTGATGCTGCTCGCCGCCGTGGCGGCACCGACCTTGCTCGGCGGGCTGGTGATCACCCTGGCGGCGGCGCGCCCGCGTTTTTCCCGGCTCAACCCAGCCAGCGGCTTGGCCCGGCTGTTCTCCGTGCAAGTGCTGGTGGAGCTGGCCAAGGCCATCGCCAAGGCGGCACTGATCGGCACGGTGCTGTACCTGTTTCTGCATGCCCATATCGGCCAGTTGCTGGGCCTGCCCAAGCTGCCGCCGCAACAGGCGCTGGTGACGCTGATGGCGCTGACCGCCAAGGCCTGTGCAATCTGCGTGGGCGCACTGGTTCTGGTGGTCGGCATCGACACCCCTTACCAGCTGTGGACCTACGCGAAGAACCTGCGCATGTCCAAGGAAGAGGTGCGCCAGGAACACAAGAATTCCGACGGCGACCCGCACGTCAAGGCACGCATCCGCCGCCTGCAGCAGGCCCGCGCGCGCCGGCGGATGATGAGCAAGGTGCCCAAGGCCGACGTGGTGGTCACCAACCCCAGCCATTTCGCCGTGGCCCTCAGCTACCGCAAGGACAAGGACGCTGCCCCGCGGGTGATCGCCAAGGGCGCCGATGCCGTGGCCCTGCGTATCCGCGAGCTGGCCCAGGAGCACGCACTGCCGGTCCTCGAGGCGCCGCCACTGGCCCGTGCGCTGTATTTCCACGTGGACCTCGACAAGCAGATCCCCGCCGAACTGTACACCGTTGTTGCCGAGGTGGTGGCCTGGGCCATCCGCCTAAAGCGCGTCAGTGAACAGGGCGGCCCCATGCCCCCCGTTCCGGTCAACCTCGACGTGCCAGAAGGCATGGACACGCCGGGCCGCCGCACTCCCCCACCCGAGGACCCCCAGACCCCATGAAAGGCCTGACCGCCCTGCTGCGTCGCGACAACTGGCCCATCGGCGCCGACTTCAAGATCATGACTGGCCCGGTGCTGATCGTGCTCATCCTGTCGATGATGATCCTGCCGCTGCCGAGCTTCATCCTCGACCTGCTGTTCACCTTCAACATCGCCCTGGCGATCATGGTGCTGATCGTCAGCATGCTCACCGAGAAGCCGCTGGACTTCTCCGCGTTCCCCTCGGTGCTGCTGTTCACCACCCTGCTGCGCCTGTCGCTGAACGTGGCCTCGACGCGGATCATCCTGATGCACGGGCATACCGGCACCGACGCTGCCGGCAAGGTCATCGAGGCCTTCGGCGAGTTTCTGGTGGGCGGCAACTTCGCCGTGGGCCTGGCGCTGTTCATGATCCTGGTGACCATCAACTTCATGGTCATCACCAAGGGTGCCGGGCGCATCGCCGAAGTCGGCGCGCGCTTTACCCTGGACTCGATGCCCGGCAAGCAGATGGCCATCGACGCCGACCTCAACGCCGGCCTGATCGGCGAGCCGGAAGCCCGCAAGCGCCGTCGGGAAGTCGCCCAGGAAGCGGACTTTTTCGGCTCCATGGACGGTGCCAGCAAGTTCGTCCGCGGCGATGCCGTGGCCGGCCTGGTGATCATGGCCGTGTGCGTGGTCGGTGGCCTGGCCATCGGCCTGCTGCAGCACGACATGAGCTTTGCCGACGCCGCGCACACCTACACCATGCTGACCATCGGTGACGGCCTGGTGGCGCAGATCCCCGGCCTGGTGATCTCCATCGCCGCCGGTGTCATGGTGTCGCGGGTGAACACCGAAGAAGACGTCAGCCGGCAGATGATCGGGCAACTGTTCAGCCGCCCGAAGACGCTGATGATGACCGCTGGGGTGATGGGCTTGCTCGGCCTGGTGCCCGGCATGCCCAACCTGGTGTTCCTGCTGCTGACCGCCTTGCTCGGCGGCCTGGGCTGGTGGTTCTGGCGGGCCGAGCAACAGGCCGAGCAATCACCCGCGCAAGCCGCCCTGCCAAAACCCGCGGCGCAGAGCAGCGAAGCGAGCTGGGATGACGTGAAGCTGGTCGACACCCTGAGCCTGCGTGTAGGCCATCGGCTGATCCCGCTGGTCGATATGCGCCAGCAGGGCGAGCTGAGCACCCGCATCAAGAGCCTGCGCAAGAAGTTCGCCCAGGATGTCGGCTTTCTGCCGCCCGTGGTGCACGTGCGCGACAACCTCGAACTGTCGCCCAACACCTACATCATCAGCCTCAAAGGCGTCGAAGTCGGGCGCGGCGAGATCTACCCGGGCAAATGGCTGGCGATCAACCCCGGCAAGGTCACCGGGCAACTGGACGGTAAAGAGGCGGTGGACCCGGCCTTCGGCCTGCCGGCAATCTGGATCGAGCAAAACCTGCGCGAGCATGGGCAGATCTACGGTTACACCGTGGTCGATGCCAGCACGGTGGCCGCCACGCACCTCAACCACCTGCTGCACCAGCACGCCAAGGACATGCTCGGGCGCAGCGAGGTGCAGAAGATGCTCGACAAGCTGGGCGGCGACGGCAAGGGGCTGGTCGAGGAAGTGGTGCCCAAGCTGCTGACCCTGACCCAGCTGCAGCGCGTCCTGCAGAACCTGCTGGAAGAAAACGTGCCCATCCGCGACCTGCGCACCATCCTCGACACTCTCGCCGAGCATGCTGGCGCACAGCAACCTGCGGATATCGCCGAGCTGACCGCCTTGGTGCGCGTGGCCCTGGGCCGCTCCATCGTCAATCAGTACTACGCCAACAAGCCCGAGCTGCGGGTCATGGGCCTGGACTTCAACCTGGAGCAGGTGGTGATGCAGGCGGTCGGCAACGGCGGCGCGCTGGAACCCAGCCTGGCCGACACCCTGATGAAAGAAACCACTCTGGCCCTGAAACGCCAGGAGCTGGGCAACGACCCCGCCGTGCTGGTGGTGCCCAATCGCCTGCGCCTGGTGTTGTCACGCTTCTTGCGGCGGCGCCTGCGCCAGCTAACGGTCATCGCCCTGAACGAAGTGCCCGATGACCGCACGCTGCGCATCACCAGCATCATCGGCGCCGCCGGTGGGGCAAGCGCCGGTTAAGGGGCGAATAACCCCGCAAGCATGGGGTTGTTCGGGGCTTAGCTGCCCACCCCCTGCGCCGATAATCCCGACCCTACCCCTTGGGCAGCGCGCGGCTTGTGATGGCCGCGGATGCCTGATCGCCACACTTGTTCTGCACAGGCACGCACGATGTATACGGCACAAGGCAAGATGCACCAGCAGGAGCTGCTCCAGCAGTACTTGCCCTTGGTCAAGCGGCATGCACTGAACCTCAAGACCAAGCTGCCGCCCGGCTTCGATCTGGAGGACCTGATCCAGGCGGGCAGCATCGGCCTGCTCGATGCCCTGACCCGCTACGACCAGGAATTGGGCATCCCCTTCGGCACCTTTGCCGCCCACCGCATCCGCGGGGCGATGATCGACGAGCTGCGCACCCGTGACTGGGCCCCGCGCCGGGTCAGGCGCCACGCCCGGCTGATGGAGGAAACCCTGTACCGCCTGGAACAGAGCCTTGGCCGCGCACCCAGCGAGCGCGAGATCGCCGCCGCCATGGGCATGTCCCTGGCCGAGTACCAGCAGCTGCTGGCGGACATCAACGGCAGCCACATGCTGCCCATGGACCAGGTCAGCGAAGACTACCTGGCCAGCCACGCGTCACAGGGCAGCAACCCGCTCAACGCACTGCTCGAAGAGCGCAACCGCAGCGGCTTGATCCGCGCCATCGACCACCTGCCCGAGCGCGAACGGCTGCTGATGGTGCTGTATTACCAAGAGAAACTGAACATGCGCGAGATCGGCCTGGCGCTGGAGATCAGCGAGTCGCGGGTCTGCCAACTGCACAGCCTGGCCATCACCCGGCTGCAAGCAGCGCTCATGGGCTGAGCCCCGCCCCGGACTGTAGGAAAGCCATGAAGATCAGTGTGTTTGGTTCAGGTTACGTAGGGCTAGTGGCGAGCGCCTGCCTGGCCGATGTCGGCCACGACGTGATGTGCATGGACATCGACCCGCAGCGCATCGCCAGGCTCCAGGCCGGCGAAGTGCCGATCCATGAACCTGGCCTGGGCCTGCTGATCGAGGCCAACCTGCGCGCCAGGCGCTTGCACTTCAGCAGCGGTGCCGCACAGGCCGTCGCCTTCGCCGACATGCTGTTCATCGCAGTCGGCACGCCGCCCGACGAAGACGGCGCGGCCGACCTGCAGTATGTGCTGGCGGTGGCCAGGGACATCGGCCGCTACATGCACGGCTACAAGGTGGTGGTGGGCAAGTCCACGGTGCCCGTCGGCACCGGCGAGAACGTTCGCGCCAGCATCGCTGCCGAGCTGGCCGCACGCGGCCTGACGCTGCCCTTTGACGTCTGCTCCAACCCCGAATTCCTCAAGGAAGGGGCGGCCATCGAAGACTTCACCCGTGGCGCCCGCATCGTCGTGGGCACCGACTCCGAACAGGTCAAGCGCCTGATGCGCGAGTGCTACGCGCCCTACAACCGCCACCACGACAAGCTGATGTTCATGAGCCTGCGCGCGGCCGAGCTGACCAAGTACGCCGCCAACGCCATGCTGGCGACCAAGATCAGCTTCATGAACGAAATGGCCAACCTGGCCGAACATCTTCAGGTCGATATCGAGGAGGTTCGCCACGGTATCGGCAGTGATCCGCGCATCGGCTACGACTTCATCTACCCAGGCTGCGGCTACGGCGGCTCGTGCTTCCCCAAGGACCTCCAGGCATTGAGCCGCAGCGCCAGTGAGGTCGGCTACGACCCCCAGTTGCTCAACGCGGTCGAGGCGATCAACCAGCGGCAGAAAGCCTCGCTGTTCAGGAAGCTGCAGCAGGCTCTGAACGGCGAGGTGCAGGGCAAGACCATCGCCGTGTGGGGCCTGGCATTCAAACCCGACACCGACGACATGCGCGCGGCGCCCAGCCGCGAGCTGATGGAGGCGCTGTGGGCAAGCGGCGCGCGGGTGCAGGCCTATGATCCCGAGGCGATGGCGGAGTGCCGACGCCTTTATGGAGAGCGTGATGACTTGCTGCTGGCCGGGGACCGGACCCAGGCAGTAGAGGGGGCCGACGCCCTGGTCATCTGCACCGAGTGGAAGGCCTTTCGCAGCGTCGACTTCCACTGGCTGCGCCAGCAGTTGCGCACCGCCGTGGTCATCGACGGGCGCAATCTTTACGACCCCTACGCCGCAGCCAGCGCCGGCCTGACCTATCGGGCCATTGGCCGGGGCTGACAATGGCGCAGGTAGCCCTGCGCAACTTCATCGCCCAGCCCGCGCAACAGATGCACGGCCACATCCTTGGCGTCATAGACCGTATGCAGCAGGAACGCCAGCTTGCGCCGCTGGTTCTCGGACAGCGCCGCCATGCGTTGGGCGTTGGGCAGGAACAGCGCGTCGGCGTACACCAGTTGTGACGCCGTGAGCCCGGCGCAGTCGGCATCCTGCGCGGCAAACCGGCGGGACTGCTGGTTGTGCAGCCGGCACAGGCTGAAGCCGAGCAACGCCAGGCGCTGGGTAACCGCGGCGATGTCCGGTTGGCCTTCGTGGGTCGGCGTGAAGGTGATGCGCGCCTGCACCAACAAGGTGTTGGCCAGCGTCCGCGTGCCGTGGTCGAGGGTTGCGAGGCTGTCGTTGAGGTTGTCGAGCAGCAGCCAGTCCACCGTGCCCAGGCCCTCGATGGCATCCAGCCGCAGCGTCGGCAGCGGCAAGCGGGCAAGTACCTGCGAAGGCTGCAGCTCACCCAGCGCGGCCAGTGGTTCCAGCGTGGCGCTGAACGCTGGGTCCAGGCAGGCGCGCAGGGTCACCGCCTGGCCATCGCCCAAGGCGCTGTTCGGGTAGTAATGCAATTCGCCCAGCTGTGCCAGCTGCTCGGCATTGCCGATGCGACACGCCGGGTCGAAGGCGATGGTCGACAGTACGCCCATGCGCTGCAACGCGACGAAGCGTGGCGACGCCAGCAAGGTGGCGCCATGGTCCAGCGTGACGATGCGCCCCTGGAACCTGAAGCTGAAACCCTCGTCCGCCACGGGCGCTGCGGGGTGGGTGAGCGCGACGGCATCGGCCTCGCCTTCGAAAAAAGCCTGGCCCTGCTTGTCGAGCGTCAGCGCCGCGGCAGCTTTGCCTGCGCAATGGCGCTGCCAGATGGCCCGCAGGGCACTGCTCAGGTGGCCGGCAAAGCGCTGGCTGTCGCACACCGGTGAGTTCATCAACACCCCGCGCAGCAGACCGCGGATGGTCGTAAGGCTGCCCAAATCGCCGGCCAGGCCGGCTGCGCGCTGCCGGTACTGCTCCCAGCTATCGACCACCAGCTCGGGCAGCCCAGCATTGACCAGGTGCGTGGCGCTATGCCGGCCGGCGAAGGTCGGGCCGGGCAAGGTCACCACCGGCACGCCCATCAACAGCGCTTCACACGTGGTCAGGCCACCGGAGTAAGGCCAGGGATCGAGGGCGATATCGACCCGGCTGTAGCTTTCCAGCAGGGCCTTGTGGCCCACCGGCCCCTCCACCTGCAAACGCTCGGGCGCGATGCCCTGCTCGCCCAGCACATCCTGCACATGCTGGCGCAGCTGCGGGTTGGCGAAGGCACTGCCCTTGAGCAGCAGCCGCGAATCGGGCACCGCATGCAGCAGCTCGGCCCAGCGCGCCAGCAGTTCGTCGTTGATCTTGGTCGGGTTGTTGAAGCAGCCGAAGGTGACGAAACCGTTGGCCAGGGCTGGCAGAGGCCCGACATCCGGCGTGTAGGGCGGTGGGTCGTAGCAGATGTAGTCGTCGGGCAGGCGGATCAGCTTTTCGGTGTAGAACGCATCGTCACCTGGCGGCGATTCGATGGCGTCGCTGAGCAGGTAGTCGATGGCATCGAGCCCGGTGGTATTGATCAGCCCGCCGACCCACTTCACCAGCAGCGGCGCTGGCTGCAACGCCATGCAGCCCATGCGGTTGCCGGCGTTGTGGCCGCTGAGGTCGATGAGGATGTCGATGCGGTCGTCGCGGATCTGCTGCGCCAGGAGCGGGTCGTCCATGTGCTTGATGGCGCGCCAGCCTTGCACACGTGCGCGAATCCGCCGGGTCAGGTGGTCGCTGACCTGGCTGCTGCTGTAGGCGAACAGCTGGAACGCGTGGCTGGGCAAACGCTCCAGCACGGCGACGATCATGTTGCCCACCGGGTGTTGGCGCAGGCCGTCGGACACCAACCCCACGCGCAGCTCCTTGTCTGGCGCAAGGTCGGCCATCTGCGGGCGAGGCGGTACCACGGCGGGCCCGAAGCGCGACTGCCATTGCTTGCACACCTGGAAGATGTACTCGCGGCTGCTGTGCGGGTCGTAATGCAAGGTGGTCAGGCGGTTGGAGTAAGGCAGCACGTCACGCCGCCCGGCCAGCTCGATGGCACGCCTGTAATGCTGGTCCGCCCGCACCAGCTGGCCGATGTCCTTGTACAGGTTGGCCAGGTTGTTCCAATGGCTGTAGTCCTTCGGCTCGCGCTGGACCAGTGCCTCGAACACCGTGATGGCTTCGCCATGACGGTCGAGCCGGCCGAGGATCAGCCCTTTTCTGGCCAGCATGTGGCCATTCTCGGGCTGAACAGCCAATGCCTGCTCGATGTGCTGCAGCGCCTGCTTGAAGCGGCCCTTCTCGAAATGCAGCGTGGCCAGGCGCTGGTGCGCTGGAGTGAAGTGCGGGGCCAGGGCCAGCGCTTGCGCAGCCAGCGTTTCGGCGCGCTCGCTGTCGCCCAGTTTCTGCGCGGCCTTGGCCACCAGTTCCAGGGCGTTCGGGTCGTGCGGCAGCAGCTGCAGGGCCTGCTCGAAACTGGCGAGGGCCTGTTCGGGCTCGACGGCCAGTTGCAGGTTGCCAAGCGCTTGCCAGGCACCGGCGTCATCCGGGCGCCGCTGACACGTACGTCGCGCCTGGGCGAGATCGACAGGGGCCTGCTGGGGACGGGGTTTTGGCGTGCGCGCGCGCTGGAGCTTGGGCATGAAGAACGGCCTTGTGGCGGAGGGACTCTAGCGTGAATGCTATCCCTGTGCCGGCCAGGTCAAAGCCCGGAGAAGGCGCTGAATCAAGAGGGTTTCAACGACATTGCCGGCACTTGCCCGGCAAATCGGAGCGCGGCATTGCGCCGCGCTCCAGGCTGCATTACTGCAGCAGCGACAGCATCTGCTGCGGCATCGAGTTGGCCTGCGACAGCACCGAGGTACCGGCCTGCTGCAGGATCTGCGCGCTGGTCATGGCCGACACTTCGGTGGCGTAGTCCACGTCCTGGATGCCGGAGCGGGCGGACGTCAGGTTGGTCACCGTGGTGGAAATGTTGGTGATCGCCGAGTCGAAGCGGTTCTGGATCGCACCCAGGTCCGAACGCATGGAGTCGATGGTGTTCAGTGCGTTGTCCAGCGACGTCAGGGTGTTGGTGGACTTCTTGGTCACCGCGTTGTCGGTGTCGATGGTAATGGTCGCGGTGGTGGTGGAGCCACTGGTGGTGGTGTCCACTTCGGCCGCGTAGGTCTTGCCGCCAACAGTCAGGAAGTAGTTGCCATCGGCGTCCTGCGACAGGGTACCGCCGCTGACGGTGGTGCCCGAGCTGTCGACGTAGCTGGTGTTGGTGGACGTGATCGCGGTGCCCGAATCGTCGGTCAGGGTGGTGGCGGTCAGGGTGGTGTCGTAGCCGTTGACGTTGAAGTCGCCCAGGCCCAGGGTTTCGGCATTGATTTCGCTGAGCGAGATCTCGATGGTTTCACCGTCGTTGGCGCCCACCTGGATGCTGATGGTCTGGTCTTTGGCCAGTACCGAAACGCCGTTGAACGAGGTCTGCTCGGAGATACGGTCGATCTCGTCCAGGCGCTGGGTGATTTCATCCTGGATCGATTGCAGGTCGGACTGCGAGTTGGTGCCGTTGGCCGCCTGCACCGCCAGTTCACGGATACGCTGCAGGTTGTCGTTGACCTGGTCCAGCGCGCCTTCGGTGGTCTGCGCCAGCGAAATACCGTCGCTGGCGTTGCTGCTCGCCTGCTCAAGGCCGGTGATCTGCGAGCTCATCCGGTTGGCGATGGCCTGGCCGGCGGCGTCGTCGGAAGCGCTGTTGATTTTCAGGCCCGAAGACAGGCGTTCGATCGAGGTGCTCAGGCTGCTTTCCGACGAGCTGAGGTTCTGCTGGGCGATAAGCGAGGTGATGTTGGTATTGATCACAGACATCTTGAAGTTCCTTTCGTGGTTGGGCACGGGTGACAAACACAGGTCCGGCGCTCTGCACGCTCAGCGCCGTTGTCTTGCTGACAGCGCGAACATCGGCGCCCGCAAAACCCACCTTTAGCGCCACGGCAAAAAAAATTTGCCCACCCCATCGCGCGCCGCCGCACGCCCGGTCACTCAAGCTGAACGGCAAAAGTGCCTGTATTAGCGCCTTTGCCCGCGCCACGCTGGCGCTATAAAGCTGCCCATCATTGTCTACGGCCGGGTGCCGTCAACGGAGTGCCCATGAACCCCTCGACCCTGGTCGGCCTGCTCGCCAGCCTGCTCCTGCTGACCGTCCTGCTGTTGTTCACCGCGCAGCAACCCTCGCTGCTCATCGACCTGCCGGGCCTTGGCGTCGTCGTGCTGGGCACCTTCGCCGCCACCTGCATCAGCTACCCGATGGCCGAGGTGCGGCGTGTGCCCGGCCTGCTGGCGGCGGTGATGCGCAACGAGCGCGAGCGCACCGAGCAGGACATCGACGACCTGGTCAACCTCGCCCGCCGCTGGCTGGATGGCGACAGCCGCGCCGTGGAAAATGCCCTGGCGCAGGTGCGCAACCCGTTCATCTGCCACGGCGTGCAGCTAATGGTCGACCAGGTGCCCGAAGAGGACATCGTCGAACTCATGCAATGGCGGATTGCCCGGCTGCGCGCCAAGGAGCGCGCGCAGGCGCAGGTCTTCCGCGCCATGGCCAGCTACGCACCGGCCTTCGGCATGCTCGGCACGTTGGTCGGGCTGGTGAACATGGTCTTCGTGCTCGGCGACGGCGACCTGGGCAGCGTCGGCCGGCAGATGGCCCTGAGCCTGACCACCACCTTGTACGGCGTGCTGCTGGCCAACCTGTTGTGCAAGCCCGTGGCGGTCAAGCTGGAGCGCCGCACGGAACGGCGCGTGGTGATCATGAACATGATCCTGCAAGGCATCTCGATGATGGCCCGAAAACGCAGCCCGGGGCTGATGCGCGAGACGCTCAAGGCGCTGGTCGCGCACTACCACGATGAGCTGCAGGACGACGGCCCCCGCCCTGCCCGCAAGCCGCTGTCGCTGGCCTGGCGCAAACGCCCATGACGCCCGCCACCTCGCCCAGCAGCCTGGCCGACAACCGTCACTGGCTGGCGCACCAGCGCGCCCTGGAAACCGAGCTGGCCAAGGCCCGCGAGCGCCAGTGCAACCTCAAACGCACGGCAGCGGCCCCGGACTGGCTGGACGCCCCGGCGCAGGAGCCGGACAGCGAAGGCTGGATGCTGACCTACCTGGACCTGATGACCCTGCTGCTGGTCATGGTGCTGGCCATGCTTGCCCAGGCGATGATCAGCCACCACCCTGCGCCCGAAACCCCGATGAAGCCGATGGCGGCCTTCGATATCGCCAGCCTGACGCAGGTCGAGCCACCCGGCGCGTTGTTGCGTGTGCCGCCACGCGTTGTCGAAGCGGTGCCTGTGGCGCCGGCGATCGCCGAAGCGCCTGCTGTCGAGGAGGCACCGGCTGCTGCGCCACCCGAAGCCGACCCGTTGGCAGAGCTGCCTGTGGACCAACTGGGCAGTGATGTCGAAGTCATCCGCAATGAGCGCAGCGTGAGCTTTCGTATCGACAGCAGCATCCTGTTCCCGTCCGGCCAGACCGACCTCGACCCCAAGGGCATGCAGGTCCTGCAGCGCCTGGCACGGGTGCTGAACACCGTGCCGCACCGCATTACCGTCGCCGGGCACACCGATACCCGGACCATCCGCAACGCGCACTACCCGTCCAACTGGGAATTGTCGGGAGCCAGGGCCAGCAGCGTGGTGCGTTACCTGCAGCAGCAAGGCATCGCAGCTGACCGGCTGAGCGCCGTTGGCCTGGCCGGCACCCAGCCTTTGGGTGACAACACCCGTGCCGAGGGGCGCGCGAGAAACCGCCGGGTCGAGCTGACGCTGGAGCAGCGACAGTCGCCGTGAAGGCCTGAGCGGGGAAAAACGCAGAAGCACTTTTTCCCACCAGGCGGGGGTGTCGCTCACTATGCTTCAACCAGCCGCAGGAAGCGGCCCCCTTCTGGCGACAACGGAGTGTCCATGTCCCTTGCCCTCGTCCACAGCCGCGCCCAGGTTGGCGTGCAGGCGCCTGCGGTCAGCGTCGAAACCCACCTGGCCAACGGCCTGCCCCACCTCACCCTGGTCGGCTTGCCGGAAACCACCGTCAAGGAAAGCAAGGACCGGGTGCGCAGCGCCATCGTCAACTCCGGGCTCAATTACCCGCAAAGGCGCATCACCCAGAACCTGGCACCGGCAGACCTGCCCAAGGATGGCGGCCGCTACGACCTGGCCATCGCCCTGGGGATTCTGGCCGCCGACGGCCAGGTGCCGGTGGCGGGCCTGGCCGACGTCGAATGCCTGGGCGAGCTGGCACTTTCCGGCGCATTGCGCCCAGTGCAAGGCGTACTGCCTGCCGCCTTGGCGGCACGCGAGGCAGGCCGGGCGCTGGTGGTCCCACGGGAAAACGCCGAGGAGGCGAGCCTGGCGGGCGGGCTGGTGGTGTATGCGGTGGGGCATTTGCTGGAGCTGGTCGCGCACCTCAACGGCCAAGTGCCGCTGTCGCCGTTTGCCGCCAACGGCCTGATCCTGCAAAGCCGGCCCTACCCTGATTTAAGCGAAGTACAGGGCCAGATCGCCGCCAAACGCGCCTTGCTTCTGGCTGCGGCCGGGGCACACAACCTGCTGTTTACCGGGCCACCGGGCACGGGCAAGACCCTGCTCGCCAGCCGCCTGCCCGGCCTGCTGCCGCCGCTGGATGAGCATGAGGCGCTGGAGGTGGCGGCCATCCAGTCAGTCAGCGGGCACACCCCTTTGAACAGCTGGCCGCAACGCCCCTTTCGCCACCCTCACCACTCGGCCTCCGGCCCGGCGCTGGTCGGCGGCAGCAGCCGGCCGCAGCCTGGCGAAATTACCCTGGCGCACCACGGTGTGCTGTTTCTGGACGAGTTGCCGGAGTTCGAACGCCGCGTACTTGAGGTGTTGCGCGAGCCGCTGGAGAGCGGCGAGATCGTGATTGCGCGGGCGCGGGACAAAGTGCGCTTTCCAGCGCGTTTCCAGCTGGTGGCGGCGATGAACCCCTGCCCCTGCGGTTATCTCGGCGACCCCACCGGCCGCTGCCGCTGCAGCACCGAGCAGATCCAGCGCTATCGCAACAAGCTGTCTGGCCCGCTGCTTGATCGCATCGACCTGCACCTGACCGTGGCGCGTGAAACCACCACCCTCAACAACCAGCCCAGCGGCGAGAGCAGTGCCGCTGTGGCGGTGCGGGTCGCCGAGGCCCGCGAGGTGCAACAACGGCGGCAAGGCTGTGCCAATGCATTTCTCGACCTTGAAGGCCTGCGCCGCCACTGCCGCCTGGAGGCGGCCGACCAGGCCTGGTTGGAAAGTGCCTGCGAACGCCTGACGCTGTCCTTGCGCGCCGCCCACCGGCTGTTGAAGGTGGCGCGCACGCTGGCCGACCTCGAAGGCGCCCGCTCGATTGCCCGGGCGCATCTGGCCGAGGCCTTGCAGTACAGGCCGGGTAGTCGTTAATGCCTGCGTTGCAGCCCGGCGAGCGAATACGCTCCAGGCCCGGTCAGCGCCAGCCCGCCATACAGTGCAATCAGCAACCAGGCGAACTGCCCCTGCTCCAAGGTCCAGTCCGGGTGCACCACCAGCAGCGCCACCAGCAACACCACCAGCACCGGCAAGCACGCGAGGCGTGCCGCAACCCCCAACATCAACAACACCGGGCAGACCACCTCGGCAAACACCGCCAGGCCCAACGTCAGCGGCGCCCCCAGGCCGAACGGGTCTTCGATGCGCTGCAACTCCGTGCTCCAGTTGAGCAGCTTGGGTAGCCCATGGACGAACAGCAGCAACAAGGCGGCCGTCACCCGCATGAACAGCAAGCCGCCGGCCGTGAGCTTGGGCGAATCGGGGCCGACAAGGGTAATCGGGCGTGGCATGGGAACATCTCGCTAGTCGATCGTCCCGCGAGCATCGCTCGAGCTGCGGGAAGATTGATTGCGCGGGTGTGCTGAGTTGCGATGAACGCAGGCCCCATCCTTTCTTCGATACTGGCAAATTCAGGGCACTTTCCCGCGGCACCGGTGACCACAAGCCCTGCACGCAAACCTGTAACACTTAGAAACACTTGCACACAAAATGTAGTTGTACGACATCCTATCTACTGTGTTCGACTGCGCTCGTTTCAACAAGAACAATAATCGGAGACATCCCATGTCGAGCATTCATTCGGCCGAGGGCAGCACTGCCGCACCCTCTCAAAGCCGCATCACACGGCTGATCAAACTGCTGGGCCCAGGTATCATCGCGGTGCTGTCCTGGCTTGGCGCAGGTGATCTGATAACTTCATCCGTAGCCGGCGCCAACTACGGTTACGCCATGATGTGGGTACTGGCCGTCTCGCTGCTGCTCAGGTACCTGATCGTCAACATCATCGCCCGATTCCAGCTGTGCAATAACCAGGGTATGACCATCCTCCAAGGCTACGCGCAACTGCACCCGGTGTTCGCCTGGTTCATGCTGGCCTATGCGCTGCTGATGGGGCACCTGATGAACGCCTACATGATCAAAGGCGCAGGCGAAGCGCTGGCGATGCTGCTGCGCATCGACTACCCGCTGCTGTGTTCGATCGCCGTGGTGCTGGCGGTGTGGATGCTGGTCGGGCGCAACATCTACGCGATGATCGAAGGCGTGATGAAGGTTCTGCTGGCGGTCATGACCTTGGCCTTCCTGGCGTTGGCGCTGATGTCCGGCCCGGATGTGGCGGGTATCGTCAAAGGTACCATCGGCTTCAGCATCCCGGCCGACGAAGGCGTGCACGGCGCGCTGCTGGTAGCGGTGTCGGTAATCGGCGCGGTGGCAGGTTCGGTGGCCAACTTCGTGCACCCCTACGTGATGCGCCAGAAAGGCTGGGTCGGCCCTCAGCACAAGCGCATCCAACGCAACGACCTGCTGTTCGCGGTATTCGTCGGCATCGTCATCAACCTGGCGATCTGGATCGTCGGCGCAGAAATCCTGCGGCCCAACGGCATTGAAGTGAAGACCCTCGGCGACCTGGGCAAGGCGCTGGAAATGTTCTTCGGCCCGATCGGCTGGTACATCTTCTTCATCGGCGTGTTCGCCACGCTGTTCGCCAGCATCTCCGGCAAGACCACGGCCTTCCCGATGCTCATCACCGATGCCTTCCAGCATGTGCGCCCTGAGCGGCGCGAGCGTTACGGCAAAGAGTTCCACAAGGACCCGATGCACAAGTGGTTCATGCTGTTCATCCTGGTCACACCGCTGGTCTGGTCCATCCCGGGCATGCCCGACTTCGTGACCCTGACCATTGGCGTCAGTGCGCTGAACATCATCGGCCTGCCCGTGATTTCCCTGGGCCTGCTGATCATGTCCAACCAGAAGTCGTTGCTCAGCAAGGAGTACCGCAACAACCTGTTCGAGAACATTGCGCTGGCGTTTGCCACCGGGTTGGCTCTGTGGGTGGCGTTCCAGCTGGGCATGGATCTGTTTGCCTGACGCCCGGGCGATGCGCCCCAAGCTGCCCCTTCGCGAAAGGGCAGCTTGGGGATAGCCGCCTTCAGCGGCTCGCCAAGGCCTCTTCCACCACCTTGAGCAACACCTCTTCACTGAACGGCTTGCCCAGGCAAGCCACCGCTCCCTGGCGCAGCGACGCTTCCACCGCCAGGTCGTCCCAATGCGCCGACATGCAGATCACCGGCAAGCGCCAGCCCAGCCGCGCCAGCTCACGCTGCACGTCCAGGCCGGCCAACCCAGGCATTTTCAGGTCCAGTAGCACACACCCCGCCAGCGGCGCCTGGTCCGACGCCAACAGCTCTTCCCCCGAGGCGAACAGCAGCGTGGCAAACCCGGCCGATCGCAACAGGTTGGCCAGGCTTTTACGTACCGACGCATCGTCGTCGACGATGCAAACCCCTCTGTTCATGCGGCGCCCTGGCCCTCGGCACGTGCTTCGATGAGGTGGTGCATGGCGACCAGTTCGACCAACGAGCGGGACTGCATCTTGTTCATGATGTTCTTCTTGTGCACCTTGGTCGTCACCTCGCTGGTGCCGATCTGCTTGGCAATCTGTTTGTGCGACAGGCCATCGACCACCAGCGAAAACACCTGGCGCTCACGCTGGGTAAGGCGCTGGTACTTTTCGTTTACCTGCCGCGCCTGGAGCCACTTGCGGCCATTCACCAAGGCGCGTGCGCGCACCGCAGCGAGCACCGCCAGCAGCTGGGCTTCGTCGAAAGGCTTGGTCAGGAACTCCACGGCGCCGGCGCGCATGGCCTGCACCGTCATGGGGATGGTGCCGTAGCCGGTCATGAAAATGATCGGCCAAGGCAGGTCGAGCCGCCGCAGGGCATCCTGCACCTCCAGGCCACTGGCTTCGGGCAGGTTCATGTCTAACAGCAGGCAAGCATAAGGCGTGTCGACCTGGCCTTCGAGCAGTTCCTCGGCCGAGGCATACAGCCGATGGGCGATATCTTGCGAGCGGAACAGCCGCCCTAGCGCGTTGCGCACCGACGGGTCGTCATCGACCACCAGCACCGGCACGCTGGCGACATCGCCCACCGGCTCGAAGGCCTCGGCCACCTCGCACAACGGCGACTTGGCCAGCGCCATGCACGGCACGTCGAGGCTGATCTCGGCGGCCAAGCGGTAGCCACGGCGTGGCACTGTCTGGATCAGCCCGGGGTTGCCGAAGGCCTTGCGCAACAGCGATACCTGCACCTGCAGGTTGTTGTCCTCGACCACCGTGCCGGCCCAGACCTGGCTGAACAGCTCGTCCTTGGCGACCACCCGCCCCTTGGCCTTGATCAACGTCGCCAGCACTTCGAACGCACGCCCACCCAACGGGATCGGCTTGCCGTCGAGCAAGGCTTCTCGCCGCTCCAGCGACACCTGGGCATTGCCTAATCGGATCATCAACGTCTCTCGCAGGCACGGGCGGTTGCGCGGCCTTGTGCAATCTAGGCCAGCGTACGCGTTCATACAATTATCCCGAGGGATAGGTTGGCCTTAGGATACAAGGGCCCGCCGCGCCCCTGGGGACCATAACGGTCAAGATGGTGCCCGTTACTGCCAAGCCGCCTGCACGCCGCGAGCCATACGGCCCCGCTGCGTATACTCGGGCGTCGGAATGTCGCTAGCAGGGGGTGCTTGATGCTCGATGAACGCCTTGCGCAAAGGCCCATCGATTTCGCTCAATCGATCGATGAAGGCTGGTTGAACCGGTGCGACATCACGCAACTGAGCCAGGAAGGTGACCTCACCTACTTCCGCCTGCGCGACCCGGTCACCCGGCAAGCCTGGTTGGCCGTTCGGGCGCCGGTCGAAGCCCCGGCCGCGTGCCAACGCCTGGAACGCGACTACCGCCTGCAGCTGGACCCGCACTGGGCGGTGGCCCCCTCGGCGTTTCTGCGCTCGGCCGAAGGCCCCTTGCTGGTATACCCGGCCGGACGCTCCATCGCCGACCTGATTGCCCAGGGCCGGGCGGCCATCGGGCCCTTTCTGGAGGTGGCGGTAAATGCCGCCAACGCCCTGGCCCTGGCGCACCAACGCAATATCCTGCATGGCGCCCTGGAACCCGAGCACGTGTGCATCCAGCACCCGCAGCGCGTGCGGCTGGGCGGCTTTCGCGCCGACAGTGCGCAGCGGGTCAGCGGGCCGGATGCGCCAAACAGCACCTGGTCGTACCTGGCACCGGAGCAGGTCTGCCCCCACGGCAGCAGCAGCGATCAACGCAGCGACATCTACGCGCTCGGCGCCATCCTGTATCAGCTTCTGCTGGGCGAGCTGCCGCTGAGCGGGCGTGACAAGCGGCACTGGCGCCAGCTGCATGCAGGCGTGCAGCCCCGGGCTGCCATCGACGTCGACGCCACGGTGCCGCTACCGCTCAGCCGCATGCTTGCCAAGGCATTGGCCAAAGAGCCCGACGCCCGATACCAGAGCGCCCGGGCCCTGGCCATCGACCTCGCCCATTGTCAGCAGCAGTGGGTGACGAAGCACGCCATTGAAGACTTCGAGCCGGGCTGCGCCGACAGCATCGCACCCAGCCGCGAACGCCTGTACGGGCGCAGCGCCGAGCTGAATGCCATTACCCTGTCGCTGAAGGCGTTGCGTCGCGCCAGCATGCCGCAGGCGCTGTTCATCAATGGAGCCACTGGCATGGGCAAGTCCAGCCTGGTGGACACCGCGCTGAAGGCCGGCGCCGACGGTTACTGGGCGGCGGGCAAGTGCAACAGCCTCGAACAAGCCGTGCCGTATGCACCCTGGATCGAAATCCTGCAGTCGCTGACCACTCAGCTGCTGGCCAAGAACAGCCAGGACCTGGATGCGCTGCGCCGCGAGATCCTGCGCCGCATCAAAGGCCGTGGCCGACTGCTGGGCAAGCTGGCCCCGGAGCTCAAGCTGATCATCGGCCCGCTGCCCGAACTGCCGGAAAAACCCACGCGCCTGGCCTTGCAGAAAGAGCTGCGGGCCATCGTTGAATTCCTCCACGTGTTCAGCCGCCCCGGGCACCCGCTGGCGTTGTTCCTCGACGACATGCAATGGGCCGACGATGCCACGCGGCACCTGCTGGCAGAGCTGTTCGCCAAGCCGCCGGGCAACCTGCTGCTGATCATCGCCCAACGAAACGACACGCGCCCCAACAGCGCCGCCATCAGCCCCCCGGCAGCCCTTCGCAGTACCACCTTGAACCTGCGCCCACTCCCTGTCGGCGCGGTGATGGAGCTGATTGGCGAGCGCTACCATGTGCTGCCCGAAGCGGCGTTGCAGGTCGCCGAACTGGTGCACGCCAAGACCGCCGGCAACCCGTTCTTCATCAATCAGATCCTCACTGCCATGGTCGAGGATCAGCTGTTCACCTTCGACACCCAGGCCATGCGCTGGACATGGTCGCTGGAAGCGGTGGCGCAGCACCGTTATGCCGACAACGTCGCCGACCTGATGGTCCAGCGCCTGGCACGCCTGCCAGCGGCACAGCGCGATGTGCTGCGCATCGCCAGCGCCGTGGGCAGCCGCTGCGACGAGCGCTTGCTGGAGTACCTCCTGGGCCAGCCTGCCGGGCATACCACCGAACCACTCAGGGCGTTGATGGCTGCGGGCTTTCTATTACCAGGGCAAAAGGACCTGGGCTTTGCCCATGACCGCGTGCAAGAAGCCGCTTACGAACTCACGCCCAAACGAGCGCGGGCGCTGCTGCACGGGCGCATTGCGCAGGCCATGCAGCACATTTGGCAACACGAGCCACGCGATACCGTATTCGCTATCGCCAACCAACTGCAACGCGCCAACCCACGAGCCTTTGCCGCCGATGACTGCGCGGCGTTCCTGGCATTGCTGCGCGAAGCCGCACAGCGCGCGCGCGACAATGGCGCGGTTGACCAGACCGCCGGCTACCTGAACACGGCCGACCACCTGCTGCGCCTTACGGCAGCACACGAAACCCATGCCCTGCATGCGTTCACCGTGGCCTGCATGGCGGCGGAGTGCGACATGCAGCGGTCGCGCATGCCGCAGGCCGAAGCGCGCATCATCGAATGTCGGCAACGGGCGCAATCGGCCCTGGATCAGGCCAGGGTATGCAGGCTGCAGGCGCGTTTATACACCTTGCGCGGCGACTACCAGGCCGCCGTCAACGCAGCAACCTCTGGCCTCGAGTTGTTAGGGATCAACCTCGCCCGGGGCACCGACCAGGCTCAAGTCCAGGCCAGCTATGCCCACGTGCAGGCCCTGATCGAGCAGAAAGGCCGTCACTGCCTTGAATCGTTGCCGCGCACCGACTCGGAAGAAGTGACGGTTGCCATCGGCCTGCTGGCAACGCTTTCATCCTCTTTTTTCGTGCAGGACGATATCGGCTTCCTGCACCTTGCCAAGCTCATGGAACTGTCGCTGATCCAGGGCGTTGCACCAGGCAGCACATACGGCATGGCCTGGTTCGGGGTGATGATCGCCGAGCGCTTCGGCGCTTACCACGACGGGCACGCCTATAGCCTGGCCGCACTGAAACTGATCGAGCGGCATGGCTTCGAAGGCGACCTGACCAGCGCCCTGCTCGCCCTCGACCAGGTCAGCGCCTGGACCTCGCCCATGGAGTTCGCCCGGCGTACCGCGCTGGAAGCGGTTGACTCCGGTCGTTTGAGCGGTGACTTGGCAATGAGTTGCTACGCCTGCAACCACCTGGTGTCGGACTCGCTATTCATGGGCCGCTACCTGCAGGATGTGGCCGATGAAGTGGCGCAAGGCCTGGCCACCGTGCGCCGTTGTGGCTACAGCGATGTCGAACAGATTCTGTTGGCCCAGCAGGGTTTCGTCGCCAACCTCAGCGGCCACCCCTTCCCGGGCTCGACCGTGGCGGTACAGTCGCGCACGACCCTGTTCTTCCAGCACCTGTTCAGCGGCATGTCGGCCTTCTACCTGGGCAACATCAAACAGGCCACGCGCAGCCTGGCCTGCGCCGGCGAACACGCCTGGGCGGCGCCCGCGCATATCAACCTGGCCGACTACCACCTGTTCCACGGCCTGACCCTGGGCAGCCCGGAAGCGCCCGGCAGCCTCGCCAGCAAACTGGCCACGCTGCAGGCCTTGCGCGAGCGCTTCGTGGGCTGGTCGAACTTCAACCCGGTGACTTTCCGCAACAAGTTGCTGCTGATCGAAGGGGTCATCGCCAAGCTCAATGGCGACGGCCTGGCCGCCATCCGCTGCTTCGACCAGGCGCAGATTGCAGCCACTGCGGCCGGCTTCATCCACGAACAAGCCCTGGCCCATGAACAGTTGGCAGAAGTGTGCATCCCCAGCGGGCTGATCTCGGGCGCCAACCTGCACCTGCGCATTGCCCGTGACTGCTTTCATATCTGGGGCGCGACCGGCAAGGTGCGCCAACTAGAGACCTTGCACCCGTTCCTGCGCACCCAGCCAGTACAGGAAACCCATCGGTCCTCCAGCCAGGCGCGCCTGGACCTGGAGGCCGGCATCGAGGCGGCTCGGGCACTGTCCGAAGAGGTGCTGCTGGAAGGGCTGATCGAGACGTTGATGGGCCACCTGACCCAGCATTCCGGTGCCGACCACGGCGCCCTGCTGATCGTCAGCGGCGCCGAGTTCCAGATGGCGGCGCTGGCCTACATCGACGACGCGGGCCTGCACGTGCGCATGGACAACTGCCAGAAATTCCTCACCCAGGCACCGCTGTCGATCATCAACGCCACCCTGCGCACCAAGAAACCCTTGGTACTCAACGATGCCCTCAGCGAATGCCCGGAGGCCTTCCGCCAGGAGCTGCAGGCACGCAATGCGCGCTCGGTGCTGTGCCTGCCGCTGGTGATCCAGGGGGTGCTGATCGGCCTGGTCTACCTGGAAAACCGCCTGGTGCCGAACCTGTTCGGCAGCCAGCGTCTGGCCATGCTGGAGATTCTCGCCTCGCAGGCGGCAGTGTCGCTGCAGACGGCCAAGTTCTACACCCGCCTGGCCGAAGACAACCAGACCCGTGCACAGATGGAGGCCGAACTGCGCCGCTCGCGGGCGGAGCTGGCCAGCAGTGCGCACCTGCAGGTGATGAACGAGCTGTCGGCGTCGATCGCCCACGAGATCAGCCAACCGCTGCTGGGCATCGCTTCCAATGCCGCCGCCAGCCTGCGCTGGCTCAAGCGTGAGCAACCCGACCTGACCGAGGCCATCGCCGGCCTGGAAGACATCCGCAACGACAGCGAACGCGCTGCCAACATCGTGCGCGCGCTGCGTTCGCTGGCCAAGCAATCGCCGATGCAGCTCAAGGCAGTGAAGCTGGACGAACAGCTCCAGCAGGTGGTGCGCCTGACCTCGGCGGATGCCGCCAAATGCAAGGTGAACGTGCAGACCGAGCTGCAAGCCGGCGTGAGCGTGAGGGCTGACCCGGTGCAGTTGCAGCAGCTGGTGTTCAACCTGATCACCAATGCGCTGGAGGCATTGACGGGGTATCGCAGTGATGGCTTGCTGCGGATTTCGTCCCAGGTGCTGGCAGACCGGGTGGAGATCTGCGTGGACGACAACGGGCCGGGGATTGCGCCGCAGGAGCGGGATCGGGTGTTCGGTGCGTTCTACACCACCAAGAGCGGTGGCTTGGGGATGGGGCTGGCGATCTGCAGTTCGGTGGTGCAGGCCCATGGTGGGCAATTGCAGGCGCAGGTTTCCGAGCTGGGGGGGTGCAGGATCCGGTTTACCCTGCCGGTGCACTTCGGTAGCTGATTTTTGCCCGTGCCGGCCCCTTCGCCGGGCAAGCCCGCGAAGTGGCCGGCGAAGTTGTCAGATCAACGCGCGCTCAACACCGCGTAGCTGTTCATCAGGTTGCGGTAGTTGGGGATGCGCTGCGACAGCAGGTTACCCAGCCCTTCTATGTCGTTGCGCCAGTCACGGTGCAGCTCACAGGCCACCGAGAACCAATTCATCATCTGCGCGCCCGCCTGGGTCATGCGCACCCACGCAGCCTGCTGCACGGTCTCGTTGAACGTACCCGAGGCATCGGTCACCACGAACACTTCGAAGCCCTCGGCCAGCGCCGACAGGGTCGGGAACGCCACGCACACATCGGTGACCACGCCCGCGATGATCAGCTGCTTGCGGCCGGTGGCCTTGATCGCCTTGACGAAGTCTTCGTTGTCCCAGGCGTTGATCTGGCCAGGGCGGGCAATGTACGGCGCGTCCGGGAACATCTCTTTCAGCTCCGGCACCAGCGGGCCGTTGGGGCCTTGCTCGAAGCTGGTGGTGAGGATGGTCGGCAGGCCGAAGAACTTGGCCAGGTCGCCCAGGGCCAGCACGTTGTTCTTGAATTCGTTGGGCGAGAAGTCCTGCACCAGCGAGATCAGACCAGTCTGGTGGTCGACCAGCAGGACCACGGCGTCGTCTTTGTTCAGGCGCTTGTAATCGGGTTGGCTCATGGGGGTGACTCCTTGGGTTGGGATAAGGGCCCCGGCACTGTCCCAAAGGGCTTATACCGAGGGATAAAAGCGTCTTAAGAAAATGCCTCTACACGCGCCGCCTGGCGCCAGGCCTTGGGCGGCTGGCCAACCATCCGGCTGAAAGCCCGGGTGAAATGGGCCTGGTCGCAAAAGCCGCATTCAAGGCTCACGTGGGTGATCGGCGCCTCGGTGGCCAGCAGGCGCTTAGCCTTCTCCATGCGCGCCAGCAGGCGCCAGGCCTGCGGCGACAGGCCGGTGTTGACCTTGAAGGCACGAGAGAAATGGCTGCGGGTGAGGTTGCATACCCCGGCAATCTCGATGATCGACAACGAACTGCGCAGCATCAGCTCCTTGGCCTGGCGCAGGCGCGCGGGGGTCAGCGCGCCGGGGGCATAAGGGGTGTCTTGGGGCGTCCCAGGGTTCATGGCGACTCTCCTGTTCAATGCCGAAAGTCTCGCCCCCGGCACATGACAAAGTCCTGAGCCAAACCTGAAGAGTTCTTAATTGTGCAGTGCTGGCCCCACCGCCCGCCCGATCCCTTAAGATGCACTTCGTATTCAGCTACAGGCCGCCGCGAGCGGCCCGCATTCAAGGCGAAAGAGGTATGCAGGAAAATCGCGCTCACCGAACTGTGGCCATGGTGCTGTTCAACGATGTGCTGTTGCTGGATGTCACCGGCCCCATGGACGCCTTCGCCATCGCCAACCGGTTTTTGCCCGAAGATCGGCATTACCGGCTGGTGACCGTGGCGCAAAGCCAAGGGCCGATTCGCGGCTCATCTGGCTTGAAGGTGTTGGCCGACCTGCGCCTGGAAGACCTGCCGGCCAACGTCGACCTGCTGTTGGTGCCGGGCGGCCCGGGTGCCTATGACGTTGCCCACCCCGAGCTGGAGCGCTGGCTGGCGCAAGCGGTGCACGGCGCCAAACGCTTCGGTGCCATCTGCACGGGTGTTTTCCTGCTGGGGCGGGCCGGGCTGCTCGGCGGCTACCGCTGCACCACCCACTGGAACTATGTGGAACGGCTGGCACGCGCGTTCCCCGAGGCAAAGGTCGAGACCGAGCAGATCTACGTGGTCGACCGCGACCTGATCACCTCTGGCGGCATCACCGCAGGCATCGACCTGGCGCTGGCCATCGTCGCCGAGGATCACGGCAAGGCGCTGGCCCTGGAAGTGGCCAAGGTGTTGCTGGTGGCCCGCCATCGCCAGGGCGGGCAGACGCCCTATGGCCCGCTGCTGGCGGCGGTGCCGCGCGATGGCTCGGCGACGGCACGAGTGCAGGCGTACATTGTCGACCATATCGACCAGGCCTTTACCGTACAGAAGATGGCCGACCTGGTGGCGATGAGTGCGCGCAATTTTGCCCGCACCTTTCAGCGCGAGGTGGGCATCACGCCGTTGCAGTACCTGCAGAATGCGCGGATCGACCAGGCGCGCAAGCTGCTCGAAGGCAGCGACTTGCCGCTGAAGGTGGTGGCGGCGCAGTGCGGGTTTGGCAGTGACCGGCATATGCGCAAAGTGTTCTGCGAGCGGATCGGCATGACGCCGGCGCAATATCGGGCGCAGTTTGGCGGCGGTTAACAGATAAACCTCAGCTGGCTGAGCTGGCCTCTGCGCGGGACAAGCCCGCGAAGGGGCAAGTGCTGGCTGTCACTTATTTCAGGACAATGTTTCTCCATTCGACCTGATTGTCTGGAACACCCGCAATCCCCAGAATTGTCCGCCACACTGTTCAAACGCTGCCCCGGCAGCTCATGGAGTACGAGCCAATGCCACACGAAGGCAGCCTTCTGCAAACCGCGGTGATCTTCTTGCTCGCGGCGGTCCTCGCCGTCCCTCTCGCCAAACGCCTGCAACTGGGTGCCGTGATCGGTTACCTGCTGGCCGGCGTGGCCATCGGCCCGCAGGCCCTGGGCCTGATCCGCGACACCGAAAGCGTGGCGCACATTTCCGAGCTGGGCGTGGTCCTGCTGCTGTTCATCATCGGCTTGGAGCTGTCGCCCAAACGCCTGTGGCTGATGCGCAAGTCGGTGTTCGGCGTGGGTACCGCGCAGGTGCTGCTGACCGGCGCACTGATCGGCGCCATCGCCCTGTTCGGCTTTGACCAGTCGCTGCCGGCAGCTATCGTGGTCGGCCTGGGCCTGGCGCTGTCGTCCACCGCCCTCGGCCTGCAGAGCCTGGCCGAAAACAAGCAGCTCAACGCCCCGCATGGCCGCCTGGCGTTCGCCATTCTGCTGTTCCAGGACATCGCCGCGATCCCGCTGATTGCGCTGGTGCCATTGCTGGCCGCCAGCGGTCCGGACACCAGCCATGGCGACAGCCTGGAGCATGGCCTGAACGTGTTCGCCAGCATCGCCGTGGTGATCGTCGGCGGCCGCTACCTGCTGCGCCCGGTGTTCCGCATCGTGGCGCGCACCGGCCTGCCGGAAGTGTCCACCGCCACCGCGCTGCTGGTGGTGATCGGCACCGCCTGGCTGATGGAGGAAGCCGGCATCTCCATGGCGTTGGGCGCCTTCCTGGCTGGCCTGCTGCTGGCCGATTCGGAGTACCGGCACGAGCTGGAGTCACAGATCGAACCGTTCAAAGGGCTGCTGTTGGGGCTGTTCTTCATGAGCGTGGGCATGGGCGCCAACTTGAGCCTGCTGCTGGAAATGCCGCTGGTGCTGCTGGGCCTGACCCTGCTGCTGGTGGCGGTAAAGCTGGCGTTGCTGATTGGCGTCGGCCGCCTGGCCGGTGGCCTGAACAGCGCCAGCGCGCTGCGCCTGGGGATGGTGCTGGCCGCCGGTGGCGAGTTCGCCTTCGTGGTGTTCAAGCTGGGCAAGGACCAGGGCCTGTTCGATACCCAGACCTACGACCTGCTGCTGATGACCATCACCCTGTCGATGGCCATCACCCCGCTGCTGATGCTCGGCTGTGCCCGCGCCCTCAAGCGCCCGCAACCGGCGCGTGAAGTGCCCGAGCACTACAAACGCATCGATGCCGACACCCCGCGCGTGGTGATCGTCGGCATGGGCCGCATGGGGCAGATCGTGTCGCGCATCCTGCGTGCGCAGAAGATCCCCTTCGTCGCCTTGGAAACCTCGGTGGATGCCATCGAGATGACCCGCATGTTCGAACAGGCCCCGGTGTTCTACGGCGACCCGCTGCGCCCCGAGGTGCTGCATGCGGCCAAGGTCGGCGAGGCCGAGTACTTCGTGATCACCACCGACGACCCGGAAGTCACCACGCGCACGGCGGAACGGGTCAAGCGCCTGTACCCGCACCTGAAAGTGCTGGCCCGCGCGCGCAACCGCCAGCATGTGCACAAGCTGGTGGACGTGGGTGCCGAGCCAATTCGCGAGACGTTCTATTCAAGCCTGGAAATGACCCGCCGTGCCCTGGTCGGCTTGGGGCTGAGCAGTGAACAGGCGGCGGACCGCATCGAGCGGTTTGCCCAGCATGACGAGGAAGTGCTGGAGGCGCAGGGACAGGTGCGCGATGACCGGGCCAAGGTGATGCAGACGGCCAAGGAGGCGCGCGTGGAGTTGGAGCGGTTGTTTGATTCGGATGCGGATTGAGGAAGGTACATCGAAACAGCAAGAGGGCTTAGGCCCTCTTTTTTTTGGCCTCGAAGCCAGGTATCCATTGAGCGCCAACAACCCTACCGCGAAAGTAGCCGAGAAGAGAGGCCAGAATACCTGGCAGGACGAGCAACTGCCCGACCTAAGAACGCATGCTCGTGAAATGCGTATCCAACCCATCGAAGAATTATCCGCTGCCGTATCGCACGATGCCGCAATGAAGCTTGCTGCAATCCATCTGGGTTTGAGCAATGCAATGGTTAACTCGGTAACCGTCGCTACCCCAATGGGCGTCATCCGGGTTCAGCGCAGCTGTATCCATCACATCGTCGAGAAACGACAAGACGCTAGGGAGCGCTATGTGAAAGTAGCGCTGGATACATTAACCGGGCCGTTCGAGGTGTGGGAGGTCGCTTACACTAATGAGGCGTTTAGGTTGGCCTTCATAGGCGTCTTCGAGACCAAGCGGCAGATGCTGGTGGTCGTAACACTCCACAACGGCGATGCTGTGGCATTTCATGCAGTGCGATGCAAAGGCGCTGAACAAGCATCGCCATGGGAAACGGCTCTACAAGCGATACTGTTTTCTGCCGAGCAAAGAAAAGGGCCACTGTCACCAGTGGCCCTGTAATCATGCTTGATATTCATATACACACCCTCAAGCCAGGGTGTGGAGGTTTCACCCGACGTTGATGATCCAGCCATCGACGGGGCTCCTACGCCAGCTATTGCCGCTGAATAGCAGCTGGTTTCGCGCTCAGGTGAAACGCTTGCAACACTAATGGATCAAGTCAAAGATGGCCCCCGTGCGGAAGCCATCCATCAAGTTACTTCGTATTACTTACCAGCAGTCAGCGCGTTGTAGCTGGTCATCAAGTTGCGGTAGTCCGGAATATGGTTGGAGCACAGCGCCGCCAACCCTTCGACATCATTGCGCCAGTCGCGGTGCAGCTCACAGGCCACGCCGAACCAGGTCATCAGCTGGGCACCCGCCTGGCTCATGCGGTCATGGGCGGCGTCGCGGGTCATTTCGTTGAAGGTGCCGGAAGCATCGGTCACCACGAACACCTCGAACTCTTCTTCAAGGGCGGCCAGAGCCGGGAAGGCGACGCACACTTCAGTGACCACACCGGCGATGATCAGCTGCTTCTTGCCGGTGGCTTTCACGGCCTTGACGAAGTCTTCGTTGTCCCAGGCGTTGATCTGGCCAGGGCGAGCGATGTACGGGGCGTCCGGGAACAGGGCTTTCAGCTCTGGGACCAGCGGGCCGTTGGGGCCTTGCTCGAAGCTGGTAGTCAGGATGGTGGGCAAGTTGAAGAACTTCGCCAGGTCAGCCAGGGCCAGTACGTTGTTCTTGAACTTGTCCGGCTCGATGTCGCGGACCAGCGACAGCAGGCCAGCCTGGTGGTCGACCAGCAGCACAGCGGCGTCGTCTTTGTTCAGGCGGTTGTAGGTGAATTTGCTCATGGTCTGTGCTCCTAAGGTTTATGAATTTTTCAGCAATCTGGGGTGTTTCGCGTTGATGGGCACAGATTAAAATCATCACGTTTAGAGCGGTAGACTGCGAAAATTGGCCTTAGCGTTCCACCTGGAGAACGATCATTGGAAGACCTCAACTCCCTCTACTACTTCACCCAGGTGGTCGAGCACGGTGGCTTCGCCCCGGCCGGGCGCGCACTGGACATGCCCAAGTCGAAACTCAGCCGACGCATCGCCGACCTTGAGGAGCGCCTGGGCGTGCGCCTGCTGCACCGCACCAGCCGGCACTGCTCGCTGACCGAGATCGGCCAGGCCTACTACAACCGTTGCCTGGCCATGCGTGTAGAGGCCGAGGGCGCGGCGGAAATCATCGAGCGCAACCGCAGCGAACCACGCGGTTTGGTGCGCATCAGTTGCCCGACCACCCTGCTCAACTCGTGGGTCGGGCCAATGCTCACCCGTTACATGCTCAAGTACCCGCAGGTGGAGCTGTTCATCGAGAGCACCAACCGCCGCGTCGACCTGCTGCATGAAGGCTTCGACGTGGCGCTGCGCGTGCGCTTCCCGCCGCTGGAGAACACCGACATGGTGATGAAGGTGCTGAGCAACAGTACCCAGTGCCTGGTGGGGCACCCGCAGTATCAGGCGCAACTGCCTGATGGCTTCGACCCGCAAGTGCTCGGCACGCTGCCCAGCGTGCATTGGGGCAGCGCCCAGCGTGAGTACCAGTGGGAGCTGTTCCAGGGCGAAGACATGAGCCGCAGCATCGTGATCCCCCACACACCGCGCATGGTCACCGATGACCTGTTTGCCCTGCGCCACTTCGTGGTGGCCGGGGTCGGTATCGCGCATTTGCCACGGGTGGCGGTGCGCGAGGACCTGGCCGAAGGGCGCTTGGTGGAGCTGCTGCCGGAATGGCACCCGCGTTGCGGCATCGTGCATGCGATCTTCCCGTCGCGGCGCGGGTTGTTGCCGTCGGTGCGTTCGCTGATCGATCACCTGGCGGAGGAATTCGCGATCAGCGACATGGCCTGATCAGGCCCGGGCAGCCACTGTGCGCGGCTCGCCCTTGAGCAACAGATCGGCCAGCAGCGCCAGCACGACCGCCCCGGCGGCGACGGCGAACAGCACGCCGTAATGGCCACCGCTGGCACTGAACAGCGCCGAGTAGGCATAACCGGCAACCGCCTGAAAGCTTGCGAACGACACCGTGGCGCGGCTCCAGGTTGCGTTCTGCCGGGCGTGGCCGTCGACCAGCTGATGCACCCGCGCCAAAGCCAGTGGCACGATGCCCGGCGGGAACGAGCCTATCAGCAGCGCGGCAGCCGCGAGCAGGCGCAAATCCTGGCTGCCCAGCAACACGCTCAAGGCGATCAATTGCGCCAGCAACACCAGGCGAATACCTGCCCGGGCCCCCAGGCGGTCGGCCAGTAACCCGTAAACCACCGGCCCGGCAATCGCCCCCAGGCCATACAAGCCCCAGATCAGCACACCGGCTTGGGTGCCCGCGCCCAGGCCGCGGCTGACGTAGTCCACCAGGAACATCATCGGTGCCACCAACGCTGTGGCCATCAAGGCGTATTGGCCAAACAGCACGATGATGGCCGGCGAGGCGCTGGCGTGCCGTGGCGCAGGGGCTGCCGGCTGCTGGCCGTGCTCCGCGGGCCAACCGGTCCAGCTGCTGGCTGTCAGCAGCAGCGATAACGCGGCGAGACCCAGCCAAGTCTGTTGCAAGCCCTTGCCCAGCAGCCACGGGACCAGGCTGGCAGCCCCGGCGATGCCCAGGCCAATGCCGAGGAAGATCGCGCCGCTGGCCAAGCCGCGGCGCGCTGCTGCCACGTGCGGCAGAATCACGCTGGCCGCCAGCACCATGATCACTCCGCCGGCAACGCCTGACACCAGCCGCCAGCCAAAGAACCAGCCAACCGACAACGGCCAGGCACACGCCAGAAAAGCCACGCTGACCAGCACCATCATGCCGCGCAGCACCGTCCGGCCACTGAAGCACACAGCCAGCGCCCTGCCGATCAGCGCGCCGAGCAGATAGCCCGCCAGATTGGCGGCCCCCAGATAGACCACTGCCGAACCGGTGAACCAATGGGCGTCGATGAGCGCCGGGATGAGCGGCGTGTAAGCGAATCGTGCCAGGCCGATGCCGACCAGGCTGGCACACAAGCCTGCCCAGATTGGCAGCCAGGGCGCACGTTGCCTTGAAGCATTCATGTTGTGTCCTTGCGCCGGAAGCGGCGCTTGTCGATGACGATAGGAAGAGCATAAAGTCGTCACACGATGAAATAACGCAGCGATTTTTCATCCAAGTCATGCATATTTGCATCACAGAGGACAGCCGTGATGAATTGGGACGACACCCGGGTATTCCTTGCCCTGTGCCGAGAACAGACCTTGCGCGCCGCCGCCCGCAGCCTGGGTGTGGACCAGGCAACCGTTGGCCGCAGGCTTCTGTCGCTGGAAACCGCGTTGAGCGCGACGCTGTTCCTACGAACCTCCAGCGGTTATGCCTTGACCAGCGCCGGGGAGGTGGCCATGCGCGCCGCCCTGGAAATGGAGGCCTGCGCCGCAGGCCTGCAACGGCAGATTCTCGGCCTGGATGAGCGTCTCAGTGGCGTGGTGAGGGTTACCACGACTGATTCGTTCGCCCTGGATTTCATCATCCCGGCAGTCGCTGGCCTGCGCCTTGAGCATCCGGGTATCGAAGTGCAGCTGCAGGCATCGACTCAGATGCTGAACCTCAGCAAACGCGAGGCCGATATCGCTGTGCGCACACACAAACCCGACAACCCCGAATTGGTGGTGCGCCGGTTAGCGCGTTGGCAGAGCGGCCTGTTCGCCTCGCGTGCGTACCTTGAGCGCTGTGGTGAACCGGTGCCGGGCAATGCTTTCGCCGGGCATGAACTGGTGCTCTATCAACCCTACCTGGACAGCGGCAAGGAAGTGACCCTGGCCGGCGAGCCCATCGCCCAGGGACGCATCGCCATGACCTGTACCTCGGGGTTGATGGTGCGCCGGGCGCTGGCCAGTGGTGTCGGGCTAGGTGAGTTGCCTGTACCTCTGGGCGAGCAGGATGGCCTGTGCAGGGTTTGGCCACAGCGCAAACCGTACGATATCTGGTTGGTGACCCACCAGGATGTCAGGCATACCGCACGGGTGCGGGTTGTGATCGACGCCATTGCCCAAGCCTTCTCGAGGTAGGCGCCCAGGCTATCCAGCACACCCTTACAAGACCCTGACCTGAGCTTGCCCCACAGTCCCGGATCATCCACACCGGAGCCCCCATGATCCGCGCCACCCACGGACCAGGCCGCGCCCTGCTCGCCACCCTCGCCCTCTGCCCGCTGATCAGCCAGGCGGAAGCACCCGGCTGGTCACTGCTCAGCCGCAACTACTTCCTGCAC
The DNA here is from genome assembly GCF_044744955.1 of Pseudomonas sp. NPDC087185. Classification (NCBI taxonomy): domain Bacteria; kingdom Pseudomonadati; phylum Pseudomonadota; class Gammaproteobacteria; order Pseudomonadales; family Pseudomonadaceae; genus Pseudomonas; species Pseudomonas sp. NPDC087185. Next base: position 289,956 of record NZ_JBIUZK010000004.1, on the reverse strand, counting down.
AGCGACTTCCGCTCACCCTCCGCCAGCGGCCAGAACTACCGCCAGGAATGGGCCCAGGGCTTCATCGGCGAAATCCGCTCAGGCTTTACCGAGGGCACGGTCGGTGTCGGCATCGACGCCCACGGTTTTCTTGGCGTCAAGCTCGACGGCGGCCGCGGCCATGCCGGTACCGGCCTGCTGCCACGCGACAGCGACGGCCGCGCCGAGTCCAACTATTCCAGCGCCGGCGCCGCCCTGAAGCTACGCCTGGGCAACACACAATTGCGCTACGGCGAAATGACGGTGGAAACCCCGGTGTTCGATACCGGTGACAAACGCCTGCACCCGGAATACGCCAGCGGCTGGCTGCTGGAGAACACCGCCCTGCCCGACTGGCGTTTGCAAGCCGGGCGCTTCACCGCGTTCAACAACCAGGACAACAGCTCGACCCACGACGACTTCAGCGGCTACGGCGCCACCACCCAGGGCCGCGCCATCAGCCTGGCCGGCGCCACCTTCGCCCCCGCGGGCCCGTTCGGCGGCGCGCTGTACGCCGGGCAGCTGCAGGACACCTGGCGCCAGGCCTACCTCAACCTGAACCTGGCCGAAGGCAACTGGCGCCTGGACGGCAACCTGTACCAGACCCGCGACACCGGCAGCGCCAGTGCCGGCGCCATCGACACGCTCGCCTACAGCCTTTCAGGCAAATACCGCCTGGGTGCCCAGGCCCTGACCCTGGCTTACCAGAAGATCGAGGGCGACACGCCGTTCGACTTCGTCGGCGGCGACTCCATCTACCTCGCCAACTCGATCAAGTACGCCGACTTCAACGGCCCCGGCGAGCGTTCGTGGCAACTGCGCTACGACCTGGACTTCGCCACCCTCGGCGTACCCGGCCTGAGCCTGATGGGCCGCTATGTCAGCGGCAGCGCCATCGACGGCACGCATGCCCCGGCAGGCGGCGCCTACACGGGCCAGCAGGGTCAGGGTGGGCGTCACTGGGAACGCGACATCGACCTGAAGTACGTGGTGCAGTCGGGCGCCGCCAAGGACCTCAGCCTGTCGTTCTCCCACGTCAGCCACCGCGCCAATGAAGCGCAGGCCGGTGACGACATCGACCGCATCTACCTGATCATCGAATACCCACTCAAAGGTAGCTTCTGACATGAGCACGTCCCTTTCAGGCGCCTGGAGCCCCCTGCGCAACACCACCTTCCGCATGCTGTGGATCGCCACCATCGCCTCCAACATCGGTACCTGGATGCACGAAGTCGGCGCTGGCTGGCTGATGACCACGCTGTCGGCCAGCCCGCTGCATGTGGCGCTGATCCAGGTGGCCGGCTCGCTGCCGATGTTCTTCCTGGCCTTGCCAGCGGGGGCGGCGGCGGACATCGTCGACAAGCGTCGCTACCTGTTGCTGGTGCAGCTGTGGATGTCGGCCGTGGCCGTGGTGCTCGCGGCGCTGACACTGTCAGGCTTGATGAATGTCACCCTGCTGCTGACGCTGACACTCGCCCTGGGCATCGGCACGGCCCTGATGATGCCGGCCTGGAGTGCACTCACGCCGGAGCTGGTGGGCAAGGAAGACCTGCCCAACGCGGTGGCCATTTCCAGCGTCGGCATCAACGTTTCCCGCGCCGTCGGCCCGGCCCTGGCCGGGGTGGTGGTGAGCCTGGTCGGCCCCTGGCTGACCTTCGCCCTGAATGCCGTGTCGTTCGCCGGGGTGATCCTGGTGCTGTTACTGTGGAAACGCGAAGTGCAGCAGCCGCTGCTGCCGGCCGAGCGCTTCGTCGGCGCCATGCGCACCGGCCTGCGTTTTGCGCGTAGCTCGAAGCCCTTGCAGGCCGTGCTGTTGCGGGCATTGGCGTTCTTCCTGTGTGCCAGTGCGGGCACCTCGCTGCTGCCGCTGATCGTACGGGGCGAGATGCATGGCACGGCAGCCGATTTCGGCCTGTTGCTGGCCGCGATCGGCATTGGCGCGGTGGCCGGTGCGACCGTGCTACCACGCCTGCGCGACCGCATCAGCCGCGACCGCCTGGTGATCCTTGCCAGCTTGCTGTACGCACTGTTCCTGCTGGCCCTGGCGCTGGTGCGCAACTTCTACGTGCTGCTGCCGGCGATGCTGCTCAGCGGCGCGGCGTGGATTGCCGTGCTGTCCAACCTGCAGGTAGCGGCGCAAACATCGGTGCCGGCCTGGGTGCGGGCCCGGGCGCTGTCGGTGTACATCCTGATCTTCTTCGGTGCGATGGCCATTGGCGGGCTGCTCTGGGGCAGCGTGGCCAGCCATGCGTCGATTACCTTGAGCCTGTTGCTGGCCGCAGCTGGCCTGGCATTGGCCACTTTGCTGACGTGCAGGGTGACGCTGCCGGAGACCGAAGCCGAGGAGCTGACCCCCTCGTTGCACTGGCCGGTCCCGGTATTGAGCGATGACCTGGACAAGGAAGCGGGGCCGGTGATGGTCACCGTCGAATACCACATCGCGCCGACCAAGGCCGAGGCCTTCCAGCAGGCCGCACGGGAGCTCGAAGCCATGCGCAAACGCAATGGTGCGTTGTCGTGGGGCTTGATGCGTGACAGTGCCGACCCGGCGTTGTGGTTGGAGTTCTTCTTCGAGGAGTCGTGGCTGGAGCATTTGCGCCATCACCATCGGGTGACTCGCGCTGAGCTGAAGATCGAGGCGCGGGTGAGGATGTTGCAGACCGATGGCGTGCCGGTGCGGATTCGGCATCTGTTGGCTGGGCAGGAGCACAAGCCTCAGCACTGATGCTGGCCTTTCTGGCCTCTTCGCGGGCTTGCCCGCGAAGAGGCCAGGACAGACAGAACAAGAAAGGGGGCCCATGACGGGCCCCCTTCTTCACATCAGCTCAGCTTAGAACGCGAAGCACGAGCAACCCAGCGCACCCCAGAAGCCCTGGTAGTCATTCACCGGCACACTCGAATGCCGCGCTTTCTCATGGCTGTGCGCATGCACCCCGCACGGCCCGCTACACTGGTGCACTGCCGCCGCCAGCGATGGCGTACCCACGCGCCAGTGCCCGGGCACCTTGGCCACCGGCGACCATTCCGGCAGCACCGGCACCTGCGGTGGGCCAAGCCTGTCGAACTCACCCGCGCCGTACACCACCTTGCCATCGACGAGGGTCAGCACCGACTCGATGCCCTTGATCGCTTCTTCTTCCACGCTGAAGAAGTCCAGCGACAGCGCCGCCAGGTCCGCCAGCTGGCCCACCTTGATCTGGCCCTTCTTGCCCTGCTCGCTGGAGAACCAGGCACTGCCCTGGGTGAACAGTTGCAGCGCGGTGTCGCGGCTCAGGCCTTCGGGGTAAAGCTCCATGCCGCCGACGGTCTTGCCGCTGACCAGCCAGTACAGCGAGGTCCACGGGTTGTAGCTGGACACACGGGTGGCGTCGGTGCCGGCACCGACCGGTACGCCCATCTCGAGCATGCGTTTGATCGGCGGGGTCTGCTCGGCGGCCTTGGCGCCGTAGCGGTCGACGAAATATTCACCCTGGAAGGCCATGCGGTCCTGAATGGCGATACCGCCGCCCAGCGCGCGCACGCGCTCGATATTGTGCGGGGTGATGGTCTCGGCGTGGTCGAAGAACCACGGCAGGCCATTGAATGGAATGTCGCGGTTGACCTTCTCGAACACGTCGAGCATGCGCGTGATCGATTCGTTGTAGGTGGCGTGCAGGCGGAACGGCCAGCGCTGCTCGACCAGGTGGCGCACCACCGGCTCCAGCTCTTCTTCCATGGTTTGCGGCAGGTCCGGGCGCGGCTCGAGGAAGTCCTCGAAGTCGGCGGCGGAGAACACCAGCATCTCACCGGCGCCGTTATGACGCAGGAAGTCGGTGCCGCTGTGCAGCTTGACGCTGGAGGTCCACTTCTTGAAGTCGTCCAGCTCTTCCTTGGGCTTCTGGGTGAACAGGTTGTAGGCAATGCGCACGGTCAGCTGGTTGTTGTCGGCCAGCTCCTGGATCACCGAGTAGTCGTCCGGGAAGTTCTGATAACCGCCGCCTGCGTCGATCGCGCTGGTCAGGCCCAGGCGGTTGAGCTCACGCATGAACTGGCGGGTCGAGTTGACCTGGTATTCCAACGGCAGCTTCGGCCCCTTGGCCAGGGTGGCGTAGAGGATCATCGCGTTGGGGCGGGCGATGAGCATGCCGGTCGGGTTGCCGAACTTGTCGCGCTGGATCTCGCCACCCGGCGGGTTCGGCGTGTCCTTGTTGTAGCCCACGGCCTTGAGTGCGGCGCGGTTGAGCAGTGCGCGGTCGTACAGGTGCAGGAGGAACACTGGGGTATCGGGCGCGGCCTGGTTGATTTCCTCCAGGGTCGGCATGCGTTTTTCGGCGAACTGGAACTCGTTCCAGCCACCGACCACGCGTACCCACTGCGGGGTTGGCGTGCGCGCGGCCTGGTCCTTGAGCATGCGCAGGGCGTCGGCCACCGACGGCACGCCTTCCCAACGCAGTTCCAGGTTGTAGTTCAGACCACCGCGGATCAGGTGCAGGTGCGAGTCGTTCAGGCCTGGGATCACCGTGCGCTGCTTGAGGTCGATGATCTGCGTGGCGGCGCCCTTGTGGGCCATGGCCTCGGCGTCGTTGCCCACGGCAATGAAGCGGCCATCCTTGATGGCGACAGCCGTTGCCGTGGGTTTTTCACGGTCGACCGTGTGCAGCTTGCCGTTGAACAGAATCAGGTCGGCGGTCATGGAACCTCCTTGGGTGGATGCGTGGGCGGAACCGGCAGCGCCGGTGAAGGGCAATGCGGACCAGAGCGCGCCGGCGGCACCGAGCACGGTGCTGGTGGCGAGGAACTGGCGACGGGTCTTGTCGTTGGGGTCCTGGGACATGGTCTTCTCCGTCTGGGTGCGGCGGCGGCAGGTGCAACTGCGAAGCATGCCGGTTCACGCCTGGTCAGGGATTGCATGGATGTGCGGTGGGTTGAAGAAGGTTAGCCCTGTTCACAGGTTGTGCTGGCAGGGCCGGCCGCTTCGCCGGCAAGCCGGCTCCCACGGGTACATCACAGGTCTCAAACGCTGTGTTGAACCCTGTGGGAGCGGGTTTCCCGCGAATGCCTCACACCGTCATTTCTGCAGAAACGCGAGCAGATCTTCGTTGAGCTGCTGCGCATGAGTGACCGCAAACCCATGCGGCGCCCCGCTGTACACCTTCAGTTCAGCTCCACGAATGAGCTCCGCAGCCCGCTTGCCAGTGGTCTCGAACGGTACGATCTGGTCATCGTCACCGTGGATCACCAAGGTCGGCACATCGATCTTGGCCATGTCTGGGCGGAAGTCGGTTTCGGAGAACGCAGTCACGCAATCCAGCGTGCCCTTGATCGACGCCAGCAGCGCGATGTTCAGGGTCTGCGCCTGCACACCTTGAGAAACCTGCTGCCCATGGTTCAAGCCATAGAACGGCGTGGCGAAATCGGCGATGAACTGCGCCCGGTCAGCCCGCAGGCCGGCCTTGATGCCGTCGAATACCGAGGTGTCGACCCCGTCCGGGTTGTCGTCACGCTTGCCGAACAACGGCGTTACCGCGCCCAGCAATACCAGGCCAGCAACGCGCTCGCTGCCGTGGCGGGCGATGTAGCGGCTGACGTCACCGCCGCCCATTGAGAAGCCCACCAGGGTGACGTCGCGCACGTCGAGGTGCTCGATCAGCTGGGCGATGTCGTCGGCGAACGTGTCGTAGTCGTAACCGGTCCACGGCTGGCTCGAACGGCCGAAACCACGGCGGTCGAAGGCGATGGCGCGGTAGCCGCGGCTGGCCAGATACTCCATCTGCGAATCCCACATGTCGGCATCCAGCGGCCAGCCGTGGCTGAACAGCACGGGCTTGCCGCTGCCCCAGTCCTTGTAATAGATCGAAGTGCCATCGCGGGTAACGAGCGTAGTCATGTCGGTATCTCCTTGAAAGTGTCGAGGTAAAGGGGCTGGCTCAGCCGCGCAGCCAGTTGGCGCAGCGGCGGGTGACCCACGGCATGATGTAGAACACCACGGGCAGGATGACGAACAGGTTGACGATCAGGTTGCCGGTGATCACCCCACCCAACTGCGGGAAGCGTGCGAAGAACGGCGCCAGCAGTTGCGGGATGATCATGGTCATCGGGCAGATCACCAGGTAAGTCAGCAGTGCCTGCTTCCAGCGCGGCGGTTGCGGGGCGCTGGCACTGGGCGGGGTGAACCAGAACTCCGGATCGTCGTGTACCTGGGTGTGGTCGCCGCCTTCGAGCAGTGGCAGCACTTCGTTGACCAGCGCCTGGCGCTCAGCGGAGTTGACCCAGGCCTGCAGCAGGCTCGCATCGGCGAAGCGCACCACGGTGGTGAAGTGCAGCCCGCCGTCGTCCGGGCGGATCACGTTGACGTCGAGGTGCCCCGGCTGGCGCCGTGCGGTGCTTACCGTACGCTTGAGCCAGGCTTCGTAATCGGCCAGCGACGCAGCGCGCACCTTGTGCTGGATGACCAGGGTCACCACGTTGCGGTTGTCTTGGAATGCGGTGTTCATCGGCGTTCCTTGGGATGAGCTTGCCCGCATTCACTGTGCAACGGCGAACGGGCGGAGGATTGGATGGTTGTGCTGCCCTGGCTGGGCACCGACTGGCGGTGCCCGAGGCGGGTCGGCTTACTTGCCGGCGTTGAAGGCGTTGTAGCTGGTCATCAGGTTGCGGTAGTCCGGGATGTGGTTGGAGCACAGCGCGGCCAGGCCTTCGATGTCGTTGCGCCAGTCGCGGTGCAGCTCACAGGCCACGCCGAACCAGGTCATCAGTTGCGCACCGGCGCGGCTCATGCGGTCGTGGGCGGCGTCGCGGGTCATGGCGTTGAAGGTGCCGGAAGCATCGGTCACCACGAACACCTCGAACTCTTCTTCAAGGGCGGCCAGGGCCGGGAAGGCGACGCACACTTCAGTGACCACACCGGCAATGATCAGCTGCTTCTTGCCGGTCGCCTTCACGGCTTTGACGAAGTCTTCGTTGTCCCAGGCGTTGATCTGGCCAGGGCGGGCAATGTACGGGGCATTCGGGAACAGGGCTTTCAGCTCTGGGACCAGCGGGCCGTTGGGGCCTTGTTCGAAGCTGGTAGTCAGGATGGTCGGCAGGTTGAAGAACTTGGCCAGGTCAGCCAGGGCCAGCACGTTGTTCTTGAATGCGTCCGGTTCGATGTCGCGGACCAGGGACAGCAAGCCCGCCTGGTGGTCGACCAGCAGCACAGCGGCGTCGTCTTTGTTCAGGCGGTTGTATTTGAAGTGGGTCATGGGGGTAGCTCCTAAGGGTTTTGATGTTCAGTAAGTTGGGTGTTTCGCGTTGATGGGAAAAGATTAAAACCATTACCTTTGGCGCGGTAGATAGCGGTTTCTGGCTTTAGCGTTCTGTTTTAGGAACGATGGTTTGGCAGTGGATTTGCTGGCCCCTTCGCGGGACAAGCCCCCTCCCACAGGGATTGCATCGTCTTTGAGAACAGCGATTAACTGTGGGAGCGGGCTTGTCCCGCGAAGGGTCAGCACAACCACCCATTGCCTGCCCGCTCAACCTGCTCTATTACTACCCACAGCCCTCCTCTGACCCCGAGACCACCATGCTGGCGTTCATCCAGTCGTCCCCGTTGTTGCTCGGCTGCGCCCTGATCCTGCTCGACCTCATCCTCTGGCAACTGATCCCCCTCCAGCGCCGGGCCTGGCGCATCGGCACGCGGCTGGCGATCTTCCTGCTGTTCAGCTGGGTGCTGGTGGCCGCCGGGATGAGCCCGCTGCAGCCGCCGCCCTGGGTAGACGATGTGTCGCGCAACCTGATGGCCACGGTGCTGGCGATCGGCTGGTGGCTGTTTGGCGCGCGCACGGTGACGGTGGTGTTCGGCCTGCTGCTGGTGGCGCGCGGCAGCCATGGCGGGCGGTTGCTGCAGGATGTGCTGGGGGCGTTGATCTTCCTAGCGGCCGTGGTGGCCGCTGCGGGCTATGTGATGCAGTTGCCGGTGAAGGGCCTGTTGGCCACCTCCGGGGTCATGGCCATCGTCATCGGCCTGGCGCTGCAAAGCACTTTGGCCGACGTGTTCAGTGGCATCGTGCTGAACACCACGCGGCCCTACCAGATCGGCGATTCGATCTCCATCGATGGCACCGAAGGCAAGGTGCTGGACATCGACTGGCGCGCCACGCGCCTGCTCACTGGCTCAGGCAGCCTGGCGGTGATCCCCAATTCGGTGGCGGCCAAGGCTCGGCTGCTCAACCACAGCCGCCCGGCCGATGTGCATGGGGTATCGATCAGTGTGGTGGTGCCGGCCAAAGTGCGGCCTAAACGGGTGTTCGATGCGCTGGAAAAGGCCTTGCAGGGCACCAGCGCCATTCTTGCCTCACCCAAACCGAAGGTGACGGTGAAGGTCTCCACCCTGGAGTCGGTGGAATACGAAGCCAGCGGCTTTGTCGCCGACATGGGCGGCAAGACCGAGGCGCGCAACCAGCTGTTCGACCTGGCGCACCGGCACCTTGAAGCCAGCGGTGTGATGTGGAACGTCGACTTGGCGCTGCCACCGCGCAGCCGCCAACGCGAGGTACTGGACGAGGTGCGGGTGTTCCGTTCGTTGAGCGGCGAGGAGCGCGACGCCCTGAGCCAGCGCATGACGGCGGTGGAGTACTTGGCCGACCAGGTGATTCTGGGCGTGGGCGAGCTGTCCGATCACTTGCTGGTGATTGGCAGCGGCGTGGTCTCGGCCTCGGTGCGCGATGGCGAGCAGTTGCTGGAGGCCGGGCGCATGGGGCCGGGCGAGGTGCTGGGGATCGAGGGCATCATCGATGAGGAGGATTCATTTGCCGAGTTCCGCACCCTGACCAGCTGCGTGCTGTACCGCATCGACAAGGAGCAGGTGCGCAGCTGCCTGGTGCAGCGCGGTGAGGTGCAGACGGCGTTGAGCAAGCTGCAGCGGTTCCGGCGGCAGAGCCGGGAGTCCCTATTGCTGCAGAAACCGACCCTGATCAAGAAGGGCGGCTTCCTCAGCTGGTTGCACAAATAGCGTTACTGCCTGCACCGGCCCCATCGCCGGCTTACCGGCGATGGGGCCGGTACAAACACCTAAAGCACAACCCGCAAACACTGCCCTGCGTGGTACAGCGAGAACCCTGACTCGTAGAACGCCGTGCGCAACGACGGCGCACTCACCCCGGTCATCGGCGAGAACGGGATCGGCAGGCTGTCCGCCTCACCCTTGAGCAGAAACTCGGCAAACGCACGGCCGATCACCGTGCCCGTGGTATTGCCACGGCCGTTGTAACCCGTAACCGCGACCAACCCAGGCGCCGGCTCGAACAGGCGCATCAGGTGATCGGGGGTGAAGTCGATGCAGCCGGTCCAGTGCATCTCCCACTCGACCTTGCCCAGCTCCGGGTAGTAATGGCTCTGGATGCGGTCGGCCCAGCTGCGCACGAACCACGCCGGCTTGTTGTCGACCCGGCCGAGGCTGCCGAGCAACAGGCGGCCCTGGTCGTCGCGGCGGATGCTGCTGAGCACGGTGCGGGTGTCCCACGAGCCTTGGCCGTGCGGCAGGACCTTGTCGGCGGCAGCACCGTGCAGCGGCTTGGAGGCAACCTGGTAGTAGTAACCACGGAAGAACTGCTTCTGCAGGTTGCTCCAGTCGCCTTCGGTGTAGGCACCGGTGGAGATCACCACCTTGTCGGCGCGCACTGAACCGCGTGCGGTCTTGACCCGCCAGGCGTCACCGTCGCGCTCCAGGCCTTCGACGGCCGATTGCTGGAACAGCTTGCCGCCCAGGCGCGCAACCGCCGCAGCCAGACCTTGGGTGTAGCCCATGGGGTTGATGGTGCCGGCGCGGCGGTCGAGCAGCGCGGCGGAAATCTTGTCGGTACCGCAGTATTCCTGGCATTGGGCGCCGGTCAGCAGCTGCACATCGGCGCCGCGTCGGCTCCACTGCTGGTGGCGTGCTTCGAGGTCGGCGATGCCGGTGGCGTTGTGCGCCATGTGCAGGGTGCCTTTGTGTTGCGCCTGACAATCGATGCCCAGGCGCTCGATCAGGGCGAAAACCTCGCCAGGGGCCTCGCCGAGCACCGTGTTCAGGCGGCTGCCCTGCTTCTGGCCGAGGGTCGCCTCGACATCGTCGGGGCGGATCCAGGTGCCGGCATTGACCAGCCCGACGTTGCGCCCGGAGCCACCGTGGCCGATCTTCCAGGCCTCCAGCAGGATCACCGACTTGCCCTGTTCGAGCAGGTGGATGGCCGCCGACAGGCCGGTAATGCCACCGCCGATGACGCAGACATCGGCCTTGTGCTCGCCAGCCAGGGCCTGGGCGGCGACGGTCGGTTGGCTGACGTGTTCCCACAAGCATTGTTGACGCAGTTCGGACATGGCCGGCTCCAGCAGTGTTGTTCTTATTGCGGGTGCATCTGACTACTTGGGGCCGCTTTGCGGCCCATTCGCGGGACAAGCCCGCTCCCACAGAAATCGTGCAAGCATCACAATTCCTGGGGGAGCGGGCTTGCCCCGCGAACCGGGGGCCAAAGCCCCCGGCCATGCAGCATCAGTCGAACACGATGCCCTGCGCCAGTGGCAGTTCGCGCGAGTAGTTCACGGTATTGGTTTGGCGACGCATGTAGCCTTTCCAGGCATCGGAACCCGACTCACGACCACCGCCGGTTTCCTTCTCGCCACCGAACGCACCGCCGATCTCGGCGCCGCTGGTGCCGATGTTGACGTTGGCGATACCGCAGTCGCTGCCCGAGGCGCTCTGGAAACGCTCGGCCTCACGGATGTCGGTGGTGAAGATGCACGACGACAGGCCCTGTGGCACTTCGTTGTTCAGGCGCAGGGCCTCTTCGAAGTCGTCGTAGGCCAGCACGTAGAGGATCGGCGCGAAGGTCTCGTGGCGCACCACGTCGCTCTGCGCGGGCATCTCGGCAATGGCGGGCGACACGTAGTAGGCGTTCGGGTACTGGTCGGCCAGCTGGCGCTGGCCACCGAATACCTCGCCGCCTTCGTCGCGGGCCTTGGCCAGCGCGCCCTGCATGGCGTCGAACGACAGCTTGTCGATCAGCGGGCCCACCAGGTTGTCCTTGCGCGGGTCACCGATGCGCACCTTGGCGTAAGCAGCTTTGACGCGGGCAACCACTTCGTCCTTGATCGAACGGTGCACGATCAGGCGACGCAGGGTGGTGCAGCGCTGGCCGGCAGTGCCGACGGCGGAGAACAGGATGCCGCGCACGGCCAGGTCCAGGTCTGCGCTCGGGGCCAGAATCATGGCGTTGTTGCCGCCCAGTTCCAGGATGCTGCGGCCGAAGCGGGCCGCGACGCGTGGGCCGACTTCACGGCCCATGCGGGTGCTGCCGGTGGCGCTGACCAGCGGCACACGTGGATCGTCGACCAGCGCTTCGCCCGCTTCGCGGCCACCGATGACCAGTTGCGCCAGGCCTGCCGGGGCATCGCCGAAGGCTTTCAGGGCTTTGTCGAACAGCGCCTGGCACGCCAGCGCGGTCAGCGGGGTCTTCTCGGACGGCTTCCACACCACCGAGTTACCGGCCACCAGAGCCAGGGCGGTGTTCCAGGCCCACACGGCGACCGGGAAGTTGAAGGCGCTGATCACGCCGACCACGCCCAGCGGGTGCCAAGACTCACGCATGTGGTGGCCAGGGCGCTCGGAGGCGATGGTCAGGCCGTACAGCTGGCGCGACAGGCCCACGGCGAAATCGCAGATGTCGATCATCTCCTGCACTTCGCCCAGGCCTTCCTGGGTGATCTTGCCGGCTTCGATGGAAACCAGCTCGCCCAGGTCGGCCTTGTGCTCACGCAGCACTTCGCCAAACAGGCGCACCAGCTCGCCACGGCGCGGGGCCGGCACGCTGCGCCAGGCCTCGAAGGCGCTGTGCGCCTGGTCGATGCGGGCGGTGCTCTCGGCCTTGCCAAGCAGTTTCACCGAGGCGATCTGGCTGCCGTCGATCGGCGTGTGAACAGGGTAGTCGCCCTGGGTGTAAGCCGTGGCGGCAACGCCAAGGCGCTCGAGCAATCCAGCAACCATTTGTGCTTCTCCTACATCGGGTGATGGGGTGGAAAAATGATGGGGGTCAGTATTAATCCGATTACTCGGGTGCAACAAACGACCTTTATTCCGCTTATCATTCCGTCAGGTAATGATTTGAGCCGCAGAGAACGCTATGTCCAAACGCCTGGTGCCCTCCATGACCGCCCTGCAGTGCTTCGAGGCTGCAGCCCGCCACCTGAGCTTCACCCGCGCCGCCGAAGAGCTGCACCTCACCCAGAGCGCCGTCAGCAAGCAGGTGGCACAGCTCGAAGAGATGCTGCGCCACCACCTGTTCCTGCGCATCCGCCGGCGCCTGCAACTGACGCCTGCCGGCAGCTTGTACCTGGCTGAGGTCAACAAGATCCTCACCCAGGTCGACATGTCCAGCCGCTACGTCCTGACCTATGGTGAGCAGACCGAGATATTGAAGGTAGCCACTCAACCGAGTTTTGGCGTGCGTTGGTTGATCCCGCACCTCAAGGGCTTCGGCAAACGGCACACCAACATCCACCTGGACATTCGTAACGAGATGGAGCCGTTCGCCTTGCTGCAGGGCTCGGCGGATGTGGTGTTCTTCTACGGGCAGGGCACCTGGCCGGGGGCGACCTGCATCGAGCTGTTCGGTGAAGAGGTGGTGCCCGTGTGCGCACCGGAGCTGCTGGCGGGGCGCGAATTGAAGGATGCCGGGGAACTGGCCGAGCGGGTGCTGCTGCAGAGCACCTCGCGGCCCGAAGCTTGGCACGAGTGGTTTCTGGAGTTGGGGCTGCACAGTGTCAGCGCTTACCACGGGCCGCGTTTCGATACGTTCTATATGGCGTTGAGTGCCGCGCAGGCGGGTTGTGGGGTGGCGTTGGTGCCGCGTTACCTGGTGGCCAAGGAGTTGAGCGAGGGGAGCCTGGTGATTGCATGGAACCACACCATGAAGAGTGCCGGGGCACATTACCTGGCGCATGCCGAGCATGCGGCAGAAGTGCCCAAGGTGCGGGCGTTGGTGGAGTGGATTCGCGAGCAGTTGCAGGCTTGAGGGCCTCTTCGCGGGTACTGCACAGGTTTTAGCCAGCGTGCGATCCCTGTGGGAGCGGGTTTACCCGCGAAGAGGCGGCAAGATCGATCAAAAAAGGAATGACACACCTACTTTTTTTCGCTTGTGGCCATAGTGCATTCCCAGCTTTCATGTAAGCGTCCGAACCCAACCAGGAAGCTTGCGATGCCCGCCCACGATTTCGTCAGCCCCGACAGCATCCGCGCGCAATTCTCTGCCGCCATGTCACTCATGTACAAACAGGAAGTGCCACTGTACGGCACGCTGCTGGAGCTGGTGAGCGAAATCAACCAGCAAGTCATGGCTCAGCAGCCCAAGGTGGCCGAAGCGCTGCGCTGGACCGGCGAGGTCGAGCGCCTGGACCAGGAACGCCATGGTGCCATCCGCGTCGGCAGCGCCGAAGAGCTGGCCACCATCGCCCGGCTGTTCGCGGTCATGGGCATGCAGCCGGTTGGCTATTACGACCTCAGCTCCGCCGGCGTGCCGGTGCACTCCACCGCCTTCCGCGCCGTGCACGAACAGGCGCTGCACGTCAGCCCGTTCCGGGTGTTCACCTCGCTGCTGCGCCTGGAGCTGATAGACAACCCGGCACTGCGTGAGCTGGCCCGGACCATCCTGGCCAAGCGCAGGATCTTCACCGCCCGGGCCCTCGAGCTGATCGCCCAGTGCGAGCGAGACGGCGGCCTGAACGCGGCTGACGCCGAGGCCTTCGTGCAGGAAGCCCTGCACACCTTCCGCTGGCACCAGGACGCCACGGTCACCGCCGAGCAGTACCAGCGGTTGCACGAGCAGCATCGCCTGATCGCCGACGTGGTGGCGTTCAAGGGCCCGCACATCAACCACCTGACCCCGCGTACGCTTGACATCGACGCGATCCAGCGGGGCATGCCGGCCAAGGGCATTCCACCGAAGGCTGTGATCGAAGGCCCGCCCACCCGCCGTCACCCGATCCTGCTGCGCCAGACCAGCTTCAAGGCGCTGCAGGAGAAGGTCGCCTTCAGCGACCAGCCCGGCAACGAAGGCAGCCACACCGCGCGCTTCGGCGAGATCGAACAGCGTGGCGCGGCACTGACGCCGAAGGGGCGCGCGCTTTATGACCGGTTGCTGGACGCTACCCGTGCGGCGCTCGGCGGCGCACCGGGCGAGGCCAACGCCGAACATTACATGGCATTGCTGAAGGAACACTTCGCCGAGTTCCCGGATGACCTGGCGCAGATGCGTGAGCAGGGGCTGGCGTACTTCCGTTACTTTGCCACCGAAAAGGGCTTGGCCGCGCGTGAGCAGGCGGATCGCCCCACCACGCTGCAAGGCTTGATCGACGCAGGTCATGTGCACTTCGAGGCGTTGGTGTACGAGGACTTCTTGCCGGTGAGCGCGGCGGGGATCTTCCAGTCCAACCTGGGCGACGATGCCCAGGTTGAATATGGCAACAATGCCAACCGCGATGCGTTCGAGGCGGCGCTGGGGCTGCAGGTGCAGGACGAGCTGGCGCTGTATGCGCAGAGCGAGCGGCGGTCGTTGCAGGCGTGTGCGCAGGCGTTGAACCTGGAGTCCATGTAAAAGGGGCCGCTTTGCGGCCCATTCGCGGCTTCAGCCGCGATTGGGCCGGTACTGCCTACCGCTATCTACACCCGAAACCGGTCCACTTCCTGGCGCAACTGCGCCGCCAGCCCTTCCAGCTCCCGCGCGGTAAACGCCAGCTCATTGGCCACATCGCGCTGCTCGCTGTTGGCCTGGGCAATGCTCTGCAGGTTGCGGCTGAGCACGGTCGCCGTGCTGCTCTGCTCCTGGGTCGCAGTGCTGATCACGGTGAACTGCTCGCCCGCGACACGGCTCTGCTCATCGATGCGGGCCAGCGCCTCGGCCACCTTGTCGTTGCGTTGCAGGCCTTCCTGCATCAGCTGATTGCCCTGCTCCAGGGTGCTGATGGCGTGGCCGGTCTGCTGCTGAATGCTGGCGATCATCCCGGAGATCTCATCGGTTGCCTGACGCGTACGCGCCGCCAGGCCACGCACCTCGTCAGCCACCACGGCAAATCCACGGCCCTGCTCACCCGCCCGCGCCGCTTCGATGGCAGCGTTGAGCGCCAGCAGGTTGGTCTGCTCGGCAATCGCGGTGATCACCCCGACGATGCCGCCGATTTCCTGCGAACGGGCGCCCAGGGTGTCCATCACCGTCGCGGTGCCACCCAGTGCCTCGGCGATCTGGCGCAGCGAGCTCGACGCTTCATCCATGGCCGTGCGGCCAATGCGCGTCTGCTGAGCGTTGTCACGGGCCATGCGCTCGGTGCCGGCCATGTTGTCGGCGATGTTCATCGACGTGGCGCTGAACTCCTCCACCGCACCGGCCATGCTGGTGATTTCGCCGGACTGCTGGTCCATGCCTTCACAGGCGCCCGCCGACAGGCCCGCCAGCGAACGGGCACGGCCGCTGACCTGGTCGGAGGCACCACGGATGTGCTCGACCATGGTCGCCAACGCTTCGCCCATCTTGTTGAAGCTGCGCGCCAGCTGGCCGATCTCGTCATGGCTGGTCACCGCCAAGCGCGCGTTCAGGTCGCCTGCGCCCAGCGCATCGGCCTGACGCACCAGGTCATCGAGCGGGCGCAGTTTGCGCCGCAACAGCCACAGCGTGGCGGCCACTGCCAGCAACATCGCCAAAAGGCTGCCGATGGCCAGGCGCAGGCCGACGCTCCAGGTCACCTCGCGGATCTCCGCCAGCGGCATGCTGGCGACTACGGTCCACGGGCCTTCGGCGAACGGTGCAGAGGCGCTGAACAGGTCCTGATCGGCATTGGCCGGCGGCACCAGCCACTGGCCTCGCTCGTCACGAATGGCCAGCGAGCCGGTTTCGCCAATCCGGAAGCGCTTGAGGTTGTTGAACTGGGCGTTCTGCGCGTCGGTGTAGTCGAAGCCGACGAACAGCACGGCAATGACCCGGCCGTTGCCATCATTCACCGGCACGTAGCGGGTCATGTAGTTGCGCTCGAACAGCACGGCGCGGCCGACGTACATCTGCCCTGCCAGCAGCTTTGCGTAAGCCGGGTGCTGGCGGTCGAGTTGGGTGCCAATGGCGCGGCTGCCATCCTGTTTTTTCAGGTTGGTGGTGATGCGCACGAAGTCATCGCCGCTGCGCACGAACAGCGTGGCGATACCGGCAGTCATCTGCTGGAACTCATCGACCTGCTGGAAGTCGTTGTTCAGCAGGTGGTCACCCAGGTAAAGCGCCGGCGTGGCCTGGCCAGCAACCTGCACGGTTTCGCCAGCATGCAGCGACAGGCCTGAGGCAAAACGACGCTCGAACAGGCCGCTCAAGCGTTGGGTGTTGTCCTTGAGGGAACCGTGGAAGGTTTCCAGCTGGTCGGCCAGCAGCCGCGCCTCGCTGGCCAGGTGCGCCTGGCGCGTGGCGAGGTTGGCATCATCCAGCGAACGCAGGGCGAACAAGGTACTGCCGGTGATCACCAGCGCCAGCACGATGGCGAGGGCGACACCGAGCTGCGAGGCAATTCGGGCACGCGGTTGAGACATAGAGAAGCTCCTGGCAAATGGCCGGGATCATCCTGATCACGCTGACCGCCTGCTGATTATCGACGGAGAATCGCGCCCTCTTTCCGGGACGCTGGTGCAAGTAAATCGGCGTCGCTGGCGAATACTTGAGTGTCGGGCCGGGATATTCGCAAACGTTTTCTTTGCCTTTGCACCGGCCCTTTCGCCAGCAAGCCGGCGAAAGGGCCGGTGCAGGCAATCAAAGACCCGGCAGTATGTGCACTTCCGGCAAGTTCACCGCCGCCGCCTCTTCCTGCAGAAACACACTCAACCGCCGCAACCGCTCACCACCTGGCCGGGTGCGCGGCCACACCAGGTAGTAATCCATGCCACTGGGCACCGCAGTCGGCCACGGCAGGCTCAAGCGCCCGTGCGCCACGTCTTCGGCGACCATCAGCAGGTCGCCCATGGAGATCCCGTAACCACGCGCCGCAGCGATCATGCCCAGCTCCAAGGTGTCGAACACCTGCCCGCCCTTGAGCGACACGCTGTCGGCCAACCCCATGCGCTCCAGCCATTCGCGCCAGTCACGCTTGTCGGGGGTGGGGTGCAGCAGCTCGATGCCGGCCAGCCGGCGTTCGTCCCAGGGGCCTTCCTTGAGCAGGTCCGGCGCGCCCACCGGGATCAACAGCTCGGCAAACAACCGCCGCACCTCCCAGTCCTGCGGGAACACGCCGTCACTGAGCAATACCGCGCAGTCGAAAGGCTCCTGGTTGAAGTCCACGTGGTCCACGTCCATCCAGGCGCTGGTCAATTGCACTTCGTTGCCCGGCTGCAAGTGGCGGAACTGGCTCAGCCGCGCCAGCAGCCAGCGCATGGTCAGAGTCGAAGGCGCCTTCATGCGCAGGATGTCGTCCTCACCGCGCAAGGTATCGCAGGCCCGCTCCAACGCGGCAAAACCTTCGCGCACACCAGGCAGCAGCACCCGCGCGGCTTCGGTCAACTGCAGGCTGCGGCCGCTGCGGATGAACAGGCGGCAGGCAAAGTGCTCCTCCAGGGTACGGATATGCCGGCTGACCGCGCTCTGGGTGATCGACAGCTCGTGGCCGGCACGGGTGAACGAGCTGAGCCGGGCGGCGGCTTCGAATGCGCGCAGCGCATACAGCGGAGGCATCTGGCGTGACATGAGGCACCTGCATACGGGGCAGAGAAAGAATGCCCAGAATCATATATGCATGAGTTCAACTCATGCCAACCATCGCTTTTATCCTTTTGTGCAAAGTTGACCGAGGCCTCAGAATCGCTCCTCGCTCACCGAGTCAGGCCAAAAGGACCCCACCCATGCATGTCGCGCCCAAAACAGAACTCAAGGCTTTGCTGCGCCTGGCCGGGCCGCTGATCGCCTCGCAGTTGGCGCACATGCTGATGGTGCTCACCGACACCCTGATGATGGCCCGCATCAGCCCGCAGGCGCTGGCCGGGGGTGGCCTGGGCGCGGCGAGCTATTCGTTCGTGTCGATCTTCTGCCTGGGCGTGATCGCGGCAGTCGGCACCCTGGTGGCGATCCGCAAGGGCGCCAACGACATCGAGGGCGCCACCCGCCTGGCGCAGAACGGCCTGTGGCTGGCCTGGGGCCTGGCGCTGGTCGCGGCACTGGCCCTGTGGAACCTCAAGCCGGTGCTGCTGCTGTTCGGGCAACAGCCTGAAAACGTTGCCTCGGCCACGGAGTTTCTCACCCTGCTGCCGCTGGCGCTGCCCGGCTACCTGACCTTCATGGCCTTGCGCGGCTTCACCAGTGCGCTGGGCCGCTCGGCCCCGGTGATGGTCATCAGCGTGGTTGGCACGGTGCTCAACTACCTGCTCAACGTCGCGCTGATCGAAGGCATGTTCGGCCTGCCCAAGCTGGGGCTGATGGGCATCGGCCTGGTCACCGCAGTGGTGTCAATGGGCATGGCCATCGCCCTGGCGCTGTACATCCGCTGGCACCCGGCCTATGCCGCCTACCCGCTGCGAAAGGGCCTGTCGCGCCCTTCCCTGCCGGCCTTGCGCGAGCTGTGGCGGTTGGGGCTGCCAATTGGTGGCACCTACATGGTGGAAGTCGGCCTGTTCGCCTTTGCCGCGCTGTGCATGGGGGTGCTCGGCAGCACTGAGCTGGCGGCGCACCAGATTGCCCTGCAGATCGTCTCGACCGCGTTCATGGTGCCGACCGGGCTTTCGTATGCGGTGACCATGCGGGTCGGGCTCTATTACGGTGCCGGCAACCTGCTGGCGGCGCGCAGTGCCGGGCGGGTGGGCATCAGTTTTGGTGCGATGATCATGTTCGCCTTCGCCGCGCTGTTCTGGCTGCGCCCGGAAATGCTGGTGGGCCTGTTCATCGATGGCAATGACCCGGCGTTCGCGGGGATCTACCAGCTGGCGGTGAGCTTGCTGATGGTGGCGGCCTGGTTCGAACTGTTCGATGGCGTGCAGACCATTGCCATGGGCTCGATCCGTGGCTTGAAGGATGCCAAGACCACGTTCCTGATCGGGCTGTGCTGCTACTGGCTGGTCGGGGCGCCGAGTGCGTGGCTGCTGACGTTCAACTTCGGTGGCGGCGCGGTGGGTGTGTGGTGGGGGCTGGCGTTGGGCTTGGCCTGTGCATCGGTGGCGTTGACCATTGCCTTCGAATGGCGGATGAAGCGGATGCTGGGGAAGGCCGGCTTCAGCAAAAAGGCCGCTGTTTCGGCCTGACTTCAGGGCCCCTTCGCCGGCTTGCCGGCGATGGCGGCCTAGAGAACTTCCGCCAGCTTGCGCTCGGACGCCTGCTGCAAATACGCCACCAACTCCCCCACCGGCAGCGGCTTGCTGACCAGGAACCCTTGCACCTGGTCGCAACCGAACCCACGCAGCAACGCCATCTGTTCTTGGCTCTCAACGCCTTCTGCGACCACCTCCAGGTTGAGGTTGTGCGCCAGGTTGATCATCGCGTGCACCAGTTTGCGGTTCTCCTCGCGCATCTCCATCTCGGCGACGAAGCTGCGGTCGACCTTGAGCAGGGTGATCGGCAGGCTGTTCAGGTGCACGAACGAAGAGAAGCCGGTACCAAAGTCGTCCAGCGAGAAGCGCACGCCAAGGCGCCCCAAGGCATCCATGGTCTGGCGCACCAGCTCGTTACGGCGCATCACTGCCGTTTCGGTCAGCTCGAACTCCAGCCAGCGGGCATCGACGCCGTGCTCGATGATCAGGCGGCTGAGCGTGGCCAGCAGTTGGCTGTCCTGGAACTGCCGGAAGCTCAGGTTCACCGCCATGTGCAGCGGCGCCAGGCCGCTCTCGCGCAGGGCCTGCATATCGCGCAAGGCGCGCGAGATCACCCAGTAGCCTAGCGGCACGATCAGCCCGCTCTGCTCGGCCAGCGGCACGAATTCGCTCGGTGGCAGCAGGCCGCGTTCGGCATGGCGCCAGCGCACCAGGGCTTCCAGGCCGACGATGCGGCCGTCGGCCAGGTTCAGCCGCGGCTGGTAGTGCAGCTCCAGCTCATCGCGGCGCAGGGCACGGCGCAGTTCGCCTTCGAGGTCGGCCAGGCTGCGGGCGTTGCGGTTGATCCGCTCGTTGAACACATGGAAGGTGCAGCCCTGGCTGCTCTTGGCCTGGCGCATGGCAATGTGCGCATGCCACATCAGCGGGTCGGCGCCACTCTGCGCGCGCGCGTGGGCCAGGCCCAGGCTGCAGCCGAGCAACAGGCTTTCGCCGTCGATCCAATACGGCTCGGCCAGGGCTTCGACGATGCGTTCGGCGATCCACTCGGCGCGGCCGGTGTCGCGGCGGGTGTCGATCAACAGGGCAAACTCGTCGCTGCCCAGGCGTGCCAGCTGGTCGCCGGCCTCCAGTTGCTGCTTGAGGCGCGACACCACCTGCAGGATCAAGCGGTCGCCGCCCTGGTGCCCGAGGGCATCGTTGACGTGGCGGAAGTTGTCGAGGTCCAGGTGCCCGAGGGCCACGCCGCGCCCGTCGCTCTCGGCCAGGCGTGCGGTCAGCAGGGCCTGGAAGCCCTGGCGGTTGGCGATACCGGTCAGTGGGTCCTGCTCGGCCAAGCGCTGCAAGGTGGCAACCAGCACGCCGCGCTCGCGCACATGGCGCAACGAACGGCGCAGGGCATCGGCATTCAGTTGGTCACGCACCAGCCAGTCGCTGACGCCGGTGGGCGGCGCCTCGGGCTCGTGGTCGAGCAGCAGGATGGTCGGCAGGTCGCAACGCCCCGGCGCCGGCTGCAGGGCCGGGGTGGCCAGAATCACCGCCTGGCGGTCATGGCTGAACAGGGTGTCGACCGCCGCCCAGTTCGGTGCGGTCAGCAAAACGGCCGTGCCGTCCAGCGGCAGCAGGCACTCGCGCAGCAAGGCGGCCCATTCCGGCTCATCAGCCAACAACAGCAAACGCAGAGGTTCGACAGGCGTGGACAAGCGGGCTCCTTAAAGCTGGGACGGTGTTACGAGGGAGGCCGGGTATGCTACTGCATAAATGAAAATGATTTTCACTTTTAGACATATCCTTGCCCACAGCGCGTCCCGACACATTTTGACGTGCATCCTGCGCGAAAGTGGTTAAACCAGCAAATACGATTTTTTCCATGAATAGCATGAGCCTGACTAATGGTATGAGCATGCAGAAAGTCTGACTCAGACGTCAGACGGTCGCGCCACAACCGCCCCATGCCTGTTAGAATGCGCGGCTATTTTCTGGCGACCCCCGGTTTCTAGCATGTCCCGACTCAATCCCAGGCAACAGGAAGCCCGTGACTACGTCGGCGGCCCTCTTTTGGTGCTCGCCGGTGCAGGCTCCGGCAAGACCAGCGTGATCACGCGCAAGATCGCCCACCTGATCCAGAACTGCGGCATCCGTGCCCAGTACATCGTCGCGATGACCTTCACCAACAAGGCCGCGCGCGAGATGAAGGAACGGGTCGCTACCCTGCTGCGCCCGGGGGAAGGCCGGGGCCTGACGGTGTGCACGTTCCACAACCTGGGCCTGAACATCATCCGCAAGGAGCACGACAAGCTGGGCTACAAGCCAGGCTTCTCGATCTTCGACGAGTCTGACATCAAGGCGCTGCTGTCGGACATCATGCAGAAGGAATACTCCGGCGACGACGGCATCGACGAGATCAAGAACATGATCGGTGCCTGGAAGAACGACCTGGTCCTGCCCCCCGAAGCCCTGGAAAAAGCCCGCAACCCGCGCGAACAGACCGCCGCCATCGTCTACACCCACTACCAGCGCACGCTCAAGGCGTTCAACGCGGTGGACTTCGACGACCTGATCCTGCAGCCGGTCAAACTGTTCCAGGAGCACCCCGAGGTGCTCGAACGCTGGCAGAACCGCGTGCGCTACCTGCTGGTGGACGAATACCAGGACACCAACGCCAGCCAGTACCTGCTGGTGAAAATGCTCATCGGCATGCGCAACCAGTTCACCGTGGTGGGTGACGACGACCAGTCGATCTACGCCTGGCGTGGCGCGCGCCCCGAGAACCTGATGCTGCTCAAGGAGGACTACCCCTCCCTGAAGATCGTCATGCTCGAACAGAACTACCGCTCCACCAGCCGCATCCTGCGCTGCGCCAACGTGCTGATCGCCAACAACCCGCATGCGTTCGAGAAACAGCTGTGGAGCGAGATGGGCGTGGGCGACGAGATCCGCGTCATCCGTTGCAAGAACGAGGAAGCCGAGGCTGAGCGCGTGGCCATGGAAATCCTCACCCTGCACCTGCGCACCAACCGCCCGTACAGCGATTTCGCCATCCTCTACCGCGGCAACTACCAGGCCAAGCTGATCGAACTGAAGCTGCAGCACCACCAGGTGCCGTATCGCCTGTCGGGCGGCAACAGTTTCTTCGGCCGCCAGGAGGTCAAGGACCTGATGGCCTACCTGCGCCTGCTGGTGAACCCGGACGACGACAACGCCTACCTGCGCGTCATCAACGTGCCGCGCCGGGAGATCGGCTCCACGACCCTGGAAAAACTCGGCAACTATTCCACCGAGCGCGGTATCTCGATGTACGCCGCCAGCGAGGAGATGGGCCTGGGCGAACACCTTGACGCCCGCTACACCGAGCGCCTGCAGCGCTTCAAGCACTGGTTGGACGGGGTGCGCCACAAGGTTGCCCTGGAAGACCCGATCGCCGCGCTGCACGAGATGATCCGCGACATCGACTACGAAAACTGGATCCGCCAGCAGACCGCCAGCGACAAGGCGGCGGAGTTCCGCATCAGCAACGTCTGGTTCCTGGTAGAAGCGCTGAAGAACACCCTCGAAAAAGACGAAGAGGGTGACATGACCATCGAGGACGCCATCGGCAAGCTGGTGTTGCGCGACATGCTCGAACGCCAGCAGGAAGAGGAAGAGAACGCCGAAGGCGTGCAGATGATGACCCTGCATGCCTCCAAAGGCCTGGAATTCCCTTACGTGTTCATCATGGGCATGGAGGAGGAAATCCTCCCCCACCGCTCGAGTATCGAGGCCGACACCATCGAAGAGGAACGCCGCCTGGCCTACGTGGGCATCACCCGCGCGCGCCAGACCCTGGCCTTCACCTTCGCCGCCAAGCGCAAGCAGTACGGCGAAATCATCGACTGCACGCCCAGCCGGTTCCTGGATGAACTGCCGCCGGACGACCTGGCCTGGGAAGGCCTGGACGATGCACCCGTGGAAGTCAAAGCCGCACGTGGCAATAACGCGCTGGCCGATATCCGGGCAATGCTCAAACGCTGATCAACCATTACTCTTTAACTTTGCCGCTTTTTAGCGGCCACCTTTGCTACATCGAGGAAACCACAGTGGAAGCACTGCAGCAGAAGATTCGCGAAGAAGGCATCGTGCTTTCCGATCAAGTTCTCAAAGTCGACGCGTTTCTCAACCACCAGATCGACCCTGCCTTGATGCAGCTGATCGGTGACGAGTTCGCCCGCCTTTACGCCGATGCCGGCGTGACCAAGATCGTCACCATCGAAGCCTCGGGGATTGCCCCGGCGGTGATGACTGGCCTGAAGCTGGGCGTTCCGGTGATCTTCGCGCGCAAGCACCAGTCGCTGACCCTGACCGAGAACCTGCTGACTGCCTCGGTGTATTCCTTCACCAAGCAGACCGAGAACACCGTGGCCATTTCGCCGCGCCACCTCAACAGCAGCGACCGCGTGCTGGTGATCGACGACTTCCTGGCCAACGGCAAGGCGTCGCAGGCGCTGATTTCGATCATCAAACAGGCCGGCGCCACTGTGGCCGGCCTGGGTATCGTCATCGAGAAGTCGTTCCAGGGCGGCCGTGCCGAGCTGGACAGCCAGGGCTACCGCGTTGAATCGCTGGCGCGGGTGAAGTCGCTGGAAGGTGGTGTGGTCAGCTTCATCGAGTGACCGCAGCGTCTTCTTCGCGGGCAAGCCCGCTCCCACAGGCACCGCTCTTGAGAGTAGTGATTTCCTGTGGCAGCGGGCTTGCTCGCGAATGGCCACCCCTTAGTCCCTTGATGCAGCCAAACCCGCCATCAGCAACCGCTGATACAGCTCTTCCTTCAGCCCTTGGGGATGGCCCAGCCCCATGCGCGCCAACTGTGCCGCATACCCCTCCGGCCCCGGCGCATCCAGCGCGGCCTTGCCCAGCTCCAGCACCTCGCTCAACCTGAACTTGCTCTTGAGCCAGTTCAACGCCCGCAGCAAGTCCCGCTCCTCTGCCGTGAAATCAGTCCCCAACGGATACTCCGGGAACAGCCGCGCATGCCGCGCCCTGATCTCCTCGAGCCGCTCGGGCGTGTTGTCGGTGAACCGCGCCTCCAGCTGGAAGCCCTTGGCCAGTTTGCCGGCCTTCTTGGCCTGCTCGATCAGCTCGCCCTGGAACCTTGAATCACTGACCGCCAGCAACCGCGCTATGACTTCGCTGTCGGTCTGCCCGCGCAAGTCTGCGATGCCATACTCGGTCACCACGATATCGCGCAGGTGCCGAGGGATGGTGCAGTGGCCATAGGACCAAAGCAGGTTGGAGCTGACGTCGCCACCCGCCTCACGCCAGCTGCGCAGCAGCAGGATCGAGCGCCCGCCCTCCAGCGCATGGCCCTGGGCGACGAAGTTGTACTGCCCGCCTACACCGCTGAGCACGCGGCCATCCTCCAGTTGGTCGGCCACCCCCGCGCCGAGCAAGGTCATGGTGAACACCGTGTTGATAAAGCGGGCATCGCGGCGTTGGCGGCGCTTGAGCTCTTCCTGGCCATACAGCTCGTTGATAAAGCTGATGCGGGTCATCGCGAACTGCGCACGCTGCTCCAGCGGCATGTCCCGCAAGCGTTGGTAGAACGCCCTTGGCCCGAGGAAGAACCCGCCATGCACCAGCACACCCTGCTCGTCGGCCGGGCGCCGCACTACGCCGGCCTCGGCTAGCGCCAGCAGGCCATTGACGAACATTTCGCTGCAACCGTAGAGCCCTTGGGCGAACGCATCCAGCCCCCCTTCCCGCTCGATGAGGGTGTGCCATGGGCCAACATCCAGCTCATCCATCAATGCCCGGTAGCCCGCATTGTCGCCCTGGCGCGCCAGCAGGGCGGCGGCTACGGCATCACCCATGGCGCCGATGCCAATCTGCAGCGTGCCGCCATCGCGCACCAGGGTGCTGGCGTGCAAGCCAATGCAATGGTCCTGGGTGGTGACCGGCATGTTCGGCGTGGAGAACAGCCGGCGTTGGTCGGCTTGATCGATCAGCAGGTCGAATGCCTCCATACCCAGCTCCGAATCGCCGGGCATGTAGGGCAGCTCGGCATGCACCTGGCCAAGCATGAGGATCGTTTCACCGGCCTCACGTCGCTTGGCGATCATCGGCAGCAAGTCGAGGGTGATGTCGGGGTTGCAGGCCAGGCTCAAGTGCACCGGCTTTTCCGGCGTGGCGGCTACCAGTTGGGCAATCAGGTTCAGGCCCTTGGCATTGATGTCGCGGGCGGCGTGGCTGTAGTTGCTGCTGATGTAGTCCTGTTGGGCAGTCTCGCTGTGCAGCAGGCTGCCGGGCTGCATGAAGAACTGCTCGACGCGGATGTTCGGCGGCAGCTGGTCGTTGCGCAGGTCTGCCAGGTAGGTGAGTTCTTCGTAATCGGCGAATACTCGCTCGATGAAGGGCTCGAGGAATCGCCGTTGCAGGCCGTCGCCCAAGGGGGGGCGACCGAGCGACAACGCCGTGTAGATCGTCAGCTGGCGCTCGGGCAGTTCGCGCACCCGGGCATAGAGCGCATTGACGAAGGCATTGGGTTTGCCAAGACCCAGCGGCAGGCCCATGTGAATGTGAGCCGGCAAGCGTGACAAGACCTGCTCGACCGCCTGATCGATGGAACAGAGGTGCATCTTGGCCTCCTGAGTCTTCCGTGGGTTCAGGGGTTGGACATGAACCGACGCGGGTTCGTTGCCTGCACAAAAACAAAGCCCGCCATTGTAGGCGGGCCCTGTGTAATTCAGTCGCGGCTCAAAGCCCGGACATCTTCTTGATCGCCCCTTTCAGATCATCGTCCGAGCAATCCGCGCAGGTGCCTTTGGGTGGCATGGCGTTGATACCGGTAATGGCCTTGGCGAGGATGCCGTCGAGGCCACCCTGGTGGTCGGCGCGCTCTTTCCACGCGGCGGTATCACCGATTTTCGGCGCGCCCAGCAGGCCACTGCCATGGCAGGCATTGCAGTGCTTGGCGATGATGTCATCCGGTGTCTTGGCGCCGCCACCGCCCGCCGCGGCAGCCACTTCCATGCCTTTGCATTCCTGGCCCTGGACACACACCTGGCCGACCGGCTCCAGGCGTTTGGCGATGTCGTC
This sequence comes from Pseudomonas sp. NPDC087185, assembly GCF_044744955.1. Taxonomy (NCBI): domain Bacteria; kingdom Pseudomonadati; phylum Pseudomonadota; class Gammaproteobacteria; order Pseudomonadales; family Pseudomonadaceae; genus Pseudomonas; species Pseudomonas sp. NPDC087185. The sequence goes on along the minus strand of NZ_JBIUZK010000004.1, from coordinate 263,627 downwards.
ATTGGTCGCAGCGGTTGCGCTGATTGCCCATAGGGCGAATACGGCTGCTGGTACGGCCAGCATCTTCTTGATTTGGTTCACGCGAACACCCTCATGGTGGCTAATCACGCCCGCGGCCACGGTAATGCGAGCGTTGAAAAGTATAGCGGGAACCCGTAAGCCGTGAAACGACCCTACTCGGGAAAGGGGTATTACCGAATCAATGCACTGCGCTGGATCAAAAGTTCGACGGCGTGGCAGCGCTGATCAGCCGTGCAGGCTCATCGAAGGGGTTGCGAAAACGGTGCGGGCGGGTGCTTTCGAAGTAATAGCTGTCGCCTTCTTCGAGGATGAAGATCTCGTTGCCCACTACCAGTTCAAGCCGGCCTTCGAGCAGGATGCCGGTTTCCTCGCCATCATGGGTGAGCATCTCGGCACCGGTGTCGGCACCTGGCGGGTAGACCTCGGTCAGAAAGGCAATGGCGCGGTTGGGGTGCGACTTGCCCACCAGCTTCATGGTCACTGCACCGTCGGAAATGTCGATCAGCTCGTGTGCCTTGTAGACGATCTGCGCGGGGCTTTCGGCCTCCAGCTCGACCGAAAAGAACTCCACCATGGACATGGGAATACCACTGAGCACCTTGCGCAGCGAGCTGATCGAGGGGCTCACGCTGTTTTTCTCGATCATCGAGATGGTGCTGTTGGTCACACCCGCGCGCTTGGCAAGTTCACGCTGGGACAGGCCCTTGAGCTTGCGGATGGCTTGCAGTCGTTCGCCGACGTCCAAAGCTGGAGCCTCCTGAAACGGTGAGATGGCGGGGTGAATGTGAACGATATCATGGCAATGCCGTTCAGTATTTACAACACACCGCCGCTCAGGCTGTCCGCTTCAGCGTGTCATTCGCCGAAATAGTCCAGCGGCACCCGCTTCAGGTTGCAGAAGATCTGGTAGGGGATGGTCCCGGCATGCATGGCCACTTCGCTGGCCAGCACCTGTTTGCCCCACAGCTCGACCGGGCTGCCGATGGTCGCCTCGGGCACGTCGGTCAGGTCGATGCACAGCATGTCCATCGACACGCGGCCGATCAGCTGGCTGCGCTTGCCGGCGACCATCACCGGTGTACCGGTGGGGGCCTGGCGGGGGTAGCCGTCGGCGTAGCCCATGGCGACCACGCCGACGCGGGTCGGGCGCGGGCTGATGAACTTGGCGCCGTAGCCCACAGGTTCGCCGGCGGGCAGCTCACGCACGCTGATGACCCGCGATTGCAGGGTCATGACCGGCTGCAGGCGCGCGGCCTGGGCCTGCGTCACTTCGAACGGCGTGGCGCCATACAGCATGATGCCAGGGCGCACCCAGTCGCTCGGCGCTTGCGGCCAGGCCAGCACACCGGGCGAGTTGCGCAGGCTGCATTCGGCGGCCAGGCCCTGGCGGGCGGCATCGAACACGGCGATCTGCTGGGCCGTGGCGTCGGCATCCAGCTCATCGGCACGGGCGAAGTGGCTCATCAGCACGATGCGCAAAACCTTGCCGCTGGCCAACAGCCGCTGGTAGGCCTCGTGGTAATCCTTGGGGTGCAGCCCCGCGCGATGCATGCCGCTGTCGAGCTTCAGCCAGAGGGTCAATGGCTTGTGCACCGGGGTGTTTTCGATGGCCTCCAGTTGCCACAGCGAATGCACCACGCACCACAGTTCGTGCTCGGCAATCAGCGCCAGCTCGCTGGCTTCGAAAAAGCCTTCGAGCAGCAACACCGGGGCCTTGATACCCGCCGCACGCAGTTCCAGCGCTTCTTCGATGCAGGCCACGGCAAAGCCGTCGGCTTCGCTTTCCAGGGCCAGGGCGCAACGCACGGCGCCGTGGCCATAGGCATCGGCCTTGATCACGGCGAGGGCTTTGGCGCCGGTCAGTTCACGGGCGAGGCGGTAGTTGTGGCGCAGGGCCTGGAGGTCGATCAGGGCACGGGCGGGGCGCATGGCGGCAGCCTTATGGTGGTTCAGGTTGAAAACGGTGATGGCTTTTTCGCGGGGCAAGCCTGCTCCCACAAAACAATGTGGAAGCGGGCTTGCCCCGCGACGAGGCCGGAACAGGCACCTCGATTATTGATGCACAGGCGCCGTCTGGCCTTGCTTGGCGACTTCCCGGGTGTTGCCGTAACGGGAGATGTCCAGACCTTCGGCGCTGATCTGCGGCTTCTTGCGCGCAATCAGGTCGGCCAGCAGGCGACCGGAACCACAGGCCATGGTCCAACCCAGCGTACCGTGGCCGGTGTTGAGGAACAGGTTGCGGAACGCGGTGGCACCGACGATCGGCGTACCGTCCGGGGTCGCTGGGCGCAGACCGGTCCAGAAGCTTGCCTGGCTGAGGTCGCCGCCACGAGGATAAAGGTCGTTGACGATCATCTCCAGCGTTTCGCGCCGACGCGGGTTCAGCGACAGGTCAAAACCAGCAATTTCAGCCATGCCACCCACGCGGATGCGGTTGTCGAAACGGGTGATGGCGACCTTGTAGGTCTCGTCGAGAATGGTTGAAGTCGGTGCCATGTCGGCATGGGTGATCGGCACGGTCAGCGAGTAGCCCTTGAGCGGGTACACCGGTGCCCTGATGCCCAGCGGCTTGAGCATCTGCGGCGAATAGCTGCCCAGCGCCAGCACGTAGCGGTCGGCGGTTTCCAGCTTGCCGTCGATCCACACACCGTTGATGCGGTCACCGGCGAAGTCCAGGCGCTGGATGTCCTGGCCGAAGCGGAACTCGACACCGAGCTTCAGCGCCATTTCGGCGAGCCTGGTCGTGAACAGCTGGCAGTCGCCGGTCTGGTCGTTGGGCAGGCGCAAGGCACCGGCGAGGATGTCCTTGACCCCGGCCAAGGCCGGTTCGACGCGGGCAATGCCCTCTCGGTCGAGCAATTCATACGGCACGCCGGACTGTTCGAGCACGGCGATGTCCTTGGCGGCGGCATCCACCTGGGCCTGGGTGCGGAACAGCTGCGTGGTGCCCAGGGTCCGGCTTTCATAGGCGATGCCGGTTTCGGCGCGCAACTCGTCGAGGCAGTCACGGCTGTACTCGGACAGCCGCACCATGCGCTCCTTGTTCACCGCATAACGACTGGCAGTGCAATTGCGCAGCATCTGCGCCATCCACAGGTACTGGTCGACGTCGCCGGTCAACTTGATGGCCAGGGGCGCGTGGCGCTCCAGCAGCCACTTGATGGCTTTGAGCGGTACGCCTGGGGCAGCCCAGGGCGAGGCATAGCCGGGCGAGATCTGGCCGGCGTTGGCAAAGCTGGTTTCCATGGCTACTGCCGGTTGGCGATCGACCACCGTCACTTCATAACCTTGCCGGGCCAGATAATAGGCACTGGCGGTTCCGATGACACCGCTACCAAGTACCAGAACTCGCATTGTTGATCCCTCGCACGCGGCGCGCCGCATTTTTGTTGAAATGGCATGGATGCGCGCAGTATAAAAATTACAGACCAGTGCAATTCACTATATAAAAGCCTATATTTGGCGAGAATTCTCGGCAAAATCGCCTTTCACGGAGGGGCATCCCCTATGAGAACCCAGCACCAGAGCAAGCGTGAACTGGATAAGATCGACCGCAACATCCTGCGGATCCTGCAGAATGACGGGCGTATTTCCTTCACCGAACTGGGCGAGAAAGTTGGGCTTTCCACAACCCCTTGCACCGAGCGCGTCCGCCGCCTGGAGCGCGAGGGCATCATCATGGGCTACAACGCCCGGCTCAACCCGCAGCACCTCAAGGGCAGCCTGCTGGTGTTCGTGGAAATCAGCCTGGACTACAAGTCGGGTGACACGTTCGAAGAGTTCCGCCGCGCGGTGCTCAAGCTGCCGCACGTGCTGGAATGCCACCTGGTGTCGGGCGATTTCGACTACCTGGTGAAGGCACGTATTTCGGAGATGGCTTCGTACCGCAAGCTGCTGGGCGATATCCTGCTGAAGCTGCCGCACGTGCGCGAATCGAAGAGCTACATCGTGATGGAAGAAGTGAAGGAAAGCCTCTGCCTGCCAATTCCGGACTGAGGCTAGACCAGCACCTGGCGGGTGGTGGCGATGAACCGGTGAACCAGCTGCTCGGCTTCGGGCTCGATCATCGGCTCAGGGCCACGGCCCCGCGGGCAGGCCATGCGCGGGGTGGTGCCAAACAGGCGGCAAATCATCGGCCGCTCTTCATACACGGTGCAGCCGTTGGGGCCCAGGTGCACGCAGTCCAGGCGCTCCAGCGCCGCATCCTGCTCAGCCTGGGACTTGCGCGGCAGGCGGGCCATTTCTTCCGTCGACGTGGTCACCGGGCCGCAGCAGTCGTGGCAGCCGGGCTCGCACTCGAACGAGGGGATGAGTTCGCGCAGGAAGTGGATCTTGTGGCGGTTGCAGGACATGACGGGCACAGAGCAAGAAGTTGGCTTGGATTATAGGCCCATTCGCCGGCAAGCCGGCTCCCACCCGTAACCCGCTGGTCTCAAGATTGTGCAGATCCTGTGGGCGCCGGCTCGCCGGCGATGCGGCCAGTTGCCCCACCTTGAAACCCCACTTATCCTCCCCTTTCTGCCTAAACACCCAGGACCTGCCCAATGATCCACAGCGCGCAGCACGCCGCCTCCTACTACGCCGCCAGCAGCGCGCCCCACCCCGATCACCCCTTCCTGCAAGGTGAGCACAGCGCCGACGTGTGCATCGTCGGCGGCGGCTACTCGGGCCTGAACACCGCTATCGAGCTGGCCGAACGCGGCTTGTCGGTGATTTTGCTGGAGGCGCGCAAGCTTGGCTGGGGCGCCAGCGGGCGCAATGGCGGGCAGCTGATCCGCGGTGTCGGCCATGGCCTGGAGCAGTTCCTCCCGGTGATTGGCGAAGAAGGCGTGCGCAGCCTGAAGCTGATGGGCCTGGAAGCCGTGGAAATCGTGCGTGAACGGGTCGAACGGCACGCCATCGCCTGCGACCTGACCTGGGGTTACTGCGACCTGGCCAACAAGCCCGGAGAGCTGCAAGGCTTTGCCGAGGATGCCGAAGAACTGCGCAGCCTGGGCTACCGGCATGAACTGCGCCTGGTGCAGAAAGACGATATCCACAGCGTGGTCGGCTCCGATCGTTACGTCGGCGGCCTGATCGACATGGGCTCGGGGCACCTGCACCCACTCAACCTTGCGCTCGGCGAAGCGGCGGTGGCCAGCCGCCTCGGTGTGCAGTTGTACGAGCAGTCGGAAGTCAGCCGTATCGAGTACGGCCCTGAGGTCAAGGTGCACACCGCCCAGGGCCAGGTGCGCGCCAAGACCCTGGTACTGTGCTGCAACGCCTACCACAACGACCTCAACCGCGAGCTGGGCGGCAAGGTGCTGCCGGCCGGCAGTTACATCATCGCCACCGAACCGCTGGGTGAGGAGCGCGCGCGCCAGCTGCTGCCGCAGAACATGGCGGTGTGCGACCAGCGCGTGGCGCTGGACTACTATCGCCTGTCTGCCGATCACCGCCTGCTGTTCGGTGGCGCCTGCCATTATTCCGGCCGCGACCCACAGGACATCGCCGCCTACATGCGGCCGAAGATGCTCAAGGTCTTCCCGGCGCTTGCCGACGTGCGCATCGATTTCCAGTGGGGCGGGATGATCGGCATCGGTGCCAATCGCCTGCCGCAGATCGGCCGCCTGGCCAGCCAGCCAAATGTTTATTACGCGCAGGCCTACTCCGGCCACGGGCTCAACGCCACCCACCTGGCCGCACGCCTGCTGGGCGAGGCGATCGGCGGCCAGCAGAGCGGGCGCTTCGACCTGTTCGCCAAGGTGCCGCACATCACCTTCCCCGGCGGCAAGCACCTGCGCTCGCCGCTGCTGGCCTTGGGGATGCTGTGGCACCGGCTCAAAGAGCTGGTCTAGATCAGCTCTGTGAATCACTCTTTCCAGAAAGGTTTGCGGCCTTCTTCGCGGGCCTGCTCCCAGCTCAGGCCGATATCACGCAGCTGGTCGTCATCCAGCTGCAACAGCGCCCTGCGGGTGTGCCAGCGGTGCAGCATCAGGCCCCAACGGCCAAGGCCTGCCGGCGCATTGAAGACCTTGGCCTGCTGCCCCGCTTCCAGTTCCTTGGCCATCAGTTGCAAGCGCACATCGCTCATGCCACCCATCGCTGCGTTCTCCCATTCAGTGGTTACCGTGGAAAAAGCATGCGCGCTGGCGGCCTCGACAATACAGAGCCAATAGAGGCTTATTATTCACATACAGAATTGGCGGCCGCGCGGCTGAATGCTGTATTTTCAAGCAAACTGTACTGGTCGCGACTGTAACGCCGCGCAGGAGTATGCCGTGACGCTCTACCTGAACCTCGCCGAACTGCTTGGCGCCCGCATCGAGCAAGGCCTGTACCGCCCCGGCCAGCGCCTGCCGTCGGTACGCGCCCTGAGCATGGAGCACGGCGTCAGCCTGAGCACCGTGCAGCAGGCCTACCGCATGCTGGAAGACAGCGGCATGGTCTCGCCACGGCCCAAGTCCGGCTACTTCGTCAGCGATCATCGCCACCTGGCCGCCCTGCCCGCCGTCAGCCGCCCAGCCCAACGCCCGGTAGACATCTCGCAGTGGGAGCAGGTGCTGGAACTGGTGCGCAGCACCCCACGCAAGGACGTGATCCAGCTCGGCCGTGGCATGCCCGACATCGACAGCCCAAGCCTCAAACCCTTGCTGCGCAGCCTCGCACAGCTGAGCCGGCGGCAGGACATGCCGGGCCTTTACTACGACAACATTCATGGCAACCTCACCCTGCGCGAGCAGATCGCCCGCCTGATGCTCGACTCCGGCTGCCGCCTGGCACCGGCCGACCTGGTGGTGACCACCGGCTGCCACGAAGCACTGTCGTGCAGCATCCGCGCCGTGTGCGCACCGGGCGACATCGTCGCGGTCGACTCACCGAGCTTCCACGGCGCCATGCAGACCCTCAAGGGCCTGGGCATGAAGGCACTGGAAATCCCCACCGACCCGATCACCGGCATCAGCCTCGAAGCCCTGGAACTGGCGCTCGAACAGTGGCCGATCAAACTCATCCAGATCACCCCGAGCTGCAACAACCCGCTCGGCTACATCATGCCCGAGGCACGCAAGAAGGCCCTGCTGAGCCTGGCCCAGCGCTATGACGTGGCGATTCTGGAAGACGATGTGTATGGCGACCTGGCCTACACCTACCCGCGCCCGCGTACCCTCAAGTCATTCGACGATGACGGCCGCGTGCTGCTGTGCAGTTCGTTTTCCAAGACCCTCGCACCTGGCCTGCGCATCGGCTGGGTGGCGCCCGGGCGCTACCTGGAGCGGGTGCTGCACATGAAGTACATCAGCACCGGCAGTACCGCCACCCAGCCACAACTGGCCATCGCCGACTTCATCGCCGCCGGGCACTACCAGCCGCACGTGCGGCGCATGCGCAGCCAGTACCAGCGCGGCCGCGACCTGATGAGCGATTGGGTGAGCCAGTACTTCCCGCCAGGCACCCGCGTCAGCCGGCCCCAGGGTGGCTTCATGCTGTGGGTGGAGTTGCCAGAACATTTCGATACGCTGCGGCTGAATCGCGCTTTACTGGAACAGGGCGTGCAAGTAGCCGTGGGCAGCATCTTCTCGGCGTCGGGCAAGTTCCGCCACTGCCTGCGCATGAACTTCGCCGCGCGGCCAACGCCGCTCATCGAGGACGCAGTGCGCAAAGTGGGTGAAACCGCCCTTCGTCTACTGGCTGAAGAGCACGTCGACGCGTAACTTTACGCCGCCCTCCACGGTCCAACCTCTCAGGCCTTTGCTGTACAGGACGATTCACCCTTGAGACTCCAGCGAGCTCTGCCTCTGCTGCTGGTGCTGCTCGGCCTTGCAGGCTGCGCCAGCGTCGGTACGCCCCGCGAAATCAGCCAGGCATTGCCGGCCAAGGATTCGGCCTTCGGCCGCTCGGTGCTGCGCCAGGCAGCGCCATATGAAGGGCGCTCGGGCTTTCGCCTGCTGCCCAACAGCAACGAAGCGTTCCGTGCCCGCGCCGAGCTGATCCGCAATGCCCAGGCGAGCATCGACCTGCAGTACTACATCGTCCACGACGGCCTGAGCACCCGCGCATTGGTTCATGAGTTGCTGCGTGCCGCCGACCGTGGCGTACGCGTGCGCATCCTGCTCGACGACACCACCAGCGATGGCCTGGACACCATCATGGGCACCCTCGATGCCCATCCGAATATCCAGATCCGCGTGTTCAACCCGCTGCACCTGGGGCGCAGCACCGGCGTCACGCGGGCCGTGGGGCGCCTGTTCAACCTGTCGCGTCAGCACCGGCGCATGCACAACAAGCTGTTCCTGGTGGACAACAGCATGGCCATCGTCGGCGGGCGCAACCTGGGTGACGAGTATTTCGATGCCGAGCCCAACCTCAACTTCACCGACATCGACCTGCTCGGCGTGGGCCCGGTGGCCGAGCAGCTGGGGCATGGGTTCGACCAGTACTGGAACAGCGCCCTGAGCCGGCCTATCGGCGACTTCCTGTGGCAGCAGCCGGATGAAGCCGACCTGCGCGCCAGCCGCCATCGCCTGGAGGTGTCACTGGCCGAGGCGCGGGTGAAGCGCAAGGCGCTGTATGACCGGTTGATGGCCTATCAATCACAGCCGCGCCTGGATGTCTGGCGCAACGAGCTGATCTGGGCCCACAGCTCGGCACTCTGGGACGCGCCGAGCAAGGTGCTGGCCGACGACGAACCCGACCCGCAGTTGCTGATGAGCCAACAGTTGGCACCGGACCTGGCCAGCGTGCACAAGGAGCTGATCCTGGTATCGGCGTACTTCGTGCCGGGCGAGCCAGGGCTGCTGTACCTGACCGGCCGTGCCGACGCAGGGGCGTCGGTCAGGCTGCTGACCAATGCGCTGGAAGCCACCGACGTGCCGGCGGTGCATGGCGGCTACGCGCCCTATCGTCGGGCGCTGCTCGAACACGGCGTGCAGCTGTTCGAGTTGCGTCGCCAACCGGGCGACCCCAGCGCCGGGCGCCTGAGCTTCCATGGCAGCTCTGATTCGAGCCTGCACAGCAAGGCGATCGTGTTCGATCGGCGCAAGACCTTCATCGGCTCGTTCAACTTCGACCCGCGCTCGGTGCTGTGGAATACCGAGGTAGGGGTGCTGGTGGACAGCCCGGAGCTGGCCGAATACACCCGCGAGCTGGCACTGCAGGGCATGGCGCCAGCGCTGAGTTATCAGGTGAAGCTGGCCAATGACAAACTGGTCTGGGTGACCGAGGACAACGGCCAGATGCATACGCTGGCGGCAGAGCCGGGTGGGCTCTGGCGGCGCTTCAATGCGTGGATCAGCAAGGCGGTCGGGCTGGAGAAAATGCTGTAGCGCAGGGCCTCAGGCGGCGGCAGGCTCGAAGGCCCCGCGCCGCCGGGTCAACACCACCAACCCGGCCGCCCCGACGGCCATCAGCAGCGGCAAGGCATGGCCGCTGATCCACTGGCTCCCCGCCCCGGCCAGCAACGGCCCAAACAGGCAGCCGATGCCCCACAACTGCGCCACATGGGCGTTGGCGCGCACCAGCGCATCATCCCGATAACGCTCGCCGATCAATATCAGCGACAAGGTGAACAGGCCGCCGGCACTGGCCCCGAACAGCACCCACAACGGCCAGATGACCGGGGTGTGCAGCAGCACCGGAATCGCCAGGCTGGAACACAGCAAGATGACTGCGCAACCGGTAAAGAGCGTGCGCCGCGACATGTAGTCGGCCAAGGCGCCAATCGGCAGCTGCAGCACCGCATCGCCTACTACCACGGTGCTGACCATGAACAGCGCCAGCTCGGTAGTGAAGCCTTGCTGCAGGCAGTACACCGGCAACAAGGTAAGGATCATTGCCTCGAAGGACGCAAACAACGCGATGGCCCACGCGATGACCGGCAGGCGGCGGCAGAAGGCGAACAGGTCACTGAAGGTCACACTGCAGGCTTCGGTGCTCGGCGCGCCACCACGGCCCAACAACAGCAACGGCGCCAGCAGCAACAGGCCAGTCGCGGCCCAGAAGCCGAAGTCATCGTCGGAGCCCAGCAAACCCAGCACCAGCGGCCCGGCCAGCTGGCTCAAGGCATAGCTGCTGCCATACAAGGCCACCAGGCGGCCGCGCCACTGCTCGACCACCAGCTGGTTGATCCAGCTTTCGCCGAGGATGAACACCACCGTCAGCGACATGCCGATCAGCAAGCGCAGCGCCAGCCACAGCGGGTAGCTCGGCAGCAGCGCCAGCAAGCCAATCGACAACGCCCCGCCCCACAGGCACAGGCGCATGGCCGAGGGTACGCCGACCCAACCGGCCAGGCGGCTGGCCAGGCTGGCGCCAATCAGCACGCCCAACGCCGGCATCGCCGCCATCACGCCGATGGCGAAGCTGCCGTAGCCCCAGGTCTCCAGGCGCAGGGACACCAGCGGCATGCTCACGCCGAGCGCAAGCCCGACGCTCAGCACCGATGCCAGCACGGCAAAGTAGGTTCCCCAGCGCATAGCGGCCTCCCAGGCAGAATGCTTGAACAGCAGAAACGACACAGCCGGGACGGCGTGAACCGGCCCGGCTGTTGTTGGGGCTGTAGTGCAGCCCCTCTGGATTTACAGCTTGATCCAGGTCGCTTTCAGCTCGGTGTACTTCTCCAGCGCATGCAGCGACTTGTCACGGCCGTTGCCCGACTGCTTGAAACCACCGAACGGCGCGGTCATGTCGCCACCGTCGTACTGGTTCACCCAGACGCTGCCAGCGCGCACCGCGCGGGCGGTCTTGTGGGCCTTGGAGATGTCCGAGGTCCAGATGCCGGCCGCCAGGCCATATGGGGTGTCGTTGGCGATGGCGATGGCTTCTTCGGCGGTGTCGAAGGTGATCACCGACAGCACCGGGCCGAAGATTTCTTCCTGGGCGATCTTCATCGCGTTGGTCACGCCGTCGAAGATGGTCGGCTCGACGTAGGTGCCGCCAGTCTCTTCGAGGATGCGCTTGCCACCGGCCAGCAGCTTGGCGCCGTCCTGGTGCCCGGCGTCGATGTACGACAGCACGGTGTTCATCTGTTGGGTGTCGACCAGCGCGCCGACGGTGGTCGCAGGATCCAGCGGGTTACCCGGCTTCCAGGCCTTGAGGGCCTCGACCACCAGTGGCAGGAATTTATCCTTGATCGAACGCTCGACCAGCAGGCGGGAACCGGCGGTGCAGACTTCGCCCTGGTTGAATGCGATGGCGCTGGCGGCAGCTTCGGCGGCGGCTTGCAGGTCCGGGGCGTCGGCGAAGACGATGTTCGGGCTCTTGCCACCGGCTTCCAGCCAGATACGCTTCATGTTCGACTCGCCGGCGTAGATCATCAGCTGCTTGGCGATCTTGGTCGAGCCGGTGAACACCAGGGTGTCGACGTCCATGTGCAGGGCCAGGGCCTTGCCGACGGTGTGGCCGTAGCCTGGCAGCACGTTCAGCACGCCCGCCGGGATGCCGGCTTCGATGGCCAGCTGGGCAATGCGGATGGCAGTGAGCGGCGATTTTTCGGACGGTTTGAGTACCACCGAGTTACCGGTGGCCAGGGCCGGGCCGAGCTTCCAGCAAGCCATCAGCAGCGGGAAGTTCCACGGCACGATGGCGCCGACCACACCCACCGGCTCACGGGTCACCAGGCCGAGCTGGTCATGCGGGGTTGGCGCGACTTCGTCGTAGACTTTGTCGATGGCTTCGGCATTCCAGTGCAGCGCTTGCGCCGCGCCCGGGACGTCGATGCTGGAGGCGTCACCGATCGGCTTGCCCATGTCGAGGGTTTCGAGCAACGCCAACTCTTCGACGTTCTTGCGCAGCAGGTCGGCAAAGCGGATCAGCTTGGCCTTGCGCTTGGCCGGGGCCAGGCGCGACCAGACGCCGGAATCGAAGGTGGCGCGGGCGTTTTCCACGGCGCGGTTGGCGTCGGCCAGGTCGCAGCTGGCGACCTTGGCCAGGAAGCGTCCGTCGACCGGGCTCAGGCAGTCGAATGTTTCACCGGATGCGGCGTCGGTGTATTCGCCATTGATGAAGGCACGGCCTTCGATCTTCAGTTGCTGGGCGCGTTGTTCCCAGTCTGCACGAGTCAGGGTGGTCATACGAAACTCCTCCTCTTGTTTAGGGTGCAACGCCGCACTGAGGACTCACAGGCGTTGTCAGAATTCTGGCCGGGCGACAAGCGCACACGGGCAAGCGATACCCTAAACCAGGCCGGGTAAACTATCAATATATTTGACACGAAAGGCCTAAAAGCCTACTGATGTGCATTTTATTAAACAACAACAGGAGCCGCACCATGAGCATCGCCAGCATCATCGACTTCGCCCAGGTCCTCACCGAGGCCGAGCGCTACCGCCCGGCGGCGGAAAAAATTCTCAAGGGCGAGCCGGACCAGGCGGTCTACAACCACTACTCCAGCCCTTGTGGCCAGTTTGCTGCGGGCGTGTGGGAAGGTGAAGTCGGGCAGTGGACTGTGAGCTACACCGAGCACGAGTATTGCGAGATCGTTCAGGGCGTCTCGGTGCTGCGCGACCCGGATGGCGGTGCCAAGACGCTGCGTGCCGGTGATCGCTTTGTCATCCCTGCGGGCTTCAAGGGCACCTGGGAAGTGCTGGAACCGTGCCGCAAGATCTATGTGATGTTCGAGCAGAAATAACGCGCGGTCGCCAGACAGCCCGTTGCGACAGGCATAAAAAAACCCGCGTCCTTTCGGATGCGGGTTTTTTTCAGGTCGCCGATCAATTACTTGATCTTGGCTTCCTTGTACACCACGTGCTTGCGAACAACCGGATCGTATTTCTTGATCTCGATTTTGTCCGGAGTGGTGCGCTTGTTCTTGTCGGTGGTGTAGAAGTGGCCGGTACCGGCACTCGAAACCAGACGGATCAATTCACGCATGATGTTCTCCTTAGACCTTGGCGCCAGCGCGACGGATGTCAACCAGAACGGCGTCGATGCCGCGCTTGTCGATGATACGCATGCCCTTGGCAGAAACGCGCAGACGCACGAAACGGTTCTCGGACTCAACCCAGAAACGGTGGTGCTGCAGGTTCGGCAGGAAACGACGACGGGTTTTGTTGTTTGCGTGGGAAATGTTGTTCCCGGTTACTGGACCCTTACCAGTAACTTGACAGACTCTCGACATGACTCAGCCCTCTAAAACCACATGCCCAACCCGGCATGGGTTGGCCGCTTAATCTCTCAGTCTTTGGCGCCAGGCGCCGTGATTCTGGAGGTCTTATCGACCGGATCCGCTGATGCGACAGGCCGAGCCCCTAGAAAAGAGCGCTGCTTTATACCAGAAAGACTGCGTTGCAACAACAGATGATGAGCATCTAGCTGAGACAAATCGTGCGCGAGCAGCATAGCGGCTAGCCCGGCGTAGTGTCGACCACTCGTCGCCAAGCGGCGTAAAAAGAGAGTGGTCATTTGCCGATGCGCACACTAGGGTAGGACGTTTCCAGACTGCACTGGCAGATGGGCCACTGACAGCCAAGGAGTCACGATGCGTGCCGCCGCCCTTTCCTTATTGTTTACCTCACTGTTTGCCGCAGGCGTTGCCCAGGCGGCCCCGCTGAGCGTCTGCAGCGAAGCCAGCCCCGAAGGCTTCGACGTGGTCCAGTACAACTCGCTGACCACCACCAATGCCTCGGCTGACGTGCTGATGAACCGCTTGGTCGAGTTCGACGCCGCGCAAGGCAAGGTCGTACCCAGCCTGGCGCAAAGCTGGACGGTGTCGCCCGACGGCCTGGTCTACGACTTCAAGCTGCGTGACGGCGTCAAATTCCACAGCACGGCGTACTTCAAGCCCACCCGCGAGCTGAATGCCGACGACGTGCTGTTCAGCTTCCAGCGCATGCTCTACCCCGCCCACGCCTGGCACAAGACCGCGCCGGGTGGCTACCCGCACGCGCAGTCGCTGCAACTGGGTAGCCTGATCAAGTCGATCGAGGCCACCGAGCCGAACAGCGTGCGCTTCACCCTGACCCACGCCGACGCTACCTTCCTGGCCACCCTGAGCATGGGCTTCGCCTCGATCTACTCGGCCGAATACGCCGACAAACTGCTCAAGGCCGGCACCCCGGAGAAGCTCAACAGCCAGCCGATCGGCACCGGCCCGTTCGTCTTCCAGCGCTTCCAGAAGGACGCGGTGGTGCGTTACCGCGCCAACCCCGACTATTTCGACGCAAAGCCCTCGGTCGACCCGTTGATCTTCGCCATCACCACCGACGCCAACGTGCGCCTGCAGAAGCTCAAACGCGGCGAATGCCAGGTAGCCCTGTCACCCAAACCGCTGGACGTTGCCGAAGCCGGCAAGGACAGTAACCTCAAGGTGGCCACCGCGCCGGCCTTCATGACTGCCTTCGTCGCCATCAACAGCGAGCACCCGCCGCTGGACAAGCCCGAAGTGCGCCAGGCGATCAACCTGGCCTTCGACAAGCAGGCCTACCTCAAGGCCGTGTTCGAAGACACCGCCACCGCCGCCAACGGCCCTTACCCGCCCAACACCTGGAGCTACGCCAAGGACCTGCCCGGCTACCCGCTGGACCTGAAAAAGGCCAAGGCGCTGCTGACCAAGGCCGGCCTGCCAGATGGCTTCAGCACCACGATCTGGACCCGCCCATCGGGCAGCCTGCTCAACCCCAACCCGAGCCTGGGCGCGCAGATGCTGCAGGCCGACCTGGGCAAGATCGGCATCAAGGCCGAAATCCGTGTGATCGAATGGGGCGAGCTGATCCGCCGCGCCAAAGCCGGTGAGCATGACCTGCTGTTCATGGGCTGGGCGGGCGACAACGGCGACCCGGACAACTTCCTCAGCCCGCAGTTTTCCTGTGCGGCGGTGAAGTCGGGGACCAACTTCGCGCGGTTCTGCGACAACCGGCTGGATCAGCTGATCAGTGCCGGGCGCACGACCAACGACCAGAGCGTGCGCAGCCGGCTTTACCAGCAGGCGCAGACGCTGATCCAGCAGCAGGCACTGTGGGTGCCGCTGGCGCATCCGACAGCGGCGACACTGTTGCGTGACGGGGTCGAGGGGTATCAGGTGAGCCCGTTCGGGCGGTTGGATTTCAGCAAGGTTTCGGTGAACCGCTGAGTTTGAGGGTGCCTGCACTGACCCTTTCGCGGGACAAGCCCGCTCCCACAAGAACGCCTCTGCTTCAGAGAATGCGGAGAACCTGTGGGAGCGGGCTTGCCCCGCGAAGAGGCCGGTACAGGTACACCGCTAAGCAACAATCCACCCATGCTCGACCATCGACAACGGCTCCCCATCGCCCACGATGATGTGATCGAGCACCCGCACATCGATCAGCGCCAGCCCCCGCTTCAGCGATAACGTCATGTGCACATCGTCCTGGCTGGGCTCGCTGTTACCCGAAGGATGGTTGTGGCACAGGATCAACGCCGCCGCATTGTGCAGCAATGCCCGACGCACAACCTCGCGGGGGTAGACGCTTGCCCGGTCTATCGTGCCCCTGAACAGAATCTCGAAGGCCAGTGGCCTGTGCTTGGTATCCAGGAAAAGGCAACCGAACACCTCGCTGGCCTCGTGACGCAGCATGGCTTTGAGATAACGCCGAACTGCCGTCGGGTTATCCATGACCGATTCACGCTCAATGGACGTCGCAAGGTGCCTGCGCCCGATCTCCAGCAATGCCTGTAACTGGCTGTACCTCACCGGCCCAAGCCCAAGCTCGCCCAAGAAGCCTTCCCGGTCGGCCTCCAGCAACTGACGGAGGCCTCCAAACTTCACCAGCAGCCCTCGCGCCAGCTCCATGACATTGCGGCCACGCACACCGGAACCCAGAAATACCGCCAACAGTTCCGCATCGGAAAGGCTGCCGGCCCCGCGCAACAACAACTTCTCCCTCGGCCGCTCTTCAGCGGGCCACTCCCTGATATTCATCCCTGCTCCTTGGTCGTGCTGCGGCACGTTTGGGCCCTGTGTTAATCTATTTCGCCTCGTACATGCGACGTTCTGCCGCAGGCAGTCTTGTTCGTCGCCGCCCGCTCTCACTGGAAAAAGGCAAGCCTATGCAGCGGCTGTATCGCAAGCGCATCGTTCTCGGCGTTGGGGGCGGCATTGCCGCCTACAAGAGTGCCGAGCTGATTCGCCGTCTCCTGGAGCACGGCGCGCAGGTGCGCGTCGTCATGACCCGTGGTGGTGCTGAATTCATCACCCCGCTGACCTTGCAGGCGCTGTCCGGCCACCCGGTACACCTGGATCTGCTCGACCCCGCCGCCGAAGCGGCCATGGGCCATATCGAACTGGCCAAGTGGGCCGACCTGGTGCTCATCGCCCCGGCCACCGCCGACCTGATGGCGCGTATGGCCCAGGGCATGGCCGACGACCTGCTGACCACCCTGGTGCTGGCCACCGACGCCACTGTGGCTGTCGCCCCGGCCATGAACCAAGCAATGTGGCGCGACCCGGCCACCCAGGCCAACCTCGAAGTGCTCAAGAGCCGTGGCATCCAGGTGTTCGGCCCGGCCTCCGGCAGCCAGGCCTGCGGCGACGTGGGCCTGGGCCGCATGCTCGAAGCCACCGACCTGGCCTGGTGCGCCGCCGAAAGCTTCAAGCGCCAGGCGCTCACCGGCAAGCACGTGCTGATCACCGCCGGCCCGACTCAGGAAAACATCGACCCGGTGCGCTACATCACCAATCATAGCTCCGGGAAGATGGGCTTTGCCCTGGCCGAAGCGGCCGCCGAAGCCGGTGCTCGGGTGACCCTCGTCACCGGCCCGGTGCACCTGCAGACGCCCGACCGGGTCAACCGCATCGACGTGGTCAGTGCGCGGGACATGCTCGCCGCCTGTGAAGCTGCCATGCCGTGCGACCTGTTCATCGCCTCGGCAGCGGTCGCGGACTACCGCCCAGAGGTCGTTGCCGCGCAAAAGCTCAAGAAAGATCCTACGACCGGCGACGGCATGCTGCTGCAGATGGTGCGTAATCCCGATATCCTTGCCACCATCGCTGGCCGCAACGACCGCCCGTTCAGCGTTGGCTTTGCCGCCGAAACCGAACATTTGCTCGATTACGCCACGCGCAAGCTCAAGGACAAGAACCTCGACCTGATCGTCGCCAATGATGTGGCCAACCCCAGCATTGGCTTCAACAGCGAAGAGAACGCCTTGACCGTGATCGACCGCCAGCAGCACCAGACCCTCTTCGCGCAGACCAGCAAGGGCAAGATCGCCCGGCAACTGGTCGCCTTCATCGCCGAACGGCTCAATCAGGTTCAATAAGTTACATGCACGCTCTTCAAGCCAAAATCCTTGACCCACGCCTGGGCAGCGAATTCCCGCTGCCGCAATACGCCACCCCGGGCTCCGCCGGCCTCGACCTGCGCGCCCTGCTGAAAGAGGACACTGTCCTTGAGCCGGGCCAGACCCTGCTGATCCCCACCGGCCTGTCGATCTACATCGGCGACCCGGGCCTGGCAGCAATGATTCTGCCGCGCTCGGGCCTGGGCCATAAGCACGGCATCGTGCTGGGCAACCTGGTCGGCCTGATCGATTCGGACTACCAAGGGGAACTGATGGTGTCGTGCTGGAACCGCGGCAACACGCCGTTCACCATCGCCGTTGGCGAGCGCATCGCCCAGCTGGTGCTGGTGCCGGTGGTGCAGGCGCATTTCGACATTGTCGAAAGCTTCGACGAAAGCCAGCGCGGCACCGGCGGTTTCGGCCACTCCGGCACCAACTGAGACGAGCGGCGACCGTTGGCGCCATGGATGGCGAACTCTCTGGCAAAACCGCCGTCCAAGCGTTCAGTTTGCGCCTGCCCAGAAGGCCTTTGATTAATGGAGCTTCCAGAGATGAACGACATGGCCCACCTGGTCCCCGCACTGCCTGACAGCATCTTCCGCGCGTACGATATCCGCGGCGTGGTCGGCAAGACCCTGCACGCCGAAACGGCCTACTGGATCGGCCGCGCCATCGGCGCCCAGACCCTCGCCCAGGGCGAACCGCAGATCTCCGTCGGCCGCGACGGCCGGCTGTCTGGCCCAATGCTGGTCGAGCAACTGATCAAAGGCCTGGTCGAAGCCGGTTGCCAGGTCACCGACGTTGGCCTGGTGCCGACCCCAGCGCTGTATTTCGCCGCCAACGTGCTGGCGGGCAAGTCGGGCGTGATGCTCACCGGCAGCCACAACCCTTCGGATTACAACGGTTTCAAGATCGTCATCGCTGGCGATACCTTGGCCAACGAACAGATTCAGGCCCTGCTGACCCGCCTGAAAACCAACGACCTGACCCGTGCCGAAGGCAGCGTGCAGAAGGTCGAGATCCTTGAGCGCTACTACCAGCAGATCGTCGGCGACGTGAAACTGGCGAAGAAGCTCAAGGTGGTGGTGGATTGCGGCAACGGCGCAGCCGGCGTGATCGCACCGCAGCTGATCGAAGCCCTTGGCTGTGAAGTCATTCCGTTGTTCTGCGAGGTGGATGGCAACTTCCCTAACCACCACCCGGACCCGGGCAAGCCGGAAAACCTCGAAGACTTGATCGCCAAGGTCAAGGAAACCAACGCCGACATCGGCCTGGCCTTCGACGGCGACGGCGACCGCGTGGGCGTGGTGACCAACACTGGCAGTATCGTCTACCCCGACCGCCTGCTGATGCTGTTTGCCCAGGACGTGCTGTCGCGCAACCCCGGCGCCGAGATCATCTTCGACGTCAAATGCACCCGCCGCCTGACCCCGCTGATCGAACAGCACGGCGGCCGCGCGCTGATGTGGAAGACCGGCCACTCGTTGATCAAGAAGAAGATGAAGCAGACCGGTTCGCTGCTGGCTGGCGAGATGAGTGGGCACATTTTCATCAAGGAGCGTTGGTACGGCTTCGACGACGGCATCTACAGCGCCGCGCGCCTGCTGGAGATCATCAGCAAGGCCGGGCAGAACGCCGAAAACCTGTTCGCCGCCTTCCCGAACGATATTTCCACACCGGAAATCAACATTGATGTGACCGACGAGGGTAAATTCAGCATCATTGATGCACTGCAACGCGACGCTGACTGGGGCGACGCCAGCCTGACCACCATCGACGGTGTGCGGGTCGACTACGCCCAGGGCTGGGGCCTGGTACGCGCCTCCAACACCACGCCGGTGCTGGTGCTGCGCTTCGAGGCCGAAAGCGACGCCGAGTTGCAACGTATCAAGGATGTTTTCCGCGCCCAGTTGCTGCGGGTTGCCCCTGAGCTGCAACTGCCGTTCTGACCGACTATCTGTTCCTTACAGGAGCCCTGCATGACCCTCGATCGCGATGCCGCTTCCCATGTAGCCGAGGTTTTGTCCGAAGCACTGCCTTACATTCGCCGCTTTGTCGGCAAGACCCTGGTGATCAAGTACGGCGGCAACGCGATGGAGAGCGAAGAGCTCAAGACCGGCTTCGCCCGGGACATCGTGCTGATGAAGGCCGTGGGCATCAACCCGGTGGTCGTGCACGGTGGTGGCCCGCAGATCGGCGACCTGCTCAAGCGCCTGTCGATCGAAAGCCACTTCATCGATGGCATGCGCGTCACCGACGCGGCGACCATGGATGTGGTTGAAATGGTCCTGGGTGGCCAGGTCAACAAGGACATCGTCAACCTGATCAACCGCCACGGCGGCAGCGCCATCGGCCTGACCGGCAAAGATGCGGAACTGATCCGCGCCAAGAAGCTCACCGTAAGCCGCCAGACCCCAGAGATGACCCAGCCGGAAATCATCGACATCGGCCACGTCGGCGAAGTGGTCAGCGTCAACACCGACCTGCTGAACATGCTGGTGAAGGGCGACTTCATCCCGGTGATCGCGCCAATCGGCGTGGGCGCCAACGGTGAGTCGTACAACATCAACGCCGACCTGGTGGCCGGCAAGGTGGCCGAAGCACTGAAAGCCGAGAAGCTGATGCTGCTGACCAACATCGCCGGCCTGATGGACAAGCAGGGCCAGGTACTGACCGGCCTGACCACCGAGCAGGTCAACGAGCTGATCGCCGACGGCACCATCTACGGCGGCATGCTGCCGAAGATCAAGTGCGCGCTGGATGCGGTTCAGGGTGGCGTGACGACCTCGCACATCATCGACGGCCGCGTACCGAATGCGGTGCTGCTGGAGATCTTCACAGACAGTGGCGTGGGCACCCTGATCAGCAACCGCAAGCGTCACTGATTTCACCGCAACACCTGCGGGGCAAGCCCCACACTCGTGCCTTTGAAACAGGCGTGGGGGTGGGCTTGCCCCGCTTTGCGTTCGAATGAATGCACCCAACAGGTAGCTCACGGCCGACAATCTTCATGTTCAACCATCAAGATTGCGCACGCGCAGCCGAGACAACGTGGCAAAATGCAACCTACTTGCAAATAGCCACTACTTACCTGGAGAACACGCGTGAAATACGCATCACAAGGACTCGTGCTGGCAGCCGCCCTGGCTGTCGGGTCCATCGCCGGCTGCGCCACCGAAACATCCACCGCTGTTGCCGTGCAGCAGGTCGAAAGCGTCAACCGCCCCTACAGCGGCGTGCGCGCACCGATTGCCGTCGGCAAGTTCGACAACCGCTCGAGCTACATGCGCGGTATCTTTTCGGACGGCGTCGACCGTCTGGGCGGCCAGGCCAAGACCATCCTGATCACCCACCTGCAGCAGACCAACCGCTTCAACGTGCTCGATCGCGACAACATGAGCGAGATCCAGCAGGAAGCGGCGATCAAGGGCCAGGCGCAACGCCTGAAAGGCGCAGACTTCGTGGTGACCGGTGACGTTACCGAGTTCGGCCGCAAGGAAGTCGGTGATCACCAGCTGTTCGGCATTCTCGGCCGCGGCAAGACCCAGATCGCCTACGCCAAGGTGGCGCTGAACATCGTCAATATCAGCACCTCCGAAGTGGTCTACTCAAGCCAGGGAGCGGGTGAATACGCACTCTCCAACCGCGAGATCATCGGTTTTGGCGGCACCGCCAGCTACGACTCGACGCTCAACGGCAAGGTCCTCGACCTGGCCATGCGCGAAGCCGTGAACAAGCTGGTGGGCGCAGTCGAAAACGGCCAGTGGAACCCCAAGGCCCAGTAACCGGCTTTTCCAGGAAGGACTCCAACCATGAGCATTACCCTCCCGGCCAAGCGCGCCTGCGCTGGCCTCGTGCTGGGCAGCATCCTGCTGGCCGGCTGCAATGCGCCCAAGCCGCTGTACCAGTGGGAAAGCTACCAACCACAGGTTTACGGCTACCTCAAAGGCGACTCGAAAGAAGAGCAGGTCACCGCCCTGGAGCGCGACCTGGAGAAGATCAAGGCCAAGAACGGCGCCGTGCCGCCTGGCTATCACGCACAGCTTGGCCTGCTCTACTCCAGCCTGGGCAAGGATGACCAGATGGTTCAGCAGTTCCGCACCGAGAAAGCGCTGTTCCCGGAATCGGCGGCCTACATGGACTTCCTGTTGAGCAACGCCAGCAAGGGGGCCAAGCCATGATCAAGCGCCTCACCCAATTGCTGGTCGGCGCCTGCGTGCTGGCCTTGTTCGCTGGCTGCGCCGAGCGCAAGACCATCGACTACTCGGCCTACAAGCAGGCCCGCCCCAAGTCGATCCTGATCCTGCCGCCGCTTAACGAGTCGCCGGACGTCAAGGCCACCTACAGCATGCTGTCGCAAGTCACCTATCCGCTGGCGGAAGCCGGCTACTACGTGATGCCCGTGGCACTGGTGGACGAAACCTTCCGCCAGAACGGCATGACCACCCCCGCCGACATCCATCAGCTGCCGACCACCAAGCTGCACGAGATTTTCGGCGCCGATGCCGGCCTGTACGTGACCGTCTCAGACTATGGCACCCGCTACATGGTGCTGAGCAGCGCGACCATCGTCACCGCCAACGCCAAGCTGGTCGACCTGAAGACCGGTACCACCCTGTGGACAGGCAGCGCCACCGCCTCCAGCCAGGAGAACCAGCAGAACCAGGGCGGCTTGATCGGCATGCTGGTCGCGGCAGCGATCAACCAGATCATCAGCAGCGTTCAGGATGATGCCGGCTACCCTATCGCCGGCATCACCAGCGCGCGCCTGCTGTCGCCCTACCCCAACGGCGGCATCCTCTACGGGCCGCGTTCGCCGAAGTACGGCACCGACTGAGTACGACCGGAGGCGACACAAAAAAGGCGACCTTCACTGAAGGTCGCCTTTTTCATTGCCAGGCCGGAATCAGATCCCGTACTGCGCCCGATACGCCTCGACAGCAGGCAGGTGCTGCTTGAGCTGCGGGTCATCGGCCAGGAACTCCAGCACCTGGGTCAGCGAAACGATGCTGACGACCGGAATACCAAAGTCGCGTTCCACTTCCTGGATCGCCGACAGCTCGCCATTACCGCGCTCTTCGCGGTTCAGTGCGATCAGCACGCCCGCCGCCTTGGCCTGCTGGGCATTGATGATCTGCATGACTTCGCGGATAGCGGTACCGGCTGTGATCACGTCGTCGATGATCAGCACGTCACCGGCCAGCGGCGCGCCGACCAGGCTGCCGCCTTCGCCGTGATCCTTGGCTTCTTTGCGGTTGAAGCACCAGGGCACATCGAGCTGATGCTGATCGGCCAGGGCCACGGCGGTGGTCGCCGCCAGGGGGATGCCCTTGTAGGCCGGGCCAAACAGCACGTCGAATGGGATCTTGCTGTCGACGATGGCCGCCGCGTAGCAACGCCCCAGCTCAGCCAGGGCGGAACCTGTGTTGAACAGGCCGGCATTGAAGAAGTATGGGCTGGTACGCCCTGATTTCAGGGTGAATTCACCGAAGCGCAGAACACCGCGATCGATGGCAAAACGGATAAAGTCGCGCTGATACGGCTGCATGGAAAGTCCCGGACACCACGGATTTAGCTAAATGGGTTGAGCTCGGGTATCATACACGCACGAGATTTTTGGGGCCATTTATGCGGATCATCAGTGTGAACGTAAATGGCATTCAGGCTGCGGCCGAGCGTGGATTGCTCAGCTGGTTACAAGCCCAGAATGCCGACGTCATCTGCCTTCAGGATACCCGCGCCTCGGCCTTTGAACTCGACGACCCAGCTTTCCAGCTCGATGGCTATTTCCTTTATGCCTGCGACGCGGAGGTACCCGCCCAAGGTGGCGTGGCACTGTACTCGCGCATGCAGCCCAAGGCAGTCATCACCGGCCTGGGCTTCGAGACAGCCGACCGCTACGGGCGTTATCTGCAAGCAGATTTCGACAAAGTCAGTATTGCCAGCCTGCTGCTGCCTTCGGGCATGAACGGCGACGAAGACTTGAACCAGAAGTTCAAGTTGATGGACGACTTCGCCAAGTACCTGGACAAGCAGCGCCGCAAGCGCCGCGAGTACATCTACTGCGGCTCGTTCTACGTGGCGCAGCAGAAGCTCGACATCAAGAACTGGCGCGACAGCCAGCAGTCGCCTGGCTTCCTGGCGCCCGAGCGTGCCTGGATGGACGCGATCACCGGCGAAATGGGCTATGTCGATGCCCTGCGCGAAGTCAGCCGCGAAGGTGACCAGTACAGCTGGTGGCCGGACAACGAGCAGGCCGAGATGCTCAACCTGGGCTACCGGTTTGACTACCAGATCCTGACCCCGGGCCTGCGCCGTTTCGTGCGCAACGCCCGCCTGCCACGTCAGCCGCGCTTCTCGCAACACGCGCCGCTGA
Organism: Pseudomonas sp. NPDC087185; assembly: GCF_044744955.1. Lineage (NCBI taxonomy): Bacteria > Pseudomonadati > Pseudomonadota > Gammaproteobacteria > Pseudomonadales > Pseudomonadaceae > Pseudomonas > Pseudomonas sp. NPDC087185. The sequence goes on along the minus strand of NZ_JBIUZK010000004.1, from coordinate 240,016 downwards.
TCGTCGACTACGACTGGACGTTGACCATCTGAGTACTGCTCAGGCACAAAAAAGCCGACATCACTGTCGGCTTTTTTGTGCCTGCAGAAACAGTCAGTCGGCCAGTGCGGCCTGCTGCAGTTCGAAAATCTCGTTCATGCCTTTTTGCGCCAGCGCCAGCATGGCGTTGAAGTCTTCAGGCTGGAACGGTGCACCTTCGGCGGTGCCCTGCACTTCGATGAAACCACCGGCGCTGGTCATGACCACGTTCAGGTCGGTCTCGGCCTTGGAGTCTTCCGCATAGTCCAGATCGAGGACTGCCTCGCCCTGATACATGCCCACCGACACGGCGGCGATCATGTGCTTGAGCGGGTTGCCGGCCTTCAGGCCGCCGCGCTTCTTGATCACCGCCAGGGCATCGACCAGCGCGACCATGGCACCGGTGATCGACGCAGTGCGTGTGCCGCCGTCGGCCTGGATCACGTCGCAGTCGATGTACAGGGTGACGTCACCCAGCTTGCTCATGTCCAGCGCGGCGCGCAGCGAGCGGCCAATCAGGCGCTGGATTTCCAGGGTGCGGCCACCCTGCTTGCCACGGCTGGCTTCGCGCTGGTTACGCTCGCCAGTGGAACGCGGCAGCATGCCGTACTCGGCGGTCAGCCAGCCTTGGCCCTGGCCTTTGAGGAAGCGCGGCACGCCGTTTTCAACGCTGACCGTGCAGATGACCTTGGTGTCACCGAACTCGACCAGTACCGACCCTTCGGCGTGCTTGGTGTAGTTGCGGGTGATGCGGATCGAGCGGAGCTGATCGGCGGCGCGACCACTTGGACGTTTCATCTGGGATACCTGTACTGGGACTTTGAATCTGCCCAGCATTATAGAGCCCGCTGCCCGGCGAGGACATGCTTATTGTCGCGTCGCGGACAGCCTGTCGCCTTTTCCCATTGCCCGATGGCGGCTCTGTAACATGGCCGGATTGGGCGCCGAGGCGCCACTGCGCTACAATCCTGCGCCTTGCAGCCGAAAGGCTGACCCCGTTCACTTCATCTACGCGAGGTACTCCCCATGGTGCACAGCATGACCGCTTTTGCTCGTGTCGAGCGCGCCGGCAGCCAAGGCACCCTGGCCTGGGAACTGCGCTCGGTCAACCACCGCTACCTTGAACCCCACCTGCGCCTGCACGACGCCCTGCGCGACCTCGAAGGCGCGGTGCGTGAAGGCCTGCGCCAAGGCCTGTCACGTGGCAAGGTCGAATGCACCCTGCGCCTGCACGAAGACAGCAATGGCAAACCGCTCAAGGTTGACCGTGAGCGCGCTGCGCAGCTGGTCGCCGCCGCCGAAGAAGTGGCTGGCCTGATCAAGCAGCCAGCACCACTCAACCCACTGGAGGTGCTGTCCTGGCCGGGCGTACTGGTGGCCGATGCCAGCGACCCGCAGGCACTCAATGCCGAGGCCTTGGCACTGTTCGACGAAGCCCTGGCCGAACTCAAGGCCGGGCGCCAGCGTGAAGGCCAGGAGCTGGCCCGGCTGATCAACGAGCGCCTGGACAACATTTCCACCGAGGTCACCACCCTGCGCGCCCTGGTGCCGCAGATGCTGGCGGCGCAGCGGCAGAAGATCATCGACCGCTTCGGCGACCTCAAGGCCGAGCTCGACCCGCAGCGCCTGGAACAGGAGATGGTGCTGTTGGCGCAAAAGAGTGACGTTGCAGAGGAACTCGACCGCCTCAGCACCCACGTCACCGAAGTGCGCCGGGTGCTCAAGTCCGGCGGCGCCGCCGGGCGGCGCCTGGACTTTTTGATGCAGGAGCTCAACCGCGAGGCCAACACCCTGGGCTCCAAGGCCTTCGACCCGCGTAGCACGCAAGCGGCGGTCAACCTGAAGGTGCTAATCGAACAGATGCGTGAACAAGTACAGAACATCGAGTAAGGCCACCCCGACCATGAATCACAGCAGCGGCACTCTCTACATCGTTTCGGCTCCTTCGGGTGCCGGAAAAACCAGCCTGGTAACGGCCCTGACCACGGACGACCAGCAAATCCGCGTCTCGGTCTCGCACACCACCCGCGCCATGCGCCCGGGTGAGCAGCACGGGGTGAACTACCACTTCGTCGTTCACGAAGAATTCAAGGCATTGATCGACCAGGGTGACTTCCTGGAGCATGCCGAAGTGTTCGGCAACTTCTATGGCACCTCGCGCAGTGCGCTGCAGCAGACCCTCGACCAAGGCTTCGACCTGATTCTCGAAATCGACTGGCAAGGCGCCCAGCAGGTACGCAAGCTGATGCCTGAGGCCCTGTCGGTATTCATCCTGCCGCCAAGCCAGGAAGCCCTGCGCCATCGCCTGGACGGCCGCGGCCAGGACAGCGAAGCGATCATCGACGGGCGCATGAAGGAAGCGGTCAGCGAGATGGTGCACTACGACGAGTACGACTACGTCATCATCAACGATGACTTCGACGTGGCGCTGGAGGAGTTGAAGGCGGTGTTTGTCGCCAACCGGCTGCTGCTGAAGAAACAGCAGCAGCGTCACGGGGCGCTGCTGAAAGAACTGCTTTCCTGATAGACCGAAAGGGGCTGCTTTGCAGCCCCTTTCGTTTATTCCTGCAACTGCAGGGTCGCCTGCTGTCGCAGGGTAGCCCCCAGGAAATAAGCCGGCGCACGCATCCGCGAAAGCATCATCAGCACGATCCCCAGTGCCGAGATGATCGCCGCAATCACGAACACCAACCCAAGCCCGGCCACATGCGAGCCACTGCCGAATTCCGGCGAGGCGCTGTCGATGGCGGTGCGCACGAAAATCACCGACAGGATCACCCCACCCACCAGCGGGCACAGGCCGCGCATGAAGAAGTGGCGCAGGCTGGAGAACAGGCTGTGGCGGAAGTACCAGACGCAGGCAAAGGCGGTCAGCGAATAGTAGAAGCAGATCATCATGCCCAGCGCGGTGATGGTATCGGCTAGCACATTTTCGCTCAGGGTACGCATGGTCACGTAGAACAGGCCTGCGGCAATGCCGGCGCAGATGGTCGCGTAGCGCGGGGTTTGCGAGCGCGGGCAAACCTTGGCAAAGCGCTCTGGCACCGCACCGTAATAACCCATGGCCAGCAGGGTGCGCGCCGGCGAGACGAAGGTCGACTGCAGCGACGCGGCGGTGCTGGCCAACACTGCGATGGACATCAGGATCGCCAGCGGCCCCATGACCGGCCCGGCCAGGTGAGCGAAGACGTTCTCCTGGATACGCGGGTTGTTCAGGCCCAGGCCGTGCTCGCTGATCCCGGCGAATTGCAGGGTGGCGATGGCGGTAAGCAGGTACAGGCCCAGAATCAGCAGCACCGTCCAGGTCGCCGCCTTGCCAGGCACCTCGTCGCTGCCGATCGATTCTTCACTGACGGTCAGGCACACGTCCCAACCCCAGAAGATGAAGATCGACAGCGACAGGCCCGCGGCGAACGCCGAGAACGACTCGACGCCAAACGGGTTGAACCAGGCGAAGTCGAATGCCAGCGGCGGCGGCGCGGTGGTCTCGCCGAAGGCAGCGAAGGCAAAGCCGATCAGCACCAGCAGCTGCAGCGCCACCAGGCCATATTGCACCGTCATCGTGGTGGCCATGCCGCGGCAACAGATCCACACCGCCATGGCGATGAACACGCAGCAGGTGGTGATGTTGATCAGCAGGTTATCCGCCAGGGCTGCCAGCTCAGGGTTGCCGGTGATCTGGCCAAGGAACAGATAGAAGAAATCGACGGCGACGCCTGCCAGGTTGGACAATACGATGGTGGTCGCGACGACCAGCCCCCAGCCACCGATCCAGCCGATCATCGGGCCGAAGGCGCGGGCCGACCAGGTAAAGGAAGTGCCGCTGTCAGGCTCCGCTGCGTTCAGCTCGCGGTAGCCCAGGGCGACCAGCAGCATAGGCAGGAAGCCAACGATGAACACGGCGGGAAGGTGGGCGCCGACCTCCCGCACGGTAGGGCCAAGGGCGCCGGTCAGGGTGTAGACCGGGGCGATCGTGGAAATGCCCAGCACCACGCTGGCCAGCAGGCCGAGACGGCCCTTGGCCAGGCCTTTGCTGCGCTGAGTGCTGCCCGAGTCGGCCGCATCGGGTGGGCGACCGGCTTCTGTGTAATTGCTCATGAGTATTTGCCGTAACTATTGGAATTGTTGTCACAGGCCTTGCGAACAAGGCGCTTTCACTCATTGAAAGCTTGCGAATCGGTGTCGGTCATCCAAGACCTTCGGGTAAAACCCTACCGTGCAGCATGGGCAATGCAGGCCTCGCGGAACGCCTGGAACAGGCGGCGGGAGACCGGGTTTTCGGCAAAACGCCATTCCGGGTGCCACTGCACGCCGAGCACAAAGCCCGGCGCATCAGGCATCGACACCGCTTCGATCAGGCCATCCGGGGCCCGTGCCTCGACACGCAGGCCCGGAGCCAGGCGGTCGATGCCCTGGCTGTGCAGCGAGTTGACGTCGAACTGCGCAGCCAGGCCCAGGCGCTCGAACACCCCGCCAGGCGCAATGCCGACGGGGTGACGAGGGCCGTATTGCACCTCCAGGGGTGCATCTTCAGGTTCTCGATGGTCCAGGTAGCCCGGCAGTTCCTGCACACGCTGGTGCAGGGTGCCGCCAAGGGCTACGTTCAGCTCCTGGAAACCACGACAAATGCAGAATACCGGTACACCGGCGGCAATCGCCGCCTGCAGCAGCGGCAGGGTCAGGCGGTCACGTGCAAGGTCGTGCCGGGTGCCTTCCGCGCTGGGGGCGCCATTGTAATGATGCGGCTCGACATTTGAAGGTGAGCCGGTAAAAAGAATGCCGTCGAGCCGGGCCAGCAGCGCTTGCGTGTCGCTGCCACCATCGCGGGCCGGCAGGATCAGCGGCAACCCGGCAAAGCCGGCCGCCTCGACATACTTGTCGCCCACCGTGTGCGACGAGTTCTTCCCCACCTGCTGGCGGCAGGCGCTGACACCGATCAAGGGGACCGCATTTGCGCTCATGGGCTTACACCGTGTGCAGGTACCAGTTGTACTCAAGGTCGGAGATCGACACTTCGAACTCGGCCAGCTCGCTTTCCTTGCAGGCCACGAAGATGTCGATGTAGTCCGGGCTGATGTATTGGTTGAGCACTTCGCTGTCATCCAGCGCGCGCAGGGCATCACGCAGGTTGTTCGGCAGGCTCTGTTCCAGCTGCTCGTACGAGTTGCCTTCAATCGGTGCGCCCGGCTCGACCTTGCCGGTCAGGCCGTGGTGGATGCCGGCCAGGATCGCCGCGAGCATCAGGTACGGGTTGGCGTCGGCGCCGGCGACGCGGTGCTCGATGCGCACGTTTTCGCTGCTGTCGGTGGGCACGCGAACGGCCACGGTGCGGTTGTCCAGGCCCCAGCTCGGCGCGTTCGGCACATAGAACTGCGCGCCAAAGCGGCGATAGGAGTTGATGTTCGGGCACAGGAAGGCCATCGACGCCGGCATGGTTTCCAGCACACCGCCAATGGCATGGCGCAGGGCGTCGCTTTGCAGCGGGTCTTCATGGGCAAAGATGTTCTTGCCGGTTTTCTTGTCCAGCAACGAGATGTGCACGTGCAGGCCGTTACCCGCCTGGCCCGGGTAGGGCTTGGCCATGAAGGTGGTGTCCATTTCATGGTCGTAGGCGACGTTCTTGATCAGGCGCTTGAGCAGGATCGCGTAGTCGCAGGCCTTCAGCGGGTCGGCCACGTGGTGCAGGTTGACTTCGAACTGCGCCGGGGCGCTTTCCTTGACGATGGCATCGGCGGGCAGGCCCTGCTCCTTGGCCGCTTCCAGCATGTCTTGCAGGCAGTCGGCATATTCGTCGAGGTCGTCGATGAGATAAACCTGGGTCGACTGCGGGCGCTTGCCCGAGATCGGCGAGCGCGGCGGCTGTGGGCGGCCGTTGAGGTTGTCCTGATCGATCAGGTAGAACTCCAGCTCGAACGCGGCGCAAATATCCAGGCCCAGGTCGTCGAACTTGCTCACCACCTGGCGCAGCACCTCGCGCGGGTCGGCGAAGAACGGCTCGCCTTCGATCTCGTGCATGGTCATCAGCAGCTGGGCGGTGGGGCGTTTCTGCCAGGGTTCGTTGCACAGCGAGCCTGGGATCGGGTAGCAGATGCGGTCGGCATCGCCGATGTCCAGGCCAAGGCCTGTGCTTTCAACGGTAGAGCCGTTGATGTCCAGGGCGAACAACGAAGCCGGCAGGTTGATCCCCTTCTCGTACACCTTGTGCAGGCTGGCCCGCTCGATGCGCTTGCCGCGTACCACGCCGTTCATGTCGGAGATCAGCAGATCGACGTACTGGGTGTCCGGATGGGCCTGGAGGAAGTCTTTCATCTCGCTGGAAGAACTGGCGCACGGGGTGACCGACGTCATGGTGTACATCCTTTGATTTGCTGCGGCGATGTGGGGATACGGCTGGCGCCTCACGGGCGACGATGGTTGCAGCTGTTGTTTTTTTCACTTTCCCATCGTGGGGATTGGTTGCCCGACCAGGCGCATTGATTCCCAGGGGCGGTTCCACTATAAAATGGCCTCAACGCAACAGACATTGGCATTTCGGCAAGCAGAGCGTGCACCAATGCAATATCAGATTACCCACGCCGACCTCTCCCTGGTCCTGGCCCTGGAGCGCGGTCGCTCGCTGGCCAAGGCCGCCGAGTTGCTCAAGGTCGACGTTTCGACCGTGTTTCGATCCATTCGCCGGCTGGAATCGGCGCTCGGCACCGCGCTGTTCGTCAAGAGCCGCAAAGGCTACCTGCCGACCGACACCGCCCAGGCCCTGGCCGAACAGGCCGAGCGCGCCGAGCAGGCGCTGGATGCCGCGCGCATCGCCATGACCAGTGGCGAGCAGGTGGTCAGCGGCACCGTGCGCCTGACATGTACCGAGGCGGTGATGCACAGCTTGCTGCTGCCGGCGCTGGCCGAGTTCATGCCCAACTACCCGGCGCTGTCGCTGGAAATGGGCACCTCCAACACCTTCGCCAACCTCAGCCGGCGCGATGCCGACATCGCCCTGCGGCTGACCAACACCCCGCCGGAGCACCTGGTCGGGCGCTGCCTGGGCTCCACCTCCTACGTGATTTGCGGCCAACCGCAGTGGCGCGAACGCCTGGCCGAGAGGCACAACAGCGTGCCGTGGATCGCCCCCGACGACTCGATGCAGGACCACCCCACGGTGGTCTGGCGCAACCAGCAATACCCCGGGCTGAGCCCGCGTTACCAGTGCAGCAGCATGTCGACCATTGCGCAGCTGGTAAGCACCGGGCTGGGTGTGGCGGCGCTGCCCGACTACATGGTCCACGCCCTGCCCGGCGTCGATGCGCTGAGCGGGCCGCTGGCGGGGTGTGATACCCAATTGTGGCTGCTGACCCGGCCGGACTGTCGGGCGCTGCGTTCGGTGCAAACTTTGTTCGAGGAACTGACCCCACGGTTGCGTGGCGCGATGTTGTGAGATACAAGAGGGACATGTCTGTTCCGGCGCTTTCGCGGGCAAGCCCGCTGCCACAGGGTGCGGCGCAGGCGTATCAGGCAACCACTCGGCAAAACATCGCTTCCCTATTGGCTGGTGATTTTTTAAACTATCGAGTCCGCCTGCCCATATTGGGCTGCACGCCCATCGCATTTGCTACTGAGGAAGACCATGGCCCGCGTAACTGTTGAAGACTGCCTGGAACACGTGGATAACCGTTTTGAGCTGGTCATGCTCTCGACCAAGCGCGCCCGTCAGCTGGCTACCGGCGGCAAAGAGCCGCGCGTAGCGTGGGAAAACGACAAACCGACCGTCGTTGCCCTGCGCGAAATCGCCGAAGGCATCGTCACCAACGAATTCATCGCTGCTGAAGAGATCGTCACCGAGGATCCGGTCTTCGCCGCGTTCGAGGACGAGTCCAACGAGGCTGTCTAAGCCATGCCTGGTCGACGTCGCGCGGCACAAGGCCCTCTTCCTCGGCAAGAGGTGAAACCATGCCGGGCATAGAAGCCTTAGCCGAACGGCTGTCGACCTACTTGGGCCCCGAACAGGTCAACCTGGTTCGCCGGGCCTATTTCTACGCCGAACAGGCACACGACGGGCAACGCCGCCGCAGCGGCGAGCCCTACGTGACCCATCCACTGGCCGTTGCCAGCATCCTCGCCGACATGCACATGGACCATCAAAGCTTGATGGCCGCCATGCTGCACGACGTGATCGAAGACACCGGCATTGCCAAGGAAGCCCTCAGCCAGCAGTTTGGCGAGACGGTGGCCGAGCTGGTCGATGGGGTCAGCAAGCTGACCCAGATGAACTTCGAGACCAAGGCCGAGGCGCAAGCCGAGAACTTCCAGAAAATGGCCATGGCCATGGCTCGCGATATCCGCGTGATCCTGGTCAAGCTGGCTGACCGCCTGCACAACATGCGCACCCTGGAAGTGCTGTCTGGCGAAAAACGCCGGCGCATCGCCAAGGAAACCCTCGAAATCTACGCGCCCATCGCCAACCGCCTGGGCATGCACACCGTGCGCGTGGAATTCGAAGACCTCGGCTTCAAGGCCATGCACCCGATGCGCTCGTCGCTGATCCACCGGGCGGTCAAGAGCGCACGCGGCAACCGCAAAGAGATCGTCGCCAAGATCGAGCACTCGCTGGCCAACTGCCTGGCCGCCGACGGCATCCAGGGCGAGGTCAGCGGCCGGCAGAAACACCTCTATGGCATCTACAAGAAGATGCGCGGCAAGCGCCGCGCCTTCACCGAGATCATGGACGTGTACGCGTTCCGCATCATCGTCGACAAGGTCGACACCTGCTACCGCGTGCTCGGCGCCGTGCACAACCTGTACAAGCCGCTGCCCGGGCGCTTCAAGGATTACATCGCGATCCCCAAGGCCAACGGCTACCAGTCGCTGCACACTACCCTGTTCGGCATGCATGGCGTGCCCATCGAAATCCAGATCCGCACCCGCGAGATGGAAGAGATGGCCAACAACGGCATCGCTGCGCACTGGCTGTACAAGTCCAACGACGATGAGCAGCCCAAAGGCAGCCACGCCCGTGCACGCCAGTGGGTCAAGGGCATCCTCGAACTGCAGCAGCGTGCCGGCAACTCGCTGGAATTCATCGAGAGCGTGAAGATCGACCTGTTCCCGGACGAGGTCTACGTGTTCACGCCCAAAGGCCGGATCATGGAGCTGCCCAAAGGCTCCACCGCCGTCGACTTTGCCTACGCGGTGCACACCGATGTCGGCAACAGCTGCATCGCCTGCCGCATCAACCGCCGCCTGGCGCCGCTGTCCGAGCCGCTGCAGAGCGGCTCGACGGTCGAGATCGTCAGCGCCCCGGGCGCACGGCCGAACCCGGCCTGGCTCAACTTCGTGGTCACCGGCAAGGCGCGCACGCACATCCGTCACGCCCTCAAGCAGCAGCGTCGCTCCGAGTCGATCAGCCTTGGCGAGCGTCTGCTGAACAAGGTGCTGACCGGCTTCGACAGCAGCCTGGAGAAGATCCCCCAGGAACGCATCAACGCGATCCTCGCCGAATACCGCCTGGAGCTGATCGAAGACCTGCTCGAAGACATCGGCCTGGGCAACCGCATGGCCTATGTGGTCGCCCGTCGCCTGCTGTCGGCCGAAGGCGAACAGCTGCCGGCGCCGGAAGGCCCGCTGGCGATCCGCGGTACCGAAGGCCTGGTACTCAGCTACGCCAAGTGCTGCACGCCGATCCCGGGCGACCCGATCGTCGGCCACCTGTCGGCGGGCAAGGGCATGGTCGTGCACCTGGAGAACTGCCGCAACATCAGTGAAATCCGCCACAACCCCGAGAAATGCGTGCAGCTCTCGTGGGCCAAGGACATCACCGGCGAATTCAATGTCGAGTTGCGTGTCGAGCTGGAACACCAGCGTGGCCTGATCGCCCTGCTGGCCAGCAGCGTCAACGCCGCCGACGGCAATATCGAGAAGATCAGCATGGATGAACGCGACGGCCGCATCAGCGTTGTCCAACTGGTGGTCAGCGTGCACGACCGCGTGCACCTGGCTCGTGTGATCAAGAAGCTGCGTACGCTGACCGGCGTGGTCCGCATCACCCGCATGCGTACGTAGTCCGCCAACCGCAAGGAGTCATCATGAGCAAGACCGTCATCAACAGCGACAAGGCCCCTGCCGCTATCGGCACCTACTCTCAGGCGATCAAGGCCGGCAACACCGTGTACATGTCGGGCCAGATCCCGCTGGACCCGAAGACCATGGAGCTGGTCGAAGGCTTCGAAGCCCAGACCGTGCAGGTGTTCGAGAACCTCAAATCGGTTGCCGAAGCCGCTGGCGGTTCGTTCAAGGACATCGTCAAGCTGAACATCTTCCTCACCGACCTGAGCCACTTCGCCAAGGTCAACGAGGTGATGGGCCGCTACTTCGAGCAGCCGTACCCAGCCCGCGCCGCCATTGGCGTTGCCGCGCTGCCGAAAGGCGCCCAGGTCGAAATGGACGCCATCCTGGTCATCGAGTGATGCCGCAGGTGACGGGCGCCCTGCCCGTCACCCTCCTGTTCAAGGTTACCCCACCATGCGTCAAGCACTGCCTCTCGCGCTGGCAGCCCTGCTTCTGAGCGGCTGCGCCAGCCACAAACCTGAAGATTTCAACGGCACCTGGATCAACCAGGACGCCATCAACGCCGCCGTCAAAGGTGGCAGCCTGCGCCAAGCCCTGAACGAACACGGCCCGGTGTTCGAGTGGAAACTCGACGTGGCCAACCAGCGGGCCAGCTACAGCAATGGTTTCGAGGCCGCTGATGGCCAATTGAGCGCCAGCGACAAGCAATGGCAGGCCAGCTTCCAGGGTGGCCAGACCGAATTGCTGGCGCTGGATGGCAACGCCCTGAAAGCCAGCGACGCTTCCGGTACCGAGCAGACCTTCGTGCGCAGCAAGCAGCCAGGCAATACGCCGCTGGGCGGCAGCTTCGAAAAGGCGCTGTACCAGGCGTACCTGGGTGGTGAGTGGAAGATCGTCGAAGGGGAAGGCAAAGGTAGCGTGGTGCGTTTCGCCGACAACGGCGGCGTGACCGGCCTGCCCGGCCCGGACCGCTATGCCCTGTGCCTGGCGGGCGACTGCGCCAGCATGGGCGGCAGCAACGACAGCCTGTGGCTGGAGCGCAACCAGCGCGGCGCGCCGTTCATCTTCAAGCGCGACGACGACAAGCTGGAGATTTTCCAGGCGGTGAACCGTGCGCAGCCGGATGAGATGCCTGAACTGGCAGCCGGTGCTCGACAGTGGGTGCTGGAGAAGGACTGACTCAAGCCCCGCCTGACTTCACAGGCCTCATCGCCGGCAAGTCGGCTCCCACAGTTACAGTGCGGGCCTGAGGCCTGACACTGCCCAGAGTGGGAGCCAATTTGCCGGCAATAGCGCCAGCAGGCACACAGCAGGTTTCAGCCTTCGCCTTTCAGGATGGCCGCGTACCCTTCTTTGTAACTAGCATACTGCGGCACCCAGCCCAATGCCCGCACCCGGGCATTGCTGCAGCGCTTGCTGCCGGTGCGGCGCACCCGCTGCTCATCGGACCATCCGGTAACGCCCATATACGCCCGCAGCCAGGCCACCACATCGGCCAGCGGCGCCGGGTCGTCATCCACACCGATATAGCAATCGTCCAGCGCCACGCCGTCGGCGTCGGCTTGTAGCAGGAAAGCCAGCAGGCTTGCAGCATCCTCGGCATGAATACGGTTGCCGTACAGCGGCGGCTCTTCGGCCACCCGGTAGCCTTGGCGTACCTGGCTGAGCAGCCACTCACGCCCCGGCCCATAAATGCCGGTCAAGCGCACCACGCTGGCAGGCATACCGCTGGCTAGCGCCAAGCGTTCGGCTTGGAGCATGACACGCCCCGAATAGCCTTCCGGTTCGGTAGGCGCTGCCTCATCGACCCACTGCCCATCTTTTTGCGCAAACACGCTGCTGCTCGATACGAACAACAAGCGTCGTGGGTGCTGGCCACGCTTGGCCAGCCACGCCAGCACATGACGCAAACCCTCGACGTAAGCAGACTGGTAACCAGCCTCATCATGTTGGCTGGCGGCTACGCAGTACACCAGGTAATCCGGCGCGCGCTGCGGCCAGGCATGCGGCATGGCAGGGTCGGCGAGGTCGGCAGCGACCGGCAAAACCCCTCGCGGAAGCTGTTCGACCGAGCGGCGCAGGCCGCTGACTTGCCAGCCACGGGCCAGCAGCTGGCGGGCCAGTCGGCCGCCGACATCGCCACAACCCACGATCATTGCGCAAAGGTCTGACATCACAAAACTCCCTAGACCAAAGGTTCAGGCTAGCCGGATTACACGATAGTCGGCTAGGCCACAGGCGAAAAAAGCAACAAGATTACTTTTGTTAACAAGAATTACTTGCAATAATGGCACCCCTATCTGTTCTCGGCCTATCTCGAGGCCTTGGAGAACATTCACTTTTTCTTCATCAGGTCCGGCCAGCATGACACGTACTCAACCTTCCGCTTCGCCAACCCCGTCGCGTGCCTGGCGCGCCATCGCCGCGCTGATGTTCAGCCTGGTGCTGGCCCCGGTGGCCATGGCCGATGAGCCGACCGCCAACGCCAGTACCCCCGCTGCGGCAACCGCCCCGGCTGCCCCGGCCGCGGAAGGCCAGGCACCTGCCGCCGGCGGTCAAGTCGCCACGCCGGTTGACGCACCTGCAGCTGCAGACCCAAGCGTCGAAGCGCTGGTCGAAGACACCTCGCTGGGCATGGCGCACGACCTGTCGCCATGGGGCATGTACAAGAACGCCGACATCGTTGTGAAGATCGTCATGATCGGCCTGGCCATCGCCTCCATCATCACTTGGACCATCTGGATCGCCAAAGGCTTCGAGCTGATGGGCGCCAAGCGTCGCCTGCGTGGCGAGATCGCCCAGCTGAAAAAGTCCGCGAGCCTTAAAGAAGCCAGCGATGTCTCCAACAAGGAAGGCACCCTGGCCCACACCCTGGTGCACGATGCCCTCGAAGAGATGCGCCTGTCGGCCAACGCCCGCGAAAAAGAAGGCATCAAGGAGCGCGTGAGCTTCCGCCTGGAGCGCCTGGTGCACGCCAGCGGCCGCAACATGAGCAACGGCACCGGCGTTCTCGCCACCATCGGTTCCACCGCGCCGTTCGTCGGCCTGTTCGGTACCGTGTGGGGCATCATGAACAGCTTCATCGGCATCGCCAAGACCCAGACCACCAACCTGGCTGTCGTTGCTCCAGGTATCGCCGAAGCCTTGCTGGCCACCGCCCTGGGCCTGGTCGCGGCAATCCCGGCCGTGGTCATCTACAACGTCTTCGCCCGCTCCATCGCCGGTTACAAGGCACAGGTGTCCGACGCATCGGCGCAGGTCCTGCTGCTGGTCAGCCGTGACCTCGACCACCAGGGCAGCGAGCGCGCCGCCCCGCACATGGTGAAAGTGGGGTAAGCCATGGGCCTGCATCTCAACGAAGGTGGCGACGACCTCGCCGAAAACCACGAAATCAACGTCACGCCGTTCATCGACGTGATGCTGGTACTGCTCATCATCTTCATGGTTGCCGCGCCTCTGGCCACCGTCGACATCAAGGTCGACCTGCCGGCCTCGACCGCCAAACCGGCGCCCCGGCCCGAAAAACCGGTGTTCGTCAGCGTCAAGGCCGACCAGAAGCTGTACGTCGGCGACGATCAGGTACCTGCCCCCGACCGCCTTGGCCCGATGCTCGACGCCAAGACCAAGGGTGACAAGGAAACCACCATCTTCTTCCAGGCCGACAAAGGCGTGGATTACGGTGACCTGATGGAAGTAATGAACAACATGCGCGCGGCCGGCTACCTCAAGGTCGGTCTGGTAGGTCTCGAGACGGCAGCCAAGAAATGACGAAAACGCGCTCAAACATGGCGCGCTACGGCGGCAGCCTGGCGATCGTGCTGGGCGTGCACGTGGTCGCTGTGCTGCTGACGCTCAACTGGTCGGTGCCCCAGGCCATCGAGCTGCCCCCGGCAGCCATGATGGTCGAGTTGGCACCGCTGCCCGAGCCCGCACCGCCGCCACCACCCAAGGCTGCCCCACAGCCGCCGGCAGAGGTTGAAGAACCGCCGCTGCCCAAGCTGGTCGAGGCGCCGAAACCGAAGATCGCCATCGCCAAGCCGCCCAAGCCGAAGCCCAAGCCTCAACCGCCAAAGCCTGAGAAGAAGCCTGAGCCGCCGAAGGATGAGCCACCGGCCAAGGAACAAGTGGTCGATACGCCGCCAAGCAACACGCCACCGCAGAAGTCGGCGGCACCGGCACCGAGCATCGCCTCCAACAGCCAAGCGTTGCCGACCTGGCAAAGCGACCTGCTGCGCCACCTGGCGAAGTACAAGCGCTACCCGGAAGACGCGCGCCGTCGCGGCCTGCAGGGCATCAACCGCCTGCGTTTCGTGGTCGACGCCGAAGGCAAGGTGGTTTCGTACTCGATGGCCGGCGGTTCCGGTAGCGCAGCACTGGACCGGGCAACCCTGGAAATGATCCGCCGGGCCGGTACCGTACCCAAGCCGCCAGCGGAGTTGCTGAACAATGGCACGATCGAAGTAGTGGCACCGTTCGTCTACTCGCTGGACCGTCGCTGATACTTTTGTTTCTGTCACAAATAGGCAAGTCTGATAACGTGCGTCTATCGATTGCAGCCGCTATGCTGGGCTCGCAACTTCATGGACGCACGTTATGACCCTCACAGAATTACGCTACATCGTCACCCTCGCCCAGGAGCAGCACTTCGGCCACGCCGCCGAGCGTTGCCACGTCAGCCAGCCGACCCTGTCCGTCGGTGTGAAGAAGCTTGAGGACGAGCTTGGCGTGCTGATCTTCGAGCGCAGCAAGAGCGCGGTGCGCCTGACCCCGGTCGGCGAAAGCATCGTGGCCCAGGCGCAGAAGGTGCTGGAGCAGGCCCAGGGTATCCGCGAGCTGGCCCAGGCAGGCAAAAACCAGCTGACCGCCCCGCTCAAGGTCGGCGCCATCTATACCGTCGGCCCTTACCTGTTCCCGCACCTGATCCCGCAGCTGCACCGCGTGGCGCCGCAGATGCCGCTGTACATCGAAGAAAACTTCACCCACGTGCTGCGCGAAAAACTGCGCAACGGCGAACTGGACGCGGTGATCATCGCCCTGCCGTTCAACGAAGCCGACGTGCTGACCCTGCCGCTGTACGATGAGCCATTCTGTGCCCTGATGCCCGCCGACCACCCGTGGACGGCGAAGAAGACCATCGACACCGCCATGCTCAACGACAAGAGCCTGCTGTTGCTCGGCGAGGGCCACTGCTTCCGTGACCAGGTCCTGGAAGCCTGCCCGACGCTGAACAAAGGCGGCGAAGGTGCCAAGCACACCACGGTCGAGTCCAGCTCATTGGAAACTATTCGCCACATGGTCGCCTCGGGCCTTGGCGTGTCGATCCTGCCGCTGTCGGCGGTGCACAGCCACCATTACGCGCCGGGGGTCATCGAAGTGCGTCCGCTTACCGCGCCGGCACCGTTCCGTACCGTCGCCATCGCCTGGCGCGCCAGCTTCCCGCGGCCGAAGGCTATCGAGATCCTTGCCGACTCGATCCGTCTCTGTTCGGTCGCCAAGCCCGCTGTGGAACAACCGGCCTGAGTCATGACTGAGTTGTCGAAGGTCTCGGTCACCGCGCTCAAGGGCGTCGGCGAAGCCATGGCGGAAAAACTCGCCAAGGTCGGCCTGGAAAACCTGCAGGACGTGCTGTTCCACCTGCCCCTGCGCTACCAGGACCGCACCCGCGTGGTGCCCATCGGCGCCTTGCGCCCAGGCCAGGATGCAGTGATCGAAGGGGTGGTCAGTGGCGCCGATGTGACCATGGGCAAGCGGCGCAGCCTGGTGGTCCGCCTGGGTGATGGCAGCGGCGTGCTCAGCCTGCGCTTCTACCATTTCAGCAATGCGCAGAAGGAAGGCCTCAAGCGCGGCACCCACCTGCGCTGCTACGGCGAAGCTCGCCCTGGCGCGTCGGGCCTGGAAATCTACCACCCGGAGTACCGCGCGCTGAATGGCGACGAGCCGCCGCCCCCGGTCGAGCAGACCCTGACGCCAATCTACCCGTCCACCGAAGGCCTCACCCAGCAGCGCCTGCGCCTGCTCTGCCAGCAGAGCCTGGGCATGCTTGGCCCGCGCAGCCTGCCGGACTGGCTGCCGGACGAACTGGCTCGGGACTATCACCTGGCGCCGCTGGACGACGCTATCCGCTACCTGCACAACCCGCCGGCCGATGCCGACCTCGATGAACTGGCCGAGGGGCAGCACTGGGCCCAGCATCGCCTGGCGTTCGAAGAGCTGCTGACTCACCAGCTGTCGCAGCAGCGCCTGCGTGAGAGCCTGCGCAGTCTGCGCGCCCCCGTTTTGCCCAAGGCCCAGCGCCTGCAGGCGCAATACCTGGCCAACCTGGGCTTCAAGCCGACCGGCGCCCAACAGCGTGTGGCCAATGAGATCGCCTACGACCTCAGCCAGCACGAGCCGATGCTGCGCCTGGTACAAGGCGATGTCGGTGCCGGCAAGACCGTGGTAGCCGCCCTGGCCGCGCTGCAGGCGCTGGAAGCCGGGTACCAGGTCGCCCTGATGGCACCCACCGAGATCCTCGCCGAGCAGCACTACATCACCTTCAAGCGCTGGCTCGAACCGCTGGGCCTGGAAGTCGCCTGGCTGGCCGGCAAGCTCAAGGGCAAGGCCCGCGCCAGCGCCCTGGAGCAGATCGCCAACGGCGCACCGATGGTGGTCGGCACCCACGCACTGTTCCAGGACGAAGTGCAGTTCAAGCACCTGGCCCTGGCGATCATCGACGAGCAGCACCGTTTCGGCGTGCAGCAACGCCTGGCCCTGCGCAAGAAGGGTGTCGCCGGCGAACTGTGCCCGCACCAGCTGATCATGACCGCCACGCCAATCCCGCGGACCCTGGCCATGAGCGCCTACGCCGACCTCGACACCTCGGTGCTCGACGAACTGCCGCCAGGGCGTACGCCGGTGAACACCGTGCTGGTGGTCGACAGCCGCCGCTTCGAAGTGGTCGAGCGGGTGCGCGCAGCGTGTGCCGAGGGGCGCCAGGCCTACTGGGTGTGTACCCTGATCGAGGAATCCGAAGAGCTCACCTGCCAGGCCGCCGAAAGCACCTATGAAGAGCTTGGCAGCGCCTTGGGCGAGTTGCGCGTGGGCCTGATCCACGGGCGCATGAAGCCTGCGGAAAAGGCTGCGGTGATGGCCGAGTTCAAGCAAGGCAACCTGCAACTGCTGGTTGCCACCACGGTGATCGAGGTGGGTGTGGACGTGCCCAATGCCAGCCTGATGATCATCGAAAACCCCGAGCGCCTGGGCCTGGCCCAGTTGCACCAGCTGCGCGGCCGGGTTGGCCGGGGCAGCGCGGTGAGCCACTGCGTGCTGCTGTATCATCCGCCTTTGTCGCAAATCGGCCGCGAACGCCTGGGGATCATGCGTGAAACCAACGACGGCTTCATCATCGCCGAAAAGGACCTTGAGCTGCGCGGCCCTGGTGAGATGCTTGGCACCCGCCAGACCGGCCTGCTGCAATTCAAGGTCGCCGACCTCATGCGTGATGCCGACCTGTTGCCAGCCGTGCGCGATGCCGCCCAGGCGTTGATCGCCCGCTGGCCGGAACATGTCAGCCCGCTACTCGATCGTTGGCTGCGCCACGGCCAGCAATATGGCCAAGTGTGACGCCAGTACCAGAATGGATCCAGCTTTGCGACCAGACTGGTTATACTTCGCGTTTAAAAGAATCAGTGGATACGGACCATGACTGAAGCTGCCCTGGACACCGCAACCCCACGCGCACCGTCTGTCATCCGGCTGTTGCTCGAAAAACTGGGCGTAGCCTACCGCGAGGTGCCAGAGCACCCGCAACTGCCAGCCGCCTCGCGGGTGCAGGCGATCCTGCTCGACGACGAGATCGGCGCATTGATGGTGCTGTTCCCGCAGAGCAAACTGCTCGACCTCAACCGCCTGGAAGAGCTGACCGGCCGCAAGCTCAAGGCCGTGCCGGTGGCACGCCTGAAGCAGATGCTCGACAAGCACCAGCTCAAGGCACTGCCGGCCATCCCGGCCCTGACCAGCTCGCCCTGCCTGTATGAAGGCAAGTTGCTCGAAGCCGAACGGCTGCTGATCCAGTCGGGCGAAGCCGGGCTGTTGCTGGAAATCGTGCAGGAAGACTTCAAGCGCATGCTGAAAAAGGCCAGCGCTGGCAGCTTCGGCCAACCGGTCCGGGAAATCCGCCCCAACCTCGACCGCCCGGATGACGACTCCAAAGAGATCACCCAGGCAGTCCAGGCGTTCACTGCCCGGCGCATTCAGAAGCGCCTGGAAGAAACCATCGAAATCCCTCCGCTGGCCGACACCGCGCAGAAGATCATCAAGCTGCGGGTCGACCCGAACGCCAGTATCGATGACATCACCGGCGTGGTCGAAACCGACCCGGCACTCGCCGCACAGGTAGTCAGCTGGGCCGCCTCGCCCTACTACGCCTCACCCGGCAAGATCCGTTCGGTGGAAGATGCCATCGTCCGCGTGCTGGGCTTCGACCTGGTGATCAACCTGGCCCTGGGACTGGCGCTGGGCAAGACCCTGAGCCTGCCCAAGGACCAGCCGCAGCAGGCCACGCCGTACTGGCAGCAATCGATCTACACCGCCGCGATCATCGAAGGCCTCACCCGCGCCATGCCGCGTGCGGAGCGCCCCGAGGCTGGCCTGACCTACCTGGCCGGGCTGCTGCACAACTTCGGTTACCTGCTGCTGGCGCACGTGTTCCCGCCGCACTTCTCGTTGATCTGCCGCCATCTGGAGGTCAACCCGCACCTGTGCCACACCTATGTCGAACAGCACCTGCTGGGCATCAGCCGCGAGCAGATCGGTGCCTGGCTGATGAACCTGTGGGACATGCCGGAAGAGCTGCAGACCGCGCTGCGCTTCCAGCATGACCCGGCGTATGACGGCAAGTACGCGGCCTACCCCAACCTGGTGTGCCTGGCGACACGCCTGCTGCGTTCGCGCGGCATCGGTTCGGGGCCGCAGGAAGCGATCCCTGACGAGTTGCTGGAGCGTTTGGGGATTACCCGCGAGAAGGCCGAAGAGGTGGTGAACAAAGTATTGGAGGCCGAAAGCCTGCTGCGCGAGCTGGCTTCGCAGTTCAACGCACCTCACTGAACCCCCTGCCCTGTGGGAGCGGGTTCACCCGCGAATGCCTCGGTGGATTCACTGCCGCATTCGCGGGTAAAGCCGCTCCCACAGGTCAGGTGTCAGCTTCAGAGATCTATCAGCCTTTCTTCTTTTTGGGTTTCAGGTACTTCATCAGCCCCTGGAACCACATCACCAGCGCCGGATTACCCTTGATCTGGATGCTCTTGTCCTGAATGCCCTGCATGAACGCCAGCTGCTTGTTGCTCGCCTGCATCGTGGCGAAACCGTAAGCGGCGTCTTTGAAGGCAATGGCAAAGGCCGGCTGAGGGTGGCTGCCACCCTTGCTGCTGATGCGCTCGCCGCTGACAGTAAAGTGCCGGGCAACCTTGCCGTCCAGGGTCTGCATCTGGAACACCAGGTCTTTGTCTTTCAGCTGCTGCTGGAAAGCCGGGTTGTTGCGGCTGGCCCTGGCCATCAACAGCCCCATGGCCCAGAGAAGAAAGCGAAACTTCATCAACGCGCCTCGAATGAAATATGACTGAAGCGCGCAGTTTAGCCTTTTCTTGAACTATTTATGCAATTTCGCTGCACGTTACCTGCAGAAAGCACAGCGGGCGCCCTTAGGCGCCCGCTCGGACAGAGGCTGAGGGGTTTCAGGCGTCGATCACTTGCCCTTCTTGGCCGGCTTGGCGGGCACGTTGACGCTGTCGCGCAGGTTCTTGCCTGGCTTGAAGGCAACCGTGTTGCTGGCCTTGATCTTCACCGGCTCACCGGTCTGTGGATTTTTACCGGTGCGGGCACCACGATGGCGTTTTTCAAAGGTGCCGAAACCGACCAGGGTGACAGTGTCCTTGTCCAGGGCACCGGTAATGCTGTCGAGAATCGCGTTCAGCACAAGATTGGCCTTTTCCTTGGTCAGATCGGCCTTTTCGGCGATGACGGCGGCGAGTTCTGGTTTACGCATAGTGAAGCCTCTTTGACGGGATTTCTTGTTGTTATTGCCGTGCTGCCATGACAGCAGCGTTCAAGGCACCGCAGGCTCTAAACTGCGGCAGACGGAAGTGAGAATGGCACGCTCATCGGGGCCGCGCCAGTATCTGCACGGCCATTGTGCGGGCAACAGCAGGGTAAATCCGACAGAACGCCCTCTGTTTATGCCATGAGCGCAGGGAGCTGCCGATTCAACGCCAGTTTTTCCATCACTGCGCTGCCGGTCAGGGCGTAGCCCAACAACTGGCCGTCGGCAGCGTGGCAGAGCACTTTCAGGTCACTGCCCTGCCCTTCTACCTGCCAGTTACCTTCACGGCCTTGGGGCGGTGGCGACACCACCAATGGGCAAGCCGGCGTTTTCACGGTGATGGGCATCGGGCCATAGCTGACGTGGGTGGGGTTGCCGGCCAGTGTCTGGGCCAGGGCACGCGCGCACGCCATCAGCGGCATCACGTAAAGCAGGTTGATGCCTTCGACCTCGGCGCAATCGCCCAACGCGAAGATATTGCCGTGCGAGGTGCGCAGTTGGCGGTCCACGACCACGCCGCGATTGGTTTGCAGGCCGGCGGCGGCAGCCAGGTCAGTGCGCGGGCGCAGGCCGATGGCCGACACCACCAGGTCACAGGCGATGACGCTGCCATCGGACAGGTGCGCCTCCAACCCTTCGCCTACCGAGTCCAGGCGCGTCAGCACCGGGCCCAGG
Organism: Pseudomonas sp. NPDC087185; assembly: GCF_044744955.1. Taxonomy (NCBI): domain Bacteria; kingdom Pseudomonadati; phylum Pseudomonadota; class Gammaproteobacteria; order Pseudomonadales; family Pseudomonadaceae; genus Pseudomonas; species Pseudomonas sp. NPDC087185. The sequence continues at coordinate 219,195 of NZ_JBIUZK010000004.1, read as the reverse complement.
TGAAAGCGCACACCCAGGCCTTGCAGCCCGGCCTGCACGGCCGCCGCTGCGGCGGGGTGCAGCAGGGTCGGCATGACCTGTTCGCACGGTGCCACCACCTCGACCTGGAAGCCGCCCAGGCTCATGTCGTTGGCGAACTCGCAGCCGATCAACCCGGCGCCAAGGATCAATACCCGTTGCTTGCCTGCCGCCGCGGCACGGAACCGCGCGTAGTCTTCCAGGTCGTTGATCGGGAACACACGGTCGGCACCGTCGCCTTCGACCGGCACCTGCACGGTCTGCGCGCCCCAGGCCAGTACCAGGTCGCGGTACTCCACCGCCTCCTCACCGACCCACAGGCGCTTGTGCCCCGGGTCGATGCCGCTGATGCGGGTATGCGTGCGGATTTCGGCCTTCAGCTGCGCGGCCATGGCGCCCGGCTCAGCCATGCACAGGCCGTCGGCGTCCTTCTGTTTGGCGAAGCCGGTGGAGAGCATGGGTTTGGAATAGGAGCGGCCGTCGTCAGCGGTAATCAGCAGCAGCGGCGTCTCGCCATCGAGCTTGCGAAATTCGCGGGCCAGGTTATAGCCGGCAAGGCCAGTACCGATGATGACCACGGGGGACGTCATGTCGTGCATTCCTCTTGTTTGAACGGTGTTGCGATCAGCCGATGGCGATCATTTCGAAGTCACTCTTGCCAACGCCGCAGTCGGGGCACAGCCAGTCTTGCGGCACATCTTCCCAGCGGGTGCCCGGCTCGATGCCATCGTCCGGCCAGCCTTCGGCTTCGTCATAGATCAGGCCACACACAATACATTGCCACTTCTTCATCGGTTCGGGTTCCTCGTTACAGGCCGGGCTTTGTTATTGGGGCTTACCGCCCTTTCGCGGGCATTATGCAAGCAGTGGGGCAATGATGCTAAGCTCGCCGCCTCTCTGGCTGTAACAAAGCATACCGACGTGTCGTACGAATCCCCGCAAGCAGCCGCTGTCGCGTGGCTGCCGTATTCACAGCTGGCGACCCCTATCGACCAGCCTACTCTCGACTGGCTGTTCGACGAAGGTTCCCTGACTCGCCGCCTGACCCGCCTGTCCCACGATCACTTCAGCGTCACCCCTCTGTTCGAGGGCTGGCAGCCGCTGCGTGATGACGAATGCCTGGCCCTGGGCATCGCGCCGGGCGCCGAAGGCTGGGTGCGCGAAGTGTACCTGCGTGGCCATGGCCAGCCGTGGGTGTTCGCCCGCAGCGTGGCCAGCCGCGCCGCGCTGGAACGCGGTGGCCTGGACTTGGAAAGCCTGGGTAGCCGTTCGCTGGGCGAATTGCTGTTCTGCGACCAGGCGTTCATCCGCCACCCCCTCGAAGTGTGCACTTACCCACAGGCCTGGCTGCCTGGCGAAGCGGCTCATGAGGGCTTATGGGGCCGGCGTTCGCGCTTCGAGCGCGACGGCCTCGACCTGCTGGTGGCCGAAGTGTTCCTGCCGGCCTTGTGGCACGCGGCCAAGGAGGACAACCGCTGATGTACCTGCAACTGCTCAAGTCGCTTAACCGTGTGCACCCGCGCGCCTGGGACTTCGTCCAGCTCAGCCGCATGGACCGGCCGATCGGCATCTACCTGCTGCTGTGGCCGACCTTGTCAGCCGTGTGGATTGCCGGGCACGGCTCGCCGACCTTCGCCAACGTGCTGATCTTCGGCCTGGGCGTGGTGCTGATGCGCGCCGCGGGTTGCTGCATCAACGATTTCGCCGACCGCAAGGTCGATGGCCACGTCAAACGCACCGCTGACCGCCCGTTGGCCAGTGGCCGGGTCAAGCCGCGCGAGGCGCTGGCGTTGTTCGCCCTCCTGGTGGCGGTGAGCTTCCTGCTGGTGCTGTGCACCAACAGCCAGACCGTGTGGCTGTCGTTCGGCGCGGTGGCCCTGGCGTTCTGCTACCCGTTCATGAAGCGCTACACCTATTACCCGCAGGTGGTGCTGGGCGCGGCGTATTCCTGGGGTATTCCCATGGCCTTCACCGCCGCCGGCGGCGAGCTGCCGGCCATTGCCTGGCTGCTGTACATCGCCAACCTGCTGTGGACCGTGGGCTATGACACCTACTACGCCATGGTCGACCGTGACGATGACCTGAAAATCGGCGTGAAATCGACCGCTATCCTGTTCGGCGAGGCCGATCGGGTGATCATCCTGACCCTGCAACTGCTGTCACTGGGCTGCTTGTTGCTGGCGGGTAGCCGCTTCGAGCTGGGGGGCTGGTTCCACCTTGGGCTGCTGGGCGCGGCACTGTGCTTTGCCTGGGAGTTCTGGTCGACGCGCAAGCTGGACCGCGAGTCGTGCTTCAAGGCGTTTCTGCACAATCACTGGGCGGGGTTGCTGATTTTCATGGGTGTGGTGCTGGACTACGCATTGCGCTGATTACAGCTGAACCTGTGGGGGCGGGCTTGCCCGCTCCCACAGGTTATCTGGCGTTCTAAGGCTTGGCGATATGCCAGACATCCTTCACGCCATCACCGGTCTTGTCCCCGGCTTTCTTGTCCTTGATGAAGGTATACAGCGGCTTGCCATCGTAGGCCCACTGCATCGAGCCATCATCGCGCGTTACATGCGTCCATTTGTCTTTGGGCGCTTCATCATCCTTCTTGACCATCAGCGGCGGCCAGTTGGTAGCGCACTCGCCATTGCACACCGACTTGCCGCCAGCGTCCTTGTCGAAGGTGTACAGCGTCATGCCGTTGTGATCGACCCACATGCCGTCCTTTTCCATCGCATGGTGGGCAGACGCTACCCCGGGCAGCGCCAGTGCAGCGAAAAGGGCCATCCAGCTCAGCGTGTGTCGTGTCATTGGAATCACCATAAATTCGGGGTGGAATGAGTTCAGGTTGCCGTCGCGGCGGCCTTTTGAAGCCTAGCCCAGTCATGCAATGTCGCCAGAACGGCCAACGCCCTGTCACACAGCTGCAATAATTCCGTTATCTAATGCGGGCCAGACACGATATTCCAGGAGAGGTTGAGAGCATGGTTGGCAGAAACATTCTGATCGTCGACGACGAAGCGCCGATTCGCGAGATGATCGCCGTTGCCCTGGAAATGGCCGGCTATGACTGCCTGGAAGCCGAGAATTCACAGCAGGCTCACGCGATCATCGTCGACCGCAAACCCGACCTGATCCTGCTCGACTGGATGCTGCCCGGCACCTCCGGCATCGAGCTGGCCCGCCGCCTCAAGCGCGACGAGCTGACCGGCGATATCCCGATCATCATGCTCACCGCCAAGGGCGAAGAGGACAACAAGATCCAGGGCCTGGAAGTCGGTGCCGACGACTACATCACCAAGCCATTCTCGCCACGCGAGCTGGTGGCGCGCCTGAAGGCCGTGCTGCGCCGCACCGGCCCAAGCGACAGCGAGGCACCGATCGAAGTCGGCGGCCTGCTGCTCGACCCGATCAGCCACCGCGTGACCATCGACGGCAAGCCAGCCGAAATGGGCCCCACCGAATACCGCCTGCTGCAGTTCTTCATGACCCACCAGGAACGCGCCTATACCCGCGGCCAGTTGCTCGACCAAGTCTGGGGCGGCAACGTCTATGTCGAGGAGCGCACCGTCGATGTGCACATCCGCCGCCTGCGCAAGGCGCTGGGTGAAGCTTACGAAAATCTGGTACAAACCGTCCGGGGCACTGGCTACCGCTTCTCGACCAAGAGCTGATCGAGCACCCAAGCGTCTAGCTGCACGTTGTTGTACAAGGACCGTCAATTGAACCAGAACTGGCACGCGACCCTGATTCGCCACTTGCTGCTGCTGATCACTGTCTGCCTGATCGGCGGCCTGGTCAGCGGCTACTACGGCTGGAGCCTGGCCATCGGCCTGGGGTTTTACCTGGGTTGGACCCTCAAACAGTTGCTGCGCCTGCACGACTGGCTGCGCAACCACCAGCCCGACGAAGCACCACCCGACGGCTACGGCCTGTGGGGCGAGGTGTTCGACAGCATCTATCACCTGCAGCGCCGCGACCAGCGCGTGCGCGGCCGCCTGCAGGCGGTGATCGACCGGGTGCAGGAATCCACCGCCGCCCTGCGTGACGCGGTGATCATGCTAGACAGCGACGGCAACCTGGAGTGGTGGAACCGCGCCGCGGAAACCCTGTTGGGCTTCAAGACCCCGCAGGATGGCGGCCAGCCGGTCACCAACCTGGTGCGCCACCCGCGCTTCAAGGAATACTTCGAGTCGGAAAATTACGCCGAACCGCTGGAAATCCCCTCGCCGATCAATGACCGCCTGCGCGTGCAGTTGCACCTCACCCGCTACGGCAACAACGAGCACCTGATGCTGGTGCGCGACGTCACCCGCATCCATCAGCTCGAACAGATGCGCAAGGACTTCGTGGCCAACGTCTCGCATGAGCTGCGCACGCCCTTGACGGTGATTACCGGCTACCTGGAAACGCTGCTGGATAACGTCGAGGACGTGAACCCGCGCTGGAGCCGTGCGCTGCAGCAGATGAGCCAGCAAGGTTCGCGGATGCAGACCTTGCTCAACGACCTGCTGCTACTGGCCAAGCTGGAAGCCACCGACTACCCGTCGGACAACCAACCGGTAATGGTCGACACCCTGCTCAACGCGATCAAGAACGACGCCCAGGCGCTGTCCGGGCCGCGCAACCAGCGCATCACCCTGGAAGCCGCGCCTGGCCTGCGTTTGAAGGGCAGTGAGTCGGAACTGCGCAGCGCCTTTTCCAACCTGGTGTTCAACGCGGTGAAGTACACCCAGGACCAAGGCAACATCCGCATCCGCTGGTGGGCCGACGAACAGGGCGCGCACCTGTCGGTGCAGGACTCGGGGGTGGGCATCGATGCCAAGCACCTGCCGCGCCTGACCGAGCGCTTCTACCGCGTCGATTCCAGCCGCGCCTCCAACACCGGGGGGACCGGGCTGGGGTTGGCAATCGTCAAGCATGTACTGATGCGCCACCGCGGGCGCCTGGAAATCAGCAGCGTGCCGGGGCACGGCAGCACCTTCACCTGTCACTTTACCCCGGCACAATTGGCCAACGACAAGGGTTGATGCCAAGGGCTACTTTGCTTTTGCCGCCCCAGCCGCTACATTGGATCCCCTGTGCCAGCAAACGCTGGCACTTTTCTTTCTACCTTTTCTAAGACGGACCCCGTAAAAAATCCATCATGGACCCTTCCCCTGGTATCAGCCTCACCTCGCTCTTCGCCGATTTCGGCATGATCCTTTTTGCCTTGTTCCTGGTGCTGCTCAACGGCTTCTTCGTTGCCGCCGAGTTCGCCATGGTCAAGCTGCGCTCCACGCGCGTCGAGTCCATTGCCGAACAGCACGGCTGGCGCGGCAGCATCCTGCGCAAGGTACACAACCAGCTCGACGCCTACCTGTCAGCCTGCCAGCTGGGCATCACCCTCGCGTCGCTGGGCCTGGGCTGGGTCGGCGAGCCAGCCTTCGCCCACCTGCTCGAGCCGCTGCTGGCCTACTTCGGCGTCGACACACCCGAGCTGATCAAGGCCGTGTCGTTCTTCGTGGCCTTCTTCGTCATCTCGTACCTGCACATCGTGGTCGGTGAGCTGGCGCCCAAGTCGTGGGCAATCCGCAAGCCCGAACTGCTGTCGCTGTGGACGGCTGTGCCGCTGTACCTGTTCTACTGGCTGATGTACCCGGCCATCTACCTGCTCAACGCCAGCGCCAACACCATCCTGCGCATCGCCGGCCAGGGCGAGCCCGGCCCGCACCACGAGCACCACTACAGCCGCGAAGAGCTCAAGCTGATCCTGCACTCCAGCCGTGGCCAGGACCCAAGCGACCAGGGCATGCGCGTGCTGGCCTCAGCCGTGGAAATGGGCGAACTGGAAGTGGTCGACTGGGCCAACTCGCGTGAGGACATGGTCAGCATCGACGCCCATGCGCCGCTCAAGGAGATCCTCGCCCTGGTGCGCCGCCACAAGTTCAGCCGCTACCCGCTGTACGACGCCGATCGGGAGGAATTCACCGGGCTGCTGCACATCAAGGACCTGCTGCTGGAGCTGGCCGAACTCGAGCACCTGCCGGAAACCGTCGACCTCGAAGACCTGGCTCGCCCACTGGAGCGTGTCTCGCGGCACATGCCCCTGTCCCAGTTGCTGGAACAGTTCCGCAAGGGTGGCGCGCACTTCGTGCTGGTCGAGGAAGCTGACGGTAAGGTAATCGGCTACCTGACCATGGAAGACGTGCTGGAAGTGCTGGTGGGCGACATTCAGGACGAACACCGCAAGACCGAGCGCGGCATCCTGGCCTACCAACCGGGCAAGCTGCTGGTGCGTGGCGACACACCGCTGTTCAAGGTGGAGCGCCTGCTGGGCATCGACCTTGACCACATCGAGGCGGAAACCCTGGCCGGGCTGATCTACGAAACCCTCAAGCGCGTGCCTGAAGAAGAGGAAGTGCTGGAAGTCGAAGGCCTGCGCATCATCATCAAGAAGATGAAAGGGCCTAAGATCGTGCTGGCCAAGGTGCTCAAGCTCGACTGACCGTCCTCAAGGGTTGCCGGCCGTAAAGTCCGGCATCCCGCCAATCGGCCGATCGAACTGGAACGGTATCGACTCCAGCGCCAGCCCCACGTTGCGCTGTACCACGAAGTGCAAGTGCGGCCCACTGCTGTTGCCGGTATTGCCCGACTTCGCCAGCGCCTGCCCCAACGCCACCTGCTGCCCCTCCGCCACCACCACCGAGCCGCGCGACAGGTGCAGGTACACACCCATGGTCCCGTCAGGGTGCAGAATGCGCACGAAATTGCCGGAGGGGTTGGTCCCTCGCCCGCTCTGGTTGTTCTCGACCTTCACTACCATCCCACCCCGCGCCGCAATGATCGGCGTGCCCTCCGGCATGGCAATGTCCATGGCGTAGCGGCCTTTGGGACCGAAATGGCTGAAACGGCCGTTGGGCCCCTGGCTCAGGCGGAAGGGGCCACCCTTCCACGGGAAGGGATAACGATAGGCCTGTGAACGCTGGCCGGGGTCGCCCATGGCGTACTGGAAGTTGCTGGTGTACCTGAGCGGCCCGCCAGGGGCCGCCAGCACCGAGCTGAGCACCTTGGTCGAGCGCGGCCCGACCACAGCCCGCACGGTGCGCGGGGCATTGCCGCCAAAGGCATTGGCCAGCCGGTCGATGCGCAACTCGACCTGCATCGGCACGTACAGCTCGTTGCGCACCATGAAGCGCACGCCCCCGGGGAACGGCTCGGTCTGCAGGCGCACCTGGCCGTCCAGGCGTTCGAACATCGGCTCTCGCAGTTCGAAAGCCTTGGCGCCTGGGCTTGGGCGTTCGGAGTAGGAGGCCACGCCGAAATTGTCGGTGGTCTTGTAGAGGGTCATGCCCACGCTCGACGCCGACGCCGAAAGCAAGGCACACAACAGCAGCAAGCGGGCGGTGGCGGGCATGATAGTGGCTTTTTGACAGTGATGTTCTGTCGAAGCCTAGCAGCGGGATTCGAGAGCGGTATGACAGTTGGTCGGAAGACCACCGCGGACCCTATGGGAGCGGGCTCACCCGCGTCCATAGGGTTTGGTGTATCGCTGAACTAGGCGCCAGGCGTGAAGTGCTTCTGCGCGGTGCCGCGGGCAATCAGCCGCGACAGGTAATCAAGCTTCTGCGCATCCTGGTCGACGAACTTGAAGGTCAGCTGCAACCAGTCGCTTTCCGGCTTTGGCTCCAGTGCCGCGATGGCATGCAGGTAACCGTTCAGGCGGGCCACCTCCGCGTTCTCGCCCTGCTCCAGATCGAGTACGGCACCTTCGAGTACCTGTGGCAACGCAGCACTGCGACGCACCACCAGCAGCGCTTCTTTCAGGCTCAGCGCCTTGATCACGCAAGGCTGGGTGCCGCTGGACAGGCGCAGCTGGCCTTGACCACGGCCGGACTGCGCAGCAGCTGCCGCCGCCGTCTGCGGTTGCGGTGCGTTGATCAACGGTTTGGCCGCAGCAGCAGCGGGCGCTGCGACCTTGACCGCTTCGGGCTTGCCGCCGGTCAACGCGCTCAACGAATCGTTGGCGAATGCCGAATTGACCCGCGCCGGGCCACCGGCCATCAGGCTTTCCAGCTTGCCGATCTTGGTCAGGGCTTTCTTCACCTTGGTCAGCAGCTGTTCGTTGGTGAACGGCTTGCCGACGAAGTCGGAGACGCCGGCCTGAATGGCCTGGATCACGTTCTCCTTGTCGCCACGGCTGGTCACCATGATGAACTGCAGGTTCTTCATCTCGGGCTGCTGGCGGCACCAGGTCAGCAGTTCCAGGCCGGACATCTCCGGCATCTCCCAGTCGCACAGGACCAGGTCGAACTCCTCCTTGGCCAACAAGGTCATGGCCTTGCGGCCGTTGACCGCGTCTTCGATGACCATGCCCGGGAAGGCATTACGCAGGCACTTCCTTACCAGATCACGGATGAACGGCGCGTCATCCACGACCAGCACATTGACTTTACTCATCGATACTCCTCTTGAACCCGGACTAGCCTACCGCCGATTGGTGGCCATTTGCCAAATACTGGGCCACGCCGGGACTTCTTTGCATCGTTCGCGGGTGCCTGCTGACTGCTCTGGCGCAAACGAAAACGCCCGGCCAAGGCCGGGCGTCGATGCTCGGGAGCAATCTTATTTATCGTCCGGTTCAGCCGGAACATTAGCGATTTCGGCCTCATCGACCGCAGTGCCCTGAACTTCCGCCTTCATGCGCTTGAGGCCCATGTGGCGCACGTCGGTGCCGCGCACCAGGTAGATCACCAGTTCCGAGATGTTGCGCGCGTGGTCGCCGATACGCTCCAGCGAACGCAGGGCCCAGATGACGCTCAGTACCCGCGAGATCGAGCGCGGGTCTTCCATCATGTAGGTCACCAGCTCACGCAGCGCGGTCTTGTACTCGCGGTCGATGGTCTTGTCGTATTGGGCTACCGACAGCGCCAGGTCGGCGTCGAAGCGGGCAAAGGCGTCGAGCGCGTCGCGCACCATGTTGCGCACCTGGTCACCGATGTGGCGAACCTCGACGTAACCGCGCGGCGACTCACCTTCCTCGCACAGTTGGATGGCGCGGCGGGCGATCTTGGTCGACTCGTCACCGATGCGTTCCAGGTCGATCACCGACTTGGAGATGCTGATGATCAGGCGCAGGTCGGAGGCCGCCGGTTGGCGACGGGCGAGGATGCGCACGCATTCCTCGTCGATGTTGCGCTCCATCTGGTTGATCTGCTCGTCCACTTCACGCACCTGCTGGGCCAGGCCCGAGTCGGCCTCGATCAGCGCGGTGACCGCGTCGTTGACCTGCTTCTCGACCAGGCCGCCCATGGCCAGGAGGTGGCTGCGCACCTCTTCGAGCTCGGCGTTGAACTGCTGGGAAATGTGGTGCGTCAGGCTTTCTTTGTTGATCATCGTTTCGCTCCGCGAAGAAGCTGCAAGCTTCAAGTAGTTCGTGTCGTTCCCTGGCCCCCGCGCCTGCTGGGCGCGGTTCCTAGCCGTAGCGACCGGTGATGTAGTCTTCGGTCTGCTTCTTCGCCGGGTTGGTGAACAGGGTGTCGGTATCACCGAATTCGACCAGTTTGCCCATGTACATGAACGCGGTGTAGTCCGAAACACGGGCCGCCTGCTGCATGTTGTGGGTGACGATAACGATGGTGTACTTGGATTTCAGTTCGTAGATCAGCTCTTCGACCTTCAGCGTCGAGATCGGGTCGAGTGCCGAGCACGGTTCGTCGAGCAGCAGGACTTCAGGCTCGACGGCGATGGTACGGGCAATCACCAGACGCTGCTGCTGGCCGCCGGACAAACCCAGTGCCGAGTCGTGCAGGCGGTCCTTGACCTCATCCCACAGGGCCGCGCCCTTCAGTGCCCACTCGACGGCCTCGTCGAGCACGCGCTTCTTGTTGATGCCCTGGATACGCAGGCCATAGACCACGTTCTCGTAGATGGTCTTGGGGAACGGGTTGGGCTTCTGGAACACCATGCCCACGCGGCGGCGCAGCTCTGCCACGTCCTCGCCCTTGCGGTAGATGTTGTTGCCGTACAGGTTGATGGCGCCTTCCACGCGGCAGCCGTCCACCAGGTCGTTCATGCGGTTGAACGTGCGCAGCAGGGTCGACTTGCCGCAGCCGGACGGGCCGATGAAAGCGGTCACGCGCTGCTTGGGGATGTTCAGGCTGACGTCGAACAACGCTTGTTTGTCGCCGTAGAACAGGCTCAGGCCCGGTACTTCGATGGCCACGGTTTCTTCGGCCAGGCGCAGGCCCTGCTTGTCGCGGCCCAGGGCAGACATGTCGATGCCGTGGGTGTGGGATTCTTGCTGCATGGTCAACTCCATACGCTATCAATTCGTTTCAAAGGGCCGCCCGGCTGCGGGCGGCACGCTTGCACATCAGGCTCAGTGGTCGAGCGCCTTGTACTTCTCGCGCAGGTGGTTACGGATCCACACCGCCGAGAGGTTGAGGGTGGCGATCACCATCACCAGCAGCAGCGCGGTGGCATAAACCAGCGGCCGCGCGGCCTCGACGTTGGGGCTCTGGAAGCCGACGTCGTAGATGTGGAAGCCCAGGTGCATGATCTTCTGGTCCAGGTGCAGGTACGGGTAGTTGCCATCCAGCGGCAGCGACGGCGCCAGCTTCACCACACCGACCAGCATCAGCGGCGCCACCTCACCGGCGGCGCGGGCCACAGCGAGGATCATGCCGGTCATCATCGCCGGGCTGGCCATTGGCAGCACGATCTTCCACAGTGTCTCGGCCTTGGTCGCGCCCAGCGCCAGCGAACCCTCACGCACGGTGCGTGGGATACGCGCCAGGCCTTCTTCGGTAGCCACGATCACCACCGGCACCGCCAGCAGCGCCAGGGTCAGCGATGCCCACAGCAGGCCCGGGGTACCCAGGGTAGGCGCCGGCAGCGATTCGGGGAAGAACAGGCGGTCGATCGAGCCACCCAGCACATACACGAAGAAGCCCAGGCCGAACACGCCGTAAACGATGGCCGGGACGCCCGCCAGGTTGTTCACGGCGATGCGGATCAGCCGCGTCACCGGGCCTTGCCGGGCGTATTCGCGCAGGTACACGGCCGCCAGCACGCCGAACGGGGTGACGATCACGGCCATGATCAGGGTCATCATCACGGTACCGAAGATGGCCGGGAAGATCCCCCCCTCGGTGTTCGCTTCACGCGGGTCGTCGCTGAGGAACTCCCACACCTTGGCGAAGTAGGTGCCCATCTTGGTCAGCGCGGACATGCCGTTCGGCTGGATGGCGTGCACCACCTTGCTCAGGTTGATCTCCACTTCGCGGCCGTTGCCGTCCCGGGCCACCAGGCTGTCGCGGGCGAAGGCCTGGTGCAGGCCGCTGAGGCGGTCTTCGATGGCCTTGTAGCGGCTGTTCAGCTCGGCACGTTCGGCGTCCATGTCGGCCTGGGCAGCTGCGTCCAGTTTGCCGTCCAGCTCCAGCTTACGGCTTTGCAGGCGCAGCCGTTCCAGGCCATGGTTGATGGCACCGATGTCTTTCTTCTCAAGCTGCTGCAGCTCGCCGTTGAGCTGGTTGGCACGCTTGAGGCGGGTTTGCAGTTCGTTCCAGGCAGCAGGGCCTTGGGCAACCACGCGGCCGTCTTCCTTCACGCTGACCAGATAACCGTAGAAGTTGCCCCACTCGCGGCGCTCCAGGGCGATCAGCTCGGCCGGGCGCTGCTCATCGACCAGCCAGTCGCCGACCACCCAGGTGAAGTCGCTGCCGTTGAGGTCGCGGTTACCTACCTTGATCAGCTCGCGGGTCATGAACTTAGGGCCTTGGTCCGGCACTGGCAAGCCAGCACCCTTCAGGCGCGCGCGCGGGACTTCTTCCTTCTGTACCACTTCACCGATGACGATGTGGTCTGCCTGGCCCGGCACTTTGTAGGTGGCCTGGACCAGGTCGGCCGGCCAGAAGTGGCCGAGGCCGCGCACGGCGATCACCGCCAGCAGGCCGACGGTCATGATCACCGCCATGGCGACCGCGCCACCGCTGATCCAGACGCCTGGGGCGCCGCTCTTGAACCAGCCTTTGAGGGAATCCTTTTTCACGGATCTCTACCTTTCTATCAAAGCGACGAGTATTTCTTGCGCAGACGCTGGCGAATCAGCTCGGCCAAGGTGTTCATGATGAAGGTGAACATCAGCAGCACGAGTGCGGCGAGGAACAGCACACGGTAGTGGCTGCCGCCGACTTCGGATTCGGGCATTTCCACCGCCACGTTGGCGGCCAGGGTGCGCATGCCTTCGAACAGGTTCATCTCCATCACCGGGGTGTTGCCGGTGGCCATGAGCACGATCATGGTCTCACCCACCGCACGGCCCATGCCGATCATCAGTGCCGAGAAGATACCCGGGCTGGCGGTGAGGATGACCACGCGGGTCAACGTCTGCCACGGCGTCGCACCCAGGGCCAGGGAGCCCAGGGTTAGGCTGCGCGGCACGCTGAACACGGCGTCTTCGGCGATCGAGTAGATGTTCGGGATGACCGCGAAGCCCATCGCGATACCCACTACCAAAGCGTTGCGCTGGTCGTAGGTGATCCCCAGGTCGTTGGTGATCCACAGGCGCATGTCACCGCCGAAGAACCAGGTTTCCAGGTAGGGGCTCATGGTCAGGGCGAACCAGCCGGTGAACAGGATCACCGGGATCAGGATCGCGGCCTCCCAACCATCCGGGACGCGCAGGCGCAGTGACTCCGGCAGGCGGCTCCAGGTGAAGCCCGCCAGCAGGATGCCGAACGGCATCAGCAGGAACAGGCTGAACACGCCCGGCAGGTGACCTTCCAGGTAGGGCGCCAGGAACAGGCCGGCGAAGAAGCCGAGGATCACCGTCGGCATCGCCTCCATCAGCTCGATCACCGGCTTGACCTTGCGGCGCATGCCCGGGGCCATGAAATAGGCGGTGTAGATGGCGGCGGCAATGGCCAGCGGGGCCGCCAGGATCATCGCGTAGAACGCGGCCTTGAGGGTACCGAAGGTCAGGGGCGACAGGCTCAGCTTGGGCTCGAAGTCGGTGTTCGAAGCGGTCGATTGCCAGACGTACTTGGGCTCGTCGTAGTTCTCGTACCAGACCTTGCCCCACAGAGCACTGAAGGACACTTCCGGGTGCGGGTTCTTCAGGCTCAGTGGCAGCAGCTTGCCGCCTTCTTCGATGATGATGCGGTTGGCACGTGGCGACAGGGCCAGGATGCCGGGGCCTTCGGCAGCAGGCTCGACCAGCAGGGTGCGGTGCGCGGTGCTGTGGAACACGCCGAGCTGGCCGTCGCTGTCCAGGGCGATGAAGCCCTTGCGGCGCTCTTCGGCATCGATCTGCACGACCGGCGCCTTGCCCATCTGGAAGGTACGAATCTGCTTGAAGCGCGATTCGCCGTCCGGGTCGCGGGCCATGAACCACTGGGCCAGGCCGCCTTTGGAGTCACCGATGATCAGCGAGATACCGCCGACCAGTTGCGCCGTGGCGGTGATCTCGGTGTCGGCGTTCTCGGACAGCTTGTAGCGGCCATTGAGGCTCTTGTCGCGCAGGCTGAAGACGTCTGCGGTGGCACGCCCGTTGATCACGTACAGCCACTGCTGGCGCGGGTCGATGAAGATGTTCTTCACCACCTCGGTCATCTGCGGCAGCTCGATGCGGTTCTGCTCGGTGGTGACCTCTTCGGTCATCATGTTTTCAGTGCGGGTCAGCTCGATGACCTGCAGGTGCGCGCCGGTGGAGCCGGCCAGCACCAGGCTGTCGCCATTGACGTTGACGCTGACGTGCTCCAGCGCACGGCCCTGGTCGTCAAGCACGAACGGCTCCTCGCCGTATGGATAGTCGACGCCAGGGGTGATGGTTTTCTTGTTGTCCGGGTAAGTGATCTTGTAGGTGTGGTGAAACACCAGCGCCTTGCCGTTGGACAAGCCCAGCACCACCATCGGGCTACCCGGCTGGTCGGTGCTGATCGAACTGACCTGGGTACCTGCTGGCAGCGGCAGGTCGACGCGCTTGAGTTCGTTACCGGTCTTGGTATCGAAGAACAGCGCCTGCCCCTTGTCCGAAACACGCATGCCGACCAGGTTCTGCTCTTCAAGGGCGATCATCAGCGGCTTGCCGGCATCCTGCTGCAGCCAGGTCGGCTCCAGGGCTTTCTTGCTGGTCAGCTCGGCGCCCTGGAACAGTGGCAGGACCACATAGGCCAGGTAGAAGAAGATCAGGGTGATGGCTGCCAGCACGGCAAGCCCGCCTACCAGGACATACCAGCGGGTCAGGCGATCCTTGAGCGCGCGCATGCGGCGCTTGCGTTGCAACTCGGGCGTATTGAAGTCAATCCGCACGGGCGGGGAATTTGGGGTCATTGTGGAATTGGCCAGATCATTCATGCGCACACCCTAGCGGTCCCGTATGACAAAAACATGACAGTGAGTTGACGCAAAAAAGCCCGCCGCCAGGCGCCCTGGCTTCGGACCGAGTATTCGTGGAAAAGGCCAGCGTCAGTGCCGGCCTCCTCCTCAGTTACTTACTTCTTTGCAACGTTGCCGGCGTGGGACAGGCCCAGGTCAGCCAGGGTCTTGTCGACCACTTTGGCCGGCAGCGGGATGTAGCCATCCTTCACCACAACCTGCTGGCCTGCTTGCGACAGCACCAGCTTGACGAACTCGGCTTCCAGCGGGGCCAGAGGCTTGTTCGGGGCCTTGTTGACGTAAACGTAGAGGAAGCGCGACAGCGGGTAGGTGCCGTTCAGGGCGTTGGCTTCGTTGTCTTCTACGAACTCACCGCCTTCTTTCTTGGCCAGGGCCACGGTCTTGACGCTGGCGGTCTTGTAACCGATACCCGAGTAGCCGATGCCGTTCAGCGAGGAGCTGATCGACTGCACGACCGAAGCCGAGCCAGGCTGTTCATTGACGTTAGGCTTGAAGTCGCCTTTGCACAGGGCTTCTTCCTTGAAGTAGCCGTAGGTACCCGATACCGAGTTACGGCCGAACAACTGCACGGGCTTGTTGGCCAGGTCGCCGGTCACACCCAGGTCGCCCCAGGTTTTCACGTCGGCCTTGGCACCGCACAGGCGGGTCGAGGAGAAGATCGCATCGACCTGGGCCATGGTCAGGCCTTTGATCGGGTTGTCCTTGTGCACGAACACGGCCAGGGCGTCGACGGCGACCGGGATGGCGGTAGGCTTGTAGCCGTACTTCTGCTCGAAGGCCTGCAGCTCGACGTCCTTCATCTTGCGGCTCATTGGGCCGAGGTTGGCGGTGCCTTCGGTCAGCGCGGGTGGCGCGGTGGAGGAGCCGGCCGCCTGGATCTGGATGTTTACGTTCGGATATTCCTTCTTGTAGGCCTCGGCCCACAGAGTCATCAGGTTGGCGAGGGTGTCCGAACCGACGCTGGAGAGGTTGCCCGAAACACCGGTGGTCTTGGTGTAGCTCGGGATTGCTGGGTCGACAGCGGCTACCGCATTGGCGGTTGCAACGCCAGCGGCGGCGAAGGTGAGGGCCGCCATCAAACGCTTCAGTTTCATGCCTTGCTCCTAGCAGGAATATTGGGGGTGTTGGATGGAACGGGCCCAAGTATCTGCAGGCCGCATGAACACGATATGACCCCAATGTGACAATTGGATGAAAGGCCATCACTGGAAATCCAGGATGGCCTTTAACGATGTTGCGGGAGCGTTGGCGGATAGGGTCAGCGCTTTTTCGCCAGCAAGTACAGCCCGACCAGCAGGCCGACGGCGCACAGGCCGGCTACATAATAGGCAGGCGCCATCGGGCTGACCTTCAGCAGCGCCGTCACCACCATCGGCGTCAGGCCGCCGAAGATGGCATAGGCCACGTTGTAGGAGAACGACAGGCCGCTGAAACGCACCGCTGCCGGGAACGCCTTGACCATCACATAAGGCACGGCGCCGATCACGCCCACGCACAGGCCGGTGATGGCATACAGCGGGAACAGCAGTTCGGGGTGGGTCGGCAGGCTGTGGTAGAAGGTCCAGGACGTCACCAGCAGCAGCAGGCTGCCGATCACGAACACGCGGCCTGCACCAAAGCGGTCGGCCAGGCTGCCGGAGCCGATGCAGCCGAGGCTGAGCAGCACGATCGCCAGGCTGTTGGCCTTCAGCGAGTCGGTCGGGCTGACGTGGTAGATGCTTTGCAGCAACGCCGGGGTCATCAGGATGACCACCACGATGCCCGCCGAGAGCATCCAGGTCAGCAGCATCGACAGGATGATCGGGCCGCGGTGATCACGCAGCACGGCGCGCAGCGGCAGCTCTTCGGCCAGTGCCTTGCGCTGCTGCATCTCGGCGAATACCGGGGTTTCGTGCAGCCACCGGCGCAGGTACACCGAGAACAGGCCGAACACACCGCCGAGCAGGAACGGGATACGCCAGGCGTAATCAGCCACTTCTTCCACGCTGTAGACGCTGTTGATCAGCGTCGCCACCAGCGAACCGAGCAAAATGCCCGCGGTCAGGCCGGCGGTCAGGGTGCCGCAGGCGTAACCGGTGTTGCGCGCCGGCACATGCTCGGAGACGAACACCCAGGCGCCCGGCACCTCACCGCCAATCGCCGCGCCCTGGATCACGCGCATCAGCAGCAGCAGGACCGGCGCCCACAGGCCGATCTGTGCATACGTGGGCAGCAAACCCATGATCAGCGTCGGCAGGGCCATCATGAAAATGCTCAGGGTGAACATCTTCTTGCGCCCCAGCAGGTCGCCGAAGTGGGCCATGATGATGCCGCCCAGAGGCCGCGCCAGATAGCCGGCGGCGAAAATGCCGAAGGTCTGCATCAGGCGTAGCCACTCAGGCATGTCGGGCGGGAAGAACAGCTTGCCGACCACCGTGGCGAAGAACACGAAGATGATGAAGTCGTAGAACTCCAGGGCTCCGCCGAGGGCGGACAGTGAGAGGGTCTTGTAGTCACTGCGGGTCAGCGGCCGCGAGGGCTGCTCGATACTGCTCGGCACGGAGGTCATCGCTCGTTTTTCTCTTGTAGGTAATGCAGGCCGCTTGGCACGCGGCTTCTGGATTGCTCGGACAGGCGAAGATAGCAAATTGCCTAGCCGTGCTGAAAGCGATACAAAATCCATACAGATATTCATGAATGCGCGGTCGTCGCTGAGCGATTGGCTATATATACTGGCCGTTCGTAGGAAAAGGTTGCCGCCTATGTGGGATGTTGTGCGAAAACGCCGGTCTTGATGTCAGACGGTTTCGCAGAGTTTCCCTACGGCCGTCCCGCGAAACGAAATCGGCGTAGTATGTTTCAAGCTGAATCGTTTACCCGGCCTTTGCGCCACACCAACGAAAGCGTCACGGGTCAGAGGCCCCACCGCATGATTGAGCTCGAACAAGAAGACCCTATCCCGCAAGGCGACCTGGCCTTGCAGATCACTGCGTTGCCCCGCGAAACCAATGGTTTCGGTGACATCTTTGGCGGCTGGCTGGTCGCCCAGATGGACCTGGCCGGCACCGCAATGGCCAGCCGCGTCGCGGGCGGCCGAGTGGCCACGGTGGCCATCGACCGCATGGCCTTCCTGGTGCCGGTGGCCGTGGGCGCGCAACTGTCCTTCTATACCCAAACCCTGGAAATCGGCCGCAGCTCGATCCAGATGATGGTCGAAGTGTGGAGCGACGACCCGTTGTCCAGCGAATGGCGCAAGGTCACCGAAGCCGCGTTCGTGTTCGTCGCCATCGATGGCAGTGGCCGCACCCGCTCGGTGCCTCGTCGCTGAGCCACACGCGCGGTAAACTCATTGCACGTCACCGGGTCGAAGGCCCACAGGCAATCAATGAGACGAGCGCAATGGCTACCTACAAGGTCGAAACCGAGCAACACGGCGAACTCAACTGCTGGCGCATCAGCAGCGACCATGCCGAACTACTGATCGCCCAGCAGGGTGCGCAGATCCTCAGCTATCAGCGCCTTGGCGAGCCGCCATTGCTGTGGCTGAGCGATCAGGCGATCTTCAGCAAGGGCAAGTCGGTGCGCGCCGGCGTGCCGGTGTGCTGGCCGTGGTTTGGAAATCTGCAGCGTAACCCTCAAGCCGTACAGAGCATGTACCGTGGCGAACAGCCCCCCGCGCATGGGTTGGCCCGCACGCGTGAGTGGCAGCTGTTGGGCATCGAAGAAACCGGCAGCGCACTGCGCATCGAATTCGAACTGCCAGCGGCCCAGGGCGACTTGCCCGATTGGCCGCACAACGTCGAGCTGAAGCTGCTGGTGGTCATGGGTGACGCGCTGGAGCTGAGCCTGACCAGCCGCAACAGGGGCAATACCCCCGTCACCATCAGCCAGGCCCTGCACAGCTATTTTGCCGTCAGTGATGTGCGCCAGGCTCGGGTCGAAGGCGTTGAAGGGCTGAGTTACATCGAGACCCTGGCTGACTGGGAGCAGCGCCAGCAGCAGGGGGCGCTGACGTTTGCCGATGAGACCGACCGCATCTACCTGAACACACCTGCGCAATTGAGTATCGTCGACCCACACTGGAACCGGCGCATCACCTTGAACAGCCAGGGTTCGCGTTCGGCGGTGATCTGGAACCCCTGGACCGACCGGGCCAGGGAGCTACCGGACATGGCCGATGAAGGTTGGCAGCGGATGCTGTGCATCGAGACGGCGAACGTCTGGGATGATGTGGTGACGGTGGCACCTGGTAAAAGCGTTGCGTTGACCTTGTCGATCAGTAGCGAAGCTCTCTGATTCGGCAGATTCAGCGAACTTACCGGCCTCTTCGCGGGGCAAGCCCGCGAAGAGGCCGGTGTGGGCAACCTCAAAGATCAGCATCCTCCACCACCCTCACCTTCCCCGCATCCAGCGCATACGCTGCATCGGCGAGGTCATTGCTGACCTTCTCTACCTTCAACGTCCCGCTGACCCACAACGGCGTGTAGATGTCGTCGATTTTCAGCCCTTTCGGGTAACGCACCAGCACCAACTGGTTCGGCGGCGGCGGCGGCACGTGGATGCAGGCCCCCGGGTATGGCACCAGGAAGAACAGTGTGCTGTTGCCCTTGGCATCGCTCTCCAGCGGCACCGGGTAACCGCCCAGGCGGATGTCCTTGCCGTTCATGGCCGCGACGGTCTTGGTCGAATACATCACCGCCGGCAGGCCCTTGCTCTGTTTCAGGCCACCCTTGTCAGTGAAGGTACCCATGGCCTCAGGCGAGTTGTGGTCGATCTCGGGCATCTGTTCGAGGGCTTTCTGATCCGACTTGGGCATCAGCTCCAGCCAGTCGGTTTCAGGCAGTTCGGCATGGGCCAGGGTGCTGGCCAAAAGCAGGGGAATGAGGAAGAAGGCACGCATGGCAATGCTCGGCAACTCGGATGAATTGCCGGGCATTCTAACCACTATTCAGCGTTTCTTGATGAATCCGTAGATCACCAGCAGGACCACGGCACCGACCAGCGCGCCAAAGAAGCCCGCCCCCTGCCCGGCCTGATAGATCCCCAGTGCCTGGCCGCCATAGGTAGCGATCAGGGAGCCGGCAATACCCAGCAGGATGGTCATGATCCAGCCCATGCTGTCGTCGCCCGGCTTGATGAAGCGGGCCAGCAGGCCGACGATGAGGCCGATGAAGATGGTTCCAATGATGCCCATGGCAATCCCTCTGCAGTGAATATGGAGCCAGCCAAAGCCTAGACCGGCTTTGGCTGGTTGCCATGTTCAGAGGGCACGCCGCTTGCAGAAGTTCGATTTGCCGCCCGATCAGTTGCTGATCAGCGCCTCTACTTCGGCAATCTTGCGCTCGAGAGTGGCCATGTCCTGGCAACGCAGGGTGGCGTGGCCGACCTTGCGCCCGACCTTGAAGGCCTTGCCATAGTGGTGCAGGTGGCAGTCGTCGATGGCGACAACCTTGTCCACCGCAGGCACTTCACCGATGAAGTTGAGCATGGCGCTCTCGCCGACCTTGGCGGTCGAACCCAGCGGCAGGCCGGCAACGGCACGCAGGTGGTTCTCGAACTGGCTGCACTCGGCGCCTTCGATGGTCCAGTGCCCGGAGTTGTGCACACGCGGGGCGATTTCGTTGGCCTTGAGGCCACCGTCGACTTCAAAGAACTCGAACGCCATCACACCGACGTAGTCCAGCTGCTTGAGCACGCGGCCGACGTAGTCCTCGGCCAGCGATTGCAGCGGGTGCGCCTGGCTGGCCACCGACAGGCGCAGGATGCCGCTGTCGTGGGTGTTGTGCACCAGCGGGTAGAAGCGCGTTTCGCCATCGCGGGCACGCACGGCCACCAGCGACACTTCGCCGGTGAACGGCACGAAACCTTCCAGCAGGCACGGCACGCTGCCCAGTTCGGCGAAGGTATCGACCACATCTTCAGGCGTGCGCAGGACCTTCTGGCCCTTGCCGTCGTAACCCAGGGTACGGGTCTTGAGCACGGCCGGCAGGCCGATGCTGGCCACTGCGGCATCAAGGTCGGCCTGCGAAAGGATGTCGGCGAAGGCCGGGGTCGGAATACCCAGGTCGCGGAACATGCTCTTTTCGAACAGGCGGTCGCGGGCGATGCGCAGGGCTTCGGCACTCGGGTAGACCGGCACGAACTGCGAGAGGAAGGCCACGGTCTCGGCCGGGACGCTTTCGAACTCGAAGGTCACCAGGTCGACTTCGTCGGCCAGCTGGCGCAGGTGGTCCTGGTCGCCGTAGTCGGCACGCAGGTGCTCGCCCAAGGGCGCGGCGCAGGCGTCCGGCGCCGGGTCGAGGAAGGCGAAGTTCATGCCCAGCGGAGTGCCCGCCAGGGCCAGCATGCGGCCCAGCTGGCCGCCACCGATTACACCGATCTTCATGGGTTCAGCCTCAAGCCTGACGTGGGTCTGGATTGTCCAGCACGGTGTCGGTCTGCTCGGTGCGGAACTGCTTGAGCGCCGCGTGATAGTGCGGGTACTTGGCGCCGAGGATGCTCGCCGACAGCAGCGCGGCGTTGATCGCACCGGCACGGCCGATGGCCAGGGTGGCAACGGGTACGCCAGCTGGCATCTGCACGATCGACAGCAGCGAATCGACACCCGACAGCATCGACGACTGCACCGGCACGCCCAGCACCGGCAGGTGGGTCTTGGCGGCGCACATGCCTGGCAGGTGCGCAGCACCACCGGCGCCAGCGATGATCACCTCGATACCACGCCCTTCGGCTTCTTCAGCGTACTGGAACAGCAGATCCGGGGTGCGGTGGGCGGAAACCACCTTCACTTCGTAGGGAATGCCGAGTTTTTCCAGCATATCGGCGGTGTGGCTAAGGGTGGACCAATCGGACTTGGAGCCCATGATCACGCCAACCAGTGCACTCATCGTCGAGCCTCTCCTGCAAGCGCCTTCTGGCGCGCTAAAAGCAACAAGCCACGCAGGTGGACCGGCGTGGCTTGTCATACGGATTCTGAATCGACCAGGCTGGCCGAAGGCGCGGGATTATAGCGTACGGATGGGTAAACCGCCCAGCCCCGCATGCACATTGGCGGATCAAAGGCAAGCTGTCTCGCGGGACAACTTTTTGCGGGGCGGCGAGGTTTCCACTTCAGTCATGCACCTCAGGCCTCAAATGGCCCCTTCACCCTGAGCGCCTGTCTCCAGCTTGCGCCACAGCAGGCGCACATTGGCCTTGCGCACCAGCGCACAACGGTACAGGCGGATTTCCAGCGGCACGTGCCACTGGCTGGCGCCGCAGATCGCCAGTTCGCCCCGCTCCAGTTCACCGCGCATCGACAAGCGCGGCACCCAAGCGATGCCCATGCCCTCCAGCGCCATGCTCTTGAGGCTGTCAGCCATGGCCGTTTCATAAACAGTGGTATAGCGCAGGTTGCGCTGGCGCAGCAGCAGGTTCACCGAACGGCCCAGAAACGCGCCGGCACTGTAGGCGAGCAAGGGCACGCTGCTGTCGCCTTCAAGGTCGAACAACGGTTTGCCGTCGCCGTCCACAGCGCACACCGGGAGCATTTCAGTGGTGCCCATGTGCAGCGACGGGAAGATTTCGGCGTCCATCTGCAGTGCGGCATCAGGGTCGTAGAACGCCAGCATCAGGTCGCACCCCCCCTCGCGCAATGCATGCACCGCATCTCCGACGTTAGTCGCAACCAGACGGGTGGCGATGTTCAAACCATCGTTGCGCAACTGGGCAACCCAACGCGGGAAAAAGCCCGATGCCAGGGAGTGTGCCGCGGCGATCTGGATGACCTCGCCCTGCCCACCTTCGAGGTGATGCAAGTGGCGGAGAACTTCGCTTAACTGGTCGACAACCGTGCGCGCGGTGACCAGAAAAAGCTGGCCCGACTCGGTCAGTTCGATCGGCGTGCGGGAACGATTCACCAGCGTCAAACCCAGGGCTGCCTCCAGGCTGCGTATGCGCCGGCTGAAGGCTGGCTGGGTGACAAATCGGCGCTCAGCCGCTTGCGAAAAACTGCGCGTGGAGGCCAGCGCACTGAAGTCTTCCAGCCATTTGCTTTCCAGGTTCACGAAGCATCTCTCCCGGCGTGCACCAAAATGGAACACGCTCGAATGTCAATTGGCGTCACATGAAACACTATGCCGTTTGTGCATAGGTTAGCGTGCAACAGCATTGGCCGCAAAATCTGCTTCAGGCCTAGGATTGGCGCCATTCCGGCATGTGCCGGGTCAAATTCGAGATGATATCCATCATGTCCTCCGCTGCATCGTTCCGCGTCGAAAAAGATCTGCTTGGTACCCTTGAAGTCCCTGCCGATGCCTACTACGGCATCCAGACTCTGCGCGCTGCCAACAACTTCCACCTCTCCGGTGTACCGCTGTCGCACTACCCGAAACTGGTAGTCGGCCTGGCGATGGTCAAGCAGGCAGCTGCTGACGCCAACCGTGAGCTGGGGCACTTGAGCGATGCCAAGCATGCCGCGATCAGCGCAGCCTGCGCACGACTGATCAAGGGCGACTACCACGAGCAGTTCGTGGTCGACATGATTCAAGGTGGTGCTGGTACTTCCACCAACATGAACGCCAACGAAGTCATCGCCAACATCGCGCTGGAGGCCATGGGCCACCAGAAGGGTGAGTACCAGTACCTGCACCCCAACAACGATGTGAACATGGCGCAATCGACCAACGACGCCTACCCGACCGCCATCCGCCTGGGCCTGCTGCTGGGCCACGACGCGCTGCTGGCCAGCCTCGACAGCCTGATCCAGGCCTTCGCGGCCAAGGGCAAGGAATTCGACCACGTACTGAAGATGGGCCGTACCCAGCTGCAGGACGCCGTGCCAATGACCCTGGGCCAGGAATTCCGCGCCTTCGCCACCACTATGACCGAAGACCTCAACCGTCTGCGTTCGCTGGCGCCTGAGCTGCTGACCGAAATCAACCTGGGCGGTACTGCCATCGGTACCGGCATCAACGCCGACCCGGGCTACCAAATGCTGGCCGTACAGCGCCTGGCAACCATCAGCGGCCAACCGCTGGTGCCGGCTGCCGACCTGATCGAAGCCACCTCCGACATGGGCGCCTTCGTGCTGTTCTCCGGCATGCTCAAGCGTACCGCGGTCAAGCTGTCGAAGATCTGCAACGACCTGCGCCTGCTGTCCAGCGGCCCACGCACCGGCATCAACGAAATCAACCTGCCAGCGCGTCAGCCAGGCAGCTCGATCATGCCAGGCAAGGTCAACCCGGTCATCCCGGAAGCCGTCAACCAAGTCGCCTTCGCCATCATGGGCAACGACCTGGCCCTGACCGTCGCCGCCGAAGGTGGCCAGCTGCAGCTGAACGTGATGGAACCGCTGATCGCCTACAAGATCTTCGACTCGATCCGCCTGCTCCAGCGCGCCATGGACATGCTGCGCGAGCACTGCATCGTCGGCATCACTGCCAACGAACAGCGCTGCCGTGAACTGGTCGAGCACTCGATCGGCCTGGTCACCGCCCTGAACCCGTACATCGGCTATGAAAACGCCACCCGTATTGCCCGCGTTGCCCTGGAAACCGGCCGCGGCGTACTGGAACTGGTACGTGAAGAGAAGCTGCTGGACGAAGCGATGCTCAACGACATCCTGCGTCCGGAAAACATGATCGCCCCACGTCTGGTTCCGCTGAAGGCGTAACCCGACCGCTGCACACTGTCTCACCAGGTCGAGGGACTAGACACCTCTCAACCGTTTGCAGGGCCCGAGCGCACGCTCCGGGCCCTTTTTTTTGCCCGCAGGATCCCGGCACACAACTTGCTCCATAATGCCTCCCAGCCCCACGGGAATACCGAGCATGCTGCACAGCCACCTCACCACCCTCAACGCGGTTTCGCTGATCCTCAACCTGTTCCAGGAACAAGGGTGCGAAGCCTCGGCGCTGCTGGCTGGCAGCGGCATAGGCCCGGCCGACCTTGGCCATAGCGACGCGCGCATCACTACTCAGCAAGAGCTGCAGGTGTGCGCCAACGCGGTGGCCCGACGCCAGGACATCGGCCTGGAACTGGGCCGGCGCATGCATGTGTCGTGCTACGGGATGCTCGGTTACGCCCTGCTCTCCAGTGCCACTTTGGGTGACGCCTTGCGCCTGGCATTGCAGTACCCGGCACTGCTGGGAACAGTCTTCCAGTTGCGCCTGATCGACGATGGCCAGCGTGTCTGGTTCAGCGCCAACGAGTACCGCGACGCCCCGGCACTGGCCGCGTTCAATGCCGAGTTCTGCCTGGTGTCGCTGAAAGTCATCTGCGACGACCTGCTGGGCCGCCCGTTACCGTTGCTCGGTGCCCGCTTTGAACATGCCCGGCCCGCTTACCACGCGCGCTATACCGGTGCATTCCAGTGCCCGCTCGGCTTCGATGCCGAAGACAACGCCTTTGCCTTCGAACGGCGCTGGCTGGACACACCACTACCGCTGGCCGACCCGATTACCCACAAGGCCATGAGCGAACGCTGCCGGCGCCTGAACCTGGAGTTCACCGGGCGCCAGGCGTGGCTTGGGCGGATCCGCCAGTTGCTGCTGCAGCAACTCGACGCGGCACCGGGCCTGGAAGGCCTGGCACGGC
This sequence comes from Pseudomonas sp. NPDC087185, assembly GCF_044744955.1. Lineage (NCBI taxonomy): Bacteria > Pseudomonadati > Pseudomonadota > Gammaproteobacteria > Pseudomonadales > Pseudomonadaceae > Pseudomonas > Pseudomonas sp. NPDC087185. The sequence goes on along the minus strand of NZ_JBIUZK010000004.1, from coordinate 194,259 downwards.
AAATGAACTGCTCGTCGCGAACCCTGCGCCGGCACCTGCAGGCACTGGGCAGCAGTTATCAACAGCTGCTTGATGAATTGCGCTTCGAACGCGCCAAACAGTTGCTGGCCGATGAGCAGATGCCGATCTACCGGATTGCCGAAACCTTGGGTTTCAGCGAGACGGCTAGCTTCCGCCACGCGTTCCAGCGCTGGAGCGGCGTGGCGCCCAGCCATTTCCGCGGCTGATCCGAACTGGCCAGCGAGCTTGGCCACATCGATCCCCTTTTGGCCGTTTGCGACGTTCTCCCTTACGCGTTGGCCCATGAGAATGGGCCAACGCCAGTACCCCCGGAGAACAACAATGCTGACGATCTATTCCGATGATCATCGCCTGCACCACGGCCGCTGCGAGCTGATCGACGGCAAGCTGATGCCCTGCTTCGAAATGCCTTCGCGTGCCGACCATGTGCTCGACCAGGTGAAAAAACGCAACCTGGGCGACATACAGGGCCCCACCGACTTCGGCCGCGCGCCGCTGCAACGCATCCACAGCGCCGACTACCTCGACTTCTTCGAAGGCGCCTGGGCACGTTGGGCCGCACAGGGCCACGACGGTGACCTGCTGCCCTTCACCTGGCCAGCGCGTACCCTGCGCCAGGTCAAGCCGACCGGCCTGCATGGCGAGTTGGGTTACTACAGCTTCGATGCCGGCGCGCCCATCACTGCCGGTACCTGGCAGGCTGCCTACAGCGCCGCGCAGGTTGCCCTCACCGCCCAGGCGGCCATCCAGCACGGCGCGCATTCGGCCTTCGCCCTGTGCCGTCCGCCAGGCCACCACGCTGCGGCCGAGGTCATGGGCGGCTATTGCTACCTGAACAATGCTGCCATTGCCGCCCAGGCTTTCCTCGACCAGGGCCGCGCCAAGGTGGCCATCCTCGACGTCGACTACCACCACGGCAACGGCACCCAGGACATCTTCTACACACGCGACGACGTGTTCTTCGCCTCGATCCACGGTGACCCGCAGGCCGAGTTCCCGTTTTTCCTCGGTTATGCCGACGAAACCGGTGAAGGCGCTGGCGTTGGCTGCAACATCAATTACCCGCTGCCGGCCGGCAGCGACTGGGCAGCCTGGAGCGCCGCCCTGGAAGCTGCCTGCCAGCGCATCGCCGATTATGACGCCGACGTACTGGTGATCTCCCTGGGCGTGGACACCTTCAAGGACGACCCGATCTCCCAGTTCAAGCTGGACAGCCCGGACTACCTGGAAATGGGCAAGCGCATCGCCCAACTTGGCAAGCCGACCCTGTTCGTGATGGAAGGCGGCTACGCTGTGGAAGAAATCGGTATCAACGCGGTCAATGTGCTGGAAGGCTTCCAGTGCGCCCAGCCAGGAGCTGAGTGATGATCCGACTGAAGCGTCTGCTCGCCCCGTTCATCGCTGCCACCCTGTTCACCGGTGCCTTGCAGGCCCAGGCCGAACAGCGCACGTTGCGTGTGTACAACTGGTTCGACTACATCACCCCGCAGACCTTGACCGACTTCCAGAAGGACAGCAGCGTCAAACTGACCTACGACATCTTCGACACCAACGAAGCGCTGGAGGCCAAGCTGCTCACCGGCAACTCGGGCTATGACGTGGTGGTGCCGTCCAACGTGTTTCTCGCCAAGCAGATCGAAGCGGGCGTGTTCCAGCCACTGGAGCGCAGCAAGTTGCCGAACTGGCAGCACCTGGACCCGGCGCTGATGAAGCTGATCGAGGCCAACGACCCAGGCAACCAGTTCGCTGTGCCCTACATGTACGGCACCGTGCTGATCGGCTTCAACCCTGCCAAGGTCAAGGCGGTGCTCGGCGACCAGGCGCCGGTGGACAGCTGGGACCTGATCTTCAAGGAGCAGAACATCGCCAAGCTCAAGCAGTGCGGCGTGGCGCTGCTCGACTCGCCGTCCGAGATCCTGCCGCTGGCGTTGCAGTACCTGGGGCTGGACCCGAACAGCCACAAACCGGGCGACTACAAGCAAGCCGAAGCCCTGCTGCTGAAGATCCGCCCACACATCACCTACTTCCATTCCTCGAAGTACATGGCCGATATCGCCAACGGCGACATCTGCGTGGCGGTCGGTTACTCCGGCAGTTTCTCCCAGGCGGCCAACCGCGCCCGGGAAGCGAAGAACGGGGTGGTGGTGGACATGCGCCTGCCCAAGGAAGGCGCGCCGATCTGGTTCGACATGCTGGCGATCCCGAAGGGGGCCGCCAACTCGGAGGATGCGCACACCTTCATCAACTACCTGCTGCGCCCAGAGGTGATTGCGCCGATCAGCGACTTTGTCGGCTACCCGAACCCGAACAAGGATGCGACCGACAAGGTCAACCCGGCGATCCGCAACAACCCCAACCTGTATCCAACGGCAGAAGCGATGGCCAAGCTTTACACGCTCAAGCCATTGTCGCGTGAAGCCGAACGAGCACGCACACGGGCCTGGACCAAGATCAAGTCCGGGACCTGAGGCATTCCGTTCGCGGGTTTAGCCGCGAAGCCGTCAGCATCATCCACTGCGCCAGGCCTTGCGCAACCGCATCAAGGCCTCGGCAATCTCCCCCTCCGGCACCGCCGCAAACCCAAGCACCAGCCCCGCGCGTTTATCCACAGGCACCTCGCTGCCCTCCAGCCAATAACTGCTCAGCGGATTCACCTCTACGCCCACCGCTTCAGCCTTGGCCACCAGCTCCTGCTCTCGCGCAACGTTATCCACATCGACCTTCACGTGCAGGCCGGCGGCGACTTCCGGCATGCCACCCAGCCCCGGAACATCCGCAGGCCATCCGGCCTTCAGCACATTGCGCCGGCTCAACGCTGCCCTGCGCATGCGTCGGATATGCCGCTGGAAGTGCCCCTGTGCCATGAACTCGGCCATCACACACTGCGTGCTGACCTCAGAATGCCGCATCGCCAGCGCCCTGCCTTGGCTGAATGCCTGCACCAGCCTTGCCGGCAGTACCAGGTAGCCGAGGCGCAGTGCCGGGAAGGCGATCTTGCCGAAAGTGCCGACGTACAGCACCCGCCCATGACGATCCAGCGCCGCCAGCGGGGCCAATGGCGCGCCGCTGTAGCGGTACTCGCCGTCGTAGTCATCCTCGATGATCCAGCCATCGCTGCGCTCGGCCCAGGCCAGCAACGCCAGGCGCCGGGCCAAGCTCATGGTCACCCCGGTCGGGTACTGGTGGGCGGGTGTGACGTAGGCCAGCCGGCAATCCTGCACCTGTTCCAGCCGCGCGCAATCCATACCCTCCTCGTCCACCGGTATGCCCGTCACCTTGCTCCCAGCCACGGCGAAGGTATGCCCGGCGGCTCGGTAGCCAGGGTTTTCCACAGCCACGCCGTCGCCCGGTTGCAACAACAACTGTGCACAAAGGCTGATGGCCTGCTGTGCACCACTGGTGATCACTATTTGTTCAGCCGTGCAAGACAGGCCGCGCGAACGGCGCAGGTAAGCCGCGATCAATTCGCGCAGCGTGCGCTCGCCGGCCGGGTCACCGTAGCCCAGTTGCGCCCGGTCCGGGTTACGCCAGAAACCCGCTTGCAGCTTGGCCCACACGCCAAACGGGAACAGGTCGAAGGCTGGAATACCGACGCGAAAAGCGCGCGGTGCGCCCGTTCTGGGCAGCGGCAAGTGGTTACTTTTCAGACGCTCCAAAGGCTCACTGGAAAGCGTGTTACTGGATAAATCATCAGTACCATCTGACGAAATTGTGGATAACCCTGTTGATAAACCCTGGGATAACCCTGTGGACAGTTGTGTGGATAGTTTTTCCAGCCGGCTCACATAGGTGCCATCGCCCACCCGGCTTTCGATGTAGCCCTCGGCATACAACTGATCGTAGGCACGCACCACGCTGTTGCGCGACAGCGCCAGCATGGTCGCCAGGTCACGGGTGGCCGGTAATCGCGTGCCACTGCCCAGCCGCCCATCCAGCACCCGCGCACGCAAGGCCTGATACAGCTGTTGGCTGAGACCGCGACGGCGGTCAAGGACGAGCCCTGCCGGGTCGAAAGGCAATACGAAAGGACGTTCGGTCATGGCATTGGACCTATCAAAACAGTTGTAAATGGATCTTACCCTGGACCAATAGCCTGCCTAGGATGGAGCCATTCGACAAGGAACCTGCGCATGTACAACAGCAAACCGCACCAGGAACACGATCGCGAGCGCTTGCACCAGCACATGCTCGATACCCGCCTGGCCGTGCTGGTCAGCCAGGGCGAACACGGCTTGCTGGCCACACACCTGCCTGTGTTGGTCGATACCGACGAGGGTGAGTTCGGCACCGTCTACGCTCACCTGGCACGCGCCAACCGCCAATGGCAGGACCTGGAGCAAGGCGGCGAAGCGCTGCTGGTATTCCCCGGCGCCGACGCCTACGTCAGCCCCGCCTACTACCCCAGCAAGGCCGAGAACCCCAAAGTGGTGCCCACCTGGAACTACCTCGCCGTGCATGCGTACGGCCCGGTGGAAGTGATCCACGAGGCAGCGCCCCTGCTTAACATCGTCAGCCGCCTGACCGATCGCCACGAAAAAGGCCGCAGCGAGCCGTGGAAAGTGGCCGACGCGCCCAGCGACTACCTCGACGGCATGCTCCGCGCCATCGTCGGCATCCGCCTACCTATCGCCCGCCTGCAGGGCGCGCGCAAGCTCAGCCAGAACCGCTCGGCGCAAGACATCGCCGGCGTGCGCGAAAGCCTGAGCAACAGCACTGATTACCTGGATAACCAACTCGCGGCGCAGATGCGCCAGCTCTGAAGGAAAGCCCCATGCCCAGCGTTACCCTGCGCCCTGTCAGCGCCCAAGACCACGCCGCCTGGCTTGCCCTGTGGCAGGCCTACCTGCGCTTCTACCAGACCGAGCTGGCTGATGAAGTCAGCCTCAGCACCTGGCAGCGCCTGCTCGACCCGAACGAGCCCACCCATTCGACCCTGGCCTGGGTCGATGGCAAGCCAGTGGGGATGGTCAACTTCATCTACCATCGTTCCAACTGGAGCATCGCGAATTCCTGCTACTTGCAGGACCTTTACGTCGACAGCACACAGCGCGGCCTGGGCATCGGCCGGCAGTTGATCGAACACGTCTACACCACGGCCAAGGCCGCCGGTTGCAGCAAGGTGCACTGGCTGACCCACGAAACCAACGCCACCGCCATCAGCCTGTACGAGCAGGTTGCCGAGCGGCCGGGCTTCATCCAATTTCGCAAAGGACTGTAGGCCGATCATGACTGACGCATTGAATTGGAAACCTGCCACAACGCCCCAGGCCGAGCCCATCGAAGGGCGTTTCATTCGCCTGGAAAAGCTCGACACCGCCCGCCATGGCGATGACCTGTGGGACGCCTTGCAGGGCCCGGCTTGCGATCCGCTGCTATGGGACTTCCTGCCCTACGGCCCTTTCACCGAGCGCGCCGCCTTCGACCGTTGGTTAGCGGCCAACGCCGAAGGCCGTGACCCGCTGTACTACACCGTCATCGACCGCAGCAACGGCCAGGCGCAAGGCATCCTCAGCCTGATGTCGATCGTACCCGACCACGGCCGCATCGAGATCGGCCACATCGCCTTCGGCGCCCCCATGCAGCGCACACCCAAAAGTACCGAGGCGGTCTACCTGCTGGCCAAACTCGGCTTCGAGCTGGGCAATCGCCGCCTGGAATGGAAGTGCAACAACGCCAATGCCCGCTCCAAGCGCGCGGCGCAACGGTTCGGCTTCCAGTTCGAGGGGGTGTTCCGCAAGCACCTCGTGGTCAAGGACCATAACCGCGATACGGCGTGGTATTCGATCACTGATGATGAATGGCCAAAGGTGGCGGCCGGGTTCGAGCGGTGGTTGAGCGACGGGAATCAGCGGCCTGAGGGGCAAGTCAGCAGCTTGGAGACCTGCCGCAATCAAATCTGAGGGGCAACTCAGGCGCCAGCTTGGATCACTTGACGCTGGCGTCTGACAACGCCCATTTGCATCCTGCCAAATGCCATCGGCAAACACCTGAACTGTCAGCGGGTACATGAGGGGCCTGCTGAACGAAAATATGCATTTTAATGCACAAAAAAAGGGGAGCATCCGCTCCCCAGAGGTTAACCGCTTGTAGATGAAGGCTTCTGTCAGCCCTCGATCTCGATCAGGATTTCACCCGGCGTCACGCGATCGCCCTTGGCCACATGGATGGCCACGACCTTGCCGGTGATGGCAGCCTGCACTTCGGTTTCCATCTTCATCGCTTCGGTGATCAACACGGCCTGGCCGGCCTTGACCGTGTCGCCCTCCTTGACCAGCACATCGACGATGTTGCCGGGCATGGTGGTGCTGACGTGGCCTGGGGCGCTGGCTTGCTTGCGCTTGCTGCTGCCACCGCCGACGAACTCGTTGAGCGGCTCGAACACCACTTCTTCCGGCATGCCGTCGATCGAGAGGTAGAAGTGACGCTTGCCTTCAGCCTTGACGCCGACACCGGTGATGTCGACGCGGTAGGTTTCGCCGTGCACGTCGATGACGAACTCGGTCGGCACGCCTTCGCCGCCTGGGGCAGCCACTGCGCCGGCTTCCGGGATCGGCAGCAGGGCTTCGGGGGTGAGGGTGCCGGCATCGCGTTCTTCGAGGAACTTGCGGCCAATGTCCGGGAACATGGCGAAGGTCAGCACGTCTTCTTCACTGCGCGCCAACGCGCCGATGTCGGCACGCAGCTTGGCCATTTCCGGCTTGAGCAGGTCGGCCGGGCGCACGTCGATTACTTCTTCGCTGCCGATCGCCTGGCGGCGCAGTTGCTCGTTGACCACACCTGGGGCTTTGCCGTAACCGCCTTGCAGGTACAGCTTCACCTCATTGGTGATGGTCTTGTAGCGCTCGCCGGCCAGCACGTTGAAGAACGCCTGGGTGCCGACGATCTGCGAGGTCGGGGTCACCAGTGGCGGGAAGCCAAGGTCTTCGCGCACCCGCGGGATCTCCGCCAGCACTTCGTTCATGCGGTTGAGCGCGCCCTGCTCCTTGAGCTGGTTGGCCAGGTTGGAAATCATCCCGCCTGGTACCTGGTTGACCTGCACACGGGTGTCCACGGCGGTGAACTCGCTTTCGAACTGGTGGTACTTCTTGCGCACAGCGTAGAAGTACAGGCCGATCTCCTGCAGTAGCTCCAAGTCCAGGCCGGTATCGAACTCGCTGCCCTTGAGCGCGGCGACCATCGACTCGGTGCCCGGGTGGCTGGTGCCCCAGGCGAAGCTGGAGATGGCGGTGTCGATGTGGTCAGCGCCGTTTTCCACCGCCTTGAGCTGGCACATGGCAGCCAGGCCGGCGGTGTCGTGGGAGTGGATGAACACCGGCAGCGACTGCTCGGCTTTCAGCGCCTTGACCAGCTCGCCGGTGGCGTACGGGGTCAGCAGGCCGGCCATATCCTTGATCGCCACCGAGTCGCAACCCATGGCTTCCATCTGCTTGGCCTGGTTCACGAAGGCTTCGATGGTGTGCACCGGGCTGGTGGTGTAGGCGATAGTGCCCTGGGCGTGCTTGCCGGCAGCCTTCACTGCCTCGATGGCCACGCGCAGGTTACGCACGTCATTCATGGCATCGAAGATGCGGAACACGTCGATACCGTTGGCCGCGGCCTTGGCCACGAAGGCCTTGACCACGTCATCGCTGTAGTGGCGGTAACCCAGCAGGTTCTGCCCGCGCAGGAGCATCTGCAGGCGGGTGTTGGGCAAGGCATTACGCAGTTTGCGCAGGCGCTCCCACGGGTCTTCCTTGAGGAAGCGCACGCAGGCATCGAAGGTGGCGCCGCCCCAGACTTCCAGCGACCAGTAGCCGACCTTGTCTAGCTTGTCGCAGATCGGCAGCATGTCTTCGGTACGCATGCGGGTGGCCAGCAGGGACTGGTGGGCGTCGCGCAGGATCGTGTCGGTTACGTGGATTTTCTTGAACATTATTAGGTTCCTCACAGGCCTGCGTGGGCGGCGATGGCGGCGGCGATGGCCAGGGCCAGCTCTTCGGGTTTGCGCTTGATCGAGTAGTTGGTCAGTTCAGGGTGGCTTTCGACGAAGCTGGTGTTGAACTGGCCGCTACGGAATTCAGGGTTGCGCAGGATTTCCTGGTAGTACGCGGCGGTGGTCTTCACACCTTGCACGCGCATGTCGTCCAGGGCCCGCAGGCCGCGGTCCATGGCTTCTTCCCAGGTCAACGCCCAGACCACCAGTTTCAGGCACATGGAGTCGTAGAACGGCGGAATGGTGTAGCCGGTGTAGATCGCCGTGTCGGTGCGCACGCCCGGGCCGCCGGGGGCGTAATAACGGGTGATCTTGCCGAAGCTGGGCAGGAAATTGTTTTTCGGGTCTTCGGCGTTGATGCGGAACTGCAACGCGAAGCCGCGGTGCTGGATATCTTCCTGCTTGACCGACAGCGGCAGGCCCGAGGCGATACGGATCTGCTCGCGGACAATATCGATACCGGTGATTTCTTCGGTGATGGTGTGTTCCACCTGCACCCGGGTGTTCATCTCCATGAAGTACACCTCGCCCTCGGCGAGCAGGAACTCCACGGTACCGGCGTTCTCGTAGTTCACCGCCTTGGCTGCACGCACCGCCAGGTCACCGATGTAGGCGCGCTGTTCGGGCGTGAGCTGCGGGCTCGGGGCAATTTCGATGAGCTTCTGGTTACGGCGCTGGATCGAGCAGTCGCGCTCGAACAGGTGCACCACGTTGCCGAAGCTGTCACCGAGAATCTGCGCCTCGATGTGCTTGGGGTTGACGATGCACTTTTCCAGGAACACTTCCGCCGAACCGAAGGCCTTGGTAGCCTCGGAAATCACACGAGGGAAGTTCTGCTCCAGTTCTTCACGGCTGTTGCAACGGCGGATACCACGCCCGCCACCGCCCGAGGTGGCCTTGAGCATCACCGGGTAACCGATGCGCTCACCTTCGCTCAGGGCTTCGTGAATGTCGGCTACGTTGCCTTCGGTGCCAGGGGTCACGGGCACCCCGGCCTGGATCATGGTGCGGCGCGCTTCGGTCTTGTCGCCCATGCGGCGAATCACGTCGGCGGCCGGGCCGATGAACTTGATCCCGCGCTCGGCGCAGATTTCTGCCAGTTCAGCGTTTTCCGACAGGAAACCATAGCCCGGGTGCAGAGCATCACAGCCGGTTTCCACAGCAAGGTTGACCAGCTTGCGCGGGTTCAGATAGCCGGCCAGCGGCTCGGCACCAATGCTGTAGGCCTCGTCGGCGCGCTTGACGTGCAAGGCGTGACGGTCGGCGTCGGAATAGATCGCGACAGAGCGAATGCCCATCTCGGCGCAGGCTCGCACGATCCGAACTGCGATTTCACCCCGGTTGGCGATCAGGATTTTTTTTATCACTGGAGTCTTCCCAAAGCCGTAGGAACAGTCGAGCCGGTTCTACCGGTCGGCGCGTGACCAGACGTCGCTGGCCAGTCGCATATTCACCCTAGCGCTGTAGGTCGATAAACAAAAATCAATATTTGTTAGAGGCAGTATTAGCAAAAGCTTATAGTTCGGTAACAAGGTTTTGCCAAGGCGGGGTTAAAAATGCGTAAGTCATTGATGCGTATGACTTTGCGTCAATTACAGATCTTTAACGAGGTGTGTGATTTGCGCTCCTACAGCCGCGCTGCGGAGGAGATGGCGCTGACGCAACCCGCCGTTAGTCTACAGATCCGTCAATTGGAGGAGCTCGTAGGCCAACCGCTGTTCGAGTACGTCGGCAAGAAGCTGTACCTCACTGAGGCAGCCGAAGCCCTGCAGCGTGCCAGTCGGGATATCTTCGGGCGCCTGGAAAGCCTCGACATGCAGCTGTCTGACATGCAGGGGTCACTGCAGGGGCAGCTGAAGCTGGCGATCGAGTCCAGTGCCAAGTACTTCGTGCCACACCTGTTCGCCGCCTTCAAGCAGCGTCACCCGGAAGTCAACCTGACACTCACGGTGGTCAACCGCGCCCAGGCCATCCGGCGCCTTTCCGACAACCGTGACGACCTGATCATCATGTCCATGGTGCCGCAGGACATGGGCTTGGAATTCCTGCCGTTTCTCAACAACCCGATCATCGCCGTGGCGCCGCCGGAGCATGCGCTGTGCAACCTCGAGCAACTGCGCCTGCAAGACCTGGAACCTCATACCTTGCTGGTCCGTGAACAGGGTTCGGGCACGCGCAAGGCTTGCGAGGAGTACTTCAAGGACAAGCGCGTGCACTTCACCCAGACGCTGGAGGTGGCCTCGGCGGACGCCCAGCGTGAATGCGTGATTGCAGGCCTGGGCATTGCCTTGCTGACGCGCCATGCGGTGAACATGGAACTGGCCACGGGCATGCTCAAGGAACTGCCGGTGGACGAACTGCCACTGTACCGAAGCTGGTGCGTGGTACAGGCCAAGGCCAAGCGGCAATCACCGGTGGCGTTAGCCTTTTTGGCGTTCATCCGCAGCGAACGTGCGCTGATCAGCGCCCTTGTTGAGCGTTTTTCGGGGAAGCTGCCGCTGAAGACTGCCACACCGTGAGCGCTTGCAGCTCAGGGTAGTCCGCCAGGTCGCGGAGAAGTTGTCGTTGGTCGCAATAGCTTTCGATCGCGCGGCGGTATTCCATGCGGCGCTGATCCCTTTCCTGCTGTTTGCGAGCCTTGGCGTTAGGTTGATACGAGCCATCGAAGTCACGAGCCATGCCTGTCTCCCTGATCGAGTGCGGGGAGTTTCAGACTGGCCTCTGAGGTTTACCGTTTCAATGAGAAATGGTGACAAATCGATGAACATCGTCGCTCGTTGCCGGCGGGCTCGATCAGTCGTCCATCGCCTTGATCGACTTGGGCGACAAGCGCAGGCTGCGCAAGCTGCGCTTGACGCTCTTGAGGTGGTTGACCAGGCTCGGCCCACGGGCCATGGCCACGCCCATGGCCAGCACGTCGATCACCACCAGGTGGGCGATACGCGAGGTCAGCGGGGTATAGATTTCGGTGTCTTCGTGCACATCGATCGCCAGGTTGACGGTGGACAATTCCGCCAGCGGCGTCTGGCTCGGGCACAGGGTGATCAGGTTGGCACCGCTCTCACGCACCAGGTTGGCGGTGATCAGCAAGTCCTTGGAACGCCCCGACTGGGAAATGCACACCGCCACATCGCCCGGCTTGAGCGTGACTGCCGACATCGCCTGCATGTGCGGGTCGGAGTAGGCAGCGGCGCTGAGCAATAGACGGAAGAACTTGTGCTGCGCGTCGGCAGCGACCGCCCCGGACGCACCGAAACCATAGAACTCCACACGTTGCGCCTTGGCCATGGCACTCACCGCCTGCTGCAAGGCATGCGGGTCGAGGTGCTCACGTACCTCCATCAAAGTATGCAGCGTGGTGTCGAAAATCTTCAGGCTGTAGTCGGCTACCGAGTCGTCTTCATGGATCGCGAACTGGCCGAAACTGGCACCTGCGGCCAGGCTCTGCGCGAGCTTGAGCTTGAGGTCCTGGAAGCCCGAACAGCCGATCGCCCGGCAGAAACGCACGATGGTCGGCTCGCTGATGCCCACGTTGTGCGCCAGGTCGGCCATCGAGCTGTGCATGACGGCAGCTGGGTCGAGCAGCACATGGTCGGCCACTTTCAGTTCCGATTTGCGCAGCAGGTGGCGCGATTGGGCGATATGTTGCAACAGATTCACGGGCTGGACTCGGTTATGATCGACTGGCCGGGATGTAGCTTTCTTGTAGTTATACTACATGGACGCCAACCCGCCCAGTTAAACGAACGTGGAGAGTGGCTGTTTGACTATTCCTTGCGACATTCTGGTATTCGGTGGCACCGGTGATCTTGCCTTGCACAAACTACTGCCGGCGCTCTACCACCTGTATCGCGAGGGGCGTCTGGACATCGCCGTGCGCATCATTGCCCTGGCCCGGCGCAACCTATCGCGCAACGAATACCTCAAGCTTGCCGAACGCCATTGCCGGGCACAGATTGCCCGCAACGATTTCGACGAAGACGTGTGGCAACGCTTTGCCGCCCGCCTCGACTACTTCCCCATGGATGCTTCACAAAGCGCCGACTTCGGTCGCCTGGCACGCTACCTCGGCGAGCCGGGTGGGCTGACCCGCATCTACTACCTGGCCACTGCCCCCAACCTGTTCGTACCGATTGCCAACCACCTGCGCGTAGCCGGGCTGGCCGACCCCGAAGCGCGCATCGTGCTGGAAAAACCGATCGGCCATTCACTGGCCTCGGCCACCGCAATCAACGAAGCGATCGGCGCAGTGTTCGACGAACCGCAGGTGTTTCGCATCGACCACTACCTGGGCAAGGAAACCGTGCAGAACCTCATGGCCTTGCGCTTCGCCAACGCTCTGCTCGAGCCGGTATGGCGCAACGGGCAGGTCGACCATGTGCAGATCAGCGTGTGCGAAACGCTCGGGGTAGAGAACCGCGGCGGTTACTACGACCGCTCGGGTGCAACCCGTGACATGCTGCAAAATCACCTGCTGCAGCTGCTTTGCCTGGTGGCCATGGAGCCGCCTGCTCAATTCGAAGCCGAGGCGGTGCGCGACGAGAAGGTGAAAATTTTGCGCGCGCTCAAGCCGATCACCGGCCAGGACGTGCAGGACAAGACCGTGCGCGGTCAGTACGGCGCCGGGCACATCGGCGGCCAGGAAGTGCCCGCCTACTACTTCGAGAAGGATGTGGACAACGACAGCGACACCGAAACCTACGTCGCCGTGCACGCCCACATCGACAACTGGCGCTGGGCGGGCGTGCCCTTCTACCTGCGCACTGGCAAACGCATGGCGCGGCGTTCGTCGCAGATCGTCATCCAGTTCAAGCCCGTGCCGCACGAGCTGTTCAGCGGTGGCCAGGTCAACCAGTTGCTGATCCAGTTGCAGCCTGAGGAGCGCATCAGCCTGCGCATGATGACCAAGACCCCGGGCAAGGGCATGCGCCTGGAACCGGTGGAGCTGGACCTCAACCTGGCGCAGGTGTTCGGCCAGACGCGCCGCTGGGAGGCCTATGAACGCCTGCTGCTGGACGTGCTGGAGGGCGATTCGACGTTGTTCATGCGGCGTGACGAAGTGGAAGCCGCCTGGGCCTGGATCGACCCGATCATCAAGGGCTGGGAGGAGCACTTCCAGGCACCCCGCCACTATGCCGCCGGCAGTAACGGCCCGGAGCAGGCCAACAGCCTGCTGGCCAGGCACGGCAGGCACTGGCATGGCTGAAGCCCCCACACCGCTCACCGATGAGCGGCGGTGTCCCGGGGTGAATATTTATACAGTGGGTGTTTGCCCCGTAACCGGCCTGCCCCTAGAATGGCCGGATGCACACAGATGACCTCTCCCTCCTGCTGAACTCCCTCAACGATGCCCAACGCCAGGCCGTCGCGGCCTCGCTCGGGCGTCAGCTGGTGCTTGCTGGCGCCGGCTCCGGTAAAACCCGCGTGCTGGTGCACCGCATCGCCTGGCTGATCCAGGTCGAGCAGGCCTCGCCGCATTCGATCCTGTCGGTGACCTTCACCAACAAGGCTGCCGCCGAGATGCGCCAGCGGATCGAGCAACTGCTGGGCATCAACCCGGCGGGCATGTGGGTGGGTACCTTCCACGGCCTGGCGCACCGCCTGTTGCGCGCGCACTGGCAGGAAGCGCGCCTGGTGCAGAACTTCCAGATCCTCGACAGCGATGACCAGCAGCGCCTGGTCAAGCGGGTGATCCGCGAACTGGGTCTCGATGAGCAGCGCTGGCCAGCGCGCCAGGCCCAGTGGTTCATCAACGGGCAGAAGGACGAAGGCCTGCGCCCGCAGCATATCCAGGCCAGCGGCGACCTGTTCCTGGGCACCATGCGCAGCATCTATGAGGCCTACGAACAGGCTTGCGAACGCGCCGGGGTGATCGACTTCTCCGAACTGCTGCTGCGCGCCCTCGACCTCTGGCGCGACAACCCGAGCTTGCTCGCGCACTACCAGCAGCGCTTCCGCCACCTGCTGGTGGACGAGTTCCAGGACACCAACGCCGTGCAGTACGCCTGGTTGCGCTTGCTGGCGGGCAATGGCGGCGGCAGCCTGATGGCCGTGGGCGACGATGACCAGTCGATCTACGGCTGGCGCGGCGCCAAGATCGAGAACATTCACCAGTACACCGCCGACTTCCCCGACGCCGAGATGATCCGCCTGGAGCAGAACTACCGCTCCACCAGCGGCATCCTCAAGGCCGCCAACGCCTTGATCGCCAACAACAGCGGGCGCCTGGGCAAAGAGCTGTGGACCGACCTGGGCGAAGGCGAACCCCTCACCCTTTATGCGGCCTACAACGAGCACGACGAAGCGCGCTACGTGGTCGAGACCATAGAGAGCTTGATCAAGCAAGGCCAGTCGCGCAGCGAAATCGCCATCCTTTATCGTTCCAACGCCCAGTCGCGGGTGCTGGAAGAGGCTTTGTTGCGCGAGCGTATCCCCTACCGCATCTATGGTGGCCAGCGCTTCTTCGAGCGGGCCGAAATCAAGAACGCCATGGCCTACCTGCGCCTGCTCGAAGGCCGTGGCAACGACGCGGCGCTGGAGCGGGTAATCAATGTGCCGCCACGCGGCATTGGCGAGAAGACCGTCGAAGCCATCCGCGAGCATGCCCGCCACAGCCAGCTGTCGATGTGGGGCGCCATGTGCCAGCTGCTCGCCGCCAAGGCCCTCAAAGGCCGTGCCGCCAGTGCGTTGGGCGCGTTCATCGAGCTGATCGAGAACCTATCGGGCAAAGTCGCCGACCTGCCGCTGCACAGCATGACCCAGACGGTCATCGAGCAGTCCGGCCTGATCCTCTATCACCAGGAAGAAAAAGGTGAAAAGGGCCAGGCACGGGTAGAAAACCTTGAGGAACTGGTCAGCGCCGCACGCAACTTCGAAACCAGCGACGATGACGGCGACCTCTCGCCGCTGTCGGCCTTCCTCGGCCACGCCTCGCTGGAAGCCGGCGATGCCCAGGCTGACGAGCACGAAGACAGCATCCAGCTCATGACCCTTCACAGCGCCAAAGGGTTGGAATTCCCCTATGTGTTTCTGGTGGGCATGGAAGAAGGCCTGTTCCCGCACAAGATGAGCCTGGAAGAGCCCGGCCGTCTGGAAGAAGAACGCCGCCTGGCTTATGTGGGCATTACCCGCGCCATGCGCCAGCTGTTCATGACCTATGCCGAAACGCGCCGCCTGTATGGCAGTGAAACCTACAACAAGGTGTCACGCTTCGTACGGGAAATTCCGGCGGGCCTGGTTCAGGAAGTGCGCCTTTCCAATAGCGTCAGCCGCCCGTTCGGCGGCGCCAAGAGCACCAGCGCCAGCAACCTGTTCGCCAATGCCAACATTCCGCAGACCGCCTTCAACCTCGGCCAGCGGGTGCAGCATTCGGTCTTCGGTGAAGGGGTGATCCTCAACTTCGAAGGTTCCGGCGCCCAGGCGCGGGTGCAGGTCAACTTCGCCGAAGGCAGCAAGTGGCTGATGCTGGGGTATGCCAAGCTCGAAGCTATATAAGCCAGCACCGGCCTGTGGGGGCAATCCCGCCACAGGCCGGAACAGGCCGCTTTGTAACATTCAGGCAAAAGCTAGAAACATTATGTCGCTGGTCATGTGCCAGGGAACCTGTGCACCATGACGCGCGTGCAATCCACAACAGGGGATATCCCATTTATGCAACGTTTTCTTAGCATCGCACTGGCGCTCTGCGTCGGCCTGACGCTGAGCCTGGACGCCAACGCCAAGCGCTTCGGCGGCGGCAAGAGCTCGGGCTCCGCGCCTATCCACCAGACTCGCCAGGCTACGCCAACCACGCCTGCCGCCGCGCCGACCGCTCCTGGCCGTGCTCCGGCCGCCGCCAGCGGTGCTTCGCGCTGGCTGGGCCCACTCGCCGGCCTCGCCGCCGGTGGCCTGCTGGCGTCCATGTTCATGGGTGATGGCTTCGAGGGCTTCCAGATCATGGACTTCCTGATCGTCGCCTTGATCGCCTTCCTGGTGTTCCGCTTCATCGCCGCCCGCCGTCGCCAACAGCAGCCGCAAATGGCCGCTCCGGGCCACGCGCCGTTCCAGCGTGAAGCGCACGGCCAGCCTGCCCAGCCGTCGATCTTCGGTGGCTCGGCTGCACCGGCTGCTGCAGCTGCTCCGGTCATCAACGCCCCGGCATGGTTCAACGAGAAGAGCTTCCTGGCCGCAGCGCAAAGCCACTTCCAGTCGCTGCAGCAGCACTGGGATGCCAACGAGATGGACAAGATCGCCGAGTTCGTCACGCCGCAGATGCTTGAGTTCCTCAAGCGCGAACGTGCCGACCTGGGTGATGGCTTCCAGGCCACGTACATCGACAACCTTGAAGTGCAACTGGACGGTGTCGACGATCGCGCCGACCGTACCGACGCCACCCTGACCTTCCGTGGCGTGTCGAAGACCTCGCGCTTCGACCAGGGCGAAGCCTTCAGCGAAAGCTGGCACATGGTTCGCGCCCAGGGCGAGAACCAGCCTTGGCTGGTCGCCGGTATCCGCCAAAACGGTTAACCGACGCACGTTGCACAAAAAACCCCGGGCCTGCCCCGGGGTTTTTGCTTTTGCCAGACCGGCCTACTAGGGTATAACGCGCAGCGTTGTCATCAAGGTAAGAGGATACGAACCGTGGAAGAAGTGATCGAACAACTCCGTGAAGCCAATGAGCCGGTACCGGTGCCCCTAGAGCTTCCCGACGAGGACCAACTGGTCGAGATCGAGGAACAGCTGTTCATCAACATCCCGTTCGTGTTCAAAGAGTTCCTGTTGACCGTCAGCGATGTGGTGTACGGCTCGCTGGAGCCGGTGACCGTCACCGACCCGCAATCGCATACCTACCTGCCTGAGATCGCGGCCAATGCCTGGGACGCAGGCGTACCGCGTGAACTGATCCCGATCTGCCAGGACGGCGATGATTACTACTGTGTCGAGGAAGACGGCACCGTGGTGCTGTGGTCTGCTGAAGAAGAGCTCGTCACCGAAGAAAGCTGGGAATCGGTCTGGCACTGGGCGCGCGACGTCTGGCTGGAAAGCTAATTGAGCGCCCACCGCAGAGAATGATGGCCGCTGGCCATCCATGCACGTAAAATCGCCAGGCTTTCTGCGCCTGGCGACATCGCTACCGCTCCATCCCCTCGGACGACGGTGAAGTCTCGCGCAGAGAGTATGCCCTCAGTGCGAATTCTCGCGGCTGTTCTCCAGCGTCTCCAGCAAGGCGATCTGCATGCGCGAATGCACGCGGATGAACCAGCGCCACAACACCGCTACCACCACCGCCGCCACCCCTGCAATGATCATCAGCAGTTCGTTGGTCGGCAGGATGCTCGCCGACAACGCCGACAGCAGCAGGAAGATCACCAGCAGCGACAGCAGCGGGATCACCTCGGCCACCACACGGCGCACGCGCTGGGTATGGCGCCCGGCCATTTCCGGTTTTACCCCCATCTCTGCGAGCAGCATCGACAGTGCCTTGAGTTTGCGATAGGCGGCGATCAGGAACGGCAGCGAAAGCAGCAGCGCCGCCCCCCAGATCATGGCCTTCTGTTGGCTGACATCGGCCACCCACTCGCTGAGCCAAGCACCGATACGCCCGGCGAAAAAACCACCGCTGAAGAAGATCGCGATCACCAGCGCCAGGTTGACCCCGACCTGCAACAGGATGCGTCGGATCATCGCCGCCAGCATGGCGCTTTCACCCTGCGGCTGGATGCTGCGTAACCATTCGCCATACAGCGACAGCACGCGCGAGAGCCGGCTCGGCATCACCCTGCCCAGCTTCAGCGACAATGGGTCGGCAGCGCGAATCAGGTACGGCGTCAACAACGTGGTGATGGCCGAAACCGCCACGGCGACCGGGTAGAGAAAGTCGCTGGTCACCTGCAACGTCATGCCCAGCGCCGCGATAATGAAAGAGAACTCGCCGATCTGCGAAAGCCCCATGCCCACACGCAGCGAAGTACGCCCGTCGTTGCCGGCAATGAACGCACCCATGCCGCAAGACAGCATTTTGCCCAGCACCACAGCCAGGGTAATGACCACGATCGGCCAGGCGTAATCGATCAGTACCTGTGGGTCGATCATCAAGCCGATGGCGACGAAGAAGATGGCGCTGAACAGGTCGCGTACCGGCTCGATCAGCCGTTCGATCTTCAGCAGCTGGCGCGATTCGGCCATGATCGCCCCGATCAGGAACGCACCCAACACCATGCTGTATTCGAGCTTGACCACCAGCAAGCAGAAGCCGAAGCACAACCCCAGCACGGTGATCAGCAACATCTCGTTGCTCTCGAATTTCGCCACATAAGCCAACAGCCGGGGCACCAGCAGAATGCCGATGACCAGCGCCACGATCATGAACAGCGACAGCTTGCCGACTGTGGAGAACACCTCGCCGGAACTGACCGAGCCGCTGACCGCAATGCCCGAAAGCAAGGCGATGATGCCGATGCCAAGGATGTCTTCGACGATCAGCACGCCGAAGATCAGCTGCGCAAAGCGCTCGTTCTTCATCTTCAGGTCGTTGAGCGCCTTGACGATGATGGTGGTCGAGGAAATGGCCAGGATCGCGCCGAGGAACAACGAGTCCATGGTATTCCAATCGAACCAGCGGCCAATCTCGAAGCCGATCCAGATCATCAGGACAATTTCCAGGAACGCCGCAATAAACGCAGTGGCCCCGACCTTGAACAGCTTGCGCAGGCTGAATTCCAGGCCCAGGCAAAACATCAGGAAGATCACCCCCAGCTCGGCCAGGGTCTTGATCGTGTCTTCGTCGTGGATCAGGCCGAACGGCGGGGTATGCGGGCCGATGATGAAGCCGGCGACGATGTAGCCCAGCACCACAGGCTGTTTGAACCGATGAAAGAGAATCGTCACCACCCCGGCGACCAGCATGATCACGGCCAGATCCTGGATGAAGCTGATGGCATGCATGGCGCGATACTCCTTTCTCGATGCCCGGGCAGACCGCTCCTCTGCCAAGGCAAACCCGAGCGAGCAGCAAGTACATACTGTATTGAATGCAGGAAGGCCCATATTGCATGGGCGTACTCAGGTTAACATCGCACCCCGCCGCAAAATGCCGGTGCAATATGTAGAAACAGATCGGCTGGTTAACCGCCGCTGATGGCATGATCGGCGTGACGATGGAGCGTCGGCCAACGTCCCGTACCAGGAAGGCAAAACTTCAAGAGGGGAAACAGAAGTGTCAACAGATACCCGCCCCGATTCAGCGCAACCTCACCGTGAGCACACTATGGAACCTGGAAACGCCCAGCTGAGCATGACCGTCCTGATGACCCCGGACATGGCCAACTTCTCTGGCAACGTACATGGCGGCACCTTGCTCAAGTACCTCGATGAAGTGGCCTACGCCTGCGCCAGCCGCTATGCCGGCAGCTATGTGGTGACCCTGTCGGTCGACCAGGTGATCTTCCGCGAGCCGGTGCACGTCGGCGAACTGGTGACGTTCCTGGCCTCGGTCAACTACACCGGCAACACCTCGATGGAGGTGGGCATCAAGGTGGTCACCGAGAACATCCGCGAGCGCTCGGTGCGCCACTCCAACAGCTGCTTCTTCACCATGGTCGCGGTCGATGACAACCGCCGCCCGGTCGTGGTACCGCCGCGCCAGCCGCAGTCCAGTGAAGAGAAGCGCCGGTTCCTTCAGGGCCAGCAACGCCGGCAGATCCGCCAGGAGCTGGAGAAGCGCTACCAGGACCTGAAGACAGACGCCCTTTAATACGCCAGGCGCTGCGCCTCGAAGCGCACCCGCGGATGGGCGATACGGTCTTGAGCACGCACAAGCTGCAACTCGTAGCGGGTGCAGGCCTGGGTTTCCAGCAGCACCTCATGCACGGCGGCTGCGGTGTACTCGAATGCCTGCACCCAGTTGTCACCCAACAGGACGCGGGCCAGGAACAGCCCGGAGGTCAGGTCACCCACCCCGACCGGTTGGCGCGGGAATGCCAACAATGGGCGGCGCAAGTGCCAACTCTCGTCGCGGGTAACCAGCAACATCTCGAACATGTCTTCGGCACGCCCCGGATAGCCCAGGTGCTTGACCAGCACCACTTGTGGGCCGCGCTCCAGCAGGCCACGGGCCATGCTGACGCAATCTTCCAGCGACTGCGCGCGTCGGCCACAGAAGCTGTCCAGTTCCAGCTGGTTGGGGCACAGGATGTCCGCCTGGGCAGCGGCCTCCTCCAGCAGGAACTCACTCACTTCCTGTGGGACGATGCAGCCCTTTTCCGCATGCCCCATGACCGGGTCGCACAGGTACAGTGCCTTCGGGTTCACCGCCTTGATCCGTTCGACTCCCGCGAGGATCGCCCGGCCCTGTTCGGCGCTGCCCAGGTAGCCGGACAGCACGGCATCGCAGTGGCCCAGTTCGCCGATGTTGGAAATGCCTTCCACCAACGCAGGAATTTGCGCTGGGGCAAGCACTTCACCCGCCCACTGGCCATACTGAGTGTGATTGGAGAACTGCACGGTATTGAGCGGCCAGACGTTAACCCCGATCCGCTGCATGGGAAATACCGCAGCGCTGTTGCCGGCGTGGCCGAACACCACGTGGGACTGGATGGCGAGCAGGTGCGGGGTACGTTTCATGCGGGCAATTTCCAAAGCTGTTTCAAGATTGTGCGTCGCGCAGTATGAACTCGATTGCCACCTGTACGACAGACCAGGGACGCAGTTAAGCTGAATCGATCTGTTTGGAGCATACGTAAATGTTGACCCTGGAGAATCTCTTCGTCCTGATGCTGTTGGCCACGGCAGGCGCTTGGTTATGGCACAACCACGGGCTGCGCGAGAAGGCCCTGGCGCGGGTCAAACAACACTGCGCCAAACTCGACCTGGAACTGCTCGACGATGCCGTCGCGCTCAAGCGCATCGGCTTCATCCGTGACGCCAATGGCAGGAAGCGCCTGGCCCGGGTGTATGCCTTCGAGTTCACCGTGACCGGCGAACAACGCCATCCCGGTACCGTGACCCAGTTCGGCGCCCACAGCGTGCAGATCGAGCTGGCGCCCTACCCATTCGAGATCAATACACCGCCACGTACCGGCAACGTGATAGAGATGCAGCAGTGGCGCCAGGAGCACAATCGCTGGCGCAACTGATCACGCCACCCGGCATTGCTCCAGCGCGGCCTGCAGCGCCTGCCGGGGCTGCGGCTGGTCAAAGATCAGCTCGATGCGTGTGTCCTTGCGCCAGTCGCTTGGTTGCCAGCCTGGCAAGTCGCCATTCAGGCCATTGAATGACTGCCAACCCGCACTGCTGTGGACAATCCCCTTCGCGCGACGCCATGCATGGGCCTCCAGCATGCGGCGCAGAGCCTGTGGATTAAATTGCTGGCTGGGATGCCAGCGCCAGCCGATACTCCAACCCCCCTCACCTTGCTGGGCGTGACAAATCGCTTGGCGAGGATCTGTCCACAGGGCTGCAGGGGCTGTGAATGGATTTTCTACGGGTCTTTTATCCACAGAAATTTGCGAAAACTCCTCTGTGGATGAAATGGGAAGGCTGGAAATTGCTAACAGCCCATGCTCGGTCCAAACCCCAGCTATTGCTGGAAATTCCTTATTTATCAACAACCTACATTTTTCATCAACACCCTCGCTTTTATTGAATATCAACAGCGAAGCGCAGTGGAGCGCCTGTTGTTGAGCATCAGGTAAGCGCTCCCCTCGCGCCAGCGCTTGAGCATCCAGCACCATCACCAGCGGCTGCACCGCCAGCACCCCCTGCCAGGGCGCCTGGCTGAGTTGATTCAACAACTGCAAGGGATGACCAAGGCCCGAAGGCTCGATGAACAAGCGGTCGGGGCGCGCCTTGCGCAGCAGGCGCCCCAGCCCGACCTGGAACGGGGTGCCATTCACGCAGCACAGGCAGCCTCCCGCCACCTCGGCAATGGCAATGCCGTCCTCGTCACGGCTGAGCAAGGCCGCATCGAGGCCGACCTGACCAAACTCGTTCACCAGTACGGCCCAACGCTCGCCAGCCGGGCGCTGAGCCATCAACTGACGAATCAGGCTGGTCTTGCCAGCGCCCAAAGGCCCGGCAATGAGATGGGTGGGGATGTTCTGCAGCATGCAATCACTTCGATGCAAAATTTCCCCCACTATGCCCCGTCATGCCAACCAGTCAAGGCTCAGCAGCAAGCGCCGCGCTTGGCTGGGCGGCGAACGATGAACCAGGCCAGCGCCTTCGTTGCCCAGCCACTTTTCGCCCTTGAGCACGGCAACATCCCCAGTTTGCAGCCTTTGAATGTTATCCACAGGTGCTGCAGCCAGGTGCAACCCTACCCGGTCAATGGCGCCCTCTTCCAGCCATTCGCTGCCAGGGCCCACGTAGCTGGTAAGTAACCGCACAGGCACGTTATCCACATGAAAGCGCGGGCACATCGCACCTTGCAGGATTCGCAGCCGCAGCCCAACCCGCCGCGCCCCGAGCAGGCAGGTGTAGGCCGATACCAGCCAGCGCACGTCCGCGACGAAGCTTTCATAGCCCTGCAGATCGGCGGCTTCAGCCAGCAGGCCGGGCAGCAGCGGCGTTTCCTGCTCATTCACATCAAGCACACGCTGGTCAGCCAGCGGTTGGCCCAGGCTCACCAGCAACGCCGCGAAGTCTTCCACCTGTGCTGGCAGGCGCCGCTGCCAGACAGCCAGGTTGACGCCGTCCTTGAAAATTTCCGTAAGCACGCGAGGAGATTCGCCATGGATCTGGCAGATATCCACAGGCTGAACGGCAGCTTTCATGCTGCCTCCTCAGCGTGCCAAGGGCCGAACGGATCAGGTAGCTGCAGCCAACCCATCGGGCCTTGCTCCACCTCTTCATCGGTCAACAAGCACGCATTCAGCGCTGTGGATAACTTCTCGAAGTCGATATGCTGCCCTATGAACACCAATTCCTGCCGGCAGTCTCCGCTCTCTGCCACCCAATGCCTGAGAATTTCCGCCGTGCTCTGCTCGTCCTGCGGCCAGTGCTCGCGGGGTACGAAACGCCACCAGCGCCCAGCCAGCCCGTGGCGCATCATGCCGCCCGCCTGCGACCAGCTGCCGGCCTCCTGGTACTTGCTGGCCAGCCAGAAAAAACCTTTCGAGCGCAGCAGTCTGCCGTTGCTCCAGTCATTGTGGATAAAGTCAAAAAAGCGCTGTGGGTGCAGCGGCCTGCGAGCTTCCCACGTGGTCGCAGCAATGCCGTACTCCTCGGTTTCCGGTACGTGCTCCCCGCGCAGTTCCTGCAACCAGCCTGGCGCCTGCGCAGCCAGTTCGAAGTCGAACAGGCCGGTATCGAGGATCCGCGCCAGCGGCACCTGGCCCATGACCATCGGCAGGATCTGCGCCCGCGCATTCAGGCTGCGCAAAATGGCGATGAGCTCCTCGCGCTCATGCTGGCTGATCAGGTCGATCTTGCTCAGCAGCAGCACATCAGCGAACTCGACCTGTTCGATCAGTAGGTCACTGATGGAGCGTTCATCGTCCTCACCCAGGGTTTCACCGCGGCTCGCCAGGCTGTCGGCGGCTTGGTAATCGCGCAGGAAGTTCAGGCCATCGACTACCGTGACCATGGTGTCCAGGCGCGCCATGTCGGACAGGCTGCGGCCCTGCTCGTCACGGAAAGTGAACGTTTCGGCGACCGGCAATGGCTCGGAGATGCCGGTGGACTCGATCAGCAGATAATCGAAGCGGCCTTCCTCGGCCAGGCGCGCTACTTCCTCCAGCAGGTCTTCACGCAGGGTGCAGCAGATGCAGCCGTTGCTCATCTCCACCAGTTTTTCTTCAGCGCGGTTGAGGCTGACATTGCGCTGGACCTCACTGGCGTCAATGTTGATTTCACTCATGTCGTTGACGATTACCGCAACGCGAAGGTTGTCGCGATTACGCAGCACATGGTTGAGCAGGGTACTTTTGCCGGCCCCCAGAAAGCCGGACAGCACGGTGACAGGAAGACGATTGGACATGGCGAAACCTCGACAGGCGGACGCATTCGAAACGATGCATTGCATAATGTTATAAAGTAACAATACAATTTCGCCAAGCTGTACTCGTCGGAAGCGTTCTTGGAGATGGAAATGAACCTGTCACGTGCCGCCGTGATGCTGCTGCTTTCAGTACCTTCACCGCTGCTGGCGATGCCACACAACAACGCATTGGCGTTATGCACCCGCAGTGCGACATTGCTGGCCTGCAAGGACGGCAACGGCAGCTACTACAGTGTGCGAACCGAGGGCAGCCATCTCTACCTACGGGGCTTCGACAACGCGACCCGCCGACTGTGGGCGCAAACCAACAGCCGCTACGGCACGCTGACGTTTTTCACTGGCTTGGCCAGCGACGGTGAGGCCTGGGTTGGCTACAGCCGTCGCGTGGGTTGGACCACGCTGAACCGTGTATCCAGCTCCAGCAGCCAACGATTCAACCTGCATTGCAGCCTGGTCGGCGGTTGCCGCTGACACACCTACACACTGGTATTGCCAATGACTAGCCTGAAGCTCCCCGACATCGCCGCACAGACACAACAGCACGCAACGCCCCTCGACTGGGTGGGCATGCGTGGCATCGCCTTGCCCATACTGTTCGCCGGGCGCTCTGTGGCAGCCAAGGCAGATGCCGGTGTAAGCCTGGTGGATGGCAGCTCACGCGGCATTCACATGTCGCGGTTGTACCTCGCGCTGGAGCGCCTTGAGCAAGTGCCCCTGTCCCCGTTGGCTATACGTCACTTGCTGGCGGACTTTCTGGTCAGCCACCAGGGCCTGTCCAACGCTGCTTATCTGCGATTGAGCTTCGAACATTTGCTGAAACGGCCGGCCTTGGTTAGCCCGTTGGCAGGCTGGAAAAGTTATCCAATTACTGTCGATGCGAGGATCGAGCATGAAATGTTCCACGTGGAACTATCTGTAGGCGTGCCCTATTCATCCACGTGCCCGTGTTCTGCAGCACTCGCAAGGCAGTTGATTCAGCGGCAGTTTGAGGTGGATTTCGATTCACAACAGCTCGATCGCGATCAAGTGCTTCAGTGGTTGGCCAGCAGCCAGGGCATCGTTGCCACACCCCACAGCCAGCGCAGCCTTGCCGAGGTTCACGTACGCTTGCGCGATAACCTGCAGGATCTGCCAGCCACCACCCTGATCGACACCATCGAGGCCAGCCTGGGTACCGCTGTTCAAACAGCCGTGAAACGCGCCGATGAACAGGCGTTCGCTTTAGCCAATGGCCAGAACCTGATGTTCTGTGAGGATGCCGCCCGGCGACTGCATCAGTCGCTGCGGCAGTTGAATTGCGCCACGGCCTTCAAGCTGCGCGTGGAACATGCAGAAAGCCTGCATGCCCACGACGCGGTCGCCAGCAGCCAGTGGCAATGGTGACATTCAGGTCCGTGGTTTGACCGTGCCACAGTCGTTACCCAGCCACACGGCTCGGGTGTTCATGCTGCCCTGCTGCTGCACACCCGAAGCATTGAAGGTGCCGTTGACCTGGGTGGTGAATTCCTTGTCGCTGAGGAAGGTTGCCTGCCCGGTGCCCTGGGCCTTGGGGCAGCTGAACTGAAACTTCCAGACGTTTCCGGTGCGGTCGGTAATCTTCTGTGTGCAGCCGGACTTGGGGTCTTGCAGCGGAATGTCATTGGTCTTCACCTGCTCCGGCGTGAGGCATGAACGTACGCCGTTGCCTCCCACCGTGACCCCCTGCTTCGCCAGCACCCCTTCCATCATCGCCCTCTGCTCCGGCGGCAGGTTCTTCAACTGGCCGAGCATGAACTGCATGTCGGGCAGCGGCTTGCCGTCGACCTGCATGTTGCTGGTGGTCAGCTCCCACAGGCCGGGTTGCAACATCTGCGCATGGACCAGTGGGCTGCTCAGGCCAAGGGCCAGAGCCAACAGTGGCAGACGAATCTTCATGGACGAACGCTCCTGGAAAAACCGGCCAACTGGCCGGGCTGAGGCTTAGACGCCAAATCTGCTTTCAGGTTGCAAGGCAGGCCTGGAACGTGTTCTGTTATCCGCTGTGTATTCGGCAAGCAGGATGCGTATGGATTACCACAGCCCCTACTTCTTCGGCTACGTGCTCGGCGTCATTCACTTGCTTGGCATCATCGCTGCGCTGCATGCGGTGTTCACCGTGCGTACTGCCCAAGGTGCAATAGCCTGGGCCATGTCGCTGCTCTTCATCCCCTACTTCACCCTCATCCCCTATCTGGTATTCGGGGCCCGCTCCTTCTACGCCTACATCCAGGCGCGGCGCCAGGCCAACCAGGAAATGCACGTGGCCATGGCCAACCTCAACTGGCGGCCTTGGGTCGAAGAAGCACTCACGGCCCGAGAATCCGAGAGCTATGCCGCGTTGCGCGCCATGCCGAAACTGGGGCGCATGCCTTGCCTGGCCAACAACCAGGTGAAGCTGCTGATCGATGGCAAAGCTACCTTCGATGCCATCTTCGCCGCCATCGGCCAGGCACGCGAAGTGGTACTGGTGCAGTTCTTCATCATCCACGACGACACCCTCGGCAAGGCCTTGCAGCAATTACTGCTGCGCAAAGCCGCCGAGGGGGTGCAGGTGTTCGTGCTGTATGACCGGGTCGGCAGCCACGCCCTGCCCGCCAGCTACAGCCAGAAACTGCGCGATGGTGGTGTGCAGATCCATGCGTTCGCCACCCGTCGCGGCTGGTTCAATCGCTTCCAGGTGAACTTCCGCAACCACCGCAAGATTGTCGTGGTGGATGGTGTGGCCGGGTTCATTGGCGGGCATAACGTCGGGGATGAGTACCTCGGCGAGCACCCTCGCCTTTCGCCGTGGCGCGATACCCATGTGCAGATCAGCGGGCCGGTGCTGGCCTGCCTGCAGGAGTCGTTCGCCGAGGACTGGTACTGGGCGACGCGTCAGCTTCCGCCTCTGATACTGCCCGACACCTACCCGGACAACGGCGTGTTGTGCCAGGCATTGGCCAGCGGCCCGGCCGACCCGCAGGAAACCTGTTCGCTGTTCTTCATCGAAGCCATCCACTCCGCCACCCGCCGTGTATGGATCACCAGCCCGTACTTCATCCCCGACGAAGCCGTGTTCGCTGCCTTGCGCCTGGCCGTGCTGCGGGGCGTGGATGTGCGCATCCTGATCCCGTCACGCCCGGACCACCGCATCGTCTATGCCGCCTCCAGCCTGTTCGCTTTCGAGGCGGTACGTGCAGGTGTGCGCATGTTCCGTTATCAGCCAGGCTTTCTGCATCAGAAGGTGGTGCTGGTGGACGACGAGGTCAGTGCCATCGGCAGTGCCAACCTGGACAACCGATCGTTCCGGCTCAACTTCGAGATTACCCTGCTGACGGTCGACCGACAGTTCGCCGATCAGGTTGAGGCGATGCTGATCGATGACTTCGAACAGGCCAGGGAAATTACCGCCGAGGACAGCCGTGACACCCACCGTATCCAGCAATTAGGGATGCGCATCGCGCGGTTGATTTCGCCGATTCTCTGAGGTGACCGGGGCCGCTGTTGCGGCCCCGGCGTGGTGGTCAGCGGTACAGGTCTTCGCGTGTCCAAGGCAAATCGTGGTGCCCGTCTGCATACGGTTTGACGGCCAGAATCTGGTGCAGGTTGATCCAACCCTTCTGGAATGCATAGGCGCAGCCCGCCAGGTACAGGCGCCAAATGCGCAAGGTCTTCTCCGGCACCAGCGTCGCTGCCTTGTGCAGTTGGTTCTCCAGGTTCTCGCTCCAGTGGTGCAAGGTCTTGGCGTAATGCAGGCGCAAGCTTTCGACGTCCACGACCTCCAACCCTGCCTGGCAGATGCTCGCACTGATCATCGACAAGTGCGGCAGTTCACCGTTGGGGAACACGTAGCGGTCGATGAACTCACCCGCCCCTCGCCCCACCGGGCGACCGTCGATGTGTTTGGCGGTAATGCCGTGGTTCATCACCAGGCCGCCTTCGCGCACGGCGCCGAACAGCTTCTGGCAATACAGCGCCAGGTTGGCATGCCCGACATGTTCGAACATGCCGACGCTGACCACCTTGTCGAAACGGCCATCCTGAGGGAGGTCGCGATAGTCGAGAATCTGCAAGTCGACCTGCTTGGCCAAGCCTTCATCCTTGACCCGCTGTCGGCCAAGCTTGAGTTGCTCTTTGCTCAAGGTGATACCGAAGACCTTGGCGCCGTATTCGCGCGCGGCAAAACGTGACAACCCGCCCCAGCCACACCCGACGTCCAGCAGATAGTCACCGGTGTCCAGGCGCAACTTGCGGCACAGGTGGTCGAACTTGTCCTGCTGGGCCTGATCGAGGGTATTGTCCGGCTCACGGAAATAAGCGCAGGAGTACGCCATGTCCTGGTCGAGCCACAGTTGATAGAAGGCGTTGGAGACATCGTAATGGTAGGAGATGGACTGCGCGTCGGTACGCTTGTCGTGAGCTACGCGCGGCGGCGGCGCGTCATCCTCGTCGGTCAGCAAGGCTTCGCTCAGCTCGTCACACACACGAATGGCTTCACCAATATCGCCTTCCAGCTCCAGCTTACCTTCCACGAAAGCAGCGCCAAGCTCGTCCAGGCTCGGGTGGGTCAACTGGCTGATCAACTGCGGTTCCTTGACCAGAATGGTGACCTGGGGGCTAGGCCCCAGGTCGAATTGGTTGCCGTCCCACAGTTTCAGGCGAAGTGGCAAGTGCAGGCTCTGCAGTGCCGGCGGAAGTTGCGCAAGCATGAACGACCCTCCTTCAGGGCTCGACGCATGAAATTTCGAACACCATCGAATGAGGGTAGTTCATTCACGCAAAGTTTCCGCTAACCGCGACCAAGGTCTAGAACCAACTGATCTTATGAACACGCGAGATTGTATACAATTTACCTCGCTCAGCTTAACCTTGTGCCCCTCTCGCGCTTCTTCATCTGGAGTACAAACCCATGAAATCCTATGACGTGGTGATCATCGGCGGCGGCCCTGGCGGCTATAACGCGGCGATTCGTGCCGGCCAACTGGGCCTGAGCGTAGCCTGTGTGGAGGGCCGATCGACCCTCGGCGGTACCTGCCTGAATGTCGGTTGCATGCCATCCAAGGCGTTGCTGCATGCCTCGGAGCTGTATGAGGCCGCCAGCGGCGACGAGTTCGCCCACCTCGGCATCGAAGTGAAACCGACCCTGAACCTCGCCCAGATGATGAAACAGAAGGACGAGAGCGTGACCGGCCTGACCAAGGGCATCGAATACCTGTTTCGCAAGAACAAGGTCGACTGGATCAAGGGCTGGGGCCGCCTGGACGGCGTCGGCAAGGTTATCGTCAAGGCTGAGGATGGCAGCGAAACCCCGTTGCAGTCCAAGGACATCGTTATCGCCACCGGCTCCGAGCCCACTCCCCTGCCGGGCGTGACCATCGACAACCAGCGCATCATCGACTCCACCGGCGCGCTCGCCCTGCCCCAGGTCCCCAAGCACCTTGTGGTGATCGGCGCTGGCGTCATCGGCCTGGAACTGGGTTCGGTATGGCGTCGCCTGGGTAGCCAGGTCACCGTCATCGAATACCTCGACCGCATCTGCCCGGGCACCGACGAGGAAACCGCCAAGACCCTGCAAAAGGCCTTGGCCAAGCAAGGCATGGCGTTCAAGCTCGGCAGCAAGGTGACCCAGGCCACCCCCTCGGCCGACGGTGTCAGCCTGACCCTGGAGCCAGCTGCCGGGGGTGCTGCAGAAACCTTGCAAGCCGACTACGTGCTGGTGGCCATCGGTCGCCGCCCTTACACCAAGGGCCTGAACCTGGAGAGCGTGGGCCTGCAAACCGACAAGCGCGGCATGCTCACCCATGAGCATCACCGCACCTCGGTACCAGGCGTATGGGTCATCGGCGATGTCACCTCGGGCCCGATGCTCGCGCACAAGGCCGAAGACGAAGCGGTGGCCTGCATCGAACGCATTGCCGGCAAACCCCACGAGGTCAATTACAACCTGATCCCTGGGGTGATCTATACCCGCCCCGAGCTGGCCAGCGTTGGCAAGACCGAGGAGCAGCTGAAGGCCGAGGGCCGTGCCTACAAAGTCGGCAAGTTCCCCTTCAGCGCCAACAGCCGGGCCAAGATCAACCACGAGACCGAAGGCTTCGCCAAGGTCATCGCCGATGCCAACACCGATGAAGTGCTGGGCGTGCACCTGGTTGGCCCCAGCGTCAGCGAGATGATCGGTGAGTTCTGCGTGGCCATGGAGTTCTCGGCTTCGGCCGAGGACATCGCCCTCACCTGCCACCCCCACCCGACCCGCTCCGAGGCCTTGCGCCAGGCGGCAATGAATGTGGATGGGATGGCGATGCAGATCTGAATTTCGAGCAGATCAGAAACGACAAAACCCCCTTTCGGGGGTTTTGTTTTTCCAGCCTTCAAACCGCAGTGGCTTATTCCACCGTCACCGACTTCGCCAGGTTACGAGGCTGGTCGACATCAGTGCCCTTGAGCACTGCCACATAGTACGACAGCAGCTGCAGCGGAATGGTGTACAGGATCGGCGCCAGCGCGTCGGCAATGTGCGGCACCTTGATCACGTGGGTACCTTCGCCGTTGCTCATGCCGGCATGCTCGTCGGCGAACACCACCAGTTCACCCCCACGGGCACGGACTTCCTGCAGGTTCGACTTGAGCTTTTCCAGCAGCTCATTGTTCGGCGCCACGGTCACCACCGGCATGTCGCTATCCACAAGCGCCAGCGGGCCATGCTTGAGCTCGCCCGCCGGGTAGGCTTCGGCGTGAATGTAGGAGATTTCCTTGAGCTTGAGCGCGCCTTCCATCGCCACCGGGTATTGCGCGCCGCGGCCGAGGAACAGGGTGTGATGCTTGTCGGCGAACAGTTCGGCGGTCTTCTCGACGGTGCGGTCCATGGCCAGCGCTTCGCCCAGGCGCGCCGGCAAGCGACGCAGCTCTTCGACCAGCTCGGCTTCCACGCCCGCTTCGAGGCTGCCACGCACCTGGCCCAAGGCCAGGGTCAGCAGCATCAGCGAGACCAGCTGAGTGGTGAACGCCTTGGTCGAGGCCACACCGATTTCCGGGCCGGCGAGGGTCAGCAGGGTCAGGTCGGATTCACGCACCAGCGAGCTGATGCCGACGTTGCAGATCGCCAGGCTGCCGAGGAAGCCTAGCTCCTTGGCGTTGCGCAAAGCGGCCAGGGTGTCAGCGGTTTCGCCGGACTGGGAAATCGAAACGAACAGGGTATCCGGCTGCACCACCACCTTGCGGTAGCGGAACTCGCTGGCCACCTCTACCTGGCATGGGATGCCGGCCAGGCTTTCCAACCAGTAACGGGCAACCATGCCGGCGTGGTAGCTGGTACCGCAGGCAACGATCTGCACATTGCGTACTTTGGCGAACAGCTCGGCGGCCTGTGGGCCAAAGGCCTGGACCAGCACATGGTCCTTGCCCAGGCGGCCTTCCAGGGTGCGCTGCACCACGGACGGTTGCTCATGGATCTCCTTGAGCATGAAGTGGCGGTACGCCCCCTTGTCAGCAGCTTCGGCGCCTTCGTGGTATTGCACCGTTTCACGCTGGACGGGGTGCCCGGCCTGGTCCCAGACCTTCACCTGGTCACGGCGGATCTCGGCGATGTCGCCCTCCTCCAGGTACATGAAGCGGTCGGTGACCTGGCGCAACGCCAGTTGGTCAGACGCGAGGAAGTTCTCGCCATGGCCAAGGCCGATCACCAGCGGGCTGCCACTGCGTGCGGCCACCAGGCGATCCGGCTGGTTCACGCTGATCAGCGCCAGGCCATAGGCGCCGTGCAGGCGCTTGACCGCAGCCTTGAGCGCGTCAGCCAGGTCCGGGAGGGTCTTGAGGGTATGGTGGATCAGGTGGACGATGACTTCGGTATCGGTCTGGGAAGCGAACACATAGCCCAGGCCTTTGAGCTCCTCACGCAGTTCCTCGTGGTTTTCGATGATGCCGTTGTGGACCACCGCCACTTCGTTGCCAGAGAAATGCGGGTGAGCATTGCCTTCGGTCGGCGCACCATGGGTAGCCCAACGGGTGTGGGCAATGCCCAGCTGGCCGATCAGTGGTTCGGCGGCATTGGCGGCGTCCAGCTCGGCGACCTTACCGATGCGCCGGCGGCGCTGCAGCTCACCCTGTTGGGTATACACAGCCAGGCCCGCGCTGTCGTAGCCACGGTACTCGAGGCGCTTGAGGCCTTCGATAAGGATGGCGGTGATATTACGTTCGGCTACGGCGCCAACGATTCCACACATGGTTATTGCTCCTGGCTGATCGCGGCACAGATCAGGTTGATGCCGCGGGCTTGAATTTGTTCGCGCGCCGCTGCGGGCAGGCGCTCGTCGGTAATAAGGGTGGTGACGCTGCCCCAGGGCAGCTCGAGGTTGGGGATCTTGCGCCCGACCTTGTCGGACTCGACCATCACGATCACTTCACGGGCCACCTCGGCCATGACCCGGCTCAAGCCCAGCAGTTCATTGAAGGTGGTGGTACCGCGGTCGAGGTCGATGCCATCGGCGCCAATGAACAACTGGTCGAAATCGTACGAGCGTAGTACCTGCTCGGCGACCTGGCCCTGGAACGACTCGGAGTGAGGGTCCCAGGTACCCCCGGTCATCAGCAGCACCGGCTCATGCTCCTGCTCGCTGATCGCACGCGCTACGTTCAGTGAATTGGTCATCACTACCAGCCCCGGCTGACGGCCCAGTTCAGGGATCATGGCGGCAGTGGTGCTGCCGCTGTCGATGATGATCCGCGCGTGTTCGCGAATACGGCCTACCGCTGCACGGGCAATGGCCTTCTTGTAGGCAGACACCGGCAGTGCGGTTTCGCCAAGCATCTCCTGCGGCACCGGTACCGCGCCGCCATAGCGACGCAGCAGCAAGCCATTGGCCTCGAGGGCGGCGAGGTCCTTGCGAATGGTCACTTCCGAGGTTTCGAAGCGCCTGGCCAGCGCGTCCACACTGACCTCGCCCTGCTCGCTGAGCACGGCCAGGATGTTATGGCGGCGTTGAGGCGTGTTTCGTTTCGACATGGGCACTTAAGTTTCGATTCGAAAGATATTGGGTTGCAATCAAAACCTAAGATGGCCGTTGCGTCAAGGTCGGTAATCGGAAATATCAGCCTGTGGATAATTAATGCTGCGCATCTTGGGGAGCAGGTTCACCCCTCAGGAAGCCCGAGCAAGCAATAAAAAAGCCGACTTATTCACATAAGTCGGCTTTCGAGGGAAGGGCTGTGGATAATCAGCTCTTCTTGAGCTTCTCAGGGCGCTTCCAGCCTTCGATGTTGCGCTGACGCGCCCGAGCCACCGCCAGCTGCCCGGGTTCAACCGCCTGGGTGATGGTGGAGCCCGCCGCAGTTGTGGCCCCGGCCTTGATATCCACAGGCGCCACCAGCGAGTTGTTCGAACCAATGAACACATCCTCGCCCATCACCGTCTTGAACTTGTTGGCGCCATCGTAGTTGCAGGTGATGGTGCCCGCGCCGATGTTGGTGCGCGCGCCGATTTCGGCATCACCCAGGTAGCTCAGGTGACCGGCCTTGGCGCCCTCGCCCAAGTGGGCATTCTTCAGTTCGACAAAGTTACCCACATGGGCCTTGGCATCCAGCACGCTGCCCGGGCGCAGACGGGCGAACGGGCCCGCATCGCTGCCCTCCCCCATCACTGCGCCATCGATATGGCTGTTAGCCTTGACCACCACGCCCTTGCGCAGGGTGCTGTCCTTGATCACGCAGTTAGGGCCGATCTGCACGTCGTCCTCGATGATTACCTTGCCTTCGAGGATCACGTTGATGTCGATCAGCACATCGCGACCGACGGTCACGTCACCGCGCACGTCGAAGCGCGCCGGGTCACGCAGGGTGACCCCCTGTGCCATCAGGCGACGGCCTTCGCGTAGCTGGTAGTGACGCTCCAGCTCGGACAACTGGCGACGGTCATTGGCGCCCTGCACTTCCATCGGATCGTGCGGCTGCTCGGTAGCGACCACCAGGCCATCAGCCACTGCCATGGCGATGACGTCGGTCAGGTAATACTCGCCTTGGGCGTTGTTATTCGACAAACGCCCCATCCAGTCTGCCAAGCGTGCGGCAGGCAGCGCCAGAATGCCGGTGTTGCCTTCCTTGATTGCCTTCTGCGCGTCACTGGCGTCCTTGTGCTCGACGATGGCGATCACCTGGCCCTCGTCATCGCGCACGATGCGCCCATAGCCAGTCGGGTCTTGCAGGGTAACGGTGAGCAGGCCCAGTTGCTGCTCGCTGACCTTGGTCAGCAAGCGCTGCAAGGTTTCCACTTCGATCAACGGCACATCGCCGTACAGCACCAGCACCGTGTCGGCGGTGATAGCTGGCAGCGCCTGGGCAACGGCATGGCCGGTACCCAGTTGCTTGTCCTGCAAGACAAAGTTCAGGTCATCGGCTGCCAGGCGCTCACGCACCTGCTCCGCACCATGGCCAATCACCACGTGGATACCCTGCGGCTGCAGCTGGCGCGCGCTGTGGATAACGTGGCCGAGCATGGAATTGCCGGCAACCGGGTGCAGCACTTTGGGCAGCGCCGAGCGCATGCGAGTACCTTGGCCTGCGGCGAGGATAACGATATCGAGTGACATTGACTGGCTACCAATCCAGGGCGGTCAGTGAAATGACCGGAGGGGAATTCGGAAAAAGAAAAAGGGTAGCCGAGGCTACCCTTTTACTCAATCGCAACAGAAGTGATCAGCCGTGGGCCGATTACTTGCCTTTGCGCATTTGCTGGACGGTACGCAGCTGAGCTGCGGCCTCGGCCAGACGTGCGGCGGCGGCGCCATAGTCGAAGTCCGCGCCTTTCAGATTCAGGGCGTTCTCAGCAGCCTTGAGGGCTTCCTGAGCCTGCGCTTCATCCAGGTCTGCAGCACGTTGCACGGTATCGGCAAGCACCTTGACCATGTTCGGCTGAACCTCGAGGAAACCACCAGAGATGTAAAACACCTCTTGGGCGCCACCCTGCCTGGTCAGCGTGATCGGACCTGGCTTCAGATTGGTGATCAGCGGCGCGTGGCCTGGAGCGATACCAAGATCACCCAGGTTACCGTGCGCAACCACCATCTCGACCAGACCGGAGAAAATCTCTCCTTCCGCGCTGACGATATCGCAATGGACTGTCATAGCCATCTGCTTGCCTCAACCTGATAGCGCCCCTTGCGGGGCGCAGGAATTACAGTTTCTTGGCTTTCTCGATCGCTTCGTCGATGCTGCCGACCATGTAGAACGCTTGTTCTGGCAGGTGGTCGTAGTCACCTTTGAGGATGCCGCTGAAGCCAGCGATGGTGTCTTTCAGGGAAACGTACTTGCCTGGCGAACCGGTGAAGACTTCGGCCACGAAGAACGGCTGCGACAGGAAGCGCTGGATCTTACGAGCGCGGGCTACCAGTTGCTTGTCGGTCTCGGACAGCTCGTCCATACCCAGGATCGCGATGATGTCCTTCAGCTCTTTGTAGCGCTGCAGAACATACTGAACGCCACGAGCGGTGTCGTAGTGTTCGTTGCCGATCACGTTCGGGTCCAGCTGGCGCGAAGTCGAGTCCAGTGGGTCGACCGCTGGGTAGATACCCAGGGAGGCGATGTCACGGGACAGAACGACGGTGGCGTCCAAGTGGGCGAAGGTGGTCGCTGGCGACGGGTCGGTCAAGTCGTCCGCAGGTACGTATACGGCCTGAACGGAGGTGATCGAACCTTCCTTGGTGGAGGTGATGCGCTCTTGCAGAACGCCCATCTCTTCAGCCAGGGTCGGCTGGTAACCTACTGCCGAAGGCATACGGCCCAGCAGTGCGGAAACTTCGGTACCGGCCAGGGTGTAACGATAGATGTTGTCGACGAACAGCAGAACGTCGTTACCTTCGTCACGGAACTTCTCAGCCATGGTCAGGCCGGTCAGCGCTACGCGCAGACGGTTTCCTGGTGGCTCGTTCATCTGACCGTAGACCAAGGCTACTTTGTCGAGAACGTTGGAGTCCTTCATCTCGTGGTAGAAGTCGTTACCCTCACGAGTACGCTCACCCACACCAGCGAACACGGAGTAACCGCTGTGTTCCATGGCGATGTTACGGATCAGTTCCATCATGTTTACGGTCTTGCCGACACCGGCACCACCGAACAGACCAACCTTACCACCCTTGGCGAACGGGCAAACCAGGTCGATAACCTTGATGCCGGTTTCCAGCAGGTCGTTGCCGCCCGCCTGGTCAGCGAACGAAGGCGCTGGCTGGTGGATACCGCGGCGCTCTTCTTCGCCGATCGGGCCGGCTTCGTCGATTGGGTTGCCGAGTACGTCCATGATGCGGCCCAGGGTGGCCTTACCAACTGGAACGGAAATGGCAGCGCCAGTGTCGACGACATCCAGACCGCGCTTCAAGCCTTCGGTGGAGCCCATCGCAATGGTACGAACCACGCCGTCGCCCAGCTGCTGCTGAACTTCGAGGGTGGTTTCCGCGCCTTGTACTTTCAGCGCGTTGTATACACTCGGCACGACGTCACGTGGGAATTCCACGTCGATGACGGCGCCGATGATTTGAACGATACGTCCGCTACTCATAGCTGGATCCTCTGAATATGTGAACCGTTAAACCGCGGCAGCGCCGCCGACGATTTCCGAGATCTCCTGGGTGATCGCAGCCTGACGCGCCTTGTTGTAGATCAACTGAAGCTCTTTGATCAAATCACCGGCGTTGTCTGTGGCGTTTTTCATGGCGATCATCCGGGCCGCTTGTTCAGCAGCGTTGTTCTCGACCACCGCCTGGTAGACCTGCGACTCCACGTAACGCACCATCAAGCCGTCCAGCAGCTCTTTTGCGTCGGGTTCGTACAGGTAATCCCAGTGATGCTTGAGATCCTGATCCGGGGTTGCCACCAACGGTACCAATTGCTCCACCGTCGGCTTCTGGGTCATGGTGTTGATGAACTTGTTCGAAACCACCGAAAGGCGATCGATACGGCCGTCCAGGTAGGCGTCCAGCATCACTTTGACGGAGCCGATCAGATCGTTGATCGATGGCTCTTCGCCCAGGTGGCTGATTGCTGCTACGACGTTGCCGCCAAAGATGCGGAAGAAAGTCGCACCCTTGCTGCCGATCACGCACAGGTCGATTTCCACGCCCTGTTCGCGGTTTACGTTCATGTCCTTGACCAGGGCCTTGAACAGGTTGGTGTTCAAGCCACCGCACAGACCACGGTCACTGCTCACCACGATATAACCGGCGCGCTTTACAGGGCGCTCGATCATGAACGGGTGGCGGTATTCCGGGTTGGCGTTGGCCAGATGACCGATCACCTGGCGGATACGCTCCGCGTAAGGACGGCTAGCAGCCATGCGCATTTGTGCCTTGCGCATTTTGCTGACCGCCACTTTCTCCATGGCGCTGGTAATTTTTTGCGTGCTTTTGATGCTCGCAATCTTACTGCGAATCTCTTTTGCGCCTGCCATGTATCACCTATCAGGTTAGCAAGCGGGGGCCTGAGCCCCCGCTGCGGCTTACCAGGTCTGGGTGGCCTTGAACTTCTCGATACCGGCTTTCAGGCCTGCGTCGATTTCGTCGTTGAAGTCACCCTTCACGTTGATCTTCGCCATCAGTTCAGCGTGATCACGGTTGAAGAAGGCGATCAGAGCTTGCTCGAAGCTGCCGATCTTGGAGACTTCTACGTCAGTCAGGAAACCACGCTCAGCGGCGTACAGCGACAGGGCCATGTCCGCGATGGACATCGGCGCGTACTGCTTCTGCTTCATCAGCTCGGTAACGCGCTGACCATGCTCCAGCTGCTTGCGGGTCGCTTCGTCCAGATCGGAAGCGAACTGGGCGAATGCAGCCAGTTCACGGTACTGAGCCAGAGCGGTACGAATACCACCGGACAGCTTCTTGATGATCTTGGTCTGAGCGGCACCACCCACGCGGGATACCGAAACACCGGCGTTCACTGCAGGGCGGATGCCCGAGTTGAACATGGCCGATTCCAGGAAGATCTGACCGTCGGTGATGGAAATCACGTTGGTCGGAACGAACGCGGAAACGTCGCCAGCCTGGGTTTCGATGATCGGCAGAGCGGTCAGGGAACCGGTTTTGCCAGTCACTGCGCCGTTGGTGAACTTCTCGACGTACTCTTCCGAAACGCGCGATGCACGCTCCAGCAGACGGGAGTGGAGATAGAACACGTCGCCTGGGTACGCTTCACGTCCTGGTGGACGGCGCAGCAGCAGGGAGATCTGACGGTAGGCAACGGCCTGCTTGGACAGGTCATCGTAAACGATCAGTGCGTCTTCACCGCGGTCACGGAAGAACTCGCCCATGGTGCAACCGGCGTATGGCGCCAGGAATTGCAGTGCGGCGGATTCCGAAGCACTGGCAACCACCACGATGGTGTTGGCCAGGGCGCCGTTTTCTTCCAGCTTGCGAACGATGTTGGCGACGGTGGAACGCTTCTGGCCGACAGCAACATAAACACAGAAAATACCGGAGTCTTTCTGGTTGATGATGGCGTCGATGGCCATGGCGGTCTTGCCGATCTGACGGTCACCGATGATCAGCTCACGCTGGCCACGGCCGACAGGGATCATGGCGTCGACGGACTTGTAGCCAGTCTGTACAGGCTGGTCTACCGACTTACGCCAGATCACGCCTGGAGCAACTTTCTCGACCGCGTCGGTCTCGGTGTTGCCCAGCGGGCCTTTGCCGTCGATCGGGTTGCCCAGTGCGTCGACGACGCGACCCAGCAGTTCCTTACCAACCGGAACTTCCAGGATGCGGCCGGTGCACTTGGCGCTCATGCCTTCGGCGAGGGTGTCATAGGCACCCAGGATCACTGCACCAACGGAGTCTTGCTCCAGGTTCAGGGCCATGCCGTAGACGCCGCCCGGGAACTCGATCATTTCGCCGTACATGACGTCGGCCAGACCGTGGATCCGCACGATACCGTCGGAAACCGAAACGACGGTACCTTCGTTACGGGCTTGGGAGCTCACATCGAGGTTGTCGATGCGGCCCTTGATGATTTCACTAATTTCGGAAGGATTGAGTTGCTGCATTGCTCTGCTGCCCCTTCAAACTCAAGATTTCAATGCTTCGGCCAGTTTCGCGATTTTGCCGCGAACAGAGCCATCGATTACCAGGTCACCAGCGCGGATGACGACGCCGCCAATCAGGCTGGCATCCTCCGACGCGTGCAGGCGCACTTCCTGGCCTAACCGTGCACTGAGAACCTTGGCGAGTTTGTCTTGCTGTTCTTGGTCCAACGCGAAGGCACTGGTGACTTCCACGTCCACGGATTTCTCTTGCTCGGCCTTGTACAGGTCGAACAGAGCGGCAATCTCCGGCAGAAGCAGGAGACGGTCGTTTTCCGCAGCAACATGAATGAAATTCTGTGCCTGTGCATTGAACTTGTCACCGCACACGTCAATGAACGTGGCGGCCTTTTCTGCGCTCGTCAGTCGCGGGGCCTTGAGCAGGCGCTGCATGGTGTCGTCTTGCGACACCGCAGCAGCCAGGCCGAGCATGGCTGACCAATTGGCCAGTTGCTGATGGGCCTGGGCATGCTCAAAGGCAGCCTTAGCGTAAGGTCGGGCCAACGTGGTCAGTTCTGCCATGATCGCCCTCGCTTAAATTTCAGCGGCCAGTTTGTTAACCAGCTCCGCATGCGCGTTTTGATCGATTGTGGCGCCAAGGATCTTTTCAGCACCGCCAACGGCCAGGGCACCCACTTGGGCACGCAGGGCGTCTTTAGCGCTGTTCAGTTCCTGTTCGATCTCGGCCAGAGCCTGAGCCTTCACACGGTCAGCTTCGACGCGGGCCTGTTCACGGGCTTCCTCGACAAGCTGAGCAGCGCGTTTCTTGCTTTGCTCAATGATTTCGGCTGCCTGTGCTTTAGCTTCACGCAGTTGCTGACCCGCTTTCTCTTGGGCCAGCTCCAGGTCGCGAGCTGCGCGGTTGGCAGCGTCCAAGCCGTCGGCAATCTTCTTTTGGCGCTCTTGCAGAGCAGTGATGACCGGAGGCCATACGTACTTCATGCAGAAGAGTACAAAAATCAGGAAAGCAACGGATTGGCCAATCAGGGTTGCATTAATGTTCACGCCAACACCTCGCTCGGTCTTAATTCATACAGCCATCAACTCGTGAATACGAGTGATTAGCCGGCGATCTGACCAACGAACGGATTCGCGAAGGTGAAGAACAGAGCGATACCAACACCGATCATGGTTACGGCGTCGAGCAGACCGGCAACGATGAACATTTTGACCTGCAGCATCGGAACCATCTCAGGCTGACGAGCAGCGCCTTCCAGGAATTTGCCGCCCAGCAGGCCGAAACCAATGGCGGTACCCAGAGCACCCAGGCCGATCAGCAGAGCAACAGCGATAGCGGTCAGACCAACTACAGTTTCCATCTTTCCTCCCGACTTTTACGTCGTATTGGTTAGGTTTTTAGTTTGAAGCGGTAAAACAAATCGTTTGGAACAGCTGCCCTTGCGGACTTTTTAAGCCCTCCCCCCAAACGAGCGGGAAAGGCTATCAGACACGCCAGGCGGTCTTAATGGTTATCTTCGTGAGCCATCGACAGGTAGACGATGGTCAGCATCATGAAGATGAAAGCTTGCAGGGTGATGATCAGGATGTGGAACACAGCCCACGCCCACTGCAGCACCACACCCAGGCCGCTCAGCCACAGCAGGCCGGAGCCGAACATCACGGCGATCAGGATGAACACCAGTTCGCCGGCGTACATGTTGCCGAACAGACGCAGTGCCAGCGAGATCGGCTTGGCGATCAGGGTGACGAATTCGAGCAGGAAGTTCACCGGGATCAGCAGGATCTGCACGAAGATGTTCTTGCTGCCGAACGGGTGCAGGGTCAGCTCACCGATGAAGCCGCCCAGGCCCTTGACCTTGATGCTGTAGAAGATGATCAGGGCGAACACGCTGAAGGCCATGGCCAGGGTCGCGTTCGGGTCGGTGGTCGACACGGCGCGGAACGGAATGTGCGGATCACCGGAGATCAGGATGGCCAGCTGAGGAATCCAGTCGACCGGTACCAGGTCGACGGCGTTCATCAGGAATACCCAGACGAAGATGGTCAGCGCCAGCGGTGCGATCACCGGGCTACGGCCGTGGAAGGAGTCCTTCACGCTGCCGTTGACGAAATCGACCATCACTTCGACGAAGTTCTGCAGACCGCCAGGTTGGCCGGAGGTCGCCTTCTTCGCCGCCATGCGGAAGATGAACAGGAAGATCAGACCCAGCGCAACGGACCAACCCAGGGTGTCCAGGTGGAACGCCCAGAAGCCCATTGCCTTGGCTTCTGCAGCCGAATGGGCGAAGCCCCAGCTGCCGTCTGGTAGTTGACCGTAGGTCAGGTTCTGCAAGTGGTGCTGGATATAGCCCGAAGCGGTTTCTGCTGCCATGGTTGCCTCAAACGCCCTAAGGTCTCGAAAGTCTTTTATTCATCAGCAGGGGCGCAAACCAGCTGACCAAAAGGGTCAACACGAAGACGCCGAATACTGCTAACGGCGCCAGTGGCTTCACTCCTGCGAAGGTCAGTGCAAAAAGCACTGCCGTCAAAATCATCTTGCCAGCCTCGCCTGCGTAGAACGACTTGACGATGGCTTGCGCCGCCCGGGCTCCGCTAAAGCGAAAAGCCTTCCAGGCGAAATACATATTGGGCAGCCAGGCAATCAAACCTCCGCAGAGACCTGAATATCCACTGACCACACCTTTCCACTGCCACAACACCAACGTTGCCAGCAGCAGCACGACAAATTGAGCCAGCAGTACCGGAAAAACCGCCCAGCGATGGAAAGGCAGGCGGTTTGGCGTGCGGATTTCCATCACATCTGCTCCTCAGAAGTCGACCAACAAGTCAGTATCGACTTGGCATAATTTGTGCCGACAAAATGCGCGCAGAGTATAGGGGTGGATTAACCCCTATTCAACTCTTCGGTAGTGATTTCCGACTGCGCGCTACAACGGGAATTGTTTCAGCGGATGTGAGCAAGCACGCCTTGCAACTCGTCAAGCGAGTTATAGCGAATAACCAACTGGCCTTTTCCCTTGTTGCCGTGACGTATTTGCACGGGGGAGCCCAGGCGCTCTGCGAGCCGCTGTTCAAGGCGCTCGATATCCGGATCAGGTTTGCTCGGTTCGACCGGATCAGGTTTGCCACTCAGCCACTGGCGCACCAGTGCCTCGGTTTGGCGCACGGTGAGCCCGCGTGCGACAACATGACGCGCCCCTTCTTCCTGCCGATCTTCTTCAAGGCCGAGCAACGCACGGGCATGACCCATTTCCAGATCGCCATGGGCGAGCATGGTCTTGATCGCTTCAGGCAGCGAGATCAGGCGCAGCAGGTTGGCCACGGTCACCCGCGACTTGCCCACGGCATCGGCCACCTGTTGCTGGGTCAGCTCGAACTCTTGCTGCAGGCGCTGCAGTGCCAGGGCCTCTTCCAGCGGGTTGAGGTCCTCGCGCTGGATGTTTTCGATCAGCGCCATGGCGATGGCGGCTTCGTCCGGCACTTCACGCACCATCGCCGGGATGGTGTCCAGCCCGGCCTGTTGCGTGGCGCGCCAGCGGCGCTCACCGGCAATGATCTCGAAGCGATTGCCGTCGATCGGGCGGACCACGATCGGCTGCATCACCCCATGCGCACGAATCGAGTGCGCGAGCTCTTCCAGCGCCTCCGGGTCCATGTCGCGGCGCGGCTGATACTTGCCACGCTGGATCAGCTCGACCGGCAGGTGTTGCAGTTCTTTCTGGTCGATCTTGACAGCCTGCTCTTCGAGCGCGCTGACGGAAGGACCACTGAGCAGTGCATCCAACCCACGTCCGAGACCCCGTTTCTTAACGGCCATGCGGATTCCTTAAGTTGTTTGTGCAGTGCGTGATTGACGGCGTTGACGGCGAACCAGTTCCCCGGCCAGGGCCAGGTAGGCGAGTGCGCCACGCGATTGCTTGTCGTACGCCAGCGCCGGCATGCCGAAGCTCGGTGCCTCGGCCAGGCGGATGTTGCGCGGAATGACCGTGTCGTACAGCTGCTCGCCAAAGTGTTCCTTGAGCTGCGCCGAAACATCGTTGTTCAGGCTCAGGCGCGGGTCGTACATGGTCCGCAGCAAGCCTTCGATCTTCAGCGCAGGATTCAGACGGGCGGCAATGCGCTTGATGTTATCCACAAGGTCGCTGAGACCTTCCAGTGCGTAGTATTCGCACTGCATCGGGATAATCACGCCGTCGGAAGCAACCAGGGCGTTGAGCGTCAGCATCGACAGCGACGGTGGGCAGTCGATGAGGATGAAGTCGTAGTTCTCGCGAATTGGCGCCAGGGCATTGCGCAGGCGGCTCTCCTTGACCTGCATTTCCAGCAGCACCACTTCCGCGGCGGTCAGGTCGCGGTTGGCCGGCAGCAATTGGAAGCCACCATGCTCGGAGTAGTGCATGGCCTGGGCAAGGTCGCATTCCCCGATCAGCAGGTCGTAGACCGAGTGCTCGAGTTCGTGTTTGTCCACACCGCTGCCCATGGTGGCGTTGCCCTGCGGATCGAGGTCGATCAGCAGCACACGACGCTTGGTTGCGGCCAGCGATGCGGCGAGATTGATACAGGTGGTGGTTTTACCCACGCCACCTTTCTGGTTCGCGATTGCGAATACCTTAGCCATTGTTGCGTGTGTTCCCAGTCATGCCTTGCGGCGCAGTATCAGCAGATGGCGCTGGCCCTGGCAACCCGGAACGGTCAGGGCCTGCTCGCTTTCCACTGTGAAGTCTGCGGGCAATGCTACCAGTTCATCGGCAGGATGCAGCCCCTTCATTGCAAGCCATTGCGTCCCGGTGTCGCCCAAATGGCGGGTCCAGTTGGTGAAGTTCTCCATGCTGCTGAAGGCGCGGGAGATGATACCGCTGAACGGCTGTGACGGCTGGAAGGCCTCCACCCGGCTGTGGATAACCGTGAGGTTGTCCAGTTTCAGCTCCATTTTCACCTGGGTCAGGAAGCGTGTTTTCTTGCCGTTGGCGTCCAGCACCGTCACTTGCTTGTGCGGATGCAGGATAGCCAAGGGAATGCCGGGCATGCCACCGCCACTGCCGACATCCAGCCAGCGGTCGCGATCATTGTGGATAAACGCCATGACGCTGAGGCTGTCGAGCAGATGGCGCGAAACCATCTCGTCCGGATCACGCACGGCGGTCAGGTTGTAGGCTTTGTTCCACTTGATCAGCAGGGCCAGGTAACCAAGCAGACGTTCGTGCTGCTCGACGCTCAACTCGACGCCAAGCTGACGCGCGCCTGTGGACAACTCTTCAGCGTGTTGCGGGGTGACCAGGGAACTCAAGCGCTTTGCTCCAATTCGCGGCCAGCGCCGCGTTTCTTCAGATGAATCAACAACAGGGAAATCGCGGCTGGCGTCACGCCAGGGATGCGCGAAGCCTGGCCCAGCGTCTCAGGGCGGGTCTGGCCAAGCTTGCCCTGGATTTCCTTCGACAGGCCGGAAATCGACGTGTAGTCGATATCCACAGGCAGGCGGGTGTCTTCACTGGCGCGCAGCCGGGCGATCTCATCCTGCTGGCGGTCGATGTAACCGGCGTATTTGGTCTTGATCTCGACCTGTTCGGCCACCTGTGGATCGATCACGTCACCGCCGGTCGCCTCGATCAGCCCGGCATAGTCGATTTCTGGACGCGCCAACAGGTTGAGCAGGCTGTACTCGTGGCTCAGCGGGGTTCCGAACTTATCCACAACGGCCTGGCCTTGCGGGGTGTTTGGGCGTACCCAGGTCGACTTCAGGCGCTGTTCTTCACGCTCGATCCCGTCGCGCTTGGCGCAGAACGCCGCCCAGCGCTCATCGTCGATCAGGCCCAGCTCGCGGCCTTTCTCGGTCAGGCGCAGGTCGGCGTTGTCTTCGCGCAGGATCAAACGGTATTCGGCACGCGAGGTGAACATGCGATACGGCTCCTGGGTACCCAGGGTGATCAGGTCGTCGACCAGTACCCCGATGTACGCCTCGTC
Organism: Pseudomonas sp. NPDC087185; assembly: GCF_044744955.1. Lineage (NCBI taxonomy): Bacteria > Pseudomonadati > Pseudomonadota > Gammaproteobacteria > Pseudomonadales > Pseudomonadaceae > Pseudomonas > Pseudomonas sp. NPDC087185. The sequence goes on along the minus strand of NZ_JBIUZK010000004.1, from coordinate 149,316 downwards.
GCGGCGCGGGCACCAGCTTTCGCGGCCCTGCGCGCGCAGCGCGGCGTTGGTCCCGGCCAGCAGGCCTTGCGCGCCGGCTTCTTCGTAGCCGGTGGTGCCATTGATCTGGCCGGCGAAGAACAGACCGCCGATGACCTTGGTCTCGAGGCTGTACTTGAGGTCACGCGGGTCGAAGTAGTCGTACTCGATGGCGTAGCCCGGACGCACGATGTGGGCGTTTTCCATGCCACGGATCGAGCGAACCAGTTCCAGCTGCACGTCGAACGGCAGCGAAGTGGAAATGCCATTGGGGTAAAGCTCGTGGGTCGTCAGGCCTTCCGGCTCGATGAACACCTGGTGGCTTTCCTTGTCGGCGAAGCGATGGATCTTGTCTTCGATCGACGGGCAGTACCGCGGGCCGACACCTTCGATGACGCCGGAGTACATCGGCGAACGATCAAGGTTCGAAGCGATGATCTCGTGGGTACGGGCGTTGGTGTGGGTAATCCAGCAGCTGACCTGGCGCGGGTGCATTGCAGCATTGCCCATGAACGACATGACCGGGATCGGCGTGTCGCCCGGTTGTTCGGTCATCACCGAAAAGTCCACCGAACGCCCATCGATACGCGGTGGGGTACCGGTTTTCAGGCGGCCGACGCGCAGCGGCAGTTCACGCATGCGATGGGCCAGGGCGATCGACGGCGGATCGCCGGCGCGACCACCGGAATGGTTCTGCAGGCCAATGTGGATGAGGCCACCCAGGAAGGTACCGGTGGTCAGCACAACGGCATCGGCGAAGAAGCGCAGGCCCATTTGCGTAACCACGCCTTTGACCTGGTCCTGCTCGACGATCAGGTCGTCACAGGACTGCTGGAATATCCACAGGTTGGGCTGATTTTCCAGGATCTCGCGAACCACGGCTTTGTAGATGGCACGGTCAGCCTGCGCACGAGTGGCGCGTACCGCCGGGCCCTTGCGGTTGTTCAGGACGCGGAACTGGATACCACTCTTGTCGGTAGCCAGTGCCATCGCGCCGCCGAGCGCATCGATCTCTTTGACCAGATGGCTTTTGCCGATGCCACCGATAGCCGGGTTGCAGCTCATGTGACCGAGGGTTTCCACGTTATGGGTCAGCAGCAGGGTTTTCACACCCATGCGTGCAGACGCAAGCGCAGCCTCGGTACCGGCATGGCCGCCGCCGATGACGATCACTTCAAAACGGGAAGGGAAATCCACCACGCACCTCGTGCCTGTTTTTGCGAATAGAGAAGGTAAGCGGACAAGTATAGGGACTTCACCCCCTCTAAAGAAACCTTTTGGGCAAATTTTGACCAGGCTGTGGATGAGTGGCCGGCAACATAAATCAGAGAGAAGAAATTTAAAAAAGCTTTGTTTTTATGTTTATTCTTATGCACAACCTTTTCTGTGGATAAGGTTCTGTACGCCATGTAATACGCTATGTACAGGGAAATTAAAACCTGTGTCTGGAGTGCCGTGAGGGCTCTGGATAAGCGGATTTAGCCTGTGGATTAAATGCCTATTTACCCACAGGTGGGTTTATCCTCAGAAAAAAAGCAGGGTTATCAACGGAGCCTATGGCGAGTTTTCCACAGGGCTCCTGAGCACAGATATCTACCGGTAGATCAAAAAAGGCGACCTCCCAGGCCAGCCCTGCGTTCACATCACCCATATCCCGGGCAAAAAAAAGCCGCTCCAAAGGGAGCGGCTGTGGATAGCCTGGCGAAAGACTATTTGCCGATGCAGAAACTGGAGAAGATCCGCCCCAGCAGGTCATCGGAGCTGAACGCCCCAGTGATCTCACCGAGCGCCTGCTGCGCCTGACGTAGGTCCTCCGCCAACAGCTCTCCGGCACCAGCCAGGGTCAATTGCGACCGACCGTGCTCCAGGTGAGTGCTGGCCTGGCGCAACGCATCCAGGTGCCTGCGGCGGGCGCTGAAGCCGCTTTCGGCGGTCTGTTCGTAGCCCATGCAGGCCTTGAGGTGGTCGCGCAGCAGTTGAAGCCCCTGGTCGTCTCCCTTGGCACTCAAGGTGATCGTCACATGACCGTCATCACACTGCTCCAACCCTACCTGCTCGCCGCTCAGGTCAGCCTTGTTGCGAATCAGCGTGACCTTGGCCGGGTCCGGCCGTTGATCGAGAAACTCCGGCCACAAGGCAAACGGGTCGCTGGCTTCGGGCGCGGTGGAGTCGACCACCAACAACACCCGGTCGGCCTCGCCAATGGCCTTGAGCGCCCGCTCCACGCCGATCTTTTCCACATGGTCGTCGGTGTCGCGCAAACCAGCGGTATCGACCACGTGCAGCGGCATGCCATCGATGTGGATATGTTCACGCAGGATGTCCCGCGTGGTGCCGGCGATATCGGTGACAATGGCCGCTTCACGCCCGGCCAGTGTGTTCAGCAGGCTCGACTTACCCGCGTTCGGCCTGCCGGCGATCACCACCGTCATGCCGTCGCGCAGCAATGCGCCCTGCCCGGCTTCACGCTGGACGGTGGACAACTCGCCACGAACGGTATCGAGCATCGACAACACGTGGCCATCGGCGAGAAAGTCGATCTCCTCTTCCGGGAAGTCGATCGCTGCCTCCACGTAGATTCGCAGCGCAATCAGCGCTTCGGTCAGGCTGTGCACCCGTTTCGAAAATTCGCCCTGCAGCGAGCGCAACGCATTGCGCGCGGCCTGGCTGGAGCTCGCTTCGATCAGGTCGGCGATGGCTTCGGCCTGGGCCAGGTCGAGCTTGTCATTGAGGAATGCCCGCTCACTGAATTCACCCGGCCGGGCCAGCCGGCAACCGACCTGCACACAGCGCTGCAGCAACATGTCCAGCACCACCGGGCCGCCATGGCCCTGCAACTCAAGTACATCTTCCCCGGTGAACGAGTTCGGCCCTGGGAAGAACAACGCGATGCCTTCATCCAGCACCAGCCCGTCCTGGTCGCGGAATGGGCCGTAATGGGCATGCCGCGGCGTCAGCGTGCGGCCGGTGATGAAGTGGCCAGCCTGGGCCGCCAGTGGCCCGGACAGCCTGACAATGCCCACGCCACCTCGGCCTTGGGCAGTAGCGATGGCGGCGATGGTTTCACGCACAGTGTTCATGCTCGAAAGCCTCTACGACAAAAACGACAGATAGCAAAAACGCCCCCGAAGGGGCGTTTTTATTCACAGGCTAGCGCAACAGCCCGTCAAGCAGCAGCTTTTTTGCTCGCTGCTTCGATACGGCGGGTGATGTACCACTGCTGCGAAATCGACAGGCAGTTGTTCACAACCCAGTACAGCACCAGGCCAGCTGGGAACCACAGGAAGAAGAAGGTGAAGATGATCGGCATCATTTTCATTACCTTGGCCTGCATCGGGTCCGGCGGCGTCGGGTTCAGGCGCTGCTGGATGAACATGGTGGCGCCCATGATGATCGGCAGGATGAAGAACGGGTCCTTGATCGACAGGTCGGTGATCCACAGCATCCATGGGGCCTGGCGCATTTCTACGCTTTCCAGCAGTACCCAGTACAGGGCCAGGAACACCGGCATCTGCACCAGGATCGGCAGGCAGCCGCCCAGCGGGTTGATCTTCTCTTTCTTGTACAGCTCCATCATCGCCTGGGACATCTTCTGGCGATCGTCACCGAAGCGTTCCTTCAGCGCGGCAAGCTTCGGCGCCACGGCACGCATGCGCGCCATCGAGCGGTAGCTGGCGGCCGACAGCGGGAAGAACAGGCCTTTGATGAGCATGGTCAGGACGATGATCGACCAGCCCCAGTTACCCAGCAGGCTGTGGATATGTTGCAGCAGCCAGAAGATTGGCTGGGCAATGAACCACAGGAAGCCGTAATCGACGGTCAGTTCCAGGCCTGGGGACAATTCCTTCAGCTTGGACTGGATTTTCGGCCCGGCATACAACATGGCGCTGGTTTCGACCTTGCCGCCAGCTGGCACGCTGATGGCTGGGCCGGTGTAGCCGATGATGTAGTTACCCTGGCTGTCCTTGCGGGTCTGGACGACGTTGTTGTCCGACTTGGCAGGGATCCATGCAGTCACGAAGTAGTGCTGCAGCCAGGCAACCCAACCGCCGGACACATTTTCTTTCAAACTACCTTTGTCGATGTCCTTCATCGACACTTTCTTGTACGGCTCGCCCGCTGTCCACAGGGCTGCGCCCAGGTAGGTGGCGGTGCCGGTAGCCGTGCTCGAGGACGGATCGCCGCTGGCGTCACGCTTGAGCTGGGCAAACATGTTGCCGCTCCAGGCCTGAGCGCTCTGGTTGTCGATCAGGTAGCTGACAGTCAGGTCGTACTCACCGCGCTTGAAGCTGAAGCGCTTGATGTAGTTCACACCGTTGTCGCTGAACTTCAGGTCGACCACCAGTTGTTCCTGGCCATCGGCCAGCTGGAACGACTTCTGCTCGGCGGCGTACAGCGGGCGGCCAGTGGAACGGGCATCGGGGCCGTTGGCGCCGGTCAGGCCACTCTGGGCCAGGTAAACACGCTCACCACCGTTGTCGAACAACTGGAACGGAATGTCCGGATGGTCCTGACGGCGTGGGTATTTCGGCAGGTTCAGCTGAACGATGTCACCACCGACTGGATCGATAGCCAGTTCCAGGACATCGGTCTTGACCCGGATCAGATCCTTGCTGAGTGCAACGGGTGCCAGTTCGGCGGCGTTCGACTCGCCGTTGGCGCTCGGTACATCGGCGCTGGCGCCGTTGTTAGCGGCAGGTACGCCATCGGGCAGGCCCGGAGCAACAGTGCTGGCAGCAGTATTCTGAGTCGGCAAGGCAGCCTGGCCGTAGTCATCGTTCCACTTCAGGACCATGACGTAGGACACGATTGCCAGGGCGGCGATCAGGATCGTGCGTTTAATATCCATGATTACTCGGCTATCGAAGAAGTTCGGGAGGAAGGCGCGGGGGGAACGGGGTCGAAACCGCCGTCGTTCCACGGATGACAACGCCCCAGGCGACGAACGGTCAGCCACCCGCCACGCAAGAGGCCATGGGTTTCAATGGCTTCGTACGCATAACAGGAGCAACTGGGGTAGAAACGACAGTGACTGGCCATCAGAGGACTGATGGCATAACGGTAAAACTGGATCGGAACGAGTGCCAGTTTACGCATCTTGACTGTCTACCCCTGCGGAATCGGCGTTTGCCGCTGGAGTGGGCCGGCTGCGCGCCAGGCGTTTCCAGAGCTTGCCAAAATGTTGGTGCAATTCCGGGTTTTCTATCTCACCCAATCCCTTGCGCGCGACGATCACTATGTCCAGGCCAGCAAGCAGATGCTGGTGCAGACGGAAGGAATCGCGCATCAAGCGCTTGAGGCGATTGCGTTGAACGGCGAGCTTGACGCTCTTCTTCCCTATCACCAAGCCAAGGCGTGGATGATCGAGACCGTTCTCGCGAGCAAGGATCAGCAGGTTTTTCCCTGGAACCTTGCCGGTTGGGGAGTCGAAGACCGCTTTGAAATGCCGGGGTGTAAGCAGTCGCTTTTCCCGACTGAAGTCCTGACTCACCACCTGTGCCGAAAAATCAAATGGCCAGACGCTTACGGCCTTTGGCACGACGACGCGACAGAACAGCGCGGCCGTTCTTGGTTGCCATACGGGCACGGAAGCCGTGGGTGCGAGCGCGCTTGATGGTGCTTGGTTGGAAAGTACGTTTCATGGCGTTGTTACCTGGGTTTGTCGACAACGGGCCGGAATGGCCCCCTTTTTAAGAGATCGGCGATTCTAGAGAAAGCAAGCCGATAGGTCAATTTCCAACCAGCCTTTCCTTATGGATGGCGTCCTAATGAAGGTGCTTCGGGCGGTCGTTCGGGCGGAGCTTGATCGTGCAGGCAAACGGGCGACAAAATGAAAAAAAAGAAGAGAGATATAAAAAGCTTTTCTGAAGAACTTATAAATCTTAGGTGGATAAGTATCTGTGGATAACACCTCACAGCCCTTAATTCGCGGCATGTACAGCATTTTGAAACCTTGTCCACAAGCCGTGCTCTGCCTGTGCCGCGCTTGAGTACAGCCTGTGGATTAAAGTGTCGCTTATCCACAGGGTGGTTATCAACAGGGCTCGACCCAGGGTTGTGCATAGCCCTTATGGGCGGTTATCCACAGAGCTTATTCACACCGTCAAAAAGGCGTATTGGTCGCTAAATGGCTGTTTTGTCATGGCTCAGAATGTTTCCACATGTGGATAACTGATCGCTCGACCGGTACAATGGCGGTTTGCTTTTGCCTCATCCGGCTTTCAAACTCAGGGGATATCCGTGTCAGTGGAACTTTGGCAGCAGTGCGTCGAGCTTCTGCGCGATGAACTGCCTGCCCAGCAATTCAACACCTGGATCCGTCCGCTACAGGTCGAAGCCGAAGGCAACGAGTTGCGCGTCTATGCGCCTAACCGTTTCGTTCTCGACTGGGTGAATGAAAAGTACCTCGGCCGTCTGCTCGAACTATTGGGTGAGCACGGCAGCGGCATTGCGCCTGCCCTTTCCTTGTTAATAGGCAGCCGTCGCAGCTCCGCGCCGCGGGCTGCACCCAATGCGCCGGTCAGCGCTGCGGTGGCGGCTTCTCTTGCGCAAAACCACGCGCAACCGTCTGCCGCGCCGGTCATGGCGGTCGTCGACCCGATCTCCTCGCCTGTGGCTGAACCCGTAGTGGCCAATACCATGGCCGAGCCGCCTTCGCGTGACACCTACGACTCGATGGCCGACAGCGCTGTGGTACCTGCCGCATCGGGCCGCACCGAACAACGCAATGTTCAGGTCGAGGGTGCGCTCAAGCACACCAGCTACCTGAACCGTACGTTCACCTTCGAAACCTTTGTCGAAGGTAAGTCGAACCAGTTGGCCCGGGCTGCTGCCTGGCAGGTGGCCGATAACCCCAAGCATGGCTACAACCCGCTGTTCCTTTATGGCGGTGTGGGCTTGGGCAAGACGCACTTGATGCATGCTGTGGGTAACCACCTGCTGAAGAAGAACCCGAATGCCAAGGTGGTCTACCTGCATTCCGAGCGCTTTGTCGCCGACATGGTCAAGGCACTGCAGCTGAACGCGATCAACGAATTCAAGCGCTTCTACCGGTCGGTCGATGCCCTGCTGATCGACGACATCCAGTTCTTCGCCCGCAAGGAGCGTTCGCAGGAGGAGTTTTTCCATACCTTCAACGCCCTGCTCGAAGGTGGCCAGCAGGTGATTCTCACCAGCGACCGCTACCCGAAGGAAATCGAAGGCCTGGAAGAACGTCTCAAGTCGCGTTTCGGCTGGGGATTGACGGTGGCCGTGGAGCCGCCAGAGCTGGAAACCCGCGTGGCGATTCTCATGAAGAAGGCCGACCAGGCCAAGGTCGAACTGCCACACGATGCGGCATTCTTCATCGCCCAGCGCATTCGCTCCAACGTGCGTGAGCTTGAAGGTGCCTTGAAGCGGGTTATCGCCCACTCGCACTTCATGGGCCGCGACATCACCATCGAGCTGATTCGCGAGTCGCTGAAGGACCTGCTGGCGCTGCAAGACAAGCTGGTGAGTGTGGATAACATTCAGCGCACCGTCGCCGAGTACTACAAGATCAAGATCTCCGATCTGTTGTCCAAGCGCCGTTCGCGCTCTGTTGCGCGCCCGCGCCAGGTGGCCATGGCGTTGTCCAAGGAACTGACCAACCACAGTCTGCCGGAAATCGGCGACATGTTTGGCGGCCGGGATCACACCACCGTGCTGCACGCCTGCCGCAAAATCAATGAATTGAAGGAATCCGACGCGGACATCCGCGAGGACTACAAGAACCTGCTGCGGACACTGACCACCTGATGGCCGCCAGCGCAGCTAATTGAAGGCAAGGGACTAGACCATGCATTTCACCATTCAACGCGAAGCCCTGTTGAAACCCCTGCAACTGGTCGCCGGTGTCGTCGAGCGCCGTCAGACCTTGCCGGTCCTGTCCAACGTGCTGCTGGTCGTGCAAGCCCAGCAGCTGTCGTTGACCGGTACCGACCTGGAAGTCGAACTGGTAGGCCGCGTGCAACTGGAAGAGCCGGCCGAGCCCGGCGAGATCACTGTCCCGGCGCGCAAGCTGATGGATATCTGCAAGAGCCTGCCAAACGACGTCCTGATCGATATCAAGGTCGACGAGCAGAAGCTCTTAGTCAAGGCCGGCCGTAGCCGATTCACCCTGTCCACCCTGCCTGCCAACGATTTCCCGACAGTGGAAGAAGGCCCGGGCTCGCTCACCTGCAACCTGGAACAAAGCAAGCTGCGCCGCCTGATCGAGCGTACGAGCTTCGCCATGGCCCAGCAGGACGTGCGTTACTACCTCAACGGCATGCTGCTGGAAGTGTCGCGCAACACCCTGCGCGCCGTTTCCACTGACGGTCACCGCCTGGCATTGTGCTCAATGAGCGCAGCGATCGAGCAGGATGAGCGTCACCAGGTCATCGTGCCGCGTAAAGGTATTCTGGAACTGGCGCGCCTGCTGACCGATCCAGAAGGCATGGTCAGCATCGTCCTGGGCCAGCATCATATTCGTGCGACCACTGGCGAGTTCACCTTCACCTCGAAGCTGGTCGACGGCAAGTTCCCCGACTATGAGCGCGTGCTGCCCAAAGGCGGTGACAAGTTGGTCATTGGTGACCGTCAGGCATTGCGCGAAGCATTCAGCCGTACCGCGATCCTGTCCAACGAAAAGTACCGCGGTATCCGCCTGCAACTGGCTGCCGGCCAGCTGAAGATCCAGGCGAATAACCCTGAGCAGGAAGAAGCGGAAGAAGAGATCAGCGTCGACTATGAAGGCACCTCCCTGGAGATTGGCTTCAACGTCAGCTACCTGCTGGACGTATTGGGCGTGATGACTACAGAGCAGGTTCGTCTGATCCTGTCCGACTCCAACAGCAGTGCGCTGCTGCAGGAAGCGGGCAACGACGACTCGTCTTACGTTGTCATGCCGATGCGTCTGTAACCTGTAGCAGGCCTAATGTCCCTTCGACGTATCATGGTCACCGCGGTGCGCAACCTGCACCCGGTGACCCTCACACCCTCCCCCCGCATCAATATCCTTTACGGCGCCAATGGCAGCGGCAAGACCAGTGTGCTTGAAGCGGTGCACTTGCTTGGCCTGGCCAGGTCGTTTCGCAGTACCCGCTTGAACCCCGTTATTCAGTACGAGCAAGCAGCGTGTACGGTTTTTGGCGAAGTCCAGTTGGCCGAAGGTGGCACCAGCAACTTGGGTGTTTCACGTGAGCGGGCGGGCGATTTCACTATTCGCATCGACGGGCAGAATGCCAAGAGTGCTGCGCAGCTGGCAGAACTGCTGCCGCTGCAACTGATCAACCCGGACAGTTTCCGCCTGCTGGAAGGTGCCCCGAAGGTCCGTCGGCAGTTCCTTGATTGGGGAGTGTTCCACGTGGAACCCCGCTTCATGCCCGCCTGGCAACGTCTGCAGAAGGCGTTGCGGCAGCGGAACTCATGGTTGCGGCATGGTACACTTGACCCAGCTTCGCAAGCCGCGTGGGACCGGGAATTAAGCCTGGCCAGCGCGGAAATAGATGAATACCGTCGCAACTACATCAAGGCCTTGAAGCCCGTCTTCGAGCAAACCCTGAGCGAACTGGTCGAGCTGGACGGGTTGACCCTTAGCTACTACCGAGGCTGGGACAAGGACCGGGAACTCAACGAAGTACTCGCCTCTTCTCTCCTTCGCGATCAGCAGATGGGCCACACCCAGGCCGGCCCGCAGCGTGCTGATCTGCGTCTTCGTCTGGCTGCCAACAACGCAGCCGACATCCTGTCGCGTGGTCAGCAAAAGCTGGTGGTCTGCGCATTGCGCATTGCCCAAGGCCATCTCGTTAGCCAGGCTCGCCGGGGTCACTGTATTTATCTCGTGGATGACTTGCCGTCCGAGTTGGACGACCAGCATCGCCGCGCGCTGTGTCGCTTGCTTGAAGAATTACGCTGCCAGGTGTTCATCACCTGTGTAGATCACGAATTACTGAGGGAAGGCTGGCAGACGGAAACGCCAGTTGCTTTGTTCCACGTGGAACAAGGCCGTATCACCCAGACCCACGACCATCGGGAGTGAAGGCATGAGCGAAAATCAAACGTACGATTCCTCCAGCATTAAGGTGCTGAAAGGTTTGGATGCCGTGCGCAAGCGTCCCGGCATGTACATTGGCGACACCGATGACGGTAGCGGCCTGCACCACATGGTCTTCGAAGTGGTCGACAACTCGATCGACGAAGCCCTCGCCGGGCACTGCGACGACATCACCGTGATTATTCACACGGACGAATCCATCAGTGTTCGCGACAACGGTCGCGGCATTCCGGTCGACGTGCATAAAGAAGAAGGCGTTTCTGCAGCCGAGGTCATCATGACCGTACTGCACGCCGGCGGCAAATTCGACGACAACTCGTACAAGGTTTCTGGCGGCCTGCACGGGGTAGGTGTTTCGGTAGTAAACGCCCTGTCCGAAAAGCTGGTGCTCACTGTTCGCCGTAGCGGCAAGATCTGGGAACAGACCTACGTGCATGGTGTGCCGCAGGCGCCGATGGCGGTTGTGGGCGAAAGCGAAACCACCGGTACCCACATTCACTTCAAGCCTTCGGCTGAGACCTTCAAGAATATTCACTTCAGCTGGGACATCCTGGCCAAGCGTATTCGTGAACTGTCGTTCTTGAACTCTGGCGTTGGCATCCTGCTGAAGGACGAGCGCTCGGGCAAAGAAGAGTTCTTCAAATATGAAGGCGGCCTGCGTGCGTTCGTTGAATACCTGAACACCAACAAGACCCCAGTCAACTCCCAGGTGTTCCACTTCAACGTGCAGCGTGAAGACGGCGTCGGTGTAGAAGTCGCCCTGCAGTGGAACGACAGCTTCAACGAAAACCTGCTGTGCTTCACCAACAACATTCCGCAGCGCGACGGTGGTACCCACCTGGTCGGTTTCCGTTCCTCGCTGACCCGGAGCCTGAACAGCTACATCGAGCAGGAAGGCCTGGCCAAGAAGAACAAGGTCGCCACCACCGGTGACGATGCCCGTGAAGGCCTGACCGCGATCATTTCGGTGAAGGTGCCGGACCCCAAGTTCAGCTCGCAGACCAAAGACAAGCTGGTCTCCTCGGAGGTGAAAACCGCCGTGGAACAGGAGATGAACAAGTACTTCTCCGACTTCCTGTTGGAGAACCCAAACGAAGCCAAGGCCGTTGTCGGCAAGATGATCGACGCAGCCCGTGCCCGTGAAGCGGCGCGTAAGGCGCGTGAAATGACTCGCCGTAAAGGCGCGCTGGATATCGCCGGCTTGCCGGGCAAACTGGCGGACTGCCAGGAGAAGGACCCTGCCCTTTCCGAACTGTACCTGGTGGAGGGTGACTCCGCGGGTGGTTCGGCCAAGCAAGGCCGTAACCGTCGCACCCAGGCGATCCTGCCGCTGAAGGGCAAGATCCTCAACGTCGAGAAAGCACGTTTCGACAAGATGATCTCGTCCCAGGAAGTCGGCACGCTGATCACTGCCCTGGGCTGTGGCATTGGCCGCGAAGAGTACAACATCGACAAGCTGCGTTATCACAACATCATCATCATGACCGATGCTGACGTTGACGGTTCGCACATCCGTACCCTGCTGCTGACCTTCTTCTTCCGTCAGCTGCCGGAGCTGGTCGAGCGTGGCTACATCTACATTGCCCAGCCACCGCTGTACAAAGTGAAGAAAGGGAAGCAGGAGCAGTACATCAAGGACGACGAGGCCATGGAAGAGTACATGACCCAATCGGCCCTCGAAGATGCCAGCTTGCACCTGGACGAATCGGCGCCAGCGGTTTCTGGTGTTCAGCTGGAAGCCTTGGTCAACGAATTCCGCAGCGTGATGAAGACCCTCAAGCGTCTGTCGCGCCTTTACCCGGAAGAGCTGACCGAGCACTTCATCTACCTGCCGGAAGTCACCCTGGAGCAGCTGGGTGACCACGCTGTCATGGAAAGCTGGTTGGCCAAGTTGCAGGAACGCCTGAACAACAGCCAGAAGTCTGGCCTGGCTTACAAGGCCAGCCTGCGCGAAGACAAGGAACGTAACGTCTGGCTGCCGGAAGTGGAAATCACCTCCCACGGCCTGGCTAGCTACATCACCTTCAACCGCGATTTCTTCGGCAGCAACGACTACCGTACCGTGGTCAACATCGGTTCCAAGCTGGCCAGCCTGCTGGGTGAAGGTGCCTACGTGCAGCGCGGTGAGCGTCGCAAGGCGATCGTCGAGTTCAAGGAAGGCCTGGACTGGCTGATGAACGAGACCACCAAGCGTCACACCATCCAGCGATACAAAGGGCTGGGTGAGATGAACCCCGACCAGCTGTGGGAAACCACCATGGACCCGACCGTGCGTCGTATGCTCAAGGTCACGATCGAAGACGCGATTGCCGCCGACCAGATCTTCAACACCCTGATGGGTGATGCGGTTGAGCCTCGTCGCGAGTTCATCGAAAGCAACGCCTTGTCGGTATCGAACCTGGACTTCTGATCAGGGGTAGATAGATCGGCAATAAAAAGCCCGCGTAAGCGGGCTTTTTATTGGCTGCTGATTTTCTTCGGGCTTAGTAGCCGCTGAGGATATTCACGATCACCCCAGACGCAATGGCTACCAGCACGTAGTCGCCGTTGACGTACAACCAGCGGTGGTCGCGTGGGGGTGGCGACAGGTGGCGCGCACGCCAGTCGGTCACCCAGTAACGGTCATCACGGTAGTGCGGGTCCACTACATGGCCCCGCTGCCATTGCTGGTGAGGTACCGGCATGCCCTGTTGTGGGCGGAAGTTCGGGTTGCGGTAGGACGGAGCATGGCCGTTTCCAGGTTTGCCTTGCTGCTGAGGGTGACCCTGCGGCTGCCCTTTCTGTGGGCGACCTTGATCGTGATGCGATGGGCCTCCATCGTGACCCTGAGGCGGGCCGGGTTGAGCGAAGCTGGCCAGTGGTGCGCTGAGCATCAGCGTGGCGCAGAGCACGGTGAGGGTTTTTTTCATCGAATGTCGGTCCTTAGCATGTACACGTCCGGCGGGTTTCATCGGGACGCCTGGTACGGTTAATACGTCAGACCGTGAATTACGCAGACTAATCCCTGGCAGGAGGTAAAGGTCGGGTAAAGAACGGTCAAGGTGTGCTCAGCCCCAAGGCTTTCAAGCGTCGATACAGCGTGCGCTCACTCAAACCCAAGTGGCGCGCCAGTTCACTGCGTGGCCCCTGGAACTGCGCCAGCGCCTGTGCCAGATCACTCAGGTCGCGCCCCCTGCTCACACCGCCTAGCGGCGGGCCGAGGTCTTCCGGCAGATGCTCAGGCCGGATCAGCCCGTCATCGGCAAACAGCCGGGCCCTTTCCAGGATGTTACGCAGTTCGCGGATATTGCCGGGGAATGGATGCAGTGCCAGTTGCTGCAGCGCTTCATCAGTCAGGCTTGCGGTTGGCTTGCCGGCCATGCGTTGCAACAGGCTCTGTGCGAGCAACGGCAGGTCCTCTACCCGCTCGCGCAATGCCGGCAGGCGGATCGGGAAGCCGCTGATACGGTAGTAGAGGTCTTCGCGGAATGTCCCCTCAGCCACCATCTGCTTGAGCGGTTTGTGGGTTGCGGATACCAGGCGGAAGTCCGCATGCACGGTGCGCGTGCTGCCGACCGGGCGGAAGCTGCCGGACTCGATCAGGCGCAGCAGTTTGACTTGCATCGCCAGCGGCACTTCGCCGATCTCGTCGAGGAACAGCGTGCCGCCATGAGCGGCTTCGGCCAGGCCAATCTTGCGCTGGTTGGCGCCAGTGAAAGCGCCCTTCTCGTAGCCGAACAATTCGCTCTCGAACAGCGACTCGGTCAGGCCGGTGCAGTCCACCACTACCAATGGCCCGTTGGACCGTGGGCTGCCCATATGGATTGCGCGGGCGAACAGCTCTTTGCCGGTGCCTGACTCACCCTGAAGCAGTACCGGGATCTGCGCAGGTGCTGCGCGCTGAAGGCTGGCCAACGCCGTCTTGAACGCTGGCGAACGGCCGACCAGACCCTGTTGCTGAGGTTGTGCCGAGGCCAGGGTGATCGTGCTCAGGCGCTCGACAAAAGCGACTACCCTGCCCTGCTGATCGAGGATTGGCCGCAGTTCTACATCAACATGCTCAGGCCCACGCGGCGTGTGATGAATGTGCAGCACCCGTTCGGGCAGCTTGCTCTCCCAAGCCTTGCGCATCGGGCAATGCTCACCGGCCTGGTCGCAAGGTACGGCGTAGTGATGGGAAACACGGTGGCATTTCTCACCCAATGGCGCCTGGTCGTCCCGGCCGAACTGCCGGCGATAGGCGGCATTGGCAGCGAGGATGTTGTAGTCGGTATCCAGCACGATGGTAGGCAGTGCATCGTGTTCGAGGTAGGAAACCAGAGCTAGGATGAGTGGATGGGATTCAGACATGACGGCACCGGTTGGATAACCCGGCGCAGGGTAACAAGGACTGCCAAACACTGCCATTGGCTGACAGTCGACTGCCATCACCGCTGACAGGCTGCCAGCCATGCCCTCGCACACGCTACGTTCTGCGGGGTTTGGGCCCATCAATAATCCTGGCATGCATCTTGATAAACCACCTGTCACTGCCTACGCCTGAACAAGGCGCGGTGGATTATTTGGAGAACGAGATGATCATCGGCAACAACCTACAGGTGGAAGCCTTTTTCGACGAGGCAACCTCGACCATCAGCTACCTGGTGCTGGACCGTGAAACCCACCAGTGCGCGTTGATCGACAGTGTGCTGGACTACGACCCCAAGTCTGGCCGCACCTGCACCGACTCCGCGGACCGGCTGATCGAACGCGTACAGGCCTTGGGTGCCAAGGTGCAGTGGGTGCTGGAAACCCATGTACACGCCGACCACCTGTCGGCGGCGGCCTACCTCAAGGAACAGCTTGGCGGCCATACCGCCATCGGCGCCGACATTACCAAGGTGCAAAAAACCTTCGGCACCTTGTTCAACGCGGAGCCAGGCTTTGCCCGCGATGGCAGCCAGTTCGACGTGTTACTCATGGACGAGGAAGGCTTCCGTATCGGCAACCTGCATGCACGTGCTTTGCATACGCCGGGGCATACGCCGGCCTGCATGAGTTACCTGGTAATGGATGCGGGTGAACAGGCGCTGTTCGTGGGCGACACCCTGTTCATGCCCGACTACGGTACCGCGCGGTGCGACTTCCCAGGTGCCGACGCGCGCACCCTGTACCAGTCGATTCGCCGCCTGCTGGCGTTCCCTGACCAGACGCTGCTGTTCATGTGCCACGACTACCTACCGGGTGGGCGCGACATGCAGTACGTCACCACCGTGGCCGAACAGCGCGCCAGCAATATCCACATCCATCAAGGCGTCGACGAGGACAGTTTCGTGGCCATGCGCGAAGCCCGCGACAAGACCCTCGACATGCCCGTGCTGATACTTCCGTCGGTGCAGGTCAACATGCGCAGTGGCCACTTTCCAGCGCCCGAGGAAAACGGCGTGAGCTACCTGAAGATCCCGCTCAACAAGATTTGACTGCCCTGCCCCATTACCCGATTTTCAGGATTTACTGCCATGCCTGCTTTGTTGTCCCCTGCCAACGCCGACCACCATAAGGTGGTTATCGTCGGTGCCGGCGCTGCCGGAATCGCTACGGCTTCCAGCCTTATCAAGCGCGACCCTTCACTGGATATCGCGGTGATCGACCCCGCTGATGTGCACTATTACCAACCCGGCTGGACCCTGGTCGGCGCGGGCGTGTTCAAGGCACCCGGCACCGCCCGTACCCTGGCTTCGACCATTCCCCGTGGTGTGCACTGGGTCAAAGCGCGCGTTCAAGGTTTCGACCCCTTGGGCCAGTTGGTCATCCTGGATGACGGCCGTTCCATCAGTTACGAGCAGCTGGTGGTCTGCCCAGGCCTCAAGCTGGATTGGGCTGCCATCGACGGCCTCAGCGAAACTCTGGGCCGCAATGGCGTGACCTCCAACTACCGTTATGACCTGGCGCCCTATACCTGGGAGCTGGTGCAAAACCTCAGGCAAGGCCGCGCCCTGTTCACCCAGCCGCCCATGCCGATCAAGTGCGCGGGTGCACCACAGAAGGCGTTGTACCTGTCATGCGACCACTGGCTACGCAACGGTCGGCTGGGCGATGTCAAAGCCAGCTTCTTCAATGCAGGCGCCGTGTTGTTCGGTGTGCCCGACTATGTGCCGGCGCTGATGGCTTACATCGACAAATACGGCGTGGACCTCAACTACGGCCAGCGCCTGGTAGCGGTGGATGGCCCTGACAAACGCGCTACCTTCGTTCGTACCCTGGCCGATGGCAGCAGCGAAACCCGCACCGAAGCGTTCGACATGCTGCACGTGGTACCGCCGCAGGTCGCTCCGGACTTCATCCGCCAGAGCGCTTTGGCCGATGCCGCCGGCTGGGTCGATGTCGACCCGCATACCCTGCGCCACCGTCAGTTCGCCAATATCCATGCCCTGGGCGACGTGGCCAGCACCAGCAACGCCAAGACCGCCGCCGCTGCGCGCAAGCAGGCTCCGGTGGTCGCCAACAACGTGCTGGTGGCGTTGGGCCGGTTACCCACGCTTGCCCAGTACGATGGCTACGGCTCCTGCCCGCTGACCGTCGAGCGCGGCAAGATCGTCCTCGCCGAGTTCACCTACGGTGGCAAGGTCGCGCCAAGCTTCCCGCGCTGGCTGCTCGATGGCCGGCAACCGACCCGCTTGGCCTGGTTGCTCAAGGCGCGGGTGCTGCCGCCGCTTTACTGGCAAGGCATGCTCAAGGGGCGCGAATGGTTGGCACGGCCGCAGCCATTGGTCACCGAGGCCGCACAGTGATCGAGCATCAACTGCTGGGTGCCGGGCTGGGCGCAATCATTGGTGCGGTACTGGCGCTGACCGGCGCGGGTGGAGGCATCCTGGCGGTGCCGCTGCTGGTGTTCGGCCTCGGCCTGTCGATGGCTGAGGCGGCGCCAATCGGCCTGCTCGCCGTTGGGCTTGCCGCCGCTGTGGGGGCGATACTCGGCTTGCGCCAGGGGCTGGTGCGATATCGCGCGGCCGTGTTCATCGCCCTGATCGGCATCGCCGTGGCGCCGTTCGGGCTCATGCTCGCACACCGCTTGCCCAACACGCCGTTGGCGCTGGTGTTCGCTGGTGTGCTGGTCTATGCCTGCCTGCGCATCTGGCGCAAGGCGGCCCGGGAGCTGCGTGGCGAAAACAACGAGGCACACCGCTTCATCGAGCCGTGCGTGCTGAACCCATTGCAGGGCCGTTTGCGCTGGACGCTGCCCTGTGCGCGGGCCCTGGCCATCACCGGTGCAGCATCCGGCTTGTTATCCGGCCTGCTGGGCGTGGGCGGCGGCTTCGTGATCATTCCTGCCTTGAACCGCTACACCAACCTGCGCATGAAAAGCATCGTCTCGACCTCGCTGGCGGTGATCGCCCTGGTGTCCACCGGCAGCGTAGTCAGCGCCAGTCTGGCCGGGGTGATGCACTGGCGGGTCGGTGCGCCGTTTGCCGTGGGTGCGGTGCTTGGCCTGCTACTGGCACGCCCACTGGCAAGCAAGTTGGCCGGGCCACGGCTGCAGCAGCTGTTCGCGGTGGTCGGCTTCGGCGCTGCCCTGCTGCTGGCCGGCAAGGCTTTACTCGGCTAGCAGTTCGTCCTGTTCGGCTGCGCACAGCGCCAGCAGGTAGTCCCAGACCACCCGCAGGCGCACCGACTTGTGCAGTTCGCGGCGGGTGCAGATCCAGTAGCTGCGCTGGATGGTTTCGTTGGGCAACACGCGCACCAGTGTCGGGTCGTGGCGGGCCATGTAGTTGGGCAGCACGGCAATGCCCAGGCCGGCGCGGGCAGCGGTTTGCTGGGCGATCACGCTGGTGCTGCGAAAGGCCACGCTGGGCGCCCGGCAGAAGCTGTTGAGAAACAGCAGCTCCTGGCTGAACAGCAGGTCGTCGACGTAGCCGATCCAGCTGTGGCGCGCCAGGTCTTCGCGGTTGCGCAGCGGTGGCGCACGGTCCAGGTACGCCTGGCTGGCATACAGCGCCAGGCGGTAGTCGGTGAGCTTGCGAGTGATCAGCAGGTCGGCATTGGGCCGTTCGAGGTGAATGCTGATTTCCGCTTCGCGGTTGAGGATGCTGACGAAGCGCGGCACCGCCACCAGCTCTACTTCCAACCCTGGGTAGCGTTCGAACAAGGCATTCATGCGCGGGGTGAAGAACATGATGCCGATGCCTTCGGTCACCCCCAGGCGAATCTTGCCCAGCGGCGTGATGGCCTGGGTGATTTCTTCCTGCGCCAGCAGCGCGACGTTCTCCATGGCTTCGGCGTGCTTGAGCAGCGCCTGGCCGGAAGGCGTCAGCTCATAACCTTGAGCGTGTTGTACGAACAATGGTGTACCCAGGCTCTTCTCGATGTTTTCGATGTGCCGGGCGACGGTGCTGTGGGTGGTATTGAGGCGCTTGGCGGCGCTGAGCAGGCGGCCACTGCGCTGCAACTCGAGGAAAAACCGCAGATCATTCCAATCGAACATGCATCCTTTCCCTGTTTGTCGCTGTGCTAAAACGCACAACGGCTGCGCGAAATCTCGTGTTTCCTCCTCGAAATTAATCAATAAGATGTGGGACGACAAGAATAAAAATCAGGCGCGAGGTTGCACATGCCATCAGCCGATTCTGTCTTCGATTACGTGGTCGTAGGGGCCGGGCCCGCCGGGTGCCTGCTGGCCAATCGTTTGTCCGCCGACCCTGCCTGCCGCGTATTGCTGCTCGAAGCGGGTGGCCGCGACAACTATCCCTGGATCCACATCCCTGTCGGTTACCTCTATTGCATCGGCAATCCGCGTACCGACTGGTGCTTCAAGACCGAGGCACAACCCGGCCTGGGCGGTCGTAGCCTGGGCTACCCACGGGGCAAGGTGCTGGGTGGCTGTTCATCGATCAACGGCATGATCTACATGCGTGGCCAGGCTGCGGACTACGATCATTGGGCTGAGCAAGGCAATGACGGTTGGGCCTGGAAGGAGGTGCTGCCGCTGTTCAAGGCCAGCGAAAATCACTTTGCCGGCGACAGTGAGCACCACGGCGCCGCGGGCGAGTGGCGGGTGGAGCGCCAACGCTACAGCTGGCCGATCCTCGATGCCTTCCGCGATGCCGCCGAGCAGAGCGGTATCGGAAAGGTCGACGACTTCAACACCGGCGACAATCTGGGCTGTGGATACTTTCAGGTCAACCAGCGCAGCGGTGTGCGCTGGAATGCCTCCAAGGCATTCCTGCGGCCTGTGCATAACCGCCCCAACCTCACGGTGCTGACCGGCGTGCAGGTCGACCGGGTGATGCTCAACAATACCCGTGCCCGCGCTGTAAAAGCCCTTTGGCAAGGCGCCTGGCATGAATTAGCCGCGCGCCGCGAGATCATCCTGTGCGCCGGCGCCGTGGGGTCTCCCGGCATCCTCCAGCGCTCCGGCATCGGCCCGCGTACGCTGCTGGAAAGCCTGGGTATCGGCGTTCGCCACGCCATGCCCGGTGTCGGCGGCAACCTGCAGGACCACCTGCAATTGCGCCTGATCTACCAGATTCGCAACACGCGCACCCTCAACCAGATGGCCAACAGCCTGTGGGGCAAGATGGGCATGGGCTTGCGCTACCTCTATGACCGCAGCGGCCCGCTGGCCATGGCGCCGAGCCAGCTGGGCGCGTTCGTGCGCTCCAGCCCGGAGCAGCCCACCGCCAACCTGCAATACCACGTGCAACCGCTGTCGCTGGAGCGCTTCGGCGAACCGCTGCACCGCTTCCCGGCCTTCACCGCGTCGGTGTGCAACCTGCGCCCGGTAAGCCGAGGACGCATCGACATCCGCAGTGCGGACATGAACAGCGCGCCTCTGATCGACCCCAACTACCTCAGTGACGCGCAAGACCTGCGGGTGGCCGCCGACGCCATCCGCCTCACCCGGCGCATCGTACAGGCCCCTGCCCTCGCCGCCTTCGACCCCCAGGAATACCTGCCAGGCCCTGCCCTGCAGTCTGATCAAGACCTGTTCGAGGCCGCCGGCAAGATCGGCACCACCATCTTCCACCCGGTTGGCACCTGTCGCATGGGCAGCGGCCCGCTGGACGTTGTGGATAACCAACTGCGCGTACACGGCATCCCCGGCCTGCGTGTGGCGGATGCTTCGATCATGCCGCAGATCACCTCCGGCAATACCTGTTCACCCACGCTGATGATCGCCGAGAAGGCGGCACAACTCATTCTGAAGGGAGCAGCTACCCAAACCTACCTGAACGAAGACGCGCTACCGACGCCCTGACCGGGTGCGTGCAGTACCGGCGGCTTGCGGTCAGAGGCCGCCGACAGTGGAACAACAACAATAATCACTGTGGCCTGCGGGCCGAGGACAGCAACGATGTCGGATTACATCCAAGAGCAGGGTGCGACGGCGGCCAGCCCCAGCCGCCGTGAAGAACGCAAGATCATTTTCGCGTCATCCCTCGGGACGGTTTTCGAGTGGTATGACTTTTTTCTCTATGGCGCGTTGGCGGCGGTCATCAGCAAGCAGTTCTTTGCGGGGGTAAACGACACTACCGCCTTCATCTTCGCCTTGATGGCCTTTGCCGCGGGCTTCCTGGTGCGGCCCTTCGGCGCGCTGGTGTTCGGCCGCCTGGGTGACATGATCGGGCGCAAGTACACCTTCCTAGTGACCATCGTGCTGATGGGTCTGTCGACCTTTGCCGTTGGGCTGTTGCCTACCTACGCGAGCATCGGCATCGCCGCGCCGATCATCCTGGTGGTGTTGCGCATGCTCCAGGGCCTGGCGCTGGGCGGTGAATACGGCGGTGCGGCCACCTATGTGGCGGAACACGCGCCGCACGGCAAGCGCGGTTTCCACACCGGCTTCATCCAGTCCACCGCCACCCTCGGGCTGCTGCTGTCGTTGCTGGTGGTGCTGGGCAGCCGCTACATCAGTGGCGACCAGTTCGAAACCTGGGGCTGGCGCCTGCCGTTCCTGCTGTCGATCGTGCTGCTGGCGATTTCCACCTGGATTCGCATGAGCATGCATGAGTCGCCGGCCTTCGTGAAAATGAAGGCCCAGGGCAAGATCAGCAAGTCGCCGATCCGTGAGTCATTCACCTCCTGGCCCAACCTCAAGGTGGTGCTCACCGCACTGTTCAGTATCAACGCCGGCCAGGCCGTGACCTTCTACACGGCGCAGTTCTATGTGCTGTTCTTCATGACCCAGATGCTCAAGATGGACCCGGCCCAGGCCAATACCCTGCTGATCATCAGCGTGGTGATCGGCGCGCCGTTCTTCGTATTCTTTGGCTGGCTGTCCGACCGCATCGGCCGCAAGCCGATCCTGATGCTCGGCCTGCTGCTGGCCACGGTGCTGTACTTCCCGCTATTCAAGGCCCTCAGCCACTACGCCAACCCGCAGATCGACATGGCCAGCCGCCAGGCGCCGATCGTGGTCACCGCTGACCCGCAAGGCTGCACCTTCCAGTTCGACCCGGTCGGCAAGGCACGTTTCGACAGCCCGTGCGACAAGGTGAAAACCTTCCTGGTCAAGCAGGGCCTGCCCTACAGCTCAGTGAATGTCGCCGGCAGCCAGGTGGTGGTGAACATCGGTGACAAGAGCATCAATGGCTATGACGAGACCGCCATGCGTGCGGCGATCGAGCAGGCCGGTTACCCGGCCAAGGCTGACCCGGCGCAGGTCAACCAGGTGATGGTGGTGGTGCTGATCGTGGCGATGATCCTGATCGCGACCATGACCTACGGGCCGCTGGCGGCGGTGATGGTCGAACTGTTCCCGACCCGTATCCGCTACACCTCGATGTCGCTGCCCTACCACATCGGCAACGGCTGGTTCGGGGGGTTCCTGCCAACGGTGTCGTTCGCGTTGGTGGTGTACACCGGGGATATCTTCTATGGCCTGTGGTACCCGGTGCTGGTGACCGGGATCAGCCTGGTGGTGGGGATCTTCTGCCTGAAAGAAACCAAGGACGTCGATATCGACAAGGTTTGATGATGTCCTGAAGCCATAAAAAAACCGGCTGTAAAAGCCGGTTTTCTTATGCCCCGAAAAAACTTATGCACGTTTTTCAGAAAAATGTCATACACAGAAATAAACAGCTAATTCATACACTTAGCGATCACATCCAGCATTCTTCGGAAAAACTGCTAACAAGTTATCCACAGAACGTCAGGCAATCTGCTCGTGCGGTTTCTCATCTACCGGCGGCAGCGAACCCATGGCCCGTTGGGTCGCTTCGTTCCAGGCCGCCGCACGGTCATTGAGCTCGGCAATGGCACGTGGGCCAGTGCCGTTGGCGTACATCGGCTCACCGATGACCACCTCGATGGTGCCCGAGCGTTTGCCCCAGCCGGTCTTGGGCCAGAACTTGCCTGCATTGTGCGCGATCGGCAGCACCGGCAGCCCGGCATTCACAGCCAGGGCGGTACCGCCGCGGGAGAACTTGCCCACCGTGCCGAACGGCACCCGGGTGCCCTCCGGGAAGATCAGCACCCAAGTCTTCTGCTTGAGCAACTCGTCACCCTTGCTGGCCACCTGGCGCAGGGCTTCCTTGGGGTTGTCGCGGTTGATCGCGATCGGCCGCAGCATGGCCATCGCCCAGCCGAAGAACGGCACGTACAGCAGCTCACGCTTGAGCACCTGGCTCAACGGCGAGAAATACTGGGACAAGAAGAAGGTTTCCCAGGTGCTCTGATGGTTGGACAGGATCACACAGGGCTCACTGGGCACATTCTCGGCGCCCGTGATCTTGTAATCGATGCCTAGGATTGTGCGGCTCAAGAACAATGCACAGCGGCACCAGTACACGTTGATGAACGTGTACCGCTTGGGGAACGACAAGAATGGCGCGACGAAAAAGCTCAGGGAGCACCACAGCAGCGAACTGGTGCCCAGCAGCAGGTAAAAAAGAAAGACTCTGATCGCCTGCAGGATCGACATAGTGGCATGTACCGTTGCGGGGCTTGCCCGCCTGAGAAAAATGCGCCCGTAGGCGCATCGTTTAAATTAGTTCTCTGGCGATAGCTGCCAGATCGTCGAAAATCAGTGTAGTTTCAGCGACGCCTTTTTCCAGGGTTCGCTCGCCCTTGCCGGTTCTCACCAGCACGGGTTGTGCACCGACGGCCAGGGCGGCCTCCAGGTCACCTTTACTGTCACCGACAAACCATATGCCGCGCAGGTCGGCGTGATAATGGTCGGCGATTGCCAGCAGCATGCCGGGCTTGGGCTTGCGGCAAGCGCAGCCCTCGTCCGGCCCGTGCGGGCAATACACAATATGGCCGACTTCGCCGCCCAGCTCGGCCACCAGCGTGCGCAGGCGCGCATGCATGGCCTCGAGGGTTGCCAGCGAATAGTAGCCACGGGCAATGCCGGACTGGTTGGTGGCCACGGCCACCGTCCAGCCCGCCTTGCTCAACTGCGCGATGGCCTCGATCGAGCCAGGGATCGGGATCCACTCCTCCAGCGACTTGATGTAGGCGTCGGAGTCTTGGTTGATCACCCCGTCACGATCGAGAATCAGCAGTTTCAAGGCTTACCCCAGCAGCGAAATGTCGGCCACGCCCAGGAACAGGCCGCGCAGGCGGCTGAGCAGGGCATAACGGTTGGCGCGCACCTTGGCGTCCTCGGCGTTGACCATCACCGCCTCGAAGAAGGCGTCGACCGGGTCACGCAGGGCCGCCAGGCGGGCCAGCGATTCGCTGTACTGACGTGCAGCGGCCATCGGTTGCACGGCCTGGTCGGCCTGCTGGATGGCCGAGTACAGGGAGAACTCGTTGGCGTTGTCGAAGTACTTCGGCTCGACCTGCTCGGCGATAGCGCCTTCGGCCTTGCTCAGCAGGTTCGAGACGCGCTTGTTCACCGCGGCCAAGGCCTCGGCTTCCGGTAGCTTGCGGAAGGCCTGCACGGCCTGCACGCGCTGATCGAAATCGAGCGCCGAGCCCGGCTTCAGGGCACGTACCGACAGGTAGGTGGCCACGTCGATACCTTCGTCTTCGTAGCGCGCACGCAGGCGATCGAAGATGAACTCCAGCACTTGGTCTGCCAGGCCGGCAGCCTTGACCTTGGCACCGAACTGCTTGACCGCGAACTCGACCGCGCCGGTCAGGTCCAGGTCCAGCTGCTTCTCGATCAGGATGCGCAGCACGCCCAGGGCAGCACGGCGCAGCGCGTATGGGTCTTTGCTGCCGGTGGGCAGCATGCCGATGCCGAAGATGCCGACCAGGGTGTCGAGCTTGTCGGCAATGGCTACGGCAGCACCGGTGAGGGTCTGCGGCAGCTCAGCGCCAGCACCGCGCGGCATGTACTGCTCGTTCAGGGCCAGGGCGACGTCTTCCGGCTCACCGTCGTTCAGCGCGTAGTAGTAACCGGCAACACCCTGCATTTCAGGGAACTCGCCAACCATTTCGGTGGCCAGGTCGCACTTCGACAGCAGGCCGGCACGGCCGGCGCGCTGGGCGTCGCCGCCGATCAGCGGGGCGATGAACGCGGCCAGCTTGGAAACGCGTTCGGCCTTGTCGTAGACAGTACCCAGTTGCGCCTGGAACACCACGTTCTTGAGGCGCTCGTTGAAGGTTGCCAGCGGCTGCTTCTTGTCCTGCTTGAAGAAGAACTCGGCGTCAGTCAGGCGCGGGCGCACGACCTTCTCGTTACCCTCGACGATCTGCTTGGGGTCACGGCTTTCGACGTTGGCCACGGTGATGAAGCGCGGCAGCAACTTGCCTTCGCTGTCCAGCAGGCAGAAGTACTTCTGGTTGTCCTGCATGGTGGTAATCAAGGCTTCTTGCGGCACTTCGAGGAAACGCTCCTCGAACGAGCACACCAGCGGCACCGGCCATTCCACCAGGGCAGTCACTTCGTCCAGCAGCGCTGGCGGCACGATGGCGGTGCCTTCCTGCTGCATGGCCAGTTCCGCGGTGCGTTTGGCAATCAGCTCGCGGCGCTCGGCGAAGTCGGCCAGCACGTAGGCTTTGCGCAGGTCTTCGGCGTAGTTGGCCGGGGTGGTGATGACGACGTTTTCCGGGTGGTGGAAACGGTGGCCACGGGATTCACGGCCGGCCTGCTGCGACAGGATGGTGCAGTCGACGACCTGGTCGCCCAGCAGCATCACCAGCCACTGGGTTGGGCGCACGAACTCTTCACGGCTGGCCGCCCAGCGCATGCGCTTGGGGATCGGCAGGTCGTTGAGCGAGTCTTCGACGATGGTCGGCAGCAGGCTGGCGGTCGCCTTGCCCGGGATGTGCTGGGAGAAGCGCAGCTTGGCGCCGCTCTGGTCGATTTCCGACAGCTCCACACCGCACTTCTTGGCGAAGCCCAAGGCAGCCTGGGTCGGCTCGCCGTCTTTGAAGGCAGCCTGCAAGGGCGGCCCGTCGATATTGATGCTGCGGTCAGGCTGCTGCACGTCCAGCTGGCGGATCAGCACGGCCAGGCGACGCGGCGCGGCATAGACCTGCTTGCCGGTGTAGTTCAGGCCAGCGGCCTGCAGGCCTTTCTCGATACCGGCCAGGAAGGCGTCGCCGAGGGTGGCCAGGGCTTTGGGTGGCAGCTCTTCGGTGCCCAGTTCTACCAGGAAATCTTGAGCACTCATTGTGCAGCCTCCAGCTTAGCCAACACTTCGTCACGCAGTTCAGGGGTGGCCATCGGGAAGCCCAGGCGTGCGCGGGCTTGCAGATAGCTTTGCGCCACGTCCCGGGCCAGGGTACGCACGCGCAGGATGTAACGCTGGCGCTCGGTCACCGAGATGGCGCGGCGGGCGTCGAGCAGGTTGAAGGTGTGCGAGGCCTTCAGCACCATTTCGTAGGTCGGCAGTGGCAAGTCCAGTTTGATCAGGCGGTTGGCTTCGCTTTCGTAGAAGTCGAACAGCTCGAACAGTTTCTCGACGTTGGCGTGCTCGAAGTTGTAGGTCGACTGCTCCACCTCGTTCTGGTGGAACACATCGCCGTAGGTGACCTTGCCGAACGGGCCGTCGGCCCACACCAGGTCGTACACCGAGTCGACACCCTGGATGTACATGGCCAGGCGCTCCAGGCCGTAGGTGATTTCACCGGTGACCGGGTAGCACTCGATGCCGCCCACTTGCTGGAAGTAGGTGAACTGGGTCACCTCCATGCCGTTGAGCCAGATTTCCCAGCCCAGGCCCCAGGCGCCCAGGGTCGGCGATTCCCAGTTGTCTTCGACGAAACGGATGTCGTGGACCAGCGGATCCAGGCCGATGGCTTTCAGCGAGCCGAGGTACAGCTCCTGGAAGTTGGCCGGGTTGGGCTTGAGCACCACCTGGAACTGGTAGTAGTGCTGCAGGCGGTTGGGGTTTTCGCCATACCGCCCGTCGGCAGGGCGACGGCTAGGCTGCACGTAGGCGGCGTTCCAGGTTTCTGGGCCGACGGCGCGCAGGAACGTGGCGGTATGGAAAGTGCCGGCGCCTACTTCCATATCGTAGGGCTGAAGCACCACACAACCTTGAGCTGCCCAGTAGTTCTGCAGGGCGAGGATCAGGTCTTGGAAGGTACGCACGGCTGGCGTAGGCTGGCTCACGAAATTCACCTGTATCTGGGGATGCGGATGTAAAGAGCGGGAGTATAACCTGATTCGCCTCGCCCTCTACTCATTGGAGCCTTATGCCACGCTGCTTTTGGTGTACCGACGATCCGTTGTACCAGGCCTACCATGACCAGGAATGGGGAACACCGCAGCGTGATCCGGCGTTGCTGTTCGAGATGCTTTTGCTCGAAGGGTTCCAGGCGGGGCTGTCATGGATCACCGTTTTGCGCAAACGCGAGCGTTATCGCGAGGTGCTGGAGGGCTTCGACCCGGTCAAACTGGCGCAGATGAGCGACGAGCGAATCGAGGTACTGATGCTTGATGCCGGCATCATCCGCAACCGCCTCAAGCTCAATGCCGTTCGGCGCAACGCCAAGGCCTGGCTGGCTGTGGATAACCCGGCCGAGTGGCTCTGGTCGTTCGTTGGCGGCGAGCCGAAGATCAACCACTTCAAGGCCCGCGGCGACGTGCCGGCGGTCACCGACGAGGCCAAGGCGATGAGCAAGGCGTTACAGAAAGCCGGCTTCACCTTTGTCGGGCCGACCATCTGCTACGCCTTCATGCAGGCCACCGGCATGGTCATGGACCACACCACCGATTGTGATCGCTACGCCGCCTTGCTGCGCTGAGGGGTTACAATGCGCGCCTTGCTGAAATAAGGAATTCGCCTGTGGAAAAGTTCAAGGGCGCCCTGATGGTCGGGGTGCTGCGTCTGTTTGCCAAGCTGCCCTGGGGCGCGGTCCAGCGCGTCGGTGCCGGGATCGGTTGGCTGATGTGGAAAATCCCCAACGGTTCGCGCAACGTGGTGCGGATCAACCTGGCCAAGTGTTTCCCCGAGATGGACCCGGTTGCCCGCGAGCAACTGGTTGGCCAGGCCTTGCGGGACATCGGCAAGTCCTTCGTCGAAAGCGCCTGTGCCTGGATCTGGCCACCCCAGCGCTCTTTGGACCTGGTCAAGGAAGTACACGGTCTGGAAGTGCTGGAGCAGGCACTGGCCTCGGGCAAGGGCGTGGTGGGTATCACCAGCCACTTGGGTAACTGGGAAGTGCTCAACCACTTCTACTGCAACCAGTGCAAACCGATCATTTTCTACCGCCCGCCGAAGCTGAAGGCTGTGGATGATCTTCTGCGTGAACAGCGGGTGCAAATGGGCAACCGCGTGGCGCCTTCGACCAAGGAAGGCATCCTCAGCGTGATCAAGGAAGTGCGCCGCGGTGGCCAGGTGGGCATTCCTGCCGACCCGGAGCCGGCCGAATCGGCGGGTGTGTTCGTGCCGTTCCTGGGCACCCAGGCGCTGACCAGCAAGTTCGTGCCGAACATGCTGGCCGGCGGCAAAGCGGTGGGGGTGTTCCTGCATGCGCTGCGGCTGCCGGATGGGTCCGGGTTCCGGGTGATTCTGGAAGCCGCACCAGAGGCAATGTACAGCACCGACGTGAGCGAGTCGGCAGCGGCCATGAGCAAGGTGGTCGAGCGTTATGTGCGCGAGTACCCGAGCCAGTACATGTGGAGCATGAAGCGCTTCAAGAAGCGACCGGCGGGCGAGCCGCGCTGGTATTGAGTTATTCGCGGCCCCTCATGCAGGCTGGATGCAATTCTGCCTGCATGAGGGGCCCCTGTGGGACCGGGCTTGCCCGCGAAGCGGACACCGCGGAGTATGGCACCGGCTTCGCCGGTGTTCGCGGGTGAACCCGCTCCCACACGGACGGCGTCAGCTTGAGGTTTTGTTGAGTTTCTTCAGAAACACGGTCATCTCTTTCTCGGCCTGTTTGTCGCCATGGGCCTGCGCCGCCACGATCCCGTCCTCCCAGGCCTTGCGCGCCGCCGCAAGGTCGCCCTGCAGCTGATACGCCTTACCCAGCAGCTTCCACGCCGCCGAATACTTCGGGTCCTGCTCTACACAGCGGGCCAGGTGCACCGCCGCTTCCACACCATGGCCCTCGTCCAGCCAGGCCTTGCCCAGGCCGAACCGCAGCAGCGGGTTATCCACACCCTTTGCCAGCATCTTCTCCAGCGATTCGCGCATGCCCTCTTCTCCTAGAAGAAACTCAAGCCGACGTGGAACAGCTTCTCCACATCCCGAATATGCTTTTTATCCACAACGAACAGGATGACATGGTCACCCGACTCGATCACCGTGTCGTCGTGGGCGATCAGCACCTCTTCGTCACGGATGATCGCGCCGATGGTGGTACCCGGCGGCAAGGCGATGTCTTCGATGGCCTTGCCGACCACCTTGCTCGATTTCGCATCGCCATGCGCCACCGCCTCGATGGCCTCGGCCGCGCCGCGGCGCAGGGAGTGCACACTGACGATGTCGCCACGGCGCACGTGCGCCAGCAGGGTGCCGATAGTGGCCAGCTGCGGGCTGATGGCGATATCGATTTCACCGCCTTGCACCAGGTCGACATAGGCCGGGTTGTTGATGATGGTCATCACCTTGCGTGCACCCAGGCGCTTGGCCAGCAGCGACGACATGATGTTGGCCTCGTCGTCGTTGGTCAGGGCCAGGAAGATGTCGGCATCGGCGATGTTCTCTTCGAGCATCAGGTCCTTGTCAGAGGCACTGCCCTGCAGCACCACGGTGCTTTCCAGCGTGTCCGACAGGTGCCGGCAGCGGGCCGGGTTCATTTCGATGATCTTCACCTGGTAGCGGCTTTCGATGGCCTCGGCCAGGCGTTCGCCGATCTGCCCGCCACCGGCGATGACCACGCGCTTGTTGGTCTCGTCGATGCGCCGCAGCTCGCCCATCACGGCGCGTATGTCCTTCTTGGCGGCAATGAAGAACACTTCATCGTCGGCCTCGATTACCGTGTCACCGCGCGGTGTGATCGGCCGGTCGCGGCGGAAGATCGCCGCCACACGGGTGTCGACGTTGGGCATGTGCGCGCGGATCTGGCGCAGTTGCTGGCCCACCAGAGGGCCGCCGTAGTAGGCCTTGACTGCCACCAGCTGGGCTTTGCCTTCGGCGAAGTCGATCACCTGCAGCGAGCCGGGGTGTTCGATCAGGCGCTTGATGTAGTTGGTCACCACCTGCTCGGGGCTGATCAGCACGTCCACCGGGATGTGGTCGTTGTGGAACAGCTCCTCGCGGGTGAGGTAGGCCGATTCGCGCACCCGGGCGATCTTGGTCGGGGTGTGGAACAGCGAATAGGCGACCTGGCAGGCCACCATGTTGGTTTCGTCGCTGTTGGTCACCGCCACCAGCATGTCGGCATCGTCGGCGCCAGCCTGGCGCAGCACCGTCGGCAGCGAGCCACGGCCCTGCACGGTGCGGATGTCCAGGCGGTCGCCGAGGTCGCGCAGGCGGTCTCCGTCGGTGTCGACCACGGTAATGTCGTTGGCTTCGCTCGCCAGGTGTTCCGCCAGTGTACCGCCCACCTGCCCTGCACCGAGGATGATGATCTTCATCCGCTACTCCCTAATCTTTTTTCTTACCCGCGTGAGGCGGCGATCTTGATCAGCTTGGCATAGTAGAAACCGTCGTGGCCGCCTTCCTGGGCCAGCAGCTGGCGGCCGTGGGGCTGGCGCACGCCGGCTTCGGTCGCCAGGTCCAGCTCACGGGCGCCTGGGGTGCGGGCGAGGAACGCTTCGATCACTTCGGTGTTCTCGGTCGGCAGGCTGGAGCAGGTGGCGTACAGCAGCATGCCGCCCACTTCCAGGGTCGGCCACAGGGCATCGAGCAGCTCGCCTTGCAGCGCGGCCAGGGCCGGAATGTCGTCGGCCTGACGGGTCAGCTTGATGTCCGGGTGGCGGCGGATAACGCCGGTGGCCGAGCACGGGGCGTCGAGCAGGATGCGCTGGAACGGTTTGCCGTCCCACCAGCTGGCGGTGTCGCGGGCGTCACAGGCGATCAGCTCGGCGTCCAGTTGCAAGCGGTCGAGGTTCTCGCGCACGCGGGTCAGGCGCTTGGCTTCCAGGTCGATGGCGACCATGTGCGCCAGGCCGGCTTCGGCTTCGAGCAGGTGGCAGGTCTTGCCGCCCGGGGCGCAGCAGGCGTCGAGCACGCGCTGGCCGGGGGCCAGTTCGAGCAGGTCGGCAGACAGTTGCGCGGCTTCGTCCTGCACGCTCACCCAGCCCTCGGCAAAGCCCGGCAGGTTGCGCACGTCGCAGGCCTCATTCAGCACGATGCCGTCGCGGCTGTACTGGCAAGCGCTGGCGCCGACGCCTGCCTCGGCCAGCAGCGCCAGGTAGGCATCGCGGCTGTGGTGGCGGCGGTTGACCCGCAGGATCATCGGCGGGTGCGCGTTATTCGCAGCGCAGATGGCTTCCCACTGCTCGGGCCAGAAGGCTTTCAGCGCCTTCTGCAGCCAGCGCGGGTGCGCGGTGCGGACCACTGGGTCGCGCTCCATGCCGGCCAGCAGTGCTTCGCCCTCACGTTGAGCGCGGCGCAGCACGGCATTGAGCAGGCCCTTGGCCCAGGGCTTCTTCAGCTTGTCGGCGCAACCGACCGTTTCGCCGATGGCGGCGTGGGCCGGGATGCGCGTGTAGAACAGCTGGTACAGGCCGACCAGCAGCAACGCCTGCACATCGGTATCGGCAGCCTTGAAGGGCTTCTGCAGCAGTTGTGCGGCCAGCAGGTCCAGGCGCGGCTGCCAGCGGGCGGTGCCGAATGCCAGGTCCTGGGTCAGGCCACGGTCGCGTTCATCGACCTTGTCCAGTTGGGCCGGCAGCGAGCTGTTCAGCGACGCCTTGCCGCTAAGGACAGCGGCCAAGGCACGGGCGGCGGCGAGGCGTGGGTTCATTGGCCGAGCACCTTGCCGGTGGCGAACTTCTCGCGGCGGCTGTTGAACAGGTCGCTGAAGGCCAGGGCCTTGCCACCCGGCAATTGCAGGCGGGTCAGGCTCAGCGCCTGGTCACCGCAGGCGACCACCAGACCGTCCTTGCTGGCCGAGAGGATCTCGCCAGGGGCGCCTTCACCTGTGGCCACGTTGGCGGCCAGCACCTTCACGCTTTCGCCGTCCAGGGTGCTGTGGCACACCGGCCAAGGGTTGAAAGCGCGGACCAGGCGCTCCAGCTCCACGGCCGGGCGGCTCCAGTCGATGCGCGCCTCGTCCTTGTTCAGCTTGTGTGCGTAAGTCGCCAGGGCATCGTCCTGTACCTCGCCCTGCAGGCTGCCGTCGGCCAGGCCGGCAATGGCTTGCACCACCGCCGGCGGGCCCATTTCGGCCAGACGGTCGTGCAGGCTGCCACCGGTATCTCCGGCGCTGATCGGGGTGACCACCTTGAGCAGCATCGGGCCGGTATCCAGGCCTGCTTCCATGCGCATCACGGTCACGCCGCTCTCGGCGTCGCCGGCTTCCACGGCGCGCTGGATCGGTGCCGCCCCGCGCCAGCGTGGCAGCAGCGAGGCGTGGCTGTTGATACAACCCAGGCGCGGGATATCCAGCACGACTTGAGGCAGGATCAGGCCGTAGGCGACCACCACCATCAGGTCTGGCTTCAGTGCCGCGAGTTCCGCCTGGGCATCTTCGTTGCGCAGGGTTGGCGGCTGGAACACCGGGATGTCATGGGCCACGGCCAGCGCCTTGACCGCACTGGGCATCAGCTTCTGGCCACGACCGGCCGGGCGGTCGGGCTGGGTGTAGACGGCCACGATCTCGTAAGGGCTGTCGAGCAGGGCCTTGAGGTGTTCGGCGGCAAACTCTGGAGTGCCTGCAAAGACGATGCGCATGGAGTTCTCGCTTCAAAAAAGAAAAAGGCTTGCCGGAGCAAGCCTTCTGGAAGGTGGGGATCAGGCTTGCTGGCGGTGCTGCTTTTCCAGCTTCTTCTTGATCCGGTCGCGTTTGAGCTGCGACAGGTAGTCGACGAACAGCTTGCCGTTGAGGTGATCGAACTCGTGCTGCACGCACACCGCCAGCAGGCCTTCGGCTTCAAGCTCATAGGGCTTGCCGTCACGGTCCTGGGCCTTCACCCGTACGCGCAGCGGGCGGTCGACGTTCTCGTAGAAGCCCGGCACCGAAAGGCAGCCTTCCTGGTACTGGCCCATGTCGTGGGTCAGCTCTTCGACGGTAGGGTTGATGAAGACGCGCGGTTCGCTGCGGTCTTCGCTCAGGTCCATCACCACGACTTGCAGGTGGACGTTGACCTGCGTCGCGGCCAGGCCGATGCCAGGCGCTTCGTACATGGTTTCAAACATGTCGTCGATCAGCTGGCGCAGGGCGTCGTCAAACTCCGTCACCGGTTTGGCAATGGTGCGCAGGCGCGGGTCTGGGAATTCGAGAATGTTCAAGATGGCCATAGGGTCAGGCAGTCACTGTGCGTTCGGTTGAAAACTGAGCACACATAATAAAGGGAATCGGCGATTTCGGCACCTGGCAAGCTCGTCTAGGGTTTCAAAGGGCAGCTTGATACCCATTTGATGGACAGCTTGTCAAAGTATTATCAACAGAGTTATCCACAGGTTGTGCCACGTAAATGGCCCTCTTTTGATCAAGGATGATCCGCATGTCAAATCACCATTCGTCGCCTTGCCCACCCGCCGAACTGGAAGCGCGATTACGCCTGCACCGCCTTCCCGAGACGGGTTTGCGTCGCTTTCACACCTTGCTGGGGGCCTTTGGCAGTGCCTCTTCGGCGCTCAGTGCACCGGCCGGGGCATGGCGCGCGCTAGGGATGACACAGGCCACCATCGATGCCCGGCGCAGTGCCGAAGTACGCGACGGCGCCTTGGCTGCAATGGCTTGGCTAGAGCAGCCGGGCCAGCATTTGCTGATGTGGGGCAGCCCCGGCTACCCTGCGTTGCTGGCGGAAATCGACGATCCCCCGCCGCTGCTTTTCGTTGCAGGCGACCCCGCTTTGCTCGACCGGCCGCAGCTGGCGATTGTGGGCAGCAGGCGTGCTTCACCGCCGGCAATCGACACCGCCAGGGCATTTTCCCGCTACCTTTCACAAGCCGGGTTCACCATCACCAGCGGCCTGGCGCTGGGCATCGACGGTGCCGCTCATCGGGCCGCGTTACAGGCCGGAGGGGGCACCATCGGTGTGCTCGGCACGGGGTTGCAAAAACTTTATCCACAGCGCCACCGCGACTTGGCCAAAGCGATGATTGACAGCGGTAGTACCTTGGTTTCCGAGTACCCGCTGGATGCCGGGCCGTTGCCGGGCAACTTTCCGCGGCGTAACCGCATCATCAGCGGGTTGTCGCTGGGCGTGCTGGTGGTGGAGGCGAGCCTGGCCAGTGGTTCATTGATCACGGCACGCCTGGCTGCCGAACAGGGCCGAGAGGTTTATGCCATTCCAGGCTCCATTCACCACCCTGGCGCCAAGGGTTGCCATCAGCTGATCCGTGATGGCGCGCTGCTGGTGGAAAGCGTGCAACAGATCCTGGAAAGCCTGCAGGGTTGGCAGAACTTGCCGCCCGCAGTTGTGGATAAACCCGCGCATCCGTTGCTGGCTTTGCTGCATGCCGCACCGCAGACCAGCGAGGCGCTGGCGATTTGCAGCGAGCAACCGCTGGCCCACGTGCTGGCACAATTGACCGAGCTGGAGCTCGAAGGCAGGGTCAGTAATGAAGCTGGCCGTTGGTTTGCCCGCGTGGGCTAAGTAAACTGCGCCCATGGCTTAAATGCGGAGAGATACAAATGGTGAGCAGTTGGCGTGTGCAACAAGCCGCACGTGATATTCGGGCGGGCGCAGTGATCGCCTATCCGACCGAAGCGGTCTGGGGCCTGGGCTGCGACCCATGGAACGAGGACGCGGTGTATCGCCTGCTGGCGCTGAAGTCGCGGCCTGTGGATAAAGGGTTGATCCTGGTTGCCGACAACATCCGCCAGTTCGACTTCCTCTTCGAAGATTTCCCCGAAGACTGGATCGACCGCATGGGCAGCACCTGGCCGGGGCCCAACACCTGGCTGGTGCCGCACCAGGACCTGTTGCCGGAGTGGGTGACGGGGCAGCACGACACGGTGGCGCTGCGGGTCAGCGACCACCCGCAGGTGCGCGAGCTGTGCGCGCTGGTCGGGCCGCTGATTTCCACTTCCTGCAACCCGGGCGGGCGCCCTGCGGCGAAGACGCGGTTGCGGGTGGAGCAGTATTTCCACGGCCAACTGGACAGGGTGCTGGGTGGCGCGCTGGGCGGGCGGAAGAACCCGAGTGTGATTCGCGACCTGGCCACAGGCGAGATCGTCCGCCCCGGCTGAAGCTGGCGAGGGCTGCGCCCTCGAATCGCCGGCAAGCCGGCTCCCACAGAAATAGTGCTGCTTTTCAGGCTTGCACAATACCTGTAGGGGCCGGCTTGCCGGCGATTGAGCCGCAGCGCGGCCCCAGGGTTCAGGGCAGTAGAACAGTCGAACCCACCGTCCTGCGCGCAGACAGCTCGCTCTGCGCCTTGGCCGCTTCACTCAACGGATACCGCTGCTGGATATCCACAACCACCTCGCCACTGGCGATCACTGCAAACAGGTCATCCGCCATGGCCTGGGTGTTCTCGGCATTGTTGGCATAGGTCGCCAAGGTCGGCCGGGTGACATACAGCGAGCCCTTCTGCGCCAGGATCCCCAGGTTCACGCCGCTGACCGCGCCGGAAGCATTGCCGAAGCTCACCATCAACCCACGCGGTTGCAGGCAGTCCAGCGAGGTCAGCCAGGTGTCGGCGCCAACGCCGTCATACACCACCGGGCATTTCTTGCCATCGGTCAGCTCCAGCACCCGCTTGGCCACATCTTCGTGGCTGTAGTCGATGGTTTCCCACGCACCCAGCGCCTTGGCCCGCTCGGCTTTTTCAGCAGAGCTGACGGTCCCGATGAGCTTGGCGCCCAAGGCCTTGGCCCATTGGCAGGCCAGCGAACCGACGCCCCCAGCCGCTGCGTGGAACAGGATCACATCGCCCGGCTGCACGGCGTAGGTCTGTTTGAGCAGGTACTGCACGGTCAGGCCCTTGAGCATCACCGCCGCCGCCTGCTCGAAGCTGACGTTGTCGGGCAGCTTGACCAGGTTGGCTTCCGGCAGCGTGTGCACCTCGCTGTAGGCGCCCAGCGGGCCGCCCGCATAGGCCACGCGGTCACCCACGTTCAGGCGGGTCACGCCCTCGCCCACCGCATCGACCACCCCGGCACCTTCGGTGCCCAGGCCCGACGGCAGGGACGGTGGCGCGTAGAGGCCGCCGCGGAAGTAGGTGTCGATGAAGTTCAAGCCGATCGCATGGTTGCGTACGCGCACTTGCTGCGGGCCGGGCGGTGCCGGGTCGAACTCCACAAGCTCTAGCACTTCGGGGCCGCCATGCTGGCTGAACTGGATACGCTTGGCCATCTCGCACTCCTGTTTTCGGGATCGGGAAAGGCCTTCTATCGGACGCCTTTGCTTGATCGCCGTCAACTGCGGCGCGCCAGCTGCCGGTGGTATGCTACGCGGCGAATTCTTCCCTGCCCGTTTCTGGTGACCCGATGACTAGCCGCACCGAGGCCGTGAAAGCCTACCTGCTCGACCTGCAAGACCGCATCTGCTCTGCCCTCGAAGCCGAGGACGGCGGCGCCCGCTTCGTCGAGGATGCCTGGGTGCGCGAAGCTGGTGGCGGGGGCCGCACGCGGGTGATCGGCGAAGGCAAGGTGATCGAGAAAGGCGGGGTCAACTTCTCCCATGTGTTCGGCTCCGGCTTGCCTCCTTCGGCCAGTGCCCACCGCCCCGAGCTGGCGGGCCGTGGTTTCGAAGCGTTGGGTGTGTCGCTGGTGATCCACCCGCACAACCCGCATGTGCCAACGTCCCACGCCAATGTGCGCTTCTTCATTGCCGAGAAAGAAGGCGAAGAGGCGGTGTGGTGGTTCGGTGGCGGCTTCGACCTGACCCCGTACTACGGCAACGAAGAGGATTGCATCCACTGGCACCGCGTGGCCGAGCAGGCCTGCGCGCCGTTCGGCGCGGACGTGTACCCACGCTACAAGGCCTGGTGTGACCGTTACTTCCACATCAAGCACCGTGGCGAGCCGCGCGGTATCGGTGGGCTGTTCTTCGATGACTTGAACGAGTGGGACTTCGATACCTGCTTCGCCTTCATCCGCGCCATTGGCGATGCCTACGTCGACGCCTACCTGCCGATCGTCCAGCGCCGCAAGGATACGCCGTACACCGCCGAGCAGCGCGAATTCCAGGAGTACCGCCGCGGCCGCTACGTGGAGTTCAACCTGGTCTACGACCGTGGCACCCTGTTCGGCCTGCAGTCCGGTGGCCGCACCGAGTCGATCCTCATGTCGCTGCCACCGCAAGTGCGTTGGGGCTACGACTGGAAGGCGGCACCCGGCAGCGAAGAAGCCCGCCTGACCGAATATTACCTGCAAGACCGCGACTGGCTGGGCCAGTAAGCCTGTGGATAACCGAGGAGCCCCCATGGACCAATACGTCGTGTTTGGTAACCCCATCGGCCACAGCAAGTCGCCGTTGATTCACCGGCTGTTCGCCGAGCAGACCGGCCAGGACCTGGAGTACGCCACCTTGCTGGCGCCGGTGGACGAGTTCAGCGACTGCGCCCGCGGCTTCTTCAAGCAAGGCAGCGGCGCCAATGTGACCGTGCCGTTCAAGGAAGAGGCCTACCGCCTGTGCGACAGCCTCACGCCAAGGGCCCAGCGTGCCGGTGCGGTGAACACCCTGAGCAAGTTGGCCGATGGCACGCTGCGCGGCGACAACACCGATGGTGCCGGCCTGGTGCGTGACCTGACGGTGAATGCCGGGGTGCAGTTGGCGGGCAAGCGCATCCTGATCCTGGGCGCCGGCGGCGCGGTGCGCGGCGTGCTGGAGCCGATCCTGGCGCACGACCCGCAGTCGCTGGTGATTGCCAACCGCACGCTGGAAAAGGCCGAGCTGCTGGCGCGCGAGTTCGCCGAGTTGGGCCCGGTGGTGGCCAGTGGTTTCGCCTGGCTGCAGGAACCGGTAGACGTGATCATCAACGCCACGTCGGCGAGCCTGGCCGGTGAGCTGCCGCCGATTGCCGACAGCCTCGTCGAGGCCGGGCGCACCGTGTGCTACGACATGATGTATGGCAAGGAACCGACGCCGTTCTGCCAGTGGGCCAGCAAGCTGGGTGCAGCCAAGGTGCTCGATGGGCTGGGCATGCTGGCCGAGCAGGCAGCTGAGGCGTTCTTTATCTGGCGTGGGGTGCGGCCGGATACGGCGCCGGTGTTGGCGGAATTGCGCCGGCAGTTGGCTCGCGGCTGATTCCGAGAATGTGAGGCCGCTTTGCGGCCCCATTCACTCCTCAAACCGGATCGGGCAAAGCTCCACCCCTTCGAGCTTCTGCAATTCCTCGATCACCTGCGGCCTGGCCCGCAGCAAGGTCAGGCTCCCCCCGGCCCGCCGCAACCGCCGCGCCTCGCGGTGCAACATGTCCACACCCGAATAATCGATGAAGTTCACCTGCCGCGCATCGATCACCACATCGGGCCCCTGGCAGCGTTGCAGGCGTACCTGCAGGTAATGCGCCGCACCGAAGAAGATCGACCCACCTACCCGTAGCACGTCGGCCTGGCCTTCGCGGCTCTGCTGCACCCGCGGCCGCGAAGTGCGCTTGAGGTAGAAGAACAGCGAGGCCAGCACGCCGGCATAAATCGCGGTCTGCAGCTCCAGCAGCAAAGTCGCGGCGGCAGTGAGGGCCATGACCAGGAACTCCGAACGGCTGACCCGGAACAGCGCACGTATGCCCCGGTGGTCCACCAACCCCCAGCAGATCAGCAGAATGCTCCCCGCCATGGCGGGAATCGGAAGGTGCGCGATCAGGCTGGCGCCAGCGACGGCAAACAGCGCCACCCACAGCGCCGAAAACACCCCGGCCATGGGCGAACGGGCGCCCGCGTCGTAGCTCAGGCCCGAACGGGTGAAGGAGCCGGAAGAGAGGTAGCCGGAAAAGAACGCGCCAACGATGTTCGACAGGCCCTGGGCGCGGATTTCCTGGTCGGCGTCGACCAATTGTTCGGAGCGCGCCGACAGCGAGCGGGCGATCGACAGGCTGGTGACCAGGCCGAGCATGCCCACGGCTACGGCGCTAGGCAGCAGGCGCAGCATGAGTTCCACATCCAGCAGCGGGAGTGGGCTGAGCGGCGGCAGTTGGCCCGTGAACGCCGGCACCCGCGGCACATGGCCAAAGTAGCTGGGCAACAGCCAGGCCAGGAGGCTGACCATGATCAGGCTTATCAACAGGCTCGGCCAGCGTGGCCGCCAGAGTTTGAAGGCCACGCCAATCAGAACGGTGGTCAAACCCAGGGTCAGCGATGGCAGGTCGACCTCACCGGCGTGGTTGGCCAGGTCTTGTAGGGTCTTCAAGGCCGTGGCCTGGCTGGGCAGGTCCATGCCTAGCAGGTTGGGTAACTGACCGAGGGCGATCACGACGGCGGCGCCCAGGGTGAAACCGAGCACCACTGAATGGGACACGAAGTTGACCAGTGCGCCGAAGCGTAGAAGCCCGAGCAGCAGCTGGAAAATGCCGGCGAGGAAGGTAAGCAGCAGCACCAAGGTCACGTAGTCGGCACTGCCGGCAAGAGCCAGGGGGCTGATGCTGGTGTACAGAACGATGGAGATGGCGGCGGTGGGGCCGCAGATCAGGTGCCAGGAGGAACCCCACAGGCAGGCGATCAGTACCGGGACGATGGCTGCGTACAGGCCGAATTCGGCGGGTAGCCCGGCGATCAGGGCGTAGGCGATGGATTGCGGCAGGGCAAGGATTGCACCGCTCAGGCCTACCAGCAGGTCCTGACGCAGGCTGCGGCCCGATTGGCGCGGCAGCCAGGTGAGGAAGGGCAGCAGGTGGATTAGGCGGTGCATCGTTTATCCGAATTCCTTGAAGGCTTGTGCTGAACCTGTGGGAGCGGGCTTGCTCGCTCCCACAGGTGAGTGCAGTGGCAACGACTCAAAGTTTTGCTTTGACGGCCTCTTTCGCATCGCCGCCGTCTTTGCGGGTGACGCCCGCCAACCAACCGTCCAGCAACTCCGGATGCGCCTTGACCCAAGCCTTGGCCGCTTGATCAAAGGTGACCTTCTTATCCACAACCTCGGCCATGATGCTGTTTTCCATGTCCAGGGAGAATTTCAGGTTGCCCAGGAGCTTCGCCGGGTTCGGGCAGGCTTGTGGATAACCTTTACGCGCCAGGGTGTACACGTCGCCCTTGCTGCCAAACCACTTCTCCCCGCCCGTCAGGTAATGCATTTTCAGCTTCACGTTCATCGGGTGCGGTGTCCAGCCGAGGAAGGTGATGAACTGGTTCTTCTTCACCGCCCTGTCCACCTGCGCCAGCATCGCCTGCTCACTGGACTCCACCAGCTTCCACTGGCCGAGGCTGAATTCATTCTTGTCGATGATCTCCTTCAGCGACAGGTTCGCCGGTGCTCCGGAGCCGATCCCGTACAGCTTCTTGTCGAACTGGTCGGCATGTTTCTGCAGGTCGGCAAAATCCTTCACGCCGGCATTCCACACATAGTCGGGCACCGCCAGGGTGAACTCGGTGCCTTCCAGGTTGCGCGACAGCTGCTGAACATCGCCATTGGCGATGAACTTGTCATGGAAGCCCTGCTGCGCCGGCATCCAGTTGCCGAGGAAGGCATCGACCTTACCGTCCTTGAGGCCGCCATAGATGATGGGCACTGCCAGGCTGTCGATCTTTACCTGGTAACCGAGGCTTTCCAGGAGCAAGCGGGCGATGGCGTTGGTGGAGGCGATATCGCTCCAGCCAGGGTCGGCCAGTTTCACGGTGCTGCATTGCGCGTCGTCGGCGTGGGCCGTGGCGCCGCCCAGGCTCAGGGCCAGGGCGAACACGGCGGTGGAGAACTTCTGCATGGCGGCCTCTCTTCTCAATCCATGGGTGCGGGCTGTGGATAACGTGCCTTGCGCTCGAGGTCGTCGAGATCGATATGGTTGCGCATGTACTGTTGGCTGGCGTCCACCAACGGTTGGTGGTCCCAACTGTTCAGTTTGCCGATGGCCAGCGCCTCGGCCACCAGGCGGCGGCGCCGCTGGCTGGCCAGTACCTGCTGGCGCAGGCTGGGGATATCCCAGCGCTGCCGTGCTTCATCGACCAATGCCTGCAGCAGCGCCTGATGGTCCGGGCTGCCGGTGAGGTTCTCCCGCTCGTGCGGGTCGCGGCTCAGGTCATAGAGTAAACAGGGGTCGTCTTCGCTGTACACGAACTTGTACGCACCACGGCGGATCATCATCAGCGGGCCCACCGTGCCTTCGGCCATGTATTCGCCGATGACCTCGTCATGGCCGCCCTGCCCTTGCAGGTGCCCAAGCAGCGAGCGGCCGTCCAGGTGCAGGTTTTTATCCACAGCGCCGCCGGCCAGTTCCACCAGCGTCGGCAGCAGGTCGCAGGTCGATACCGAGGCGCTGACCCTACCTGCGGCAAAGCGTTTGGGGGCGTGTACCAGCAGCGGCACCCGCGCCGACATCTCGAACCAGTGCATCTTGTACCAGAGCCCGCGCTCGCCAAGCATGTCGCCGTGGTCGCCGGAGAACACGATCAGGGTGTTGTCAGCCAAGTTACATTCTTCAAGGGTCTGCAACAGCTGGCCGATGTTGTCGTCGATGTAACTGCAGGCGCCGAAGTAGGCGCGGCGTGCGTCGCGGATCTTGTCCACAGGCAAAGGTTTGTTCCACAGGTCGTAGACCTTGAGCAGGCGCTGCGAATGTGGGTCCAGTTCGTGCTGGCTGAACTCGGCGCGTGGCATGGGGATGTCCACACCCTCGTAGCGATCCCAGTAGCGCTTGGGGATGGTGTACGGGTCGTGGGGGTGGGTCATCGACACGGTCAGGCAGAACGGTCGGCCATCATTTTCGCGCACATGGTCGTAGAGGTATTGGCGAGCCTTGAACACCACCTCCTCGTCGAAATCCAGCTGGTTGGTGCGCACGCAGGGGCCGGCCTGCAGCACGGACGACATATTGTGGTACCAGCTCGGGCGCTCGTCCGGCGCATCCCAGTTCACCGCCCAGCCGTAGTCGGCCGGGTAGATGTCGCTGGTCAGGCGTTCCTCGTAGCCGTGCAGCTGGTCTGGGCCACAGAAGTGCATCTTGCCCGACAGCGCCGTGCGGTAGCCGAGCCGGCGCAAGTAGTGGGCGTAGGTAGGTACATCGGCGGGGAAGTCGGCGGCGTTGTCGTAGGCGCCGATGCGGCTGGGCAACTGGCCGCTGACCAGGGTAAAGCGCGACGGTGCGCACAGCGGGCTGTTGCAGTAGGCCGAATCGAACACCACCGCCTGCTCGGCGAGGCGGCTCAAGTTAGGCATCTGGATAGGCGAAGGGCCATAGATCGGCAACAGGGGCGCGGCCATCTGGTCGGCCATGATGAACAGGATATTCGGGCGCGTCATGGTGGGCTTCCATCGTTGGAGGTTATGCGAACCGCTTGCCTACCAAGATGCGACTGTGGATAACATGGGTAAAGCCCATGGCGGGCAATGACTGGGATTAGCTGAGCTTATGTTTGATCATCTTGCCGAGCTGTCACTGGATGCCTTGCGCGTGTTCGAGGCCGCTGCCCGCCTGCGCGGCTTTACTGCCGCAGCGCTGGAGTTGGGCACTACGCAGCCGGCGGTGAGCCAGCAGGTGAAGCGGTTGGAGGCCCAGTTGGGCACACGGCTGTTCGATCGCATCTACCGCGGCATCGAGCTGACCGATGCCGGCCAGGTGTTGTTCGAGCAGGTGCACCAAGGCCTGCAGGCCATGGACGATGGCATTGCCCAAGCCAGTGGGCGCGGCCAGCGCGAAGTGCTGCAGGTGGCGACCGACTTCGCCTTCGCAGCCTTCTGGCTGATGCCGCGCCTGCAGCGTTTTCACGAGGCTTATCCACAGGTGGATGTAAGCCTGGTGACCGGTGAGCGCAGCCAGGGGATGCTGCGCCCGGATATCGATGTGGCGGTGCTGTTTGGTGATGGGCGGTTTCACCAGGGGGAGAGCCGTTGGTTGTTCGATGAAGAGGTTTTCCCGGTTTGCAGCCCACGGCTGATTCATGGCAAACCCTTGTCAGCCGTGGCTTTGCAACGATTGCCCTTGCTTCATTTGCGCGGTGAGCAAGCCAGTGGATGGTTTGATTGGGCGGGGGTGTTTCGTGGGTTTGGCGTCGCCAGCCCGCCGCCGCCTGGGCAGTTGCGGTTCGACAACTACACCTTGCTGATTCAGGCGGCGATTGCCGGACAAGGGGTGGCGATCGGCTGGGGGCATCTGGTCGACAGCTTGGTCGAGCAAGGCTTGCTGTGCCGGCCGCTGGAGGGGAGTTTGCGCTCGGCGCGGGGCTATTACGCGGTGCTGCCGCCGCGCAAGCGGCGTGGGGCGTTGATCGAGCGATTCGTGGATTGGCTGGAGCATGAGCGCAGTCAGTGATTGGGGCCGCTTAGCGGCCCCGGCATTCTAAATCACGAAGTTCAGATGTTCGCCGCGGTGCAGATCCAGGTCGAGGATATCGGCCAACCCCGCCGCTACTCGCTCCAGGTCCGCCAATGCCTGCGGCGCATTGATGACCGTCCAGTGCAACGCACTTCGCTGCAACGCATCTACGACCCGGTTCACGCACCCGCGCTCTTGCTCGGTGTACTTGCCTGGCGCATCCAGCACATCGAAATCGCCCACCAGCAACACGCGGCGTATAGTCGTGCGGGACAGCCCGGCCACCAGTGCTTCGCTCATGCGCCCTTGGGCCGCCAGGTCACCGGGTGCCAGCGCCGACAACAGGGCAATCACCGCCGAGCCACCTGCCGCGCCCTGCTCTGCCTGGTCGGCATCGCCCAGCCCGCCTATCTTGGAATGCAGGCCCGGGCGCGGGGCATGGCGGTTGAGGTCGTCGACCACGGCCGTGACTTCGTGCTGGCGCGACAACAATTCGACCATCAGGGCACTGCCCAGGCTGCTCTCAGCCCCGAACAGCACCAGTTTGAACACTGGGGTTTCGGCATTTTTCACCGCATCACTCCCTTTGCAGGTGGGTGATGGTTGGACCGCAATCAGGAGACAACGTGCAGAGGATCAAGGGCTATCACGCCCACGTTTATTACGACGCATCGACCATCGAACAGGCCCGCGAGCTGTGCGAAGAAGCGGCGCGGCTGTTCCCGGTGACCATGGGGCGGATGCACCAGAAACCGGTCGGGCCGCACCCTGACTGGAGCTGCCAGCTGGCGTTCGAGCCGGAAGTGGTTGGGGTGGTGCTGCCGTGGTTGGCGTTGTATCGCAAGGGGCTGGTGGTGTTTCTGCATCCGCTGACTGGGGATGAGTTGGCGGATCACCGGGATCATGCGATCTGGATGGGGGCCGTAAGGCCTTTGAAGCTGTCGATATTTGGCGGATAGGCAGGGGCCGCTCTGCGGCCCATTCGCGGGCAAGCCCGCGAAGAAGGTGACGCGGATCAGCGGCGAGCGCCGCGAACCCCTTCAGCCAGCGCCGAGCACAGGCTCAGTACATCGGCAACAGCCTGGTCGGCATCCTTGGCCTGGGCGATCTTGTCGACCAGCGCCGAACCCACCACCACGCCATCAGCCAGGCGCGCGATTGCGGCAGCCTGCTCAGGGGTGCGTATGCCGAAGCCAACGCTGATCGGCAGGTCGGTATGCCGGCGCAGGCGGGCGATGGCCTCGGTCACGTGCTCGGTGGTCGCCGAACCGGCACCGGTCACACCGGCCACCGACACGTAGTAGACGAACCCGGAGCTGCGCTCCAGCACGCGCGGCAGCCGCGCATCGTCGGTAGTCGGAGTGGTCAGGCGGATGAAGTC
Organism: Pseudomonas sp. NPDC087185; assembly: GCF_044744955.1. Classification (NCBI taxonomy): domain Bacteria; kingdom Pseudomonadati; phylum Pseudomonadota; class Gammaproteobacteria; order Pseudomonadales; family Pseudomonadaceae; genus Pseudomonas; species Pseudomonas sp. NPDC087185. Next base: position 105,098 of record NZ_JBIUZK010000004.1, on the reverse strand, counting down.
GATGCCCGCGGCCTGGGCCGGGGTGGCCAGTTCGGCGTCGTGCTCTGGCGGCAGGTCGACGATGATCAGGCCGTCGACACCGGCTTCCTTGGCTTGGGCAACAAACTGCGCCACGCCAAAGCGGTGGATCGGGTTGTAGTAACCCATCAGCACGATCGGCGTGGTCTGGTTGCCAACGCGGAATTCGCGGACCATCTGCAGGGTCTTGGCCAGCGTCTGGCCAGCGTCCAGGGCGCGCAAGGTAGCCAGCTGAATGGCCACACCATCGGCCATCGGGTCGGTGAACGGCATGCCCAGTTCGATCACGTCGGCGCCGGCCGCCGGCAGGCCCTTGAGGATCTGCAGCGAGGCGTCGTAGCCCGGGTCGCCAGCGGTGACGAAGGTGACCAGCGCGGAGCGGCCTTCGGCTTTCAGCTCGGCAAAGCGTTGTTCAAGACGGCTCATGCCTGTTTCTCCTGGGCGGCCATGTGGTTCATCACGGTTTGCATGTCTTTGTCGCCACGGCCGGACAGGCAGATCACCATCAGGTGGTCCTTGGGCAGGTTCGGCGCGCGTTTGATCGCTTCGGCCAACGCGTGGGAGCTTTCCAGGGCCGGGATGATGCCTTCCAGGCGGCAGGTGGCGTGGAACGCGTCAAGGGCTTCGTCGTCGGTGATGCTGACGTATTCCACACGCTTCACTTCGTGCAGGTAAGCGTGCTCCGGGCCGATACCCGGGTAGTCGAGGCCGGCGGAAATCGAATGGGCGTCGGTAATCTGGCCGTCGTCGTCCTGCAGCAGGTAGGTGCGATTGCCGTGCAGCACGCCCGGCACGCCGCCGTTGAGGCTGGCCGCATGCTTGTCGGTGTGCACGCCGTGGCCACCGGCTTCAACGCCGATGATCTGCACGCTCGGCTCTTCGAGGAACTCATGGAACAGGCCCATGGCATTAGAGCCGCCGCCGACGCAGGCAACCAGGCTGTCGGGCAGGCGGCCTTCCTTTTCCTGCAACTGGGCGCGGGTTTCTTTACCGATGATCGACTGGAAGTCGCGGACCATCGCCGGGTACGGGTGCGGGCCGGCCACGGTGCCGATCAGGTAGAAGGTATCGTCGACGTTGGTGACCCAGTCGCGCAGCGCCTCGTTCATGGCGTCCTTCAGGGTGCCGGTGCCGGCGGTGACCGGGACGATCTCGGCGCCCAGCAGCTTCATGCGGAACACGTTGGCTTGCTGGCGCTCGATGTCGGTGGCGCCCATGTAGATCACACAAGGCAGGCCGAAGCGGGCAGCGACGGTGGCAGTGGCTACGCCGTGCATGCCGGCGCCGGTTTCGGCGATCAGGCGTTTTTTGCCCATGCGCTTGGCCAGCAGCACCTGGCCGATGCAGTTGTTCACCTTGTGCGCGCCGGTGTGGTTGAGCTCTTCACGCTTGAAGAAGATCTTCGCGCCGCCGCAATGCTCGGTCAGGCGCTCGGCGAAGTACAGCGGGTTGGGGCGGCCGATGTAGTCGCGCTGGAAGTAGGCCAGCTGCTCGAGAAACTCCGGGTCGGCCTTGGCCGCTTCGTATTCACGGGCCAGGTCCAGCACCAGGGGCATCAGGGTTTCGGCCACGTAGCGGCCGCCGAACGAGCCGAACAGGCCGTTGGCATCGGGGCCGGGACGGTATTGGGACTGGGTCATGGGGCGCTCCAGGGCGTAATGAATGAGTAATGGGCTTTACTCTACCCACGGCAAGCCCGGCTGAAAACCGATAAGATTGCGCAAACCTGTCAGGAAAACTCACAAGTCACATGGCCCACGACCTCCCTCCCCTGAATGCCCTGCGGGCCTTCGAGGCCACTGCCCGGCTCAACAGCGTCAGCCAAGCGGCAGAAGCGCTACACGTCACCCATGGCGCGGTGAGCCGGCAGCTCAAGGTGCTGGAGGAACACTTGGGCGTAGCCCTGTTCGTCAAGGACGGGCGTGGCATCAAACTCACAGATGCCGGCATTCGGCTGCGTGATGCCAGTGGCGAGGCGTTCGACAGGCTGCGGGGGGTGTGCGCCGAGCTGAGCCGGGACGTGAGTGAGGCGCCCTTCGTGCTGGGTTGCTCGGGCAGCCTGCTGGCGCGTTGGTTCATCCCCCGGTTGGGGCGGTTGAACGCGGACCTGCCGGAATTGCGCCTGCACCTTTCGGCAGGCGAAGGAGACCTCGACCCGCGCCGCCCTGGGCTCGATGCGCTGCTGGTGTACGCCGAACCCCCGTGGCCTGCGGATATGCAGGTGCATGTGCTGGCCGAGGAGCGTATCGGGCCGGTGCTCAGCCCGCACTTCACCGGCTTCGAACGCCTGTGCGGTGCACCCGCCACGGCCCTGCTGGACGAGGCCTTGCTGCACACCACCTCGCGCCCGCAGGCTTGGCCGACCTGGGCCGAACAACAGGGGTTGGCCCCCGGCGCGTTGAATTACGGCCAGGCGTTCGAGCATTTGTATTATTTGCTGGAGGCAGCAGTTGCAGGCCTTGGGGTGGCCATTGCGCCTCAACCATTGGTGGCTGACGACTTGCGCGCCGGGCGCCTGAGCGCGCCGTGGGGCTTTTCGCCCACCCCGGCAGCGCTGGCATTGTGGGTACCCCGGCGCGCCGCTGATGGGCGCGCCGAGCAGCTGGCGCAGTGGCTGCGCCGTGAGCTGGAACGGCAGGCAGGTTAGTTGCGACGGTACAGCAGGTAGGCGGCCAGCAGGCCGAGGGCGCCAATCGCCACGCCTGCGGTGGTCACGGGGTGCTCCTGGGCGTAATCCCGGGTGGCGATGCCAGTCTGGCGGGTGCGGGTCTTCACTTCCTCATAGGCATCGCTGAGCAGGCTGCGCGAGTGCTTCAGCGCACTTTCGGCGTTGCTGCGGATGGCCTTCACCGATTTCTGGGACTCCTCCGAGGCATCATGCTTGAGGCTCTCCAGGCTTTTCAGCAGGCTTTCGATCTCCGCTTCCATGCTTTCCAGGGATGTTTTACGCAGCGAATTGCGGTGCATGTTGACGCTCCTTTGCAGTATGGACTGTAAGGATTGCGACTACGCGGTGCGGGGAAAGTGCGATCGAACTTTCCATTGGGCTGATGGCTCGCAGGTAAACCAGGCCTGCGCTGCTAGGCTCAATCTCACCGTCATCCAAGGAGAGCGCTCATGACCGATCATCACACCTACAAGAAGGTCGAGCTGGTAGGTTCGTCGCCTACCAGCATCGAAGAGGCAATCAACAATGCCCTGGCGGAAGCTGCCAAGAGCATCAAGCACCTGGAATGGTTCGAAGTGGTCGATACCCGTGGCCACATTCAGGGCAACAAGGCGGCGCACTTCCAGGTGACGCTCAAGGTGGGCTTCCGCATCGCCAACAGCTGAAGCAGTGTCGGGCTGGCAAAGCCCGGCGTGATGGCGTTATACAGTCAAGGGCGCCTTTGCCGGCGCCCTTTTCGATTTTCATCTGCACAAGGAAAGCGAGTGATGAAGAAACTGATTCTGGCGGTGGGCCTGATGACGGTGGCCGGTGGTGCGCTGGCGGCGGGCAAACCCTGCGAGGAGCTCAAGGCGGAGATTGCAGCAAAGCTGGATGCCAAAGGTGTGAAGGGTTACACGCTTGAGGTGGTCAAAAAAGGCGACCCGGCTGGCAAGGTGGTGGGAACCTGTGAGGGTGGCAGCAAGGAAATTGTCTACCGGCGGGGTTAAGCGGTGGCTGTTTCGCGGTCAAACCCGCTCCCACAGGCGATGCACAGGCCTTCAGGGCACTGAGGGCCCTGTGGGGCGGGTTTACCCGCGAAACATCTCACTCGGATTTCAAGGCCTGCGCCATCAATTCATAGGACCTGATCCGGTCCGCATGCTCATACAGGTCGCAGGTGAAGATCAGTTCATCTGCCCCGGTCTGTTCCAGCAGTACTTCCACCTTGGCCCGTACCTTCTGCGGGCTGCCGATCATCGCCAGGCCCAGGAAGCTGGCCACCGTCTCACGTTCATGCGGCAGCCACAGGCCGTCCATGCTGGCCACGGGTGGGCGCTGCATCAGGCTCTGCCCGCGAATCAGGGCCAGAATGCGCTGGTACACCGAGGTGGCCAGGTACTCGGCCTTTTCGTCGGTTTCAGCCACCACCATCGGGATGCCCAGCATCACGTAGGGCTTGTCCAGCGTGGTGGAGGGCTTGAAGTGGTTGCGGTAGACGCGGATCGCCTCATGCATGTAGCGCGGCGCAAAGTGCGAGGCAAACGCATAGGGCATGCCACGCATGCCGGCCAGTTGTGCGCTGAACAGGCTGGAGCCGAGCAGCCACATCGGCACTTCCGTGTCGTGGCCCGGTACAGCGATCACTTTTTGATCATCGGTGCGCGGGCCCAGGTAGCGCGACAGCTCCTCGACGTCATCCGGGAAGTCGTCGGCGCTGCCCGAGCGCTCGCGGCGCAAGGCGTGGGCGGTCATCTGGTCGGAGCCCGGCGCACGGCCCAGGCCCAGGTCGATGCGCCCCGGATACAGGCTGGCCAGGGTGCCGAACTGCTCGGCGACCACCAGCGGCGCATGGTTGGGCAGCATGACGCCGCCGGAGCCGACACGGATGGTCGAGGTGCCGCCCGCCAGGTAGCCGATCAGCACGGAGGTCGCGGAGCTTGCGATACCATCCATGTTGTGGTGTTCGGCAACCCAGAAACGGTTGTAGCCAAAACGCTCGACGTGCTGCGCCAGGTCCAGCGAGTTGTGCAGTGCCTGCGCCGGGCCGGCATCGGCGCGCACCGGCACCAGGTCAAGGGTGGAAATTTTCAGGTCACGCAGCTGCGTCATGGGAGCCCCCGCAAAAGTGATTGGCCGAAGGCCTTTTCATGTCTGTATGGGCACATTCGAAGTAATCAATGCCTGCAGAGCGATTGATCTGAACTTGCCGTAAGACAGCTACCTCTGAATGGGTAGGTTCGCATCACAATGACCAGGAGGCATCATGAAAAAGACAGCATCGGCGATCTGGCAAGGTGGCTTGAAGGACGGCAAGGGCCTCCTTTCGACCGAAAGCGGCGCGCTCAAGCAGAACCCCTATGGTTTCAACACCCGTTTCGAGGGCTCGCCGGGGACCAACCCTGAAGAGCTGATCGGCGCGGCTCATGCCGGCTGCTTCTCGATGGCACTGTCGATGATGCTCGGCGAGGCGGGGCTGACCGCAGACCGCATCGACACCATTGCCGAAGTCACCCTCGACAAGCAGCCGGACGGCTTCGCCATCACTGCCGTGCACCTGATCCTCAAGGCCAAGGTGCCTGGGGCGAGCGAGGCGCAGTTCTTCGAGATCGCCAACAAGGCCAAGGCTGGCTGCCCGGTGTCGAAGGTGCTGAATGCGGACATTAGCCTGGACGCCACCCTGGTGGGCTAGACGGCGCAACAGGGGCGGATTGCTGTAGTCTAAACAGCGTCGGCAGCGCCGCTGCCCTTCCAGGAGCCGTTCCATGATCCGCGTAGCAATCGCCGTGCTGGCGTCCCTGCTGGCCACATCTGCACTGGCGGCGGTCAAACCGTGCGAGGAACTGAAAGCCGAGATCGAAGCCAAGATCCAGGCCCAGGGTGTGCAGTCCTATACCTTGGAGATCGTGCCCAACAGCGAGGTCAAGGATCAGAACATGATCGTTGGCAGCTGTGATGGTGGGACCAAGAAGATCATTTACCAGAAGAATGATCGATAAAACCTGGGGCTGCACGGCAGCCCCGGGCTTCAAGGGATGCAGAACACGTTACTGGGCTCATTGACCAGCACCTTGCGGCTGGCGTCGTACAGCAGCACCTGCGGTTCCATTACCGGTGCCCGTGCCTCCAGGCGATAGCGTTCGCCAGCCTTGAAATCGTCAAAGCGCACGGTCAGGTAGCAGGTGCGGTCCCGGGGTTGGGACATCATGCCGCCGCCGTAGATTTCGTAATCGAAACGCACCACCAGCTCATGCTTGCCCGGTGTCACCTGAAAATAGCGGCCATCTTCCAGGCGCTGCCCATCGAGCTTGTCGGCCATGATGACGCGGCCGGGGGTGATGGTGTAGAGGTCGATCCACGCCTGCTTGGGGTCGACGGGGGGCAAGGGGCTGGCGCAAGCCCCCAGTGCACTGAGGGCGATCAGCATCATGGGCTGGCGCATGGCGAAACTCCCACTTGCGATTTACAGGTTACAAGCATAGCGCCGTTTGTGCGGTTCAGGTGCGTTGGCAGCCCGCTGGCAGGCCTTGGCCGACCAGCTTCTGCTGGTGGTCGTAGAGTTTGATCCACGGGCGGAAGCCAATGCTGCCGGCCTGCAGCTGGTAACGCTGCCCGGCGTTGAAGTCCTTGAAGGTCACTTTGACCTGGCAATCGCGCCACAGCGGTTCGTTGACGGGGCCGATGTTGCTGGGCGTGACCGGGAACTGATAGCGCACGGTCAGCTCATGGCTGCCGGGCTGGACTTCGAAATAGCGGCTGTCTGCCCAGTCGCGTTCGTCCACCTGCACGGCGTGCAGCGACGTGTCATCGTGCGGGGCGAGGTCGACCCAGGCTTGGTTCGGGTCTGGGTCGGGAAGGGTCGAACAGGCCGAAACGAGTAACAACGAGCCGGCGACGAACAGTGCACGCATGGCGAAACTCCCCCTTGGCGGATAGTCTTGGAGCGCATCGGCCGTTGAGCGAGTTGGATTGCCCCAGATGGTGTGGTTTTTTCTTTTGAAGCACTCAGGCCCTGGGCCACTCGACCGCGTTTTCAGGGGCTTGGTTCCCGTGCTGGGCGCCTTTCTGCTGAACGGTTGCAGCAGCCTCGGCTATTACGCCCAGCTGGGCGAAGGCCAGTGGCAGTTGCTGCGCGCCCGGCAGCCTGTGGAAAAAGTCCTCGACGACCCGGCCAGCCGCCCGCAGTTGCGCGTCCGCTTGCAACAGGCGGAGCGAGCGCGGGTGTTCGCCAGCACGCACCTGAAGCTGCCGGACAACCGCAGTTATCGGGTGTATGCCGACCTGGGCCGCCCCTATGTGGTGTGGAACGTGTTCGCCACGCCCGAATTGTCGCTGCAGCCGGTGACACACTGCTTCCCTGTCGCCGGTTGTGTCGCTTACCGCGGCTATTACCGCCAGGGTGCGGCCCGCGGCGCGGCGGCGTTGATGCGCGAAGCCGGCATGGATGTGTACGTGGGTGGGGTCGAGGCCTATTCGACGCTGGGCTGGTTCGACGACCCGATCCTGTCGTCGATGGTGGGCTGGGGGGATGAACGCCTGGCCACGCTGATCTTCCATGAGTTGGCGCACCAGCGCGTGTATGTACAGGACGACACCGAATTCAACGAGTCCTTCGCCACCTTCGTCGAGCAGGAGGGAACGCGGCAATGGCGCGTGGCGCGTGGGCTTGCAGCGAGTTCGGCTGATCAGGGCCCGCAGCGCGAGCAGTTCATCCGGCTGGTATTGGCAAGCCGCGAGCGGCTGCAGGCGATCTATGCCGGGCCAATGGATGATGCGCACAAACGGGCGGCCAAGCAGGCGGAGTTCGAGCGGTTGCGGCGCGATTATCGCCAGGTTCGTGACAACCAGTGGGCGGGGGACAAGCGCTATGACGCCTGGATGTATGGGCCGATGAGCAATGCCAAGCTGTTGCCGTTCGGGCTGTATGACCAGTGGGTGCCGGCGTTTGCGGCGGTGTTTCGCGAGGTGGGCGGGGATTGGGCGCGGTTCTATCTGAAGGTCGAAGCGCTAGGACGGTTGCCGACCGAACAGCGCAAGGCAGCGTTGGCTCGGTTGCTGGCGAGCCAGTGAGCTGTCGGGGCTGCAAGGCAGCCCCAAATCGCTCAGGCTTTGATGAATGCCTGATGCATCTCGGCCAAGGTGGCAAAGTGAAACTCCGGCGCGTGCGCCTTCAATTCTTCTTCGCTGCCAAACCCGTATCCCACCGCCACCGCCTGCAGCCCGTTGCTGCGCGCGCCGATCAGGTCGTGCTTGCGGTCGCCGATCATCAGCGTCTGCGCCGGGTCCAGCCCTTCTTCGTCCAGCAGGTGGCGAATCAGCTCGACCTTGTTGGTGCGGGTGCCGTCCAGCTCGCTGCCGTAGATCACCTTGAAGTGATGATCGAAGGCGAAGTGCCGAGCAATTTCACGGGCGAACTCCCAGGGTTTGGAGGTTGCGATGTACAGCGTGCGCCCCTGGCCATTCAGGGCTTCGAGCAGTTCCGGCACACCCTCGAACACCAGGTTCTCGTACAGGCCGGTGACGCGGAAGCGTTCGCGGTAGAAGTTCACCGCGTCCCACGCCTTGGCTTCATCGAAGCTGTAGAACTGCATGAAGGCCTGCAGCAGGGGTGGGCCGATGAAGTGCTCCAGGCGCGCCAGGTCCGGCTCGTCGATGCCCAGTTTGGCCAGGGCGTACTGGATTGAGCGGGTGATGCCCAGGCGTGGGTCGGTCAGGGTGCCGTCGAGGTCGAAAAGGATGTTCTGCTGGTGCATGGTCGTCTCGGTAGTCAGGTTCATTCCGGGCGGTCGTAGCCTTCGGCCAGGTGCTGGTCCTTGAGTTTCACGTAGTTGCCGGCGCTGTAGGGGAAGAAGGCGCGTTCCTTGTCGGTCAGTGGCCGGGCCTGTTTCACTGGGCTGCCGACGTACAGGTAGCCGCTCTCCAGGCGTTTGCTGGGCGGTACCAGGCTGCCGGCGCCGATGATCACTTCGTCTTCGACGATGGCGCCGTCCATGATCGTGCTGCCCATGCCGACCAGGATGCGGTTGCCCAGGGTACAGCCATGCAGCATGACTTTGTGGCCGATGGTCACTTCGTCGCCAATGATCAGCGGGAAGCCGTCGGGGTTGAACGGGCCGGCGTGGGTGATGTGCAGCACGCTCGCGTCCTGCACGCTGGTGCGCGCGCCGATGCGGATGCGGTGCATGTCGCCGCGGATCACCGTCAGCGGCCATACCGAGCTGTCTTCACCGATCTCCACATCGCCCAGCACCACCGCCGAACGGTCGATGAAGGCCCGTGGTCCAACTTTCGGAGTGTGTTGCTGGAAGCTTCGAATGGCCATGATAGGGTCTCTCATCTGTGCCGATAGGCAGGCTGCCTGCTGCGGTCGGCGTCGATTGTAATTAAGATGGGGCAGTGTTTCTTCTGCCAAGGTAGCCAAACCGTGAGTGCGAACAACCCACTTCTGCAGTCCTATGATCTGCCGCCCTTCTCGGCGATCCGTGCCGAACACGTGCTGCCGGCGATCGAAGCGATCCTGGCCGACAACCGTAAAGCCATTGCCGAGATCCTCGAAAAGCAAGGCAAGAACCCCACCTGGGCTGGCCTGGTACTGGCCATGGACGAACTCAATGACCGCCTGGGCGCCGCCTGGAGCCCGGTCAGCCACCTCAATGCGGTGTGCAACAGCAAAGAGCTGCGCGAGGCCTACGAGTCGTGCCTGCCGGCGTTGAGCGCCTACTCTACCGAACTGGGCCAGAACCGTGCGCTGTTCGAAGCCTATGAGGCGTTGATCAACAGCCCTGAGGCCGCTGGCTTCGACGTGGCGCAAAAAACCATCCTCGAGCACGCCCTGCGTGACTTCCGCCTGTCGGGTATCGATCTGCCGGCCGAACAGCAGCAGCGTTACGCCGAAGTGCAAAGCAAGCTCAGCGAGCTGGGCAGCCGCTTCTCCAATCAGCTGCTCGACGCCACCCAGGCCTGGACCAAGCACGTCACCGATGAAGCCGCGCTGGCCGGCCTGACCGACTCGGCCAAGGCGCAAATGGCCGCAGCCGCCCAGGCCAAGGGCCTCGACGGCTGGCTGATCACCCTGGAATTCCCCAGCTACTACGCGGTGATGACCTACGCCAGCGACCGCGCCCTGCGCGAAGAGCTGTACGCCGCCTACTGCACCCGTGCTTCGGACCAGGGCCCGAACGCCGGCCAGTTCGACAACGGCCCGGTGATGCGCGAGATCCTCGACCTGCGTCAGGAACTGGCCACTCTGCTGGGCTACAAGAACTACGCAGAACTCAGCCTGGCGACCAAGATGGCCGAATCCAGCGACCAGGTGCTGAGCTTCCTGCGTGACCTGGCCAAGCGTTCCAAGCCGTTCGCCGCCCAGGACCTGGAGCAGCTCAAGGCCTACGCCGCCGAGCAAGGCTGCGCCGAGCTGGCCAGCTGGGATGCCGGTTACTTCGGCGAGAAACTGCGCGAGCAGCGGTACAGCGTTTCGCAGGAAACTCTGCGTGCCTACTTCCCGATCGACAAGGTGTTGTCTGGCCTGTTCAGCATCGTCCAGCGCCTGTATGGCATCGAAATCGCCGAACTGAAGGGCTTCGACAGCTGGCACCCCGACGTGCGCTTGTTCGAGATCAAGGAAAATGGCCAGCACGTCGGCCGCTTCTTCTTCGACCTTTATGCCCGCGCCAACAAGCGTGGTGGCGCCTGGATGGACGGCGCCCGCGACCGTCGCCGCACTGCTGACGGCGAGCTGCAGAGCCCGGTGGCCAACCTGGTGTGCAACTTCACCCCGGCGGCGCCTGGCAAGCCTGCGCTGCTGACCCACGATGAAGTCACTACCCTGTTCCACGAGTTCGGCCACGGCCTGCACCATCTTCTGACCCGCATCGAGCATGCCGGCGTGTCCGGTATCAATGGCGTGGCCTGGGATGCGGTCGAATTGCCAAGCCAGTTCATGGAAAACTGGTGCTGGGAGCCTGAAGGCCTGGCGCTGATCTCCGGCCATTACGAAACCGGCGATGCCCTGCCCCAGGACCTGCTGGCCAAGATGCTGGCGGCGAAGAACTTCCAGTCGGGCATGATGATGGTGCGCCAGCTGGAGTTCTCGTTGTTCGACTTCGAGCTGCACGCAAGCCATGGCGATGGACGCAGTGTGCTGCAAGTGCTCGAAGGCGTGCGCGACGAGGTCACGGTCATGCGCCCACCGGCGTACAACCGCTTCCCCAACAGCTTCGCGCACATCTTTGCTGGCGGTTACGCGGCGGGCTACTACAGCTATAAATGGGCCGAAGTGCTGTCGGCCGACGCCTTCTCGCGTTTCGAGGAAGAAGGCGTGCTGAACGCCGAGACTGGCCGCGCCTTCCGCGAGGCGATCCTGGCCCGTGGTGGTTCGCGTGAGCCGATGGTGCTGTTCGTCGACTTCCGTGGCCGTGAGCCGTCCATCGATGCATTGCTGCGCCACTGCGGGCTGAGCGAAGGCGCGGCGGCATGAGCGAGGTAGCTGTGAACAAGACCAAGAAGCGCTTCATCGCCGGGGCTGTGTGCCCGGCATGCAGCGAGCCGGACAAGCTGATGATGTGGAGCGAAGACGATGTGCCGCACCGTGAGTGCGTGGCCTGCGGCTTCACCGACACCCTGAACGAGCAAGGCCTGTCGGTACCCAAGGAGCTGGTCACGCGGGTCAACCTCCTGGCGCCCAAGGCAGCGGCGCCGGCCAAGGTGCAGACCGTGCAGTTCTTCCCCAACCCCAAGCTGAAAAAGCCGGCCGAGTAAGGCCATCGTGCTGCCCGGGCACCTTGCCCGGGTAGGCACGCCCCTCCCTGGCCTGGGGTGGTAGATAGGCAGGCCACCCGCTGTTCGCCGGCCCTGCATGCTCGCTCGCTCTTCAACTCGAGCAGGCGCAGCCTCATGCACAACCCCCTTCTGCAAAGCAGCAACACCCCCATCGATTACCCGTCGATCACCCTGGAAAACATGGCGGGTGCGTTCGACCATGTACTGCTGGCGCACGAGCAGGGTATCGCGCGCATCATCGAACAGCAGCAGCCACTGCCCACCTGGGATGACCTGGTGCTGGCGGTGGATGGCTTGGATGCGCAGTTACTGGGCGTGCTTTACGCCGTATTCCCGTTGGTGGGTAAGGATTCGGTCTGGGGCGAAGCCATTGGTGGTTTCTACGACCGCACGATTGCGCGTTTCGACCAGAAGTTCAGCAACAGCACGTTGCGGGCGTTGTACGAGCGCCTGGCGGCCAGTGATCTGGGCCTGAATCTGGACGCCATGCAACGCACCACGCTGCGCTGGCACCTCGGCAAATTTGCCGCCAGTGGCGCTTCACTCGCCATCAGCGACAAGGCTCGCCTGGTTGAGCTGCAGGCACAGATCGTGGCCTTGCGCGACGCGTTCTTGTTAAACATCCACCGGCCTGGGCTGCTGGTCGACGACCCAAGCGAACTGCGCGGCCTTTCCCAAAGGCTGCGCGACGAGCTGGCCGCGCGGGCCTCTGAAGTTGGCGTGCAAGGCTGGCTGGTCGCCTGCGAAAGCGCCGCCACCGAGGCCGTGCTGCGGCAAGCCGAGCATCGCCCCTTGCGCGAAAGGCTCTACCGCGCCTACCACACCCGTGGCGTCAGCAGTGAACTGCAGGAGGACAACGGTACGCGCCTGCAGCGCCTGGCCGAATTGCTGGAGGAAAAAGCTCGCCTGCTCGGTTTCGCCAGCCACCCCGAACTGAGCTTGAAGGCCAAGAGTGCTGGCTCAGTCAGCCAGGTCGTTGAGTTTTTGCACAGCCTGGCGGCTGGGGTCAAACCTGCCCTGCAGCAATGGCGCTCACGCCTGGAGCAAAAGGCCGTGGTGCAGGGCCTGACGCCTGTGCAGCCTTGGGATATCGCTTACCTGCAAAGCGTGGCGGATGCCGCGCATTCCACGCAGGCGTTTCGCGAGCACTTCCCGTTGCGCGACGTGGTCACCGCATTGAGACAGCTGGCACAGCAGCTATTTGCCCTGGAATTGCGGCCCACGCCGCTGCCGTGCTGGGACGACAGCGTGCAGGCCTTCGAGGTGTGGCAGGACCACGCCCGCATCGGCCTGTTCTACCTGGACGCCGTACAACACGCCGGCAAGCAGGCTGATGCCGTGTTCACCACCTACGTGCGCAACCGCCGGGTCGATGCCGAGGGCATCTACCAGGCGGCGGTCGTGGTGGTGAACAGCGATATCCCGGCCGCGCTGCCTGGTGCCGAGCCGCTTCTGGACCACCTGTCGCTGCGCAAGCTGTATCACGAGTTCGGCCATGCGCTGCATCATCTGCTGGTGCGCACCAGCAACCATGTCATGTCCAATGTCACGGAGCTGGGTACCGATGGTGCGGAGCTGTTCGGCAAACTGCTGGAGCGTTGGGTCTGGGATGCGGGCTATCTGGCGGGCATCGCCGTGCCGAACCTGGCTGGTAGCGGGCTGAACCAGGCCGAGGCCGAGGTGTATCTGAGCCAGTTCCGGCAGGAAAGCATCGAGGAAATTGGCCGTGACCTGAGCCTTGCGCTGTTCGACCTTGACCTGCACGGCACGCCCCAGGACGGCAGGACGCTGGTGCAGCGCCTCGAGGATGCCCGCGCGCGCTGCGGCTACTGGCCGCTGGCGGATTTCGAGCACCCCGCGCAGGCCTTCGACCACCTGGTCAATGGCTACGATGCGGGCTATTACGCCTACCTGTGGGCGGATGTCCATGCCTTCGACCTATTCAGCCGCTTCGCACCGCAGGGCTTGCTGGACCGCGAAACAGGCCGGGCACTGCAGGAGGCGTTGTTCGAACCGGGTGCCTCGCGCCCGCTGCTCGAGGGCATTCAAGCGTTCCTCGGGCGCACGCCCAGCCAGGCTGCCTACCTGCGTTGGCACGGGCTGGCCTGACCGGAGGTGCTGGCAAGATTCGAATGTCTTCTGTACTGTATATAAATACAGTACAGGGGTGAGCCATGATTCCTCTAGCACCGCAAAAAGGCCGTGGCACGGCGCACAATCCACATAACCGCTTCGCCCCAAAGCATTCGGTGGCGGAGGATGACGGCTGGTACCAGGAGGTGCCGCTCACCCAGGGTACCGAGGTGCGGATCGAAACCGCCAAGACCGTCATCAGCCGCAACACCTCGCCCGACCTGCCGTTCGACCGCTCCATCAACCCCTATCGAGGCTGCGAGCATGGCTGCATCTACTGCTATGCCCGCCCCTCGCACGCCTATTGGGACCTGTCCCCCGGCCTGGATTTCGAAACCAAGCTGATCGCCAAGACCAACGCCGCCGAGGTGCTCGAACAGCAGCTCAGCAAGCCAGGCTACGTCTGCGCGCCGATCAACCTGGGTTCCAACACCGATCCCTACCAGCCAATCGAGCGCGAGCAGCAGTTGACCCGGCGGCTGCTGGAAGTGCTGCTGCGGTTTCGCCACCCGGTGACCATCGTCACCAAAGGCGCGCTGGTATTGCGCGATCTGGACCTGCTGGCCGAGATGGCCGGCCAACGGTTGGCGCGGGTGATGATCAGCCTGACCACCCTGGACGACGACCTCAAGCGTGTGCTCGAACCACGTGCGGCATCGCCCAAGGCCCGCCTGCGCGCGATCCGGGTGCTGCGCGAGGCCGGTGTGCCAGTGGGCGTGCTGTGTTCGCCGATGATTCCGATGATCAACGACAGCGAGCTGGAGCGCCTGCTCGAAGCCGCCAAGGACGCTGGCGCGCAGAGCGCGGCCTACATGATGCTGCGCCTGCCGTTAGAAGTGGCGCCGCTGTTCGAGCAGTGGCTGCAGGACCACTACCCACAGCGCGCCAGCCATGTGTTGAGCCTGATTCGCCAGAGCCGGGGAGGCGAGCTGTATGACAGCCGCTTTGGTGCACGGATGCGTGGCGAGGGGGTATTTGCCGAATTACTGGCGCAACGTTTCGCCAAGGCCATGCGCAAACTGGAATTCGAAGGGCGGGAGGCGCAGACACTCGATTGCACTCGTTTCTGTCCACCGGGTGGCCAACTGGCATTGTTTTGAACTTTTCTGAACTGTAAATGTCACCGCCGAAACTTTAGGATGATATCTAATTGATATCATGTGATGGCACATAGATGGCAACTTTGAAAGTTTGGCCTTTAGTTGAAGCGTCCGTAGTGGCAAAAGCGATTTTTGTCATTTCGTGGGTAAGAATACGTCGCGCGCAAATGTGAACTCCGTCCACTTTTTGAAGCGCAGAGTAATGGCAAACATGATGGCGATTAGATGCTCTAGTGATATGGATCAACGCTGGAGCCCTGATTCCTCGCCTGTTTCAGGCGTTTTGACTTATCAGTCAAGTGGAACGTTAGTTCCAGGCGTGTAGGAAAATGCTTACACGGCTGTAGGAAATTTACTATTTCGTTAACATTTGTTGCTCGGGTACTCTGCGCGCCCTTGTGAATTGCCTCGCATAACTCGAAGAAATTTCGCCAGCCCTGGCAGGTTACTTCGAGCGAAGAGGGTTTTCGATTCGCCATTAGTTCGATGACCTGCACCAGCAGGGAGCTTGAATAGCTCGCCCATTACTGTGGGCGGCCATTATTTCATGGACGATTAGTGTGGACATTGCAGAAACTGGCAGCCTGAAAGATCGCGCCAAGAAAAAGCTGGAGCGCGATGCCGGCCCTCTCATCATCGACGCGCTCAACGATCCGCAGACCGTCGAGCTGATGTGCAATGGCGACGGCAAGCTCTGGCTCGAAAAGCTCGGGCAGCCGATGAAGCACATCGGTGACCTGCGCCCTGCGCAGGCCGAGTCCATCATCAAGACCGTGGCCGGTTACCACGGCAAGGAAGTGACCCGCAGCAAGCCCCTGCTCGAAGGCGAGTGGCCGCTGGACGGTTCGCGTTTCGCCGGCCAGCTGCCCCCGGTGGTCCGCGCGGCCACGTTCGCCATCCGTAAAAAGGCGGTGGCGATCTACACCCTCGACCAGTATGTGGAATCGGCCATCATGACGCCGATCCAGTGCGATGCCATCAAGCGCGCCATCCGCGATCACCGCAACATTCTGGTCATCGGCGGTACCGGTACCGGCAAGACCACCCTGGTCAACGCCGTCATCAACGAAATGGTCGTCGAGTTCCCCAGCGAGCGCGTGTTCATCATCGAGGACACCGGCGAAATCCAGTGCGCGGCGAAAAACTTCGTGCAGTACCACACCACCGTCGATGTGAGCATGACCCACTTGCTCAAGACCTCCCTGCGCATGCGCCCGGACCGCATCCTGGTCGGCGAGGTGCGTGGCGAGGAGGCACTCGACCTGATCGATGCCTGGAACACCGGCCACCCCGGCGGCGCGGCAACCTTGCACGCCAACAGCGCCAGCGAAGGGCTGACCCGTCTGAAATCCTTGGTTTCCCGCAACAAATCGGCCCCGGCCGAAATCGAGCCGCTGATTGGCGAAGCGGTTCACGTCGTCATTTCCATCGCCAGAACCCCAGAAGGCCGTCGCATCCAGGAGATCCTCGAGGTTTCCGGATACGAAAACGGCCGTTACATCATGCGCAATCTCTAAGGAAAACACTGCACATGCACGCCAACACTTCGCTGTCCCGTTTCAACGCCCAAACGTTTGGCTACCTGGCGCTCTGCCTGCTGATGCTGTACGTGATGGTCACCCCGGAAAACGCTTTTGCCTCCACCGCCGGTAGCGGCACGCTGCCCTATGAAAGCTGGCTGGAATCCCTGCGCAAGTCGGTAACAGGCCCGGTCGCCTTCGCCCTGTCGATCATTGGCATCGTCGTCGCTGGCGGCGTGCTGATCTTTGGCGGCGACCTCAACGGCTTCTTCCGCACCCTGATCTTCCTGGTGCTGGTGATGGCGCTGATCGTCGGTGCCAACAACATCATGAGCAGCTTCTTCGGCACCAGTGCCGAGCTGGCGCAGTTGCTGCCGCTGCCGCAGCAGAGCCTGGTACAGGGTCAGGTCTGAGCCATGGCACTGCGCACGATTCCCATCCGGCGGGCCGGCAACCGGGACAACCTGTTCATGGGCGGGGATCGCGAGCTGGTGATGTTTTCCGGGTTGCTCGCCTTCGCGCTGATCTTCAGTGCCCAGGAGGTACGGGCAACCGTGGTCGGCCTGGTGCTGTGGTTCGGCGCACTGTTCATGCTCCGCGTGATGGCCAAGTCCGACCCGAAGATGCGCCTCGTCTACCTGCGCCACCGGCGCTACAAGTCCTACTACGCGGCGCGTAGCACGCCGTTCAGGGACAATCCTCCAAGTCAGGGAAGTCAATACAAATGATCGAAGGTATTGCGTATGCCATCGCAGCCCTCGGTGCCTTGCTGGTCCTGCTGCTGGTTCAGCGCCTGCTGCAGGTGGATGCCGAACTCAAGCTGAAAAAGCATCGCTCCAAGGATGCTGGCCTGGCCGACCTGCTGAACCATGCCGCGATGGTTGATGACGGCGTGATCGTGGGCAAGAACGGTGCCTTCATGGCCGCCTGGCTTTACCGTGGTGACGACAACGCCAGCAGCACCGAAGCTCAGCGCGAGCTGGTGTCGCTGCGTATCAACCAGGCCCTGGCTGGCCTGGGCAATGGCTGGATGATTCACGTCGACGCAGTGCGCCGCCCGGCGTCGAACTATTCCGCCAAGGGCGTCTCGCATTTTGCCGACAGCCTGACCGAGGCGATGGACGCAGAGCGCCGGTCGTATTTCGAATCGCTGGGGACCATGTACGAAGGCTACTTCGTGCTGACCCTCACCTACTTCCCGCCGATGCTGGCCCAGCAGAAATTCGTCGAGCTGATGTTCGACGACGACACGCCGCCACCGGACCACAAGGCCCGCACCCGCAACCTGATCGAGCAGTTCAAGCGTGATTGCCTCAGCGTCGAAGGCAGCTTGTCGTCAGTGCTCAAGCTGACACGCCTGAAGGGCAACCGCATGGTTACCGAGGAAGGTGCTGAAATCACCCACGACGACCTGCTCAGCTGGGTGCAGTTCTGTGTCACCGGCGTAAGCCAACCGGTACTGCTGCCGAGCAACCCGATGTACCTGGACGCCGTGATCGGCGGAAAGGAACTTTGGGGGGGCGTGGTGCCGAAGATTGGTCGCAACTTCGTCCAGGTGGTGGCCATCGAAGGCTTCCCGCTGGAGTCGGCCCCCGGCATCCTCTCGGCATTGGCCGAGCTGCCTTGCGAATACCGCTGGTCCAGCCGCTTCATCTTCATGGACACCCACGAGGCGGTGCAGCACCTGGAGAAATACCGCAAGAAGTGGAAGCAGAAAGTCCGCGGCTTCTTCGACCAGGTGTTCAACACCAACAATGGCAACATCGACCAGGACGCCCTGGCCATGGTGCAGGATGCCGCCGATGCAATCGCCGAGGTCAACTCCGGCCTCGTCGCGCAGGGTTACTACACCAGCGTCGTAGTGCTGATGAACGAGGACCGTGCGCAGCTGGAAGAGGCAGCGCGCAGCGTCGAGAAAGCCATCGAACGCCTGGGCTTCGCCGCGCGTATCGAAACCATCAACACCCTCGATGCCTACCTCGGTAGCCTGCCGGGTCACGGCGTGGAGAACGTACGCCGGCCATTGATCAACACCCTCAATCTGGCCGACCTGCTGCCCACCAGCAGCATCTGGACCGGTAGTGCCGATGCCCCCTGCCCGCTCTACCCGCCGCTGTCGCCGGCGCTGATGCACTGCGTGACCAGCGGTGCCACGCCGTTCCGCCTCAACCTGCACGTGCGTGACCTGGGCCACACCTTCATGTTCGGCCCCACCGGTGCCGGTAAGTCGACGCACCTGGCGTTGATCGCGGCCCAATTGCGCCGCTACAAGGGCATGTCGATCTTCGCCTTCGACAAGGGCATGTCCATGTACCCGCTGGCAGCCGGCATTCGCGCTGAAAGCGGCGGTGAATCGGGGCGCCACTTCACCGTGGCGGCGGACGACGAGCGCTTGGCCTTCTGCCCGCTGCAGTTCCTGGAAACCAAGGGCGACCGCGCCTGGGCAATGGAGTGGCTGGACACCGTGCTGGCGCTCAATGGCCTGGAAACCACCGCCGCTCAGCGCAACGAGATCGGCCACGCGGTGATGACCATGTTCCGCGACGGTTCGCGCACCTTGTCCGAGTTCTGCATCATCGTGCAGGACGAAGCGGTCCGCGAGACCCTGCGCCAGTACACGGTCGACGGCACCATGGGCCACCTGCTCGACGCCGAGGAAGACGGCCTGGCGCTGTCCGACTTCACCGTGTTCGAGATCGAGGAACTGATGAACCTGGGCGACAAGTACGCCCTGCCGGTGCTGCTGTACCTGTTCCGCCGTATCGAGTGCGCGCTCAAGGGCCAGCCGGCGGTGATCATCCTCGACGAAGCCTGGCTGATGCTTGGCCACCCGGCCTTCCGCGAGAAGATCCGCGAATGGCTGAAGGTATTGCGTAAGGCCAACTGCCTGGTGCTGATGGCCACCCAGAGCCTGTCGGATGCGGCCAACTCGGGGATCCTCGACGTAATCGTCGAGTCCACCGCCACCAAGATCTTCCTGCCCAACGTCTATGCCCGCGACGAGGACACCGCTGCCCTCTACCGACGCATGGGCCTGAACGCCCGGCAGATCGAGATCCTCGCCACCGCTATTCCCAAGCGCCAGTACTACTACGTGTCGGAAAACGGCCGACGCCTCTACGACCTGGCCCTGGGCCCGTTGGCCCTGGCCTTTGTCGGCTCGTCCGACAAGGAGTCGGTGGCTGCCATCAAGCGCCTGGAATCCAAGTACGGCGATGCCTGGGTAGCCGAGTGGCTGGCAGCCAGGGGCCTCAGACTGAATGACTATGGAGTGGCCGCATGAGCCTTGCCGAAAGCATCAAGGGGATGGTGCAGAAACGCCCCGCTAAAGCTTCTGCCGAGAGCGCGCAGCCCAAGGGCGCCGCACTCGAAAACCCGTACCTGACCGCCCGTCGTACCTGGAACGATCATGTCGGTAGCCTGGTCACTTCGCGCCAGTCCTGGCAGGTGGTGGGTATCCTGTCGATGATGGTCGCCCTCGCCGGTGTCGGCGGCATCATCCATATCGGCAGCCAGTCCAAGTTCGTGCCGTATGTGGTGGAGGTCGACAAGCTTGGCCAGCCCATGGCCGTTGCACCGGCCCAGGTGGCAATGCCGGTCGACCTGCGTGTGGTGAAGTCGCAGATGGCTTCGTTCATCACCGATGCGCGCACGGTGACGCCGGACGTCGCCTTGCTGCGCAAGTCGATTTTCCGCATTTACGCGCTGCTGGGCCCGAACGACCCGGCCACCCAGAAAATGAACGAATGGCTCAATGGCACCAAGGAATCGAGCCCCTTCGTTCGCGCTGCGGAAGAGACCGTCAGCATCGACATCCGCTCGGTCATGCAGCAGACCCCGGAAACTTGGCAGGTGGACTGGCAAGAGGTCACCCGTGACCGCCAAGGCCTGGTCAAGGACAAAGCCAACTGGCGTGCCCTGGTCACCACCTATACCGCCGAACCCACTACCCAGACCAGCGAAGAGCAAGTACGGATGAACCCGATCGGGACGTACGTGCGCGACTTCTCCTGGTCCAAGCAACTCTGAAGGACCGACCATGAACCGTTACCTTTGCGCCATGCTCGCGGCACTCCTGCCCGCGTTCGCGCAGGCCGCGCCAGGAACCAGCCAGGCCGATCTGTACTTCTCCGATGCCAACCCGACCCTGACCCCGCAGGAAAAGGCCGCACTGGCCATCTCCCAGCGTTGGCAGCAGGCCAGCGCCACCGGCATCAAGCCTGTGGACGGCGGCGACGGCACCGCCCGCTTCATCTACGGCGCCCAGCAGCCGAGCATCGTCTGCGCCGTGCTGCAGGTATGCGACATTGCCCTGCAGGCCGGTGAGCAGGTCAACTCGATCAACCTCGGCGACACCGCGCGCTGGACAGTCGAGCCGGCCATCACCGGCGTTGGCGACAGCGAAGTGCAGCACCTGATCATCAAGCCGATGGACGTGGGCCTGGAGACCTCGCTGGTGGTCACCACCAACCGCCGCACCTACCACTTCAAGCTGCGTTCGCACCGTACCCAGTACATGCCGCAGGTGGCCTTCACCTACCCGGAAGAGGCGCTGGCGAAATGGAACCTGATCAAGAACCGCGAAGCCACCGAGCGCAAGAAGGCGACCATCCCGGAGACCGGTGAGTATCTGGGCAACCTGAGCTTCGACTACAAGGTCGACGGCGACACCTCGTGGAAGCCGGTTCGTGTCTACAACGACGGCAGCAAGACCATCATCCAGATGCCGCGCAGCATGGCCCAGACCGAAGCGCCATCGCTGCTGGTAGTGCGCAAGGACGGTGGCTGGTTCAAGGATGACGAGACCGTGATGGTCAACTACCGCATCCAGGGTGACCGCTACATCGTCGACACCGTGTTCGACAAAGCGATCCTGGTGGCCGGCGTCGGCAAGTCCCAGGACCGTGTCACCATCCAGCGGGGTAAATGATGATGCGCGCATGGATCGCACTGTTTGCCTGCCTGGGCTTGGTCGCTTGTGCCAGCGGCCCGTATGGCAACTTCGCCGAGCGCACCACGCCGGCGATCAACCAGCAACTGGCCTTCGCCAGCGTGCGCCAGTTGGCCGTGGTGTACCCGCCGGCCAGCACGCACCTGCGGATCAATCAGGACACCCAGGACGTTTATGGGGCTTCCCTGGTCCGCACGCTGCGTGCCTCGGGCTTCTCGGTACAGGAGTTCGACCCGAAGGCGCAGCCTGCGCCGGCCCCGGCCGGCAAGGTTGCCCCGCTGGCGGTCAACTACATCGTCGATGCCCCCAAGGACAGCGACCTGTTCCGCGTCACCCTGCTGGTCGGCCGTGAATCCCTGAGCCGTGTCTTCGCGGTACAGAATGGGCGCCTGCTGGCCGCCGGAGCCTGGGTGCGCAAGGAGTGACGAACCATGACTAACATGAACGATGCCATGTCCCCGGACGCCTCACCTGGCAAGCTGAACCGCAAGAGTGGCGTGCGTCGGGTCAACAACTGGCCGATGTACATCATTGGCGGTGCCGCCATGGTCTTTTTGCTGATCATGCTGATGGTGGCCGCTGACCGCGCCGAGAACCAGAACAAGCCGGCCGAGAAGGAAGCTGAAAAGGCCGGCAACAGCAGTCTGTTCGCCCAGCAGATCAACGGCATCGACTCGGATGGCATCATCCCGAGCAAAGCCGAGCCGCCGGCTTTGCCGGTGCTGGACAACACACAAGCCCAGCCGGCCGGCCTGCAGGTCGTGCGCCCGACCAACCTTGATGCGCCGCCCATGCCGCCACGTGACCTGCCGCCGGATGTCAACGCCGAAGAGATGGAGCGCATTCGGCGCATGAAGATGCAGCAGTTCCAGGAAGCCGTTCAGGCGCGCAGCACCGTACAGGTCGCGGCGCCGCGCAGTGCGGGTTCGAGTAATGTTGCTGGCGCTGGCGGCCCGTTCAGTCAGCAGGATGCGCTGGCCCGCATCGCCGCAGCGCGTCAGCGTCTGGATGAGCAACAGCGCAGCGATCCGAATGCGGCCTTCAAGGCTCGCCTGGCCGAATTGCGCTCTGCGGGCATTGGTGGCGGTGCTGGCGGGGGTGGGGGAGCACAGGGTGATTCGCCGTTCCTGATGCAAGCTTCGTCCAGCGCCGGTAAGGACTACTCGCAGTTTGGCAACGCCGCCGGGGAAGATCGCTGGCGCCTGGACGCTACCCCTCAGGCGCCACGCAGCCCCTACGAACTGCGTGCAGGGTTCGTGATTCCTGCCATGTTGGTTTCCGGCATCAACTCCGAATTGCCGGGGCAGATCATGGCCCAGATCTCGCAGGCGGTGTACGACACCGCCACCGGCAAGCACCTGCTGCTTCCACAAGGCTCGCGTTTGGTCGGCGCCTACTCCAGCGATGTCGCCTACGGCCAGAAGCGTGTGTTGGTGGCTTGGCAGCGCATCATCTTCCCAGACGGCAAGGCGATGGATATCGGCTCGATGCCTGGCGCAGACATGGGCGGTTACTCCGGCTTCGAAGACAAGGTCAACAACCACTATGTGCGGATCTTCGGTTCGGCCTTGTTGATGTCGGGCATCGTCGCCGGTATCAGCCTCAGCCAGGACCGCGCCAGTGGTGACAGCAGCGACCGTGAAACCGCCAGCAGCGCCATGAGCGAAGCACTCGGCCAGCAACTCGGCCAGGTCACCGCGCAGATGATCGCCAAGAACATGAACATCGCACCGACGCTGGAAATCCGTCCGGGCTATCGCTTCAACGTGATGGTGACCAAGGACCTGACGTTCTCGAAGCCTTACCAGTCCTTCGATTACTGATAAACCGCCAAGGAGAGCAACATGAAGCCCACGCACTTGTTGAAACCTGCCATCGCGTTGCTGGCCGGGATTGGATTCACCCTGCAGGCGAACGCCGGTATTCCCGTGATTGATGGCGCTAACGTTGCTTTGAATCAAGTGACGTCGATCGAGAGTATTGCTCAGACGCTGAAGCAGGTTGAGGAATACACCACCCAGATCAGCCAGTACAAGACCCAGCTTGATCAGTACGAGAACATGATCAAGAACACGGTGGCACCAGCGGCTTATATCTGGGATGAGGCCAATTCCACTATCAATAAGCTGATGCAAGCCCAGGACATGCTCGACTACTACACCAATCAGGCGGGCAGCCTGGATTCTTATTTGGACAAGTTCCAGGACACCAGCTACTACCGGAGTTCGCCATGCTTTAGTGGCGGCGGGTGCACCGATGCCGATCGAGCAGCGCTCGTGAAGCATGAGGAAATGACATCCAAATCGCAAAAAACTGCCAATGACGCGCTGTTCAAAAGTATCAAGCAACAGCAAGAAAATCTGAAGGCTGACGCCTCGCAGTTGGAAAATCTGCAAAAAGCTGCAACGACCGCAGACGGTCAGGTCAAGGCCATTCAATACGCCAACCAACTGTCCAGTCAGCAAGCGAACCAACTGTTGCAGTTGCGAACCCTGATGCTAGCCCAGCAGACCGCAGAAGCGAACCGTGCTGCGGCTGAGCTGGATGAAAAAGCCCGTGGTCAGGCTCAAGCGAAAAAGCTGACCACCTGGGATTACAAAAAAAGCCCTGAAGACAATTATTGAGGACTGGATATGAAATTCAAGATCTATAAGTTGGCGCTTGCTGCAGGTATGGCCATTGCGCTGGCAGGTTGCCTGGAGGAAAAGGTACCTGAGCCTACGGCAGATAACTGCGCGCCGGACATGTATGAAAAAAACTTGGCTAGCCTGTCGAAGGAAGCCAACCGAAATGAATTTACTGCCGCCTGCGATAGCTTCCTAAAAGCGAAGAAAATGACCAAGTGGAAGTTTGAAAAAAGCCCTGAAGACAAATTCTAAGGTGGACTAGTCTGATGATTGGTAAGCGTCGGGAATTGGCCCTGACAGTACTGCTGGTTGCTTTTTGCCTTGCAACGCCGACGCTTGCCCATGCGGCGGACAGTCAGTTGGGCAGCTCAGGTATCATGAATGAGGTGCTTGTTAGGTTCCATAACGCAACCGAAAAGTGGTTGCCTGCCATTCAGTCGGCAGCTGAACGGTTGTTCCTTGCGTTGGCAACCATATCGATGGTCTGGACTTTCGGTCTGATGCTATTGCGCAAGGCCGAGATTGGAGAGTTCTTTTCAGAGTTCATTCGTTTTCTCGTGGTGTTCGGCTTCTATTGGTGGCTACTTAAAAATGCCATGGGCGGTCTGCAAATTGCCGATTCGATCGTCAAATCCTTGAGCCAACTGGGATCTGAAGCTGGCAAGCTGGGCAGCACCGATTTGAAGCCATCCAGCATTGTCGACCTGGGCTTCGAGCTTTATGACCGAACCGTGGAGGCTACGGACCAGCTGAGTTGGCGAGAAATGGGCCGCCAGATAACCATGGAGTTTATGGCTATCGCCATTTTGCTGGTATTGGCGGTCGTCGGTATCAACCTGTTGGTGCTCCTCGCATCCAGCTGGTTCCTGCTGTATGCGGGCGTGTTCTTCTTGGGCTTCGGTGGCTCGCGTTGGACTTCAGATATCGCCACGAATTACTACCGAGCTGTTCTTGGGGTGGGCGCTCAGCTGTTCGCCATGGTCTTGTTGATCGCAATTGGTAAGGACTTTATCCAGACCTTTGCCAGTAAAATCAGCGACGATGTCGCCGTGCAGGAGCTTGCGGTCATGCTGGTCGTGTCGGTATTGCTGCTGTTCTTGGTAAACAAGATACCCCCGATGATTGCGGCGCTGGTCGGAGGTGCGGGCAGCGCCTCTACGGGTATCGGCAATTTCAGTGCAGGTGCGGCTGTGGGGGCGGCAACTACTGCTGCGTCCTACATGGGTAAAGGCGCATCGGCGATGATGACGGGTGGAGCGAGCTTGGTTGGCAGCATGCAAGCCTTGACCTCAGCCTTCAAGGGGGCGCAGTCGAGTGTTGCTGCCGGCACGGACATCGCCTCACGTGTCAGTGGAATGCTGGGAGGGCCGGGAAGCCCTGGCTCAGGTAGCCCCGGCGGCGCTAGCCCCCTTGGTTCCGTTATGGGCACTTCACCTTCTTCGTCCGGCGCGGCAGCGCAGACAGCATCTTCTGCGGGTGGAGAATCCTCGTCCGCAGATGGGGCATCTGCTTCATCGTCCTCTGGCCAGTCAGCCGAAACAGCGGGCGGCGCAGGGTCCTCTTCAGGAGAAGGGGCTGAGGGCGGGGCGGCCGGAACCGCATCAAGCAGTGGTAGCAGTTCAGGGGCTCAGGGTGGCGGCGATGCCGGTGGACAAGCGGCCAGTGGTGGCGGCTCCGGCGCCAAAGGCGGCAAGGGAGAAGGTGCGTCCAGCTCGTCATCCAGCAGGGTTGGCAATGCAGGCCGTATTGCCCTGCAGATGACGGCCAACCTTGCCTCTGGCATGGGCCGTGTCGCCCAATCGCGAATCGACAAAACGGCAGGTGGACGGCTTGCCATGGAGATCTCCAATCCCGGATCAACCCGGGGCGCAGCCATGGACACTCGATCGGCCAGCCGTGATTTCGAGCCAGATGCCGAAGTGAAGAGCTTCAGTGAAAGCAAACAGGACAAGACTTGAACAAGGAGCGCTCATGAACATTGCAAAACTGCTTCCAACGGCCGCCCTGGCCGCTACCTTCGCCATCGCCCTCCCCGCCGAGGCCCGCGACCCTTGCGCGACCGTGCTATGCATGTGGGGCAAGCTCAAGGGCGCCGGCGTGGTGGAAAACTGCGACGGCCCGGTTGCCGACTACTTCGACATCGTCAAGAAGCGCAAGGGCAAGATCAAGCTCAACCAGACCGCCAACGCCCGCCAGTCCTTCCTCGACAGCTGCCCGAAGGCCGACCCGAGCGCGACCAAGTCGATCAACAACAAGTTCGGCAAGGTCATCTGAGGCCCGCACCCATGCCCTTCGTTGCCGACGTTCCGCCACCCGCCCTGAGCGAACCTGTCGTCTGTTCGATCATGGCGGCGGTCAAATACGAGCTGCCGGTGAACATCGTGCTCGCCGTGGCCGCCCAGGAGGGCGGCAAGCCGGGCCAGTGGGTGCGCAACAGCAACGGCACCTACGATGTCGGGCCGATGCAGTTCAACACCTCATACCTGCGTGAACTTTCGCGCTACGGCATCACCCCCAAAGATGTCGAACAGGGCGGCTGCTACTCCTATGACCTCGCCGCCTGGCGCCTGCGCGGCCACGTGCGCAACGACCGCGGCGACCTGTGGACGCGGGTGGCCAACTACCACTCGCGCACCCCGGCGATCAACGCCCGCTACCGCCAGCAGGTGATGCGCCGTGCCGCTTGGTGGGCCGACTGGCTCGATGAACGCTTTGCCACCCAGCAGGTGGCGCAGGGGGCGGTGTTCTCCGGCGTGCCCAGCGAAGTTCCGGCGGCGGCTGTTGAAGCGGCCTCGGCGGTCAAGGCGGCCATTGTGAAGGAACCGGTCACAACGCAGCCCGCCGCAACGTCAGGATATGTCCCTCGCGGCTTGGTGATGGGGAGCAGGTAATGGATACCAATCAGGTATTCTTCGGTCCATGCGAGGGGGCAAACACGTGCTACGACATCAACACGGACCCCGCCGTGAGGCGGATGAGGGAGAGCAGAGATTGATCAGTACAACCATGGTGGCGAGCTCACCTACCGTCGCCAACGCCCCGCGCGGTGCCAAGAGCTTCTGGTCACGGCTGCGCCTGAGCTCGCTCGTT
The DNA here is from genome assembly GCF_044744955.1 of Pseudomonas sp. NPDC087185. Lineage (NCBI taxonomy): Bacteria > Pseudomonadati > Pseudomonadota > Gammaproteobacteria > Pseudomonadales > Pseudomonadaceae > Pseudomonas > Pseudomonas sp. NPDC087185. The sequence continues at coordinate 78,234 of NZ_JBIUZK010000004.1, read as the reverse complement.
CCTCTCGTGCTGGGCGCGTGCGTGCTCCTGCCTCTAACTTCATCTGCGCTTCACGCCAAGGAGATTTCCATGCAAGACAACAAGGGCCAGTACCAACCCTATACCTCCGGCATGAAGTTGCCCGATGGCGTTTTCCCGCCGATGCCGGGTTATACCCACAAAGAACTGCTCGCGGCCGCTCACGCGCGCACCGAGGACTTTCTCAAGGCAAAGAACATCGAACCAGGGCTTATCCGCGAAACCCTGATTGCATTGGATACTCACCTCGTTAATGCATTCGAGAAAGAAGGCGTCGAGTACCAGATCGCTACGTGGTACCAGAAACCCTACGACAGCCCGGACCTGCGCAAGCGCAGTGTCGACAACATGGCTGAACAGTTCGGCGCCTTGGCTTTGGAGGCAGCAGCCGACTCCTTGGATGGTTCGCAGCTTTTGCTTCAGGGCAAAGCATTTTATGGCGACTTCATGAGTGAGTCAGGGGACGCGGTAAGCGAACTGATTCTTTCATTGAACAAGCACTGATCACTGCAGTTGTTCATAAGGACATGAGATGACTGAAGCCAAGCGGTTCACCGTGTACTTCGAAGGTACCGGGAACAACAAGGACCAGGCTACCGCTTAAGGTAAGCAGACCACCCAAGGCGGCTCTGGCTGCGCAACGACATTGAACAAGGAACCGCCGGATGGCGGAAGAAGGGAGAGAGATTGAACGATACAAGCACCGGTGCGAACGCATCCAGTAACGGCCACGCCTATTGCCGCACTAGGGGCCTCTGGTCGTGGCTGCGCCTGGGCTCGCTCATACCTCTCGCGCTGGGAGCCTGCGTACTCCTGCCTGCCACTTCATCTGCGCTTCAAGCCAAGGAGATTTCCATGCAAGACAACAAGGGCCAGTACCAACCCTATATCCCCGGCATGAAGTTGCCTGATGGCGTTTTCCCGCCGATGCCGGGGTATACCCACAAAGAATTGCTCGCGGTCGCTCACGCGCGCACCGAGGACTTTCTCAAGGCAAAGAACATCGAACCAGGGCTTACCCGCGAAACCTTGATTGCATTGGATACTCACCTCGTCAATGCATTCGAGAAAGAAGGCGTCGAGTACCAGATCGCTACGTGGTACCAGAAACCCTACGAGAGCCCGGACCTGCGCAAGCGCAGTGTGACAGGTATGGCAGAACAATTCGGTGCTTTGGCTGTGAAAGCCGCGGCCGATTCCCTGGATGACTCACCGCTGTTGAGCCAGGGTGAAGAGTTCTATCGCCAGTTCATTACTACAACAGGGAATGCCGTAGGCGACCTGATTCGTTCGCTGAACAAGAACTGATTGGTAAGGTTGTTCATAGGGACATGAGATGACTGAATTGAAACGGTTCACGGTGTATTTCGATGGCACTGCGAACAACAAGGACCAGGCGACTCCAGAAGGAACGCAAACAAACGTTGCGCGCTTGTATGAACTCGACACGGCGCTAGGCACCAACCTGGCGCGCAACTCGGTCCATGCTCCAAGGCAGTATGATGCCGCAGAGCGCTCCGGGCAGTCTGAGAAGGTTTACTTCGACGGCGTAGGCAGCCAGAAAAACAACTCGTTGGCTGCCGCTTGGGAGGGCGCTACCGGAGCCGGTGGTCAAGAGCGGATTGACCAGGCCTATGATGCGATCGTGGCCTTCCACAACAAGTACCCGGACGAAAAAGTCGATGTCAATATTGTCGGCTTCAGCCGTGGCGCGGCGCAGTCACGTGCACTGGCCAACGAGTTCATCGAGCGCGGCGTACCCAAGCTCGACGAGCAAGGTAACGCCACTGGCGAGTTTCTGATTCCACCGGGCCAGGCCCATGTGAATAAACTGGGCATATTTGATACCGTCGCCTCGTACGGCAACGCTATGTCCGATACTCACCTGGGCAAGAATCTGGAGGTCGGCAAGAATGTTGATTCGACCACTCACTTGGTGGCGATGAACGAGTATCGCGATACCTTCCGCCTGACCAGCGCCCTTCGCAACGATGACAATTCCCGCATTGAGGAACAGAAGTTTCCAGGCGCGCATTCTCAAGTTGGGGGTGGGTACAAAGACGACGTGCTGGCGGCTGGGCCCCTCGCGGTCATGTACGACCGCTTGCAATCTGCCGGCATTGAGATGAAGCCGATGCAGCAGGAGGATGTGTACCGCATCGAACAGTACAACGCGGTAATCAAGGACCCGCAGAAGCTTCAGGAGGCGTTGATCGATTCTCGGCTCGCAGAAGGCAGGGACGCATTCAAGCGAAATGCCGACGGGTCTTTTGAAGTGGTGAACAACAAACCCTTTGCAATGGAGCGCGGTACATTCAAGAGTGATGACCGGCAAAGCCGGCCGTTCGAACACGAGGTCAGTGGCCGCAAGGTGCTCTTCGAGAACGACAACTCACTCAGCAAGCTTGGGATCCAGCGAACGGCCGAGAAAATTGGAGAATGGTTCGCCGAAGTTGGAGAGAAGATCAAGAGTCCGTCGTCTTGGTTTGCCAACACCACGACCCAGCAGGAATCCGTGGAACATGAAGTAGGTGGGTTCAAGGCAAAGCTTGAGAAACAACAGCGCAACGCTCAGGCGCAGGTGACAGAGATGACCACCTCTCTATCCGGATCCAGGCCAAGCCAGGATTATCTTCACAGCTTGAAACTTCAGGACGCTCCGCTGCCCGGTCGGACCTCTGGTGTGTCGCAAGACAGCCAGAGCCAACATCGCAGCGACTCATTCAAGGCCATGGAAGAAAAGGCCCGCGGCCTCAACCCGTCGGCCAGCATCGGCGAAGCCTCGCAAACCGGACGCAAGGCCATCAGCGGTATGGTCGTCGACATGGATGAGCATCACATCTTGCAGAAGGTCGGGCAGACCGATCAGTTCGTCATCCATGACCGCCGCGATGTCGACCCCGGCCGCAACTTCCAGGTGGGCAAGAGCACCGCGATCGTCAATGAAAAGGGTATCGGCGAGGTGGCTCGCACTGCTGCGCCGAAGCTGGAACTGGATATGGGCTTGCCCCAGGCGATGCGTAGGTGAGGGAGATTCAGCGTATGACCAAACTTTGCCGGACAACGCGGCTCGTTACGCTCGCACTGGGCGCCTCTTTGCTTCTGCCTGGCCTGGCTTCCCCAGCCCATGCCAAGGCGTTTTTCGGGCAAGACCAGCAGGGCAAGTACGAACCCTACAAACCTGGCATGAACCTGCCTGACGGTGTGTTCCCCCCAATGCAGGGCTACACCCATGGCGACCTGATCGCTGCAGCCCAGGTGCGCGTGGAAGCGTTCCTCAAGGCTCAGAAGGTTGACCCGACATTGATCCGCGAGTCTTTGATTGCGCTGGCTACCCATCTGAATACTAGCCTCGAGAAAGAAGGCGCTGAGTATCAGATCTCCAGCTGGTATCAGAAACCATACGATGACCCTGCGGCGCGTCAGCGCAGTGTCGAGCGGCTGGGCGAGCACTTTGGCGGTGTCGCCGTCGATGGCGCGGCGGACTCCCTGGAGGGCTCGCCATTGCTTTATAAAGGTCGCGAATTCTGTACGGACCTGATCGGTGCGGCAGGCGATGGTGTACACGACCTGATCGTGACGTTGAACCGAAAGGGCGCATGAGGGCCCACCGGTCTGATGACTTTATATGCCGCCTTGAGGTGGCAGCAGGGAGAAACAAATTGAAAGGAACAACTCTCGGAACAGACGCCCGTCCAGCCGACAAAGCTGCGCGCTACTGCAAGGCAGCTACCTCGCGACTGCGCGTCGGCTCGCTCGTACCCCTGGTACTGGCAGCGTGCACGCTTTTCTCGACCACTCCTCCAGCCCATGCCAAGGAGCTTCCCATGCCAGACAGTCAAGGTCAGTACCAACCCTACAAGCCTGGCATGAAGCTGCCTGATGGTGTGTACCCACCGATGCAGGGATATACACACGCAGATTTGATCGAGGCTGCAGCCAAACCTGTCGAAGCCATTCTGAAGGCTGACAGTGTCGACCCGACGCTTATAAAGGAAACGCTGTTCGCGCTGGCCGGCAAGTTCAATCAAGAACTGGAAGGAAAACTGGTCGAGTATCGATTGGCCAAGTTGAACCAGGAAACCAAGGATGATCCGGCCGAACGCGCCAAGTTCTTTGACCAGGTAGCAGAAAGCCTGGGGGCTATGGCGATACGCGCAACCGACCAGTCGTTTCGCGGTTCTCCACTCTTGAGCAAGAGCGATGATTACCTCGCCCGCCTCAGCAGAAGTGCCGGAGATGGTGTCTACAACCTGGTTGTCACCTTGAGCAAGGCCGAGTCTTGAACCGTACCGAGTACTGGCCCTTGGCCGCAGGATTGCCGATATCCTCCGACCCGCATGAAGTGGACAACTCCGTGCCCCGAACAAACAAGGCTCCGCCGCTAGGCGTCTGCAGGGAGAGACAGATTGAACGGTAAAACTGCCGGTGCCCGCGCACCTTCTGCCAGCAATGCCCCACGGCGTACCCGTGGCGCAGAGGCGTGGCTACGCATGGGGGCGTTCGCTCCCCTCGTGCTCGGGGCCTGCCTGCTCCTACCTGCCACTGCTTCCCCGCTTCAAGCCAAGGAGATTTCCATGCAAGACAATCAAGGCCAGTACCAACCTTATACTCCTGGCATGAAGTTGCCCGATGGTGTCTTTGCGCCGATGCAGGGTTACACCCACGAGGACCTGATCGAGGCGGCCGGCAAGCGGGTTGAGGCCGTGCTGAAAGCCAATGACGTCGATCCGACGCTGGCCAAAGAAACGCTCTTCGCCTTGGCCGATCATCTGAACCGAGCCTTCCAGTCGCAAAACGTCGAATACCAGATTGCAACCTGGTTCAAGAAACCGTACGACGACCCTGCTGCACGCGCACAAAGCGTTTCTGCCATGGGCGAAAGCTTTGGTGCGCTCGCCATCCGTGCAGCGGGCGACTCGTTGAAGGGCTCCCCACTGCTGCACAAGAGCGACGCTTTCCTGAGCGCCTTCATCAATGGTGCCGGTGACGGGGTCCACGATCTGATCGTAACCCTCAACAAGCAGAATTCCTGATTCTTCGATTCACCCAAAGCGGCTCTGGCTGCGCAACGACACTGAACAAGGAACCGCCGCGTGGCGGAGGCAGGGAGAGAGATTGAACGGTAAAACCATCGGTGCGAACGCATCCATCAACGGCAACGCCTATTGCCGCACCAGGGGCCTCTGGTCGCGACTGCGCCTCATCGCGCTCATACCTCTCGCGCTGGGAGCCTGTGTACTCCTGCCTGCCACTTCATCTGCGCTTCAAGCCAAGGAGATTTCCATGCAAGGCAAACAAGGCCAGAACCCATCCAGCGCAGCCGATACCAACCTGCCCGAAGGTGTGTTCCCTCCCATGAAGGGCTACACCAACCAGGAATTGGCCACGGCCGCGTGCCAGAGTGTCGACAAGGTGTTCAAGGACAACAACATCGAACCGACGCTTGCCCGCGAGTCTCTTTTAGACCTGTTCAACCACCTGACCGCTGCCTACCAGGCAAACGATGTGGACCACCAGATTTCGACCTGGTACCAGAAGCCATATAACGACCCTTCGGTTCGTACCGAGAGCGTCAAAGCAATGGCCAAGGAGTTCAACGCACTCACCATTCGTGCCGCCGGCGATGCGCTGATCAAATCGCCATTGGGCAACATGAGTCGGGATTTCCAGCGCAGCTACCTGCAAAGCGCCGGTCTGGGCGTCCAGAACCTGATTGAAACCCTTAACAAACCCGGCACCTGAGTTATCCATGACCGCCGCGATGTCGACCCCGGCCGCAACTTCCAGGTGGGCAAGAGCACCGCGATCGTGCATGACAAAGGCATCGCCGACCAGGCCCGTAACCTTGCCCCCTAAGTTGGAGCTTGGTGCCGAAGTGGTCAGTGTCATGCGGCGTTGAGTGACAGAGATCATGGCTGGTGCAATTGAACCGCCTAGTGGCCCCTGGCCACAAGTTTCTCGGTATTCTTCGAACCTCGCTAGCTGGCCTAGGCCGCGTCATCCCATCAAACAAGGACCCGCCGCTAGGCGGATGCAGGGAGAGAGAGATTGAACGGTAAAACTTTCGGTGTGAGCGCCCCCGTTGCCGAAAACGGCTCATGCCGCGCCAAGGGCTTCTGGTCGCGGTTGCGCCTGAGCGCGCTCGTACCCCTCGTGCTGGGAGCCTGCGTACTCCTGCCTGCCACCTCATCTGCGCTTCAAGCCAAGGAGTTTTCCATGCAAGACAATCAAGGGCAGTACAAACCTTATACCCCTGGCATGAAACTGCCTGATGGGGTTTTCCCGCCGATGCAGGGCTATACCCATGCAGACCTGATTGCGGCAGCACAGGTGCGTGTGGAAGCGTTCATGAAAGCTCAGGACGTCGATCCGACATTGATGCGCGAGTCGTTGATTGCCCTGGCTACTCATCTGAACACCCAGTTCGAAAAGGAAGGGGTCGAGTACCAGGTAGCCAGCTGGTATCAGAAGCCCTATGACGATGCGTCTGCCCGCACACGCAGCGTCGAGCGGATGGGAGAAGATTTTGGTGGCGCAGCGGTGGATGCAGCGGCTGATTCGCTGAGTGGCTCGCCATTGTTGCTCAAGGGCAAGGAGTTCTACAAAGCGTACATCGGCGCCGCCGGTGATGGTGTGCATGACCTGATCGTGACCTTGAACAAAAAAAGCTCCTGAGGGGGGCGTCGGCGCGGCACCGCGCCGGCAGATAATTTCCGCCTTACCCACGTAGCAATTCATAGGGATATGACATGGGCGATGCATTGCGCTTCACGGTGTATTTCGACGGCACCGGCAACAACAAAGACCTGAATACGCCTGAGGGCACGCAAACCAACGTAGCCCGACTGTTCGAGCTGGATACGGCCAAAGGCACAAATCTGGCGCGTAACTCAGGGCATGCTCCGCAACAGTACGATGCCCAGGAGCGCTCCGGTCAATCGGAAAAGGTCTACTTCGACGGCGTTGGCAGCCAGGCTAAAACATCCGCTCGTTCTGCCCTTGAGGGCGGCACCGGGCTGGGTGGCCAGGAGCGTATCGACCAGGCGTACGACTCAATTGTGGCTTTCCACAACAAGTACCCGGACCAAAAGGTCGACGTAAACATCGTCGGCTTCAGCCGCGGTGCCGCGCAGTCCCGTGCGCTGGCCAACGAATTCATCGAGCGCGGCGTACCGAAGCTGGATGATCAGGGCAAGGCCACCGGCGATTTCCTGATTCCCCCAGGCCAGGCCCATGTAAACAAGCTGGGCATTTTCGATACGGTGGCCTCCTATGGCAACGCGATGTCGGATACGCACCTGGGCAAGAACCTGGAGGTGGGCAAGAACGTCGACTCGACCACCCATCTTGTGGCGGCGAATGAGTACCGCGACACCTTCCGCTTGACCAGCGCACTGCGCAACGACGACAACTCGCGTATTGAGGAGTTGAAGTTCCCAGGCGCCCATTCGCAGGTTGGCGGCGGTTACAAGGATGATGTGCTGGCGGCCGGGCCGCTGGCGGTAATGTACGACCGCCTGCAATCAGCTGGCATCGAAATGAAGCCGATGCAGCGGGATGACGTGCAGCGCATCGACCAGTACAACGATGTGATCAAAAGCCCGGAGAAGGTCCAGGAAGCGCTGATTGATTCACGGTTGGTCAATGGCAAGGACGCTTTCACCCGTGGCGTTGATGGCTCCTTCCAGGTGGTGGACAACACACCGTTCCCGATGGAACGGGGGACGATCAATGTTTTCGATCGACAGGCTCGGCCGTTCGACCACCAGACAAATGGGCGGGGAGTCATTTTCGAGAACGACAACTCACTGAGCAAAAGTGGCGTGCAGAGGGGCGCCGAATCGGTAGGCAATTGGTTCGCTGAAAAGGGTACGCAGCTCAAGGACCGGGCCTCTGAGTACCTTGGGATGCGCAACCGTTCCGAACGTCAGGAAGCACGTGCAGAAGACTCGTTCGAACAGGAGTTGGCGAAGTACCGCGAAGCCGCCATTCAGCAAGGCCAAGACATGGCGAACACCATGACAGGTTCGCGGCCAGACCAGAGCTTCATCAGTAGTCTGAACCTGCAACCCGTGCCAGTCCCCAAGGACCTCAAGCAAGGCCAACAGCAAGATACCCTGGCCCAAGAGCGCAGCGACTCGTTCAAAGCCATGGAAGAGAAAGCCCGCGGCCTGAACCCCTCGGCCAGCATCGGCGAAGCCTCGCAAACCGGGCGCAAGGCCACCAGCGGGATGGTCGTCGGCATGGACGAGCACCACATCCTGCAGAAGGTCGGCCAGACCGATCAGTTCGTCATCCATGACCGCCGCGACGTCGACCCCAGCCGCAACTTCCAGGTGGGCAAGAGCACCGCGATCGTCAATGAGAAAGGTATTGGTGAAGTGGCCCGCGACCTGGCGCCGAAGCTGGAGCTGGACGTGGGCCTGTCCCAGGCGATGCGCCGGTGAGTGAGCCTCATGTGGCCGGTGCGGCTGCAGCGCGGCTAGGGCAGCCTGCGTTCGCCCTGCCTCGCCTGCGACTGGCCGACGGTGCCCTGGAGGCATTGAAATGGCTGGCGTTGTTGTTGATGACCGGCGACCACGTGAACAAGTACCTGTTCAACGAGACCCTGCCTTACCTGTTCGAGGCGGGGCGGCTGGCGATGCCTTTGTTCGTGGTGGTACTGGCCTACAACCTGGCGCGCCCGGGTGCGGGGGCAAACGGCGCCTACCGCCGCACCGCGCTGCGGCTGTGCCTGTTCGGCGTATTGGCGACGCCACCTTTCATCGCCCTGGGCGGGCTGCTGTATGGCGGCTACCCGTTGAACATCCTGTTCACCCTGCTGGTGATTACCCTGGCGACTGCCGCTTGTGAGCGCGCGTCGGCGGGGCAACCGCTTTACTGGGCTGTGGCTCTGAGTGTGTTCGTGGTCGGCGGAGCCTTGGTCGAGTTCTGGTGGCCAGCTGTGCTGCTGGGGCTGTGCGTGGGGTGGTACGTGCGGCGCCCGAACCTTGTAGCGGCTGTCGGGGCCGCGCTCTCGTTGGCGGCGTTATCACCGATCAACGGCAATGCCTGGGCGCTCGCCGCCCTGCCCTTGCTGCTGGCAGCCGGGTGGTTGCAGCCGAAGCTGCCGCGCTGGCGCTGGTTGTTCTATGCCTATTACCCCTTGCACCTGGTGGCGCTGTTGCTGATCCGCATCCCGATGGCCAAGGCCGGTTACCTCTTCCTGATATGAAGCACGAGCCCATGGACGATTCGAAGAAAGTGAAGCTCCCGCACGGTGACGACGGGCTTGGCCTCGAAGCCCAGGCGCAGGCGTTGGCTGCCGAGCAGATGGCCCTGCTTGAGGGCGGCTCGGTGCAGGCGCGGTACAACCAGGCGTTGGGCGAATACGTCGAGCAGAAGGCCGACCAGTGCGCCGCCCTTGAGCAGCGCCTGGAAGGCCTGGTAGATCGCCAGCAGGCGCAACTGCAACAAAACCTGGCCCAGCGCCCTGGCTGGATTGCCTTGCCATCCACTCGCGCGGCCTGGGACCAGGCCAACCAGCGTTGCCAGGCGCGCCTGCAGCAGCTGCAATTGCGCCTGGAGCGGGTGCAGGACCTGCACCACGGCATGGGCCTGTACACTCCGCTGCTCGAAGAGCTGGCGGTGCGCAAGCTGCGCGCCGAACAGCCCGAGCTTGCCGAACAGTGGAGCCTGCAGCGTCAGGCCGAGCGCTCCCTGACCGAGGCGCAGCGGCGCAGCCAGGCCCAGGAGCTCGGGCGTTCGCGCACCTCATCGCCCTGAACCAGAACTCTCACTTTCCATTCCTTCGTTCACGGAGCGAACCCATGAAACACAACAACGCCGTCGGTCCGCAGATACGCGGTGGCCAGCGCAGCAGCGGCAGTACCTGGCAGGCTTTGCTGGCGATCTTCTTCCTGCTGGCGGGCCTTGCCACCGCCACCCAGTACTTCGCCTACCTGTTCCAGTACCACGCAGCGCTGGGGGCCAACCTGAACGGCGTCTACGCGCCCTGGATGATCCTCGTGTGGGCGGCCAACTGGTCGGGCCAGTACCAGGACTCGCTGATGCGCGCAGGTTCCCTTGGCATGCTGGTCAGTGGCGTGGGCATGATGGCCTTGATGGTCATCCGCCTGATCAACAGCAACAGCGCCAAAGGCAATGCGTTCCTGCACGGCTCGGCGCGCTGGGGCGAGCGCAAGGACATCGAAAGCGCCGGCCTGCTGGCCGACGAGGGCGTGTACGTCGGTGCCTGGCTGGACAAGCGCAACAAGCTGCATTACCTGCGCCACAACGGCCCCGAGCACATCCTCACCTTCGCCCCGACCCGCAGCGGTAAAGGCGTAGGCCTGGTGATCCCGACCTTGCTGTCGTGGAAGCACAGCGCGGTGATCACCGACCTCAAGGGCGAGCTGTGGGCGTTGACCGCCGGCTGGCGGCAGCAGCATGCCGGTAACCGGGTGCTGCGCTTCGAGCCGGCCACGGCCAATGGCTGCGTGGGCTGGAACCCGCTGGAAGAAATCCGCCTGGGCACCGAGTTCGAGGTGGGCGACGTGCAAAACCTCGCCACCCTGATCGTCGACCCGGACGGTAAAGGCCTGAATGACCACTGGCAGAAGACCTCGCAGGCCATGCTGGTCGGCTGCATCCTGCACCTGTGCTATCGCGCGCAGGACGAAGGCGGGTTCGCCAGCCTGCCAGCGCTGGACGCCATGCTCGCCGACCCTTCGCGGCCAATCAGCGAGCTCTGGGAGGAAATGACCCACTACGGCCACCTCGACGGCGAGAACCACCCGCTGGTGGGTTCTGCCGCGCGCGACATGCTCGACCGTCCGGCGGAAGAGGCAGGCTCGGTGTTGTCCACCGCCAAATCGTACCTGTCGTTGTTCCGCGACCCGATCGTGGCGCGCAACGTCGCCCGCTCGGAATTCAAGATCCGTGACCTGATGAACCACGACGACCCGGTCAGCCTGTTCATCATCACCCAGCCCAACGACAAGGCGCGCCTGCGCCCGCTGGTGCGGATCCTGGTGAACATGATCGTTCGCCTGCTGGCCGACAAGATGGACTTCGAGGACGGCCGGCCCAAAGCGCACTACAAGCACCGCCTGCTGATGATGCTCGACGAGTTCCCGAGCCTGGGCAAGCTGGACATCATGCAGGAGTCGCTGGCCTTCGTTGCCGGTTACGGCATCAAGTGCTACCTGATCATCCAGGACTTGTCGCAGCTGCAGGAATTCTACGGGCAGAACGAGAGCATCACCTCCAACTGCCATATCCAGAACGCCTACCCGCCGAACCGCGTGGAGACGGCGGAGCACCTGTCCAAGCTCACCGGGCAGACCACCATCGTCAAGGAGCAGATCACCACCAGCGGGCGCCGCTCCAGTGCGCTGCTGGGCCAGGTGTCGCGGACCATCCAGGAAGTGCAGCGGCCGCTGCTGACCACCGACGAGGCCCTGCGCATGCCCGGCCCGCGCAAGGACAGCCAGGGCAATATCGAGGAAGCCGGCGACATGGTGGTGTACTGCGCCGGTTACCCGGCGTTCTACGGCAAGCAGCCGCTGTACTTCCAGGACCCGATCTTCCTGGCCCGCGCCAAGGTGCCCGCGCCGCGTGAAAGCGACCGCACCATCGACATACCTGGCACGGCGACACCTGCATGAAACGACCGCTGAGCGTGGCCGCGATGCTGGCCATCCTGGCCTTGCTGGTGCTGCCGCTGCTGTTGCGCAGCGGCGCCCGGATCAACATCACCAGCAGCTTCCCGCCGGGCATCTACTGGGTGGTCGACAAAGCACCGGAAAAAGGCGATCTGGTCATGTTCTGCCCGCCCCAGCAGCCGGTGTTCGACCTGGCCCATACGCGCGGTTACCTGAGCAGTGGGCCCTGCCCGGGGGGCTACATGCGTATGATCAAGCGCCTGGTCGCGGTACCGGGCGACGAGGTGCTGATCGCCGCCGAGGGCGTGAGCGTCAACGGGCAGCTGCAGGTGCGCAGCCAGCCGTTGCCGCAGGACCCCAGTGGGCGCAGCATGCCGCATCCGTCGTCGGCGCAATTTCGCCTGGGTAATGGCGAGGTGCTAATGCTCTCCGATTACAGCCGTCTGTCGTTCGATGGCCGCTACTTCGGCGCTGTGCCGCAGGCGCAGCTGGACGAGGTGGTCCGGCCTTGGCTGGTGTGGAACCGCACGCCCCGGTAAGCCGGGGCACTCCAACCCCAGTACCACTCATGCCAGCGAATAATTACAGTAATGGTACTTGGCAGTTGATGGTTTTTTGCTATTATTCAGTTCCCGCCTTTTATATCTGGAACACCCGTTCTAGAGCCTCCGAATTAAGTTTCAGTTAAGTTTTCCCCGCTAGCGTAGGAAACCAGTCCACGAAGACTGTGATCTATGGCCTGTGCGTGTCATCTAATTCCTCGCATAGCCAGAATCTTTCACCGGTAAAATGGATTTACCTACACACCGTCAAGAGGATGAATCATGCCCGTCAAGGACCCATCCAAGGTCGTTCCGCAGGCCCCCGCGGAGAGCGCCGATGCCGCCCTCAAGCACATCGTCGACGGCTTCCTGCGCTTTCACCATGACGTCTTCCCCGAGCAGCAAGAGCTGTTCAAGAAGCTCGCCACCGCGCAAACACCGCGCGCCATGTTCATCACCTGCGCCGACTCGCGGATCGTTCCCGAGCTGATCACCCAGAGCTCGCCAGGCGACCTGTTCGTGACCCGTAACGTCGGTAACGTGGTACCGCCATATGGCCAGATGAACGGTGGCGTTTCCAGCGCCATCGAATACGCCGTGTCAGCGCTGGGCGTGCACCACATCATCATCTGTGGCCACTCCGACTGTGGCGCCATGCGTGCGGTGCTCAACCCGCAATCGCTGGCCAAGATGCCGACCGTGTCCGCCTGGTTGCGCCATGCCGAAGTGGCACGCACCGTGGTCGAGAACAACTGCTCCTGCGGCAGCGAGCACGAAACCATGCAGGTGCTGACCCGTGAAAACGTCATCGCCCAGCTGCACCACTTGCGCACCCACCCATCGGTGGCTTCGCGCCTGGCGGCGGGTGAGTTGTACATCCATGGCTGGGTCTACGACATCGAGACCAGCAGGATCGAAGCCTACGACGCCGCCAGCGACAGCTTCATGCCCTTGGCCGCCGGTGAGCCGGTACCCTGCGCCACCCCGAGAGGCCGCTACTAAGCGACCCTTCCACCGCTAGAACCTTGATAGCCGGATGCACCCTACACGGGTGTGGCGCGGCCATCTGCTGCCTTGAATTCCCTGACTGCCCTGCCGGCGTGCTCGCTGGCGGCCCGCGCCTGCGCGTTCGTCAGGGGCCAAACGTGCCCACGGCCAGGGGAATGGCCGTGTGACTGAGAAAGGAGAAACACGGTGAACATTACACAGTTGAAAGCGGCCCTGCCGCGTGAGTTGCTGGCGTCGGTGGTGGTCTTCCTGGTCGCCCTGCCGTTGTGCATGGGCATCGCGATCGCTTCAGGCATGCCCCCGGCCAAAGGCCTGATCACCGGCATCATTGGCGGTGTCGTGGTGGGCTTTCTGGCGGGCTCGCCGCTGCAGGTCAGCGGCCCAGCCGCAGGCTTGGCGGTGCTGGTATTCGAGCTGGTGCGCCAGCATGGCGTGGCCATGCTCGGGCCGATCCTGTTGTTGGCGGGGCTGCTGCAACTGCTGGCTGGGCGCCTGCGCCTGGGCTGCTGGTTCCGGGTGACTGCGCCGGCGGTGGTGTACGGCATGCTGGCCGGCATTGGCGTGCTGATCGTGTTGTCCCAGGTGCATGTGATGTTCGACACCGCGCCGCAACCGTCGGGCATGCAGAACCTGCTGGCGTTCCCTGCGACCCTGGCCTCGGCCCTGCCGCTGGAAAGCGCAGGTTCCGGCTGGCAAGCCGGTGCGCTCGGGCTTGGTACCATCGCCATGATGTGGGCGTGGGAGCGTTTTCGCCCGCAGCGGCTGCGCTTCATCCCCGGCGCCCTGCTGGGCGTGGCGAGCATGACGATCATCGCCATGTGGCTGGCCCTGCCGGTCAACCGCGTACAGGTGCCGGCGGACCTTTCCCAGGCCATCGACTGGATTCGCCCCGATGACTTGCTGAAATTGGCCGACCCGACCCTGCTCGTGGCTGCATTTGCCCTGGCCTTCATCGCCAGTGCCGAAACGCTGTTGTCGGCTGCTGCCGTGGACCGCATGCACAGCGGCCAGCGTTCGGACTTCGACCGTGAACTGTCGGCGCAAGGTATCGGTAACATGCTCTGCGGCGTGCTGGGTGCCCTGCCGATGACGGGTGTGATCGTGCGCAGCTCCGCCAATGTGCAAGCGGGCGCGCAGACGCGGGCCTCGGCGGTTCTTCATGGCCTGTGGTTGCTGGCGTTCGTGGTGGTGTTGAGCAGCGTGCTGCAACAGATCCCAGTGGCGAGCCTTGCGGGCGTGCTGGTGTACACCGGCATCAAGCTGGTGGACTTCAAGGCGTTTCGTGGCCTGGGCCGCTATGGCCGCATGCCGATGTTCACCTACGCGGCCACCGCGCTGGCGATCATCTTCACCGACCTGCTGACCGGTGTGCTGCTGGGCTTTGCACTGACCTTGCTGAAGCTGGCCTTCAAGGCGGCGCGGCTGAAGATCAACCTGGTAAGCCTGCACAAGCCTGGGCACATGGAGCTGCGCCTGAGCGGTGCGGCAACCTTCCTCAAGGTGCCGGCCCTGACCCAGGTGCTCGATACCGTGCCGGCAGGCACCACCTTGCATGTGCCGCTGAGCAACCTCAGCTACATCGACCACTCGTGCCTGGAATTGCTCGAAGATTGGGGGCGGAGCAATGCGGCGCATGGCTCGCGGTTGCTGATCGAGCAGCGCCGGCTGAAGCGGCGGATCGAGGGGCGGATGCGGACCACGGCAGGGGTTGGAGCATAGTGCTTAACCGTTTTGTCGCCTGAGCGGGCCTCTTCGCGGGGGCCGCTCAGGCAGCATCAATGCTGGGTTCAGGCCAGTTGGCCCAGCTCCACACCCAGCTGGCGCGACAAGCACGGCCAGCGCTTCCACGCCGCGCCGGTCTCGGGGCTGCTCAAGGTACCGCGATAGGCCTCCACCGATTCTGCCGCGAAGCTCTCTTCATTCAGCATCTCATCCACCGAATGGTGCACCACCTCATCCAGCTGGTTGGCAAACGACTCGCCAATCAGTTGATGGGCAATCAGGTTTGCCACGGTGGTATTGAAAGGGATCAGCGGCTGCTGGAAGTGGCGGATGTACAGGTCGTTCACTTCCTCCACTAGGCGATGCGCCAGGTAGGCTTCATCCAGCAGGCAGTCCACGCCCACATGCCCCTCCATCACCGCAGGCGGCTGCAGGAAGTACTCTTCGGCAATCTTTAGGACAGGTTTGATCTGCGACTCGATGCCGGCCTCTAGCGCCACCGCATGGGCAGCCTCCAGCAACTCCGGAACCTGGTCGATGTAAGCGCTGACGAAGCGCGCCAAAGTACCCTGGGCGTCCTGCTCAGGCAGTTGGATCGAGGGGTGCAGGTGGGGCAGTTGGGCCTCGAGACGCGCTTTCAGTTGGCCGGTACGGCTCTCGTGATCGTGGGCTTGGCTAATTTGCTCGCGTACAGCTGCGATGTTCATGACAACTCCAGGGACAAGACGTTTCAAACGGAAGACACTAAATTAGCTCGGTATACAGAATACCTAAGACGTATTTGTTATAAACCGCGCAAACGTGTGCGCTCTTGGCTATATGTTGGCGCCACTATTATGCCACGCCCTATCTAGAATGGGCTTTACCGGCTATTTCGCGTTTTCGTGAAGTTCATTTCACCCGCGCCGTTGCGTGCCATTGGTCGCTGTCTATACTCGGGTTGAACGTGATTCGTTGATGAGGCCCGACTGCTTTTCGCAGGGGCTCGGTCGTCGAAGCCAGGCAGTCTTGACCGCCGTTCCCTCTTGCCGCAGGCCACGCCTCCGGGACAACAAGAATTAGAAGGGGAACCCGCAATGATGCGACATCCACATGTCTGGATGGGCCTCCTGTTGTGGTCGGTTTTCGGTCAGGCCAACGCCGCCTGGACGGTGAACATGGCACCGGGGGCGACGGAAGTCTCCAACGCCGTGTTCGACCTGCACATGACCATTTTCTGGATCTGCGTGATCATCGGCATCGTGGTGTTCGGTGCGATGTTCTGGTCCATGGTCGTCCACCGGCGCTCCACCGGCCAGCAGGCCGCGCATTTCCACGAGCATACCTGGGTGGAAATCATGTGGACGGTGGTCCCGTTCCTCATCCTCGTGGTCATGGCCATTCCGGCTACCAAGACCCTGATCGACATCTACGACGCCAGCGAGTCGGACATCGACATCCAGGTCACCGGCTACCAATGGAAGTGGCACTACAAGTACCTGGGCCAGGACGTGGAGTTCTTCAGCAACCTCGCCACCCCCGCCGACCAGATCCACAACAAGGCACCCAAGGACGAGCACTACCTGCTCGAAGTCGACCAGCCGCTGGTACTGCCGGTGGGCGCCAAAGTGCGCTTCCTGGTCACCGCCGCCGACGTCATCCATTCCTGGTGGGTACCGGCCTTTGCGGTCAAGCGCGACGCCATCCCAGGCTTCGTCAACGAAGCCTGGACGCGCATCGAGAAGCCCGGCATCTACCGCGGCCAGTGCACCGAGCTGTGCGGCAAGGACCATGGGTTCATGCCGGTGGTGGTCGAGGTCAAGTCCAAGGCCGACTACGACACCTGGCTGGGTGAGCGCAAGGCCGAGGCGGCCAAGCTCAAGGAACTGACCAGCAAGGAATGGACCCTCGAAGAGCTGGTCGAGCGCGGAGACAAGGTCTACCACACCACCTGCGTGGCCTGTCACCAGGCCGAGGGCCAGGGCCTGCCACCCATGTTCCCGGCGCTCAAGGGCTCGAAAATCGCCACCGGGCCGAAGGAAGGCCACCTGGGCATCGTCTTCCACGGCAAGCCCGGTACCGCCATGGCCGCCTTCGGCAAGCAGCTCTCGGAAGTCGACATCGCCGCCGTGGTCACCTACGAGCGCAATGCCTGGGGCAACAACAAAGGCGACATGGTCACGCCGAAGGACGTGCTGGCGCTCAAGCAGGCAGAAGCGCAATGAACCGGGTTACTCGCGGCAGTCAGCGGATTGCAGGAGACAGGACATGAGTGCAGTGATCGACGACCACGCCCACGGCCATGAGCATGCGCACGGCCCAGCGAAGGGCCTGATGCGCTGGGTGCTGACCACCAACCACAAGGACATCGGCACGATGTACCTGTGGTTCAGCTTCATCATGTTCCTGCTCGGCGGCTCGTTCGCCATGGTGATCCGCGCCGAACTGTTCCAGCCGGGGCTGCAGATCGTGGAGCCGGCGTTCTTCAACCAGATGACCACCATGCACGGCCTGATCATGGTGTTCGGCGCGGTGATGCCGGCCTTCGTCGGCCTGGCCAACTGGATGATCCCGCTGATGATCGGCGCACCCGACATGGCCCTGCCGCGGATGAACAACTTCAGCTTCTGGCTGTTGCCGGCGGCGTTCCTGCTGCTGGTCTCCACCCTGTTCAGCCCGGGCGGCGGCCCCAACTTCGGCTGGACCTTCTACGCCCCGCTGTCGACCACCTACGCGCCCGCCAGCGTGACCTTCTTCATCTTTGCCATCCACCTGATGGGCATCAGTTCGATCATGGGCGCGATCAACGTGATCGCCACCATCCTCAACCTGCGCGCGCCGGGCATGACCCTGATGAAAATGCCGCTGTTCGTCTGGACCTGGCTGATCACCGCCTTCCTGCTGATTGCGGTAATGCCGGTGCTGGCCGGGGTGGTGACCATGATGCTGATGGACATCCACTTCGGCACCAGCTTCTTCAGCGCGGCTGGTGGCGGCGACCCGGTGCTGTTCCAGCACGTGTTCTGGTTCTTCGGCCACCCCGAGGTGTACATCATGATCCTGCCGGCCTTCGGTGCGGTCAGTTCGATCATCCCGGCGTTCTCGCGCAAGCCGCTATTCGGCTACACCTCGATGGTCTACGCCACCGGTGCGATCGCCTTCCTGTCGTTCATCGTCTGGGCGCACCACATGTTCGTGGTCGGCATCCCGGTGGTGGGCGAGCTGTTCTTCATGTACGCGACCATGCTGATTGCCGTGCCGACCGGGGTGAAAGTATTCAATTGGGTCAGCACCATGTGGGAGGGCTCGCTGACCTTCGAGACGCCGATGCTGTTCGCCATTGCTTTCGTCATCCTGTTCACCATCGGCGGCTTCTCCGGCCTGATGCTGGCGATCGCCCCGGCCGACTTCCAGTACCACGACACTTACTTCGTAGTGGCGCATTTCCACTACGTGCTGGTACCGGGGGCGATTTTCGGCATCTTCGCCTCGGCCTACTACTGGCTGCCGAAGTGGACTGGCCACATGTACGACGAAACCCTTGGCAAGCTGCATTTCTGGCTGTCGTTCGTCGGCATGAACATGGCGTTCTTCCCCATGCACTTCGTGGGATTGGCCGGCATGCCGCGGCGTATCCCCGACTACAACCTGCAGTTCGCCGACTTCAACATGGTGTCGTCGATCGGTGCCTTCATGTTCGGCGCCACGCAGATCTTCTTCCTGTTCATCGTCATCAAGTGCATCCGCGGCGGCGCGCCTGCCCCGGCCAAACCCTGGGATGGCGCCGAGGGGCTGGAGTGGTCGATTCCGTCACCGGCGCCGTATCACACCTTCCAGACGCCACCGGAAGTGAAATAGGAAACCGCCCATGACCGGCCAACCGCTCAAACGCCTGGTGCTGCGCCTGCTGATGCTGACCGTGGTGATGTTCGCCTTCGGCTTCGCGCTGGTGCCGATCTATGACGTGATGTGCAAGGCCTTCGGTATCAACGGCAAGACCGGCGGGCAGTACGAAGGCAGCCAGGTCAGCGACCCGACGCGCTCGGTGCGGGTGCAGTTCATGTCAACCAATGCCAGCGACATGGTCTGGGACTTCTATTCCACTGCCGACCAGCTCGAGGTCAACCCCGGGGCGGTCAATCAGATGATCTTCATTGCCCATAACCCGACCGACCGGCCGATGAGCGCCCAGGCCATACCCAGCATCACCCCGGCCGAGGCCGCGGCGTATTTCCACAAGACCGAGTGCTTCTGCTTTACCCAGCAGGTGCTGCAGCCCGGCGAACGCATCGAGATGCCCGTGCGCTTCATCGTCGACCGCGACCTACCGGCCGGCGTGAAGCACCTGACACTGGCCTACACCTTGTTCGACATCACCGCTCGCCACCCGCCGGTCGCGCATATCGCGGCCCAGGACGTTCAGGGCGCCCGTTAAGGGAAGGAGAACAGCAATGGCAAGTCATGAGCACTATTACGTTCCGGCGCAGAGCAAGTGGCCGATCATCGCCACCATTGGCATGTTCATCACCGTGTTCGGCCTGGGCACCTGGTTCAACGACCTCAAGGCCGGCCACCCTGATTCCCACGGGCCGCTGATTTTCTTTGTCGGGGCGTTGTTCCTGGCGTACATGCTGTTCGGCTGGTTCGGGGCGGTGGTGAAAGAGAGCCGCGCCGGCTTGTACAGCTCGCAGCTGGACCGCTCGTTCCGCTGGGGCATGAGCTGGTTCATCTTCTCCGAGGTGATGTTCTTCATGGCCTTCTTCGGCGCGCTGTTCTACGTGCGCGTACTGGCCGGGCCATGGCTGGGTGGCGAAGGGGCAAAGGGTGTCGCGCACATGCTCTGGCCGAGCTTCGAGTTCACCTGGCCGCTGCTGAATACGCCAGATCCCAAACTGTTCCCGCCGCCCAAGGAAGTCATCGACCCCTGGCACCTGCCGCTGATCAACACCATTTTGCTGGTCAGCTCCAGCGTGACCATCACCATCGCCCACCACGCGCTGCGGCGTGACCACCGCGGCCAGCTGAAGCTGTGGATGGCACTGACCATCATCCTGGGTATCAGCTTCATTGCGCTGCAGGCCTTCGAATACTACGAGGCCTACACCAAGCTGGGGCTGACCCTCGGGTCGGGGATCTACGGCGCGACGTTCTTCATGCTCACCGGCTTCCACGGTGCCCATGTGACGTTGGGTACGATCATCCTGATCGTCATGTTCGTGCGCATCCTGCGCGGGCATTTCAACGCCGACAAACACTTCGGCTTCGAGGCGGCCAGCTGGTACTGGCATTTTGTCGATGTGGTGTGGGTGGGCCTGTTCATCTTTGTGTATGTGTTGTGATCAGAACGGTGCGTGAGACACCAGCTGGCCACTGATGAGGCCCCAGGCCACTAGCCCTATGGTCAGGGCCGCCAGGGTGACACGCACGGTCAGTGCCTTGAGCAGGCGGGTCGAGTTTTCATCGTCCTTGACCAGAAACACCAGGCCACTGAACAGACTGGCAACCGTGGCCAACAGCATCAGGACAATCGCGGCCTTGAGCATGGCGCTCCTCCGGGGGGATGCGGTGATGTGGATAAGTATAGCGAGGCGCCCGTGAGGCCGTTTCGCCCAGGCTGGGTACCGACCCTGGTAGTGCTTGCGCTGCTGCCGGGGCTGATTGCGCTTGGCTGCTGGCAATTGGGCCGTGCCGATCAAAAGCGCGCGCTGCTGGCGAGCTATGCCGAGCGCAGCGTAGACGCTCCCCTTTCCACTGCCCAACTGCAGCAAAGCGACGATGCCGCCTTCCGCCGCGTGCACCTGTATGGCCACTTCGACGCCGAGCACAGCGTGCTGCTGGACAACCGCATGCGCGATGGCCAGGCCGGTGTCGAGCTGCTGCAGCCCTTCCACGACCAGCCCAGCGGCCTGTGGCTGCTGGTCAACCGTGGTTGGCTGGCGTGGCCCGACCGCCGTGTCCCGGTAGCGTTCGACACCCCGGCACAAGCCCTGGCCTTGGACGCCTCGGTGTACGTAGCGCCGGGCAGCACCTTCCAGCTGCACGCCGACCCGGTCGGCGGCCAGTGGCCGCACTTGCTGACCGCCGTAAACCCCACAGCGTTATGGCAACAACTCGCGCGTGACGGCTACGCCCACGAGCTGCGCCTGCAGCCGGGCCCTGCGACCTACCGCCTGGACTGGCCGGTCGTCGCGATGAGCCCGGAAAAACACCTGGGTTATGCCATGCAGTGGTTTGCCCTGGCCACCGCCCTGGTGCTGCTCTACCTCTACTTTGGCTGGCACCACAAAAAGGAGAAACCCAATGGCCACCGCCACCACTCCACTGGAACTGCCTGAACGTCGCAAACCCAGAGCCCGCGGGCGTTTGCAGCTGATCCTGATTCTGCTGGTGGTGCTTGGCCCGATGATCCTGGCCACCAGCATGTACAAGCTCAAGTTCTGGGTGCCGGAAGGCCGCAGCTACCACGGCGCGATGATCGGCAACGGCGAGCGCCGCAGCGATATCGGCATCACCGGCGAGGACGCGCGTTGGCAGTTGCTGGTCAGCGCCCCTGAGGCCTGTGCCCAAGACTGCCAGCGGCTGGTGTACCTGGCCCGGCAGATCCAGGTCGGCCTGGGCCGGGATGCCAGCCGTGCCAGCCACGCTTTGGCCGCTGCGCAGCCCTTGAGCGGTGACTATCAGGCCCTGCTGGGCCGTGAATACCCGCAGCTGCAGCGCTACCCGCTGGATGCACAGCGGTATATCCAGAAAATTGGCGAACTCGCCCCGCAGCTGTGGATCGTCGATCCGCACGGCAACCTGGTGCTGCGCTACGACGGCAAGGTCAACGGCAAGCATGTGCTGGATGACCTGCGCCACCTGCTCAAGCTGTCCAACATCGGCTAGGAGCCTGCCATGGCCAGACCCGGATTCCGCCTTGCTGTGTTCGCCACCCTGCTGGCGCTGCTGGTCGTGCTGCTCGGTGCCTACACCCGCCTGACCCATGCCGGCCTGGGCTGCCCCGACTGGCCGGGCTGCTATGGTTTCATCAGCGTGCCGAAAACCGATGCCCAGCTGGCCCATGCCGAGCTGCACTTCCCGGAGCACCCGGTGGAAACAGCCAAAGGCTGGGCCGAGATGATGCACCGCTACTTTGCCGGGACGCTCGCCCTGGTGATTGCCTTGCTCGCCTTCCATGCCGTGCGGCGGCATGCCCGCGACGGCCAGCCCTACCGCCTGCCGGTCGTGTTGCTGGGCGTGGTGCTGGCCCAGGCGGCGTTCGGCATGTGGACGGTAACCCTGAAGCTGTGGCCGCAAGTGGTCACCGCGCACCTGCTCGGCGGCTTCACCACCCTAAGCCTGCTGTTCCTGCTATCCCTGCGTCTATCCCGGGCCTTTGCGCCGTTGCCCAAGCTGCCGCTGAGCCTGCGCAGGATCGCTGCGTTGGCGTTGCTGGTGGTGGTCGGGCAGATCGCCCTGGGCGGCTGGGTCAGCGCCAACTACGCAGCGGTTGCCTGCATCGACCTGCCTACCTGCCATGGCCAGTGGTGGCCTGCTGCCGACTTCAGTAATGGTTTCCACCTCACCCAACACGTCGGCCCCAATTACCTGGGTGGGCAGTTGGACAGCGACGCGCGCACCGCCATCCATATCAGCCATCGCTTGGGTGCGCTGCTGGTTACCTGCGTATTGCTGATGCTCAGCTGGAAGCTGCACCGCTGTGGCCTGCCTGGCCTGGGGCGGCTGGTGCTGCTGGCGTTGGCGCTGCAGATAGGCCTGGGCATCAGCAACGTGGTGTTGCATCTGCCGCTGGCGGTTGCCGTGGCGCATAACGCGGGTGGCGCGCTGTTGCTGTTGAGCATGGTGCTGGTGAACTACCGCATCCGCGTGGTCGACAAGGTACGTGTCGGCCATGGCTGGCGCCTGACACCGCTGACCGGCGTTGGCGTGTCCCATCACATGAGGAATGATTCGTGGCGACGCTTCTGACTGCCCGGCGTGCCGGTTGGCGCGACTATCTGGAGCTGACCAAACCCAAGGTCGTGGTGCTGATGCTGATCACTTCGCTGGTGGGCATGTTCCTGGCGACCCGTGCCGGGGTGGCCTGGAGCGTGCTGCTGTTCGGCAACCTGGGTATCGCCTTGTGTGCGGGCGGTGCGGCGACGGTCAACCATGTGGTCGACCGGCGCATCGATGCGCTGATGGCGCGTACCCACAAGCGGCCACTGGCCCAGGGGCGGGTCGAGCCGCTGCCGGCGTTGTTGTTCGCCCTCGCCCTGGCGTTGCTGGGCATGGCCCTGCTGCTGGTGTTCACCAATGCCCTCACCGCCTGGCTGACCCTGGCATCGCTGCTCGGTTATGCGGTGCTCTACACCGGCTTTCTCAAGCGTGCGACGCCGCAGAACATCGTCATCGGCGGCCTGGCGGGTGCGGCCCCGCCGCTGCTGGGTTGGGTGGCGGTGAGCGGCCATGTCAGTGCCGAACCCCTGCTGCTGGTGCTTATCATCTTCGCCTGGACCCCGCCGCACTTCTGGGCCCTGGCCATCCACCGCAAAGAGGAATACGCCAAGGCCGATATCCCGATGCTGCCGGTGACCCACGGTGAGCGCTACACCAAGCTGCATATCCTGCTCTACACCCTGATACTGCTGGCAGTGAGCTTGCTGCCCTACGCCATCCACATGAGTGGCCCGCTGTACCTGGCCTGCGCGCTCGCCCTGGGCCTGCGCTTCCTGCAATGGGCCTGGGTGTTGTACCGTGGCAGCCGGCCGCATGCGGCGATCGGCACCTTCAAGTACTCTATCGGCTACCTGTTCGCGCTGTTCATCGCGTTGCTCGTTGACCACTATCTGTTGCTGAACCTATGACCCGAACCCAGAAAACCGTCTTCATCCTCGTTGCCCTGGTCGCGTTGATCATGGGCCTGACCGTCAACAAGGTGCTTAACGGCCGCGATTCGCTCAACCCGACCGAGCTGATCGACGCCGGCATCATCCTGCTGCCGCAGAGCCGCACCGTGGCGGACGTGACCATGACCAACCAGGATGGCCAGCCGGTGCAGCTGGATGACCTCAAGGGCAAGTGGTCGCTGCTGTTCTTCGGCTACACCTACTGCCCGGACATCTGCCCGACCACACTGGCCCAGTTGCGTCAGGTGAAGAGCGAGCTGCCCAAGGAGGCCATCGACCGCCTGCAGGTGGTGTTGGTGAGCGTTGACCCGAACCGCGACACGCCAAACCAGCTCAAGCAGTACCTGGGCTATTTCGACAAGGATTTCGTCGGCGTGGCGGGGTCGATCGAAGACACCCAGAAACTGGCCAATGCCTTGAGCATTCCGTTCATTCCGGCAGATACCAGCAAGCCGGGGTATACGGTGGACCATAGCGGCAACCTGGCGATTGTCGGGCCGGATGGCCGTCAGCGCGGGTTCATTCGTGCGCCGTTCAATAACCAGAAGCTGGTGGCGCAGTTGCCTGGGCTTGTGAAGCGGGATTGATTAGCTGCTAAAAAGCATCGCCGGCAGGCCGGCGATGGGGGCAACGCAATACTGAGGCTTAGAACGCCGGCACCACAGCGCCCTTGTACTTCTCGGTGATGAACTGCTTCACCTCAGGCGAGTGCAGCGCAGCTGCCAGCTTCTTCATGTCTTCCGAGTCCTTGTTGTCCGCGCGGGCAACCAGGATGTTCACGTACGGCGAGTCGCTGCCCTCGATGGCCAGGGCGTCTTTTTCCGGGTTCAACTTGGCTTCCAGCGCATAGTTGGTGTTGATCAGGGCGGCATCGACCTGGGTCAGCACACGCGGGATGGTCGCCGCTTCCAGCTCACGGAACTTCACGTTCTTCGGGTTCTCGGCAACGTCCTTCACGGTCGACAGGATGTTGCTGTTGTCCTTGAGCTTGATCACGCCTGCCTTGTCCAGCAGCAGCAGGGCACGGCCGCCGTTGGTGGCGTCGTTGGGGATGACCACGGTCGCGCCGGACGGCAGCTCGTCGAGCTTCTTGATCTTGGCCGAGTACACGCCCAGCGGCTCGATGTGCACGCCGGCAACGCTAACCAGGTGAGTGCCCTTGGCCTTGTTGAACTCATCCAGGTACGGCTGGTGCTGGAAGAAGTTGGCGTCCAGGCGCTTCTCGGCAACCTGTACGTTCGGCTGGATGTAGTCGGTGAACTCTTTCACCTTGAGGTTTACACCGTCTTTCGCCAACTGCGGTTTGACGAAATTGAGGATCTCGGCGTGCGGCACCGGGGTAGCGGCGACAGTCAGGTCACCGGCGTGGGCCGAGAAGGCCGCCATGGCGGCAGCGACAGCAAGCAGCTTCTTCATGAATCACTCCTTGTGAGGGCCGCGACGGCCCCCGAACGGGTCGGCCGGGCCGACCCCATTGGGGTTACTTACGGGAAAAATGCACGACCAGTTTGTCGCCCACGCTCTGCAGCACTTGAACCAGCACCAGCAGCATCACCACGGTGACTACCATCACATCGGTCTGGAAGCGCTGGTAGCCGAAGCGGATGGCCAGGTCACCCAGGCCGCCAGCGCCAACCACACCGGCCATCGCGGTGTACGACACCAAGGTGATGGCCGTGACGGTGATGGCCGCGAAGATGCCCGGGCGTGCCTCCGGCAGCAGCGCGTTGGTGATGATCTGGCGGGTGGTGGCGCCCATCGACTGGGTGGCTTCGATGATGCCGCGGTCCACTTCCCGCAGGGCGGTTTCCACCAGGCGTGCGAAGAACGGCGTGGCACCCACCACCAATGGCGGAATGGCGCCGGCGACACCCAGCGAGGTGCCGGTGATCAGCACGGTGAACGGGATCATCACGATCAGCAGGATGATGAACGGCAGCGAGCGCAGAATGTTGACGATCAGCGACAGCAGCGCATACACGCCCTTCTGCTCGAACATCTGCCGCGGGCCGCAGAGGAACAGCAGCACGCCCAGCGGCAGGCCCAGCAGCACGGTGAAGAACAGCGAGCCGAACAGCATGATCATGGTGTCGATGGTGGCCAGCCAGATTTCGGCCCAGTCGACGTTTGCAAAGAAATTCAGGGCGTCCATCAACGCAGTACCTCCATATGTACGTCAGCTGCCTTGAAGCGGGCGAACGCCGCTTCCATGTCACCGCCGATCAAGGCGAGGGTGAGCTGGCCATAGGGGACATCCTTGATGCGGTCGATACGCCCGGCGAGGATGCTGTAGTCCACACCGGTTTCGCGGGCCACGGTGCCCAGCAGCGGCGCGTAGGTGGCGTCGCCCTGGAAGGTCAGGCGCACGATGCGGCCCGGTACGTGGGCGAAGTCGTCGCGCTGCTCGCCTTCGTCGACCTGCTCGTCTTCCTGGACGAAGCGCTTGGTGGTTGGGTGCTGCGGGTGCAGGAACACCTCGGCCACCGAGCCCTGCTCGACGATCTGGCCGGCATCCATCACTGCCACGCGGTCGCAGACCCGGCGGATCACGTCCATTTCGTGGGTGATCAGCACGATGGTCAGCTTCAGTTCACGGTTGATCTCGGCCAGCAGTTGCAGCACCGATGCCGTAGTCTGCGGGTCGAGGGCGCTGGTGGCCTCGTCGCACAGCAGGATCTTCGGGTTGGTGGACAAGGCGCGGGCGATGCCGACGCGCTGCTTCTGGCCGCCAGACAATTGCGCCGGGTATTTCTTGGCGTGGTCTTGCAGGCCGACGCGGGCCAGCAGCTCGGTGACACGCTTGTCGATCTCGCTGCGCGACAGCTCGCCAGCCAGGGTCAGCGGCAGGGCGACGTTGTCGGCGACGGTCTTGGACGCCAGCAGGTTGAAGTGCTGGAAGATCATCCCGACCTGTTGGCGGAAGCCGCGCAGCTGGGTGGCGTTAAACGCAGTGACGTCTTCGCCGTCGACGATGATCTTGCCACCGGAAGGCTCTTCCAGGCGGTTGATCAGGCGCAGCAGGGTGCTTTTGCCGGCACCGGAATGGCCGATCAGGCCGAACACCTGGCCGTCTTCGATGGTCAGGCTGGTCGGATTCAGTGCGGGGATTTCCCTACCGGCGACGCGGTAGGTCTTGTGTACATGTTGGAACTCGATCACGTAGCGAACCTTGTGGGGCGCATGGAAATTGGGGTCAGCGGTTGGCTGGGGTGGCGCATTTTAGCCTTTTCCCATAGCTGTTCTTAGCATTTATTTCGTAATGGTCCAATCCAACGGGCATAACACGACAACTGGTAATCCTGATTGAACGCTCGGCGAAGCCCTCCAGTCACTACTGAAACAAGCCCGAATCGGGCACGCCTGAAGACTGATGAGGAGAGCCGACCATGCCCAGCAAGAAACCGGACGCGCCCAAGCAGAGTGAGGCCGCTGGGACCCAGACCCCCGACCGCGCCAACACCAACGCCAAATTGCAGAGCCTGGAGGCATTCCGCAGCGATGCCACCGGCCAGGCCCTGCGCACTAACCAGGGCGTGAAGATCGCCGATAACCAGAACAGCTTGAAGGCCGGAGCACGTGGGCCGTCGCTGCTCGAAGACTTCATCATGCGTGAGAAGATTACCCACTTCGACCATGAGCGTATTCCCGAGCGCATCGTCCACGCCCGCGGTACCGGGGCCCATGGCTTCTTTCAGAGCTACGGTAACCATGCCGAGCTGACCAAGGCCGGTTTCCTGCAAGACCCGGAAAAGATCACCCCGGTGTTTGTGCGTTTTTCCACCGTACAGGGCCCGCGTGGCTCGGGCGACACGGTACGTGACGTGCGCGGCTTTGCCGTCAAGTTCTATACCGATGAGGGTAATTTCGACCTGGTTGGCAACAACATGCCGGTATTCTTCATCCAGGATGCGATCAAGTTCCCCGACTTCGTGCATGCGGTAAAACCTGAACCGCAGAATGAGATGCCCACCGGCGGCTCTGCCCACGATACGTTCTGGGACTTCGTTTCGCTGGTGCCAGAATCGGCGCACATGGTCATCTGGGCCATGTCCGACCGCGCCATCCCACGAAGCCTGCGGATGATGGAAGGTTTTGGCGTGCATACCTTCCGCCTGATCAACGCGCAAGGCGTGGCCAGCTTCGTCAAATTCCATTGGAAACCGCGCCAGGGCGTGCACTCTGTGCTGTGGGACGAAGCGCAGAAGCTCGCGGGCAAGGACACTGATTACCATCGCCGCGACTTGTGGGATGCGATCGAGACCGGTGACTACCCGGAATGGGAACTTGGCGTGCAGATCGTGCCCGAAGCCGACGAGCACGCGTTCGACTTCGACTTGCTCGACCCGACCAAGCTTATCCCCGAAGAGCTGGTGCCGGTTACCCCGCTGGGCAAGATGGTGCTCAACCGCAATCCGGACAACTTCTTCGCCGAAACCGAGCAGGTTGCTTTCTGCCCAGGGCACATCGTGCCGGGCATCGACTTCAGCAATGACCCGCTGTTGCAGGGCCGCCTGTTCTCCTACACCGATACGCAGATCAGCCGCCTGGGCGGGCCGAACTTCCACGAGATCCCGATCAACCGCCCGGTGGCGCCGAACCACAGCAGCCAGCGCGATGCCATGCACCGCATGACCATCGACAAGGGCCGCGCCGCGTACGAGCCCAATTCCATCGATGGCGGATGGCCACGGGAAACCCCGCCGGCGGCCCAGGATGGCGGCTTCGAGAGCTATCAGGAGCGCATCGAGGCACACAAGATCCGCCAGCGCAGCGAGTCGTTCGGTGATCACTTCTCGCAGGCGCGGCTGTTCTTCCAAAGCATGAGCCCGACCGAGCAGCAGCACATCATCAAGGCTTACAGTTTCGAGCTGGGCAAGGTGGAGCGTGAAGCGATCCGCGTTCGCGAGGTTAACGAGATCCTGGCCAATATCGACCTGAAGCTGGCGGCGGCGGTGGCGGCCAACCTCGGGTTGCCGGCGCCCAAGCAGGGCACGGTCCAGGTGAAAGGCAGCAAGCCCGCGCAGTCCAAGGCATTGAGCCAGATGAACCACCCCGGGGATGTTGGCATCAAGGGGCGCAAGATTGCGGTGCTGGTGGCCGATGGCGTGGATGCGGCGAGTGTCGACAGGCTGGTCAAGGCATTGCAGGCGCAAAGCGCCCGGCCCATGTTGCTGGGGCCCTCTTCGGCACCGGTCAAGGCGGCGGATGGCAAGGCATTGCCGGTGGATGCGTCGATTGAAGGCATGCCATCGGTGATGTTCGACGGGATCGTTGTTGCGGGCGGCAAGGCGTCGATCGATGCCCTGGGCGCCAGCGGCGTGGCCAAGCACTTCCTGCTGGAGGGCTACAAGCATCTGAAAGCCATCGTGTTGGCCAAGGAGGCGAAGGCATTGCTGGGTAGCTTGGGGCTCAAGGAGGACAAGGGCTTGTTGCTGGGGGATGACCAGAAGGCGGTGGATGCCTTCGTCAAAGCGGTCGAGGGACATCGAGTCTGGGAGCGGGAAGCGGCTGCAGAAGCGGTGCCAGCCTGATCAGACCGCTTCGCGGGCAGGCCCGCTCCCACAGGCATTGTGGGAGCGGGCCTGCCCGCGAAGCATTCAGCGCTGATGCGGGACCAGCACCACCTGGGCCGGCAATTTGCGCTGAATCTCGTGCTTCTGCTTCAGCTCAAAGCCGCTGTCGATCTTGTGAACCCGCTTCTCCAGCAGGTTCTTCAGCCACGGCGCGTCCTCGGTACGCGGAACCTGGAACACCACGTGGCACTGATAATTCACCACGTCCTTGGCAATTTCATCGAGCTGACGGCGCATGGCTGCGATATCCGTGGTCTTCAGCGCAATCACGGTGCTTGGCGCAGTCGGGTCGATCACTCGCGCCTTGGGCTTGGCCTCGGCAGCCTTCAAGGCAGCCTCGGCCTTTTCCAGCTCAGCCTTGCGCGCCTGGGTCACGGCGTCCCCACCCGTTACGGCAGGCGCCTGCGGCATCAGGGCACGAGCGCGTGCCAGCGCGGTGGCAGCAGCGTTGACATCGCCCTTCTGCAGGACGATTTGGCTGCGCTTGAGGTATGCCTCGGCCAACTGCCGCTGATAGGGCTCCAGGCGGCCATCATCAGGCGATTGCGCCTGCAATGCGGCGAGCTGGTCCTCGGCGGTGGCCAGTTCATTGGTAGTAATACTTTGCTGCAGCTGCTGCCAGGCATCGGCTTGGGCAGGTGCACTGGCCTGCTCGACCGGCGCGCGGGTACACGCGGCCAGGAACAGGGAAAACGCGGCAACAAGCAGATAACGGGATGCGAACGGCTTCATTCCTGCGACTCTCTATTTGCGCAAAAAGCGAGCAAGTCTACACCCAGGTGCGCACGCTCGAAAACAAGTCTTACAGACCCTTTACCCGCCAAAAGGTTGCAGGGCACGCCGTGGCGCACCCCGGTTTTCAGCGTTTTGGCAGGGCCAGGCTCAGCAAGAATAGCACCGCCGCGCAGACCACGATCGATGGGCCGGCCGGGGTGTCCTTGAACCATGACATCGCCAGGCCGCCGCATACGGCGGTCACCCCCAGCAGGCTGGCACCCAGCGCCATCTGTTCGGGTGAGCGCGCGTGACGTTGCGCCGCAGCCGCCGGGATGATCAGCAACGAGGTGATCAGCAGCACGCCGACGATCTTCATGGCCACGGCGATCACCACGGCAATCAGCAGCATCAGCGCCAAACGCAGGCCGGCCACCGGCAAGCCTTCCACCGTGGCCAGTTCCTCGTGCACGGTCACCGCCAGCAACGGCCGCCACAGGGCTGCAAGCAGCAGCAATACCAGCGCGCTGCCGCCGAGGATCCAGGCCAGATCCGTGGTGCTGATGGCCAGCAGGTCACCGAACAGGTACGCCATCAGGTCGATGCGCACGTCGTGCATGAAGCTCAGCACCACCAGGCCCAGCGACAGGGTACTGGGCGCGAGGATGCCGAGCAGAGTGTCAGAAGCCAGAGGCTGGCGCTGCTGCAAGGTCACCAGCAGGATCGCCAGCAGCAGGCAGCCCACGGTTACTGCCAGTGCGGGGCTGACGTCCAGCACAAAGCCCATGGCCACGCCCAGCAGGGCGGCGTGCGAGAGCGTGTCGCCGAAGTAGGCCATGCGCCGCCACACCACGAAGGAGCCGAGCGGGCCCGCCACCAACGCCAGGGAAAGACCCGCGAGCAGGGCGTAGAGAAGAAAATCAGCCATGCTTGCAGTGGTCTCCGTGAACATGGGTGCCAGGGGCGACCACCGAACCGTGCAGGTCGTGGCTGTGGTCGTGATGGTGGTGGTAGACGGCCAGGCTTGGCGCGTTCTGGCCGAACAGTTCGACGAAGGCCGGGTCGTTGCTGACCTGCTCGGGGTGGCCGGAGCAGCACACATGGCGGTTCAGGCAGACCACCTGGTCGGTGGCGCTCATCACCAGGTGCAGGTCGTGCGAGACCATCAGCACGCCGCAGCCGTGTCGGTCGCGCAGGCGGGTAATGAGGTTGTACAGCTCGGTCTGGCCGACGACGTCGACGCCTTGCACCGGCTCATCCAGCACCAGCAACTGGGGTTCGCGCAGCAGCGCCCGGGCCAGCAGCACGCGCTGCATTTCGCCGCCGGAAATTGTCTGGATTGGGCTGTCGATGACCTGTTCGGCGCCGACTTCCTGCAGTGCCGACAACGCTGCCGCGCGGTCTACACCGGGCACCAGGCGCAGAAAGCGCAGCACCGACAGCGGCAGCGTGGCGTCCACCTGGATTTTTTGCGGCATGTAGCCGATGCGCAGTTTGGGCTTGCGCCAGACCGTACCGCGATGCGGCTTGAGCAGCCCAAGCACGGCGCGCACCAGGGTGGTCTTGCCCGCGCCGTTGGGGCCGATCAGGGTGACGATCTGGCCGGGCGCAACCGACAGGTCGATGCTGTCGAGCACCGCTTCCCCGCCGAAGGTGACGCCGACGTGTTCAAGGCGGATCAATGCGTCGCTCATGCCGCGCCCCGGCAGTTGCCGCACAGGCCGACGATTTCCACCGTCTGCGTTTCGACGCTGAAACCCACGCCCTTGGCGCTGGCGATGATCGCGTCGCTGATGCTGTCCTGCTCCAGCTCGATGGCCACGTGGCATTCGCGGCAGATCAGGAACTGGCCCTGGTGCGCATGCTCCGGGTGGCTGCAACCAATGAAGGCGTTGAGCGAGGCGATGCGGTGCACCAGGCCATTTTCCAGCAGGAAGTCCAGCGCCCGATAAACGGTCGGTGGCGCGGCGCGGCGGCCGTCCTGCTCGCTGAGCACGGCGAGAATGTCGTACGCCCCCAGCGGCTTGTGGCTCTGCCACACCAGCTCCAGCACACGCCGGCGCAGCGCCGTCAGGCGCAGGCCCTGGCGGGTGCACAGCACCTCGGCCTCGGCCAGCGCGCTGTGCACGCAATGGGAATGATCGTGGGGACGGTGAGCCAGCGGCGTGATGGACATGGGCAGCGACGGTTCTGGATGGAGACGTTATTATGTTACCTGTTTCTGACGAGTCGAGTATTCACCGTGTCCCGATTCCTTGTGCTTTTTGTCGCTTTCATCGCCTGCTCGGCGCAGGCCGACGTGCGTGTGCTGACCAGTATCAAACCGCTGCAGCAGATTGCCGCCGCCGTGCAGGATGGGGTTGGCAGCCCCGAAGTGCTGCTGCCCCCAGGCGCTTCGCCGCACCATTACGCCCTGCGTCCATCCGATGTGCGCCGCGTCGGCGATGCCGACCTGCTGTACTGGATCGGCCCGGACATGGAGAGCTTCCTGCCGCGGGTGTTGGGCAGCCGCAGCAAACCGACCGTGGCCGTGCAGTCGCTGGCGGGCATGAAGCTGCGCCACTTCGGCGAGGACAGCCATTCCCATGAGGGTGAGGACCACGACGATCATGACCACGATCACCGCCCGGGCAGCCTCGATGCGCACTTGTGGCTGTCGTCGGTGAACGCCCGGGTGATCGCGGCGAAAATGGCGGCGGACCTGACGGCAGCGGACCCTGCCCATGCGGCGCGCTACCAGAGCAACCTGAAGGCTTTCACCGGGCGCCTCGATGCCCTGGATGCACGCATCAAGGCACGGGTGGCGGGGATTGCCGACAAACCGTACTTCGTGTTCCACGAAGCTTTCGACTACTTCGAGTCGGCCTATGGCCTGAAGCACACCGGCGTATTCAGCGTGGCGGCCGAAGTGCAGCCAGGCGCGCAGCATGTCGCGGCGATGCGCAAGCGCCTGCAGGAAGTGGGCAAGACGTGTGTGTTCAGCGAGCCGCCGCTGCGGCCGCGGTTGGCCGAGACGCTGACGGCTGGGTTGCCGGTGCGGTTGGCGGAGCTGGATGCCTTGGGTGGCACTGACCCGGTGGATGCCAAGGGCTACGAGCGCTTGCTGGATAAACTGGGCGGTGACCTGGTTGGGTGCCTGGAGCAGCTCTAGGGTCTTTATTGGACCCTTCGCGGGACAAGCCCGCGAAGGGGCCGCCTCGGTTACAAGGCGAACGGCAGGTGCAATGCCACCTGCTGGCGCTGCGCCAAACGCACTTCAAACTCGCTCGGGTCATGGATCATCACATCCATCCCGGCAAAGGACTCCGCTGCGATCAGGCGCGACAGCCAGAAGCGCACGCACCCTACCCGCAACATCTCTGGCCACAGCTCGGCTTCGGCCGCAGTGAACGGCCGCAGCGCCGCGTAGGCTCCCAGCAGCGCCTGGGCACGGGGCACATCGATTGCGCCGTGTTCATCCAGGCACCAGTCGTTCACGGTGATGGCGATGTCATACAGCATCGGCCCCGAGCAGGCGTTGTAGAAGTCGATCACGCCGGTCAGGTGAGTGCCTTCGAACATCACGTTGTCACGGAACAGATCGGCATGCAGGTTGGCCCGTGGCAAGGCCAGGATCTGCGCCTTGTGCGCGGTGATCTCGTCCAGTGCCGGCTGCAGCAGCGCGGCCTGTTCGGCGGTGAGGCGCGGCATCAGCTCGGCGCCGGAGGCCAGCATCCAGTCCAGGCCGCGGTCGGTCTTGCGCTCAATGACCTTGCCCCGGGTGGCCAGGTGGATGTGCGCCAGCAACTCGCCGACCTGGGCGCAGTGCTGGTTGTTCGGCGCCTTGATATGTTTGCCAGACAGCCGCGGCTGCAGCAGCGCCGGCTTGCCGCACAGCTCGCGCAGGCCGTTGCCGTCCCGGTCACGGATGGCGTACGGCACCGGCATGTCGGCGGCGTGCAGGGTGTCGAGCAGCTCGATGAAGAACGGCATGTCCTCGCTGGGCCCGCGCTCGATCAGCGTCAGCACGAACTCCCCCTGTTCGAGGCTGACGAAGAAATTGCTGTTTTCGGTGCCGGCGGCAATGCCCTGGAAGTCGAGCAGACGGCCCAGCTGGTACGGCGCCAGAAAAGTTTCCAGCTCAGGCCGGGTCACGGGGGTGAAGACTGACATGATGAAAAAATGCCCATACGGGCACTTCCGCCGGGAAGTGCCAGGTTGATGTGGAGATACGCGTCAGATTACCACTCGAAGATCTTCCAGGACGGAATCAGCATGTCCGGTTGGTCGGAACGAATGAAATTGCCATCAGAGCCATCGGCGCGTACCAGAAAATAAGGCTTGCCGTTTTTCGGCGTGATCTTGATCGCATACAGGAAGCCGTTCTGGCGGTATTCCTGGATGGTTTTATCGCCTTCCGTGCGAATGGTCACCTCGGGATCTGCCGAGGGGGCGTCTTCCGCCGCCAGGGTGACGACTGGCATGGTTGCCATCAGGCCGAGCAGTAACAGGCGATTGAGTGTACGCATGATAACCTTGTCCCTTTGTCGTCATTGATCCGGCTATTCTAGCTCCGGACCCGCCGAAAAGGTTGATTCTGCTCATGAGCCAAGCGCCCCTCGTCCTGGTGGACGGTTCCTCCTACCTCTACCGCGCCTTCCACGCGCTGCCGCCGTTGACCACCTCCAAGGGCATGCCCACCGGCGCGGTCAAGGGTGTGCTGAACATGCTCAAGAGCCTGCGCAAGCAATACCCCGACAGCCTGTTCGCGGTGGTCTTCGACGCCAAGGGCGGCACCTTCCGCGATGCCATGTTCGCCGAGTACAAAGCCAACCGCCCAAGCATGCCGGACGACCTGCGTGTGCAGGTCGAGCCGCTGCACGCTAGCGTCAAGGCGCTGGGCTACCCGCTGCTGTGCGTCGAAGGCGTAGAGGCCGACGACGTGATCGGTACCCTGGCGCGCAGCAGTGCAGCCCAGGGGCGGCCAGTCATCATCTCGACCGGTGACAAGGACATGGCGCAGTTGGTGGACGGCCACGTAACACTGGTCAACACCATGACCGGCAGCGTGATGGACGTCGCTGGCGTGCACGAGAAATTCGGCGTTGGCCCGGAACACATCATCGATTTCCTTGCCCTGATGGGCGACAAGGTCGACAACATCCCGGGCGTACCCGGTGTTGGCGAAAAAACCGCAGTAGGCTTGCTGACGGGTATCGGCGGTGGCCTGAGCGACCTGTACGCCAACCTCGACAAGGTGCCGACGCTGGCCATCCGTGGCGCCAAGACCCTGCCGGCCAAGCTGGAAGAGCACCGCGACGCGGCGTTCCTGTCCTACGAGCTGGCGACCATCAAGCTCGACGTGCCGCTGGATATCGAAGTGGATGCGCTGGTGTGTGGCGAGCCAGACCACGAAGCGCTGCTGGCGCTGTACAACGAAATGGAATTCAAAAGCTGGGTTGCCGACGTACAGCGCGACGCCGCCAGGGCTGGCGCTGAGATTGCCCCGGCCGAGGCGCCTGCGGAAAAGGTCGAGCCGAAGTACGAGACCATTCTCGACCAGGCACGCTTTGATGCCTGGCTCGAAAAGCTGCGCCAGGCGCCGCTGTTCGCCTTCGACACCGAGACCACCAGCCTGGATGCGCAACAGGCGCAACTGGTTGGCCTGTCCTTCGCTGTACAAGCCCATGAAGCGGCCTATGTACCGTTGGCCCACGACTACGAAGGGGCTCCTGTTCAACTGGACCGTGAAGCCGTGCTGCTGGCCCTGAAGCCGCTGCTGGAAGACTCGGCCAAGGCCAAGGTCGGGCAGAACGCCAAGTACGACATCAACATCCTCGCCAATGGCTCGCCGGCCATCCAGATGCAGGGCGTGGCCTACGACACCATGCTCGAGTCGTACGTGCTCAACTCCACCGCCACCCGTCACGACATGGACAGCCTGGCGCAGAAGTACCTCGACCACGCCACCATCTCGTTCGAGGACATCGCCGGCAAGGGCGCCAAGCAGCTGACCTTCAACCAGATTCACCTGGACAAGGCCGGCCCGTACGCGGCCGAGGATGCCGACATCACCCTGCGCCTGCACCAGGCCCTGCAGGCCCGCCTGGCGCAGACGCCGAGCGTGCAGCCGGTGCTGATGGACATCGAGATGCCGCTGGTGCCGGTGCTGGCCAAGATCGAGCGCCAGGGTGCGCTGGTCGATGCTGCGTTGCTGCAGGTGCAAAGCGGTGAGCTGGGCGTGAAAATGGCCGACCTCGAGCGCCGCGCCTACGAGCTGGCTGGCGAAGTATTCAACCTTGGCTCGCCCAAGCAGCTAGGCTCGATCCTTTACGACAAGCTCGGCATGCCCGTGCTGAGCAAGACCGCCAAGGGGCAGCCGTCGACGGCCGAAGCGGTACTCGACGAACTGGCCGAACAAGGCTACCCGCTGCCCGAGGTACTGATGCAGTACCGCAGCCTGAGCAAGCTCAAGAGCACCTACACCGACAAGCTACCGGGGCAGATCAACCCGCGCACTGGGCGCATCCACACGTCTTACCAGCAGGCCGTGGCTGCCACCGGGCGTTTGTCGTCGAGCGACCCGAACCTGCAGAACATTCCTATCCGCACCGCCGAGGGCCGGCGCATTCGCCAGGCCTTTGTCGCCAGCCCAGGCTACAAGCTGCTGGCGGCGGACTATTCGCAGATCGAGCTGCGTATCATGGCCCACCTGGCCAAGGATGAAGGCTTGCTGCACGCCTTCCGCAATGACCTGGACGTGCACCGCGCCACTGCCGCAGAAGTGTTCGGCGTGGCCCTGGAAGCGGTCACCACCGACCAGCGCCGCAGCGCCAAGGCCATCAACTTCGGCCTGATCTACGGCATGAGCGCCTTTGGCCTGGCCAAGCAGATCGGCGTCGATCGCAAGCAGTCGCAGGATTACATCGACCGCTACTTCGCCCGTTACC
Organism: Pseudomonas sp. NPDC087185; assembly: GCF_044744955.1. Taxonomy (NCBI): domain Bacteria; kingdom Pseudomonadati; phylum Pseudomonadota; class Gammaproteobacteria; order Pseudomonadales; family Pseudomonadaceae; genus Pseudomonas; species Pseudomonas sp. NPDC087185. The sequence goes on along the minus strand of NZ_JBIUZK010000004.1, from coordinate 41,213 downwards.
CAGGCGTGCTGGCCTACATGGAGCGCACCCGCGCCCAGGCCGCCGAGCAAGGTTTCGTCGAGACCCTGTTCGGCCGCCGCCTGTACCTGCCGGACATCAACGCGAAGAACCCGGCCCTGCGTAAGGGCGCCGAGCGCACGGCGATCAACGCGCCGATGCAGGGTACCGCCGCCGACATCATCAAGCGGGCGATGGTCAACGTGGACAACTGGCTGAGCGAGAGCGGGCTGGACGCCCGGGTGATCCTGCAAGTGCACGATGAACTGGTGCTCGAAGTGCGTGAAGACCTGCTCGAGCAGGTGAAAGATGAAATCCGCACGCACATGAGCCGTGCCGCGCAACTGGATGTGCCGCTGCTGGTTGAAGTGGGTGTTGGCTCGAATTGGGACGAAGCTCACTGATTGAGCTGCGAAACCTGTGTAGGATCTGCGACGTAGCGACGCGGATCCTGGCATGGCTCGATGCTATTAGTTCTACGGTTTCATGAAACTATCGCAAATAGTTTTGAGGGCTTCGGAACTAAAACGGTGAAGTGGAACTCAGAGTAACTGAATGGCTGGTGAAGCCCTTCGATGCTCCTATGTTGTGTTAAGTGTTGGCAGATACCTGGACCCCGCCCTAGCGGTCCAGACTTGGACCCCGAACTTCCCCCTCCCCATACGAAGTCCGGGGTTTTTTTTGCCCGGAATTTGACCTCGGGCCTGTGGGCAAGCCCGCTCCCACAGGCAACAGGTCATGCCCTCAGGCTGCTGGCTTGTCTTCCAGCTCCATCCAACCCGCCAGCACGCGGTAGGCCTCTTCGAGCCCCAAACGCTTGGGTGCAGAGAACAGCTGGATGGTCACGCCATCCCCCCAACCCTTGCGGATTTCCGACTGCACCTTGAGCAGGGTGTTCTTGCCAGCGCCATGGGTCAGCTTGTCGGCCTTGGTCAGCAGGATGTGCATCGGCATGCCGCTGGCGCGGGCCCAGTCGAGCATCATCTTGTCGAAGTCGGTCATCGGGTGGCGCACGTCCATCATCAGGATCACGCCGCGCAGGCACTCGCGGCTGCCCAGGTAGGCCTCCAGGTGGCGCTGCCAGTGCTGCTTGAGCGGGATCGGGACTTTTGCATATCCGTAGCCCGGCAGGTCGACCAATCGCCGTTCATCGTCCAGACTGAAGAAATTCAACAGCTGGGTGCGCCCTGGGGTTTTCGAGGTACGCGCCAGGCTGGCATGAGTCAGGGTGTTGAGGGCGCTGGATTTGCCGGCGTTGGAACGGCCGGCGAAAGCCACCTCGTAACCCTGGTCGTCCGGGCATTGTTCGACCTTGGCAGCGCTGAGGGCGAATGTGGCTTTCTGGCAGAGGCCGAGGATGGGGTTCTTGACTTGCATGGGATATCCGATGTGGGTGTTGCCAAAGCCTAGGCTGGCAAGCGGTGTCGTTTCCGTTTGGATGGCGGAAGTATATAATGCCCCAGTTTTTGTGTGCTCATTATCCCAGCGAAGGAGAATGGGCATGGGGTGTCGAACAATAGCTCGCGCATCAGAACGCAGCGCGTCCCCCAACCCTGTCAGGTCGTTCCGCATGGCGAAATGGCTGCTAGCTGTCGGTATGTTCCTGCCGTTTTTCAGCGCACAGGCTACACAGGATCCCGAGGCGTTGTACAACCGCACGTGTGCGGCCTGTCACGCCGGGCAGTTGCCACAGGCGCCCAAGAGGGGTGACCGGGCAGCCTGGGAGCCAAGGCTGGCGCAAGGCATGGAGGTACTCATGGCGCATGTGACTCAGGGTTTCAAGGCTATGCCGCCGCGTGGATTGTGCATGGACTGCAGTGCCGAGGACTACCGTTTGGTCATCCTTTGGATGAGCGGCAGTCCCGATACATAACATTTCACCCTTAGCCGTGTTGGATTAGCTGATGAACAAACTAGTCGTGAGTCTGCTGTTGACCATGGGTGTCGCAGGTGCGGCCACTGCTGCGGAACCTATCAAAGGCGATGCCGCCGCCGGCCAGGCCAAGACTGCCGTCTGTGGTGCCTGCCACAACCCCGACGGCAATAGCCTGGCGCCGAACTTCCCGAAACTGGCCGGCCAGGGCCAGCGTTACCTGGAAAAACAACTGCACGAAATCAAGTCGGGCAAGCGCGTCGTGCTGGAGATGACCGGCATGCTGGCCAATTTCAATGATCAGGACCTCGCCGACATTGCCGCCTACTTCTCCAGCCAGAAAGGCAGCGTTGGCGCCGCCGATCCCAAGCTGGTCGAACGTGGCCGTGCCTTGTTCAACGGCGGCGACCTGGAAAAAGGCATGCCCGCCTGTACCGGCTGCCACTCGCCCAATGGCGCCGGCATCGCCCTCGCCGGTTTCCCGCACCTGGGCGGGCAGCACTCGCAGTACGTGACCAAGCAACTCACGGACTTCCGCGAAGGCAACCGCACCAACGACGGTGACGCGATGACCATGCGCACCATTGCCGGCAAGCTGAGCAACCACGACATCGAAGCGTTGGCCAGCTACATCCAGGGCCTGCATTAACATTCGGTTAATGCTGCACGCTAAAGATGAAAGGGCGGCGCGGACCGCCCTTTTTTCAGTCCGCAGCCGGTACACTACAGAACTCGGGCCCTTCCCGACCTGTCTCAATACAGGTCGCGTCGAGGCGACCAATGACTGCTCAGGAGTAAAGCATGCGTAAACTGATTCTCAGCGCTGCGCTGGTCGCCGCCAGCGTATTCGGTATGGCCGCCGTTCAGGCTGCGGAGCCTGCTACGGCCGGCAAGGAATACCTCGAGCTGAGCAACCCTGTTCCGGTATCCGTCCCTGGCAAGATCGAAGTGGTCGAGCTGTTCTGGTACGGCTGCCCTCACTGCTACCACTTCGAGCCGGTGATCAACCCATGGGTCGAGAAGCTGCCCAAGGACGTCAACTTCAAGCGCGTGCCTGCCATGTTCGGCGGCCCGTGGGATGCCCACGGCCAGATGTTCCTGACCCTCGAAGCCATGGGTGTGGAGCACAAGGTTCACGCGGCAGTGTTCGATGCCATTCAGAACAAGCGCATGCGCCTGACCAAACCTGACGAGATGGCCGACTTCCTCGCCACTCAAGGCGTGGACAAGGACAAGTTCCTCGCCACCTTCAACTCCTTCGCCATCAAAGGCCAGGTCAACCAGGCCAAGGAACTGGCGAAGAAGTACGAAATCACCGGCGTACCGAGCATGGTCGTCAACGGCAAGTACCGCTTCGACCTTGGCACCGCTCAAGGCCCGGAAGGCGTGCTGAACGTTGCCGACCAGCTGATCGAGAAGGAGCGCGCCGCTAAGTAAGCGGCGAACCCCATGCGCCGCTTCAGAACCGCGCGTGGCATTGGCCTGCATGAGCCGCAGGTCAACGAGCACCTTCTGCAGGCCAACGGCCTGCCGGAAGATGGTCGCCTGCGGCTGCTGAGCTTCAATATTCAGGTCGGCATCAGTACCGAGCGTTATCGCCATTACCTGACCCGCAGCTGGCAGCATCTGCTGCCACACACCGGGCGTGCCGGCAACCTGCAGAAAATCGGCGACCTGCTCAGCGACTTCGACCTGGTGGCCCTGCAGGAGGTCGACGGCGGCAGCCTGCGCTCGGGCTACGTCAATCAGGTGGAGCACCTGGCCCATCTGGGCGGCTTCCCCTACTGGTACCAGCAGCTCAACCGCAACCTCGGGCGCTTTGCCCAGCACAGCAATGGCGTGCTCAGCCGCCTCAAGCCGCAACTGCTTGAAGACCACCCGTTGCCGGGCCCTGCTGGACGCGGCGCGATCCTTGTGCGCTTCGGCGAGGGCGAGGATGCGCTGATCGTGGTCATGATGCACCTGGCGCTCGGTGCCAAGACCCGCGCTCGCCAACTGGCCTACATTCGTGAGCTGATTGGCGGCTATCGCCATCAGGTGTTGATGGGCGACATGAACACCCATGCCAACGACCTGCTCGACCACTCTCCCCTGCGCGATCTGGGCCTGATCGCACCCCAGGTCGAAGCCACGTTTCCCAGCTGGCGCCCGCAACGTTGCCTGGACCATATCCTGCTCAGCCCAAGCCTGACCCTGGAACGCGTCGAGGTGCTGGCGCAGCCGATTTCCGACCATCTTCCGGTTGCCGTAGAGATCCGATTGCCTGATGCACTGACTGTGGATACGCTGCCGGTCTTGAGTTAGATCAGCAGGCGTGTAGCCGAGCCCTCAAGTGTTCGAGCAGCGCGCCGACAGCGTGTCATTACAGCCCAATAAATAGATGCATCACCCGTCGCGGATCCAGGCATGACCGAAGAAGCCGAGCGCTGGAAAGAAAAATACCTTAAAAGCATCGAACAGCAGGAAAAGCTCGAACGTCGCTGGAATGCGCGCCTCGACCTGCTGCGCCGAGGCCTGGTGCGCAGTACCTTGGCCGCTGAAGGCAGCGACAAGGTGGTGGACCAGTGCATGAAGGAAATGCGCGAGGTCATCCGCAGCGACAATATGGACGCCGGCCTGGCCGGGTTGATCCCGCGCCTGGAACAGGCCGTGCTGGATTCCGAGCAGCGCCGCGAAACCCGCATGACTCAGGTCAGCGATGCGCTGACCGCGCTGGTTACCCAACTGCAAAGCCTGCCGCTGCCGGGGGAAGTTTCGCGCCCGCTGAAAAAACTGGCGAAGAAGCTTGATGGTGGGGTCAGCCAATCGCGCGAATTACCACCACTGCTGGGTGAGCTCAGCGGGCTGCAGGGGCGCGCGCTTTCGTCGTTGGACAGGCCGGATGAAGACGCCAGGCCGGGCTTCTTGCAGCGCTTGTTTGGTAATCGTGACAGCGAGCAGCAGGCTGAAACTGCACCAGAACCGGCACCTGTGCCGGCAGTCGCACAGGCTGAACCGCAGCCACTGCCGGATGGGCCCGTGCTGGTGGACTTGCCGCCACGGGATGTCGACGAATTGCGCCCGCTGGCAGAGCCAGCCGTTGCTGAGCACGCCACTGAAGCGCCAGAAACCCCCGTTGTCGAGCTGCCGGTAATCGTAGACGCCGAGCCCGAGCCGCAGCCGTCGGCCCATGTCGAAGCCCTCGAGGCGGCACCTGCACATACCGATAAGCCGCTGCCTTGGGCAGCCGAGCCAGAGCCGCCTAGTCAGCCCGATGAGCCGCCAGCCCAACCTGACGCGCTGGTGCCCCTCGAGGAAACCTTCGGCGAAGACGGCCCCTACTCGCTTCCCGACGCGGTCGAACCGCCCTACAGCCAGGTTGCCGCGCACATCGAGCAAACCCTGATCGGCCTGCTTGATGACCTCAGCCTGCCGGAGCGCCACAAAGCCCAGGCGCTGGAGATGCGCGAGCGCGTCGCACGCGGGCTGAACTGGTACGAGCTGATCCCGGTCCTCGATGACCTGGCCGTGCTCATGCTGGCGATCACCGACAGTGGCCAGCATGAATTCGAGACCTATCTGCAGCAACTCAACGAGCGCCTTGAAGGCTTCCAGAGCCACCTGCTTGAAGCCAGCGCCGGGCATGCCGACAACACTACCGCCGCCCGTGAGCTGGACAGCCAGTTGCGTGAACAGGTCGATGGCCTGCAGAGCAGCGTGCAGGGCGCGGCCGATGTGGACAGCCTCAAGCACATTCTGGAAAACCGCCTGGAAGGGCTGCTGGGGACGATGGACGAGCACCAGCATGCGCGTGACCGCCGCGAGCAGGAGCTTGCCGGGCGCCTGCAAGGGTTGGCCGAGCGGGTAGCGAGCATGGAGCAGGAGGCCCTCGGTTACCGCGAGCACCTTGAGGAACAGCGGCAGAAGGCCCTGATCGACCCGCTGACCGGCCTGCCCAACCGGGCGGCCTGGACCGAGCAGGTCGAGCGCGAAATGCTTGACTGGCAGGAGAACGGTGGCCACTTGGCAATGGCGATTCTCGACCTGGACCACTTCAAGCGCATCAATGACGGTTATGGCCATCTGGCTGGCGACAAGGTGTTGAAGATCGTTGCCGACCAACTGCGCAAGCGCCTGCGTGCGCGCGACTTCATCGCCCGGTTTGGTGGGGAAGAATTTGTTCTGTTACTGCCGCAGACATCACCGGCCGCCGCTGCTCAGGTCGCCGAAGTGCTGCGCGCTGCCATCGAGGCCTGCCCGTTCCACTTCAAGGGTGAGCGGGTGGTGATCACCGCGTCCATCGGCTTGGGCACATTCCGCTCAGGCGAGCGTGGTGACCAGGTGCTCAAGCGTGCCGATGCGGCGCTGTATCGGGCTAAGGACCTGGGCCGTAACCGCGTGGAACAAAGCTGAACGGGTGGGCTGGGTGCGCATACGTTATGCTAATGCGTTACTGGCAAACCACCCTGGCTCCTCCCATGAAAGCGTTGTTTTCTGCATTTTTGCTGATCGTCCTGGCCGGCTGCTCGACCGGCCTGCGGATCGATCGCAACCACCCCTCGGCCAACCAAGACAACCGCATCCAGTTCGTAGTCCTGCATTACACCAACGCCTCCCTGGAGCGCTCGCTGGCGCTGCTCACCCAGGGTGAGGTCAGTGCGCATTACCTGATCGGCGATGGCCCGGCCACGGTCTACCAGCTGGTCGACGAGAGCCGTCGCGCCTGGCATGCCGGCGACAGCCAATGGGATGGGCGTACCTGGCTGAACTCAAGCTCCATCGGCATCGAGATCGTCAACCCAGGCTTCGACACCACCCCCAATGGCCGCGTCTGGTATCCCTACAGCGAAGCGCAGATCCAGTCGTTGATTGCGCTGCTGAAGGATATCGTCAAGCGTAACAACATCAACCCGCGCTACATCATCGGCCACAGCGACATCGCCCCTTTGCGCAAACTCGATCCCGGCCCCCTGTTCCCGTGGAAGCGCCTGGCCGATGCGGGGCTTGGCATCTGGCCCGATGCCAATGCCGTGGCGCGTCAGCAGGCGTACTTCAACGTCAATCCGCCGAGCATCGGCTGGTACCAGCAAGCACTGGCTCGCTTCGGCTATGCGGTCGAGCAGACCGGGCAGTTGGATGTCGCCACCCGCCACGTGATCGCGGCCTTCCAGATGCGCTTCCGGCCCCAGCGCTTCGACGGCACACCGGATGCCCAGACAGCGGCCATGCTGCAGGTGCTTAACAGCATGCGATAAGGTCATTCGTCAAACGACCGTGGCGATTCTCATTCCAGTTGCTATACCTTGTTAATCAACTGGATGCTGCCCATGTCGTCCCTGATAACTGCTCTGCGCCAATTTTTTTACCGCCCCTGGATGCTGGCCTCCTTGGCAGCGTTGGCCAGCGCCGCGGTGTTGCTGACCGCCAGCATCGGTATCGCCCTGCAGCAGATGAAGCAGAGCGAGAGCGCGCAGATGAATGCCCAGGGCGAGCGCTTTCTCGACCGCCTCGAACAGGTTTTCGGCCAGTTGCGTGAGGGCGTCGATGATTTGCAGGCACAGCCGCTGCGTGGTTGCAGCCCGGCGATGCTGGCCGAACTGCAGCAGGTCGGGCTAGGCTCACGCTTCATCTATGAAGCAGCTTATGTCGATGCCAGTGTCGCCTGCTCCAACCGCGGCGGGGCCAGGGCGTTCGTGCCCACGCGGGCTCCGGATATCCAGGGGCCGACCTACAGCTACTGGCTCAACACCACGACCGAACCCAACGAGAACCTCGCGGCGTTGATGCTTGCCCGGGGCAACTTCCTCGTTTCGACCTCGCGCGGTCATCTCACCGATGTGGTCGACCTGCCGCCGGGAGGCAGCTTGCTGGTGGTGCTCGACAATGGTGCTCGGGCGATCCCTGTGCTGGGCCCGCCGCAACCTTGGCCTCCGGCTACCGACTGGCCGCCGCCCAGCCAGGGTTCACTCTTTGAACTGCGTGACCGCCTTGTGTACCGCATGCCGACCAAATCGCCGGACTACCAACTGGTGCTGATCGCCCCGCGTGCCAGCCTGCCGCTGCGGATGAATGGCATGCTCTGGCTGCTGTTCCCCGGAAGCGTGCTGGCGGCCTGCTGCATCGGCTGGCTGGTGCTGCAGCTGATCCTGCAACGCCGCTCCATGAGCTCGGAGCTGCAAAATGCACTGCGCCGCGGCGAATTGCAGGTGCTGTACCAGCCGATCATGGAGCTCGACAGCCGGCGCTGCGTGGGGGCAGAGGCCCTGGTGCGCTGGCGGCGCCCGGATGGCACACTGACCAGCCCAGATTTGTTCATCCCGCTGGCGGAAAACACCGGGCAGATTCGCCAGATCACCGATTTTGTGCTGCAGCGTGTGCTGGAACAACTGGGCCAGCTACTGCGCTCGCACCGCAACCTGTATATCTCGGTGAACCTCGCCGCCTGTGATGTCATGGTGCCGCGCATTGGCCGGGTCGCGGCACGGCTGCTGGCGCTGCACCGGGTAGCGGCCAGCCAGATCGCCTTCGAAGTCACCGAGCGCGGGCTGATCGACGTGGTGGTAGCCCGTGACAACCTGCAGGCCCTGCGTTCGGTGGGGCACCAGGTGTTGATCGATGACTTCGGCACTGGCTACTGCAGCCTGGCCTACCTGCAAACCCTGCCGGTGGACTGCCTGAAAATCGACAAGGCTTTCATCGACGCACTGGGGCATGATGCCGCCAGCAGTGGCGTGGCCCCGCATATCATTCGCATGGCCCATGACCTGCATCTGCGGGTGATCGCCGAGGGCATCGAATGCGAAGCGCAGGCGGTACTGCTCAACAGCGAGGGCGTCAACTATGGCCAGGGCTGGCTGTTCGCCCATCCGCTCAATGCCCGGCAGTTCGTCGAGCTGGTGACGCGTGGGCGGCAGGTGCGCCGGCAGCGTATCGATGATGAGCCCTGATTGACCCTCAAGGGCAACGTATTTCCCTGTGGGAGCAACTGTCGTCTTGTGGAAGCTGGCCGTGCTCAGCGTCAGACCGGCAATGCCATGTAGAACTGCGTGCCCTGCCCTGGCCGGGAGAACACCCCCATGCGCCCGCCGTGCAGTTGCACGATCTCCTTGCACAACGCCAGGCCCAACCCGGCCCCACCTTTCTTACGCCCGACCTGCACGAAGGGCTCGAAGATGCGCCCCTGCTGCCCGTACGCAATGCCCTCGCCGTTGTCCTCGACACTGATGATCACCCGCTCCGCATGACGCCTGGCATGCAGGCGGATGCGACCACCGTTGGGGGTATGGCGAATGGCGTTGTGCAGCAGGTTGTCGAGCACGCGGTCGAGTTGGGCGATATCGGCCTGAATGCGTGGCAGCGGTGGCTCCAGCGCCATGATCAGGTCGATCTGCTTGACTGAGGCCTGTTCGCTGAAGCGCGTCTGGGCACGTTCGAGCAACTGGTCGATGGCGCACGGGGCGAGCTCTAGCTTTTGCAGCCCGCTTTGGTAGCGCGAGAAGTTGAGCAGGTCGTTGATCAACTGGGTCAGGCGCTGCATTTCTTCGCCGATGGTTTCGAGCAGGTCGTTCTCACGCGCCTCGGCGGGGAATTTCACGCGTTCGCGCAGCAAGCCGAAGGCCATGTGCATGCCGGTGACCGGCGTGCGCAGTTCATGCGAGGCCCGCAGCACGAACTCGCTGCGCACCCGCTCGAAGGCGCGCTGCTCGGTGACATCGTGCAGCACCATCACTGCGCCAAGAATCGGCCCTTGCGGATGGCTGACCGGGGTCAGGCTGTAGGTGAGCAAGCGTGACTCGTCCTCGACCTCGATGCTCAGGTCGTCAGGCGGGCGATCCAGGCTGCCGCCCCGCAACACCTGGCGCAGCTGCTGCTCCAGCTCTGGGCGTTGCAGGGCTTCGGCCAGGGTGCTGCCGACGCGACTGTTACTCCAGCCGAGCTGGCGCTGGGCAACCGGGTTGAGGTGCTCGAGCTGGCCTTGGCGGTCGATGATGAGCAAGCCGTCATCGATGCTGTCGAGCACGGCCTGCAGGCGTTGCTGGCCAGCCAGCAGTTCATCGACATTCGTTGCCTGGTGTTTGCGCAGGGCGTCGGCCATCAGTCCGAAGCGCCGGGTCAGCTGATTGAGTTCGATGGCCTGGGTCACCGGCAAGGTGACGTCGAAGTCGCCCCGCCCCAGTTGGTCCGCGGCCTTGGCCAGGGCTTCGATGGGTTGGCCGAAGCGTCGGGCAATGTTGTGCGCCGTAATGAAACCCAGTACCAGCACCACCAGGCCCATCAGGCCCAGCACGCCGCTGACCAGCAAGGCGCGGTCACGGCTGTGTTCTTCGCTGCGGGTGATGTGGTCGAGGGCCTGCTTGTGGGAGTCGATCAGGTCGGTGCGGACTTGATTGAAGGCAGCCCCCAGCGGCTGATCGATGCCCATGCTGCGGGCCGGCGCCGGGCTGTCGCGGTAGGCCTGAAGGAACGTCTGGTAGTTGCTGCTGGCCTTGCTGAAGCCGGTGCGCTCGCCGCCGCTTTCCAGGCCCTGGTTGAGCAGGGTCTGGAAATTGTCCTGCAGCGCTAGCAAGCTTTGCGGGGCGGTGTCTTCGTCGAGGATCAACGTCAGTTGTTCGCCCAGGTTCTGCCGCAGTTTCAGGCCAACTTCCAGGGCGTGGGTGGTGTCGCGTACCGACTGTTGTTGAACCGTGGCCATCTGCAGCACGCTGAAAAGGCCCAGCATCAGGCCCAGCAGGGCGACGGTCACCAGCGCCGAAATGCTCAGGAAAAGCCGCGTGCGCAGCTTCATTTGCCATCTCATAAGTTGTACTGCTTACGCTTGCGGTACAGGGTCGAGGCATCGATGCCCAAGGTCTTGGCGGCTTGGTCGAGTGTGTCGCTGGCGGCCAGCACTGCGCCGATATGCGCGCGTTCCAGTTCATCCAGGCTCAGCGCCGCACCCACCCGCGGCGCTGAGCCCGCCGGTTGCTCGCCCATGCCCAGGTGGCTGATTTCCACGCGCTCCTGCGGGCAGATGATGCTGGCACGTTCGACCACGTTGCGCAGCTCGCGGATATTGCCCGGCCATCGGTAGTTGAGCAGCGCGGCGCGGGCTTCTTCGCTGAAGCCCCGCGCCGGGCGTGCGTATTCCTTGACGAAACGGGCGAGAAAGCGGTCGGCCAAGGTCAGGATGTCCTCACTGCGCTCGCGCAGCGGCGGCAAGTGCAGGGTGATGACGTTGAGGCGGTACAGCAGGTCTTCGCGGAAACGGCTTTCGCGGACCATCTCTTCCAGGTTCAGGTTGGTTGCCGCAAGGATGCGCACATCGGCGCGGCGGGTCACCGGGTCGCCGACCCGTTCGTACTCTTTATCCTGGATGAAACGCAGCAACTTGGGCTGCAAGGTCAGGGGGAAATCACCGATTTCATCGAGGAACAGCGTGCCGCCGTCGGCCTGGCTGACGCGGCCCAGCGTACTCTCGCTTGCGCCGGTGAAGGCGCCCCGGGTATGGCCGAACAGCTCGCTTTCCATCAGTTCGGCATTCAGCGACGGGCAGTTGATGGTCACGCAGGACTTGCGGGCGCGCTTGCTCCAGCTGTGAATGGCGCGGGCCAGTTCGCCCTTGCCGGTACCCGACTCACCCAGGATGAGGATGTTGGCATCGGTGGTGGCCACCTGGCGCGCAGTTTCCAGTACAGCCATCATCGCCGGGCTGTGCGAGTCGAGGCCGTCCTTGGGCTTGCGCACCTCGCCTTCCAAGGCTTCCAGGCGCGCCGACAGCTGGCGAACTTCCAGCTGCTTGGCGGTAGCCAGGCGCAGCTGGTCGGGGCTGCAAGGTTTGACCAGGTAATCGGCGGCACCGGCCTGGATGGCATCGACCGCGGTGTCGATCGCCGAATGCGCGGTAACGATCACCACCCGCATCCACGGCGCCTGGATGCGCATCTGGGCCAGCACATCCAGGCCGTTGTCCTCGCCCAGGCGCAGGTCGAGGAAGCACAGGTCGAATACCTGGCGCTGCAGCAAGGCATCAGCCTGGGCGGCGCTGTTGGCCGTGGCCACGTTGTAGCCTTCGTCTTCGAGGCAGTAGCGGAAGGTGCGCAGGATCGCGGACTCGTCATCGACCAGCAAAATGCGGCCTTGCTTGTCCTGGGCTGATTCCATTTCCTGCGCTCCTTTGGGATAGATCTTCATTTAGTGTGGGAAAAATCGGGCAAGTTGCATGGTCAATTCTGAAGGATTCTGTCCTTTGCATGCTAGCCAATGGCCAAATACTGCCGTGAAGCCGTGATATCTCGATGATTTTCTTAGAGCGGTGGGCTGGCACATTGGTTGCGACGATTTTCTGATTTTGCCTACAAAAGGAGTGCTGTCATGCCCTTTTCCATTCGAACGGCCGTGTTGACCGCCAGTTTGCTGTCCACTTGCGCACCCGTGTTCGCCGACCCGCTTCAGGACGCGCGCCTCGAAGGCTCTCTGCAAACAGCGCTGGCGCTCAACCGTATGCTCAACCCGTTTCGCATCGAGGTGCAGGTCGAGCAGCAACGCGCACGCCTGACGGGTGAGGTCGAGAACGAGGTCGAGCGCCAGTTGGCCGAGCATGTAGCCGAAGCCACGCGGGGTATCGAGCAGGTGGATAACCAGTTGCGGGTCAATGCCGGGCTGGTCGAGCGCCCGCTTGAATTGCGCGCGTACGCCCAGCGCCTGGAGGATGCCACCTTGGCAGCCGTGATCCGTGCACGGTTGCTATGGAGCCGCACGACGGAAAAGGCGGCCATCGAGGTGCAGAGCAGTGAGGGCGTGGTGACCCTGCGTGGCAAGGTCGACAGCGCCGAAGCCAAGGAGCTGGCGGGCGTGGTGGCACGCACCACCGATGGCGTGCACTTGGTCAACAACCTGGTCAGCCTGGATACCGCGGCAATGGCCAAGGCACGTGAAACGCCGGTCGGCGTGCCCACGGGGCCGCAGCCCAGTGACGGCTGGGTGGTCGACAAGATTCAAAACAGCTTCCGTTTCAGCCGCAACCTGGATGGCCTGAATATCAAGGTGGCCAGTACTGACGGCATGGTGCGGCTGTCGGGCGAGGTGGTCAGCAGTGAGCAGAAAAGCATTGCGGTCGAGGTCGCCCGGCAAATCATCGGTGTACGCGGTGTGGATGCCGACTTGCTCAAGGTGGCGACCAAGGTAGAAGGTTGAATCGTGCAATTCGCACGACGCCAGGGAGGGCATCGTGCAGGATACGTCCTTTCACGTTACTAGGCCGTTATCTAAAATATTGATTTATAAGGGTTTTATTTAAATCGAAAGGCTGGCATGCAGGCTGCAATTACCTGTTCAGGTTTGAATAGAAAAATTACAGCAGGAGAAGCCGGCATGAACCGCCAATCCGTCAACCGCTCGCAGATCGCCGCACTGCCCATGCGCCAGTTCCTGTTGCTCGGGATGGCGCTGTTGATGACATTGGCCGCAGGCCTCTTCTATTACAGCTGGCAGACCGCGCGACTGGCCGAGCAAGTTGCAGCGCAGACTGCGCTGCTGACGCAGATTCAGGCGACTCGTGCCAACACATTGGTAAAGGCAGCCGAACCGCTGCCTTCGGCCAACGCCTCGCCGGCCACCGTTGAAAACGTCGTGCCTCAGCAACGCTGGGTGTTCTAGGACGCTGCCGTTCAACACCGACCGGATCGATTTCAAAAAAGAAAGGAGAAGCATCATGCTGAGTTGGGCTATCACTTTCCTCATCATCGCCATTGTCGCCGCCGTATTGGGCTTCGGTGGTATCGCTGGCGCCGCTACGGGTATCGCGAAGATCCTGTTCATTGTCTTCCTGGTCCTGTTCGTAGCCTCCTTCTTCTTTGGACGTGGTCGAGGTTGAAGATGAGCAGGAAGCTTTGCAAAGCCTTGGCTGCCGCCCTGCTGTTGGGCGGTAGCACAGCGGCGATGGCGGCCAATGACGGCCAGGTTCGGGTCGACCAGTTGCTCGGCTCGGACCCTGAATACCGGGAAACCTGGCAGGACGCGCTCAAAGGCGAGGAACGCCTGCCAGAATGGGTGATCAACCTGACTGGCAGCGCCCAGGAGCAGATGTCGGCAGTGACCGAGGATGGCGACCAGTACCTGGTCGGGCCATTGTGCGAGTCTCAGGACAAGTGCACGTACAAACGCCTGGTCGTGGCGTTCAGTTGGGACAAGGACGATGCTTACGGGATGCTCGTGGAGGTACCCGAAGGCCTGCCGAGTGACAAGTCACCCACCCGCCACGCGCAGTACCGCTGGTTGGGTAAGCCGGACGATGGCATGAAGGCCATGTTGCAGGAGCAACTCAAGCGCGATCCGAACTGGTACTGAGCGTTACAGACGAGTGGTCGTGCACTGTCACGTAATAGAAGCGGAACCTTTTTATATTTCACGCTTCTATGATGCGCCGCCCCGAGGAGGGGTTGCACATGACCAAGGGGCCGGGCTGTTCTGATTGTTGCAGGATCGGAGTGGCCTAGGGGTACAGGGAGTGCCTCCAGCATTGGGCCGGGTCAGGAAAGGCAAAATCGGAAGTTTCAGGTCAGGCGTGTATTTTCATACATCAGCCGGGCCTGGCTTCCGAGGTGCCATTTTCGCTTCTTCCTTCCACCTTTCAGTAATTCCCTCCTGAGACACATTTTGTCTCGACCGTACATCAAATTTTTTTCGCCAAAGCCGACCGTGGCGCAAGTGGCATTTCAGCCATTCGGATTGTCGAACAAGCCAACCTAAGACCCTTTTGAACACCGCCAAATCGGCCCAAATATGGCGCTTTGGTCTTGTTCGGGATTCCGAACGTTATAAATCAAAGACTTGCGAGTGCCTCATTTTGACGCAGATCAGTATGCCGAATCGGTATGGGGTATACGCTTCCGGCATTAGATTTCAGTCCCTGCCATCGCAATAGTTGCCGCCTTTTCGCTGGCCCGAGCGCCCTGTCGCTCGCTCGCGGTGTCCTTACATGAGGTCTCCGGACGGAAACCATAAGCTCCCCGTGACGTTGCCAACGGCTCTGTTACGCGCTTTTCCGGTCGGTGCCCGTGACCACTAGAACAAAGGGTAAAGACATGAAGAAGGCAAAACTGAGCCTCGCCTGGCAGATCGTCATCGGTCTGGTCCTGGGCGTTGCAATCGGCGCGCTACTGAACCACTTCAGTGCGGAAAAGGCCTGGTGGATCAGTAACGTCCTCCAACCCGCCGGTGACATCTTCATTCGCCTGATCAAGATGATCGTCGTCCCGATCGTGATTTCGTCGCTGATCGTGGGCATCGCCGGGGTAGGCGACGCGAAGAAACTGGGCAGCATCGGCCTGAAGACCATCGTCTACTTCGAAGTGGTGACGACTATCGCCATCGTCGTCGGCCTGGTGCTGGCCAACCTGTTCCACCCGGGTGCCGGCATCGACATGAGTACCCTGGGTACCGTCGACATCTCCAAGTACCAAGCGACTGCTGCCGAAGTGCAGCATGAGCATGCGTTCATCGAGACACTGCTCAACCTGATCCCGTCCAACATCTTCGCAGCGCTGATGCGCGGTGAAATGCTGCCGATCATCTTCTTCTCGGTACTGTTCGGCCTGGGCCTGTCGAGCCTGCAGGCCGACCTGCGCGAGCCGCTGGTGCGTACCTTCCAGGGCGTGTCGGAGACCATGTTCAAGGTCACCCACATGATCATGAACTACGCCCCGATCGGCGTTTTCGCCCTGATCGCCGTGACCGTCGCCAACTTCGGCTTCAGCTCGCTGCTGCCGCTGGCCAAGCTGGTGCTGCTGGTGTACTTCGCCATCGCCTTCTTCGCCTTCATGGTGCTGGGCCTGGTGGCGCGCCTGTTCGGCTTCTCGGTGATCAAGATCATGCGCATCATGAAAGATGAGCTGATCCTCGCCTACTCCACCTCCAGCTCCGAGACCGTGCTGCCGCGCGTGATCGAGAAGATGGAGAAGTACGGTGCGCCGAAGTCGATCTGCTCGTTCGTGGTACCGACCGGCTACTCGTTCAACCTCGACGGCTCGACCCTGTACCAGAGCATCGCGGCAATCTTCATTGCCCAGCTGTACGGCATCGACCTGTCCTGGAGCCAGCAGCTGCTGCTGGTGCTGACCCTGATGGTAACCTCCAAGGGTATCGCTGGTGTGCCGGGCGTTTCGTTCGTGGTCCTGCTGGCCACCCTGGGCAGCGTGGGCATCCCGCTGGAAGGCCTGGCCTTCATCGCCGGTGTCGACCGCATCATGGACATGGCGCGCACCGCCCTGAACGTGGTCGGCAACGCCCTGGCTGCCTTGGTGATCGCACGCTGGGAAGGCATGTATGACGCTGCCAAAGGCGAGAAGTACTATGCCTCGCTGGTAGCGGACAAGAAGGAAGCGGCTGTAGTGGGCGAAACCGCCAAGCGCTGAGCCTGACTGGCTGAACCCAAAAGCCCCGACTTGTCGGGGCTTTTTGTTGTCTGTATGGGCCTCATCGCTGGCAAGCCGGCTCCCACAGGTACCCCGTGAGCCCGAGGGCAGTGCGATACCTGTGGACCCGGCTTGCCGGCGATGAGGCCGGTACAGGCTAAACCAGTTATCATTCAGCCACTTTGCAGGGGGAACAATCGGATGCTCAACGGCCTTTGGCTCGGCTTTTTCTTGGTGGCGGCCATCTCCGCCCTGGCCCAATGGCTGGTCGGTGGCAACGCCGGCATCTTCGCCGCGATGGTCGAGAGCATCTTCGCCATGGCCAAGTTGTCCGTGGAGGTCATGGTCCTGCTGTTCGGCACCCTGACGCTGTGGCTGGGGTTCTTAAAAATCGCAGAAAAGGCTGGCATCGTCGAATGGCTGGCCAAGGTTCTGGGACCGCTATTCGCCCGGCTGATGCCGGAGGTCCCGCCCGGCCACCCGGCGCTGGGCCTGATCACCATGAACTTCGCCGCCAACGGCCTGGGCCTGGACAACGCCGCCACGCCGATTGGCCTGAAGGCCATGCGTGCGCTGCAGGAACTCAACCCCAGCAGCACCACGGCGAGCAATGCGCAGATTCTGTTCCTGGTGCTCAACGCCTCGTCGCTGACCCTGCTGCCGGTGACCATCTTCATGTACCGCGCCCAGCAAGGCGCGACCGACCCGACCCTGGTGTTCCTGCCGATCCTGCTGGCCACCAGCGTCTCGACCCTTGTCGGCCTGCTGTCAGTGGCGGTGATGCAGCGCCTGCGCCTGTGGGACCCGGTGGTGCTCGCCTACATGATCCCCGGCGCGCTGTTGCTGGGCGGCTTCATGGCCTTCCTGGGCACCCTGTCGGCCGCTGCACTGGCCAGCCTGTCGTCGATCCTCGGCAACCTCACGCTGTTCGGGGTGATCATGCTGTTTCTGGTGATCGGCGCGCTGAAGCGGGTGAAGGTGTACGAAGCCTTTGTCGAGGGCGCCAAGGAAGGGTTTGACGTGGCCAAGAGCCTGTTGCCCTACCTGGTGGCCATGCTGGTGGCGGTTGGCGTACTGCGGGCTTCCGGCGCGCTGGAGCTGGCGCTTGATGGCATTCGCCACGCGGTGAACTGGATGGGCATGGACACCCGCTTCGTCGAAGGCCTGCCGACCGCGCTGGTCAAACCGTTTTCCGGCAGCGCGGCACGGGCCATGCTGATCGAAACCATGCAGACCCATGGCGTGGACAGCTTCCCGGCGCTGGTGGCTGCGACTATCCAGGGCAGCACCGAAACCACGTTCTACGTACTGGCGGTGTACTTCGGTGCGGTTGGCATCCAGCGCGTGCGCCACGCAGTCGGCTGTGCGTTGCTGGCCGAGCTGTCCGGGGTGATTGCGGCGATTTTCGTCTGCTACTGGTTCTTCGCCTGAGCCTGAGCGCCTTGCCCGATGGTCCAGTTCACCACCTGCCCTGCCAGTTGATCGCTGGCCGCGCCGAACCCGGCCACCACGGCTGATACCTGCGTATCGGCCAACGGCTGGCGCACCTCGAAGCGCTTGCTGGCGAGGATGCGCTGGTTGCGGCCTTGGACCAGCCGCGCGTCGTAGCTGATCACTACTTCCACCGCGCCGCCAGCGCGATACTCACTCTGGAACGCCTGCAGTTCGCCGGCCAGCTCGTAGTCGGCCTGCAGGTTGCTGTCGTCGGCGCTCAGGCGCTGCACGCGGCCGTCACGCTGGAAACCGTCGAGCAGGCGGTTGCGCACCAGCAGCGGTACGGGGTCGCTCCAGCGTGCGCCTTTGTAGCTGCTGAGCACATCGCCCTGGGGGATCACGGCGATGCGCGGGCCTGCCAGCGTCTCGCTGGCCAGTGGTTTGTTCAGGCGCAGCGACCAGTCCACCGGGGTGGCACTGTGGCTGGCCTGGTTGACCGGCAGGCGGTAGATATCCACAGGCTCGCTCTGCGGCAGGATCGAACAGGCGCCGGTCAGGCTCAGCGCGGCCGCCAGGGCCAGCAGACGCAGCGACAGGTTCATGGCTGGAACTCCTTGTTGTTGTCGCGGCCGAGCAGGTAGCCGCTCGGGTCGGCCTCCAGGCGCCGGGAAATACCTTTGAGTGAATTGAGCGTTTCGCGCAGCTCGCGAATGGCCGGGGTCAGCTGATTAAGGCCTTGCGCACCGTCGTCGATGGATTGGCGGTTGTCGTTGAGCAGGCTGTTGATGGTTGCGGTGCTGGCCGCCAGCGATTGCATGGCCTGCTCGGCACTGCCGATGGCCTGCTTGCCCTGGGTGCCGAGCAGGCTGTTGGCGTTGCGCATCAGCGCCTGGGTTTCAGCCAATGTGGCATTGGCCTGTTTACCCACCAGCGCCAACTGCTCGATGGCATCGGAGATGCCGCCCTTCTGGTTGGCGAAGGCACCGGTGGTCTGCTCAAGGTTGGCCAGGGTGTTGCTCAGGCGGTCAATGTTGCTTTCCGAGAACATCTGGTTGGCGTTGTGCAGCAGCAGGTTGATGTTGGTCACCAGGTCGCTGCTGTCATTGAGCAGGCGCGAGATGGGCGACGGCGAGGCGACGATGACCGGTAACTTACCGTCCTTGCCCTTGAGTTCGGGGCTTTGCGGGGTACCGCCGCTGAGCTGGATGAACGAGTTGCCAGTCACGCCGGCAAGGGTCAGCTTGGCCTGGGTGTCTTCCTTGACCGGGGTGTCGCCGCTCAGGCGCACCCGCGCCAATACCCGGCGCGGGTCCTTGGGGTCAAGGCGCAGGGTGGAGACGTCACCGACCTTGATGCCGTTGTATTGCACCGGGCTGCCGCGTGACAGGCCCGAGACCGCTTCGTTGAACACCACTTCGTAATCCTTGAAGGCATCGTCGACGCTGGACTTGGCCAGCCACAGGCCGAACAGCATGGCGCCAACCACCACCAGCACGGTGACCAGGCCAATGAGGACGTGATGAGCTCGGGTTTCCATTGTTCAGCGCTCCTGCCCGGCACTGGCGGCGGCGTGTTCGGCTGCTCGCCCGCGTGGGCCGTGAAAGTATTCGTGAATCCACGGGTCGTTGGTCTGCTCGACCTCGGCCAGGGGGCCGGCCACCAGCACCTTCTTCTGCGACAGCACAGCGATGCGGTCGGTGATGGTGTACAGGGTGTCCAGGTCGTGGGTGATGAGGAACACGCTCAGGCCCAAGGCGTCGCGCAGGGTGAGGATCAGCTGGTCGAAGGCGGCGGCACCGATCGGATCGAGGCCGGCCGTGGGCTCGTCGAGAAACAGTATGTCCGGGTCCAGGGCCAGGGCGCGGGCCAGCGCAGCGCGCTTGATCATGCCGCCGGACAGCGACGAGGGGTATTTGTCGGCGGCCGAAATCGGCAGCCCGGCCAGGGCCAGCTTGACCCCGGCCAGGTGTTCGGCGTCGGCGCGTGACAGCCCGGCATGCTCGATCAGCGGCAGCGCGACGTTTTCGGTGACGGTCAGCGAGGAGAACAACGCGCCCTTCTGGAACAGCACGCCGAAACGCCGTTCGACCAGCGAGCGCTGCTCTTCGCGCAGGCCGGCGAGGTCCTCGCCGAATACCTTGATCTGCCCCTCGTTGGGCCGACGCAGGCCGATGATGCTGCGCAGCAGTACGGACTTGCCGCTACCCGAACCACCGACCACGGCCAGGATTTCGCCACGGTACAGGTCCAGGTCGAGGTTCTCGTGCACGCTCTGGCTGCCGAAGCGGTTGCAGATGCCCCGCGCTTCGATCACGGCTTCCCGGTCATTCACCAGCCCATCTCCATGCAAAACAGCGCCGCCACCGCATCCAGCACGATGACCACAAAGATCGACTGGACCACGCTGGAGGTGGTGTGCGCGCCGACCGACTCGGCGCTGCCGCTGACCTTGAAGCCCTCCAGGCAGCCAATCGATGCGATCAGGAAGGCGAAGAACGGTGCTTTGGCCAGGCCGACGATGAAATGCTGCACGCCGATGTCGCTCTGCAGCAGCGACAGGAACATCGCCGGCGAAATATCCAGTGTCAGTGCGCACACCACGGCACCACCGACGATGCCGCAGATCATCGCGACAAAGGTCAGCAGCGGCAGCGAGATCAGCAATGCCAGTACCCGTGGTACCACCAGCAATTCGATCGGGTTCAGCCCGAGAGTGCGGATGGCGTCGATTTCCTCGTTGGCCTTCATCGAGCCGATCTGCGCGGTGAAGGCACTGGCGGTGCGGCCGGCCATGAGGATGGCGGTCAGCAACACGGCGAACTCACGCAGGAAAGAGAACGCCACCAGGTCGACGGTGAACACCGTCGCGCCGAAGTCGGCCAGCACCGTGGCACCGAGGAAGGCCACCACCGCGCCTACCAGAAACGTCAGCAACGCCACGATCGGGGCGGCATCCAGGCCAGTCTGCTCGATATGCGAGACCACCGGCGTGAGCCGCCAGCGGTGCGGTTGCAGGGCCCGGCGCAACAGGGTTTCGAGGATCAGGCCGACGAAGCCGAGCAGCTGCAGGGTGTCTTGCCACAGCGTGTTGACCGCGCGGCCGATGCGCTCGAGCAGCAGGAGCAGCACAGGGCGCTCGGGCTCCTTGACCGGGATGCAGTAGTCCTGCACCGAGCAGTACACGTTCTTGAGCAAGGCGCGGCTGGCGTCGGGCAGGCCGTTGGTGCAATGCGACAGGCGTTCGGAGCCGAGCAGCTCGGCCAGCAGCGAGGCGCCGGCGGTGTCGAGGCGGCCCAGTTGGCTGAGGTCGGCCACGGCGTCGGCGCCGTACAGCGTGCGCAGGCGTTCGGCGTCGCGCTTGAGGCTGGCGTAGTGGGCCAGCGTCCAGTCACCGGCAATGCGCAGGCAGGCCGGTTGGCTGCTGGTATCCAGGGTGGCGCTGGGGGTGGTCATAGGCTCCATGCATCTGACTGCGCGCGGGGGCGTAGAGGCTGATCATAGCGCAGCAGGCATGGCGGGGTTTGTTGAAAGTGTGCTGAATGCGGGGGCCGCGTTGCGGCCCCTTTTACATCACTTCGCCGCGGCGTCGTCGATTACCTTGAAGCGCAGCACGCCGATTACCTGGCCATCTTCGGTCAGCACGCGCACCTGCCATTTGCCTACAGGGTTGGGCGGGAAGTTCTGCTTGTGGGTCCAGGCCCGGTAGCCTTCCTTGCGCCCGCCATGGATATCCAGGGCGATACGGTCGACCTCCTGGCCATCCTTCTGCCACACGTGGTAGATGCGTTCGTTGAGGCCGCGCGGTGCGTTGATGGCAGTGTAAGCGTAGAGGCCGCTGCTGCGGATGCGGCTGGCGGCGATCTCGTCCAGCGACTCTCCGGGCTGGCGGTTGAGCACTTCGGTACTGACGGCCACCTCGGTCATCCACAAGGTGGCCGGTGGCACCCAGGAGCGCATCAACCAACCGCCACCGCCGACGGCCAGGGTGACCAGTACCAGCGCCACGCCACGGCGCCAGGTATTGATCGGGAAGCTGCTGGCCAGGCTCGGGAACGACAGCGCCATGGCGGCGATCAATGCCAGCTTGAAGCTTTGTGCGGTGGTTAGGTGGAGGATGATCGGCAGCGCGGTGAGCAGCGCGGCGAACAGCGTCAGGGTATGCAGCGCGAGGAACAGCCAGCGCCGTGGGGCCAGCCACTTGTAGTACAGCGGGTCGACGATCGAGACCAGGCCGGCGGCTGCGAGCAGGCCAGTGAACACCAGTTGGCCGCTGTTCCAGGTGGTGGTGATGAAAAAGAACGGCAGGACGAAGAACAGGCTTTCCTGGTGGATCATCTGTGTCGCATAGCGCAGCAGTGGCTGCGGGATCTCGCGCTTGAAGGTGCGGGCGAACAGGCCGGTGAGGGTGTTCTCCAGCATCAGCCAGATCCAGCTGATCAGCATCAGGATGGCGACCCAACTGGCCAGGCTGGCTTGGCGGTCGACCAGGATGAAGCTGCCGATGCCGGAGAGGAAACCACCGAGCGCGATGACGCCGGGGTAGCGTTTGAGCATCTCGATGACGCGCTGGACGAAATGGGGGATTGGGGGCATGGGCCTACAACAGAGTGATGGGGTGACTGTGCCGGCCTCTTCGCGGGTAACTCCGCTCCCACAGGTATTGCATAGCCCTTCAGGCCCTTGCATCACACTGTGGGAGCGCGTTTACCCGCGAAAGGGCCGGTACTGACGAAAGGATACCGCCGAATCACCGCTCCCGTGTAGCACCGCTCGGTGGTTGGGGGGTATGCCGGCGCCGGCGCAGCAGCCCGGCCGCCAGGATCACGCCCACTACCAACGCAATCAGCCCATACAGCTCGTCATAGCCCAACAGCGGCTTCTCGATGCGCAGGTACCCCTCCTCCTTGAGCAGTTCCTTCAACGCATCGTTGGCCTGCTCCAGGCTCACTTGGCGCAACTTGCGCACAGGGTTGGTAAAGCGGCCATTGCTGTAGTCGTTGAGCGCCCCCCAGTAGTAGTCCGCCAGGGCACTGTTGCCCTGGGTGCTCCAGCTTTCCTTGGCGACGGCGGCATCCTTGATGCGCGCAAAGGTGTCCGGGTCCAGGCCTTCCTTGCGCAAGTGGTCGAACAGCTGCTGCATGACCTTGACCGCCGCATCGATGTCATCGCGCTCAAGGTCGGCATTCAGGCTGAGCATGCCGCTGTCGCCAAAGCTCTCGCGTTGTACCGACGGGCCATAGGACAGGCCGTTGCGCAGCCGCAGCTGGTCGTACAGCGCCCAGTCGAGGTAGCGCGAGAGCAGGTCGAGGGTGGGCTGGTGGTCGTTGTCCAGTACCGGCTCGATGAACAGCCAGTGCAGTTTGACGCTGTCGCCCAGCACGCCGCGGGTCAGGTCGCGACGCTGCTCGGCCTGTTGGCTGATGCTTTCGAGGTTGCGCCGCTCCTCTGGCTCCGTGGCGGGCAGCTCGCCGAAGGTGCGGTCCAGGTAGGCCGGCAGCAGGCGGTCGAGGCCTCCGACCATGATCAGGGTCATGTTGTTGGCGGCATACCAGCGATCACGCAGGGCCTGCACCTGTTCCAGGGTCATGTCGTCGAGGTTGGAGCGCTCCGGGCATTTCAGGCCCAGCTCGGTGGCCAGCTGGTCGCTGGCCGGGTGGCCGATATCCTGGCGGTCGAGCCAGCGTTGCAGGTGGCCATAGTGGCCACCGTCTTCGCGTTCGATGATGCGCTTGGCGGTGGCCAGCGCCTTGGCGTCGATGCGGGTATCGCGGATCACCGCGAGCAGCAGGTCGAGCACCTTGCGCTGGTTGCGTGCCGGGGCCTCGATGACGAAGGTGGTGTCGGCGCTGCTGGTGTAGGCGTTCCACTCGCCGCCCAGGGCTTGCAGGCGCTCTTCCAGGCCCCCTTCGCCGGTCTCGTCGATACCGCTGAACAGCAGGTGTTCGAGCAGGTGCGGCAGCTCTTTCTGCTCGCAGTCGAAATCATCCAGGCCCACGCCCACGACCAGGCGGATCGCCACATGGTCCCGTTCGTAGCCGGATTTGAGGATGACCTGCAGGCCGTTCGGCAACAGGTAGCCTTCGACCCGCGAGCGATCGAGGGCGTGGGAGGGCAGGCTGCAGATCAGCAGGCAAACGAATATCAGGCAACGCATGGGCGAGCGCGGGTCTCCAGGTGTGCGAGATCAGGGTTGGCGAGCTTCATCCGGTACCGTATCGAGCATCAGCCCGCCGGTGTCCGAACCGCCTAGTACCACATAGGCACTGCTGCAGAACAAAGAGTTCAACCGCTTCATGTCGGCGATCAGCTCCAAGTGTAGCGAACTCGTCTCGATACTTTGCACCACCTTGCGCTGCAAACGGCTGACGTGGGCGTGGGCAAGACGCCTTTCCTGGGCGCGGAAGCGGCGTTTTTCCCGCAACAGCAGCTGCGCGCTTTCAGGGTCGGCACTGAGGAATACCGACAGGCCCAGGCGCAGGTTGGACAGCAGTTGCTCCTGCAGGCCGGTGAGCTCCTCCAGGCCGACCTGGGAAAATTCCCGGCGCTGGCTGGTCTTTTGCTGCTGGACCTTGCGCAGCATACGTTCGACCAGGCCGCAGGCCAGCTTGAGGTTGATCGCCAGTTCGATGATTTCGGCCCAGCGCCGGTTGTCCTGAGCGCTGAGGTCTTCACGTGGCATCTGCGCCAGGTAGAGCTTGATTGCGCTGTACAGCGCTTCGGCGTCTTCGGCCAAGGCGCGCACCTGCTGCGGCAGTGCCGTCTGCGTGCCGCGCAGGGCATTGAGCATGGCTTCGAGCAGGCTGTCGACGATGTCGCCCAGGCGCAGGGTTTCGCGGGCGGCATTGGCCAAGGCTAGGCTGGGCGTGGTCAATGCCGAAACATCGAGGTGGCGCGGCCGCACCTGGCCATTGCCGGTATCGCGTTCGGGCAGCAGGGTGTTGCACAGTCGGCCCATGGCTTTGACGGTGGGCAGCATGAGCAGGCAGCGCAGTGTGTTGTAGAGCAGGTGGAAGCCGATCACCAGTTCCTGGGGGCTGAAGCTCAGCGAGTCCATCCATTCCACCAGCGGGTGCAGCACCGGGATGATCAGCACCAGGCCTATCAGCTTGTACAGCAGGCTGCCCAGTGCCACGCGGCGGCCTGCGGCGTTCTGCATGCTGGTGCTGATGAAGGCCAGCAGGCCGCTGCCGATGTTGGCGCCGACCACCAGGCCGATGGCCACCGGCAGGCTGATCACTTCGGCGCCGGCCAGGGTGGCGGTCAGCAGCACCGCCGCCAGGCTGGAATACGAAACCATGGCGAACAGTGCGCCGACCAGCGCATCGAGCAGGATGTCGCCGGTCAGCGAGGCGAACAGCACTTTCACGCCCTGGGCGTGGGTGATGGGCGTGGCGGCCTGAACGATCAGTTCCAGCGCCAGGATGATCAGGCCCAGCCCGATACCCACCCTGCCCAGCTGGCCCGCGCGCGTCTGCTTGCGCGACAGGAAGAAAATCACCCCAAGGAACACCAGCAGCGGCGACAGCCAGGACAGGTCCAGGGTTAGTACCCTGGCCATCAGCGCGGTGCCCACATCGGCGCCGAGCATGATTGCCAGGGCCGGGGTCATGGCCATCAGGCCCTGGCCAACGAAGGAGGTGACCAGCATGGCGGTGGCGTTGCTGCTTTGCACCACGGCGGTGACCACGATGCCGGCGATGAACGCCAGGGGCCGGCGGTTCATGTTCTGGCTGAGGACGCGGCGCAGGTTGGAGCCGAACACCCGCAGGATGCCGGTACGGACGATATGCGTGCCCCACACCAGCAAAGCCACGGCGGAGAGCAGGTTGAGCAGGGTCAGCATGGTTTAGCCCCCCTTTCTTATCGGGGCTCCAGAAGCGGAGCCAATGGGTGATGCGGTAAGCCTGGCCCGGGGGTGGGTGTTTTAATCCAGTGCTTACTCAAGCTTTAGTTGTTTTGCGGACCTCACGCCAGCTTGGCATGCTCGGCACGCATTTGAAACCTGTCTGTCATGGACGCGCGTGCATGAAAAAGGGCCCCGAAGGGCCCTTTTTCATTGTGCTCCAGGTGCTTATTGACCCGGAATATCCTTGCGCAGTTTCACTGCATCCTGTTCCTTGCCGCGTTTACGCGCCATGGCGGTGCGCATACGGATGTTGATAGCTTCCACCCCCAGCGAGAACGCCATGGCGAAATAGACATAGCCCTTCGGCACGTGCACGTCGAACGATTCGGCGATCAGCACGGTACCGACGACGATCAGGAACGAAAGCGCAAGCATCTTCAGCGAAGGGTGCTTGTCGATGAAGTTGCTGATGGCACCGGCGCACAGCATCATCACCAGCACTGCAACGACAATCGCGGCAATCATCACCGGTACGTGCGAGACCATGCCCACAGCGGTGATCACCGAGTCCAGCGAGAACACGATGTCGATGATGGCGATCTGGATGATGGTGTACAGGAACTTGCCGCCCGCGCCTTTCGGCTCGTCCGCGCTTTCGTCTTCGCCTTCCAGGCCGTGGTAGATCTCCTGGGAGCTTTTCCACAGCAGGAACAGGCCACCGAAGAACAGGATCAGGTCGCGACCCGAAATGCCTTGGCCGAACACCACGAACAGGTCGGCGGTCAGGCGCATGACCCAGGTGATCGACAGCAGCAGCAGGATACGGGTGACCATGGCCAGGGCCAGGCCGAAGATCCGGGTGCGCGGCTGCATGTGCTTGGGCATGCGGCTGACCAGAATCGAGATCATGATGATGTTGTCGATACCGAGCACGATCTCAAGCGCAGTGAGGGTGAAAAAGGCAACCCAGATTTCCGGGCTGGTCAGCCATTCCATGTGTATTCCTTCAAACGATAATGGCGAAGCGCCCGTATGAGGGCGCATCGCGTTGGGTGATGCGGGTTTATTAAAGACTACTGAACAGCGGGAAAATGCCCATCAGCAATGCGGCGAGCATTATGCACATGCACACCAGTACTGCCCACTTAAGGGTGAAGCGCTGGTGGTCACCGAACTCGATGCCGGCCAACGCCACCAGCAGGTAGGTGGAGGGTACCAGTGGGCTCAGCAGGTGTACGGGTTGCCCGACGATCGACGCGCGGGCCATTTCCACCGGGCTGATGCCGTAGTGGCTGGCCGCTTCCGCCAGCACCGGCAGCACACCGTAGTAGAAGGCATCGTTGGACATGAAGAAGGTGAACGGCATGCTCACGACCGCAGTGATCACCGCCAGGTATGGGCCCAGCGCTTCGGGGATGACCGCGAGCAGGCTCTTGGACATGGCCTCGACCATGCCGGTGCCCGACAGGATGCCGGTGAAGATACCTGCGGCAAAGATCAGCCCGGTCACCGCCAGCACGCTGCCGGCGTGGGCAGCGATACGGTCTTTCTGCTGCTGCAGGCACGGGTAGTTGACGATCATGGCGATACTGAAGGCGATCATGAACAGCACCGGCAGTGGTAGCACGCCAGCGATCAGCGCAACCATCAGGACGGCGGTCAGCGCACCGTTGAACCACAGCAACTTCGGCCGGCGGGCGTCAGGGAACTGCGACACGGTGATTTCGCTGTGGTCGATGTCGTCGGTGGGCAGGTGCAGCTCGCCCAGGCGGGCACGTTCGCGCTTGCCATACATGTAGGCGATGGCCAGGATCGCCAACACGCCGAAGACCATGGCCGGGATCATCGGTACGAAGATGTCCGATGGGTCCACGTGCAGGGCACTGGCGGCGCGAGCGGTCGGGCCGCCCCAAGGGGTCATGTTCATCACACCGCCGGCAAGGATGATCAGGCCGGCCATGATCCGCGGGCTCATGCCTAGGCGGCTGTACAGCGGCAGCATGGCGGCGCAGCAGATCATGTAGGTGGTGGCGCCGTCACCGTCGAGCGAGACCACCAGGGCCAGCACCGCGGTGCCGACCGAGACTTTCAGCGGGTCGCCCTTGACCAGCTTGAGGATCTTGCGCACGGCCGGGTCGAACAGGCCGGAATCGATCATCAGGGCAAAGTAGAGGATGGCGAACATCAGCATCACGCCGGTGGGCGCAAGCTTGCTGATGCCTTCGAGCATCATCGGGCCGATCTTGGCGGAAAAACCACCGAACAGGGCAAACAGGATCGGTACCAGGATCAGCGCGATCAAGGCCGACAGGCGCTTGGTCATGATCAGGTACATGAAGGTGATGACCATGGCAAAGCCGAGGAAGGTCAGCATGGCAATACTCCAGGCGTGGCGCGGCGAAAGGAAAGTCGATTCGGGCGGATCAGCGCGTCAGGCGCTGCGCAGGGAGCAAGCGGAGGGGGACTGCGAAAAGGCGGGCACAGGAATACATCAGAATCACCATTGTTGTTGTTGATTGGGCCGGGCGCGGAAGATTCCGGGTGCCCTGGCTGACCGGTCTTGTGCCGGTAGTGGGGGCTATCCTAGGGGGGTAAGCTTTCAGCCAGCTTTCGCCGGAGAAACGGCGACGGGAGGTAGGTGATGCCAGATGTAACTGAAGGGGGCTGCCATTGCGGCGCCTTGCGCTATCGGTTGAAGGGTGAATTGACGGATGTCGCCCATTGCCACTGCTCGATCTGCCGGCGGGTCAGTGGAGGGTTGGTGGTGACCTGGCTTACCGTGCCCCGCGCAGATTTCAAGTGGCTGGCGGGCCGGCCGCAGTGCTATGTGGCGCCGGCCAGTTGCAAGCGGTACTTCTGTGGGGAATGTGGGGCGCATGTAGCGTTGGTGACCGAACATAGCCCGGGCAGCATGGATGTGACGGTGGCGACGCTGGATAACCCGGAGCGGGTGCGGGCAAAACGGCATATATGGACCGGGAGCCGGTTGCCGTGGCTGCATCTGGATGAGGATTTGCCTGGCGAAGTAGAGGAAAGCCTTTGAGCCGATAGGTGGCTTTACCGGCCTCTTTGCGGGCTCACGCGCGAAGAGGCCGGGAGGATTTTCAGGGCAACTGCAGGCCCCCTGCCGCCTTGTGCAGTGCCCGCAGGTGCTCGCCGATCTGCTTCACATTGGCCTCCACTGCCGCAATTTCCTTCGCCCGCGAAGGCTCCAGCAGCGCCCTCACCTCTTTGTCCAGGTCGGTGCTCAAGCGCAGCAACTGGGCCTGGCGCTCACTGCTGACCTTCTCTAGGTGCTTGCGCTCATCTGGCTGCGGCAGCCCATAGCCTTTGGCATCCAGCAGCTCCGCCGGGCGGCTGAGGAAGCCACTGTTGGCGAGCATCTGCTTCAGGGTCTGGTCGGCCTTGCTGACGCTGCCATCTTTCAGCGCAGCAGCATTCAGGTAGCGCTGCTTCACTTCGTCCTGGGCCAGCAACAACTGGCGGCGCAGGCTGGCCTGTTCGAGCAGCAGCAGGGCGGCGCTGGTGCGCAGGTCGGCCCGCGCGAACCAGCCGCGGCGCTGCTCGGCATCCAGGGCCAGCCAGTCCTCGACCTTGTCCTGCTTGACCGGCAACTGCTTCCTCAGCACATCGAACATGGCCTGGTAGCGGTCGCGATAGGAATCGAAACGGTAGCCCAGGCGCAGGGCTTCGCGCGGGTCGTCGAGCACGCTGGTATCGGCCAGGCCCCTGCCCTTCAGCACGGCCAGCAAGCCGTTGGGCATGATGCTGTCCAGGTCGTTCAGGCGCGGGTTGGCGGTGCCGGTGCGCAGCAGTTTCAACGACTCCACCGCACAGTTGTTGGACAGGAACCAGTAGTTGCCGTCATAGGTCCAGTGCATCTCGGCGGCCTGACGCACCAGATTCTCGATTTCTTCTCGGCTGAGCGTCAGTGGTACCGACGCCAGGCTGCGCAATTCGGTCTTGGTGTACTCGTCGATCACCTGGGCCAGCGGCAGCACGAACAGCCGCGACGGGTAGGCGCCGACCAGGCCGTCCCAGCTGGACAGCTGCACGTCGTTGACGAAGGCGCGGTACGACAGCACCAGGTGCTGGTCGAGGTCCAGGCGGCAGTCAGGCCCGCGTGGGCGGCCGGGTTTGCAGATCACCAGGCGCAGCATGCTGTGGCCCCAACGGCTCACCAGGTTCTGGTTGGCTTCGGCCAGCAGGTAGTCGACTTCGTATACCCGTTCCGGGTCGATCTCACCCAGCGGTTGGCGGGCGAAGTCGCTGCCGGCGTTGAGGAATGGCAGGCCTTTGGCGCAGCTTTGTTGCTGTGGCGCCCAGCCGAAGTGCTCGGTCAGGTACTGGTTGAGCGCCGGTCGGCGGCACCCGTAGCTCGGGTCGAGGAGGAAATACTCCATGTTGACCGCGATGTATTCCTTGGGGCTGCTCAGTTCGTAGCTGTCGGGGCTGCGGACGAACTGCCCATTGTGCTGTTCTCGCTCACCGCGGCGGCCGACGTACTGCTGCCAGCCGGCCAGGTCGAGCAGGCGTGGGTCGTCGCTCAAGGTGAAGCGGCGCTCAGCCTGGCCACGGCAATCTTGCGTCTGGCCAATTTTGCCGAGCGTGCCCTGCTGGCGCTTGCAACGGGCGATCAGCGAGCGTTCGGCGCCAGGCCAGAGCCGGGCGCGGTCGTAGATGTGGGTAAGTTCGTGCAGGACGGTGGCCAGCAACTCTTCCCGCACCGTGCCATGCGGCCGGTTGGTGCGCTCCTGCGCCGCACGACCGTCAGTGAGGCCGGGCAGTAGGCGAGCGTTGAGTTCCAGGGTCGAGACCAGGGATGCCTGGCCGTAGGCATCGGCTGGCATCTTGTCACTCCAGCTGACCAGCACGCGGCGGTCCAGCTGTTGTTTGAAGCGTGGGGGTAGCTTGCCCAGTGCCTCGTCCAGCAGGAATTGCGAGGCTTGAGCCTGTTGCGCAGTAAGGCCGGATGCCTGCAGCTGAAGCTGCAGGTCGGCCAGGGCGGGCGTGCCCAGCAGCGTCAGGACGCAGCCGAACAGCCAGGCACGCACGCGATTCACAGCGCCAGGATGGCTTCGGCCAGCACCTGGTCACTGGCGCCGCGCGCTTCAGGCACGCGCTCGCGCAGGGTGTTTAAGGCGGCCTCGAGCTGGGCGCCACGGATGTCACCGTTGCTGGCAACGAAGCTGGCGGCATCGTCGTGGGCTTCGCGTACGACCTTGGAGTCGCGGATGGAAGTGGTGGTGTCAGAGGTGAAATCGATCGAGCGGCCAAAGGCGCGCACGATGATGTTGCTGGTGGCCACCAGAGTTTGTGCCTGGGCCAGGTCGGCCAGCAGCAACATGCCGAGGGTAGCGGCGATCAGCGGTTTACGCATGGAGCATCTCCGGAACATACAGGGAGTCAAAGGTAGTTATTGGACGAGAATTGCTTCTGCCAGTTCAAGGTCGCCGACAGCGTGATGGGCACAGTTGTGGCGCAGCGTGTCCAGCGCCGCCTCCAGGCGTGCGCCACGGATGACTCCGTCGCTGGCGACAAAGGCTGCGGCATCGTCGCGGGCCTGCCTGACCAGCTTGCGGTCGAACGGTGCGGTGGTGACCTGGCTGGTGACATAGCCAGTGATGACCAGGCCTTGCGTGGTGGTGTCCATGGAATGGGCACTGCCCATGACAAATACGGAAAACAGCAACGGCAACAGATAACGCATGGGCATTCTTAAGACAGGGACAGGGACAGGGACGGCAGAGGCTAGCCCGCACGTGCCGGCAGGCGCCAGCACGTGCGTTCTGAGGCCTGTGGATCAGAGCGCCAGGATGGCCTGGGCCAACTGGGCGTCGCTGGCCTGCAAGGCCGGCATGTTCGAGCGGATGTGCAGGAACGCGCTTTCCAGCTTGGCGCCGCGAATGGCGCCTTGACTGCCAACGTAGCTGGCGGCGTCGTCACGGGCGGCTTGTACGACCTTGTCGTCGCGGAACGACGAGGACACGTCGGAAGTGGCGTCGGTGGAAGCGGCAACCGCGCCTACGACCGCGTCGGTAGTGACAATGAAGCTGGTGGCGTTTGCGGTGCCGGCCAGGCCGAGCAGCAGTGCTGCGCCAATCAGGTGTTTACGGGACATGGTCGTGGACTCCTGGGGAAGGGTCGGGTGGATCTGCTTATCGGACGCTCACGCGGTTCGTCACGGTACCTTCGCACAACTGGTTTCTACCAGCCTGTTGAGACAAGCGTATCACGCGGCGGTATTTCAGGATGTTAATGAACGCTGCGCACGTGAACTGTTAAGGTGATTATTAATTTTTGTAAAACTGTACCTGTCTGTCCCTGCGAAGGCTCTAGCATAGGTCACAGGCAATAAAAAACCCGCTGCAGTCACCTGCAACGGGTTTGGGAATTCGCGGTGCCGGCCGAAGCCGGCGAACCGGTGCTTAGCGCCAGAACGGCTTGCTCAGCTCTTCATAACGCTGCGATTCGCTGATACCGGCGTCAGCCAGCAGGCGGGCATCCAGGCGAGCCAATTGACGGCGGCTGGCCATGCGACGCTGCCACAGCAGCAAGGTGGAGAGTGCGCGCAGTGGCAGAGAAGCATTGGACTGCTGGGCGTTGTTTTCGAAGACCAGACCGGAACTGAGGGTACGTTCCATGATGTTTCATCCTTCCGCTTATGGCGGGATTAGGTAGTGATTTAACTGATGCCAATGATCCTCCTCTCTTGTCCATAACAGTAGATACAGTTCGGTAGTAATGCGATGGCCCAGTTAACTGTTTAACACGACTGTTGCACCCAGAAATGACGTAACTGTACTGGTCAGCACCGTAATGGTGCGTTTATGACGGAGGTGGTGGTCTTCGAAGGCGATGGCCGGCACAATAAGCAGTACAGTAGTACAGTTTATTCTGTGCTCTTAGCGGATGTGTTGTTGCGGGCGGGTTGGAACTGTTATGGCCTGTATGAAAAGGGGCCGCAAACTGGCCTGAGCAGCCTTTAGGGCAGGCTGCTCAGGGCGATAGTGCATCAGCTGGCGAGCATGCGCCCGCTTTCTTCCAGGTTCTCGTGCCAGCTCAATGCCTCACGCAGGATATGCGGGGTATGGCCGCCACGTTGGCAGGCGCGATCGAAGTAATCGTTCAGCGCTGCGCGGTAGTCCGGGTGCACACAATTGTCGATGATCGCCCGTGCGCGCTCACGCGGGGCCAAGCCACGCAGGTCGGCCAGGCCTTGCTCGGTCACCAGGATGTCCACGTCATGCTCGGTGTGGTCGACGTGGCTGACCATCGGCACCACGCTGGAAATCGCGCCGCCCTTGGCGATCGACTTGGTGACGAACACGGCCAGGTGAGCGTTGCGGGCGAAGTCGCCGGAACCACCGATGCCGTTCATCATCCGTGTACCGCACACGTGCGTGGAGTTGACGTTACCGTAGATGTCGAACTCCAGCGCCGTGTTGATGCCGATGATGCCCAGACGGCGTACGACTTCAGGGTGGTTGGAGATCTCCTGCGGGCGCAGCACCAGCTTGTCCTTGTAGCGCTCCAGGTTGCCGAACACGTCAGCGTTGCGGCGGCTCGACAGGGTGATCGAGCTGCCGGAAGCAAAGCTCAGCTTGCCGGCGTCGATCAGGTCGAAAGTCGAGTCCTGCAGCACTTCGGAGTACATGGTCAGGTCTTCGAACGGCGACTCGATCAGCCCGCACATCACCGCGTTGGCGATGCTGCCGATGCCGGCCTGCAGCGGGCCGAGCTTGTTGGTCATGCGGCCAGCGGCCACTTCGTTCTTGAGGAAGTTGATCAGGTGGTCGGCGATGCCCTGGGTCTCGTCATCCGGCGGCAGCACAGTGGACGGCGAGTCGGGCTGGTCGCTGATGACGATGCCGACGATCTTGGCCGGGTCGATCGCGATCGCGGTGCTGCCGATGCGGTCATCGACCTTGACCAGCGGGATCGGTGTACGGGTTGGGCGATAGGTCGGGATATAGATGTCGTGCAGGCCTTCGAGGTTGGCATTGTGCGACAGGTTGATCTCGACGATCACTTGCTTGGCGAAGATCGCGAAGCTGGCCGAGTTGCCCACCGAGGTGGTCGGCACGATGTGGCCTTGCTCCGTGATGGCCACGGCTTCGATCACGGCGATGTCCGGCAGCTTGAGCTGCTGGTTGCGTAGTTGCTCGACGGTTTCCGACAGGTGCTGGTCGATGAACATCACCTGGCCGTCGTTGATGGCCTTGCGCAGGGTGCTGTCGACCTGGAACGGCATGCGCCGGGCCAGCACGCCGGCCTCGGTCAGCTGCTTGTCGAGGTCGTTGCCCAGGCTGGCGCCGGTCATCAGGCTGATTTTCAGTGGCGACTGCTTGGCGCGTTCGGCCAGGGCATGCGGCACAGCCTTGGCTTCGCCGGCGCGGGTGAAACCGCTCATGCCGACGGTCATGCCGTCCTCGATCAGGCCAGCGGCGTCAGCCGCACTCATTACCTTGCTGTGCAGGGAGGACAAGCGGATACGATCACGGTACATGGATTGTTATCTCAGGCTACTGAAGCTACTGCAGCGCAGTCTAGAGATTTAGCCCGGCGCCGTCCCGCGACCATGGTCGTATGAGAAGCCCGGAAATAGAGCCGTTGATCTGGATCAGCAAGACGCAAAAGCCCCGGGAGAAATCTCGCCGGGGCCTTCTTTATATGCACAGCGTGGTGCGAAAAGGATTACTCGACGGCTTTGACCATATCCTCGATGACCTTCTTCGCGTCACCGAACACCATCATGGTCTTGTCCAGGTAGAACAGTTCGTTGTCCAGGCCGGCATAACCGCTGGCCATGGAGCGCTTGTTGACGATGATGGTCTTGGCTTTGTAAGCCTCAAGGATCGGCATGCCGGCGATCGGCGACTTCGGATCGTTCTTCGCCGCCGGGTTGACCACGTCGTTGGCACCCAGCACCAGTACCACGTCGGCCTGGCCGAACTCGGCATTGATGTCCTCCATCTCGAACACCTGGTCGTACGGCACTTCGGCCTCGGCCAGCAACACGTTCATGTGCCCGGGCATGCGCCCCGCCACCGGGTGGATCGCGTACTTCACGGTCACGCCGTTGTGGGTCAGCTTCTCGGTCAGTTCCTTGAGCGCATGCTGCGCACGAGCTACCGCCAGGCCGTAGCCGGGCACGATGATCACCGTGTCGGCGTTGCTCAGCAGGAAGGTCGCGTCGTCGGCCGAGCCGGACTTCACCGGGCGCTGCTCTTTCGAACCCTGCGCCGCGCCGGCATCGGTATCGCCGCCGAAGCCGCCCAGGATGACATTAAAGAACGAGCGGTTCATCGCCTTGCACATGATGTACGAGAGGATCGCACCGCTGGAACCTACCAGGGAGCCTGCGATGATCAGCATCGAGTTGTTCAGCGAGAAGCCGATACCGGCCGCTGCCCAACCCGAGTAGCTGTTGAGCATCGACACCACCACCGGCATGTCGGCACCCCCGATCGGGATGATGATCAGCACACCCATGATGAAGGCCAGCACCAGCATCAGGGTGAAGGCGCTGTAGTGGCCGGTGAAGGTGAACAGCAGGCCCAGGGCGATGGTGGTCAGGCCTAGGATCAGGTTCAGCTTGTGCTGACCGGTGAACTGTACTGGTGCACCCTGGAACAGGCGGAACTTGTACTTGCCGGACAACTTGCCGAAAGCGATGACCGAACCGGAGAAGGTGATGGCACCGATGGCCGCGCCGAGGAACAACTCCAGGCGGTTACCGGTGGGGATCGGGTCGGTGATGGCGGCGACGATGCCCATCGACTGTGGCTCGAGCACTGCGGCGATGGCGATGAATACCGCAGCCAGGCCGATCATGCTGTGCATGAAGGCGACCAGCTCCGGCATCTTGGTCATCTCGACGCGCTTGGCCATGATCGAGCCGGCGGTACCGCCGACCAGCAGGCCGACGATCACGTAGCCGATGCCGGCAGTAGCAATCTCGGCCCCAAGCTTGTAAATGAGGCCAACCGTGGTGAGGATCGCGATCCCCATGCCGATCATGCCGTACAGGTTGCCGCGGCGCGACGTGGTCGGGTGCGACAGGCCCTTGAGCGCCTGGATGAAGCAGATCGAGGCGACAAGGTAGAGGAGCGTTACCAGATTCATGCTCATGCTTACTTCTGCGCCTCGTTCTTGGTTTTCTTCTTGAACATCTCAAGCATGCGACGGGTGACCAGGAAGCCACCGAACACGTTGACCGCAGCCAGGGCCACCGCCAGGGTGCCCATCAGCTTGCCGGCCGGTGTCACGGTCAGCGCGGCAGCCAGCATGGCGCCAACGATAACGATCGCCGAGATGGCGTTGGTGACCGCCATCAGTGGTGTGTGCAGTGCCGGAGTGACGTTCCACACCACGTGGTAACCCACATAGATGGCCAGCACGAAGATGATCAGGTTGTAGATGCCGTGGGAAATCAGCATGTCTTCCATTGTCGTGCTCCTTAGCCGTTCTTGCGCACGACCTGGCCGTCGCGGCACATCAGGCACGCGGCGACGATGTCGTCTTCGAGGTTGATGACCAGCGCGCCGTCTTTGTCGAACAGCAGCTTCATGAAGTCCAGCAGGTTGCGTGCGTACAGCGCCGAGGCATCGGCACCCACTTGGGCTGGCAGGTTGGTCGGGCCGACGATGGTCACGCCGTTCTCCATCACCACCTGATCGGCAACGGTCAGCGGGCAGTTGCCGCCTTGGGCCGCAGCCAGGTCGATGACCACCGAGCCGGGTTTCATCTGCGCCACGGTTTCGGCGCTGAGCAGCGTCGGTGCCTTACGGCCTGGGATCAGTGCCGTGGTGATGACGATGTCTGCCTGCCTGGCGCGTTCGTGCACGGCTTGTGCCTGGCGCTGCATCCAGCTGGCGGGCATTGGGCGCGCATAGCCGCCGACACCTTCGGCGCACTCGCGCTCCTCATCGGTCTCGTAGGGCACGTCGATGAACTTGGCGCCGAGCGACTCGATCTGCTCCTTCACCGCCGGGCGTACGTCGGACGCCTCGATCACCGCACCCAGGCGCTTGGCCGTGGCGATAGCCTGCAGGCCGGCAACGCCAGCGCCCAGCACCAGCACGCGCGCGGCTTTGACGGTGCCGGCGGCGGTCATCAGCATGGGCATGAAGCGTGGGTAATGATGGGCTGCCAGCAGCACGGCCTTGTAGCCGGCAATGTTGGCCTGGGACGACAGCACGTCCAGGCTCTGGGCCCGTGAGGTGCGTGGTGCGGCTTCAAGGGCGAAGGCGGTGATGCCGCGTTCGGCCATCTTGCCGATCAACTCACTGTTGAAGGGGTTGAGCATACCCACCAGAAGGCTGCCACTGTTGAGCTGGGCAAGCTCCTGATCGTTGGGACCGACCACCTTGAGGACCAATTGGGCGCCGTAGGCATCGGCTGCACTTCCCAGGGAAGCGCCCACGGCCTCATAGGCACTGTCCGGAATGCTGGCATTGAGCCCTGCCCCCCGTTGGACGGTGACCTGATGGCCCTGGCCAATCAGTTTCTTGATGGTTTCCGGGGTCGCAGCGACCCTTGTCTCACCGGTCTGCGTCTCGAGAGGAACACCAATGTGCACGACTATTTCTCCTGCGGTGACCTTTTTGTCTTTATGGAAGCCAGCGCACTTCGGATGGTGCGCAGGGTTGGCTGTTGAGCGCCAAGCCCGCCAGATCCTGAGCGGGCCGAGCATTTTGCAGACGAACCCAGGGGCCTTCAACCGGTTCTGGAGCGAAACGAAGTTAAAACTACAAGTCACCCTGTGACCGTATGTCGCAACAGCTCGGCTGCAGCCCGTCAAACATGGGCTATTCGCAGATTAGGGGAAAATTTGAAATTTTTTGCGATGATTTCGCGGATGCGCTCATGAAGGTCGTAAATACCCCTGGAATCCGCGTGGTTGATGGCTTTGGACGAGTTTTCCGGCTCACCCTTACAGTTTTCTAATAAGCGACAAATAGATATATCTGTAGGTGTTTAAAATAATTGACTACAGAGTCAGGAAGGGGCTTTGCCTGCGTGCGAATCGGTATAGCGCCGTGCCTGTTCCAGAAGCCAGTCACGGAAGGCCCTGAGCGATGCAGACTCGACTTTGCGCTCCGGGATCATCAGATAGTAGGCCTTGTCACTGGACAGCGCGTATCTGTTAGCGACCACCAGCCTGCCCTCCTCCAGTTCGCGTTGAATCAGGAACGGCGGGATCAGTGCGACGCCCATTTCATGCATGGCGGCCTGGGCGAGCATGGAGAATAGTTCATAGCGCGGGCCTGTCATGTCGCCGGCGATGTTCATGCCCAGGCCGTTGAACCACTGGCGCCAGGCATAGGGCCGGGTGGTCTGCTGCAGCAGCGGCAGGCTGGCGATGCGCGGGGCGTCGAGCATACCCTCCCCTTCAAGCAAGGCCGGGCTGCACACCGGTAGTGGGTTTTCACCCATCAGGCGATAGGAATGGGTGCCGGACCAGTCGGCATCGCCGAAATAGATCGCGGCGTCAAAGGGCGTGTCGGCGAACAGGAATGGCCGGGTGCGGTTGGTCAGGTTCACAGTGACCTCCGGGTGCTGCTGCTGGAAGTCCTTGAGCCGCGGTAGCAGCCACTGGGTGCCGAAGGTCGGCACCACGGCCAGTTCGATCACGTTGGCGCCCTGCTGGCGCATCACCGACAAGGTGTCCCGTTCAACCGCATCGAGCTGAGCGGCGACCTGGCGGCTATACGACAGCCCCGCTTCAGTGAGTTTCACCCCGCGCCGCGAGCGCCGGAACAGCTCTACGTTGAGGAACGCTTCGAGGCCACCTATCTGGCGACAGACGGCGCCCTGGGTCAGCGCAAGTTCCTGGGCGGCCTTGGTGAAGCTCTCGTGGCGCGCTGCCGCTTCGAAGCAGACCAGGGCCGTGGTACTGGGGATCTTGCGGCGCATGTACAGCAACCTCACTGGTATGGTGGTAAATATGGGGTTTTGCCGTTTTACGGAGTGATAAATTATCACTAATACGTGCGCAATCCTCGTTTGTCCCCGCTGCAGATCAGGCCTAGGATCAATGGCACAAGAATCTGCTCCCCTATTTCGAGGATTTCGCTCATGGCCGGTAAAGCAAGCTTCAACTGGATCGACCCGCTGCTGCTGGATCAGCAGCTCACTGAAGAAGAGCGCATGGTGCGTGACAGCGCTTATCAGTTCGCCCAGGACAAGCTGGCACCCCGTGTGCTGGAAGCCTTTCGCCACGAGCAAACCGACCCGGCGATCTTCCGCGAGATGGGTGAAGTCGGCCTGCTGGGCGCGACCATTCCCGAGGAGTACGGTGGCAGCGGGCTGAACTACGTCTGCTATGGCCTGATTGCCCGGGAAGTGGAGCGTATCGATTCCGGCTACCGCTCGATGATGAGTGTGCAGTCCTCGCTGGTGATGGTGCCGATCAACGAATTCGGTACCCAAGCGCAGAAGGAGAAATACCTGCCCAAGCTTGCCAGTGGCGAGTGGATCGGCTGTTTCGGCTTGACCGAGCCTAACCATGGCTCCGATCCGGGCTCGATGATCACCCGCGCCAGGAAGGTCGAGGGTGGCTATCGCCTGAGCGGCAGCAAGATGTGGATTACCAACAGCCCGATCGCCGACGTTTTCGTGGTCTGGGCCAAGGACGATGCCGGTGATATCCGTGGTTTTGTCCTTGAAAAAGGCTGGCAGGGCCTCAGCGCCCCGGCGATCCACGGCAAGGTCGGCCTGCGTGCGTCGATCACGGGTGAAATCGTCATGGATAACGTGTTCGTGCCGGAAGAGAACATCTTCCCGGATGTGCGCGGCCTTAAAGGCCCGTTCACCTGCCTGAACTCTGCCCGCTATGGCATCTCCTGGGGCGCCCTGGGTGCGGCCGAAGCCTGCTGGCACACCGCGCGTCAGTACACCTTGGACCGCCAGCAGTTCGGCCGCCCGCTGGCTGCCAATCAGCTGATCCAGAAGAAGCTGGCCGACATGCAGACCGAAATCACCCTGGCCTTGCAAGGCTGCCTGCGTTTGGGGCGTATGAAGGACGAAGGCACCGCCGCGGTGGAAATTACCTCGATCATGAAGCGTAACTCCTGCGGCAAAGCGCTGGATATCGCGCGCATGGCCCGTGACATGCTGGGCGGCAATGGTATTTCCGACGAATTCGGCGTGGCGCGCCACCTGGTCAACCTTGAGGTGGTCAACACCTATGAGGGCACCCATGACGTGCATGCGCTGATCCTGGGGCGTGCGCAAACCGGCATCCAGGCCTTCTATTAATAAGGAGCCCACTCATGGGGGCGTTATCTCATCTGCGAGTGCTGGACCTTTCCCGTGTGCTGGCGGGGCCTTGGTCGGGGCAGATCCTGGCTGACCTCGGTGCTGACGTGATCAAGGTCGAGCGCCCGGGCAGTGGCGACGATACGCGCTCCTGGGGGCCGCCCTTCCTCAAGGATGCCCAGGGCGAGAACACCACCGAGGCGGCTTATTATTTGTCGGCCAACCGCAACAAGCGTTCGGTGACCATCGACTTCACACAGCCGGAGGGCCAGCAGCTGGTGCGCGAGCTGGCGGCCAAGTCGGACATCGTCATCGAAAACTTCAAGGTTGGCGGGCTGGCCGCCTATGGCCTGGACTACCCCAGCCTGAAAGCGATCAACCCCAGGCTTATCTATTGCTCGATCACCGGCTTCGGGCAAACCGGGCCCTACGCCAAGCGTGCGGGGTATGACTTCATGATTCAGGGGTTGGGCGGGCTGATGAGCCTGACGGGGCGCCCTGATGGTGAAGAGGGCGCGGGCCCGGTGAAGGTGGGTGTTGCGCTGACCGATATTCTGACCGGGCTGTACTCGACCGTGGCGATCCTGGCCGCCCTCGCCCATCGCGACCAGGCCGGTATTGGCCAGCATGTCGATATGGCTTTGCTCGATGTGCAGGTAGCTTGCCTGGCCAATCAGGCGATGAACTACCTGACCACTGGCAATGCGCCACGGCGGCTGGGTAATGCGCATCCCAATATCGTGCCTTACCAGGACTTCCCGACGGCGGATGGCGATTTCATCCTTACCGTGGGCAATGATGGCCAGTTCCGGAAGTTCGCTGAAGTGGCCGGGCAGCCGCAATGGGCGGATGACCCGCGCTTTGTGACCAACAAGCTGCGGGTGGCCAATCGGGCCGAGCTGATTCCGTTGATCCGCCAGGCTACGGTGTTCAAGACCACGGCTGAGTGGGTAAGCCAGCTGGAGGCGGCTGGCGTACCGTGCGGGCCGATCAATGAC
The DNA here is from genome assembly GCF_044744955.1 of Pseudomonas sp. NPDC087185. Lineage (NCBI taxonomy): Bacteria > Pseudomonadati > Pseudomonadota > Gammaproteobacteria > Pseudomonadales > Pseudomonadaceae > Pseudomonas > Pseudomonas sp. NPDC087185. The sequence goes on along the minus strand of NZ_JBIUZK010000004.1, from coordinate 431 downwards.
CTGGCGCAGATGTTCCAGGACCCGCAGGTGCTGGCGCGGGGCCTCGCGGTAGAGATTCCACATTCTTTGGCGGGGTCTGTGCCGCAGGTGGCCAGCCCTATTCGGCTGTCTGAGACCCCTGTGCAGTATCGGTGTGCGCCGCCACTGCTGGGTGAGCATACTGCGGCGGTATTGGGTGATGTGCTGGGCCTGGATGCCGATGCGTTACAGCGTTTGCGCAATGCCGGCGTGCTCTGAAGCTAGAAAGAAGTGCTGTAAAGCGGGGAGGCCGTAGGCCTCCCCGCTTTGCTTTTCAGCGATATTAGGGTTTATTGGAATTAAAGGTTGACGCGCTTCCGAATCCCCTTATAATGCGCCCCACTTCCAGCGTGATCGGAACGAGAAACTCCTTGAGATTCAACGAGTTACTTAATCCAGGCAGTGCTGGTAGT
>NZ_JBIUZK010000003.1:0-923818 GCF_044744955.1 Pseudomonas sp. NPDC087185 | reverse complement strand
GGGGATTTTCGGTTGGGTACTGGGGTAATGCCGCGCCATGGCGCCAAGCCTGCCGATGGGCAGGGCCTCGGTACGCGGTAGGCTGCTCCAGGCCAACGACATGCGCCGGTCTTGGGGCTTGAAGTCCTCGACCCAGGTTTTCAGGGCGCTGACCGGGAGTACATGCGGCTGGGAGGAGGGCGCCTGGTTACCTGCGACCAGTTCGGTCATGTCCAGCTGGCGCAGGTGCCGCTGGCGCAGCGCGACGGAGGCGGTGATGCGGGCGGTCATGGCGTTGGTCCACAGGTGCGGGCTGTAGCCGATCCAGACCTCCTTGGCGGTGTCCGCGCAGGTGTCGGCCCATACCCAGCCCATCGACGGGCCGGACAGGTAGCGGTCGCGCCGTTGGTAGCCCTCCAGCCCTCGGTAGCGCAGCTCCTTGTAACGACCCTCGCCGTCATACTCGTGGATGACCAGCTTCTCGCCGTGGGTGCCTTTCATGAACACGTACACATAACCCGGGCGCAGTGCACGCAAGGTGTAGGAGGACTGCTGCAGGGGGGCAAAGCCTTGTTCCAGTTCGAAGCCCGAATCGGCATAGCGGCACACCGGGGCATCGCCCAGGCGCGGCACGATGGCGTAGCGGACCGGCAGGATGGGCACGCGCGCGCTGCAAGCGGGGATTGAGGTGGCGCGGCTCACGGAGGCGTCAGTCATGGGGCTACTCCTTGCTGTCGATCAGTGCTTGCAACTCACGGAGCCTGCCTTGTGGTGACTCGTCGAGATTGGTGTAGAGGCTGGCGGCCTCGTCATTGCTCATCAGCCACATGTGCCCCCCCACAAGGCGAATGAATTGCCCTGCAACTTTTTCGTCCTGGAAATTGAGTTTTTTCAGTTGCGGTATGAGTGCCTCGATCCATTGGCGAATATCCGGCAAGGCTCGCTCGGCATGCTGGGGCATGACCAACAGCTCATGGGCGAGGCTGAGCACAAAGTGCTCGTGCATGCCGGCTTGCAGCCGGCCAAGTTCATCCTGTCGCAAAGCCAATGCCGGGGCGGACCTGGGGCGAATCGCGGCCGGGTTGCGTTCGAGTTGCTGCCACGCATGGGCGGGCCCCCAGTTGACTCGCCATGTCAGGCGTGACACCGGCCCAAGCCAGGTTGTGCAATTGTCCTCAGCAAGCGCGTTCAGCCACGCGCCGAGATGGTCAGGCTTGATCTGGTGAGTAGCTGGTTGCTGGTCCTCAAGTGAGACCTGGACAAGGCTGGCGAAGTGCTCGCAAAGCGCCGTCAGGCTGGCAGTGCTATCCAGCGCGATGACTGCGCCGATGGGCGCCCAGTGCGTAACGGCATGGCGCAGCAGCTCCGGGACTTGGGCAATGTCCACCAGCAATGGCCCGAACTCATGCTCGTCATCCATGACTGTGTGTTGCCATACCCAGGCATGTTCAACACTGCGGGTCACTTCATCGATCAGCTCAAGCACTGATGGGGCATAGGCGGGTATCGGTTGACCTTCCTGGGGCATCGGTCGGAGGCCCCAGTGTTCAATTTCGCGCGCCATCAATAGTACAAAGCGGTTGTCGTAGAGCACGCTGGGCGGCTTGTCGCAGGTCCCTGGTCGCGAACGTTCCATTGTCATACCCCACGGCCTCCCAAGCAGCGGCAATCGGCCAAGGCGCAGCTGCCATCGGGGCGGCGTCCGCACAGACGGTCCAGTGGTTCGCCGCTGATCGGCGCGCTGTTGAGGGAGAAGGGGTTGTCGGCCCCGCCTGCTGACTTGAGTAGGTCGCCATTGATGCGTATGGTCGGGCTGTCCAGAGTGATGCCGGTTTCATCTATGCGGATGAAACCGCCAGGGCCCTGGATCACCAGCGTGTCTGCGGCACGAAGTTCGTAGCGGCGGGTGCGCCTGCGGATTTCCATGCGGGCTTCCAGTGCTGCATGGCCTTCGACCTGCTGCTCCAGGTTGCCGCCAATCTTTATGGAATGGTTGGCGGTTATCTGATCCTGGCGATGGTTGCCAATCGTTTCTACGCGGTCCTTGGAGATGTTGAGTGTGTGGTTACGCCCCACATTGACGAAGGCGTCCTGGCCGATGCTGACGCGTTCATCGTTGCCTACCGTTTCGATGCGGTCGTGGCCGATGCTGATCGTCTCGTCATGTTCGACTTGTTCACTGCGGTCATTGCCGACTTGCGTGGTCTCATCGTGCTTGACCACGTTGTTCTGGTCCCGCTCGGCATGGATGAACACCTCCTGCCGCCCCAGCTCATCCTCGAAACGCAGTTCATTGAAACCATCGCCCTTGTGGGTCTGGCTCTTGAGGGTCATGCGCGTCTTGTGCTCGGGCAGGTCGTAGGGCGGCAGCTGGTTGCCGCAGTAGGTGCGGCCGGTGATCATCGGCTGGTCCGGGTCGGCGTTGACGTACTGGATGATCACGTCCTGGCCGATGCGCGGGATGGCCATCGCGCCCCAGCTGCCGCCGGCCCAGCCTTGCGACACGCGTACCCAGCAGGAGCTGAACTCGTTGTTGTTGCTTTCGCGGTCCCACGGGAAGCTGACTTTTACCCGGCCCCACTGATCGCAGTAGATCTCTTCGTTGGGCGGGCCGACCACGGTGGCCATGTGCGGGCCATCGACGCGCGGTTTGGCCAGGGGCGCGGGGCGCCACTCGGTGCGGCCGGGGATCAGCACGGCGCTTTGCGTGTATTGGGTACCGCGCTCGGCCCCGGCGGCGTCTTCCTGCAGGCTGGTGAACTGGGTGCCGGTGTGCGTCACGTTCCTCACTCGCCAGTGGGCGTTGAGGCTGTCACGCGGGTGGCCGATCAGGTTGAAGCCCAGGCCCGGTTGCAGGCGCATGTCATCGCCTTCGACTTCGGCCAGGCGCGCGTCGTGGCGCAGGGCGGCGAGGCGGTGCTGGGTGAACGGTTTGCCGACGGCATCGCGCTTGTAGCGGCCGGGGTAGTCGAAGCGTTCGTATTCGGTGGCGTTCTCGGGCACGTCGTAGGTGACGGCGGCATGCTCCTGGCGATAGGCCGGGTTGGTGAAGGTGTACTCGCGTTGTACCTGGCGCGTGCTGCGCACCTGCTCGCGGTAGTGCACGCGGCGCAGGCAGGGTTGGGCTTGGTCGCCGCCGCTGTTGGCGTGGTAGAGGACGGCGATGGGGCCGTCCGATTGTTCTTCGTGGAAGCCTTCGTCCTCGTGCTTGATCACCGCGTAGTTGATCAGCCCCAGCGCCACCACGCGGTCACTGAACAGCAGCTTGTGCTGCGTGTCGCTGTGCTCGAAGCGGTAGACGAAGCCTTCTTCGGCGGCCAGGCGGGCGATGAAGTCGAGGTCGGTTTCACCGGCCTGCACGCAGAACTCGCGTACCTGATGGTCGGCGTAGGTGAAGAATTCGTAGCGGGTGATGCCCTGGCGCTTGAGCATCAGCTCGATGATCTGCGGGACGCTTTTATGCTGGAAGATGCGCCAGTTGGAGCGCAGGCCGGCGCGGGCCAGCTGCGGCTCGACCACCGCGCGGTAGCGGGTACGGCGCAAACCGCTGTCGCCCTGGCTGAAGCTGCTGACCAGGCCGTGCACGTAGCGCACCGGGCGCTGGTTGCGCAGCAGGGTGAACAGCACGGGTTTGTCGAGCAGGTGGCCGAAGTCGACATCGTCGGCGTGGCTGACCAGTTCCACGGTCAGGGTGAACGGCGTGCTCAGGCCTTCTTCGAGGGTGAACGACACCACGTCGAAATCGGCGTTGCCGACCAGGGGCTGGAAGCGGTAATGCAGATCGGATTGGCTAGGCATGGGTGTTCCTGTCCGCCGTCTGAGAATGCGGGAAGACCGGGCAGGAAGCCCTGCCCGGCAACAATGTGGTCAGGTCAAGCTGCGGACGCCGCTAAAGGTTTACGCCAGTCATCTGAGCCTGCGGTGCTCGCCGTGATGTGTTCCCATTCGATGCCACGGTAGGCCATCGACACTTTGACGAGCTGGGTGAAGTTCTCGTTGTTCTTGTCCTGGACATGAGGCATGACAAGGTTGATATCCACGATGACGGCGTCCACCAGTGTGGTCGTGAAGAAGCGTTCTTGTTTGCCTTCGATCGAAGTGCGATACCAGTTGATTGCAACTTTTGGCAGCATCTCGCCACTGGACAGGGCGCCATACATCAGCGGCACGGCTTTGTTGAGCGAGCAGGTGAACACCAGTGGCTTGTGCACGCGTTGCCCTGTGGGTTGGCCGCTTTGAGGGTCAGTGGGAACAGTGATGCGGTGCTCTATTTCTTGCACCATCACTTCGTCTTCGTGACCTTCGACAAAGATGTTGCCTACCGAGTCGGCGGTAAATGCACCAGCGGTGATGTTGCCTTGGGTTGTTCCTTCGATGGTGATGTAAGCGGGTGTTGGCATGGCAGATTTCTCCTGCGTCCATGTGGGTGAAACACGCACGCCAGAGGCGGCGCGGCCATCGGGGACGATGGACTTCAAGCGAGGCAGGGGCCCCGCCAATTCGTCAAATGCGGTTGTGTGTCAGTGGGGGGCCAGCTACTGCTGCAGGATGTGATTGAGCGACTCCAGCACTTCTGTGGTGATCAGGTGCAAGCGGTAGCGGTAGTAGCCGTAAAGCCCCACCATGCCTACGGCTGATATCGCCAGGGGTGTCCACCAGGGCCATTGCCTGCGCATGCGGAAGTTGCGCGGGGCGACATTGCTCAGCGGGTCGCAGAGGTGCTCCGGTACTGGGCCGCGCAACTCACGGATGATCCCGTAAAGCTTGACGATCAATGCCTGTAGGGTTTCGTCGCCTTTTGGCTCAATGCCATATTTGCCCTTCAGGCCAAGGCACAGGCAGTAGTACATGAACTCCAGAACGTCCCTGTAGCGCTTGGGCTCCTGCATCATTCGCGACAGAACGGTGAAGATTTTTTCTCCGCCCCACGTTTCATGGTGGAACTCGCTGAGCAACGGGCGCTGGCTCCAGCAGGAGTTCTTGCCCCAGGGCCTGCTCATCACCGCCTCATCGAGATACAGGCACAGGCCGTAGGAATAGGCCAGCAGGTGCGCAGGCTCATAAGCGTGCTGTTCCATCTCCTGCACAATCGCAGTGACCTGGTTATGCACTTGCTTGTGCACGTCGACGATATTGGGCAGTGAGTCGAGCTTTCGCAGGCGCATTACCATGCCGAACAGGGGCATCGCCGCATCGACCATTGGATTTTTGAAACCGCCGCGCAACTGGAACTGCGGGTCGGCGGGATACCCTTCGAACATGGGTTCGGCTATGGGGTCGTCTGCGCCTGATGTGGCATGTGTATCGCTGGTTTTGGGCATTCGAAGTTGCCCAGGCAGCTCGGTACTGCTCGCATTTGCACGGTGATTGGCAGGGTTTTGCGCATTGTCCATTTCATTCACTCCTGATGGCCCAGAATTGCAGCTCCAGGCCTGTGAAATCGCCGGCCACATGTAAGCCAAAGCCGTTGCTGTCTTTCATGGCCTGCCAGGCGGGATCGCGCCGGTCCAGCTCGAAGTAGCTGAAACCTGCATGGAAGGGCAGTTCACGCGGTGCTACCGGCAAAGGCAGTAGCGGAATGCCGGGTAGTTGCAGGGGCACCAGGTCATCGAGCGCTTCAAGCGACGTCACTTTGGCTTTGTGCACGAACTGCTGGCGCAAGGTTTCCGGTGGCAGGCTGGCGCGCACGGCGAGGATGAAGTCCGCCTCATCGATGAGGCGGCGATCATCCAGTGTCGTGGTCATCACGCCATACTGTTGCCACTTCAGCGGCAGGGAGATGGCGCGAGGTTGCAGGACGGTGCTCAGCGTGCGGCGCAGCGTTGCTTCCAAGGGCCTGAAAGAGCTGTGCAGGGACGTGTGCAGATAAGCCGGATACTCTTCCGGCAGCCTGTTTTCATCGGTGAACGTCACCAGTTCGCCGCAGGCCTGGCTCATGGCGAGATAGAGCTGCTCCGGATGTGACTGAGGCTGCCTCGCCAGGTGTTGAAAGCACGGCCACCAGCGGTTCATGGCTTGCAGCAGATTGAAGTCGCGAATATCAGCGACGCCGGATTGGCTCGATGAGCCTATGCGTGCAGCCAGGTTGCGCGCGCGTTCGCGTAAGGTGTGAGTGATCTCGTCGAGAAAGCGCTTGAGCGCTGGCACGGCGCGCACGGAAACACACGTGGGGTAGAATGTTTCGTCGAGTTGCAGGCTGCCGTCAGGGCGGCGTTCGAGTATCCGGGCCAGGGCCAGACGCGTGTAGGCACTGCTGTCTTGAGCCTGGCGTTTGAGTTGCAGGTTGGGGACAGCCAGATCGACTTGCACCAGATCGCCGTCAGCGGTGTGGGTATCTTTGATTTCCTGCGCCTGGGCGATGTAGCGAAAATTGGCAGGATTGTCCGGCCAGCTGACTTCCCTGCCACCTTCGCTGCGCAGCGGCAGGCACAGGTACACCTCGCTGTTCTGGGCCGCGCTGTCGTCGATTTCCAGGGGAGGCGGTGGCGGAAGGTCACCGGGAATATCGAACACCGTGCCATCCGGCATGATCCCCCGTGCCCGGGTAATGGCGACCTTGCCAAGGCTAAGGTACTCATCGTTGAGTTGTAACTCGCTGAAACCGAAGAAGTCAGAATGGATACTACTCAGGCGCTGCTGGAAAGCCGCCTCGCTGGCCCGCACCGATTGCTGGAAATGCTGCGGCTTGACGAACAGGCCCTCGGGCCAGAGGACTGGATTACGTGAACTCATGGATACTCCGGGAGGCTAGAGTCGGTAGGGAGGCATTCGGGTAACATCAGCTTTCCTCCTTGAGCACGAGGTGCGTGTCATTGATCAGCACCGAGAGCACGATCTGCCGGCCACGCGGCTCCACGCGCAGCACTTGCTGCCACGTGGCGTTATGCGGGTCACGGTAGTTGGCGATCACAGCGATGAAACGGGTGTCGGCATGGATTGGCTCGAAACGTATGAACTTGAATTGGCCCGGGGCCAGCAGGTAATCGTCGTCGCGGATGAAGGTGCTGCGCAGCGCCTTGGCTGGGTCCTGGTCCAGCAGTTGATGAACGCTGTTGCGCAGCAGCGAGTCGTCACGCAGTTGCAGGATCTTGATGGCGATGGGAGTAGCGATCTGCTCAGCCGCTCGGGGTCTGGAGGTTGGCAAGTCGAGCACCACTGTCGGGTCGCCGTAGCTGCCGGGGGTGCCTTCCTCCAGAGGAGAGCGGGCCAAGGCCGGTTCTTCGTCTTCGGTCTCCGAGAGGCGAGACATGGCCGGGAACTGTTCTCGCAGGTAATCGAGCAAGGTTCCAACCTTCTCGGTCAGGGCATAGGGATCGCCGGCACTGAGCGTTACCGCATAGGGACTGGGCTCCAGTTCACCTTCATGTTCACTCGGTAGTTCGAGGCTATTGGGGTTACCGTTGAGCGTCGGGCTGGCGTTCAGGCTGTAGGCGACTTCGGTTGGCTGGTCACTCAAGGCGCCCACGGGAATGGAGGGGTCCATGATCACCTGGCCAACTTTGCTCAAAGTCGTACAGCCTGAAACGCCTGCGAGGGCGAGGATCAAGGGGGCAGATATCTGTGCAAGCCGCTTCATGACGGCTCTCCGGTGATGAGCCGCTGCACGCTGTTCTGTCGTGAAGGTTTTGTAGAATGCGTTGCCTCCAGCGCGGCCAGAGGGTCGCGTCCGATTTCCAGCCTGAAGGTGTCACAGATATCGACGCGGGGCGGCTGCAATGCCTTGTCCTCGCCACGCGCGGTGATGATTGCGGTATCGCCCAGCCAGGCGTCGAGTTTCCGGTGCTCAGGTCTGAGCAGGACCTCCAGTGAGGCGCTAGTGGCCGGACTCTGAGGGTAATGAACCTGTAACCGAAAAGCGCCGATACGCAGTTGATCACCTTCGCGCAGGCGTACGGGTGGTTGCTGCCCAAGACTCAGCAGGCTGCCATTGAGGAAGGTCTGGTTGCTGCAATCGATGGCGCAGAAACTGCCCTCGATCCAGCGAATCTCGCAGTGGATCGGCCTGACACCCTGAGCGCGGTCGGCAATCAGCCAGTCTGCGCCCTGACTGCCGATGGTGCCGCCACGGCGGTCGAACTGATGGCGAGTCGTTACACCCTGCTGCAGCTGTTCGAGATTACCAATGCTCAGGGTTAAGCTCTTCATGAGCGCCCCCTGATGCGTACCACAGGAGAGAAGACGCCATGCTGGTCATCGACGAAACTGGTCCAGCCCAAGTGCGCGCCTTCGCTACGGTGCAGGCAGAAGGGCGATAACGCGTTCTGCTTCAGGCCAAGTTCCAGGTCGTAGGCCAAGCCATCGCGCAGCAGGAAGTCGATCAGCGCGCGCAATCGGCCAAAGTTGACGCCGTTGGGCAGCAGCGCTCGCAGCTGGGCCTGGTCGAGGGCATTGATGACGATGGTGAACTTGCTGCTGCGGGTCCGTGTGCGGGTGCCGACTATGAACGTACTGCCCAGGCAGCCGTTGCCAAGACCCAGGCTCACGGTCTGGCTGGCGGCCATGGGCACCGACCGCGCCTCGAATTCGCGGATCTGCACGTGTGTGAGATCGAAGCAGTGGGCAATGATCCCGGCCACTGTCCCAGGCGCACGGCTGCGGCTGGCAATCACCCCGGAAAAGCTCAACAAGCGGCTCCAGGGCAACGCCGTATTACCCCGCAGCTGGGCATTGTCGAGACCGATCAGGGCGAACACATACTGCGAGAACTGGTCGCTGGCGCCGGCCTGGAAGCGTATGAAATAGCGGTACTTTCGCCAGATTCGGTGCAGCAGGCTGAGCAGGTAATGGTTGAAGAAATCGAAAAAGGCCGGGCGTACACCGATCCCTTGCGCATGCTCGTAGGCGAGCTGTTCCTGATAATAAGTGGGCAGCGGTGAATCCGTGCCGTGCAGCCCCAGGAACGTAGTGCAAACCTGATATCGGTCATCTTGGCCGGGCAGTCGCGTGGCTTTCAGAACATCCGATACCGGAAACGCCAGCCGCGGATCGCTGGCGAGCCGTACCCGCAGCCTGGTGGCAGGGGCTGGCCAGCGTGGTTCGAGGTTGTCACCGTGCAAGCCATGCAGCCTTTCCAGCAACTGAAAAAAATGGTGCTGGTGTGCTTCGGCGAGCAGCGTATCGGCTAGATCAACGGCTGTCTGCCGGTCAGCAATGGCCATGTGTAGTGCTCGTTGTTGGTGGTGTTGATCACTTCCAGTTGATGGAAGGAGTTGATGCTGGCGTACAGGGCGAAGAAGTGAGAGAGCACGCAACTGAACAGGTACAGATCGCCCTCACAGAGAAAGGCGCCCTGGTCGAGTTTCAATCGAGTGCGCAGACCGCGGATGGGCAGGCCCTTGATCAGCCAGTCCAGCGGCTCGCTGTGCGCCTCGCGGATGCCGTTAAGGCGTTTGCGCGTGGAGCGGGCTTGCTGGATGTCGTGCAAGGCTGCGAAGTCGTAGGCACCGATGACGGCCTTGAGTGGCTCTGTCGACAACAGCGACAGGTAGTTGAGTGACAGGTTGGAAATCAATGCCCACTGCAATTGCCCATCCAGCACAGGGCGGCAAGGGCGGGTAGGGCGGCAGATGTTGCGGTAGTCTGCCAGTGGCGGAGTGAGCTCTGTGATCAGGCTGATATCACCAATCCCCAGGCTCAGCGGCAGGTCCCTGTTGCTGCAGGTCAGCTCGATAGAGGCTGTCTCGAGCGCACCGATATAAGCGCTTTCGTCGGCGCGGACGAAGCCTATGCGATGAATGACGCCATCTCCGCGCAGTGACTGTTCAATCTGGCAGCGGTAGTACAGCGCTGTCCGGCCCTGCACATGCTCAATCTCATGGGCGAATGACTCGAATGAACGGAAGGCCCTCAGCGGTTCGCCGGGGATACCGTCTTCTGTCGTTCGGGTACTGATCACATGATCGACACTGAATATCTCGTAAGCATGGGGATGCCGGCCGCTAGGCTTCAATGGCACATGGCTGGTGCGTCCAGACAAGTCGATGGGCTCGGCATCATGTTTGAACAGATTGATTGCGGGCGTGCAGAACAAGCTGAAATCGCCCTTGCCGATGCGTATGGTCTTGGGTAGGTGGCGGCTGAAGTGAAACTCGATATGCACCTGTTGGCTGACCTGGGAGGGCCAGAGCCTGTCCAGGCCCGTCAGGCTGACAAAATGAAAGCGCTGGGGGAAAATGAAGTATTCCTGCAGGATTCGATAGCCGTCGAAGACATTCTGCGGGTAGGGCAGCAAGGCCTCGTCCGGGCTGAAACCGGGGAATTTCATGCAGCTGGCGGGTAAACGGCGCACGTCGCCGTTGATCGTCACGTCGATATGCTTGAGGTATTGCGACAGCCACAGATAGAGGGTTTGCGCGCAGCGGTCTTCTCCACTTAGATGTAAGTCCAGACGTTCGCACCCCAGCGAGCTCAAAGGGCGCTCAACCAGCAAATCGAGGTCGATGCGGATTATTGAATTGTCGAGGGTCTGGGTGGCATCGACATTAGCGATAGCGAGCGGGTGCAGTTTCACTTCGGTGCAGGTACGGAACTCGCAGGCGATACCGTCCTTCGGCTGGGAGAACAGGCGCGCCCCCTTTGCCACGCTGTGCGTGTGGCTGAGGGACTGCTTCTGAGGTGTGAACTGGATGATCGTGGCGCTGGGCAATGGCCGCAGATAGTTGGGCCAGAGCATTTGCAACATGGCATGGGTGAGTTCCGGCAGGTCATCTTCCAGCTTGAGGCGCAGCTTGGCCGTGAGAAAGGCAAAGCCTTCGAGCAGGCGCTCGACATCCGGGTCGCTGCTCGTGCTGCCGAGAAACCTCGCAAGCTGCGGATTGTCCTGAGCGAAATCGGCACCCAATTCGCGCAAATAGCGTAGCTCTTCGCTGAAACGATCTTTCAACGACATGGGTTACCTCACTCGGGTGTAGCGGTTGTTGCCGTTTACCAGCAGCTCGATCTGCAACTGTTCCGCGTGGTTGTTCACCAGTACCTGGCAATCCAGCCGAAAATGCAGTTGCAGTGGGGCACCTGCGTCCGGCACGGCTTTCAATGCCCGTACCTGGATGCGTGGTTCGAAACACTCGATGGTGTTGCGGATATCGGCGCTCACCATCTGGAGCAGATCACCGCTGCTCAAGTCATAGCCATTGAGGTCACGCAAGCCCAGTTGGGGGCTGCTCTGCGAGCAGCCCCGACGGCTGTTGAGCAGCGTTTCGAGATGGCGCTTGATCACCTCGAACGTATGCCCGGCCTGCTCGTTCCGACGTTGCTCGGGGCGGCACGGTACTTGTGCCGTGAGCCGGTCGAAAAGGCCACTCATTGCTGGTCTAACCGGCCAACCAGTGAGATCTCGAAGTTCGCGCCCATGTACTTGAAGTGCGGGCGCACAGCGAGTGAAACCTGATACCAGCCCGGATCGCCGGCAACGTCGGAGACTTCGATCCTGGCCGCTCTTAGTGGGCGGCGGCTTCGCACGTCGGCGGACGGGTTTTCCTGATCGGCAACGTACTGTTTGATCCACTTGTTCAATTCGGCCTGTAAGTCGTGTCGCTCTTTCCAACTGCCGATCTGCTCGCGCTGTAGCACTTTGATGTAGTGCGCCAGCCGGTTGACGATGAACAGGTAGGGCAACTGGGTGCCGAGCTTGTAGTTGGTCTGTGCCTGCAGACCTTCGGGGGTTTTCGGGAAGTGTTTGGGCTTCTGAACCGAATTGGCCGAGAAGAACGCGGCGTTGTCGCTGTCCTTGCGCATGGTCAGGGCGATGAAGCCTTCTTCGGCCAGCTCGAACTCCTTGCGGTCGGAGATCAGTACTTCGGTCGGTATCTTGGCCTGCAGCTGGCCCAGGGATTCATAGAGGTGAACGGGCAGGTCTTCCACCGCTCCGCCCGACTGCGGGCCAATGATGTTCGGGCACCAGCGGTAACGGGCAAAGCTGTCGTTGATACAACTGGCCATCAGGAAGGCGGCGTTGCCCCACAGGTAGTGCTGATGCTGGCCATCGATGTTTTCGTCATAGTTGAAACTGCTGACTGGCTGCTCCTGCTGATCATAAACGGGTCGTAGCATGAAACGTGGTGCGACCAATGCTGCGTGGCGCGAGTCTTCGCTGTCGCGGAAGGCCCGCCATTTGGCATGGCGTGGGCCCTCGAAAATGTCTTTGACCTCTTTCAGGTTGGGCAGGTCTTCAAAACTGTTCAGGTTGAAGAACTCGGGAGCCGGCGCGGTGATGAACGGGGCGTGTGACATGGCACCCACTGACGCGACATAGCTCAACAGTTTGATGTCGGGCGAAGCAGGGCCGAAGTTGTAATTGCCGACCATTGCCGCGACGGGTTCGCCGCCGAACTGGCCATAACCTGCGGTATAGACATGTTTGTAAAGTCCGCTGCTGGTGATGTCTGCGGCATTCTCGAAGTCGTCGAGCAAGTCTTCCTTGCTGACATGCAGGACTTCAAGTTTGATGTTCTCGCGAAAGTCTGTGCGGTCAACCAAGAGTTTTAGGCTGCGCCAAGCGGACTCGAGTTTCTGGAAGTCGGGCTGGTGGAGGATGGTGTCCATCTGTTTGCTGAGCACGCGATCCAGCTCGGCAATCATCTGGTCGACACGGTGCTTGTTGATCAGTTGCTCTTGCTCGTTGCTCTTCAATATCTCGGAAATAAAAGCGGCAACACCCTGCCTGGCAACTTGATACCCTTCGTGTGTTGGCACCAACATTGTTTCGGCCATGATGCGGTCGAGCAGTGCTGGGGTACCTGTGGGCTCGGTGGCGAGGTCGGCGGTGAGGGTCGTAATGTTCTGCGTTGGCATCGGGACGCTCCATTGTCTTGTTCGGCCTGCAAAAGGGCAGGCGGCTGGCTGATCCACGCTTCAGTCTGCTAACGGAGCCTCGAGCGCCAGGCCCAATTCCTGTGCAAGCTGCCTGCGTGCATGGGCATCGTTCAGCATCTGCTGCAGCTGCTTGCGAAAGGCTGGAGCGTTGCCCAGCGGGCCTTTCAAGGCCACGAGCGCTTCACGCAACTCAAGCAGTTTGCACAGCTCTGGAACCTGGCGGGCAATCTGGTCCGGGCCGAAATCGTTGATTGATGAGAACTGCAGGCTGACCGCCAACTCGCTCTCGAGCGCTTTGCTGAGCATGGACGGAACGGAAATCTGCAGGCTGACTTGTGCATCTTTCAGAACGCCGTTGAAGCTGTGCTTGTCGATTCGTAACAGCTGGCGGTCTTCTAGGTTACGACTGTCATCCAGACCGAAGTCGCCCATCACCAACATTTTATGCGGCAGCTCGATCTCGGCCTGTTCGTCACCTGTGGCAGGCACATACTTGATGTTGATACGTTCTTTAGGTGCAACAGAATTCGTGGTTTTTGACATTGGCGGTATGGCTCCATGTCTTGTTTGTAGGATATTTCTTGTATGTGGCTGTATTTGTAAGTTGCGTGTGTAGGATGGGTCCTACATATGGGTGGCTATTTTAAAGTTTGGGTATCGCTCGATCGATCTATATAAAACCTTGCATTGCAAAAGGCTTTAAAGTCGACTCTGAAACTGTAAGAAAATATTTATTTGTATACTTTCTTTCGCGTGTTTTAGTCTTGCGTGCAAATCCATTTGCTCACTTGCTTTGAGCTGTTTTACATCGCGCTGGTGATGCTGGGTAACATTCATTTCACGTGTATGCATTACTCAAGGAGGGATGACCTGGTGTTTACCCGATGTTCTTATGGCGTTGGTCTTTCGCTTGCATTCTGCATGGGGCATGCCTTGGCCGGTGCGCCTCGTGATTGCCCGCGCATTGTGTCCAACCTTGAGCGCCTGGCCTGCTTCGATGAAGCGGCTGGAACTCCCGCTCGCGTGACGACTCAGCCCTGGTCAGCGCCTGAGCACGATGCGCCTAGCGTATTGCGCGTGATGGCCAGCGAGGCCCAGCGTACGGGAGATGACCTTACCTTCCGCCTGAGCGGCCAGCACCCAGAGTCATTGTTGATCGCGGCGCCCGCGATTGTGGCTGTCGAGCCGCGTCCTTACCTGGCTATCAGTTGTGTGCAGAACATTTCAAGGCTGCAATTGATCAGCGGCCAGCCGATTGAAGCGAAGTGGGTCAACGTGCAGTTGCGAACGGAGCGCGAGACGACCGAGGCTTCGGCCTGGCAGGTGATGGAGAACGGCCAGGTGCTCGATGCCGGCCGTGGGTTGCCGGCCATCGAGCAGATCCGGCGGTTGTTTGGCGCCCATCGCATCCATGTCGTGAGCGATCATCCTAGGTTCGATGGGCTGACCTTCGATGCCCAAGGCCTGGATCCACTGATCGATCAGGCGCGCAAAGCATGTCGTTGGTAGCGCCAGCCTCGGCGGAGGAGATCGCCCGGTTGCTTGCACCTGTCGATCCGAAGCTGCCATGTGGACTGTTCGACATTGAGGACGATACCTATCAGGCGATCGATCAGGAAATGGTCAAGCTTGGCGGTTTGCACGAGACCTCCATCGACTGGCTATACATCGAGGAGGCTTCTCGAGAGTACCTGAGCCAGCAGTGCAAGCATTTGCGCATCGTCGTGCACCTGGGTGTCGCATGGCTGCGAAACGGCTGCTGGGAGCACTGGAACTACACCTTGCAGTTACTGGCCGGAATGGTCGAACACTACTGGGAATGCGCTTACCCCAAGCCTGGGCCGCAAGGCCTGCTGGGCAAACGCAAGCTGGTCGAGTTGCTGTTCAAGCGCCTGGCCGAAACGTTGCCGCGGCTCGACCGCTTCAGTTACACCGCGGCCTGCACGGATGCCGCGCAGAAAGCACTGACAGGCTTGCAGTTGTCATCGGCGAAGTTCGATCAGGCTGTTCTGGCCGAGTTGCAGCGATTGCTGTTGAAACACTCACAAGCAGCCATCAGCGATGTTGAAGCCCCAGCCATTCAGGCACCCCTGTCCACAGTAGCTGCCGCGCCCCTGGCCGAAGCGTTTGTGCAGAGCAAACCGAGCCTTTCGCTGGGAAACGAGCGCGAGACTCGACGTGCCTTGCTGAGCATGGCCGACTTTATCAACCAGCAGGATGTTTACGACCCGACAGGCTATCAACTGCGTCGGTTTGGTCTTTGGGCCCATATTCAGGCTGCCCCGTCTGCCAGGCAGGACCACCGAACCGAACTGATGAGGGTCCCGGCGGACATTGCTGCGGGATATGAAGAGGCGATCGTCGTTGGGGCGATTGACCCCCCCTTGCTGCTGCGGGTCGAGAAGAGCGTTGCGGCTTCGCCGTACTGGATTCGGGGCAGCTTTCTGGCCGCCAATATTGCAACGCACCTGGCGATGAGCGATGTAGCCGAAGCCATTCGCAGCACCACCGCGCGCTTTGTAAGGCGCTTGCCGGCATTGCAGCAGTTGAGCTTCAGCGATGGCTCGGCGTTTGTCGACGCGCCATGCCTGGCCTGGCTCAAAGGCGATCAGACCGAGAGCGACCAGCAAGGTGTCAGCCAGGAGTTTCGCAACCTGCGTGAAGAGTTGGTCAACCAGTTGGATGCTGCAGGTGTCGAGCCGGTGCTTCTGAAACTGCAGGGTTTGCAGGCCGATTTCCGCTCGCCTCGCGAGCGCAGCCACAGCACGGTGATCGCCGCTGATCTGCTTGCCGCACGTGGTGTGTCCTGGCTTGCCCGGGATCTGTGCGTCGGTGTTGCCAGGACCATGCAGCAGATGACTGCGGAGCAGTGGGAGCCGGAAGTCTTTCAGAGGCTCCAGCAGTACGAAGCGACATCCACGCTGATCGATCGGAACAAGGAGCAGTAGTCCGTATGAGTCAACTCTGGACATTATTCAAACGTTGGGGCTTGCCGCTGGTCACGCGAGTAGGGCTGGCCATGCCGCTGCTGCTGGGGCTTGGTGCCCTGCTGATGCTGGTACTTATCTGGTGGCTGGGCCCGCAGTGGAACTGGCGAGGTCAGCACCCGCTGACCAGTGTCGCGCAGCGCAGTGTCGCCAGCCTGGTTCTGGTGCTGATACCCCTGCTGTGCTGGTTGGCGGTGCTGCGAACCCGGTTTCGCCGATTGCAGGCGCAGCGTCGGCAGGAAGCGCAGGTCGAGGCTGATCCCTGTTTGCCTTACGTGCTGGAGCAGGAGCGCGCGTTGAACCTGGCGCTGGCCAACTACCTCGACAACGTCGGTGGCCGGGGGGCGCTGTACCGATTGCCCTGGTACTTGGTCGTGGGGGTGGAGAGCACAGGCAAAAGCCGTTTTGTCGATCGCGCCGATCAACGTTTCTCCCTCAGCCGCATCAGCCGGAATCAGGCACGTGGGCGACAGGAGCACGAAGCCGCCTATCCAGTGGGATGGTGGATCAGCAATGATGCTGTGATCCTGGATCCCCCAGGAGAGCTCATCAGCCAGCCTTCAACGAGCGGGTGCAAGAAAGTGGACGACGCCGAGCTGGATGAGGTGCCTGCGATGCCGCCAGGCACCCACGCGCAGCTATGGAACCATCTGCTGATTTGGCTTGCACGTAACCGCAGTCGGCGAGCCCTCAATGGCCTGTTGCTGGTCATCGACCTGCCATCCTTGTTGCATGCCACGCCGCAACAGCGCATGGAACTTGCGTATCTGCTGCGTACTCGCCTTCATGAAGTGAGCAGCCAGTCAGGTTCACGCTTGCCCCTTTACGTGGTGCTGAGCAAGTTTGATCTGGTGGACGGTTTTGACGAGTTCTTCGCCCGCCTGAGTGATGCGCAGCGCGAGCAGATATTAGGCTTCACTTTCAAGCTGGATGCGCTGAGTGCCTTCGATGCATGGCTGGATGAACTTGCCACCCATTACGATGAATTCATTGCCTTGCTGGATGAGCAGGTCCTGGCGAGCCTGACCCTGTCGAGCAGCTCTGAGCGTGAGCGTCTCGTATCTTTGCAATGTCAGTTGATCGGCCTGCGCCCTGCGTTGTTCTGTTTTCTGCGGGACGTACTGGCAAGCGACCGCTTCACCACACCCGCGTTGGTTCGTGGATTGTTCTGGTCGTCGGTGCAGCAGCAAGGGACTATGTACAACACCTTCATTCATGAGGCGGCGCAGCCTTATAAAATGGAGCTGCCGCTGCGTGAGAGTAAGCCGCAAGGCAAGAGCCTGGTGTATTTCGCACAACAGATCTTGTCACGCGTCGTGTATCGGGAAGAAGGCCTGGCTGGCGATAACATCAGAGTGGCGCGCAGCAGGCGCCAGTTGCTGTGGACCGGTTCTGCCGTAGGGGTGCTGGCATTGGCGGTAGCCGGCGCCAGCTGGAATCACTACTTCGACATCAACGCAAGCAAGGCGGCTACTGTTCTGGCCCAGAGCCAGACATTCGGCATTCAGGCAGTCGATCAGCGGCTCGACCCAACCGGGCGCAATCTGCTCGCTCCGCTGAATCAGATCCGTGACGCGGTGTCGGTGTTTGGCGACTACCGCTCGGCATGGTTGAGGCTGGCTGATCTCGGCCTTAATCAGGGCTATCTGATTGGGCCGCTGGTCGACGAGACCTACCTCAGCCTGCTGTCGCGGCGCTTCTTGCCAGCGCTTGCCAGTGGCGTGCTCGAAGCCATGAGCGCCGCACCCGATGGCAGCGAGCAACAGATGGCGGCGCTCAGGGTTTATCGCATGATCGAGGATCGGCAAAACCGGCGCCCCGGCTTGGTCGAGGACTGGATGGCGCATCAATGGCAGGGGGTGTTCCCCGGGCAAGGGGAGCTTCAGCGAAACCTCATGCGCCACCTCAAGTACGCCTTGGCCTATGCAGACACAGATCTGCCGCAGTATCGCCAGCGTGTCAGTGAAATCCAACAGCAATTGCGCAAGGTCCCTTTGCCGCAGCGGGTTTACGCCAGCCTCAGGCAGCAGGCGCAGGAGCAGATGCACACAGGCCTGGATTTGCGCCGCCAGGTCGGGCCTGCTTTCGATGTCATCTACCAGCCCTTGCTCGGTAGCGCCGATGAACATGGCGATACCGTGCTGGCGCCACTGGTGACGGCCAAAGGCTTCAGGGAATTCTTCGAGCCACGCAGTCAACAGGTCACTGTCATGGCGATGATCGACCAGTGGGCCTTGGGCGAGCGGCAACAGATCGATTACTCGGATGCCGACCACCAAGCGCTGACTGAGCAGATTCGCAGCCTCTACAGCGAGGATTACATCAACAGCTGGCGGCAGGCGCTGAATGCATTCGCCGTGGTTGACTTCCACGACCTGAATCATGGCGTCTCGGTGTTGGATCATCTGACAGGGCCTGCAGCGCCCCTGTACCGACTGTTGGAAACGGTCCGGGACAATACCGCTCTTTATCCGCCGGCAAGCGCCGAGCAGGAGCCTGCGGCTGTCGCCTTGGCGAGAGGCATGGGCAGAAGCGCTGAGGGGCAACAGGCGATGGGAATTCGTCGGGCATTTGCCAGCATGAACGGCATGCTGCAAGCGAAAGGTGACGCTCCGAGCTACTACGATGAAACGCTGGCGGCCATTGTTGCAGTTCAAGACTATGCCAAAGCCGTTCAAGGCAGCCCGGACCAAGGCAGGGCTGCCCTGCATGCAGTGCTGCAGCGTTTTTCGATGAGCGGGCCGGATCCGATTGCCACGTTGAAAAGGGTAGCAACCGGTTTGCCTGAGCCCATCAGGCAGCAGGTGAGGAAAGTTGCCGACCAGCTTACGCAGGTTTTGATCGTCGAAGCATTGCGCGAGCTGGAGCGGCGGTGGGATGCCGATGTCTACAGCTTCTTCCAGCAGAGACTGGCAGGTCGTTACCCATTCGCAGTGCGTGCTCCCGATGCCTCGCTGGACGATTTCGAGGCGTTTTTCGGGCCGAAAGGGCGGCTTCGACAGTTTCAGGACCAATACCTCAAGGTTTTCCTCAACGACAACCTGGATGCACTCTATGCCGAAAGCCATGGCGGCGCCTTGATCCGTGATGATGTACTCGAACAGTTGCAGGCGGCGGACCGTATTCGTGAAACCTTTTTCGACCAGCGTGGCAGTCTCAGTGTGCAGTTCAGCATCGAGCCCCTGGGGCTAAGTGCCAACCAGCGCACCAGCCTGCTCGATCTCGATGGCCAGCTTGTCAGCTATACCCATGGGCCTAGCCAGATTGCCGGGGTGATATGGCCTAACACACAGGGGCAACAGGTGCGCAGCAATCTAACCTTGCTGCGGCTCAACGGTAACAGCAGCAGCCTCGAGTACCGCGGCCCTTGGTCGATGTTCCGTCTGCTCAGCCGCGGTTCACTCAACGCCCGTACGACGACGAGTGTGGACCTCAGTTTCAGGACTGGGGATGGCGTGATGCGCTATCGGCTGAGTTCGGAAAAGGCATTCAACCCCATAACCCAGGAGCCTTTCAAAGGTTTCAGGTTGCCGCGTGGCTTATTGCAGCAGTCTGATTCCAGGATTGCGGAAACGTTGTGAGGACAACCAGGTGCCGTGATACGGAAGCATTGCAATACCCGCCACAGCCCATTAGCATTCCAGCCATCCGGAGATGGCATTCCTCCCCAAACCGCCCCCGCGCTGATGATGCCTACGCCCCCCTGTGAAAGGGCGCGTAGGCTATTGCCCGGCGTCCCCCCACAGGGCCATTCGACACCCTGTGGAGTTTCTCAAATGTACCTTCCCCTCCTTTCCGTAATCCTCGGCGGCAGCACCGGCTGTGTGCTGCGCTGGTGGCTGGGCTTACGCCTCAATTCGCTGTTCGCGGGCATGCCGTTCGGCACTTTGCTGGTCAACCTGGTCGGTGGCTTCGTCATTGGCGGGGCCATGGCGTTCTTCATGCGCTGGCCCCACCTCGACCCGGCCTGGCGCTTGCTGATCACCACCGGTTTTTGCGGGGGGCTGACCACCTTCTCGACGTTTTCCGCCGAGGTGCTGTCGATGCTCATGCATGGCCGTTACGGTTGGGCAATGGCCACGGTGTCGGCGCATGTGCTGGGGTCGTTGCTGATGACCTTTGCCGGCTTTGCGCTGGTGCGCTGGCTGGGTTGAGCCGGCACGTCACGTGGCTGTCATGTGCGGTTGCTAGCGTGCGGGTCCCTTTTCCGACACAAGGTGTGCGACACGGTGTACGCCAGCACGACCCGCAAAACGTTCATGCTCCGCTCCGACAACATGCGCAGCGACGACTTTGCCGCGCTGTTCACCCAGCTGCACGGCAACCTGTATGCCGACATGCCGCGGTTGGGGGAGGGTATCGTCATCGGCGGTGTGTATGGCCGCTTCGAGGGCATGAGCGTGCGGCGTATGCATTACCAGGGCGACTTCACCATCGCCTTGCCCACGCCGCAGGACGAGATCACTTTTGTGCTGCCCACGGCGGGCAAGATCATCTTCGAACACCGCGGCGAGTCGATTGGCGGGGCGCAGGTGGGGCTGGCGGTCGACAAGCTGGATATCCGTTCGGTGCGCTTTGCCGAGGGCCATGCGCAATGCGGCATGTCGATCCGCCGTGGGTTGTTTGCCGAGCGCCTGTCGGCGTTGCTGGGGCGGCCGTTGGCGGCGCCGATCCGTTTTGCCCCGGTGGTGGACCTCAGCAAGGCGGCTTTTCAGGGCATCCGCGCCTTGCTCGAAATGGCCACCGGCACGGCGTTCGATCAACTGATCAGTACCGGCCTGCTTATGCCGGTGCGGCTGCAGGAGATGCTGGTCGACGCGGTGCTGGAAACCTGGCCGCACAATTACAGCGAGGCGCTGCGCAGCCCTGTCCCTTCGATCGCACCCAGGCATGTGAAGACGGCCATGGCCTACATCCGTGAGCACCCGCTCAGCCTGGTCAGCGGCAGCGAGCTGGCGGCGCGGGTAAATGTCAGCTTGCGTGCGCTGCAGGAGGGCTTTCGGCGGTTTGCCGGCACGTCGATTGTCGGGTATCAGCGGCAGGTGCGGCTGGAGCAGGCGCGGCAGCTGCTGGCGAACGGGGAGGGCGTGTCGGTGGCAGAGGTGGCCTTGCGGCACGGGTTCAGCAATGCGGGGCGGTTTGCGCAGTATTTTCAGCAGGCGTTTGGGGTGAGCCCGGCGCAGGTCAGGGGATGCCAGGGGTAGGTGCCCTGTGGGAGCGGTTTTAGCCGCGAATTCAAACGTGGATTCACCGACGTATTCGCGGGTAAACCCGCTCCCACAGGGTCTGTGCAAATGCCTGGCAAGCATGGTCATACGCAGGCGTGTACCGCCTTTACACAACCGCCAAATGGCCTCTGGCTGAGCGCGGATGGGGTTGCTGCAACTGCTCAAAATGTTCGGCGATAGCCGCAATCAGTTCGGCATCGGCAATCGCGCCCATGCCAGGGTAAGGCTTGCCGTTGTAGTCACCCGCGTGGGTAAGCACGGCCTCGAGGCTGTCGCCGTTATCCTGATACAGCCGTTTCATCAGCTGCGCTTCCAGGTCCTTGCTGTCAGCGCAATGCAACGCATAGTGCACGGCCAGGGCGGCGCCGAAGGCCAGGCCCGGCGTTGCAATACCATGCTTGCGGGCAAGGTCCACGCTGCTGAGGATGCGCTCGTTGCGCTGAAGCTTGCGCAGCGGGTCGCGGCCTACCCGGGTGCAGGGGTCCTTGAACGAGGTTTTGCAGCGCTCCAGAAAGGTTTGCGCAAAACTGCCGATCACGTCTGCCATCTGTGGGTGTTCGGCCGTCAGTGCGGGGGCGACCTCCTGGTTGATCAGGCGCTCGGCCAGCGCACTCACCCGCGCATCGCCCATGCCCTGGCCTACCCAGTCATAGCCCAGCACGCTGGCGTACCAAGCGATGATGGCATGTGGGCCGTTCCACAGCCGGTTCTTGATGACCTGGATCAAGCCGATGTCGGTGACGGTTTTCACCTGGCGCAGCCGCTCCAGCAAGTCGCTGCCACGCTCGACGTACAGCGTCATGTCGGGTTCGCTGTTGAACAGGATCAGGTGCAGTTGGCTCATCGCGCTACTGGATTGTGCGAAGGGCCGGAAGCGCCCGATCAGTCGTTCGTATTCGGGTACCGGCGCAGCGGGCTTGCCGGCGTGCACGGGCTCGCCTTCAAGGCTGTTCTGGAACATCTGCGACTTGATGCGCAGTTGTCGCACCAGCGCGTCATTACTCAGTTTGGAGACGATGCGGCTGACCACGGTTTCAGCGAAATGGGTCTTTTCCAGGATCTGCTGACTGATGGCGGGCGGGCACAGTAATTCAAGCTCCGCTTGTACGTGTAGCCGCACGAACGCTGCCCCGCCAATCTTGTTCAGCACCGTCAAAATGGTCAGCGCGCGGCCACGGCGCTCGAAGCGTCGCAGCAGGCCCTTGGCGATGACCTTGGCCTGTTTGCGGATGGCCTGCTCGGGCAAGCTCAGGCCGATGATTTCAGCCGCGTTGTACATCTCGATCACCGCCGCGTCATCGTCCATGTCGATCATGCGAACGTTTTCGATGGTCTGGTCGAACGAGCTGGCCCCATAGCGCACGCTGTAGCGGCCAAACGCGCTGACGGTTTCCCGCAGCATGCGCGAACGGGTGGCGGCGATGATTTCGCACGGCCGGGTGTAGCCGTCCCAATGGGAGAACACTTGGGTCAGGTAACCGCCGCCGATGGCCCCGAAACCATGGATGCCGACGCGGAACTGGTTCAGTGAGGCGGGAAAGGGCGCGTGCAGGTCTGGCATGCCCAGGTCGGGGACGCACTCGCTCAAGTCGGCGAGGAATGCGTTCATGCTGCTGTAGGCCTTGAACGCGCCAGCCTTGACCTCAGGCGCTGGTGGCTTGATGTCTTCGATCAGGATCGCTTGCCCTTCGGCGCGTATGGCCGACAGCAGGCCGTTTTCCGAGTCTTCGACCATCAAGCACTGGCCCGGCTCGCAATTGAGCGCACTGGCAGCGCGCAGGAAGATCTCGGGGTGGGGTTTGCCTTGGCTGACTTCATCGCCACAGACGGTGACGTCGAAATACTTCAGCACATTGGCATTGATCAGGTATTCCTCGGCGATGGCCCGGCGGCTGGACGTGGCGACCGCCATCGTCAGCCCTGACTTGCGCAGCCGTTCCAGCACTTCCAGCAAGCCTGCCTTGATCGGCACGCCGTGATTGCGCACGTGCTCCAGCTCAAGTTGGTCGGCGCGTTTGCGAATTTGCGCATACGGGAAGTCTTCACCGTTGTGCGCCTTGGCCAGCGCTTCAGCCTTTTTCGCGCTGAGGCCCAGTGAGCCGATGAGCGTCTGCTCGCTGAGTGCCGTGCCGAAAATCTCCAGCGAGGCTTGCTTCAGCGTTTTGAAACGCAAGCGTTCGGTGTCGAACATGGTGCCGTCCATGTCGAAGATGGCGCTGAAAATTCGTTTACCTTGAAAGAAAATCATGGGGTATATGCCTGTTTGTCTCGTGAACCCTGCCGCTTTGCCAACGGGCACAAGCGACTGCTACGCAAATCTGCAGTGAGATCAGTCAGGTGGGAGGCACACGGTCGACAGGAGGGCGCTCAGCGGTGACGCAGAGGTAGGGCGGGACGGAGCGGGGTTTACAGAGGAGGTCTACAAGCGTTGAGGTGCGGCGGGCGCGTTGTTTGACTTTGACTTCACGCCCACTGGCTGCAGTTCGGTTTGCAGGCAGTGAGCGCAAGTAGCGATGGATACGTGTGATTCCAAACATGGGGTGATGAGCTTCCTGTTCAGTGACGGGTATTCCTTTTTCAGCCTTGCATGTATGTGTGATCACATGCAAGGCCCAGGTTTTGCTCAGAACGCGTAGCTGGCCTTGAGGCTGCCGCTGACGCCATGGCTGTCGCCGCCGCTCAAGGCCGCCACTTCGGCGCCGACACTCAGCGCACCCAGGTTGGCCATCAGGTTCACGCCGGCGTTGAATTGGTCACGGTTGTCGAAGGCCGCCCGCTGCTGAATGTCCAGCCCCAGCAGGTGGCCTTCGCTGTCCACCTGATGATCGCCCAGGGCATGTTCGTAGCCCACCTCGACGCCCGGCACCAGCTGCCAGCTGCCCATGACGATAGGGGTGAACGATGCCTTGAGGTTGGCCACCGCGCTGCGCCGGGTTTCCTGAAGGTCGTCCACTTGTAGCGCCAGTTCGCTCCCCTTTTCGGTGAAGCCGGACAGGTCCACGCGGCTGGCCCGTACACCCACGCTCGGCTCCAGCACCAGGGCGCCTGTGCTCAGGCGGTAGCCCAACGCCAGGCTCGCGCCGGCCAGGGTGCCGTGGCTGTCGCCCCTGGCCGTGCCCAGGCCGCCGCCGAGTTCGCGTTTGCTGGCGTAGTCGAGGTAGCCGGCGCTGGCATCCGCCTCGATGAACAGGCCGTGTTCCAGGCTGTCGGGGGCGAAGCGCGCGCCAAGGCTGAGGAAGGTCAGGTCGGTGTCCGCTTCGCCGCCGGCGCCACCGACGTTGCCGCTGCTGTAACCAAACCCTGCATGGGCGCTGAGCTGCTCGGTAAAGCGCTGGGTCATGCCGATCATCAAGCCTTGGCTGTGCTCGTTGCTGCTGGCGGCGTGGGCTGAGCCGTCGGTACCCAGGTAGCCGGCCAGCGCGGTGCTCCACAGGCGCGACTGGCCGGCCTTGAGGCCGCTGGCATCGGTGAAGGGCGAGGCTGCACGGTCGATCATCGCGCCCTGGCGCAGCAGGTAGCTGGCGGCGTCGGCGTGCACCTGGCCGCCCACGGTCGCTTCCACGCCGCCCAGGGTGCCGGCGTCGATGGCTGACTGCAGGTAGTAGTTGTAGGCGCTGTAGGTGCCCGACAGCGGGGTGTCCTGCAGTTGCCGCAGCAGTTGCGCACCGGCGGCGGCGTTGCCCAGCAGGCCGGCTTCACCCGGCAGTGTGCCGTAGCGCACCATCTTGCCGCGCAGCACGTAGATCGTTTCCTGGGTCAGGCCCAGGCCTTGCTTGAGGTAGTTGTCCATGCTGCCGTATTCGGCCGTGACCTCGTCCAGGCCGGCCTGCAAGTAGCTGGCCTCTACGCCCAGCAGCGGCGCGTACACCTCGGCCATGCTCGCGGGCATGGCGGCCAGGGTCGCGGCCACGCGGGCGGCGGTGTAGTCGTTGGTGGCCAGGTAGTTGCTCATGATCGTCGCGTCGTCGACGCCAGCGATGCTCAGCAGCACGGCGGCCGTCCAGCCGGTGCGGTCCTTGCCGGCGGTGCAGTGGAACAGGGCGGCGCCGTCGGCGCTGGCCAGTTCGTTGAACAACACCGTGAACTGCCCGCGCATGCCGGCATCGCTGACGAAGGCGCGGTTGGTTTCCTCCATCATCGCCCGCGCCTGGGCGGCGCTGGAGAACGAAATGTTGGTGATGTTCGAGCCCGAGGTGGTACTGCCGATGATGTCGATGTTGGTGTAGTGGGCGCCGGCGGGCAGGGTGTCGGGGGTGTCGGCGATTTCGCTCGGGGTGCGCAGGTCGTACACATCGCTGATGCCCAGGCCGTTGAGCACGGCGAGGTCGGCGGTGGTCGGAGTCAGGGCGTTGGCACGATAGAACACCCCGGCGCGCATCACGCCATCATGGCGGGTGGTGTAGGCGGTGGTGGTACCGGCGATGTCGCGAAAGTTGTCCATGCCGGCCAGGCGCGGGGTGTCGAGCGCGTCGGCGGCGTGGGCGGTGGAGATGGCGAGGGTGAGCAGGGACAGGGAGCAGAACAGGCGTTGCAGCACGGGAATGGCCTCGGTGGAGTGCAGGGGTCTGGCTACTCTCCGGGGGCAATATGAAACTGGGTGTTACATATTGCAGTGCGAGGCAAAAGCCTGCGCAATCTGTCTGCAGGCTGCGTTTTCCGTCTGGTGCGATGAGGTTTGTTTATTAACTAATTTTTTGCATATTAGGTTATTCCTAAAATTAATTTCATTTATTTATTGCGCGCCGCTACATTCGCTGCTCCCCCAAAGGACACTAAAGGAGCAGCGGATGTCCATTCGATCCCGGCTGTTGATTGTCATCGCCAGCACCTTGCTGGCGACCCAGGCCTTCGCTGCCGAACGCCTGACCCTGCGCATCGGTGACCAGAAGGGCAACATGCGTGCCCAGCTGGAGGCCGCCGACGCCCTGCGCGACCTGCCGTACGACATCCACTGGGCGGAGTTCCCTGCCGCAGCGCCGCTGGCCGAGGCACTCAATGCCGGGGCAATCGATGCCGGCATCATCGGCGATGCACCGTTGCTGTTCGTGCTGGCGTCCGGCGCGCCGGTCAAGGCGATTGCCGTGGACAAGTCCGACCCCTATGGCACCGCCTTGCTGGTGCGCCCGGATGCACCGCTGCACACTGCCGCCGACCTCAAAGGCAAACGGATTGCCACCGGGCGCGGCTCAATCGGCCATCACCTGGCGCTCAAGGCGCTGGACCAGGCGGGCCTTACGGAAAAGGACGTGGACTTTCGCTTCCTCGGCCCGGTCGATGCCAAGATCGCCCTGGCCAACGGTTCGGTGGACGCCTGGTCGACCTGGGAGCCTTACACCGCGCTGGCCGAGCTGAGCGGGCAGGGCCGGGTGCTGGTCAATGGCCGCGGCCTGTCCAGCGGCAACAGCTTCCTGGCCGCCACCGACAAGGCGCTTGATGACCCGGCGCGGCGCGCCGCACTGCAGGACTACCTGGCGCGCCTGAGCAATGCCCAGGTCTGGGCCAACCAGCACCTGGACAGCTACTCGAAAACCCTCGCCGCCATCATCGGGTTCCCCGAGAACGCCGCCCGCCTGCAGTTCGAACGCCGTCAGCTGCGTTGGCAAGCCATCGATGCCACGACCATCGCCGAGCAGCAGGACACCGCCGACTTCTATCACGCCCACGGCTTGATGAGTGAGCGCCTCGACGTTGCCCCGACCTTCGCCAACGGCTTCACCGTGCCCAGCACCGGCGCGCTGGCCCAACACTGACCCGGAGAACACCCCATGTCGCACCGCAAACGCCTGCGCCACCTGGCCCTGGGCTTGCTGATCGGCGGCCTGCTGCCGTCACTCGCCAGCGCCGAACAAACCCTGCGCATCGGCTACCAGAAGTCCTCGACCCTGCTGACCTTGCTCAAGGCCCGTGGCAGCCTGGAGCAACGCCTGCAGGCCGAAGGGATTCGTGTCAGCTGGCACGAGTTCCCCAGTGGGCTGCCGCTGCTCGAAGCGTTGAACCTGGGCAATGTCGACCTGTCGGCGGACGTCGCCGACACCGTGCCGGTGTTCACTCAGGCGGCGGGCGCCACGCTCACCTACTTTGCCCGTGAGGCGCCGTCGCCTGCGGCCCAGGCTATCCTGGTGCCCAGTGGCTCGCCGCTCAAGACGCTCGCTGACCTGAAGGGCAAGCGTGTGGCGGTGACCAAGGCGGCCGGCAGCCATTACCTGCTGATCCAGGCGCTGGCCAAGGCCGGATTGAACTTCAAGGACATTACCCCGGCGTACCTGATCCCCGCAGACGGGCGCGCTGCGTTCGAAAACGGCAAGGTCGATGCCTGGGTAACCTGGGACCCGTACGTCGCCAGCGCCCAGCGCCAGCAGAATGCACGCGTGCTCGCCGACGGCAATGGCCTGGCCAGCTACCAGCGCTACTACTTGGCCGGCAGCGACTATGCCAAGGCGCACCCCGACGTGTTGCAGCAGGTCTACCAGGCGCTGCGTGAAGTGGGCACCTGGACCAAGGCCAACCCTGAAGCCGCTGCGCGCGTGCTCGGGCCGCTGTGGGGCAACCTGGACAGCGCCACCGTGCAGCAGGCCAACGCCCGCCGCAGCTACGACGTGCAGCCGGTGCAGCGGGACAACCTCGGTGAGCAGCAGCGCATCGCCGACGCCTTCTACCGCGAAGGCTTGCTGCCCAAGCCTTTGGATGCGCGCGCGGTGACCGTGTTCGAGCCGCGTGGGGACTATTTGAAAAACTGACTGGGCGTGGTGCCGAACTGGCGCTTGAACATGCTGGCAAAGGCGCTGGGGCTGTCATAGCCCAGCGTGCCCGCCACGTCGATGATGCGCTCGCCCAGGGCGATGCGCTCCAGCGCCTGCATCAGCCGCGCCTGCTGGCGCCATTGGCCGAAGGACATGCCGGTTTCCTTGCGGAACAGGCGCTGGATGGTCTTCTCGTCGATGCCCAGGTGCACGCCCCAGTCGGCCACGGTGGACGGGTCGTCCGGCTTGTGCTGCAAGGCCGAGCAGATGGTCCGCAAGCGTGGGTCGCTGGGGTGAAGCAGCTTCAGTGGCAGGGTGGGCAGCACGCTGATCTCGTCGAGGATCAGGCGCATGATGCGCGACTCGCGCGAGTCCTCGGCGAACGGCCCGCTGACGTTCACAGAGGCCTTGATCAGCTCGCTGAGCAGTGGCGAAATACTGATTGCCTTGCTCTGGCGTGGCAGGTTTGCGGCGGCATCAGGGCGCACGAACACGCTGCGCATCTTCACGTCGCCGACGCAGCGAATGGCGTGTTCCTGCCCGCAGGGCATCCAGATGCCGCGGCTGGTCGGTACGGTCCAGCACTCGGCCTGCGACTCGACGATCATCAGGCCCTTGATGGCATAGATCAGCTGATGCTTGGCATGCGAGTGCGGGGCGATGTACCAATCCGGCGGGTAGTCGGTTGCACGGCTACCGACCTCCCAGGTCCATTCATCAACCTCCACCAGCATGTCTTTCAACGGCTTGAACATGTCGCCCCCGTACCGGCTGAATACCGCGTGGCCATCTTAGCAGCAGGTCGCCGGGCGTGCCTTCGAGCGGGTCGCCGGCAGCAGTGCGGTGGCCAGGCCGAGCAGTGGCAGGAACGAGATCACCTGATACACCCACTCGATGCCATGCCGGTCGGCCAGCTCGCCCAGCCCGGCGGCGCCGATGCCGCTGATGCCGAACATCAGCCCGAACATCACCCCGGAAACCATGCCGACGCGCCCTGGCACGGCTTCCTGGGCATACACCACCAGCGCGGCGAACGCCGAAGACATCACCAGGCCGATCGCTACTGCCAGCACTGCCGTCCAGAACAGGTCGGCGTAGGGCAGGGCAAGGGCGAAGGGCGCAACGCCCAGGAAGGACACCCAGATCACCGCCTTGCGCCCGATACGGTCGCCCACCGGCCCACCCGCGAAAGTGCCCAGCGCCACGGCGGCAAGGAACACGAACAGGTACAGCTGGCTTTGCTGCACGCTGAGGCCGAAGTGCTCGATCAGGTAGAAGGTGAAGTAGTTGGTGAACGACGCGATGTACACGAACTTGGCGAACATCAGTACGCAGATGACCCCCACCGCGCGCCACATGGCGCCCTTGGAAAGGCCCTGAGCCTGCTGCCCGGCAAAGCCCTTGAGCTGGGTCTGGCCGTGCTGGATGGTCCAGCCGGTCACCCGCAGCAGTACGCAAACGGCCAGGGCCGCTGCCAGCATGAACCAGGCAATGGCTGATTGGCCGTAGGGGATGATGATGGCCGCAGTCAGCAAGGGGCCGATCGCCGAGCCGGTGTTGCCGCCCACCTGGAAGGTGGATTGTGCGGTACCGAAGCGCCCGCCGGACGCCATCCGCGCCACCCGTGAGGCTTCGGGGTGGAAGGTTGCCGAGCCTACCCCGACCACTGCGGCAGCCACCAGCAGCATTTCATAGCTGCCGGCGAAGGCGAGCAGGGCGATGCCCACCAGGGTTACCAGCATGCCGGCTGGCAGCAGGTAGGGCTGTGGGTGTTTGTCGGTGTACATGCCTACCCAGGGTTGCAGCAGGGAGGCGGTCACCTGGTAGATCAGCGCGATCCAGCCGATCTGCGCGAAGCTCAGCGAGAAGTCGCTTTTCAGCATGGGGTAGATCGACGGCAGTACGGCCTGGATCAGGTCGTTGAGCAAGTGGGCGAAGGCGGCGGCGCCGACGATGCGGACCAGGAACCCTTGGGGTTGATCGGCGGGCGCGGTGGGCGAGGCCAAGGTGGCGGCAGAAGTCGTCATAAGCGAGGCTCTTTTGTCGAGTGATAGCAAGGCATTGCCGCTGAAGGATATCCAGCGGTGCTTTTGTCTGTCTCACGTCGAACAGGCACCCACTAGCGCGTTTCGGACATTCGTTGCGGCAGGTACAAAGGGCGCAGGATGGCTAGCGTGCCGTGCTTTCCCTGGCCATCCACCTGAGCAGCGCTGCGATGGGCACGCGACGGTGCACTTCGTGACGCTGGGCGCTATTGCCGTCGCCATACCGTTCGCGATAACGGCTCACGATGAAGTGCTGGCCATCGTCCGAGACCCGGGCCTCAAGCTCGTGCAGCAACTGCTGCCCGGCATCACTCTCCAGGTTCCTGAACAGCACCAGCGGGGCTTGGGCGTCACTCATCCGCGTGCTCCCCTGGGCAGCTCGTCGGCCGCTTGCCTGGCGAGCCAACCTTGCCCTCTGCTACACGCTCGGCGCGGTAGTGGGCGCGGTAGTCGCGTACGGCGAGGTAGTCATCAGGCAAGGTGCGCAGCCAGTCGGTAACCGGCAGTAGTTCGGCGCGACCATCCACTACGCCACCTGCGGTGGCCACGTTGCTCAGGGTATCGACGGTATCGCTGTTGTCGCCAAACGGGTCGACCGCCATGCCCAGTACCCGGCCGGTGGCATCGCGCAGGTTGTGCGAGCCCAGCAGCGGCAGCTCGACGATCGGGCCATCGGCGATGTTCCACACCCCAAACGTCTGGCCAAAGTCCGAAGTGTGGCGGGCCAGCCCCATCTTGCCCGACACATCGATCAGGCCTGCCACGCCCAGCGTCGTATTGAAGATGAACCGCGTCAGGCTGGTCATCGCCCGCTCGCCGTTGCCCTGTAGCAGGTCATTGACGAAGACCTTGGGTTCGCCGAAGTTGGCGGCAAAGTTGTGCACGCCCTGCTGGGTGAAGTCGGGCATTGCGGTATAGCCACGGGCGACCGGTGCCAGCAGGTAATCGTCGACACTGCGGTTGAAGGCAAA
The DNA here is from genome assembly GCF_044744955.1 of Pseudomonas sp. NPDC087185. Classification (NCBI taxonomy): domain Bacteria; kingdom Pseudomonadati; phylum Pseudomonadota; class Gammaproteobacteria; order Pseudomonadales; family Pseudomonadaceae; genus Pseudomonas; species Pseudomonas sp. NPDC087185. The sequence continues at coordinate 893,058 of NZ_JBIUZK010000003.1, read as the reverse complement.
CACGGCGCGGTTGGCGGGTTCGGCCGGGTCGCTCAGCTGATACGCCACAGGGCCACAGGCACCGGCAGGCGGCCGCTGGCTGCAGCCTCCGGCAGCGAGCAATGACACGGCCAGTAGCGCGTTACGGGCTGAAAACCAGGCAAAGGGTGGGGTGGGCATGGGCACATTCCTGACAAGAACTGGCGCCGATGGTGCGGGCGTTTGTTTGCCTGGAAATGTCCGGTTTACTTCACTGGCGACACTTTGTTTCCGAATTGAAATATATGACGGCAACCTCGGGATGGCCGTAAAGTTAGCGCTAATTACCTCTGTTTGCGGTGCCCCCGTGTGAGCCATTTGCTGATTGTCGACGATGATGTCGAAGTACTCGACCTGCTGCAGAAGTTTCTCCGTCAGCACGGTTACGAAGTCGATGTGGCCAATGATGGCGAAGGCCTGTGGCAGGCGCTGGAGCGGCGGGTGCCGGACTTGGTCATTCTCGATGTGATGCTGCCGGGCGACAGTGGGCTGGTGCTCTGTCAACGCCTGCGCGCCGAATACAAGGTAGCGGTGATCATGCTCACTGCCATGGGCGAGCTGAGTGATCGTGTGGTCGGGCTCGAGCTGGGCGCGGATGACTACCTGACCAAGCCGTTCGCTGCCCGTGAGCTACTGGCCAGGGTGCGCGCGGTGCTGCGTCGGGCAAGCGAAACGGCGAGCAACCCAGCCACCAGCCCTCGGTCGGTCCTCGAGTTTTGCGGCTGGCAGCTGGAGGTGCTGCGGCGTGAGCTGCGCTCGCCGGAAGGCGTGATGATCCCCTTGTCCAACGGCGAGTTCGAGCTGTTGCTGGTGTTCGCCGAGCACCCCCGGCGGGTCCTCAGCCGCCAGCAACTGCTGGACCTGGCGCGTGGCGAGACGCACGACGCTTACGACCGCAGCATCGATGTGCAAGTGAGCCGGCTGCGCCGCAAGCTTGAAACCGATGACGTCACTGAACCGTTGATCCGTACCTTGCGCAACGTGGGCTACCTGTTCACCGCCACTGTGAACAGGCGATGAACCTGCTCGCCCGGGTGCGCAAGGCCCTGCCACGGCCACGCGTCACCATCGCCCGGTGGATTGCGCTGACCACCCTGGCCGCCATGCTCAGCCTGCTGTTGCTCAAGTGGCTGTTCAGTTTGCTGCTGAGTGTGTGGGCACAACCGCCGTTGCTCGAAAGCGGCCTGATCGAGAAGGTGGCCTCGGTCGCCCGCATGCTTGATGCCGCACCTGTGGGCCAGCGGCCGACCCTCGCCAGCGCGGCGGGTGATGCGTCGTACAGCGTGCGCTGGCTGCGTCGGCATGAAGAGGCCGGTTTGCCAGTGCTGGCCGACAGCCAATTTCGCGAGGGTGCGCCGACGCTGCGCGCCCTGCTGAAGCGCCCAGATGCGCAGATCGAAGTGTTCGGGCCCGATGACTTGCCAGCTCAGCAGCAGCGCGGTTATGCCCTGCTGATCCAACTGACGGACACGTCGTGGCTGTTGTATCGCGCAACAGATCGCAGTTGGGGGCTGGATGAGCTCCCGCGCAACCTGATCATCCTGGCGCTGATGATTGTCTCCAGCCTGGCCGTGGCTTTCTTCGCCACGCGCTATCTGGCCCACCCACTGGAGCGTTTCGCAGAAGGCGCGCGGCGCTTCGGCAAGGACTTCAACGCGCCGTCAATCCCGGTGGTCGGCCCCCACGACCTGCGCCAGGCCATTCTTGCGTTCAACGCCACCCAGGCGCAGCTCAAGCATTTTCTACACGACCGCACGCAAATGCTGGCGGCAATCTCCCATGACCTGCGCGCACCACTGACCCGCATGCGCCTGCGCGCGGAGTTCATCGAAGATGCCGAACTGCAGGCCAAGTTGTTCAAAGACGTGGACGAGATGCAGGCGATGGTCGACGCCGCGCTGCAGTTCTTCCGTGATGACGCGCGGTTGGAACCGACCACGACGTTCGACTTGGGTGAGCTGCTGACGACGGTGGTCGATGACTTCAAGGATGCGGGGCTGGAGATCACCCTGAGTGGGCCGCGTCGTTGTGTGTATGTGGGCCGGCCCATTGGCATTAAGCGGGTGGTGGTCAACCTCATCGAAAACGCTGCCAAGTATGGCCGCGAGCCTGCGGTGCAGCTGGAGGTCGATGACGAATGCATCGTCATGCGTGTGCTTGACCGAGGCCCAGGCATTGCGGATGAGCTGCAGGCGCGGGTTTTCGAACCGTTCTTCCGCATTGAAGGCTCGCGCAACAGGGATACCGGCGGGGTCGGCCTTGGCCTGCCGGCGGCGCGCGCCATCGTGCTGGAGCAGGGCGGTAGCGTGACCCTGAGCAACCGCCAAGGGGGCGGGCTGGAGGTCAGGGTCACGCTGCCTGTCGCGTGATCAGAGTCCCAGTTCACTCAGCCCGGGGTGGTCGTCCGGGCGGCGGCCCAGCGGCCAGTGGAACTTGCGGTCCGCTTCGGCGATGGGCTGTTCGTTGATGCTCGAGTGGCGGTTCTGCATCAGGCCATCCTCGGCAAACTCCCAGTTCTCGTTGCCATAGGCACGGAACCACTGCCCGCTGTCGTCGTGGTATTCGTAGGCATAGCGCACCGCGATGCGGTTGCCGGTGAAGGCCCAGAGTTCCTTGATCAGGCGGTAGTCCAGTTCATGGTTCCACTTGCGGGTGAGGAAAGCCTGCACCTCGGCGCGGCCACGGGGGAACTCCACGCGGTTGCGCCAGACGGTATCGGGCGTGTAGGCAAGCGCGACCTTGGCGGCGTCGCGGCTGTTCCAGCCATCTTCGGCCAGGCGGACTTTCTCGATGGCGCTTTCGCGGGTAAAGGGGGGGAGTGGAGGGCGGGACATGGGTAACTCCTCAGGCGTGGTGGGCATGAAGGAGCGTAGTACTAGGGTGGTGTGGTTGAGAATGGATGTCGCCAGCACTTCATAGTTGCTGTCAGCGAAACAATCGCGGTGAAGTCGCTTTGAAAGGCCGAGCGTCAGCGATGTGATCAGGGCTCCACTTCGTCGATGTACGCCTCGAAGAACCCGTCAGGAATCTCTTCTGTTCGGTACTCAAGCTGCGTACCTTCGGTAATTTCAGCTAGCCACACTGCATTTTCACCAGGGTTGTCGAAGACAAAAGCGCGGTTGCTGACAGCAATGGCGTCTGGCAGGCCAAGGCCAAGCCACGCCGCAGGGTCAAAACAGTCTGGCACAAAGGGGCTGGCGTGTTTACGCCATGCCTTGTAGCCCATTTCTGGCGCCACCCAGTCTCTTGACGGATGATCGGTGCCGGTCGAGGTTCTGGGGCTGTTTGCAGCCCCATTTCTCAGGCCGTCTCACCCAAGGCCTTGTCCACGGCTTTGCTGCGCCCGCCCAGCCACACCAGCAACAGCCCGGCCGTCGCCAGCACGCCGCCGGCCATTGGCACCGCTGCATACCCAAGATTCAGGCTGATCACCGCGCCCCCCAAGGCCGCGCCCAGGGCATTGCCGAGGTTGAATGCGCCGACGTTGATCGACGATGCCAACCCCGGTGCCTCGGCGGCGGCGGTCATCACGCGCATCTGCAGCGGCGGCACCACCGCGAAGGTGAACATGCCCCAGACCAGCAGCCCGATGGCGGCGCCGATGTGGCTGCCGAGCACCAGGGGCATGAGCAGCATGATAAGGGCCAGCACGCCGAGGAAGATCTTCGCCGAGCCGTCCAGCGACCAGTCGGCCAGGCGGCCGCCGAGGCTGTTGCCAAGGGTGAAGCCGACACCGATCAGCATCAGGCCGAGGGTGACGAAGCTGTCCGAGGCACCGGTGAGCTCGGCGAGCACCGGCGCCACGTAGGTGTACAGCGTGAACATCGCACCGGCACCGAGCACGGTGGTGGCCATCGCTAGCAGCACGCTGGGGCGGGCGATCACGGCAAGCTCCTTGCGCACCTGTGGCACGCTGCCACGTTCACCCTTGGGCAGCGCGTACCACAAGGCCGCCATGGCCAGCAGGCCGAGCATCGCGGTACCGGCAAATGCCATGCGCCAGCCGACCTGCTGGCCGACCCAGGTGGCGGCAGGCACGCCGCCGATGTTGGCGATGGTCAGGCCCATGAACATGGTGGCCACGGCGCTGGCCTGTTTGTCCTTGGGCACCACGCTGGCAGCCACCACCGCGCCCAGGCCGAAGAAGGCACCGTGGTTGAGGCTGGTGATCAGCCGCGAAGCGAGCAGGGTGTAGTAATCCGGCGACAGCGCAGACAGCAGGTTGCCGAGGGTAAAGATGGCCATCAGCGCCATCAGCGCGGCGCGTTTGCCGAAGCGGCTGAACAGCAGGGTCATGATCGGTGCGCCGACCATCACGCCGATGGCGTAGGCGGTAATCAGCATGCCCGCGCTGGGGATGCCGACATCGACGCCTTGGGCGATCACCGGCAGCAGGCCCATCGGGGTGAATTCAGTGGTGCCGATGCCGAAGGCGCCGATGGCCAGGGCGAACAAGACCCGTTTGGGGGAAAGCGTGCTCATCAGGAGCTCCGGTTTCAAAGGTGAATGAGCAGCCGGTAGCGGCCGTACAGAGGCCGCTACCGGCTAACCGTGCAAATCAGTCCCAGGCTGGCGCCAGGCCGTCCGGGCTGACTTCCCGGCCATTGCGCTCAAGCGTGGTAATGCGCGCCATGTCGTCAGCGTCCAGACGCAGGTCGCGGGCGAGCAGGTTGCTGGCCAGGTTCTCGCGCTTGGTTGAAGACGGAATCACCGCATAGCCCAGTTGCATGGCCCAGGCCAGTGCCACTTGAGCGACCGTGGCCTTGTGCTTGGCGGCAATTTGGGCCAGCACCGGGTCGTTCAACACTTTGCCGTAGGCCAAGGTCATGTAGGACGTGGTGGTGATGCCTTGCGCCTTGAGGAAGGCCGTCAGCGTGCTGTTCTGCAGGTAGGGGCTGAGTTCGACCTGGTTGGTGGCGATCTCGCCTTTGCCGACCACGTCCATGGCCTGGCGGGTCAGCTCGATGTTGAAGTTGGAAACGCCAATCTGGCGGGTCAGGCCCTGTTTCTTGGCGTCAGCCAGGGCTGCCATGTATTCGGCCAGCTCGACGCCATTGCCCGGTGCCGGCCAGTGGATCAGCAACAGGTCGACGTAGTCGGTGCGCAGCTTGGTCAGGCTTTCACGCAGGCTGGGGACCAGTTTGTCGGCAGCGTAATTGTCGACCCAGATTTTGGTGGTGATGAACAGCTCGTTGCGCGGTACGCCGCTCTCGGCGATGGCCTGGCCGACGTCGGCCTCGTTTTTGTAGATCTGCGCGGTGTCGATGGCTCGGTAGCCCAGCGCCAGGGCGGACTTGACCGAATCGATGACGGCCTGGCCGGTGAGGCGGAAGGTACCGAGGCCGAAGGATGGGATGCTCATGGGGCGGCTCCTGCTGAATGATTGCGGTGAACAAGAGAGTAGGCGCTCTGGTTCGAGGCTCGTTCGAGTGGGGAGCAGTGTGCGGGTTTCGCGGGCATTGATTAAGGTGGGGTGGGGCCAAGGTCCTTTGACCTGAAATCACGAGTCAGGGTTTGGCTCGTGATTTCAGGCAGGGCAATACGGATTACGCCGCTATTTGCCCCGGCACCGATTGCAGCAGCCACAGGTGGCGCAGCCCCTGCAACTGGCTTTCCAGCGTGGACGCTGCACCATTGCGCCGCGCGGCCCGGTCTAGGTCAAGCAATGCGTCGAGCATGCTCAGTAGTTCCCTGGACTGGTCCGCCGACGCGCGGTGGGTTTCATCCGCCTTGAGTTCGCCCTTCTGGTAGGTCTTTACACGTTCCTGCTGGCGGGCTTCCTGGGTGGCGCTTGCCTCGACCAGCGCATTGTTGGAGAACCCGAGACGGGTGCTGCTGCGCGAGTAATCTTCGACCTCGTGATAGCGGTAGTTCTGCGATTCGCTGTCATTCGTCAGCACCAGGTCCACCAAGGGGTTGGCGCCCTTGTGCCAAGCCGCCTTCAGGCTGGCCTGTTGGTCCTGCTGCACAGACAGGTTGGCGGCACTGCCCGTGCGGGTGGTCGACTGCGAAACCTTGTAGTCGAAGTGGTCGACTTCATCGCGCCGCATCGGGTTGATCTTCTGCTCGGCCTGGGTGATCGACGCGTCGAAGTCGGCCAGGCCGCTTAACAGCAGGCGGCTGGTCTTGTTCTGGGCCGTGTCGTGGTGGGCGGGACGGGTGCTGGCATCGTCGACGCTGTTGAGCTGGCTGAAAGCATCCTTGAACAGTGCCATCAGCTGCGCGTCACCCTTGCCGCGCTTCTGGGCGGCATCGAACTGGGTCAGGTAATTGGCCACCGCAGCCTGGCGCTGTGCCTGGCTGCCGAGCAGGGCACCGCCCTGAGTGTCGAGGTTCATCTTTACGTCGCCGCTCGGGCCTTGCAGGTTCAGGCTGCGGGTATCGTCGTTCAGCTGCAGGTCGAAGGTTTGCTGTGCGCCGCTGGTGGTTTCCAGCTTGGCATTCATCTGCAGGCCGGTGAACAGGCTCGGGTCCAGCTTGACCAGCGCGCCCAGCTGCAGGCGTGGCGGTTCCTGGGTCAGGCCGTTGAGTGCGGTCTGGAAACTGTTGGCCAGCGCCGCCAGGCCCTTGAGCTCGTCGCTGGTCAACGTGCCACCTTGCACGTCGGCGTCCACCGCCAGGCCTGCGTCGCTGCTGTACAGGCCCAGGGTCACGGTGGCACCGGATGCACTGGTGAGGTTGAAGGTCACGGTGTGGGTCGCGTGTTCGCGCAACCTGGCCTGCTGCATGCTCAGTAGCAAGGGGTCGGTTGCCGTGCTGTCATTGGCTGCCAGCCCGGACTGTGAAATGCGTTGGCCGCCGTTGGCCGCCAACTGTTCCAGCAGGGCAGCGCCAAGCCCCTGGAAGCGCGTGCTGGTGGAGGACGACTGGATCGCGCTCGCCATATACACGCTGAGCTTGTCGAGGCCGTTGCGTTCCCATACGTACTGGCTTTGCGACTCGCCGGTGGTGCCGTTGGCCGTGTACGTCTGGCTATCGAGGCGGGTTGTCTGCTGGCCGAGGCTGACCACGGTGCTGGGGCGCACGGTTGAGGCCTGAGGCAAGCCGGTGGTGCTGACCTGAGGCGCGCGGGGTGCGATTTGAATGACGGGTGTCAGGCGTACCGCTGAAGTAATGGTGGTCATCGCCAGCTTCCTTACTGGTCTACAGGGGTCATCCTTGGTATCGGCAGGTCAGCGATAAACCTGAATGCCGGTTCAGGTTTGTGCGCCTGGCCCGCAGCAGCGGTTGACATAAGTAGTGCTGCCGCGCAGGGGAATGCTGTTTGACTCCGGGTTAGCCTAACCGGAGTACCTGCCAATGACCGCCCCACCGCTACAACCCAATCTGGTGGACAGCCTGATCGCAAGCCGTTTGCCCACCTGGCTCTGCACTGCGTCCGAGGATCATTTACGCAAGTTGCGGGCAAGCCTGCTGCACCAACAACGCATGCAGCACCGACTGGCCGCACTGTTTTCCTATGTCGCGCCGCTGGATGCCTTTGCCCAGGCGTTGCTCGACAAGGCACTGAAGGATCGCCAGATACCTGCGCTGGATGTGCGCCAGGTCAAGTTGCGGCGCACCACCATTCTCCCCGGTGCCGCCGCGGTGCCGGGCGGGCTGGGCAGTTCGCTGAGCGAGGTCAGCGAAGTGACCCTGCTGGCCGCTGCGCTGCACAATTTCGCCGAGCAGGAAACGCCCCCTTCCGGCACCTTGCAAACCCACGTGATCGTGGATGCCCAGGGGGCACCGCAGGCACTGGACCTGGAAACCTACAGGGCGCTGTGTCGAAGTGTGGATGTGGGCGGTCGCTACCAGCGCCATCTTGAAGCGATTCTGCTGGTGCCGGGTGGGGAGGGGCAACAAGTGGCGTCGCTGTTGGAGGAAGGCGCGCGCGCCAACCTCGAAGCTGACGTGCGCCTGGCCGCACTCAAGGGCGAAATCGACTCGCGCACCTACTTTCAATTTCTCCCCCTCATTTCGTCAGTCGCTGTAGTGGACTCCGATACAGCCCGGTTGCAGCCCTTCGATCTTCGCGTGCTTGGCAAGAAGCTGCGCGGTGCAGTGGCATTCGAGGTGCGTCGCAAGGACGCTGGGAGTGCTGCCCTGGAGGGCGTAGTGCTGTGGGTGCCAGATGATAGCCATGGCGCCCTGCAGCGCTATGCGAGCTGGGATGAGCTGTGGCATGGCCTGGGCCAGCGCTGTCAGGTGGAGGGTTACGCGGCGTTCGTTCAGCGTTTTATCAGCGAGCGTGACCGCTGCACCTTCAGCCAGACACTGCGCCGTTTGCTGCACGCCACGGCGGGGGCGTTGCCGATTCGGCTCGATGGCCGCAGCCACGCCATTGACCAACCCTTGTTCCAGCACCTGCGCAAGGTCCGCCTTGATACGCTACTGGATGATGCGCGGGTACTGGCCACGCCAACTGCCGAGGCGAACCAGGCCGAGTGTGAGTGGCGCAAGCGCGAGTATGCCAACGCAGGGTTCGACCTGCTGGGCTTGGCCAGCCTGTTTGTCCCTGTGCTCGGCCTGCCGTTGCTGGGCATCGCTGCCGTGCAGATTGCTGACGAGGTGTATGAAGGTTATGCCGATTGGCAGCTGGGCGATCGCGAGGGGGCGTTGAATCATTTGTGGGGGGTTGCCGAGAACCTGGTTGCCGGTGTTGCGCTGGCGTCTATCGGGGGGGCAGCGGGGCGCTTGATTGAGCGCTCAGCCTACGTCGATGCACTGGTGCCGGTGCTGACGGCGCAGGACGACGTGCGTTTGATCGACGCCGGCTTACCGGGGTACACAGTGGCGGATCAGGGCTTGGCCGTTGGCGAGCAGGCAAGCATCGCTGGCCAGACTTACTTGCGCACCCATGTGGCGACCTATCAGGTAAGCGAAGATGCTCAGGGCGCGGGCTTGCGTATCCGCCATCCCAACAGGCCAAGCGCCTATTCCCCCTTGCTCGACGACAACGGTGAAGGAGGGTGGCGTCATCAGTTGGAAGCCCCCCAGCACTGGCAAGGGGCAGCGCGCCTGATGCGACGCTTGAACAGCACCTGGGCAGGCCTCGACGAGCAGGCTGCCGAGCGTGTCATGCGCATCAGTGGTTTCGATGAGGATCGCTTGCGCCGGTTGCATGTGGAGCATGCGCCCGCGCCCGCCCTCGTGCACGATGCCCTTGAGCGCTATCAGTTGCATGTGCAACTGCCGGGCCTGAACGGTGAGGCGTTCGAGCAGCACGTGGCCGGGCTGCAGCCTCCGCTATCGGCGGCAGAACAACTGCTGACACGCGACTTCACCAGCCTGACGGCGCGTGGGGCGCGCGAGGTCGTGCAGCATGCCGAGCCGGGGGCGGTCGAAACCCTGCTCGCCAGTCAACGGGTACCCCTGGACATGGCCACCGAAGCGCGCTGGCTGATACGTGACAGCCGACTGGACCGCGCCTGCGCGGGTTTCTACCAGGTCGCGGCAGTCAATGCCGATACCGAGCGGTTGGCCCTGGGGTTGCTTGGTGATATGGCCGCGTGGCCGCGGGGCGTACGCATGGAGCTGCGCAGCGACAGCCTGGCCGGTGATTTGCTCGCCCGTGCCGGTGCAGGTAGCGCCACGCAGGCGCTTTACATCATCAAGCGCGGCCAGGGTTATCAGGCTTGGACTTCGGCAGGCGTGAAGCTGCCGGCGGCGGGTGAAAGCGACAGCCTTTTCCAGGCGCTTTGGCTGAGCCTTGACCCAGCCCAACGGCAGGCGCTGGGCGAGGGTGGCCATGGCGCCGAGCAACTGGGCCATGCGTTGGCGATTCGGGCCAGCGAGCAACGCCAGCGCTGCGCCGCAGTGCTTGGCATGGCACCACTGGAGGGCGCAATGCGTGCGCCGGTGCGCCTGGGTGATGGTCGGCTGGGCTATCCACTGAGTGGAGGGGACCCCGTGCGCCCGATTCGCGGGCAGGTACTGACCACTGCCGAGTTGCATGCCCGCCAGTCGGTTCGTGCGGGCCTGCATCAGCTGTTCCCTCACCGCCCCGCGCACGACATCATGTGGTTGCTGCTGCAGTTGATGCAAAGGCCAGGGCGTACACTCTGGACAGCGTTCAGCGAGCTTGCCAGGCAAGTCGAACGGCTTGACTTCAGCTTGCGCACCTGGCGGCGGCAGGCCACGGGTGAAACGTACCGTAGCCGACAGCGTGCCGGGGAGCTGATACGCGAGGCCTGGTTGCCGGAGTACTTTGGCCCGGCAGAGCAGAACGAGCTGATCGTGCGCAGCGAGCGTATCGGCGTTTTGCCCGCGCTGCCGCAAGGCATTCACTTCGGCCGCCTGCACCGCCTGTGCTTGAGCAATATCGGCTTGTCCTCACTGGATAGCGACTTCCTTGGCCGATTCCCTCACTTGAGGAGCCTGCAACTTAGCGGCAACACCTTGACCGATATGCCTGGGCTGGGCGGGCTTCGTCATTTGGTCAGCCTGGACCTGCAATACAACCGGCTGACCACCCTCGACGGGGTGCAGCACCTGACGTCATTGACCCAACTCGTGGTGAACGACAATGCATTGAGTACGTTGCCCAGCCTGCAAACCCTTACGCGGCTCACGCGCCTGGACCTGCAGCGCAACCAGCTTGCGGCGGTCGACGGCCTACAAGACTTGACCTTGCTGACGCAGCTGGACCTTGGCGACAACCTGTTGGCGGCCCTTCCTGATCAGATGTCCAGGCTGACTCAGCTGCAATACCTCAATATGAGTGGTAACCAGTTGGCGTCGGTTCCAGCGGGTATCGAGCAAATGACCGGCCTGACCCAGTTGAACCTTGCCGGCAACCAACTGGCTGAGCTGCCGGACGCGTTGGGCGGGCTGAGCAGGTTGTTGCAACTGCACCTGGCCGGGAACCGCTTGAGTGCGCTACCTGCGGGTGTTGGCAATCTGACTGGGTTGAGGGTCCTCAACCTGCGAGGTAACCAGCTCACCGCCATACCCATTGGGCTGGAACGGCTTCGCCAGCTGGCCGAGCTGTACCTGGGCGATAATCAGATTGTCATTGACGTCGCGGGCTACCAGCGGCTGGAAGCGTTCAGCGCGCTGCGCACGTTAAGCCTCAGTGGCAACCCCATTGGCACCGTTCCGCCACTTCGCAACCTCGACCATCTGCGTCATATCTCGTTGCGCAGCACCGGCCTGAGAGAGTTTCCGCTGGCATTTATCGAGCAGCATCCGGACGTATACGTGGACCTTGCCGACAACCTGATCGTTGAGCTGAGCCAGCGAGCGTTGGGGTGGATCCGACAATATCCCAACCGGCTTAACCTGAACAACAACCCGCTTGACGGGGAAATCCTGGCCCGCTGGCGGGCAGCGCAGGCGCAATTCGACACGTTGAGCCGGCGCGGTTGAGGGGCGCGTGCGTAATGCGTTGGCGTGGTTGCAGGCTGAGTGGGCGAGGGCGGACGAGGTGACGGTATGCAGGAAACCACCGGGACGCAGGGGCTGAGCAGTTGGTGGTGAAGTGCACCGTTGCCCACGCGAGGGTGGGCAACGGTGCGCAACGATCAGCGGCGGCGGAACAGCGGCAGCGGTTCGTCAGTGGCAGCCTGGTAGGTCACCGAGAAGTCCTTCAGGCTTTGCAGCGCGTCTTCCGGGTCCTTGTCGGCACGGATGGCGAACGCATCGAAACCGCAACGGGCCATGAAGAACAGCTGGTCGCGCAGCACGTCGCCAATGGCACGCAGCTCACCCTTGAACTGGTAGCGGTCACGCAGCAGGCGCGCATTGGAGTAGCTGCGCCCGTCGGTGAAGGCGGGGAAGTTCAGCGCGATGACCTGGAAGTGTTGCACGTCTTCGCCGATCTCTTCCGCTTCCTGGTCGCTGTCCAGCCACACACCCAGGCCGCCGTCGCGGGCCTTGAGCACGTGGGCATGGTCGCGCCACATCTGCAGCGGGACAATGTAGTCGTCGCAGTTGGTCAGCTCGTCGAACGATGTTTCCTTGGGCAGCAGGTGCCAGGTTTCGTCGACGATCTGGTTGTTCTTAATGATTCGCTGCATAGACGCGTTCCTTGAAGGGGTCGATGCCGATACGCTGGTAGGTGTCGATGAAGCGCTCTTCCTCGGTACGCTGTTCAACGTACACGGCGATCAGCTTTTCGATCACGTCGGCCATGGCGTCCTGGGCGAAGGACGGGCCGAGGATCTTGCCCAGGCTCGCGTCGCGCGCGGCGTTGCCACCCAGGGACACCTGGTAGAACTCCTCGCCCTTCTTGTCCACGCCGAGGATGCCGATGTGGCCGACGTGGTGGTGGCCGCAGGCGTTCATGCAGCCGGAGATGTTCAGGTCGATCTCGCCGATGTCGAACAGGTAGTCCAGGTCGTCGAAACGACGCTGGATGGATTCGGCGATCGGGATCGACTTGGCGTTGGCCAACGAGCAGTAGTCACCGCCTGGGCAGCAGATGATATCGGTCAACAGGCCGATGTTCGGCGTGGCGAAGCCACCTTCGCGCAGTTCCAGCCACAGGGCGTGCAGCTGGCGCTGCTCGACGTCGGCAAGGATGATGTTCTGTTCGTGCGAGGTGCGCAGGAAGCCGAAGCTGTAGCGCTCGGCGAGGTCTGCCACGGCGTCCAGCTGCTTGTCGGTCAGGTCGCCCGGGGCAACCCCGGTGGGCTTGAGCGACAGGGTCACGGCCACATAACCCGGGCGCTTGTGGGCGCGGGTGTTGCGCGAACGCCAGCGCGCGAAGCCTGGGTTCTCGGCGTCCTGGGGGCTGTAGTCGACGTTGTCGAGTGCCAGGTACTCCGGGTCGACGAAGTGGCGCGAAACGCGTTGTACTTCGTCTTCGGTCAGGGTGGTGGTGCCACCACGCAGGTGGGCCATTTCGGCCTCGACCTTCTCGGCGAACACTTCCGGGGTCAGCGCCTTGACCAGGATCTTGATGCGCGCCTTGTACTTGTTGTCACGGCGACCGTAACGGTTGTACACGCGCAGGATGGCATCCAGGTAGCTGATCAGGTCCTGCCACGGCAGGAATTCGTTGATGAACGAACCGACCACCGGGGTACGGCCCAGGCCGCCGCCGACCAGCACGCGGAAGCCCAGCTCGCCGGCCGCGTTGCGCACCGGCTCCAGGCCGATATCGTGCACTTCGATGGCGGCGCGGTCTTCCTTCGAGCCGTTGATCGCGATCTTGAACTTGCGCGGCAGGTAGGCGAATTCCGGGTGGAAGGTGGTCCACTGACGGACGATCTCGCACCATGGGCGCGGGTCGATGATTTCATCCGCGGCAACACCGGCGAATTGGTCGGTGGTGGTGTTGCGCAGGCAATTGCCGCTGGTCTGGATCGCGTGCATCTGCACGGTGGCCAGCTCGGCGAGGATATCCGGGATATCTTCCAGCGCCGGCCAGTTGTACTGCACGTTCTGGCGGGTGGAAATGTGGGCGTAGCCCTTGTCGTAGTCGCGCGCGATCTTGGCCAGTGTGCGGACCTGGCGGGCGTTCAGCTGGCCATACGGCACGGCAACGCGCAGCATCGGGGCGAAACGTTGGATATAGAGGCCGTTCTGCAGGCGCAGAGGGCGGAATTCTTCTTCGCTCAGCTCACCGGCCAGGTAGCGGCGGGTCTGATCACGGAACTGCTTGACGCGGTCCTCGATGATCCGCTGATCGTACTCGTCGTATACGTACATAAAAGTCCTGTCTCAGGCTGCATGCAGCTATTCGCGCGCACGGCCGCGCACTCCGGTTCGGAGCCGGGAAACGATATCAGGTTGCGTTTATGCGCTAAAGTGATGTTTTTGCATATGAAAAGAACCAAACGAACTAAGTGAGACTGACTGGCATTTGTTTGCCGCACAGCGCGCAGGTTTATACTCGCGCGTTTGTTGCAAAGGGTGTAACCGCATGCTCAAGGCGCTTTGCCAAAGCTTGTGCCTGAGCTTGCCACTGGCAGCCGACGCACAGGCCGCTTCGGTGGTATTCCTCAACCCCGGCCTGCCCAGCGAGACATTTTGGGTGAACTATTCGCGCTTCATGCAGGCCGCTGCCGACGACCTGGGCATGAGCTTGCAGGTGCAATACAGCGAGCGCAGTGCCGAGCGTGCGCTGATCCAGGCGCAGACGCTGCTGGCAGGGCCGCAGCGCCCGGACTACCTGGTGCTGGTCAACGAGCAGTACGTGGCGCCGGAGATCATCCGCCTGTCGCAGGGCACCGGGGTCAAGCTGTTTATGGTCAGCAATGGCCTGACCGCCAGCCAGGCAAGCAGCATCCAGGCGCAGCCCGGCAAATATTCCCAACTGCTGGGAACCCTGACTGCGAACGACGAGCAGGCCGGTTATCAGATGCTGCACCAGATGGTTGCCATGCTGCCGCGCAGCAACGAGCCGGTCGACCTGGTGGCCTTTGCCGGGGTCAAGACCACACCTGCTTCGCAATTGCGGGAAGCGGGCATGCGCCGTGCGCTGGCTGACTTCCCTCAGGTGCGTCTGCGCCAGGTGGTGTACGGTGGCTGGAGCCGTCAGCGCGCTTACGAGCAGGCGCAGCAGTTGCTGCAGCGCTACCCCGATACCCAGCTGGTGTGGTCGGCCAATGATGAAATGGCGTTCGGCGCCATGCGTGCGTTCGAAGCCGCAGGGCGCGTACCGGGGCAGGATGTGGTGTTCAGCGCGGTCAACAGCTCGCCCGAGGCCTTGCGGGCCCGTGTGGACGGACGCCTCGGCGTGTTGATGGGTGGGCATTTTACCCTCGGGGGCTGGGCCATGGTCATGCTGCACGACGATGCCCTGGGGCTGCCGATCAACCGTGACGGGCTGCGCGAGCACCGCGTGCCGGTGCTGCAGTCGATTGATCAGGCCAAGGCGCGGCGCTGGCTGAAGTTGCTCGAGCAGGACGATCACGGGGTCAATTTCCACACCTACAGTGCCGAAGGGCGCCCGGCCGACTACCAGTATCCGTTCCTGACGTCGCCCGTGGACTATTGACCCTGTGTCCGCTCTGGCGGGCCTTGGCATAGTTAAAGACCCCTGCAAGGCGTTGAGCCCATCTTGCGCTGTTCAAGGCCATGTTCGCCAAGTAACTGGCCATTGTGTCCATAACCGCGGCAGGGCCATCATCAACGCCTATTCCCCTAGAAAGAACGTGCGTACCTCGAATTGGGGTTGCGGGTGTTCGTATTGGAAAATCGAGCCAACGGCCTCTTGTTGGTGATGAGAGCCGCCGTGGCCCGGGATGCCGGCCTGCCCAATGCTTGAGTGGGCCTGGCCAGGGCGCACGCGTCACCCGTCGACTGGCGAAAGACCCTGCTTGAGGGAAGGGCATAGCTCGTCTTAACTGCTGGGTGTGAAGTGCATTCCCATAACCACTACAAGAGGCAATGCAATGGGAAACTCAACCAAGGTCCGCAAAGCTGACAGCAGTGTCGATGCCTGGGCGATCCTCTGCCTGATCGTCCTAGTGGTGGTCACCGCCGTGTATTGGGTCAGCCACCAGTAGACTTGCCTTTAGACCGTGAAACTGCCAGAACGCCTGTAGGAGGGATTCCCGCAGGCGTTTTCATGTGGGTTGGAACATCAGCGCGCGGTCAGGTGCAAGGCCAGTTGTACCAGGCCGATCAGTACGGCGATGAACACCAGGGTGAACAATGTCCCCATCACGATGAAGTGGCTGGCCTTGCCGTGGGTGAAATCGCGGGCGCGGTTCTTGCCGCTTTGCACGCCGAAGGCGGCGGCGAGGATGCTGTGCAGCATCTGCCAGAAGGTGGGGGGCTTGCCTTGGCTTGAGTCGTCCATGGTGGCTCCTGATGAATCAGAGGCAATCAGGGACAGTGTAGGCAATGCGCGTTAGGTTGCCTGTTCTGGCCTCTTCGCGGGTTTAACCGCGAAGAGGCCAGCGCAGCCCTAGCTGTCGTATCCGAGGTTCGGGGCCAACCAGCGCTCACTCAGGCTGACGTCCTGGCCTTTGCGCGCGCTGTAGCTTTCGACCTGATCCTTGTCGACCTTGCCCACGGCAAAGTACTGCGCTTGCGGGTGGGCGAAGTACCAGCCACTGACCGCAGCCGCCGGGAACATTGCGAAGTGCTCGGTCAGGAACACGCCGCTCGGGCCGGTCTCGCCAATGGCCGTGCCATCGAGCAGGCGGAACAGGGTCTCTTTCTCGGTGTGGTCCGGGCAGGCCGGGTAGCCCGGGGCAGGGCGGATACCGCTGTACTGCTCCTTGATCAGCGCCTCGTTGTCCAGGTGCTCGTCACGGGCATAACCCCAGTGCTCTTTACGCACCTGTTCGTGCAGCCACTCGGCGCAGGCTTCGGCCAAGCGGTCGGCCAGGGCCTTGACCATGATCGAGCTATAATCGTCGCCCTTGTCCTGGTATGCCTTGGCCACTTCCTCGGCACCGATGCCGGCGGTGGTGATGAAGCCGCCGACGTAGTCGGTGACGCCGCTGCCTTTCGGCGCGACGAAGTCGGCCAGCGAGAAGTTCGGCTTGCCGTCGGGCTTGATGGTCTGCTGGCGCAGGTGGTGCAGGGTAGCCAGGGGCTGACCGTTGTCGCCATAGACTTCGATATCGTCATCGGCCACCTGGTTGGCCGGCCAGAAGCCGAACACCGCACGGGCGCTGATCAGCTTCTCGTCGATCAGCTTGTCGAGCATCTCGCGCGCATCCTTGTACAGCGAAGTGGCGGCTTCGCCGACCACTTCGTCGGTGAGGATGCGCGGGAACTTGCCGGCCAGGTCCCAGGAAATGAAGAACGGGGTCCAGTCGATGTACTCGGCCAGGGTACGCAGGTCGATGTCTTCCAGCACTTTGACGCCGGTGAAGGAAGGCACAGCCGGCTGGTAGCCGGCCCAATCGTACTTCGGCTTGGTGGCCACGGCCTGGGCATAGCTCAGACGCTCGGTGCGGGCACTGCGGTTGGCGGTGCGCTCGCGTACTTCGACGTAGTCCTGGCGGGTTCTTTCGACGAAGCCAGGCTTGAGTTCCTTGGACAACAGCTGGGTGGCCACACCCACGGCCCGCGAGGCATCGGTGACGTAGATCACCGCGTCGTTGCTGTACTTGGGTTCGATCTTGACGGCGGTGTGCGCCTTGGACGTTGTGGCGCCGCCGATCATCAGCGGCAGCTCGAAGCCTTGGCGCTGCATTTCGCGAGCGACGTGGACCATTTCGTCCAGCGACGGGGTAATCAAGCCGGACAGGCCAATGATGTCGCACTTCTCGTCACGGGCGGTCTGCAGGATCTTCTCGGCCGGTACCATCACACCGAGGTCGACGATGTCGTAGCCGTTGCAACCCAGCACCACGCCGACGATGTTCTTGCCGATGTCGTGCACGTCACCCTTGACCGTGGCCATGAGGATCTTGCCCTTGGCCTCCGGCTTGTCGCCTTTTTCAGCCTCGATGAAGGGGATCAGGTGCGCCACGGCCTGCTTCATCACGCGGGCCGACTTGACCACCTGGGGCAGGAACATCTTGCCGGCGCCGAACAGGTCGCCGACCACGTTCATGCCGCTCATCAGCGGCCCTTCGATGACCTCGATGGGGCGCGCGCATTGCTGGCGGCACTCTTCGGTGTCTTCGACGATGTGTGCGGTGATGCCCTTGACCAGGGCGTGCTCCAGGCGCTTGCCGACCGGCAGCGAGCGCCAGGCTTCGTTCTCGACTTCCTTGGTGGCGCCGCCACCCTTGTAGTCGTCGGCGATGGCCAGCAACGCGTCGGTGCCTTCCGGGGTACGGTTGAGCACCACGTCTTCGACTTTCTCGCGCAGGTCGGCCGGGATCTCGTCGTAGATCTCCAGTTGCCCGGCGTTGACGATACCCATGGTCAGGCCATTGCGGATGGCGTGGAACAGGAACACCGAGTGGATGGCTTCACGCACCGGGTTGTTACCGCGGAACGAGAACGACACGTTGGACACCCCGCCCGAACTCAGCGCGTGCGGCAGGTGGTCACGGATGTAGGCACAGGCTTCGATGAAGTCAACGGCGTAGTTGTTGTGCTCTTCGATGCCCGTGGCGACGGCGAAGATGTTCGGGTCGAAGATGATGTCTTCCGGCGGGAAGCCCACTTCGTTGACCAGGATGTCGTAGCTACGCTTGCAGATTTCCTTCTTGCGCGCGGCGGTGTCGGCCTGGCCGACTTCGTCGAAGGCCATCACTACCACGGCGGCACCGTAGCGCTTGCACAGGCGGGCGTGGTGCTTGAACTGCTCGACACCTTCCTTCATGGAGATCGAGTTGACGATGCCCTTGCCTTGGATGCACTTGAGGCCCGCCTCGATCACGTCCCACTTGGAGGAGTCGATCATGATCGGCACGCGGGAAATATCCGGCTCACCGGCGATCATGTTGAGGAATCGGACCATGGCGGCCTGGGAGTCGAGCATCCCCTCGTCCATGTTGATGTCGATCACCTGGGCGCCGGCTTCGACCTGCTGCAGGGCGACTTCCAGGGCTTCGGTATAGTTCTCTTCGCGGATCAGCCGGGCGAATTTGGCGGAACCTGTGATGTTGGTACGCTCGCCGACGTTGACGAACAACGACTGGCGGTCGATGGTGAACGGCTCGAGGCCCGACAGGCGGCAGGCCTTGGCGATTTCCGGAATTTCACGAGGCTTGTACTTGGCCACGGCGTCGGCAATGGCCTGGATGTGGCCCGGGGTGGTACCGCAGCAACCGCCGATGATGTTGAGGAAGCCGCTGGCGGCAAATTCTTCGACCACGGCAGCCATTTCGGCCGGGGTCTCGTCGTACTCGCCGAACGCGTTCGGCAGGCCGGCGTTGGGGTGGGCCGAGACGTGGGTGTCGGCCTTGGTCGACAGCTCTTCCAGGTACGGGCGCAGGTCCTTGGCGCCCAGGGCGCAGTTCAGGCCGACGGAAATCGGCTTGGCATGGCGCACCGAGTTCCAGAACGCTTCGGTGGTCTGGCCCGACAGGGTGCGGCCCGAGGCGTCGGTGATGGTGCCGGAGATCATGATCGGCAGTTCGACGCTGTCGTCCTCGAACACCTGCTGCACGGCGAAGATGGCCGCCTTGGCGTTGAGGGTGTCGAAGATGGTCTCGATCAGGATCAGGTCGGCGCCGCCCTCGATCAGGCCGCGGGTGGCCTCGATGTAGTTTTCCACCAGCTCGTCGAAGGTGACGTTGCGGTAGCCCGGGTCGTTGACGTCCGGGGAAATCGAGCAGGTACGGCTGGTCGGGCCGAGCACGCCGGCGACGAAGCGCGGCTTGTCCGGTGTTTCCAGGGTCTTGGCATCCGCCACCTGGCGGGCGATACGCGCACCTTCGACGTTCAGCTCGTAGACCAGCGATTCCATGCCGTAGTCGGCCTGGGAGATCTGCGTGGCGTTGAAGGTGTTGGTTTCGAGGATATCGGCGCCAGCGTCCAGGTAGGCTTTCTCGATGGCCGCGATGACATCGGGGCGGCTGAGCAGCAGTAAATCGTTGTTACCCTTAACGTCGCTTGGCCAATCGGCGAAGCGCGTGCCACGATAGTCGTGTTCCTCGAGGCGGTAACTTTGGATCATAGTACCCATGCCGCCGTCGAGGATCAGGATGCGCTCTTTGAGTGCGTGCTGGAGTGCTTGGAGACGAGCGCTGCGGTCGGACATAGGAACTACCTGGTCGGGCGAATATCAGAAGGTGCGGAATCATAACAAAGCTGCGCGGTTTTTAGGCGCATCGGCCATTTGCATGAAATCTGTTCATGTTGAGCCATCAGCACCCAAGGACGACCAGGCAATCGTGATGGCTTTCAAGAACCAGGACTTTCGGCACATGGTGCATCGCTTTATGGCTGCCGCTTTCACCCTGCTGATCAGCGGCGTGGCGTTCGGGCAGCCCCCCCAATCGAGCCCGGCAATTTCTTACATCCGGGATATCCAACCGATCTTCACCGAGAAGTGCGTGGCCTGCCACGCCTGCAACGACGCGGCCTGCCAGCTCAAGCTGGAAAGCCCGGAAGGCGCGGTACGCGGCGCGACCAAGGTGCCGGTGTACCAGGGCGAGCGGAGCAAGGCGGTGCCGACCACGCGGCTGTTCTACGACGCCCACAGCGAAGAGGCGTGGCGCAAGAAAGGCTTCTATTCGGTGCTCGACAACCAGGGCAGCCAGGCCGCGCTGATGGCGCGCATGCTCGAACTGGGTCACAAGACACCGCTCACGCCCAATGCCAAGCTGCCTGAAGACATCGTCCTGGGGCTTAACCGAAACAACATGTGCCCCTTGCCACACGAGTTCGACGCCTATGCGGGCGCGCACCCAAAAGAAGGCATGCCGCTGGCGGTCACCGGGTTGACCGACAAGGAGTACGACACCCTGCAACGCTGGCTGGCTGCGGGTGCGCCGGTCGAGTACCAGCCGATCAAACCCAGCGCGGTCGAGGCCAAGCAGATCGCCGATTGGGAAGAGCTGCTGAACCGCCCGGGTTCTACCGAAGCACTGGTCGGCCGCTGGCTGTACGAGCACCTGTTTCTCGCACACATTCATTTCGTTGGCGGTGACCAAGGCCACTTCTTCCAGTGGGTACGTTCGCGTACGCCCAGCGGCCAACCGGCTGACATCATTGCCACGCGCCGCCCCAATGACCCGCCCGGTACCGACTTCTATTACCGCCTGATCCCGGTGCAGGGGGTGATCGTGCACAAGACGCACATCACCTACCCGATGGGGCCGCAGAAGCTCAAGCGCGTGAAGCAGTTGTTCTATGCCGGCGACTGGCATGCCAGCGCTCTGCCGGGCTACGGCCCACGCCACCGGGCCAACCCCTTCGAAACCTTCGAGGCGATCCCCGCGGTGGCGCGCTACCAGTTCATGCTGGATAACGCCGAGTATTTCGTGCGTACCTTCATCCGTGGCCCGGTGTGCCGCGGGCAGATCGCCACCGATGTGATCCGTGACAACTTCTGGGCGCTGTTCCAGGAGCCGGCCCACGACCGCTACATCACCGATGCCAAGTACCGTGGCGAGGCCACGCCGCTGCTGGCCATGCCGGGGCAGATCGACGACGTCGGCAGTGTGCTATCGCTGTGGCACGCCTACCGCGACAAGCGCAACGAGTACGAGAAGCTGCGCCGCGAAGCCTATGCCGAAATGCCGGCGCCGGGCTGGTCGACCCTGTGGGCCGGCAACGACAACGCACTATTGAGCATCTTCCGCCACTTCGACAGTGCGGCGGTGACCAAGGGCCTGGTGGGCGACGTGCCGCTGACGATGTGGCTGTTCGACTACCCGCTGTTCGAGCGCACCTACTACCAGTTGGCGGTCAATTTCGATGTGTTCGGCAATGTCTCGCACCAGCTTCAGACGCGCCTGTACTTCGACCTGATCCGCAATGGTGCCGAAGTCAACTTCCTGCGCCTGATGCCGGCTGACCAGCGCGGCGCGATCCTCAGCGACTGGTACCAGAACAGCGGCAAGGTGAAGATGTGGCTCGACTACGAAGACATCGACACCGACACGCCAAGCGGCATCAAGCTCGACCCGCGCGATGCCAAGCGCGACTTTGGCCTCAAGCTGCTGCAGCGCACCGGCAGCCTGAATGCCGCGCCCGACCCAATCAACCGCTGCCAGGGCGCTTACTGCTCGCGGCCGCAGATGAATGAGGCGTTTCGCAACGTCGAGCAATCGCTGAGCCGTCTGGTATCCCGCCCGGCCGCAGGCTTGAAAGTGATCAACCAGCTGCCCGAGGCGACCCTGCTGCGCATCGAAGGGCAGGGCGGCCAGCGCCAGGTCTACAGCCTGCTGCGCAACCGTGCGCACAGCAACGTCGCCTTCCTGCTCGGCGAGGCCTCGCGCTACCAGCCGGGGTTGGACACCCTGACCTTGTACCCGGGGGTGCTCACCAGCTACCCGAACTTCATCTTCAATATCCCGGCCGCCGATGTGCCGGAGTTCGTCGAGGACATGGAGTACGCGCGGGACGATGCAGGCAAGTTCGAGCGCATCGTCATGCGCTGGGGCGTACGCCGCAGCCACCCGGACTTCTGGCGCTACTTCCATGACCTGAGTACCTTCATCCAGGAGACCGAGCCTGTGGAAGCAGGGGTGCTGGACATGAACCGCTACGAGAACCTCTGATCGGTCGAGCTGACCTTTCCGGCGCACCTGCGGTCGGAAACGGTGGGTGGCCCTTGCGAGCAAACAGCGCTTGCAAGGGCCTCAATGCACCGGCAATCGCAGGTATTCCATGCTGTATTCGCTTCAGGCACTGCGGGCGTTCGCCGCCTGGGTGGTGGTTTGCCACCATTTCATGCAGATCTTCTTCGACTTCCATGCCACTGGCCCCGTGGGCCAATTCCTGACCGACCGCGGCGCCGTGGGCGTCGACATCTTCTTCGTCATCAGCGGGCTGGTGATCTACCTGTCGACCCGTGACAAGGCCATCGAGCCACGCCGTTTTCTGCTCAACCGGGCGCTGCGTATCGTACCGGCATACTGGTTCTACACCGCGCTCATGGCGGCTCTGCTGCTGGCGTTCAGCCAATGGATGCCGCACCAGGCATTCGACTGGCATCACCTGCTGCTGTCGCTGGTATTCATCCCGGCGGAGAACCCCGGGGGCTACGGCCTGTACCCGACCTTGAACGTGGGCTGGACACTGAACTTCGAGATGTTCTTCTACCTGCTGTTCGGCCTGGCGTTCCTGGCTCGCCAGCGCCATCACCTGTTGCTGGTCACCGCTGCGCTGCTGCTGGTCAGCGAAGTGCTCGGCCGCCTCGGTGTGCTCAGCCGCTTCTACAACAACGACATCATCTACGAGTTCCTGCTCGGTATCGGCATTGGCGTGCTGTACCGCCGCGGCCTGGTGCGCGAAGGGCTGTGGTTGCCGCTGGCAGTGCTGGGCGTGGCGGGCTATGCGATCTATCACCTGGATGCCTCCCAGCGCCTGCTGCACTGGGGCTTGCCAAGTGCCCTCGTGGTGCTGGCGTTTGTCGCTTTGGAACCCTACTTCCAGGGCAATCGGGTGCTCAAGGCGCTGGGTGACTGTTCGTACTCGGTGTACCTGATCCACGTGCTGGTGCTGTACGCCGGCTGGTTCGCCAGCCAGCGCCTGCACTTGAACCCGTACCTGGTGTTCGCCCTGTGCGTGCCGTCCATTGGACTAATGTCGTGGGTCAGCTACCAATGGCTGGAACGTGGCCTTTACCGGCAGATGCAGGCGTGGCTGGCGACGCCGCGAGAGCAAACCCCGGCATTTGCGCTTTCCAGAGTAAAATGCTAGGACTTTGTTCGAGGGCCAGGTTGGCGTACACTTGGCCGCAAGTCTGTGAGGAACTTCCATGAGCGCTATAACCATTACCGACGCCGCCCATGATTACCTGGCCGATCTGCTTTCCAAGCAGAACACGCCTGGCATCGGCATTCGCGTTTTCATTACCCAGCCGGGCACCCAGTACGCCGAAACCTGCATCGCCTACTGCAAGCCGGGCGAAGAGAAGCCTGACGACACCGCCGTGGGTCTGAAGAGCTTCACCGCCTACCTCGATGCCGTCAGCGTGCCATTCCTGGAAGACGCGCTGGTCGACTACGCCACCGACCGCATGGGCGGCCAGCTGACCATCAAGGCGCCGAACGCCAAGGTGCCGATGGTCAACGAAGACAGCCCGGTCAACGAACGCATCAACTACTACCTGCAGACCGAGATCAACCCGGGGCTGGCCAGCCACGGCGGCCAGGTGAGCCTGGTCGATGTGGTCGACGACGGCATTGCCGTGCTGCAGTTCGGTGGCGGCTGCCAGGGCTGCGGCCAGGCGGATGTCACCTTGAAGGACGGTATCGAGCGCACCTTGCTCGAGCGTATTCCGGAGCTCAAGGGCGTGCGTGACGTGACTGACCACACCCAGAAGGAAAACGCTTACTACTGACCTGTAGTATTCCGCGCTCCTAGCAACAAACTGTTACGGATTCAACCCCTGCGACAACAGGCCGCAGCCCGTATTCAAAGGGCTGCAGGCCATCACCGCCTTGGTCGGGTAGAAGCCCTGGGGGTGTCATGCCAGAATGCCCCGGTTTTTCGGCCGGCCCGTCCCGAGGGCCGGCACCTTCCCTATAAAGGATGGTTCCATGAATGATCTGTTGACCCGGCGCGCGGTTGTCGCCGGGATGGGCGTTCTCGGGCTCGGCCTGCTGGCAGGCTGCAACCCGGCCCGGGGGCTTGAGTTCAAGTACGGCAAGAACATGAGCAACGAAATCCTCGGGCGCAAGTTCCGCCTCAAGGATACCCAGGGCAACGACGTCACCCTGTCGAGCTTCTACGGCAGCATGCCGATGATCTTCTTCGGCTTTACCCAGTGCCCGGCGGTCTGCCCGACCACGCTGGCGCGGGCGGCGCAAATCCGCAAGCTGCTCAAGGGCCGTGACCGCGAGTTGTTCCGCGTGGTGCTGATCACCCTGGACCCGGAGCGCGATACCCCCGAGGTGCTCGACGCCTACGTCAAGGCCTTCGACCCGACGTTCACGGCACTCACCGGTACGCCGGAAGAAATCGCCGAGGTGGCCCGGGAGTTCAAGGTGTTCTATGAAAAAGTCCCGGCTGGCGATACCTACACCATCTCTCACTCGTCCACCAGCTACGTCTACGATACACGTGGCACGCTGCGCCTGAGCCTGGGCCATTCGCTGAATGCCAAGGAATGCGCTGAAGACCTGCTCACATTGATGGAGATTTGCTAATGGCTGTTTCACTGCAACCGATCAAGCGCGGCCTGGCCGCCATCGCCCTGTTGGGCCTTGCACTGCCAGCCCTGGCCCAGACCACCGTAAGTGATGCCTGGGTGCGTGCCAGCGTACCGCACCAGCAGTCCACCGGTGCCTTCATGACCCTGACCGCCAGCAGCGACAGCAAGCTGGTGGGCGTGGCATCGCCCATCGCCAAGACCGTCCAGGTGCATGAAATGACCATGAACGGGGATGTGATGGGCATGAAGGAAGTCAAGGCCGTCGAGCTGCCTGCCGGCAAGCCGGTGAGCCTGGACCCGAACGGTTATCACGTGATGCTGATGGGGCTGACTCAGCAAGTGAAGGAAGGCGAGAAGGTACCGCTGACCTTGACCGTTGAAGACGCCAAGGGTGGCAAGCAAACCCTGGACGTGCAGGCAGAGGTGCGTGCGCTCAGCGCCGAAGCGGGCGGTGGGCATGACCACATGCACATGAAGCACTGACCGACGCAAAGGGCCGCATAGCGGCCCTTTTTTCATTTAGCTACGAAAGCGTGGCAATGGCCTTTCGAGCGTCAGCGAGGTCAAGGTCTTGCGCACCTGGGCTTCGTCGGCCTCCAGCGCTTTGAGGCTGGCGCGGATCTTGCCGGCGGCGGGCACATCGCCCTGCCGGTCGATCCAGTCGGCAATCTCCTTGCAGGCACTGCTCAGGGCGGCCTGACGCTGGTTCATCAGCGATATGAGGGTGGTGAGCTCTCTTTCGGACATGGCAGGATCCTCCATTCAGCCCTGTCAGTGTAGCAGCGGCTGGCGCGATTGCCTGAGGCCAGGGGTCGCAGTGGCCTAGCCGTGCAGGCAGGCTGTGCGGTAGGCGCCGGGCGTGACGCCATAGGCTTGCTTGAACTGCCTGCTGAGGTGGCTCTGGTCAGCGAAGCCCAGGTTGAAGGCCACGTCGGCTGCGGCCAGGCCAGTTTTGAGGAGCTCCCGGGCGCGGGCCAAGCGACGTTGCTTGAGCCAGGCGTGGGGCGGCAGGCCCGTTGCCTGGCGGAACACGCGAGCGAAGTGAAAGGGCGATAGATTGACGGCCGCCGCCAAAGCTTCCAGCGAGGGCGGATTTGCCAGTTGGCTCTCCAGCAACTCACGGGCTCGGGCCACCGCCAGCGGCTCATTGCCGGGTGCCCTGGGCGCAGGGCAGTGGCCGTGGCGCTGCACCAATGCCAGCACCGCCTGGCGCCAGGCCGTCTGTTGCTCGAGGGCGCTGGCGCCAGCCTCCGACAGTTGGTGCAACTGGCTGAAGGCCTGTGCCAGGTCCGGGTCCTGGATCACGCTGTCATTGAAGCGCGGCATGCCATCGTGGCCCAGTTCCAGTTCGTCCAGCACCCCGGTCACTCGCTCGTGCTCCGGATAGAAGCCGCGGTAGCGCCAACCCGCCTCGTGCGCGGTGGCTCCAGTGTGCAGTTCGTCCGGGTTGATCAATACCATGCTGCCCACCGGCGCCAGGTGCTCGCTGCCACGGTGCCAGAAGCGCTGCGCGCCCGATTCGATGACGGTGAACACGTAGCCTTCATGCACATGCGGCGCAAAGCGCTGCTGAAAGTAGCGCGCGTGCAGCATCTCGACATCGCCCAAAGCGGGCGCCTGCCAGAGGTGGGTCTGTTCGCGCAGGGGCGTGCTCATGCCAGCCAGCTGCGCAGCAGGAAGAAGATCAACATGCTTGCCAGCATGCTCAGCAATACGCTGCGGGTCAACAGCACCAGGGCGATGGCTACCAGTGCGCCGAGCAGGTAGGGGTTGAGCAGGCTCAGGTCCAGCTGGTGGCCGGGCAGGAAGATGATCGGCCCACAGATCGCGGTTAGCATGCCCGGCACGGCAAAACCGAGGAACTGCCGGGCATTGGAACTCAGGCGCAGGGGCAGGCGTGGTTCCAGGAAGGCATAGCGGTTGAGGAACACCACGGCGCCCATCGCAAAGATCAGTAGCCAGGTCATGCGCGGCCTCCGGAGCATTTCTGGCAGATGAAACCGGCCGCCATGCCCAGTAGCCCAGCGGCCACCAGCGCGGTTTCCCAGTGCCAGTGGCTGAACAGCACCGAGCAGAACAGCGATACCGCCACGCACACCACCGTGGCGAGGTTGCGTACCAGCGGGGCAATCAGCGCGACGAAGGTGGCGACGATGGAGAAGTCCAGGCCCAGCTGGTCCAGGTGCGGGATGTTCTGGCCCAGCACGATGCCGGCCAGGGTGAACAAGTTCCAGGCGACGTAGAAGGTCAGGCCGACACCGAGTGCGTACCAGCGGTTGAACTGCTGCGGGTCGTAATGGCTTGTGAGGGCGAAGAACTCATCGGTCAGCAAGAAGCCCAGGCCTAGCCGCCAGCGCAGCGGCTGGTTCGACAGCACTGGGCGCATGGACAGGCCATAGAGCAGGTGCTGCGAGGTCAGCAGCAGGGTGGTCAGCAGGATCGACAGCAGGTTGGCGCCGCCCTTGAGCATGCCGATGGCCACCAGTTGGGCGGCACCGGCAAATACGATCGCCGAAAGGCCCTGGCCTTCCCAGGCGCTGAGGTTGGCCTCGATGGCCATCGAGCCTGCGAGCAGGCCCCAGGGCGCGACGGCCAGGGATAACGGAAGAATGGCGATGGCGCCGTGCAGGAACGCTTGGCGGGCAATGGCAGGACTGCTGGGCATGATGGCTGCGACACTGTTGTTCGGTATCGCAGCATGCCAGAGGGGGCGCTGGGTGGCTTGAACGATCTTGCTCGTTTGGCGCAACCCCGGCAATCAATCAACGCTGGCTGGTCAGGCGTCGTTGCGCCGCTACACATCCGTTGATTTCCACGGCCCTCTGCAGCAAGTCCTGGCGCCGTTGCGGGTCAAGGTCACTCAACAACCGGTACACCTCGGCCTGATAATCTCGCTGGCGCCCCCACTGCATCTGCAGCCCTTGTGGCTGGCTGCGTGCGCAGGCCAGGCGCGCGGCCGGTTGTGGGTAGTAGGGTGCATACAAGGTGGCCATGCTCGGGACCGCCTCGAGTGCTTCGCGGTAACGCGAGCTGGCGTTGTAAGGCGGGCACCAGGTGGCAATCGCCGTGGCGGGTGGGGCAAAGCCTTGTTGCAGGCTTGCCTCCAGCAACGGGCAGGCGGCGTCAGGAATTTGTGCCGCGGGCAGGTAGGTCGTGTAGTAAAGCGCCAAGCGATACTGGGCCACAGGATGGCCGAGCTCCACCGACTTTTTCAGCAAGGCCACCGCCGTCGGCAAGGTACGGGCCATGGCCTGGCCCTGGCGGTTGAGCTCAGGGTCGCCACCAATGGCGGTGCGCAAGCTGGTGCCACTGTCGTCCTGGTTGTCGGCCTCTTCCAGCAACGGCAAAGCTTGGCGGTAGAGCAGGTCGGCATGGGGGTCGATACGCACTTCGAGCGCTTGCGCGGCAAGCGGAGCGAGGGTGGCGAGCAGTGCAGGCACAAGGGCGGCGCGAGTCACGGACGCGCCTCGCAGGCGGGGCGGTCGCGGCAGGCAGCCAGGTACGGGTGGACGGCAGGGATATTCATCACAGGTACGCGTGCGCCTCAGGCGGATCGGAACGACGGCCTATTCTAGCCAAGCGTGGGGGGTGACCGAAAGGGCGGCGCCCAACTGTCAGACGAGCTTGATCGGTGTGACCTTGCGTTGGGCGTGTTTTTCCTGGGCCAGGCCAAGCTTGGCGGTGATGACCTTGGCCAGCGCATTGTTGCCCAGGTCATTGAGGTGCAAGCGGTCGATGAACAGGTCGGCGCCGAACACAGGGGAGCTGCTGAGCATGCTGTTCATGTCGTAGCACGGCACCGGGTCCGCCTGGCTCTTGATACGCCTGAAAAATGCCATGTGCAGTTGGCTGTCGAAGACGCCTTCAAGCAGACGGTCGAAGTTTGCCGGTTGCCGTTCCAGCGCCGCCAGCATGGCGTGTTCACCGGCAGGCAAGGTTTCGCGGCACCAGGGCAGCAGCGGTTGCAGAATGAAAGTGAGAGTGGCGTGGCTGTCGGCCAGCATCTGATCCCACTGGCGCAAGGTACGGCCAATGCTCTCGGCGGCACGCGCCAGGCGCTTTTCCGGGGCGGATAACGGCCAGGATGGCACCGGCGCGTGGCGCCGCGGGGCCAGCGCCTGGCCCAGGCGCTGCCACAAAGACTCCCGTTGCACAGGGCCGGTGGGCCGTATGCCTTCGTTGAAACTGTTGAGGTAAGCCTGATGCGCCTGAGCGTGCTGCAGGTCGTGCTGGCCAGCCAGCACCTCGCCGAGGGCTTCGTGGGCGAGCGTATTGACGCCGCTGAGCACCACCACATGGCCGACTTCGCCGAGGCGGTGCTGGTGGGTGAGGAACAGTAACAACTCCTGGCTGGCATTGAGCCCGCAGCCTGCCAGGTTCAGCCACACCTCCCCAGTCAGCATCGAGAGGTGCGAGGCCACCGTATGCTCATCGGAGCTGGCACCCACCCCCATGGCGCTCGAACCGCCGACCAGCAGGTTGATGCGCGCCGCGCCGCCGCGTTCGGCGGCCGAAAAGCGTTTGCCGGCGCAATGGCTGTAGCGCAAGCCAAGAGCATCGGTGTTGATGGTGCCGGAGCGGTAGCCACTCTCATGGACATGCAGGGTATGCGGGGCGCGACGGTTGCCCAGTTGCAGGAAGCGCTGGTAGTCCGGCGGCAGTGGCGACAGGAGGCCCGGGCCGTGCGTTGCGGTATTGGGCATGGTCATGGGCGCTCCCTATCGTCTGGCGTGGCTTGTTGCACTGGAGTCTCGGGGGCTTCAGCCCGCCAGTTCCTTGAAGTTGTAGGCCAGGCCGCCGACGGCGATCAGTAGCAGGGCGACCCCCGAGGCCAGGGAAATCATGCGGTTGCTGCGTTGCGAAGCGATTTTGCCGATGGCGAAGATGTACAGGCTGAGCACGGCGAAGTCGATGACTACCCACAGCAACGAGAGCACCACCATGCTTTTGCCGAACGACTCGGTGATCTGGATGAACTGCGGGAAGAAGGCGATGAAGAAGATGATGTCCTTCGGGTTGGAGATGCCCACCATGAACCCCTGCCACAAGCCGCCCCGGCCGGTTTTCGGCGCTTGCGCCTCGGCTGGCGCGGCAGGCGCCTGCAGGCACTCGCGCAAGGTGCTGACGGCGATGTAGCCAATGAACAGGCAGCCTAACAGGCTCATGCCGCTGAGCCACGCCTTGTCGATGGCCGCACTGGTCAGGATGACCCAGGCCGCAGCGCCGATCAGCACCAGTGAAGCCCAATTGGTGCCAACGGCGGTGAACATGGCCTTGCGTGAGCCGGAGGCAGCGGCAGTGTTGACGATCAGTGCCACCACTGGGCCTGGGGTGGCGATCAGCAGCAGGACGGTCAGGGCGTAGGTTGCAGTCAATGCGGTATTCACGGTCAATTCTCGATCAGTGTGTCGGGTGTTGCGTGGGCGTGGGCATGAAAGGGGCAGCGCGACGGGTTGAGCGAGCCTGCTTCCTGCAGTTGGTATTGCTTCCATTCGAAATTGTCGGCCTGGCCGAAGAAGCCGAGGCTGTCAGGCATAACGCCGTCGTTGTAGTGGCGCACGCGTTCGCGGATGCGCGCGCGGATCCGCTGACCGCTTTCGGTGCTGGCGTTGGCCACTTCGTCGAAGTTTTCCCGTGGGTTGATGACGAAGGTGATGTGGTTGCCCAGGTTGCGGCTCTTCATCTGCTGGTGGCCGGGGAAGTTCATGTTGATGAACAGCGGCATGCCGGCGTAGCAG
Source organism: Pseudomonas sp. NPDC087185 (assembly GCF_044744955.1). Taxonomy (NCBI): domain Bacteria; kingdom Pseudomonadati; phylum Pseudomonadota; class Gammaproteobacteria; order Pseudomonadales; family Pseudomonadaceae; genus Pseudomonas; species Pseudomonas sp. NPDC087185. The sequence continues at coordinate 862,686 of NZ_JBIUZK010000003.1, read as the reverse complement.
AACGACCAGCCGCTGTCTTCCGGGTCGCTTGGGATCGCCTGCGGCCAGGGATGCGGGTCGCGCGCGTGCACGCCACGCAGTACTTTCCAGGCCAGTGCCTGCTGTTCGGCAAGGGTGCTGTCGGCGGGGGTCTCGAGAAACACCACCAGCGGGCTGCCAATGCGTTGCTTGATCGGGATAGGGGTGATGGTACGGATGTAATCGGCCAGCCCTTGAGCGATGTCGTCGGCCAGTTGTTCGGCACTGGCGAAGAGGATATGGCAGGATTCGCCGGCCACTGCCTTGCGCCCGAACAGGCACGGAAAGTCGGGGTTGGCGAGGATGCTGCGAAAATGTTGTATGGTCTTGTGCGTCCAGTGCTGCGTATTGCGCACATGTTCAGCGGCGAGCTCTAGCGCATCCAGGCGATAGCAGTTTCCATAACCCGTAAACATGATTTCCCCAGGCGTTTAAGTAACAGAAAGTTCCAGATACATGCAGGCAGGTTATTGGCTTATCTTTGTTATTTACCTGCATTTTCTGAGACACGGTTAACGTTGTAAAACGCGTGGAACTATGACCTACTATTAGTCTTACTCATGCTTCGGGGGCGTCATGTCAGAACGGATTCAGGCCTTGCACGCGCTGCGTGCCTTCGAGGTCGCCTCGCGGTATGGGTCGTTCACCCGCGCGGCCGAAGAGCTGGCGCTGACGCAAGGCGCGGTCAGCCACCACATCAAGACCCTCGAGGGCATGTTCGGCTGCGACCTGTTCGAGCGCCGCGGGCCCAAGCTGAGCCTTACCGAGCATGGGCGCCTGTTGTCCCAGGAGCTCAAGGTTGGCTTCAAGATCATCGAAAATGCGTGTGCGCTGCTGCGCCAGGACCGCTATGGGCTGCGCCTCAAGGCGCCGTCGACGCTCACCGTGCGCTGGCTGCTACGGGCCTTGGATGCGTTCAAGAAGATCGACGACAGCTGCAGCGTGCAGCTGTCGAGCGTGTGGATGGACATCGATACGGTGGACTTCTACTCCGAGCCTTACGATTGTGCTTTCCTTCTGTCAAACGGCCGCTTTGCGGCCGATGTCGAGAGCTTCAAGCTCTTCGATGAGTGGCTGATCCCGGTGTGCCACCCCGACTACATGCAGCATGAGCAGCCGGCGCTGGGTGACCTGCGTCAGTGCGAGTTGCTGCATCCCTCACCCGACCGGCGCGACTGGCGGCGCTGGCTGGCACGCATGGATGCGCTCGACATCAGCATCGACCAGGGCCAGGTGTTCGATACCCTCGACCAAGGCATCTCCGCAGCCCAGCAGGGCCTGGGTATCTCGGTGGTCGACCTGGTGCTGGCCAGTGCCGACCTGGGGGCAGGGCGCCTGATCACGCCGTTCAAGCATGCGGTGGCGACTGGCGACGGTTATTACATGGCCTGGCTCAAGTCCAGCCCCAAAGCGCGGCAGATGCAAAAACTGCGTGATTTCCTGCTGGGCCAGGTGCCGCCTCTGGCCTACAAGGACATCAACTACCTGTACGGTTGATTGCCCGCACGAGGGTAGAATCACCCCATCCGACACATCGGTCACACCGAGGACAACGCAGTGGAGTTGCAGCAGGGCTTTGTCCTGACCCGGCATTGGCATGACACGCCCGAAGGCACCTGCGTGGAGTTCTGGCTGGCCACCGACCAGGGCCCGCGCCTGGTGCGCCTGGCCCGACAGGATTCAGTGATGTTCATCCTCCAGGCACAGGCCGAGCACGCACGCGTGTTGCTGGCCGGGGAGGCGGGTGTCGAATTCAAACCCCTACGCCTGCATGACTTCGAGCATCGACCGGTGCTGGGTGTCTATTGCCGCCAGCACCGGCAACTGCTGCAGCTGGAGCAGCGCCTGCGCAATGCGGGTGTTGACGTGTACGAAGCCGATATACGCCCGCCCGAGCGTTACCTGATGGAGCGCTTCATCACCGCTGCAGTCCAGTTCATCGGCCAGCCGGATGCCCATGGGGTCTTCTGCGATGCCCAGCTCAAGCCCTCGGCACACTATCGCCCGCCGCTGCGCTTGGTGTCGCTGGATATCGAAACCAGTGAGCGCGGTGAGCTGTACAGTATCGCCCTGGAAGGCTGCGGCCAGCGCCAGGTGTTCATGCTGGGCACCGCCAATGGCCAGGCCACGGCGTTGGATTTCGACCTGCAGTACTGCAACGACCGCGCTGAGCTGCTGCACTGCCTGAACCAGTGGATGGCCGAGCACGACCCGGATGCGATCATCGGCTGGAACCTGGTTCAGTTCGACCTGCGCCTGCTGCATGAACACGCCCGGCAACTGCAGGTGCCGCTGGCGCTGGGGCGCAACGGCGCACCAATGACCCTGCGCGCGCAGGCCAATCGCGGTCATGTGTTTGTCGATGCGCCCGGCCGCTTGCTGATCGATGGCATCGAAGCACTGCGCTCGGCCACCTGGAGTTTTCCCTCGTTCAGCCTGGAGAACGTCGCGCAGACCCTGTTGGGCGAGGGCAAGGCGATTGACACGCCGTACCAGCGCATGGACGAAATCAACCGCATGTTCGCCGAGGACAAACCTGCGCTGGCCCGCTACAACCTCAAGGACTGTGAGCTGGTGACGCGGATCTTCGCCCATACCCGCCTGTTGGAGTTCCTGCTCGAACGCTCATCCGTGACCGGGTTGGCGGTCGACCGCAGCGGCGGTTCGGTGGCTGCGTTCTGCCACCTGTACATTCCGCAGATGCATCGGCTGGGGTTCGTGGCGCCGAACCTGGGCAGCCGCCCCGATGAGGCCAGCCCCGGCGGTTTTGTCATGGATTCGCGCCCGGGCCTTTACGACTCGGTGCTGGTGCTCGACTACAAAAGCCTGTACCCCTCGATCATTCGTACGTTCCTGATCGACCCGGTGGGCTTGGTCGAAGGCCTGCGTCAACCGGATGACACGCACTCGGTCGAAGGGTTTCGCGGCGGGCGCTTTTCGCGCAGTCGGCATTGCCTGCCAGCCATCGTCGAACGTGTCTGGCAGGGCAGGGAGGAGGCCAAGCGTGAGGGCAATGCGCCGTTGTCCCAGGCGCTGAAGATCATCATGAACGCCTTTTACGGCGTGCTGGGTTCCAGCGGTTGCCGCTTCTTCGACCCGCGCCTGGCGTCTTCGATCACCCTGCGCGGCCATCAGATCATGCGCCAGACCCGTGCGCTGATCGAGGCGCGCGGTTATGACGTGATCTACGGCGACACCGATTCCACCTTCGTTTGGCTCAAGGGGGCGCAAGGTGAAGAGGCTGCCGCCCGCATCGGTCGCGAACTGGTGGCCGAGGTCAACCAATGGTGGCGCCAGCACCTGCAAGAAACGCTGGGCCTGGAAAGCGCACTGGAACTGCAGTTCGAGACCCATTACCGGCGCTTCCTGATGCCGACGATTCGCGGTGCCGATGAGGGCAGCAAGAAGCGCTACGCGGGCCTGGTGCAACGCGCTGATGGTACCGAGGAGATGGTCTACAAGGGCCTGGAGTCGGTGCGCACGGACTGGTCGCCCCTGGCCCGCCAGTTCCAGCAGGCCTTGTACGGGCGGGTTTTCCGCGGGCAGCCGTACCGTGATTATGTGCGCACGTTCGTGCAGCAGACCCTGGCGGGCGAGCTGGACGAACTGCTCATCTACCGCAAGCGCCTGCGCCGGCCGCTGGCTGACTACCAGCGCAACGTCCCGCCGCATGTGCGTGCCGCGCGGCTGGCCGATGACTACAACACCCGCCAGGGGCGCGCGCGTCAATACCAGAATGGCGGCTGGATCAGCTATGTCATCACCACGTCAGGCCCAGAGCCACTGGAAAACCAGCAGTCGCCGATCGACTACGATCATTACCTCAGCAGGCAGCTGCAGCCTGTGGCCGATGCCATCTTGCCCTTTGTCGGCGATGATTTTGCCGCGTTGACCGACCGTCAGTTGTTGCTCTTCTGACTCCGGGTATTACCTATCTAACGCCCTGCGGGCATTGCTCTACCTAGGCTGGCGGCTCTATTGAGCCAAGGGGTAGCAAGCATGGTTGATTCATCTGCGGGTGAGCGGCACGTATTCGATGAGCTGCGAAAGGCGAGCGCTGCGTTTCAGGACGACTTGATTGGCCAACGTCTGCCGGCGTGGCTGCGTGACGCGCCCGCCGATCTGCTGCCGCAGATCGGCCGGGCGCTGGCCAGCAGCCTGGCCTGTCGTCAGCGGGTAGCCGCCTTGCTGGCACAGGTTGACGGCATCGACGATTTCGTGGTGTCGGCCCTGGAGGTGGCCCTCGACGCACGCCTCGGTTTGCGCATCAACGTGCGGCGTGCGCAGTTTCTGGCGGGGCGCCGTGAGCCGGTGATCAACGAGCAGCCTGTGGGCACTCACCTGACGCAAGTGGTCGATGAAACGCAGCCATTGCTGGAGGTGGTGCTGCGAAACTTCACTCACGAACAAGCCCAGGTCGGGGGGCAGCCTAGAGGTAACCGCTTGGTCGTCTCGCGTTTCGATGGCGGCCGGCTCCCCAGCGCAGTCGAGTTCGCTGCGCTGTGCCGTGAGCTGGACCTTGGGGCGGCTTACCAACGTCATCTGGATGGGGTGTTCAAGCCTGCCGGCGGCGAGAAGGTTGTCGAGACCCAACTGCTCGATGCCAGCCGCTACGCCATGTTGGTGGATGCCTACAAGGCCAGGTACGAGCAGGTATTGGACGACAGTGAGTTGAGGTTGCTGGTGGCCATGTGCGTCGAGGGTCGCCTTCTGCGCCTGGCGGGCGACCTGGTGGTCGCCAGGCAGCTGAGCCTGCTGGGTTATGAGATACAGCAGGTGGTTGTGCTCGAAGTGATCGACCAGGGACCGCTGCTCGATACCACGCGACGGTTGCTGATGTACATCCCGGGCGACCCTGTGGGCGCCTGGAGCGTCTACCCGAGCCTGGAAAAGCTCTCGCGAGGGTTGGGCACGCGGCTGCGTGACAAAGCCTACCAGCGGTTCTTCAGCCGACTGGTGCGTCGGCGCGACAGCCAGGCGTTTTTCGCCAGGGTAATACCGGTGTTCGACGACCTCCCACTGTGGGCGACCTACGATCTCAATCCACGTTTGCACACCTATGCAGAGCCGCTTTTCAACAGCCTTGCCCAGGCGCGCATCCTGCAGATAAAGGATGACGCAGCCATGGTTGCGATGCCGGTGGCGATGCTCGATCGCCGGATCCAGCGCGAGCATGACCAGCGGCTGGCGGCCGAGGGTTGGGCGTTACTCAACGTGGCTGCGCTGTTCGTCCCGGGCCTGGGGCTGGGGCTGCTGGCGGTCACCGTATGGCAAGTGCTGGGTGAGGTGTACCACGGCATCGAAGCCTGGCGCGACGGCGACAGCCAGGAAGCGCTGGACCACCTGACCCAGGTGGCCACTGACCTGGCGCTGATCGCCGCCACAGTCGCTGGTGCGACCGTGGCCCAGCGGTTGTGGGCGCGCTCGAGGCTGGTCGACGAGATGCTGCCGGCGCAACTGCAAGACGGCAGTCGCAAGCTCTGGCAGCTAGACCTGACGCCTTATCGCGGCGTAGTGCCCAGCGCCGCGACAGCGCGTGACGCATTGGGTATCGGCCGCCTGCGTGGGCAGGCCTGGGTCGAAATGGACGGGCACCACTATGCCGTCGTCGAGCAAGCCGAGCCAGGCCAGTGGCAGCTTGTGCCCCACGATGGGCATGCGCCGGCATTGCGTCACAATGGCGCGGGCGCCTGGCGGCTGTGGAGCGAGCAGCCGGCGCAGTGGCACGATGTGCATCGTATGTTCCGCCGCCTGGGCGAGCCCTTGAATGCGCTGGGGGATGATGAGATAGACCAGGTGCTGGCGATTCACGGACTCAACAGCGAGCATCTGCGGGCCTTGCATGTCTACGGCCGGGCGCCGGAGCCGGGGATGCTCGATACGGTCGAGCGCTTCAGGATCGATCAGCGCATCCGCCAGTTGATCAGCCGTTTGCGCGGTGGCGAGCAGGTCGATGACCTGACCGTGCTGCAGCACGCGCAGCGCCTGCCTGGCGCTGCCGGCATCGCCGATCAGGCGCTGGCCGAACTGGCATGGGCCCGGCGTCGAGAACTGTTCGAACATGTGTATCAAGCGCTGCAGCCGACGGTCGACGCTGCCAGTGAGCAGTTGCGCAGGGTGTTCCCCAGTGTTCACCCGCGGGCCGCGCAGGCGTTGCTGCAGGCGGCAAGCCCGGCTGACCGGCAACGTTTGCTGGAGAGCGGCCGTGTGCCATTGGCCCTGGCTGAAGCGGCCAGGCGCAGCGCGCTGTCGATCCGTATGGCGCGGGCGTATGAGGCGCTCTACCTCGATAGCCCGCAGAACGCCGACCTGGCCCGTGTCGCACTGGGCATGCTCAAGCATTTGCCGGGCGCCGGCGAAGGGGTGCACTGGCGCCTGTTCGAAGGCAGCCGTGATGGGCCGTTGCTGCTGTCGACCGAGGAGGGCGCCCAGGCATTTGACCTGGCGCATGTGAATGGCGCCTTCCAGTTGACCAATGTGCAGGGCGAGCATCGCGGTGAACCTATGGAGCTGTTCGATGCCATGGCTGCGGCCTACGACGACAGCCAGCGCGAGGCCCTGCAGATTGGCGAGCCGTTTGCCCATAACGTGCGCGTGATGCTGAGCCGAGTAGCGCTGCAGCGGCGCAACGAAGTGGAGCGTTTGCTTGGCCCGCAACGGCAAGGTGCATTCAGGGCGCCGCTACGCCTGAGGGATGGTCGCCTGGGGTATCCGCTGGGGGGCTGCAACTCGGGGGGCATGGGCCAAGGGGCGAGGTCGCTGACGGCAATGGTGCGCGACATCTATCCGTCTTTCAGCGATGAACAAGTGGCGGCCTGGATCGCCAACCTACAACGCACTGGCCTGCAGGCCGAGGCGGTGCTGGCGAGCTTGCGTCAGGAGTACAGGGTGCTGCGCAACAGCTTGGCGGCCTGGGTCGCGGAAGTCGAAGGTGAGCAGGTGGAGGAGCGGCGAAGCATTCGCCAGATACTGATCAATTGCTGGCGGCGCACCATCACTGCGGGAGAGCCAGTGCTCGACACCGAGAACGACTACCGTGTTGTCTTGTACAACACCCGCCCCGGTGAACTGCCGCAAATGCCCGCGCAAGTCAGTTACAGGCATGTGGCCGACCTGTCGTTGCTGCGCATGGAGCTCGAGGAGATTCCGACCAGTTTTCTGTTGGCCTTTCCGCGACTGCGGGTACTGGATCTGGGCGGCAACCTCTTGACCCGCTTGCCGCAACCGCTGCTGCAAATGCAGCACTTGCGCCAATTGACATTGACCAACAACCAGATCGTTCTGAATCTCTCCCAGGCGGCCACCTTGGCCAGTTGCCAGAACCTGGAATATGTCGACCTGTCCCACAACCCGCTGGGCCGAGGATTCCCGGTCAACGGGTTGCCACAACTGCGCTGGATGAGCTTGCGCAATACGGGGATCAGGCAGCTCCCCTCCGGCATTTTTGATCGTCCCCGGCTGGTTTACTTGGACCTGCGCGAGAACCGTATCAACGCCATTCCGGAAAGCTTCTTTCAAATGCCTTTGCAGGCCCGGCGGCGAATCAGGCTCGGTGGTAATCCTTTCAGTGATGCCGCGATGTTGCGCCTGCAGGCGGCGTTGATGGCACCGATCGAGGCCATTGATGAATCGTTGCTGGCGGCACAGCGTGATCACGCCCGTGATGTCTGGGGCGATGCGGTGGGGCCTCAACACCGTGGCGTGCTGATCGCCGCGTGGGAAACCGTCGATCAAGGGACGCCTTCGGAACGGTTTTTCCGCGTGCTGCAGCAATTGCTCCAATCGGCGGACTTTCACATCAACGCCCAGGCAATGGCGATGCGGGTGCTGAGCGTGCTGCAGGCAATGGCAACCGATGCCGAACTGCGCGAGTCGTTGCTGGCCGTGGCCAATGACGAGTGGGGTTGCCAGGACGGTGCCACCTGGTGCTTGAGCAACCTTGAACTGAACCTGCTGGTGTGGCGTGCGCGCAGTAATGCCAACGGCAATCAGGAGCAATCGTTGTTGAACCTGGGGCGGCGCCTGTGGCGCCTTGACCAAGTGGACCGGATCGCCGTCAGGGATATCATCGAACGGGGTGGCAACCCGGATGAAAGCGAAGTGGGGCTGGCCTACCGTACAGGCTTGCGCGACCGCCTGAATTTGCCTGTGGCGGTGGGCGAGATGAGTTTCCGCCCTGTGTCGGGGGTCGATGAGCCGCGCCTGGCCCAGGCAGAGGCAGCTGTCCGTGCAGCGGAAACCCAGGAAGAGATCGCCCGCTCAATGGTCGACCGAACCTTCTGGTGCGAGTACCTGGAACAGCACCTTCCCGAGCGTTTTACTGCCCTCGACAGGCCGTTTCAGCGACGCGTCGCTGCAGTCCTTGACGATGAGGAACTCAGTGACGCCCAAAGGCGGGCACAGTCCGACGCCATTCTGGCCGAGCAACGTGCCGCGCGCCGAGGTTTGCTGCTGGACATGACGTTGAAGGCGCTGGAAACCGGCCCGGCGGACCCACCGATCACTGTGCGCCGGTAGTCGTTCAAGGTGTGCAAAGCGGTGCAAGGGCTCGCCCCAGGCCGCTTTGGACTATGCTCACACAGGGGGGTATTCCGTCGGTTAACGCCTGTACCTTGCTACTGCAGGCTTGGAAACTGTCAGTTACTTTTCCTCAACCACCTGGGACGTGAAGTGGTTTAGGCTCCAGGTCGGATTTTTCTCCGTGATCTGTAGTCTTTGTTTTATCGAGATATTAAGGAGATGCGTATGCTCGTTCGGTCACTGACCCTCGCCACCTTGCTCGCCGTCACCAGCCCTTTGTTCGCCGCCGACAGCGACGCACCGTTGGCAAAGGAAGTGGGCAAGGCCAGGCCTTTGGTGATCATCGCCCCGAGTTCAGCCGACCCGACCCTGCGAGGGCTGAACGAGGCGCTGAAGGATCCTGCCACCCAGGCAGCTTTCAAGGAACGCGGCGTGGTGGTCTACAGCGTCGCCAACATGATGGGCAAGCGCGAGGACAAGAACCTCGAGCAGCAGACCACCATGGCCCTGATCCGTGAGCTCAAGCTCGGCGCAAGCAAGGGCACCAAGGTGATCCTGGTAGGCAAGGACGGCGAGCGGCATATGCTCAAGGATGACGACACGGGTGAAAAGATCGACCCGCAGGCCATCATCAAAGCGGTTGACGCACTGCCGGCGAGCGAGCAGGCAGTGGCTGCACCCGAGCCAGTTGCGGCAGTGCCGGAACCCAAGAGCAAGGACAACAAGCCCGCCAAGCCTGTCAAACCCGCCAAGCCGGCGGCGCCTCCCAAACCGTTGGAAGACTAGCAGCGCTCACCTGCTTTTCGTCGGAGGAGTGGGTGATCGATCCGGTGACCTTTCAGGTTGCTTCCTACACGCTTTGTGGGCTGTGGTGATACTTCCATCTTGCTTGCCCAGTGCTTAATGGCTCCACTTTCAACCGCAGTGGAGCTACACCATGACTCATGCACGTAAAAAACTCGGCCTGCTCGGCGCCGCACTGATCGGCAGCGTGGCATTCAGCAACGCCTTTGCTGTCGAACCTCTGCCGCAGGGCTACCAACTTGCCGACGCCAAGGCGCAGGGCGAGGGCAAATGTGGCGAAGGCAAGTGTGGGGCTGATGGGAAGGCCAAAAAAGGGGAAGGCAAGTGCGGTGAAGGCAAATGCGGCGCCGATGAAAAGGGCAAGAAAGGGGAAGGCAAATGTGGTGAAGGCAAATGTGGTGAAAAACCCAAGGCCTGAGCCGAATCCTGACTTGTGACGTAATGCCCCTTCTGCTGTTCAGGAGGGGCGTTTTGCGTGCTGTGGAGACCTACCCAATGAACACCTCACCCTTGTTCACGGGCCTCGGCCTGCGCCGCGGCCTGATGCCCCAATTGCTGAAACTCGAAGAGGGCGCTGTGGATTTTCTCGAATGCGCACCGGAAAACTGGATTGGAGTCGGTGGTCGTTATGGAAAATCCCTGGCGCAACTGACCGAGCGATTTGCGCTCGCCTGTCATGGCCTGTCCTTGTCCCTGGGCGGTAGCTTGCCGCTGGATCTTGCTTTTCTCGACCAGACCCGGCAGTTCCTCGATCAACACCAGGTACGGCTGTACAGCGAACACCTGAGCTACTGCTCCGATGACGGTCATCTGTACGACTTGATGCCAATCCCCTTTACAGAAGAAGCCGTGCATCAGGTGGCGGCCAGGATCCGGCAGGCCCAGGACCATTTGCAGCGACGTATTGCAGTGGAGAACATCAGCTACTACGCGGCACCCTACCAAGTGTTGAGCGAGCTCGACTTCATCCGCGCGGTGCTCGACGAGGCCGACTGCGATCTGTTACTGGACGTCAACAATGTGTACGTCAATGCCTGTAATCACGGCTACGACGCACAAGCGTTCCTTCAGGGGTTGCCCGTGGCGCGGGTAGTCGGCATGCATGTTGCCGGGCACTACGACGAGGCACCCGACCTCAAGATCGATACCCATGGTGCCTCGGTGAAAGAGGATGTGTGGGCCTTGTTTAGCAAGGCTTGCAGGCGCTTTGGCGCTCAGCCGACAGTGCTCGAACGTGACTTCAACTACCCGCCGTTGGCCGAGCTGATCGAAGAAACCGCACGCATTCGCGCCGTGCAACGGGAGGTGTCGCATGTACGAGACGTTGCGTGAGCAGCAGTTCATGCTGGCCCGGCACCTGCGTGATCCGGTACGGCATGCCCCTCCACCGGGCATCGAGGAGCGCCGCCTGAAGGTCTACCGCGAGTTGTTCTACGGCGCCATTGAAAGCTTGCTGGCCAGCAGTTTTCCAGTACTGAGCCAAACCCTGGGTGAGCAGCGCTGGCATGCACGCGTTCGTGATTTCTACGCCAATTACCGTAGCCAGACGCCGTTGTTCACCGAGATCGCCGAAGCATTCATCGACTACCTTCAGGGCATTGAAGTGGATGCACCCTGGCAGCTGGAGCTTGCCCACTACGAGTGGGTCGAGGCGCGGCTGTATCTGAGCGATGCCGAGGACCCGCCGCACGACCCTCAGGGCGATTTGCTACAGGGCGAGCCGCTGTTGTCGTGTACGGCGAGGGTGCTGGCATACCGCTGGCCGGTGGAGCGCATTGGCCCCGACTACCAACCAGAGCAGCCGCCCGAACAACCCACCTTGTTGTTGGTGTATCGCGATGCCGATCTGCAAGTGCGTTTCGCGCGGCTTGCACCCATGGCGTATCGCTTGCTGGCAGAGGTGAGCGGCAGTGGGCGCGAGCGCCTGCGACGATCAGGGGGGGACCAGACGGAGGGTTTGGCGATGCTGGAGAGCCTACGCGCGCAAGGCATTGTCATCGGTACACGGTGAGATGAAAAACGGGCTCGTGCCTGCGGGTATCGAGCCCTCTCGCTTGATGGCGATCAGGTGCGTGTAGTGAGGCGCTCTCTGATCCAGTGGTCAAGGCTCAGGCGGCCGGCGCCTTTGAGCAGTAGTGGCAGCAATGCCACCAGGTAGATCAGCGGCAACTTGAAGTTACCAAAGCCCCGGTCAGTGATGGTGTATCCCTGCGCCAGCTCTGCCAGGCTAGACCATTGCATCGGCCAATGCACTGCAGCAATTGCCACCACGGTGATCACCATCAACCCTGCCGAAGCCAACCGGGTGCCAAGCCCCAGCACCAGCAGCAACGGCAGAAGCAACTCGGCCCACATCGAAAGTTGCCAGTTCAGCTCTGGTGGTAGCACGTTGAATGGGAACGGGAAGCTCCCCTGCAGGTCGCCGAACCAGTTGCTGCCATTGAGCTTCTCTCGGCCGGACTCAAAGAACTCCCAGGCCAGGAACAGCCGTAAAGGCAAGTCGGCGCTCCAGTTGCCTAATCGGTCGACGTGGCTGAGTGTGCGGGTCAGGGTTATCATGCTTCTCTCTCTTCTTCAGGAAATGGCGCAGGCGCGGTGGCGCGGATGGCGCTGCGTAGCCCGTCCGCGCCGATCGGGTAGGCGGCCAGTATCACGACGGTCATGAGCAGGGGCAGGCCGGCGAGGGCGGCGAATAGCTTCCAGCCTGAGGGCAAGGGGAAGGGTTTCATCGGAGAGTCTCCCGGGCTGTCGTTGTGAGACCGGGAGTGTGTGGGGATAGGTTATCTGCAGTGTGTCAGCACATGCTGCTTTATGTGTCGGATTGTAGTCATCGCTTATGTAGCTCAGCCTTCTCGTGGCAGGTCGGACACCCTGCCGCGATCACGTCAGCTGCATTTCACTTCAGCTCGATCTGTGCGCACAGCCCGCCGCCGCGACGATTGCTCAGGGTCAAGCGCCCCCCCATGGCCTGGGTGAGTTGCTGGGCAATGGCCAGCCCCAGGCCGGTGCCGCCGGTGCTGCGGTTGCGCGAGCTTTCCACGCGATAAAAGGGCTTGAGCACTTCATTGAGCTCTCCTTCGGGTATCCCAGGGCCGTCGTCGAGGATACGGATCACGGTCAAGCCCTGTTCACGGCTGACCTCGAGTTGTGCTTTGCCCGCGAACTTCAGGGCATTGTCCAGCAAGTTGACCAGCACCCTGCGCAATGCATGCGGGCGTGTTTCCAGCAAGCTGTCGGTACGGCCCTGGCGCTCCACCTGGGCGCCACTGTCCTGGTAGTCGAACACGACACTGTCGAGGAATGCATCGAGGTTGATCCGGCACGCAGGCTCGGTGTTGATGTCCATGCTACGGGCGTAGGCCACGCCTTCACGGACGAGGTGCTCCATGGCATCCAGGTCATGGCACAACTTGTCTTTCTCGACACCCTCATCCATGACTTCTACCCGCAGTTTCATGCGCGTTATCGGCGTTTGCAGGTCGTGGGAAATCGCCGCCAGCAACTGCATGCGTTCTTTCAGGTAGGCGGCGATACGTGCCTGCAAAGCGTTGAAAGCAGTGGCGGCGTATTGCACCTCACGCGGGCCACTTTCCTCCAACAGCATGCCAGGCTTGTCTGGGTCGAGGTCGTCCAGTGCCTTGATCAGGCGGGTCAGCGGGCCGATCGCCAGGCGCACGGCCAGCCAGGTACAGAACAGCAGCACGGCCAGCTGGATCAGCAGCACACCCGGCAGCCATTTGGCCACCGGCACGGGCGCCGGCGTAACGTCGATAGTCAGCGGTGCGCCGTCTGCCAGGCGCAGATGCGTCTGGAAATGCGCATTCGGCCCGGGAATATCCTGGAAGGTCAGGCGGTAGTGGTTACCGATTGCCTTGACGATCGATTCGGCGGCCATGGGGGGATCTTCGCTCGGCATGGCCTCACCCGCCAGGCCCTCATCCAGCCGGTAGCGGTAGGTGCGCCGCTCCAGGCGTGGCAACCAGGCTGCGCGTTCGACGGCGGGCAGGCGGTCGAGGATAGCCACTGAGGTGGCGACGTCCTGTTCCAGGTTGCTGAGCATCATCGAGCGGCTGCTGATGTAGCGCTCGTACGCCTGCAGGCTGAATGACAGCCCGTAGGCCAGCACCAGCCCGGTGAAAAAGATCAGCGCCAGGCGCGAGGCCAGCGTGCGTGGCCACTTCATGACGGCGACTCGAGCAGTTGCACCGGCAGCGAGAACACATAGCCTTCGCTGCGCACGGTCTTGATGCAGCTGGGTTCGCGGGCGTCGTCACCCAGGCGCTGGCGCAGGCGGCTGACCAGCAGGTCGATGGAGCGGTCAAAAATGTCGGCTTCGCGGCCCTGGGTCAGGTTGAGCAACTGTTCGCGGCTGAGCACCCGTTGCGGGTGGTCGAGGAACACCCGAAGCAAGCGGTACTCGGCGCCGCTGAGGGCCACCAGGGTGCCTTCGCTGTCGAGCAGGTGGCGCGCCGTGGTATCCAGGCGCCATTGACCGAAGGCAAGCAGGCGGCTGCTTTCGCTGATGGTCAGGTTGGGCGGCAGCATGCGCGTGCGGCGCAGCACGGCATTGATGCGGGCCAGCAGCTCGCGGGCGGAGAACGGCTTGGTCAGGTAGTCGTCGGCGCCCATCTCCAGGCCGATGATGCGGTCGGTTTCGTCGTTGCGCGCGGTCAGCATCAACACGGGGGTATTACGGTGCTTGCCGGCGCGCAGTTCGCGGCATAGCAGCAGGCCGTCATCGCCCGGCATCATGATGTCGAGGACGATCAGGTCGACGCTGTTGGCTTCGAGAAACGCACGCATCTGCCGGCCATCGGCGACGATGCTGGTGCGCAGGCCGTTCTTTTTCAGGTAGTTGCCGACCAGTTCGCGGATCTCGCGGTCGTCGTCGACGATCAGGATGTGATCGACATGCTCCATGGCAGGGGTCCTGTGCAAGGGGAGTGGGCGCAGTGTATCGAGCAGGTCGGGGCTTGCCTGCAGGGGTTTGTATTGCAGTGTATCTGGCGGCGGCACAGATACAGCAGGACGCACATCACAGGTTCAGGCGACACATGGCGGATACCTGGCGGGCGCGAAATGGCTCTCGACCGGGGAGCGACACTCCCCACCCTTCGAAGATGCACAGGAGCCTTACCATGAACGTGAAAACCCTCGCCACTGCCAGCCTGTTCGCCGTGTTCAGCCTTGGTACCCTGGCCGCCCAGGCGTCCACAATGCCCATGAACGATGCCAGCGTCATGCAGTACCGCTACGGCGATCATCTGGATGTGAAGAAAGTCTTGTCGGTGAAGGATGACCAGAGCAATGGCTGTGGCCTGGTCAACACCCGCATGGATTACCTCAATTCCAAGGGCCAGCACGAAAGCGTCGAATACCGCACCTACGCCACGGGCGGTTGCCATGACAACTGATCGTCGCTTGCTGCTGAAAGTGGGTGGCGTGGCCCTGGCGCTGGTCGGCCTGGGCCTTGCGGGCCACCTGATGGCCCGCGACAGCTATGGCGCCATGCCTTCGCTGTCAGGGGCCAGCGAATGGCTCAACTCGCCACCGCTGGACGCCCCGGCGCTCAAGGGCAAGGTGGTGCTGGTGGATTTCTGGACCTGGGACTGCATCAACTGCCAGCGCAGCCTGCCGCATGTGAATGACTGGGCCCGGCGCTATGCCGACCAGGGGTTGGTGGTGGTCGGGGTGCATACGCCGGAGTACGACTACGAGCACGATGTCGGTCAGCTGAAAAGCAAGGTGGCGAGCCTGGGCATCGGTTATCCGGTGGCGGTGGATAACGGTTACCAGGTGTGGAATGCCTGGGGCAATCAGTTCTGGCCGGCGCACTACTTCGTCGACCGCCAGGGGCAGGTGCGGCATGTGCACTTTGGTGAAGGCGATTATGCCGGGCAGGAGCAAGTAATAAAGGCGTTGCTGGATGAGAAAGGCTGAAGTGAGTGTCGCCCTGATTGCGGGTAAACCGCTCCGACAGATACTGCGCTGAATACCGAGTCAGTGCAGTACCTGTCGGAGCGGGTTCACTGGCGAAAGGGCCGGTGCCAGCTCAGCTGAAGCTGGCAAAATGCGCCTGCATCCGCCCTGCATCCGCTTCACGCCCACTGAACAGTTCGAACGCCTTCACCGCCTGGAACACCGCCATGTTGCTGCCATCCAGCGTCCGGCAGCCCAAGGCCCGCGCCGCGCGCAGCAGCTCGGTTTCCAGCGGGAAATAGATGATCTCTGCCACCCACAACCGCGCATGCAGCAGTTCTACCGGCAACGGTGTGCCCGGCAATTTGGCCATGCCGACCGGCGTGGTATTCACCAGCCCGTCCGCCTCGGCAAGCTCGCCCGCCAAGTCCGTGCCTACCACCGCGCGCCCCGCGCCGAAATGGCCATTGAGGTTGTCGACCAGCGCCTGGGCACGCGCCGCATCTACTTCGAACAACACCAGGCGCTCGACCCCTTCGCCCAACAGCGCATGGGCCACCGCCGAGCCCGCGCCGCCCGCGCCCATCTGCACCACCTGGCGCCGTGCCACATCGGGCAGGCCACGGCGCAAGCCTTCGGCAAAACCGAGGCAGTCGGTGTTATGGCCCACGCGCTTGCCGTCCTTGAGCACGACCGTGTTCACCGCGCCGATACCACTGGCCTCTTCGGACAGTTCATCGAGCAGCGGCAGGATCGCCTGCTTGAACGGGTAGGTGATGTTCAGCCCGGTAAAACCGGTGTGCTGGGCGGCATCGAGCAGTTGCGGCAGGGCGCTGTCGTCCAACTGCAGCTGGTCAGCATCGATCAGGCGATAGAGGTAGCGTAGCGCCTGGGCATCGCCTTCATGTTCGTGCAGGGCAGGGGTGCGCGAGAGCTGAATGCCACGGCCGATCAGGCCGGCAAGGATGGCTGGCTGAGTCATGCGGCCTGCTCCCGGAACAGTTCGGCGAAGTGGCTCAGGGCCATGCGGTAACCCTGGCTGCCCAGGCCGCAGATCACACCCACGGCGATCGACGAGACGAACGACAAATGGCGGAACGGCTCACGCTTGTGCACGTTGGACAGGTGCACTTCGATCACCGGCAGTTCGCTGGCGACCAGGGCGTCGCGGATGGCGACCGAGGTGTGGGTCCAGGCACCCGGGTTGATGACGATACCGGTGCAACGGCCACGGGCAGCGTGGATCCAGTCGATCAGTTCGCCTTCATGATTGGTTTGGCGGAATTCGATTTCAAGGCCGTGAGCGTGCGCGGTATCAGCGCAGCTCTGGGCCAGGTCAGCCAAGGTTTCGCGGCCGTACTGGGCGGGCTCGCGGGTGCCCAGCATGTTCAGGTTAGGGCCGTTGAGCACGAGGATAAGGGGCTTCATGGTGGGATCGCTTTGTTGTTTTTAAGTGCGATTATGTTTGTACCACCTGGTTAGTTTCGTCAATTGGGTTTGCTGTCGCAGGGGGGAAAGTGGGCGATTATCGAACTCGATTACAAAATTGTAATTTCCCCGCCACCGCGTCGATAACCAGCGCTCCCTACAGTCCCTCGCCAACGCTCGCCGACGAGGACCTGCGAAGTGCCCATCCCCCGAAAGTTCTTCATGCTCAGCCTGCTGCTGGCGGCCAGTGCCAGCGCCAGCGCCCAGGCCGGGCAGGGCCCAAGCCTGCCCGAGGCGCTCGCCACCGCGTTTGCCAACAACCCAGAACTGGCAGCCGCAGGCCGCGAAATTGGCATCGCCGAGGGCGAGCGCCGCCAGGCCGGGCTGATGCCCAACCCAGCGCTGTCCTGGGAAGTCGAAGACACCCGCCGCGATACCCGTACCACTACCGTTACCCTCAGCCAGCCGCTGGAGCTGGGTGGCAAGCGGGGTGCGCGCATCGCCGTCGCGGGTAGCGGCCAGGCCATCGCCCTGCTCGAACTGGAGCGCCAGCGCAATGGCCTGCGCGCCGATGTGGTTCAGGCATTCCACGCCGCCCTGCGCGCGCAGACCGCGGTGGAGCTGGCGCAGCAGTCGCAAGCGCTGACCGAGCGTGGCTTGCGCGTGGTGCAGGGGCGCGTCAGCGCAGGTAAGTCGTCGCCGGTGGAAGCCACCCGCGCCCAGGTGCAACTGGCCCAGGCACACGCCGAGGTGCGCCGCGCCGAAACCCAACAGGCAGTGGCCTACCAGGCATTGGCGAGGCTTACCGGCAGCCCGGTAGCGACGTTCGAGCGGTTGCCGGCTGACGATCTGTCACCCGGCGCGGCCCCGGCTGCCCAAGCGCTGCTCGACAAGGTCGAGCACACCGCCGATTGGCGCCTGGCCGCCGCGCAGATCGAGCGCGGCGAGGCCGCCCTGGGGTCTGAAAAAGCCCAGCGCATTCCCGACCTGACGGTGAGTGTCGGCAGCCAGTACAGCCGCGAGGACCGCGAGCGGGTGAACGTGGTGGGTTTGTCGATGCCCTTGCCGCTGTTCGATCGTAACCAGGGCAACGTCCTGGCCGCCGCGCGGCGTGCAGACCAGGCACGTGACCTGCGCAATGCCGCCGAGCTGCGCTTGCGCAGTGACACCCGCAGCGCTGTCAGCCAATGGCGTACGGCGATGCAGGAGGTGGACGCCTATGACCGAACCATCTTGCCCTCGGCGCAGCAGGCCGTGGATACCGCCACCCGCGGTTTCGAGATGGGCAAGTTTGCCTTCCTCGATGTGCTCGACGCCCAGCGTACGCTGATCGACGCACGTGGCCTGTACCTCGACGCGCTGGCCGCGGCAACCGATGCGCGTGCGCAAGTCGAGCGGATCTACGGCGACCTTGAGGGTATGAACAACACATCGAGCAGCAGGAGCACCCATGAATAACCCACGCAAGCTTGCCCTCGTGGCCGCTGCCATTGGCGTACTCGGCCTTGGCGGCCTGGCCTGGACCGGCAACCTCGGCCAGGCCAGCAGTGGTGAAACCCACCACGACGACCATGGCGAGGACAGCCACGGCCATGGCGATGAAACCGGCGAGGCGCATCAGGAAGCCGAAGGCCAGTTGCACTTGACCGGCGCCCAGATCGAGGCAGCCGGCATCCAGCTGGCGGCTGCCGCACCGCGCGAGTTGGGCACCGCCATCAGCTTCCCGGGTGAGATCCGTTTCGACGAGGACCGTACCGCGCATGTGGTGCCCCGTGTACCCGGCGTGGTCGAGTCGGTGCACGCCGACCTCGGCCAGGCAGTCAAGCGCGGCCAGGTCCTGGCCGTGATCGCCAGCCAGCAGATCTCCGACCTGCGCAGCGAGCAGCAGGCGGCTTTGCGACGCCTCGAACTGGCGCGGCTGACCTTCCAGCGCGAGCAGCAGCTGTGGCAGGAACGCATCAGCGCCGAGCAGGATTATCAACAGGCCCGTCAGGCCCTGCAGGAGGCCGAGATCGCCTGGGCCAATGCCCGGCAGAAGGTCGCCGCAGTCGGCCCAGCTGGCGCGGGCAACCGTTACGAGCTGCGTGCGCCGTTCGATGCGGTGGTGGTTGAAAAACACCTGACTGTGGGCGAGGTGGTCGATGAGACCAGCAACGCGTTCACCCTCTCTGACTTGAGCCGGGTCTGGGCCACTTTCGCGGTGGCCCCGCGCGACCTGAGCAAAGTCACCAGCGGGCGCCGCGTCACCGTTAGCGCACCGGACCTGGGTGCCGAGGTGGAAGGCAAGGTCAACTACGTCGGCAGCCTGCTCGGCGAACAGAACCGCGCCGCCACCGTCCGTGCCACCCTGGCCAACCCCAACGGCGCCTGGCGCCCCGGGCTGTTCGTCAACATCTCGGTCAGCGTAGAGCGCTTCAACGCCGCTGTGGTGGTGCCCGAGAGCGCACTTCAGACCTGGGAGGAGCAGACCGTGGTGTTCGCCCGCACCGAAGAGGGCTTCGAAGCGCGCCCGGTGACGGCTGGCCGGCGCGACGCTGGCCAGGTGGAAATTACCGAAGGCCTGACGGCCGGTACCCAGGTGGCTGCCGCCGGCAGCTTCGTCCTCAAGTCGGAGCTCGGCAAGGGCTCCGCGGCGCACAGTCATTGATCACGGGGACGCTTGCATGTTTGAACGCCTGATCCAATTCGCCATCGAGCAGCGCCTGGTGGTGATGCTCGCCGTGGTGCTGATGGCCGCCGTGGGCGTCCACAGCTACCAGAAACTGCCGATTGACGCGGTACCTGACATCACCAACGTCCAGGTGCAGATCAACACTGCAGCCCCCGGTTACTCGCCGCTGGAAACCGAACAGCGCATCACCTTCGCCATCGAGACGGCCATGGCAGGCCTGCCGGGGCTCAAGCAGACCCGTTCGCTGTCGCGCGCCGGGCTGTCCCAGGTGACGGTCATCTTCGACGATGGCACCGACCTGTTCTTTGCCCGGCAGTTGGTCAACGAACGCCTGCAGGTTGCCCGTGCACAATTGCCTGCCGGTATCGAGGCCGGCATGGGGCCGATTTCCACGGGCTTGGGCGAGATCTTCCTGTGGACGGTCGAAGCCGAGGAGGGTGCGCTCAAGGATGACGGTACACCGTACACGGCCACCGACCTGCGGGTGATCCAGGACTGGATCATCAAGCCGCAGCTGCGCAACGTGCCGGGGGTGGCCGAAGTCAACAGCATCGGCGGCCACGCCAAGCAGTACCTGATCGCCCCGGAGCCCAAGCGCCTGGCGGCCTATAAACTCACCCTCAACGACCTGATCGCCGCCCTGGAACGCAACAATGCCAACGTCGGTGCAGGCTATATCGAGCGCAACGGCGAACAGTTGCTGATCCGCGCACCGGGGCAATTGGCGTCGGCCGAGGACATTGCCAATATCGTCATCTCCAGCGCCGATGGCACGCCGATCCGGGTCAGCCATGTCGCGCAGGTCGGCCTTGGCCAGGAGCTGCGCTCCGGCGCGGCCACCGAAAACGGCCGTGAAGTAGTGCTGGGCACGGTGTTCATGCTGATTGGCGAAAACAGCCGCACGGTCTCCCAGGCAGTCGCGGCCAAGCTGGTCGAGATCAACCGCAACCTGCCCAAGGGTGTTGTCGCGGTCACGGTGTACGACCGCACCAACCTGGTCGAGAAAGCCATCGCCACGGTCAAGAAGAACCTCATCGAGGGCGCGATCCTGGTGATCGCCGTGCTGTTCCTGTTCCTGGGCAATATCCGCGCCGCGCTGATCACCGCCATGGTGATCCCGCTGTCGATGCTGTTCACCTTCACCGGCATGTTCAGCAACAAGGTCAGCGCCAACCTCATGAGCCTCGGCGCCCTGGACTTCGGCATCATCGTCGATGGTGCGGTGGTGATCGTCGAAAACGCTATCCGCCGCCTGGCCCACGCTCAGCAGCGCCATGGCCGCATGCTGACCCGCGCCGAGCGCTTCCACGAGGTGTTCGCCGCCGCGCGTGAAGCGCGCCGGCCGCTGATCTACGGGCAGTTGATCATCATGGTGGTGTACCTGCCGATCTTTGCCCTGACCGGGGTCGAGGGCAAGATGTTCCACCCCATGGCCTTTACCGTGGTGATGGCCCTGCTGGGCGCCATGATCCTATCGGTGACCTTCGTGCCGGCGGCCATCGCGTTGTTCGTCACCGGCAAGGTCCAGGAAGAAGAGGGCGTGGTCATGCGCAGCGCGCGCAAACGCTACGCGCCCGTGCTGGCCTGGGTTTTGGCCCGGCGCAAGCTGGCGTTTGCCGGCGCCGCGTTGCTGGTGCTGCTGTCCGCCGGCATGGCCAGCCGCATGGGCAGCGAGTTCATTCCCAGCCTCAGTGAGGGCGACTTTGCCCTGCAGGCATTGCGTGTGCCGGGCACCAGCCTGTCGCAGTCGGTGAACATGCAGCAGCGCCTGGAACAGGCGATCATCAGCCAGGTGCCGGAAGTGCAACGGGTGTTCGCCCGTACCGGCACCGCAGAGATCGCCTCCGACCCGATGCCGCCGAACATCTCCGACGCCTACGTGATGCTGCACCCGCGCGAGCAATGGGCCGACCCAAGCAAGCCGCGCGAGGCACTGATCGCCGAGGTGCAGCGCGCAGCCGCCAGCGTGCCGGGCAGCAACTACGAGATGTCGCAACCGATCCAGTTGCGCTTCAACGAGCTGATTTCCGGGGTGCGCAGTGACGTGGCGGTGAAGGTGTTCGGTGACGACATGGACGTGCTCAACCGCACCGCTGCGCAAATCGCCGGCAGCCTGCAGCAAGTGCCAGGCGCCTCGGAAGTGAAGGTCGAGCAGACCACCGGCCTGCCGGTACTGACCATCGATATCGACCGCGACAAGGCCGCCCGCCATGGCCTGAACGTGGGTGATGTGCAGGATGCCATCGCCATTGCCGTAGGCGGGCGCACGGCGGGCACGCTGTACGAAGGTGATCGCCGGTTCGACATGGTGGTGCGCCTTGCCGAGACGCTGCGCACCGACGTTGAAGGCTTGTCCAGCCTGCTGATTCCGGTACCCGCCAATGTGGCGAGTGGCGCTGCGCAGATCGGTTTCATCCCGCTGTCGCAGGTCGCGGCACTGAACCTGCAACTGGGCCCGAACCAGGTCAGCCGCGAGGATGGCAAGCGTGTGGTGGTGGTCAGCGCCAACGTGCGTGGGCGTGACCTTGGCTCGTTCGTAGAGGAGGCCGAGCAGACGTTGCTGCAGCAAGTGCCGATTCCACCAGGGTACTGGACCCGCTGGGGTGGCCAGTTCGAACAGTTGCAGTCGGCCGCCGAGCGCCTGCAGGTGGTGGTGCCAGTGGCGTTGCTGCTGGTCATGGGCTTGCTGCTGATGATGTTCAACAACCTCAGGGACGGCCTGCTGGTGTTCACCGGGATTCCCTTTGCCTTGACCGGGGGCGTGCTGGCGTTGTGGCTGCGGGATATTCCCTTGTCGATTTCGGCTGGCGTCGGCTTTATCGCCTTGTCCGGCGTGGCGGTGCTCAATGGCTTGGTAATGATCGCCTTCATCCGTAGCCTGCGCGAGGAAGGGCGCAGCTTGCGTGTGGCGGTCGAGGAGGGGGCGCTGACCCGCTTGCGGCCGGTGCTGATGACGGCGCTGGTGGCATCGCTCGGGTTCATCCCGATGGCGCTGGCCACCGGCACCGGGGCCGAGGTGCAGCGGCCGCTGGCGACGGTGGTGATTGGCGGGATCCTGTCGTCCACGGCGCTGACCTTGCTGGTATTGCCGGCGTTGTACCAGTGGGCATATCGGCGGGAAGAGGCAGAGGAGGGCTGAAATTATTGGGGGCTGCAACGCAGCCCCCAATGGCTAAACCACGCTGCGGGTTGCTGGCTGATCACCGTCCACCGGCGGCTCTTCATGCAACGAAATCCGCGAAGTCTCCGGCAGCGCCAACCCCCCAACCAGCGCCACCAACGCAATCACCACCAGGTAGAACGCCGGTGCCAGGCTGCTGCCGGTCTGCCCGATCAGCCAGGTCGCCACCAGCGGTGCGGTACCGCCAAACAGGGTGTAGGCCACGTTGTAGGTAATCGCCGACGCGGTATAGCGAGTGCGGGTCGGGAAGCTTTCCGATAGCAACGCTGCCGTCACCACGCCACTGCACAACGCCCCCACCGCCAACAGGATCACCCCCAGCAGCGCGCCCGACATCGACCCCGAACTGGCCAGCCAATAGGCAGGGAACACGCAGACCATCACCCACAGGCAGGTAAAACCAATCGTTTTGCGCCGCCCGACACGGTCCGAAAACGCCCCGGCCAGTGGGCAGCCGATGGCCGCGAACAGCAGCGCGACGGTGGTCACCAGCAACGATTGGGCGCGGGTCAGGTTACCGACCAGTTGCAGGTAGGTGGCGAAGTAGGTGGTGAACATGTAGAACGACAGCGCCGTGAGCGAAATGAACGCCCCCAGGTTGCGAATGGCCCGGCCATGGTTGCGCAGGGTGTCCTTGAGCGGCGAATGCTCATGCACCTTGCCCTGGGCGATGGCCTCGCGAAACGCTGGCGTTTCTTCCATGCGCCAGCGCAGGTAAAGCCCTACCAGCCCTAGCGGCGCCGCGATCAGGAACGGTATGCGCCAGCCCCAGGCCGCCATCGCTTCGGCCGACAGGCTGGCTTCCAGGCCGTAGGCGATCACTGCCGCGCAGGCGAATGCAGAGAAGGTCGAAACCGGTACGAAGCTGCCGTAGAAAGCGCGCTTGTTCTGTGGCGCATGTTCCATCAGGTACGCGCAGGCGCCGGCGTACTCACCACCGGCCGAGAAGCCCTGCAGGCAGCGCGCCAGCGTCAGCAAAGCCGGGGCGGCGAGGCCGATGCTGGCGTAGGTCGGCAGCAGGCCGATCAACGTGGTGGAGCCGGCCATCAGCAGGATGGTCAGCGACAGGATGCGCTTGCGCCCGAGCCGGTCGCC
This sequence comes from Pseudomonas sp. NPDC087185, assembly GCF_044744955.1. Lineage (NCBI taxonomy): Bacteria > Pseudomonadati > Pseudomonadota > Gammaproteobacteria > Pseudomonadales > Pseudomonadaceae > Pseudomonas > Pseudomonas sp. NPDC087185. The sequence continues at coordinate 839,050 of NZ_JBIUZK010000003.1, read as the reverse complement.
CAACGCCCCGAACACGATCCCGCCGAGCGGCCGCAAGGCGAAGGCGACGGCAAACACAGCAAACGTCTTGAGCAACGCCACGCTGGCATCGCCGCCGGCGAAGAACTGGCTGGCGATGAGGGTGGCAAGAAAGCCGTAGACGGCAAAGTCGAACCATTCGACGAAGTTGCCGATGGCCGAGGCAGCGATGACCCGGCGCAGCGTGGTGGGGGATACCTCATGAGTTGCGGACATGTGGGAACGCTCCGGTTTCCAAAGGCAGCCTGGAGGGAAGTGATGCGGTCGGGGCCGCTTCATCATTTTTTGTTACAGGCAGTAGACCGGCGCGGTTGGTCGGGCGCTTTGTCGAGGGCGACACCGGGATATCTTTTTTGACCATACCCGGGCACTGGATGAATTAAAGTCCGGCTACCGCCTTTCGCAGGAGCCCACCCATGGCCCAGAACATCTACGACAACCCCGCCTTCTTCGCTGGCTATAGCCAACTTCCCCGCCAGGTGCTAGGCCTGGAGGGCGCACCCGAGTGGCCGACGATCCGCGCCATGCTTCCCGACCTGCGCGACAAACGTGTGGTCGACCTGGGCTGTGGTTTCGGCTGGGCTTCGCGCTGGATGCGTGAGCAGGGCGCCGCTTCTGTGCTGGGCCTGGACCTGTCGCAGAACATGATCGAACGCGCCCGCCGCGATACCCCCGACCCGGCCATCGAGTACCGCATCGCCGACCTCGACAGCCTGCAGTTGCCAGCCGCGGCCTTCGACCTGGCCTACAGCGCATTGACCTTCCACTATGTCGAAGATTTCACCCGCCTTGTCGCCACCCTGGCCCAGTCGTTGGCACCCGACGGCCACCTGGTGTTCACCCTCGAGCACCCCATCTACATGGCTGCTGCGCAACCGCAGTGGTTCAAGGACGCGCACGGCCGCCTGACCTGGCCGGTCAATGGGTACTCGGTGGAAGGCGAACGGCGCACCGACTGGTTCGCCAAAGGTGTGCTCAAGCACCACCGCACCCTGGCCACTACGCTGAACACCTTGATTGCGGCGGGCCTGCGGATCAACCGGATCGAAGAGTTCGCGCCCACGGCCGAGCAGATTGCGGCGCTACCGGCACTGGCCGAAGAGCTGGAGCGGCCGATGATGCTGCTGGTCTCCGCGCAGCGCTGAGCAGGCGCTACACCGAGAACACCACCCCGGTACGCGATGCCGCATTGCGAATGTGCTCCTGCATTGCCTTCTGCGCCGCCGCCTGCGAACGGCGGGCGAGGGCGCGCAGGATCTTGCGATGCTCCAGCCAGGTTTCCATGGCCCGCTCGGGGCGGATGAAGGGCAGCTTCTGGCTTTCCAGGAAAATCTCCTGGCTGGCGGTGATCACCTGCAGCATGGCGTGGTTGCCGCAGGCTTGCAGCAACTGCTGGTGAAAGGCGAAATCCAGCCGGGCAGCGGCTTCGAAACGGCCCGCCCGCAGCTCCTGGCGCATCGCCTCGACGTTGTCCTCCAGGCGGTCGATGTCGTCGGCGGTCAGCGCCAGTGCTGCCTGCCCGGCGGCAAAGCCCTCCAGTGCATAGCGCAGCTGGAACGTGTCGCTGGCAGACACCTGCTCGGCATAGGGCCAGGCGAACGCCGAAGGCGCCGGCGCTTGCACGAACACACCCTTGCCCGGCTGCACGCTGACCAACCCCAAAGCGCTGAGTGATGACAGCGCTTCACGCAGCGAGGCGCGGCTCACCCCCAGCTGCTCGGCCAGGTCGCGCTGCGAGGGCAAGGCGTCGCCGGGCTGATAGCCGCCTTCGTCAATCAGCTTGCGGATGCTGTGCAAGGCCTGTTCGGGGACGGCGCGGGGGAGGGTGTCGAGCATGCTGTTCAGACCAGTCGGAGGGCGATGACCTTGGCTTTTTACGGCCATTGTGGCGCGCTGGCAAGCATTGCTCCGCCGTGGCGCAGCCTGCGCTGGCGCTGCACGAAAGCGGGGCGCGGCGGCGTTGAGGTAACGGCAAACTCGGCAACTGTTCAGACCAGTAAGACCGTTTGGCATGGGGCTCCTGCGCCTTCGAACAGGTTTTATCGCACTCTGGCATGCCCCGTGCACTGGCCAGCCAGCACTCAATTCCCTGGTTACCTGCGAGGCCATCCCATGAAGACTTTCCGCACCCTGTTCCTGGCCAGCCTGTTCTGCGGTGGCGCCCTGGCGCTCCCCACCGCGCAGGCTGACGCGCTGGCCGACATCAGCGCCCGTGGCGTGCTCAAGGTGGCCGTGCCCCAGGATTTCCCGCCCTTCGGTTCGGTCGGCCCCGACCTCAAACCCCGTGGCCTGGACATCGACACCGCGCAACTGCTGGCCGACAAGCTGGGCGTGAAGCTGGCCCTGACCCCGGTCAACAGCACCAACCGCATCCCGTTCCTCACCACCGGCAAGGTCGACCTGGTGATCTCCAGCCTGGGCAAGAACCCCGAGCGCGCGGCAGTGATCGATTTTTCCCGGCCTTACGCGCCGTTCTACCTGGCCGTGTTCGGCCCGGCCGAAGCCGACATCACCGGCATCGACGCGGTGGCCGGCAAGACCATCAGCGTGACCCGCGGTTCGATCGAGGACATGGAACTGAGCGCCGTTGCGCCCAAGGGCGCAGTGATCAAACGTTTTGAAGACAACAACTCGACCATCGCCGCCTACCTGTCGGGCCAGGTCGAACTGATCGCCAGCGGCAGTGTGGTGATGGCGGCCATCGCCGAGAAGAACCCGGCCAAGGTGCCGGTGGTCAAGGTCAAGCTGAAGGACTCACCGGTCTATGTCGGCCTGGCCAAGAACGAGCCGGCCCTGCTGGATAAGGTCAACACCACGCTGGAAGCCGCCAAGGCCGACGGCAGCCTCAACCGCAATGCCGAAAAGTGGCTGAAGCAGCCGCTGCCAGCCGACCTCTGAGCAGTCCCGGAGCCTGCCATCATGGCCTATGAATTCGACTTCGCCCCGGTACTGGCGCAGGGCGACCTGCTGCTCAAGGGCGCCTGGTTCACCTTGCAGCTGACGGTGGTAGGCACGCTGCTGGGCGTGGCCATTGGCGTGCTCGGCGCCGGTGTGCGCGCCTGGCGCGTGCGGCCCTTCGACACCCTGTTCGGCCTGTACGTGGAGCTGATCCGCAACACGCCGTTCATCGTCCAGCTGTTCTTCATTTTCTTCGGCCTGCCTGCCTTGGGCATTCGCCTGACCGAGTGGCAGGCGGCGGTATTGGCCATGGTGGTCAACCTCGGCGCCTATTCCACCGAGATCATCCGTGCCGGCATCCAGGCCATCCCCAAGGGCCAGCTGGAGGCGGCTGCGGCATTGGCCATGAGCCGCTTCGAAGCGTTCCGCCATGTGGTGCTGCAGCCGGCGCTGGCCAAGGTCTGGCCGGCACTGACGAGCCAGATCGTGATCGTCATGCTCGGCTCGGCAGTGTGTTCGCAGATCGCCACCGAAGAGTTGTCGTTTGCCGCCAACTTCATCCAGTCGCGCAACTTCCGGGCTTTCGAAACCTACCTGTTGACCACCGTGCTGTACCTGCTGATGGCCATTGCGCTGCGCCAGCTGCTGGCGTGGTTGGGGCAACGCCTGCTGATGGGGAAACGCTGAATGGACTTCACCTTCTGGGACATCCTGCGCAACCTGCTGGTCGGCCTGCAGTGGACCTTGCTGCTGTCGTTGGTGGCGTTCTTGTTTGGAGGCCTGGCCGGCCTGCTGGTGCTGGTCGCGCGCATTGCCCAATGGCCTCTGCTGAGGGGCCTGGCGCGGGGCTATATCGAGCTGTTCCAGGGCACGCCGCTGCTCATGCAGCTGTTCATGGTGTTCTTCGGTATCGCCCTGTTAGGCCTGGATGTGTCGGCCTGGATGGCCGCCGCCATTGCCTTGACCCTGTTCACCAGCGCATTCCTTGCCGAGATCTGGCGCGGCTGCGTCGAGTCCATCCCGCGCGGCCAGTGGGAGGCGTCCGGCAGCCTGGCGCTGAGCCGCATGGAGCAGCTGCGCCATGTAATCCTGCCGCAGGCGCTGCGCATCGCCGTGGCGCCGACCGTGGGGTTTTCCGTGCAGGTGGTCAAGGGCACGGCGGTCACCTCGATCATCGGTTTTACCGAGCTGACCAAGACCGGCGGCATGCTGGCCAACGCCACCTTCGAGCCGTTCATGGTCTACGGTCTGGTCGCGCTGGGTTATTTCATCCTTTGCTATCCGCTCTCGCTGAGCGCCCGTTACCTGGAAAGGAGGCTGCATGCCCCTGCTTAGAGTGTCCGCGCTGCACAAATACTATGGCGACAACCACGTGCTCAAGGGCGTCGACCTGAGCATCGAAGAGGGCGAGGTGGTGGCGATCATCGGCCGCAGCGGCTCGGGCAAGAGCACCTTGCTGCGCGCGCTCAACGGCCTGGAGTCGATCAGCGACGGGGTGATCGAAGTCGACGGAGAGTACCTCGATGCGGGCCGCGCCGACCTGCGCGCCCTGCGCCAGAAGGTGGGCATGGTGTTCCAGCAGTTCAACCTGTTCCCGCACCTGAGCGTGGGCGAAAACGTGATGCTCGCCCCGCAGGTGGTAAAGAAGGCCAGCAGGGCCGACGCGCGACAGCTCGCCGAGCAGATGCTGGCGCGGGTGGGCCTGGCGGAGAAGTTCGATGCCTACCCCGACCGCCTTTCCGGTGGCCAGCAGCAGCGGGTGGCGATCGCCCGGGCACTGGCGATGTCGCCGAAAGTGCTGCTGTGCGACGAGATCACCTCGGCGCTCGACCCCGAGCTGGTCAATGAAGTGCTGGGCGTGGTGCGCCAGCTGGCCAGCGAAGGCATGACCCTGATCATGGTCACCCACGAAATGCGCTTTGCCCGCGAGGTCGGCGACAAGCTGGTGTTCATGCACCAGGGCAAGGTGCATGAGGTGGGCCACCCGCGCGAAGTGTTCGCCGCGCCTAGGACGGCGGAGCTGGCCAACTTCATTGGTGCGGTCGCACCGGCCTAGGTTCAGGGCCGGTTGACCCGCCACGGCGCATAGTCCATTTCCGTATAGCCCGTGGCCAGGCCCTGCGCATCAGCCTCGAAGCCGGGCAGTTTGCTCAGGTCGAGCGCCATGCAGCGACTGTTCAACTGTGCTTGCAGGTTGCCGTCGAGGCGGAAAGCATCGGTGCGCAGCGGGTGCGGGTACAACTGAACCAGGCAGCCCACTACCTTGCCTTGGGCGTTGGCCTGGTAGTACAGCAACGCCTTGCCGATGCTGGTCACCGGCTGATCGCGCAGCAGGTGCTGCCAGAAGAAGTCACGCTGAGCGTAGGCCTTGCGCCGCAGCGTGTCGGGCGCTTGTGCTGCCTGTGGCAGCACGATGTACAGGGGCGCATGCACGTCTACGGTTCCGTCTGCTTCGAGTGTTTGCGCTGGCACGCGCGGGTAGATGGTTTTCCAGCACTGCGCTTCCACGAGGCTGGCCAGGGCCTTGAAGTCCGTTGGAGTGACATCGGCGGGTAATGCCATCTGGTATTTGACGGGCGGCTTCACCGCCTTGCAGCGGACCGGGACGGATTGCCGGGTGAGCTTGACTTCAAGCATGACCACACCAATCTGCTCGTCCGTATCGGCGCTCGCCATGCTTTGCGTCAGGGTGCGTTGCATGTCGCTGATGAAGGTTCGCCGCGCCTTTTCATCAACCTCGGGGCTCGGACTTGACTGGCAGCCGGCCAGGGTGTTGACGGCTATGGCAAAGACAATGGGGGGCAGCGATTTGAACACGTTGACTTCCTTGCTAAAACTTTAGCCGGAGCTTCATGTGCCGGCGGGTATGTAGGACGTAGATTATCAGCGATGGTTGTTTAGGATTTGGATGCTAATGCGATAGGAAATTTCGTTTTTGCTGTGCTGGCCCCTTCGCGAGCTTGTCCCGCGAAGGGGCCAGCAGGGTCAAACGGTCAGAAACGCATATCCACCGCCACCTCGAACGTCCTCGGCGCGCCCATGTAGTACTGAAGGCCGTACGCCTGTTTGGCATACACCTCGTCGGTCAGGTTGCGCACCCGCCCGGTGACCGTGGTGTGCGCGTCCAGCCGGTAGCGGGCGAAGGCGCCGAACAAGGTGTAGGCCGGTGCCTTCAGGCTGTTGGCGTTGTCAGCATATACCGAACCGACATAGCGGGCATCCACCCCCGCCGACCACGCCGGGGTAAAGCTGTAGGTCAGCCACAGATTGGCGACATTGGCCGGCACGTTGACCGGCGCATTGCCCTTGCGCGACACCGACACGCCATTGGCCGCTTCGTTGAACGCGTCGTACTCGGCATCGACATAGGCATAGTTGGCCTCGGCCAACAGTTTCGAGGTGACCTGCAGGCGCCCGGACACCTCGATGCCGCGCGAAGTCTGCTGGCCGGCCTGCACGGTCAGGTTGGGGTTGCTCGAGTCGCGCACGGCAAAGTCCTTGCGCACGATCTGGTACAGCGCCACCGTCGCCGCGCCGCGGCCGTCGAGGAAGTCGAACTTGCTACCGACTTCCCATTGCTCGCCCTTGGACAGGTCGAACAGGCCCACGTTGGAGTAGGTGGCCGCCGCCAGCGAACCGGCAGGCAGGTCGGCGGAGCTGCTGTACTGCGCGTAAAGGCTGGCCGACGGCGTCATCGCGTAGGTCAGGCCGATACGCCCGGACAGCGGCTCCCAGCGTCTTTCGAAGTAGGCCGGGGAGGTGGGCGTGACGGCACCGTAGTTGGTCACCTGCATGTCCAGGTAGTCGTAGCGCAAGGCCGTCAGCAAGGCCAGGCGATCCGTCAGCTGCAGGCGGTTCTCGGCGAACACGGCGCGGTTGGTCACCTCATGGCGGCGCTGCTTGGTCAGCCCGGCGTTCACCACCGGTATGTCGTCAAAGCTGCCCGGGTCGAAGTGCTCGGGGTCGACCACATCGCTCCAGCTGCCCGCGGTCGGGTACAGCGTCTGGCGCATGCGCGAGTAGTCCAGGCCCAGCGACCACTGGCTGGCCAGGCCGAACAGCGTGTTGTCGTGGCGCAGTTCGATACGATCGCCCAGCACATTCTGGTCGTGGCGCTGCAGGTAGGGGCTGGCGCGCAGCACGTTGCCGTCGCGGGTGTAGCTGTAACGCTCGACGTTGCGGTAATCGCGCTGTGCGTTGTAGTGGTACAGCGTGTTCTGCACGCTGGTGGTGTCGCTGACCTGATAGTCGAGGATCGAACGCAGCCAGCGCACCCGCTGCTCGTAGCGGCCGTCGGCGACGTTGTAGTTCTCGAAGCGGCGGCTGTTGTCGATCTTCATTGTGCTGCGCCCGGGCAGAATGGGCGAGCCCCAGTAGGGGCTGTCCTCGCTGTCTTCCTGGTACTCCAGCGCCAGCGTGTGGGTGAGGTTGGGCGCCAGGTCGCTGAGCAGTGAAAATGCCAGGCTGTCGGTTCGCCGTTCGTTGCGGTCGATGTAGCCATTGCCCTGGCCGTGGCTGTAGTCAAAGCGCATGAAGTGACGGGCATCGGCCGGGTTGCTGGCCAGTGCCTGGTTGATGCCGAGGGCCACTTCCGACTCGTCGAAACTGCCATGGCGAATGCGCCCGTCGAGGATCTGTTGATCACGGCTGGCGAGCTTGGTGATGTAGTTGATCGACCCCCCCACCGAACCCGCCCCGTGAAGGAATGAAGACGGCCCGCCGATCAGCTCGACGCGGTCCAGCACCCAGGCATCGATCGGCCGGGTGGCACTGCTGTAGCCAAGGTTGATGCCGTTGTACAGCTGGGTCACCTGGTTCTGGGTGAAGCCGCGGTAGCTGACGAAGCCGCCGAAGCCTGGGTTGGCCGAAGCGTTTACACCGGTCATGGCGTTGATCACGTCCTGGCTGTCCTTGGCGCCGCGCTCTTCGATGACGCGGCGGTCGGAAACGCTCACCGACGCGGGCGTTTCCCGCGCAGTCAGGCCAAGGCGCGAGCCGGTGCGGATCGGCTCGTCCAGCTGCACGCCGGAAGGCGCCTCGCGTTGGCCATCGATGGTGGTGGCTGTGAGTTCAACGGCGGTGTCGTCCGCCCAGGCGAAGCTGCAGGTGCCCATCAGGAGCACCAGGGAGGTATTGCGAAGCATGTTGTTGTGTCTTCCACGCAAAGGTCATGGCTGACCACGCGCGCAGGCAGGCGCGCCGGGTCAGGCGAGATGATCGGCAGCTGCGGGGGAGGCGGCGGGGGAGGCGCGGGGGTTGAGGGCAGGGCGTTGATAGCGCGGGGGTGGTTGCGCCCAGCTGCGCACGACGATGGGCGAGGTGGCGCCGGCTTGAGCGGGTGTGAACGACCAACCAGCGCTGCTCAGCGGCAGCGCCATGCCGAAAGAGGAACACACCGGGCAGTCGAGCTGGGCCATGTGCTGGTCGCCGCCGGCGCCATCCAGGTCGATGGCCACGCCGTGCTCGCTGTTGATCGAGCAAAAACCACCCTCAAGGCCCGCCAGGCGCAGGCCGCTCATCTGGCCATGGTGCACACCGCACAGCAACAGGCTGAACAAGACGCTGGCATAGAGCGTCCAGGCAGTCAGCGAGCGAGTGTGCCGGGCGGTTTTCATGGCGGCGAATCTATCACCCGGGGGAACGGTCGGGTAGTGGCACTTCGTCAACGTGCGGCGCGGCAGGTTGTCGCAGGTCAGGCGGCGCGTTCCAGCACATCCAGCAGGTCGACGAACTCCAGGGCCAGTTTGTGCCGGGGCGCCAGGTGCACCAGCGGCACCGAAGCCTGGTGCGACTCGCGCATCTTGATCGAGCTGCTGAGGTACACCGGCAACACCGGCATGCCCTCGGCGCGCAACTGATCGACCAGGGTCTGGTGCAGCGCGGTGCGGCCGGCGAACTGGTTGACCACCACGCCCTCCACCTGCAGCGTCGGGTTGTGGTCCTGGCGCAGTTCTTCGACTTCGGCCATGACACTGTGCAGCGCCTGGCGCGAGAAGCTGTCGCAGTCGAACGGGATCAGCAGGCGCTCGGCCGCCACCAGCGCGCTGAAGGTATAGAAGTTGAGCGCAGGTGGGGTGTCGATGTAGATCCGCTCGTAGTCCTCGCCCAGTTCCACCAGCAGCTTGCGCAGCTTGTTGATCTTGAACTTGCTCTCCAGTTTGCTTTGCAGGTCGCTGAGGTCGGTGCTGGCGGTGACCAGGTGCAGGTTGCGGTAGCGGGTTTCGGTGATCGCCACGCGGTGTTTTTTGCCCGCTGCAGTGACGGGCGACAAGGTCTGGCGGAAGAAGTCAGCGATGCCGGCGGGGATGGCGTCGTCAGTCAGCCCGGTGAGGTAGTAGGTGGCGTTGGCCTGCGGGTCGAGGTCAACCAGCAGCGTGCGATAGCCCTCGGCGGCACTGGCGGCGGCCAGGTTGCACGCGATACTCGATTTGCCGACGCCACCTTTCTGATTGAAAACCACACGACGCATGAGACGCTCATCCATGAAGAAGGGAAATGTCAGGTTGGGGTCAATCCTATGACCGGAAGACGACAGTTTTATGACAAAGATTGTTACAACCAGCTTTTTGACCGATCAATTCTGAACGCCTGCCACGCACACGCGATTGCGTCCGCCTTGCTTGGCCTGATAGAGCGCCCGGTCCGCCGCGCTGAGCGCATCCGCAGGTTCGCGATCGCCTTTTGCCTCCCAGTACGCCACGCCCAGCGAAATCGTCACAGCGCCCACCGGTTCAATGGCCGTGTCCTGTACCGTTACCCGCAGCCGTTGCGCCACCGCGGTCGCCACGCTCAGGCCGGCGTTCGGCAGCAGCATCAAAAATTCCTCGCCGCCGGTGCGGCACAGCAGGTCACCGTCGCGGCAACACCCGCGCATCAGCCCGGCCAGGCGCTGCAGCACCTGGTCACCGACATCGTGCCCGTGCCCATCGTTGATGCGCTTGAAGTGGTCGATATCCAGCACGATGGCAGAAAATGCCTGCCCCTCAGCCTCCAGCAGCGAGCGCTTGAACTCCAGGCTGCGGCGGTTGCCCAGCCCGGTCAGCGGGTCGGTCTGGGCATCGTGGTTGAGCCGGCCTATGCGCTCTTGCAGCAAGTTCAGGCCGAACAACAACGCCCGTTTTAGCTCGGCCGCCTCGAAATACCAGGCGCGCACCCGGTGCAGGCGTTCGGCGGTCCCGGCGCGGTCCATCGAGCGGGCGCCGGCGGCCAGTTGCCAGAGCGGCCGGGCGATGATCAGCGCCAACCACCACAGCACCAGGCTGCCAAGCAGCGCCAGCGGCGTCGAAAGGCCGATCACGTTGAGGATCAGCTGGTTCAGCGGGGCCGTGGTCTGTGCCAGTGGCTGCTGCGCCACCACGCCCCAGCCCGTGCTGGGGACCGTCGCATAGCCTGCCAGCATGGCGACACCTTGGCTGTTGACCACCTGCCGTGTGCCGCTTTGCAGGTCGGCCAACTGGTCGATCAGCCGATTACCTTCGACCACCGTGCCCACCCGCTCGGCGTCAGGGTGATAGAGCAGGCGCCGATTGCGGTCGACCACGTAGAGGTACGAGCCGTCCTGGTAATAGTGCTCGCCCAGCAGGCTGTTGAGGAAATTGCGTTCGCGCAGGTACAGGCTGCCACCCACATACCCCAGGTAGCGGCCGCTGGCATCGAAGATCGGCTGCGACAGCGCCACCACCAGGTTGTTGGCGGCCGACAGGTAGGGCATGGATACCAGAGCCCGACGTTCGTGCAGGGCCTCCACGGAGCCGGGCGTCTGCACCTGGGTGCCCAGGTAGTGGCGCAGCGCAGCGGGAGACACCGCCCGCACCACCCCTTGAGCGTCGACGACGAACGTGGAGTTGAATGCCATGCTCTGCTGCAACAGGCGGTCGGTTTCAGCCTGCAACGCCTGGGTATTACCCAGTTGCCGGCCCTGCACGCCAGCGCTGAACGACAGCTGCTGCAAGGCATTGCCGATGAACGTCTCGGTGATCGCCGCCAGCTTCGCTGCGTACACCCGGTTGGCTTACAGGGCGTGGTCGATCAGCAACTGGCGTTGCACTCGGTAGCTGGCGAAATAACTGGTGCAGAGCATCACCAGGGCGGTGAGGGCGCAGAGAATCAGGATCAGCGTACGCAGGTCCAGGCGCAGTCCATGCTTGGCGTGTGGCAATCCTGACCTCACTGGCGCAAAAGGAAATAACCTTACTCGTTATAGGCTTGAGCGGCTACGGGCGGCATGGCGGGTTGTCGCAAAGCGTCAGGAACCGGCGTTTTCAAGCGCATTCAGCTCGTCTTCCACCTGTTGCAGGCGCTGCTTGGCCAGTGCCTGTGCCTTTTCATCGCGCGCTGTTTCACGCATCAGCCGGGTGAGCTTTGCGCTCAGGCGCTGACCGTCTTCGGTCTCTTCCATCGCCTTGGCCTTGGCCGGGTCGCGGGTGACTGCGACGATGGTGGCGAACTCGGTGTCGCTGAAGTTCTTCTCGCTGTAGAGCTTGAACAGGTCCTGGCGCTGGTCCTCCACCGTGAGGTGCTTGCGCAGCACGCCGCGGATGGTGTCCTCGGCCAGTTGCGGGTGGGTGCGGGTGAGGAGCGACGCCATGCGCTCGATGTTGTGCTCGTAGGCCTCCTGCAACGGCAGGTTGGCCAGGATCTGTTCCTCGCGGGTGGGCTTCTGGTCGCAGGCGGTGAGGGCGGCGATGAACAGCAGGGGCAGCAGCAACGTGGGAATGCGGGGCATGGGGTGGCCTTGGGCGCGCGTTTCAGGTGGGGGATTATAGCGAGGTCGGCCCGCTGTCGACGAGCCATTCGCGGCGCTGCATTGCACGGCAATGTGCGGTAGGGTGGTCGGCCCGTTGCCCAAGCCAAAGCCTGCAGCCCCATGCCGAACTGGATCATCCAACCGCCCCGCCGTGAAGCCGTGGCCGAACTCGTCACTTTCGTCGACAGCGCCCGACGCGCGCTTTTCCCACTGCTGGCCCATTCGCCGTTGCCCAAAGACCTGGCCCATTTCGAAGCCACTTACCTGGACGGCGACGGCCACTTTCTCGAAGCCCGTGACCAAGGTCGGTTGGTCGCTGGCATCGGTTACCTGCCGTACGATCATCGCTTTCGCCAACTCGATTATCACGGCAAACACGTCGTCGAAATCGTGCGCCTGTTCGTGCTCCCTGAATACCGCCGCCACGGCCTGGCCGCTGCGCTGTTCTCGGCCTTGCGCGAGCGGGCCATCGACGCCGGCGTCGAATGCCTGTACCTGCACACTCATCCGTTTCTGCCAGGGGCGATCCGCTTCTGGGAGCGCCAGGGCTTCGCCGTGATCGATGTGGAAGACGACCCGGTGTGGCGGACCACGCACATGGAGCAGTGGCAGGCCGTCTAGGACTTTTCCTACTTTTCAGCGGCGCGCAGCGACAACGGGTTCATTTTCAACCCCCGGCCATTTGCTTACCTTCGGGTTTCTGACGATGACGAAGAAGGCATGCTCATGGCGCACTTGGCACTGTATAAACTTGACCTGCTCGATGAGTTCGAGCGGCGCACCGATAGCTGGAACTTCGGTGACTTCGAACGGCGGCTTGCCGAGCTATGGCCGAGGGCCAATTACCAGGATGCCAAGGGCATCATCAATGCGGCGCACAAGGAGGGTCGCTGGCCGAACACGGTGAAACGGTACTTGCTGACCAATTACCAGGTGCACGGCAATGTCAGTTCGGAGTTCAACGACACCTTTGCTGATGTGGTGGCTGCGATGTCCGAGCAGGAAAAGCACGATTGGCAAGTCGCTTAGCAGGGGCCTGTGGGGGCAGGTTTACCTGCGAACCAGGGCATGGCCCTGGCCCTGCACCGCGGTGCCTTCTTCGCGGGTAAACCGCTCCCACAGGAGCAGCGTTGGCCTGGCAAACAGCACTGTGCCTGCAGGGGTAAGGTGCCTGATTGGCTGTCAGAATCCGCCCGTCAACGGCCATTCCACCGCCAACCGAATCTGATTCCCATCCAGCTCCGCCTGCGCCGTATCCCCGCGGTGCACGTTGTGCCTCAGCGAAAACGCCGTGCCCTTGGCCTTGCCACTCTGCACCACATACCGCGCCTCAAGGTCCCGTTCCCAGTGTTTGCCGCCCTTGCCATAACCCAGGTACGCATACCCGCCAGTGGGGTCCACATGTGTGCCATCGATATCGAACCCGCGCACATACAGCGCCGTCAGGTTCAACCCCGGTACGCCATACGCGCCCATGTTCAGGTCATAGCGCGCCTGCCATGATTTTTCGTTCGGGGCGTTGAAGTCGGACATCTGCACGGCGTTGGCAATGAAGATCGCGCCGCGGGTCACGTAGTCGAACGGCGTGTTGCCATCCACCTGCTGCCAGCCGAGGCTAACGCTGTGCGGGCCTTGGCTGTAGCGCGAGACCAGGCTCCAGGTGGTGTTGTCGATGCGCCCGGACAGGGCCTTGCCGGTGTCGGTGGTGCGGTACAGGTTGAGGTCCAGGCTCAGGCTGCGGCGGTCGTCCAGGGCGTGGGTGACGGTGCTGCCGAGGTAGTGCTGGTTCCAGTTGTCTTCGTAGCGGGAGGTGTACAGGCTGCCGCTGAAGGCGGCGCTGGGGTTCCACACCAGGCCGGCGAGGTCGAAGCTGTTGCCTTGTCGGCCGTTGGAGTAATTGACCACGAAGCCCTGGTTGTGGCTTGAGGCGTTACGGTCGGTGCTTTCGTTGAAGTGCCCCGCGACCAGCTTCAGCGTGTCGATTTCGTTGCTGGTGAGGAAGAACCCGGTCGCGGTTTCAGGCAGCAAGCGGCTGTCGGAAGAGCTGAACACGGGTGTCTTCACTCGCTGCTCACCATAAGAGAGCACGGTGTTGGACATGCGCAGCTTCAACGCTGCGCCGCCTCGGCTGTATTCGTTCTTCGGGTGGCCGTCATTGTCCACGCCGAGCAAGCGCGCTTTACCGACCCGGCCGCCGCCGCTGTCGAGTTGCACGCCAAGGTAGGCGTGGGCGTCGACGCCAACCCCGATCAGGCCTTGGGTAAAACCGGACTGGAACGTGCCCATCAAGCCGTAGGCCCATTCCTCAGCCAGGCCGTTGCGTTCGTTGCGGGGTTTGTAGGCATTGCGGCCAGCGCTGTTGCGCCCGCCGTGCTTGTAGTCACGCTGGTCGTACACCGTGCGGTTGAGGAGGCTCCAACTGCTGTCCTCGACGAAGCCATTGCTCTGTGACTGTGCAGATTCAGCCAGCGCCAAGGGCGCGAGGCCCAGCAGCGGCAGGGCCATTAGCAAACGGTTCATTGCCCGGCCTCCAGCTGCTGCAGTTGCGCCGTGAAGCGCGCTTGTGCCCGGGCTGGCAAGGTCGCTGGCCATTCGACCGGGGCTGTATCGCCCACCTGGATCAGCATCACCATGCCCATCGCCAGGTGCGGAATGCACTGGATGCCGTACAGCCCAGGGACGGTGAAGGTCTGCTCGAACGGCTGGTTCAATTTGCTCTTGAACGCCTCGGCGCCAGCGGGCAGCAAGCCTGGCAGGCTGGCGGCATTGTGGCCGCTCTGGGTTGGCAGAAAGCGCACGGTGTCGCCCGGTGCGATGCGCAGGTGGTCTGGCTCATAGACCATGGCGCCCGCCGGCCCGCGGTTGAGCATCTTCACTTCATGCACTTCAGCCAGCGCGGCAAAGGGCAGCAGGGCGCTGGCGAGCAGCAGGGCGGTGGGGCGCAACAGCATGGCGGGAACTTCCTGGTTCAGGGGGCGCGAAAGCGCAGGATGCGCGCGCCGTCGAAGGGGTCGGTGAGGTAGTGGGCGTGCACGCCGAAGGTGCTCAGCAGGCGCTCGGGGGTGAGTACCTGCAGCGGTTTGCCGAGGGCCACCAGGCGGCCGTGTTCGAGCACCGCCACGCGGTCGCAGGTGAGTGCCTGGTTCAGGTCGTGCAGGGCCACCAGGGTGGTCACTGGCAGCGCCTGCACCTGTTGCAGCAGGCTCAGCTGGTGCTGGATATCGAGGTGGTTGGTCGGCTCGTCGAGCAGCAGCACCTGCGGGCGCTGGGCCAGGGCACGGGCGATGTGCACGCGCTGGCGCTCACCACCGGACAGCGAGCCCCAGATGCGTGTACGCAGGTGCGCGGCATCGAGGTCGGCCAGGGCTTGCTCGACGATGGCGCGGTCCTCTTTGGAGAACGGCGCGAGGGCCGATAACCACGGCGTGCGCCCCAGCGCCACGGCGTCGTACACACTGATGGCGTCGAGGGTGTCGGCCTGTTGTTCGACCAGCGCCAGGGCCTGGGCAATACGCCGGCGCGGCAGGTGCGCGAGCGGCTCGCCGAGCAGCCGGACGCTGCCACTGTGCGGTGTACGCAAACCGGCCAGCAACTTGAGCAGGGACGATTTGCCGGAGCCGTTGGGGCCGACGATGCCGAGGGTTTCGCCCGCGATCACGGCCAGGTCGATGTCGCGCAGCACGCTGTTGCCTGACAGTTGCAGGCTCAGGCCCTGGCAGGCGAGCGGGGCGACGTGCAGTGGCGCCATGACCGTCATGCGCGCCTCCGTCGGCTGACCAGGATCAGCGCGAATACCGGTGCACCGATCAAGGCCGTGACCACACCCACCGGGATCACCTGGCCAGGGATCAGCGTGCGCGACAGCATGTCGGCGGCGATCAGGAACAGCGCACCGCCCAAGGCGCTGGCCGGCAGCAGCCGGCTGTGGCCGGGGCCGAGCAGCAGGCGCAAGGCATGCGGAATGACCAGCCCGACAAAACCGATGGCGCCGACGATGGACACCATCACCGCCGTCACCAGCGCCGCACAGCTGATCAACAGCAGCTGGCTGCGGCGTACCGGGATACCCAGCGACGCCGCCGAATCGGCGCCAAAGGTGAAGGCATCCAGCGTACGCCGGTGCCACAGGCACACCACCAGCCCGCACAGCGCCACCGGCAGCGCCATCCACACCGATGGCCAGCGCACGCCGCTGAGGTTGCCCAGCAGCCAGAACAGGATGCCGCGGGCCTGCTCGGCAGTGGCCGACTTGGTGATGAGGAACGCGGTCAGGGCGGTGAACAGTTGCGAGCCGGCGATGCCCGCCAGGATCACCTGGGCGTTGTTGCTGCTCGGCCCGGCCGCACGGGCCAGTACCAACACCAGCGCGAACGCTGCCACGGCGCCGACGAAAGCGCCGCCGGACATGCTCAGGGCCACGCTGCCCAGGCCTAGCAAACCGACCAGCACGGCGCCCGTCGAGGCGCCGGCCGACAGGCCCAGCAAGTAAGGTTCGGCCAGCGGATTGCGCAGCAGCGCTTGCAAGATCACCCCGCAGGTCGCCAGCCCCGCACCGCAGGCCGCGGCGACCAGGGTGCGGGTCAGGCGGTAGTTCCAGATGATCCCGGCATCGATCGGGTCGACCGGGTAATCGGCTTGCCACAGGTGGTTGGCCAGTACCTGATAGACCACCCGGGGCGATACGGTGGTTTCGCCAATGGCGGTGCCTGCCAGCAGTGCGGCGAGCAGAGCGAGCAGGGCCAGGGCCGTGCAGGGCAGCAAACGCTTCATCACTGCGCCGCTTTACCGCTGGCGAAGGCCGCAGACAGGGTCTGCAGGCCACGGAACAGGCGAATGCCGGCCTGCATGGCGTCGGCGTCGAGGATAATGATACGGTTGTTCTTCACGGCATCCATGTGCTGGGTGACGGGGTCGTTGTGAAGGAATTCCAGCTTCTTCTGGTAGTCGTCGGCGGGGAAGCGGCGGCGGTCCATGCGGGCGATGATCAGCCAGGTCGGGTTGGCCTTGGCAAGGGTTTCCCAGCCTACGGTCGGCCATTCTTCAGTAGACTCGACCACGTTGCGCACGCCCAAGGTGCGCAGCATGAAATCGGCGACACCTTGTCGCCCGGCGACGTAAGGGTCGATGTCCAGGTCGGCGCTGGAGAACCAGAACAGCGCCGACGTTTTGCTCAAGTCCTTACCGGCCAGTTGCTGCTTGGCACCGTCCAGGCGCGCCTTGAGATCGGTATTCAGCGCTTCGCCACGGGCCTGCACGTCGAAGATTTCAGCCAGCTGGCTGACGCTCTTGTAGATGCTGTCGACCTGGAACGCCTGCAGGCGCGTACCGTCGGCACCGACCAGGTTGTCCTTGCCTTCGCAGTCCGAAGGCAGCAGGTAGGTGGGGATCTTCAGTTCGTTGAACTGCTCGCGGGTTGCGACCACGCCCTGGGCGCCGACCATCCATTCGAACTGCACCGCCACCAGTTGCGGGCGCTTGCCGACCACGGCTTCGAAGCTCGGGTCGTTGTCGGCCAGGCGCGGCACCTGGTCATTGAGCGCCTTGTACTCCGGCAGCACGTTGTTGAACCACAGCGAAGTGCCCGCCAGCTTTTCGCCCAGGCCCAGGGCATAGAGCATTTCGGTACCGGCCTGGCCGATGGTCACCGCGCGCTCGGGGGCGTGGGCGAAGGTCTGCGGCATGCCGCAGTTGTCCACGGTCAGCGGGTAGTGGGTGGCGGCGGCATGGGCCACGCCGGTGAGGCTCAGGCCGGCGAGCAGGGTGGCGAAACGAGGCAGCATGCTGGGCGATCTCCTATCGGACAGTTCACGGAAGGAACGCACGGACAGGCATCGCCGAGCCCCTGCAGGCAGCAGGAGCAACACTGATGGCCAATCCCGGACACCCCGCCGGTTGGTGAATGTAGGCCGGCAGGTCTCCTGACTGGTGCTTCATCGCTCAACGCCGGCCTTCCCGGATAGTGGATCCAGTGGCATCAATGGCATGAGCTCGGCACCTACAGTTGCGGGGGCAGTTCCGTTTGGCGCGCCTGGGGCGGCCTGGGATTCCCTATTAATTCCGTGGTGGAAACCGGCGGCCCGCATGGTAGACCATCAGGCGCCGGGTGAAAACGCTAAATCAGAAGTACTTCAGCCAGGTGATGTCGCGACGGCGCGCCTTGAGCCGGGCAAACCAGCGCACCGGCAGGTACAACGCCACCGCCAGCAGCACCGCGCCTAGCCACACGGCGCCAATGCCGTCGAAGCCGAAGTAGTCGCCGTGGTTCAGGCCGAACACGGCGACGCTGGCCAGGTACAGCAGCTTCAGCACATACAGGTGCAGCAGGTAGAAGAACATTGGCGCCGCGCCGAACACGGCCAGGGCGCTGATCCAGCGGGCTTGCCCTGCGCGTTCGAAGGCGCGCAGCAACAGCAGGCCGCAGCCCAGGGTCAGGGCCAGGAACAGCAGCGAAGGCGGGTACTTGGTTATGTTGAAGAAGCTCATCAGCGTCTGGGTGAGGGTCGGGTAGCCGCTCCACGGCGCTTCGCCGTAGCCGTTGAGCAGGCGCAGCACGACGAAACCGAGCAGGGCGATCACGCCCGCCAGCAGCAGGTGATGCTGGCGTTGCTTCGCATCAAGGCCACGGCCGAACCAAGGGCCAAGGCCATAGCCCAAGGCGATCACGCCGATCCACGGCAGCACCGGGTAAGAGGTGCGCAGGCGCAGGCTGTCGGAGAACTCAAGCCAGCCACGGTCATGCAGGATCGCCCAGGGCACATGCATCGCCGACTCCACACCAAAGTGCAGGCCATCGAGCAGGTTGTGGCCGGCGACGATCAGCGCACCCAGGGCCAGCAGCGCGGGGCGGGGCAGCCACACCAGCAGCGACAGGGCGATCATGCTGACACCGATGGCCCAGATCACCTGCAGGTAGATCACGCTGGGCGGCAGCTGGAAGGTCCAGGCGAAGTTGACCAGGGTGAACTCCAGCACCACCAGGAACAGGCCGCGCTTGAACAGGAACGCCGAGACATCGCTGCGGCCTTGGTACTTCTCGCCGTACAGCCAGGCCGACAGGCCGGTGAGTAGCACGAACACCGGGGCGCACAGGTGGGCCAGGGTGCGGCTGGCGAACAGCGTCGGGTCGGTGGCGTCGATGGTCATCGGGTCGCTGACCTGGCGGTGCAGGAAGAACGTCTCGCGAACGTGATCGAGCAGCATGAACAGGATCACCAGGCCGCGCAGGGCATCGATGCTCTGCAGGCGCTGGGTGAGCAGGGTGGGGGTGGCGGCGGCGCTTGTCATGGAAGAGGGTCGCAGGCAGGAATGAATGTCAAATGAAACGTTATCTTATAACTATTTAATGAAGGCCTGGTAGTGGTTTTTTGGGTGTTCATACCGGCCTGTTCGCGGGACCAGCCGGCGCCCACAGGTTCCACACATTTCTGCAGTCACTGTGGGGGCGGGCTTTTTGCGCGAACAGGCCGGACCTGCTGACTCAAATCAGAAGCTGTAATCCACGGTGGCAAAATACGAGCGCGGCACGCCCATGATCCATTGCGTGCCACTGAAGGCCGAAGCCACGTATTCTCGGTCGAACAGGTTGTTCACCTGCAACCCCAGCCGCACGTCCGGCAGCACCTGCCAGCCAATGTTGGCATCGACCACGGTGTATCCCGGCGCACTCTGGGTATTGGCGGTATTGGCATAGCGCTCATCCACAAAGCGCGCGCCAATGCCGGCGTCCACTTGCTGGCCGAAGCCTTTGCTCAACCACAGGTTGGCCGTGCGCCGGGGCACGTTGGCCGGGCGGTTGCCGCTGCGGTCGTGCGCCACGCCGGCGACCATTTCGTCGAAGTCGTCATACCGGGCGCGCACCACCGAGGCATTGGCCGCGACCTGCCACTGTCGCGGCAAGGCCAGCGCCAGGGTCGCCTCCAGGCCATCTGAGGTCTGCTGCCCGGCCTGCTGCTTTTCGTGGGTCAGCGGGTCGTCCACCAGCAGCTTGTTCTTGACGATGTGGAAGGCGGCCAGCGTCCACTCCCCGCGCCCGTCCCAGAAGCGCTGTTTGACGCCCAGTTCAGTCTGCTTGGACTCGGTCAGGTCGTAGTTCATCTGCGCCGGGCTGAGGCTGATCAGGTTGTTCACCCCGTCCTCGCTGGTGGAGTACTGGCCGTACAGCGACAGGTTGTCGGTGGCGGCGAACACCAGCCCGGCGCGCCAGTTGCCGCCTTGCAGGCTGCGGTCGCTGCGGGTGCCGTCGGTGAGGTTGTCGCGGTCGATGTGGTGCTGGTCGCGGCGCACGCCGGTCACCAGCGACAGGCGCTCGGTCAGTTGCAGGCGGTTCTCGGCGAACAGGGCGAAGGTGTGGGTGCTGGAGAGGGTTTGCGGGCGCGTCGGCGAATCGCTGTGGAAGTACCCAGGTGTCGGCTGCCACGGGTCGATGTAGTCGCCGCCGACATCGTTGTACGGTGTGTTGCTGTCGACGTTGAAGCGCACCTTGTTGTACTCGGCGCCGAGCACGGTCTTGCTGGCCAGGCCCAACAGCGAGTGGTCGAAGGTGAAGGTCTGGCGGTCGCCGATCTGCTCCTGGTTGTGCTTGATTTCCAGGTAGCTCTGGCGCAGCAGCTGCTCACGGTCGGCGTCCCAGCTGTAGTCTTCGGCATTGCGCCAGTGGCGGCGGCTCTTGATGTAATAGAGCTGGTTGCTGGTACTGAGCTGGTCGTTGATCGTCCAGTCGGTGGTAAAGCGGGTCCATTCGTCGTGGTAGCGTTGCACGTCGTTCTGGATGTTGTAGTTCTTCTTGCGCAGGCTGCTGCGGTAGTGGCCGTCGATCAGCGGCGTGCCGTAGTCGTTGGCAGGCTGGGCATCGCCGCGCTCATGGGCCAGGGTGAAGCTCAGGTCGTGCGTGGCGTCAAAACGCAGCGCGGCGCTGAGGCTCAGGCTGCGCGAGTCGGTGCGGTCGACCCAGCCGTTGCCCGCCTGCTGGTTGAGGGTGAGGCGGTAGCTCAGCCGCTCGCTGAGGCTGCCGCCGCTGTCCAGGCCCAGCTGCTGGCGGTCCCAGGAGCCATAGCCCAAACGCACGTGGTTGCGCAGGTCACCGCTGAAGGGCTTTTTCGGGATCACGTTGACCACAGCGCCCGTGGCCCCTTCGCCATACAGCACCGAAGCCGGGCCCCGGAGCACGTCGATGCGCTCGACCATCCACGGGTCGACCGGGAAGGTCTGGGTGCCGGCACCGGTATACAGGCGTGTGCCGTCGAACAGCGTCATCACCGAACCGTGCCCGGTAAAGCCACGGGCCGAGAGCCCCGTGCCGCCGTCGCCTGGGCTACCGATGAAGGTGATGCCCGGCGAGCGGGTCACGGCGTCCTGCACGGTGAGGTTGTTGCGCTGCTGAATGAGTTCGGCGGTAATGCTGCTGGTGCTGGCCGGCGTTTCCAGGGCGCTGAGGTTCAGCCGTGAGCCGGCCTGGGTCGGCGTGGCCAGGTCGACCGTCTGTTCATCGCGGGTGTCGGTGATGGCCGTGGAAGGCAGCGCCAGGACGGGGCTGCCATGGTCATCGGCCAGGGCTGGCAGGGCGACGGCCAGGCAGGCCGCCAGAGGGGGAAGCTTGAAGAAACGGGACATGTCTTTCCACTGACTGCAGGAATGAATGGATCCCGGTGGAAAACACGCAAAGGCACAACCACGCACGCAGGCGCGCACGCGGATACCGGCCTGCGCCCGCCCACCGCGGGTTGCCAAGTGAAGCTTCAGGCCGGTCTCCGGGCTTGCGAGGGTCATGAGGCCTTCACCTTCCCATGCAGGTGCACAGTGGTGTGTCGAAGGCATCGCTCGCTTACCGTTGCGGGGGCAGCGCCGGACTGGTCGTGGAACACGACGCACCGGCTTCCCGTTTCACCCTGCGCACGGCGGCGCAGGACACCTGAAACTGGCGCGCATCTGACCATTGGTCGGAGCGCGCGTCAATCGTTTACCTGTGGCTGGCGGCTAGTGCGCGCCGGCCGATTTGCTCAGGTCGCTTTGCGCCCACTCGGTGTAGATGCAGGCATCGGCCACCGCCCAGCGCACCTTCACGGTATCGCCCGGTTGCATCGGCATGCCCGCAGCCGACAACGCTTTCACGGTCAGTTCAGTACCGCCTGGGGTCATGACGTGGCAGGTCTGGCTTTCGCCGAGGAACAGCACTTCGCCGACCTTGGCAATGACCTCGTTCCAGCCTGTGGGCAACGGTTCGCGCGCCGCCTGTTCGGTGGTCAGCGCCAAGGCCTTTTCCGGGCGCACCATGATCAGTGCATCCTGACCGGCAGCCAGGCCAGGCGTCAGGCGGATGGCGACCGGCTGGCCCTCGAAGCTGCCCGCGCCTTGGCTGCTGGCCTTGATATGCAGGAAGTTCGAGTTGCCCAGGAACGAGGCCACGAACGCATTCGGCGGGTTCTGGTACAGGTCATAGCCGGTGCCCAGGCCGACGATCTTGCCGTGGCTGAAGATGGCGATGCGCTGGGACAGGCGCATGGCTTCTTCCTGGTCGTGGGTCACGTAGACGATGGTGATGCCCAGGCGCCGATGCAGCTGGCGCAGTTCGTCCTGCAGGTCTTCGCGCAGTTTTTTGTCCAGCGCGCCGAGCGGCTCATCCATCAGCAGGATGCGCGGTTCGTACACCAGCGCGCGGGCAATGGCCACGCGCTGCTGCTGGCCGCCGGACATCTGCGAGGGCTTGCGGTGGGCGAACGGCTCCAACTGCACCAGCTTGAGCATGGCGTCGACACGCTTGTTGGTCTCGGCGGCGCTGAGCTTGCGGATGGCCAGCGGGAAGGCGATGTTGTCGCGCACGTTCAGGTGCGGGAACAGCGAGTAGCGCTGGAACACCATGCCGATGTCACGCTTGTGCGGCGGGACGTTCACCAGCGACTGGCCCTCGACCAGGATCTCGCCGCTGCTTGGCGTTTCAAAGCCGGCCAGCATCGACAGCGTGGTGGACTTGCCCGAGCCGCTGGAACCGAGGAAGGTGAGGAACTCGCCGTCCTGGATCTCCAGGTCGAGGTTGTCCACCGCGGTGAAGTCGCCGTAATGCTTGTTCAGGCCGCGCAGGCTGACCAGTGTCTGGTTGTGCGCGTTGTCTTTGATCACTGCACTCATTGTTGTTCTCTCCGCGCACTCAGGCGTTGACTTCGGTGCGCCGGCGCAAGGCGGCGGCAATAACCATGACCAACAGCGACAGGCCGATCAGCAGCGTCGAGGCGACGGCGATCACCGGGCTCAGGTCTTGGCGCAGGGTGGTCCACATTTTTACGGGCAAGGTCTGCAGGTCGGGGCTGGCCATCATCACGCTCAGCACCACCTCATCCCACGACACCAGGAAGGCGAACAGGCCGCCGGCGATCATGCCTGGACGAATGGCCGGGAAGGTCACCTTGAAGATCGCCTGCAGGCGCGAGGCACCGCAGATCACCGCAGCATCTTCGATCGACTGGTCGAACAGCTTCAGCGAGTTGATGATCGAGATGATGGTGAAGGGCAGGGCGACGATCACATGGCTGACCACGAAGGCGAACAGCGTGCCGGTGTAGCCCAGTTTGAGAAACAGCGCGTACACCGCCACGGCGATGATCACCAATGGCACGATCATCGGCATGGTGAACAGCCCGTAGAGCATCTCGCGGCCGGGGAAGCGGCCGCGTACCAGCGCGAATGCGGTGGGCAGGCCCAGCAGCACGGCGGCGAGGGTGGTCAGCACGGCCACCTTGAGGCTGGCCAGGGCCGCGTCCATCCACTCCGGGTTGGCAAAGAATTGCACGTACCACTTGAAGGTCCAGCCCGGCGGCGGGAACACCAGCCACTGCGAAGAGCCGAACGACAGCAGGATGATGAACACCACCGGCAGCAGCAGGAAGGCTGCTATGACCCCGGTGGTCAGGTACAGGCCCGTGCGCAGCGGGCGCCCCATGGCATTGGGAGACAGAAGCATGGCGGTTTACCTCGCGTTGCCGACCGGGGATTCCGGCTGCAGCTTCAGGTACAGGTAGAAGAGCACCAGGGTGATCACCACCAGCAGTGCGGCGGCGGCGCTGGCCAGGCCCCAGTTGAGGAACGACTGCACCTGCTGGATGATGAATTCGGGCAGCATCATGTTCTGCGCACCGCCGAGCAGGGCTGGGGTGACGTAGTAACCGAGCGACATCACGAACACCATCAACGCGCCGGAGAACAGCCCCGAGCGGCACAGCGGCAAAAACACCTTCCAGAAGTTTGTCCACGGGCTGGCGCCGCAAATGGAGCCGGCCTGCAGCACCATCGGGTCGATGGCATGCATGGTCGCCTGCAGCGGCAGCACGATGAACGGGATCATGATGTAGCTCATGCCGATCACTACGCCGGTCAGGTTGTGAACCATTTCCAGCGGCGCATCGATGATGCCCAGCGCCATCAACGCCTTGTTGATCACCCCCGAGCTCTGCAGCAGCACCAGCCACGAGTAGGTGCGCGCCAGCAGGCTGGTCCACATCGACAGCAGCACGATGTTAAGCAACCAGCGGCCCCAGCCGTTGGGCACCAGGGTGATTGCCCAGGCCAGCGGGAAGCCCAGCAGCACGCTGATCAGGGTGACCACGCCCGCGACCGAGAAGGTGTTGAACAACACCCGTGCATAGGCCGAGTTGGCGAAAAGTTGCTCGTAGTTGCCCAGCCCTGGCACCGGCTCCAGCACGCCGCGCAGCAGCAGGCCGATCAGCGGGGCGAAGAAGAACAGGCCAAGAAACAGCAGGGCCGGCAGCAGGTTGCGGCTGCCTTTCCAACGGCGGTTCAGCGGTTCGCGGCGGGGGGCCGTTCCCGGAGCGCCGGTGCCCGTGGGGGCACCTTGCGCGTTGTGCAGGGCGTTGATGGCGACTTTCATTTGACCAACCACTCATTCCAGCGCGCGGCGATGGTCTGGCCGTTCTTCGCCCAGTAGGCAAAGTCCAGCGTGACCTGGTCCTGGGCGTAGGCGGTCGGCAGGTTTTGCGCGAGGTCTTTGTCGAGCTTGGCCACGCTGTCGACGTTCACCGGCGCATAAGCAGTCTTGTTGGCGAAGTCGGCCTGGCCTTCGGCGCTGCTGGCGTTGGCCAGAAACTTCATGGCCGCGTCCTTGTTCTTGGCGCCTTTGGGGATGACCAGGAAGTCGGCCATGACTAGGTTCTGCTTCCAGCTCACGCCCACCGGCGCGCCATCTTGCTGCAGGGCGTAGACGCGGCCGTTCCAGAACTGCCCGAGCGAGGCTTCACCCGAAGCCAACAGCTGCTGCGACTGGGCGCCACCGCCCCACCAGACGATGTCTTTCTTGATGGTGTCGAGCTTCTTGAAGGCGCGGTCCAGGTCCAGCGGGTAGAGTTTGTCGGGTGCGACGCCGTCGGCCAGCAGGGCCAACTCCAGCACGCCGGGGCTCGGCCATTTGTACAGGGCGCGTTTGCCGGGGAAGGTCTTGGTGTCGAACAGCGCGGTCCAGTCCACCGGCTTGTTGGCACCGAGCTTGCCTTCGTTGTAGCCGAGCACGAACGAGAAGAAGAACGAGCCGACGCCGTGGTCGGAGACGAAACGCGGGTCGATCTTGTCGCGCTGGATGGTGTTGAAATCGAGGGGTTCGAGCAGGCCTTCGCTGGCGGCGCGCAGGGCAAAATCGGCTTCCACGTCGACCACGTCCCACTGCACGTTGCCGCTCTCGACCATGGCCTTGAGCTTGCCGTAGTCGGTCGGGCCATCCTGGACGACTTTGATGTTGGTCGATTTGCTGAACGGGACGGCCCAGGCTTCTTTCTGGGCGTCCTGGGTGGTCCCGCCCCAGCTGACGAAATTGAGACTGTCGGCAGCCTGCACGGCCTGACATGCCAGGGTCAGCAGGCTGGCGGACAGCACTGCGGTTACACGTTTGCTCAACAGCATGGTTACGCCCTCGTTGCTTTTGTTATTCGAGGCGGGGCTGGTAGTGCGCCCGCCAACAGTATTCGGGGAGCAGCTAAAACAAAGTGTCGGTGGCCGTTTGTGATTGTAGATGCCGGCCTGCGATTTTAAGGTCTACGGGATATCATATTATGGTATTCCAAACTTTTGGCAAGAGGGGGAGGCGACCGGCCATCACTCCGCCCCTGCACAAACGTCACGCCCCTTCGACTATCCGCTGATCGGCTCGAACGGGATGCTCTGGACCACTTCCAGCTCATACCCCGCCAACCCGGCATACTTGAGCGGCGGCCCCAGGTGGCGCAGCTTGCCCACGCCCAGATCCTGCAGGATCTGCGCGCCGGTACCGACCTGCGAATACACCTTTGACTGCCCGCGCTGATAAGGCCGTACCGGCTGGGTAAGCTGCGGCACCCGCTCCAGCAGCGCCTGGGATGACTCGTGGTTGGCAAGGATCACCACCACCCCGGTGCCTTCTTCGGCCACCTTCTGCAGCGCCGCCCATAGCGTCCAGTTGGCCGGCCCGGCATATTCGGCGCCGACCAGGTCGCGCAGCGGGTCGATCACATGCACTCGTACCAGCGTTGGCTGCTCGCGGCGGATATCGCCCATGACCATGGCCATGTGCACGCCGCCTTCGATACGGTCCTCGTAAGTGACCAGGCGGAAGGTGCCGTGCACGGTTGGCAGTTCGCGTTCGCCGATGCGCTTGATGGTCTGCTCGGTGCTCAGGCGGTAGTGAATCAGGTCGGCGATGGTGCCGATCTTGATGCCGTGCTTGGCGGCGAACACTTCCAGGTCGGGGCGGCGGGCCATGGTGCCGTCGTCGTTGAGCACCTCGACGATCACCGAGGCCGGGCTGAAACCTGCCAGGCGCGCCAGGTCGCAACCCGCTTCGGTGTGCCCGGCGCGGGTCAGCACGCCGCCTTCGCGGGCGCGCAGGGGGAAGATGTGGCCGGGCTGCACCAGGTCATCGGGGCGAGCATTGGCGGCCATCGCTGCCGCCACCGTGCGCGCTCGGTCAGCGGCGGAAATGCCGGTGGTAACGCCCGTGGCGGCCTCGATCGACACGGTAAAGGCAGTGCTGAACACGCTGCCATTGGCCGGTACCATCTGCTCAAGGCCCAGCCGCTGGCAGTGTTCGTCGGTCAGCGTCAGGCAGATCAGGCCACGCGCTTCGCGGGCCATGAAGTTGATGGCCTGGGCCTCACAGCGCTCGGCGGCGATCAGCAGGTCGCCTTCGTTTTCCCGATCCTCGTCGTCCACCAGCAGGACCATCTTGCCTTGCCGGTAGTCCTCGAGGAGTTCTTCGATGCTGTTGAAAGCCATGCTGCACGCTCACTGTGGTAGGGTGATTATTATGGTATACCATCATACATAAATAATCTGGCAACAGGAGAGCAGCGGATGAAAGCGTATTGGATCGCCCACGTGGACGTGACCGACCCCGGGCAGTACCAGCAGTACACCCAGCGGGCGCCTGCTGCCTTTGCTGCATTTGGTGGGCGGTTCCTGGCACGGGGCGGGCGCAGCGAGGCGCTGGAAGGGCGGCCGACGCCACAGCGCAGTGTGGTGATCGAGTTCGACTCGTATGAACAGGCGGTGGCGTGTTATCGGTCCGCGCTGTACCAGGAAGCGTGCAGCCATCGCCAGGGGGTGGCGAAGGCTGAGGTCATCATTGTCGAAGGGTTCGAGCCCTGAGTTGATGGTAAGGGCGCCATCGCCAGCAAGCCGGCTCCCACAGGGTTCGGTGGGAGCCGGCTTGCCGGCGATGGGGCCATTGCAGTCACCGCTGAACTTCAAGGCATACCGGGCAACTCATGCGGCCGCAGGTCAAACACCAGCACCTCGGCATCATGGCCATTACTCAGTTGCAACAGCCTTTCCTGCCGCACCCGCACGCCATCCCCCTCATGCAGCACCTGCCCATTGAGCTCGATGCTGCCACGCGCGACATGCACATAACCATGGCGGCTCTCCGGCAAGGTCAGGCTCGCCTGCTCCGCGCCATCGAACAGCCCTGCATACACCCGCGCATTCTGCCTTACCTGCAATGACCCCTCGGCACCATCCGGCGAGATGATCAGCCGCAACTTGCCGCGTTTTTCCTCGGCACTGAAGTGCTGCTGCTGGTAACGCGGCGTGGCGCCTTTCACGTTGGGCACGATCCAGATCTGCAGGAAGTGCACCGGCTGCGCTTGGCTGTGGTTGAACTCGCTGTGCGCCACACCATGCCCGGCGCTCATCAGTTGCACGTCGCCCGGGCGAATCACCGAGCCCGTGCCCAGCGTGTCCTTGTGCTCCAGGGCACCTTCAAGCACATAGGAAAAGATTTCCATGTCCCGGTGCGGGTGCTCGCCAAAGCCCTTGCCGGCGATGACACGGTCGTCGTTGATTACCAGCAGGTCGGAGAAACCCTGTTCGTCCGGGTTGCGGTAGTGGCCGAAGGAAAAGGTATGGAAGGATTTCAGCCAGCCATGGAAGGCCAGGCCGCGGTCTTGGGCGTTACGGACAGTGAGCATGGTGATTCTCCTTGAAAGCCGGGGCCGGGAGGGCCATTGGCCCGTTGATGGCGATAGCATCACGGCTGGGGCGATCTCTTACGTGGGCAGGACCCGCCTAAGCGGGTCTTTTCAATGCTTGGCTAGTTACTGCAAATGCACCTTCAACTCCCCAGCCGCCTGGCGCATCGCCGCCTTCACCTCAGGCACCTGACTCAGCGGGTTGAGGAGCCCGTAGTCATGAATCATCCCGTTATAGCGCACCGAAGTCACCGTCACCCCAGCCGCATCCAGCTTGCGTGCATACGCCTCACCCTCATCGCGCAACACATCGAACTCGGCCGTCTGCACCAGCGCAGGCGGCAACCCTTTGAGCTGCTCGCTGCTGGCCCGCAACGGCGAGGCGTAGATCTGTTCCCGTGCCTTGGCGTCAGTGGTGTAGTTGTCCCAGAACCACTTCATCATCCCGGTGGTCAGGAAGTGCCCCTCGGCAAACCGCTGGTACGACCCGGTGTCGAAGCTGGCATCGGTCACCGGCCACAACAGCAACTGGAAGCGCAGGTTAGGTGTACCGGCTTCTTTGGCCTTCAGTGCCACCACCGCAGCCATGTTGCCGCCGACGCTGTTGCCGGCCACTGCCAGGCGCTTACCGTCCACGCCGATCTCCTTGCCATGCTCGGCTACCCAGCGTGTTGCGGCGTAGGCCTGGTTGATCGCGGTGGGGTAGTGCGCTTCTGGCGACGGCGTGTAGTCCACATAGACCGCCACAGCACCAGAGCCGACCACCAGGTCGCGGATCAGCCGCTGGTGGGTTGGGAAGTCGCCCAGGACCCAGCCGCCACCGTGGAAGAACATGAACACCGGCAGCTCGCCCTTGACGTTGGCTGGGCGCACGACCTGCAGCTTGATCGCGTCGCCGTTGGCCTGGAGGGTGTGTTCTTTCACTTCGATGCCAGACAGGTCGACCTTGACCGAGGCTTGGGCACCGGTCAGCACGGCGCGGGCGTCTTTCGGGCTGAGTTGTTCGAGCGGCTTGCCACCGCCTTTTTCCAGGGCTTCAAGGAAGGCCTGGGTGTGCTGCTCCACGCCCGGGCTACCGGCAGCGAAGGCGCTGGAGACGGACAGGGCAAGCAGGCTGGCGGAGAGGGTTTTGTGGACAATGTTCATGCGCGAATCCTTTTCTATGCAAATGCGGTTAGTGGGCGTCTTGCCTGGCCTTCAGGGCCATCGCTGCGACTTGTGCGTAGATTAGGCGGATGCATGGATGGGAAAAAGCCGCTATAAAGCGTATGACTGTCACCAAGAGCGAGACAATGAACCCCTACGAAGACATGCGCATCTTTGCCCAGGTGATGGAAGCCGGTAGCTTCACCGCTGCCGCCGACCGCCTGGGCATGTCCAAGCAATCGGTCAGCCGGCGCCTGATGCAGCTGGAAGAGCGCCTCGGCGTGCGCCTGCTCAACCGCTCCACCCGGCGCTTGGATGCTACGCCGCTGGGCCAGCATTACTACCAGTCGGCGCTGCGCCTGCTGGGCGAAGTGCAGCAGGTGGAGCACGACATCAGCGGCCAGGATCAGGCCCTGCGTGGCACCCTGCGCCTGAGTGCACCGCTGTCGTTCGCGATGTCCCATCTGGGCTGCCTGCTGACCGAGTTCCTGCGCTTGCACCCGCACGTGGATGTGGAAGTGGACCTCAGTGACCGGGCTGTGGACCTGATCGGTGAAGGGTATGACCTGGCTTTGCGCATCGGTGCGCTGGAAGACTCCAGCCTGATCGCGCGGCGGATTGCCAGTGTCGAGCGGATGTATTGTGCGAGCCCGGCCTATCTTGAAGCGCGGGGCGTGCCGCAGTGGCCAGAGGCCCTGGCTGAGCATGACTGCCTGCCCTATGGGCATTCGCGGCAGGTGCAGTGGCAGTTCAGGCACGGCGGCAAGGCGCAGGCCATTGCGGTGACCGGGCGGATGCGGGCCAACAATGGCGAGCTGCTGCGGGATGCTGCAATTGCCGGAATGGGGGTGACCTACCTGCCGACCTTCATTGTCGGCCAGGCGCTGGCCGATGGGCGCCTGGTGAGCGTGCTGGACGACTGGACGCCGCCGGCGTTGCAGTTGTCGGCGGTGTACCCGCAGCACCGGCAAGTCGCCCGGCCGGTGCAAGGGTTTGTCGAGTTTCTGCGCGAGCGGCTGGTACAGCTATAGTCCCGCGCCAGACTGTTCTGGCCCTTCGCGGGTATTATCCGGCAGCGCTTCCAACGCGATCGGGCCGCCCTCGAATTCGGTCATGGAGTCGAGTATTGCCTCCCGGAAGTACGCCAGCGACGCCCGATCGAAGAGGATCTGCAACGCTGGCAATTGCGCACTTGCGGTATTCACCACAATCACATTGATCCGCGCCGCCGAGGTTTGCGCCACAGCCCCGACCGGGAACGCCTCGGCACGCAGGTCAACCCCGCACAGTTTGGCCATCACCGCGCTGCAATGCTCCCCCGACAGCTGCAGCCACGCATGGCTGTCCTGGCGCGGCAGCAGGTAATTGCGTTGGGCATCCTGCGTCCAATCGGCCTCTTCGGCCGCGACCCTTGCACACGGGTCACTCAAACTGCCCAGCAGCAGGTATTCACTGGCCGACAACCGCGCCACCCACCCCCCGTCGTCCTGGCGTAGCGCCTGGTTAGGTTGTGGCGGCAAACGGTAGCCACGCGCTTGCAGGTAGGCCGCAGTGTCGCCGCCACGAAAGCCAACGCGCGGCACATCGGTCAGGTCGGTCAACGCGCAGCGGTGCAACAACTCGGCCAGCGGGTCGGGTGAGAAGAAGGCTTGGGTCTTCAGGCTGGTCATGGCTCAGAGCTCCTGGCGCAGGTTGTCGGGGTCGTGGAAGGGCAGTGACACTACCTTGGCATGCACCATCACACCGCCCTCCACGCGGATCGGAATGTGCATGCCAGGGGTGGCCTGGTGGGCGCCGGCGTAGGCCAGGCCGATGACCTGCCCCAACGTTTGCGAATACTCGCAGGAGGTGACGTTGCCGCTGATGTCCGCGCCGTCCAGCACCAGGTGGCCCTCCAACGGTTGCGGGCTGCCCTGGGGCAGGGTGAAGCCGATCAGCTTGCGCTTGAGCGGCTGCGCTTCGAGGATTTCGATCGAGCGCTTGCCGACGAAGAACGGCTTCTTGCGGCCGATCGCCCATTGCATGTCGATCTCTGCCGGGTGGGTCATGCCGTCGGTGTCCTGGCTGATGATCACATGGCCCTTTTCCAGGCGCAGCAGGCGCTGAGTTTCGACACCGAACGGGCGTATGCCCAGCCCGGCGCCGGCCTGCATCAACGCGTCCCACAGGCGTTCGGCATGGCGTGCCGGCACGTGCACCTCGTAGCCCAGCTCGCCGACGAAACCGACCCGCAGAATGCGCGCCGCAATGCCGGCCACCTTGCCAAGGCGCACGCCCAGGTAGGGGAAGGCTTCGGCCGACAGGTCCACACCTTCGCAAACCTTGGCCAGCACCTGGCGTGACAAGGGGCCGGCAAGGTTCACGGCGGCCAGTGCAGCGGTGACATTGGTGATGTCCACATCCAGGCGCCACTGCGCGTTCCACTTGAGCATCTGCTGGTAGATGCGGTCGACGCCGCTGGTGGTGGCGGTGACATAGAAGTGCTGCTCGGCCAGGCGTGCGCAGACACCGTCGTCGATCACCACGCCGTGCTCGTTGGTCATCAGGGCATAGCGGGTGCGGCCGACAGGCAGCTTGGCGAAACCGAAAGTGTACAGGCGTTCGAGCAGTTCGGCGGCGTCGGCGCCGCGCACATCCAGGCCGCCCAGGGTGGAGACGTCGATCAGGCCGACCTTCTCACGCACATGGCGGGCTTCTTCCTGCATGCAGCGTTCGCGTTGGTCCGGCTTGCCGTAGAACGCCGGGCGTTGCCAGATGCCGGCGGGCATCATCTTGGCGCCCGCTTCCAGGTGGCGGCGGTGCATGGGTGTCTGCCGGTAGGGGGCGAAGGCGCGGCCCGCCACGTGGGCCAGCTTCTCGGCCTGGAACGGTGGCCGTGCGGTGGTCACGCCGGTTTCGCTGATGCTGCGCCCCGTGGCCTGCGCGACCAGACGGGCGGTAGGCAGCGCTGAGTGGCGGCCTTGGGACGGGCCCATGCCGACCGTGGAGAAGCGCTTGACCAGTTGCACGTCGCGGTAGCCACTGCGGGTCGCGTTGACGATATCGCGCACCTGCAGGTCTTCGTCGAAATCGACGAAATCCTTGCCCCTGGGGTGCGGGAAGATCGGCCAGGGGAAATTGACCTTGGCCTCGGGGCTGAAGGTCGCCAGCGCCGGGGCAGGCAGGCCCAAGGCCGCGACTGCGTCGGCCGCGCAGCGGGTAGCGTCGGCCAGCACATTCTCCAGGCGATGACGGCCGTTCACCGAGCCCGCGATGGCCAACCCGGCAGGCAGGTTGCTGATGGCGAACTCATCGCGGTTGACGTCGTAGGCCAGCTTGCCGCCCGCCTGGCACAGCAGTTGATACACCGGCATGTACCCGGCCGACATGCACAGCAGGTCGCAGTTCAGGCGCAGGCCGTGGTCGCCAACCTTGCCCTGGCCGGTGATCGGGCGGATGTCGACGCCGCTGACATGGCGCATGCCCTGGTCGTGCAGCGCTTCATAAACGGTGCTGCCCAGGTGCAGGGGAATATCGCGGCGCTTGAGCTCGCTGGCCAGGGCGGCGTCGGCTGGCGCGGCGCGCATGTCCACCAGGGCGGCCACGGCCACGCCTTGCTCCTGCAGGTCGAGGGCGGCCAAGTAGCCGTCGTCGTGGCCGGTGAGGATCACCGCGCGCTGACCAGGCTTGACCGCGTACAGCTTCATCAACCGCTGCGCGGCACTGGTCAGCATCACCCCGGGCAGGTCGTTGTTGCGAAACACCACTGGCTGGTCGAACGAACCGGCTGCCACGAGGCACCGCGTGGCACGCACCTTATATAGGCGCCGGTGCTGGATCACCGGCAGGTAGTTGTCGGTGAACCAGCCGTTGCAGGTGGCCTCGAGCAGCACCTGGATATTTGGGTGGCCCTCGACGGCGCCGAGCAGCTCCTGGCGCACGCTGGCGGCGCGGGTGCCGGCGATGTCGAATCGGGCGTAGGTCAGCGAGCCGCCGAGCACCGGCTGCTGCTCGACCAGCAGCACCTTGGCCCCGGCATTGGCAGCGTCCAGCGCCGCGCGCAGGCCGGCGGGGCCACCGCCAATCACCGCGACATCGACGAACAGATAGGCCTTGTCGTAGTACTGTGGCTTGAAATTCAGGTCGAGCACGCCGAGGCCGGCTTTCTTGCGGATCAGTGGCTCCCAGACCTTCCACATGCCCTTGGGCTTGTAGAAGGAGCGGTAGTAGAAGCCCACAGGCATGAAGC
The DNA here is from genome assembly GCF_044744955.1 of Pseudomonas sp. NPDC087185. Lineage (NCBI taxonomy): Bacteria > Pseudomonadati > Pseudomonadota > Gammaproteobacteria > Pseudomonadales > Pseudomonadaceae > Pseudomonas > Pseudomonas sp. NPDC087185. The sequence goes on along the minus strand of NZ_JBIUZK010000003.1, from coordinate 805,578 downwards.
GTGAAAACTTGCCCAGGTAGGCGTCGCGGTCGTGCTCCAGGCTGCCGTTGAAGTTCTGCCCTTCGACCACCTGGCCGTCGTGGGCCGCTTGCATGTCGGCCAGCACGTTGGGCTCGTCGGGCAGTTGCACCAGCGTGTTGGCATCCTGCCCGGCCAGGCTCAGCGGCCCGCGCGGGCGGTGGTACTTGAACGAGCGCGACAGCAGCCAGCGGCCGTTGCCGAGCAGGGCACTGGCGATGCTGTCACCGGCAAAACCCTGGCAGGCCTGGCCATCGAAGATGAAGCGCAGCGGCCGCTCGCGGTCGATCAGCAGGCCCATGGGCGCGGGGAGGCGAGTGAGGCTGTTCATCCGGCAATCTCCGGGGTGGCGGGGGTGAAGTCGACACGACGGTCGAAGATGTCTTTCGGGTCGAAGGTGCGCAGCACTTGGTCGCTGACGGTATGGCGCTCGGCGAGGAACCAGTAGCTGGAGGCGTTGTGCAGCCACCACTCGGTGACGACGCCTGCGTGGTTGTCGCTGTTGAACACGTAGTCGGCCCACTCGGCGTCGCTGCAACCGGCCGGGTCAGGCATCGGCTTGAACTCGCCGCCGTAGGTGAATTCGCTGATGTTGCGCGGGCCGTTCAAGGGGCAGGTCAGGAGCTTCATCGTGCGTTCCTCTAGTGGCTGGCCGCGGTGGCGCCCATTTCGTTGACTTGCTGGAAGCGGCTGAAGCGCTCCAGGGCGAACGGCGCGATCATCGCCGGTACCTTGCCGCCGCTGGCCACCAGCTCGGCCATGGTCTTGCCGCAGATGGGCGTTGCCTTGAAGCCCCAGGTGCCCCAGCCGGCGTCCAGGTAGTAATTGTCGACCGGGGACAGGCCCATGATCGGGCTGTAGTCCGGGGTCATGTCGGTGATCCCGGCCCACTGGCGCATCAGCTTGGCGTTGGCCATGAACGGGAACATCTCGATGGCATGGGCCAGCAGGCTTTCCTTGAGGTCGAGGGTGGAGCGGGTGTTGTACAGCGGGTACGGGTCGGAGCCACCGCCGAAGACGATCTCGCCACGGCTGGTTTGCTGCACGTAGCAGTGCAATGCCGAGGAGCTGACCAGCGGATCGAGGAACGGCTTGAACGGCTGGGTGACCATAGCCTGCAACGGGTAGGTGTGGATCGGCGCGCGGATGCCGGCCTTGGCCATCAGCAGCGAGCTGGCCCCGGCCACCGCCTGCACCACGCAACCGCACTGGACGGTGCCTCGGTTGGTTTTGACCGCTTCGATTCGCCCGTTGCGGATCAGCAGGTCCTGCACCTCGGTCAATGGATGGATCTCCACGCCACGCTTGGCCGCCTGTTTGGCATAGCCCCAGGCCACGGCGTCGTGGCGTGCAGTGGCGCCGTCGATGTGCCACAGCCCGGCCAGCACCGGCAGGTGGCCGGGGTCGAGGTTCAGGCTCGGTACCAGCTCGCGGATCTGCTGGCGGTCGATCATCTCGGTGCGCCCGCCGAAGTGCTTGTTGACCTCGGCGCGCTGGCGGAAGGCGCGCACGGTGGCGTCGGTGTGCGCCAAGGTGAGCTGGCCGCGCTCGGAATACATGATGTTGAAGTCGAATTCGTTGGACAGGTTCTGGAACATCCGCACGGATTCGGCGTAAAAGCGCACACCTTCACTGGTGAGGTAGTTGGAGCGGATCACCGCCGTGTTGCGTGCGGTATTGCCGCCGCCGAGGTAGGCCTTTTCCAGCACCGCGACGTTGGTGATGCCGTGGTACTTGGCCAGGTAGTAGGCAATGGCCAGGCCGTGGCCGCCGCCGCCGATGATCACCACGTCATAGCGCGGCTTGAGTTCGCAGGGCGGTGGCAGGTCGACTTCCACCGGGTAGTCGGCGCTCAGGCCGTATTTCAGCAGGGCGAAAGGCATGCGGTGCGCTCCTGTTGGGCGGCCTGCTGTTGCAGGTCGAGGGCGAGCAGGGTGTTTTTCATCAGGTAGGCGATGGTCATCGGGCCGACCCCGCCGGGGACTGGGGTGATGGCGGCGACCTGGGGCAGGGCGGCGGCAAAGTCGACATCGCCGACCAGGCGGCTGCGGCCGTCTTCCTCGATACGGTTGATGCCGACGTCGATCACCACAGCGCCCGGCTTGAGCCACTCGCTACCGATCAGGCGCGGTTTGCCAACGGCCGCCACCAGAATGTCGGCCTGGCGGCACAGCGCAGGCATGCCCTGGCTGCGCGAATGCACCAGGGTTACCGTGCAGTCGGCCTGCAACAGCAGGGCAGCCATGGGCTTGCCGACGATGTTCGAGCGGCCGACCACGACGGCATGCTTGCCACGCAACTCACCGCAGGCATCGCGCAGCAGGCGCATGCAGCCGCTGGGCGTGCACGGGGTGAGCACGTCGCGGCCCTGGGCCAGGCCACCGACGTTCTCGCTGTGGAAGCCGTCCACGTCCTTGAGCGGGCTGACCGCCTGCAGCACCCTGTGCGCGTCGATATGCGCCGGCAACGGCAATTGCACGAGGATGCCGTTGACCGCGCTGTCGCCGTTGAGCCGGTCGATCAGGGTCAGCAAGTGGCTCTGGGTGGTGTCGGCAGGCAGGCGATGCTCCAGGGAGCGGATGCCGACTTCACCAGCGCGCAGCACCTTGTTGCGCACATAGACCTGGCTGGCAGCGTCCGCCCCTACCAGCACCACGGCCAGGCCTGGCTGCACACCGCCCTGGCGCAAGGCCCGGACCTGCTCGGCAACTTCGGCCAGTACCCGCGCCGCCGTGGCCTTGCCGTCGATCAGCTTGACGCTGGGGATGGCGTTCATTTGAAGATCACCGTGCGGTCGTGGTTGAGGAACACCCGGTGCTCGAGGTGGTATTTGACCGCGCGCGACAGGGCGATGGTCTCGGTATCGCGGCCGATGGCCACGAGGTGGTCGGGCGCATGGGCATGGTCCACACGCTGCACTTCCTGCTCGATGATCGGACCCTCGTCGAGGTCGCTGGTGACGTAGTGGGCGGTGGCGCCGATCAGCTTGACGCCGCGCTGGTAGGCCTGGTGATAGGGCTTGGCACCCTTGAACCCGGGCAGGAACGAGTGGTGGATGTTGATTGCTCGGCCCGACAGCTGGCGGCACAGGTCGTCGGAGAGAATCTGCATGTAGCGCGCCAGCACTACCAGTTCGGTGCCGGTGTCTTCGACGATGCGCATCAGCGCCGCTTCCTGCTCGGCCTTGGTGTCCTGGGTCACCGGGAGGTAGACGAAGCGAATGCCCTGGCGCTCGGCCATGGGGCGCAGGTCCAGGTGGTTGGAGACCACGGCGGTGATGTGCATGTCCAGCTCGCCCTTGGCGTGGCGGTAGAGCAGGTCGGACAGGCAGTGGTCGAACTTGCTGACCATCAGCAGCACGCGCATGGGGCGGGCGCTGCTGTGCAGGCTCCAGTCCATGTCAAAGCGCTGGGCGACGTCGGCGAAGCCCGCTTGCAGTTGTACGGTGTCAGCGCTGACGCCGATGTTGTAGCGGAACACCGCGCGCATGAAGAAACGGCCATTGTCCTCGTCGTCGAACTGCGCCATCTCGCTGATGTAGCAACCGTGCTCGGCCAGGTAGGTGGTCACCGCGGCGACGATGCCGGACACGGCCGGGCAACTGACGCGCAGGATGAAGTGATCGGGAGCGGGGTGCATGTCGGGGCCTCGTGGTGAAGTGGGGCAGATCGGGCACAAGGGCGAAATGGTGTTTCTTGTTAGGAATATAAATTTCCTTTAGGCGATTTATAGGCGAAGACGATGGGTGCGGTCTAGCTGTTTATGAATTTTTTTATCCTGACAGGAAACTTTTTGGCCGGCTCGGATGGCTCATGAAAGGCTATGCTTGGCCCATGAGCACAGCACCCACCCTCCGCCAACCCTGCCCGCCTGGCGCCTGTGACTGCGGCCGCGAACAGCTGGCCGAGCAGCCGCCCGCGGCGCAGCGTATCCTCCTGCTGACCCGGCAGGAGGAAAAACGGCTGCTCGAGCGCCTGGAAAACCTCAAGGACCTGGAAGACTTGCAGCATCTACAAACAAGAATGTACGAGAACCTCGGTATCCGCGTGCACGTCGCCCCTGGCTACAACGAAGTGCGCACCATGCGCGGCATCGTCATCGAACTCGACGCCCAGCCAGGCTTGTGCCGCAAGACCCGGCAGTCGATTCCGGCGGCTATCCGGCGCGGGATGGAGCGCAATCCGCAGGTGGCGTTCCGCTTGCTGGATGCGCATGACCTGCTGAGGGATGCATGAAGCCGCAACGTTTAGGCAATCCTGTCCTAATTTTCCGGAAGTTTCCTACGTTTACCTGAGAGCCGCCCTGCGCCGGCGCGCAGCGGCACCCATCACTCAAGGAGACAGGCAATGACTTCCGTTTTCGACCGCGACGATATTCAGTTCCAGGTAGTGGTCAACCACGAAGAGCAGTATTCCATCTGGCCCGACTACAAGGCGATCCCTAACGGTTGGCGCGCTGTGGGCAAGAGCGGCCTGAAGAAGGACTGCCTGGCCTACATCGACGAGGTGTGGACCGACATGCGCCCGCTGAGCCTGCGCCAGAAGATGGCTGACGCTGCCGCACAGTGACCACGCTCAACCTGCTGTGCCTGCCGTATTCCGGGGCCAGCGCCATGGTCTACAGCCGCTGGCGGCGCAAGCTGCCGGCCTGGTTGCAGGTGCGCCCGGTCGAGCTGCCCGGGCGCGGTGCGCGCATGGGTGAGCCCCTGCAGACCGACATGCAGGCTCTCGCCCGGCAATTGGCGGCCGAACAGCGCGAGGCCGCCGCTGCGCCGTATGCACTGCTCGGGCATAGCCTGGGCGCTCTGCTGGCTTTCGAGCTGGCCCATGAACTGCAGGCGCTGGGCTGCCCGCCACCCGTGGCGTTGTTCGCCTGCGGTACGGCAGCGCCCACCCGGCGTGAAGACTACGACGGCAAGAACTGGCGCGACCCAAAGACCGACGACGAACTGAGGAACGAGTTGCGCGAACTCAATGGCACGCCGGAGGAAGTGCTGGCCAATGCCGAGTTGATGAGCCTGACGCTGCCGATCCTGCGCGCTGATTTTCTGCTCTGCGGCCGTTATGCCTACCGCCAACGGCCCACCTTGGCGTGCCCGCTGCACGTGCTCGGGGGGGAAGACGACCGGGCCAGCGAGGCGCAACTGCTGGCCTGGGGCAAGGAAACCCAGGGCGCTTTCACGTTGCGGATGTTCCCTGGCAGGCATTTCTTCATCCATGACCATGAAGATCGCGTACTGGCCGCGCTGGCCGAGTCGCTGACGCCCCATCGGCACTGCGCCTGATTGACGCCGCCGCTTGCCTGGGGGAGGCTACGGTTTTCCCCAGGCAAGAGCCAGACCATGCTGATCGATCCTCACAAGGCCACGCTACTGGCCGTCGACATCCAGGAAAAACTCATCGGCGCCATGAGTGACCCCGCGGGCACGCGCGCCCGTGCGCGCTGGTTGCTGGCCGCCACTGCCGAGCTGGAGCTGCCGGTGGTGATCTCTGAACAGTATCCCAAAGGCCTGGGCCACACCTTGCCTGAGCTGCTCGCTGCTGCGCCAGCGGCCGACGTGGTGGAGAAAAGCCATTTTTCCTGCGTGGCGGCGCAATGCCTGCCCGCCAGCCTGATGGCCCGTGAGCAGGTGATCGTCTGCGGCATGGAAACCCACGTCTGCGTGCTGCAGACCGTCCTCGGGCTGTTGAGCCTGGGCAAGCAGCTGTTCGTGGTCGAGGATGCCTGCGACAGCCGCTCCCCGGCGAACAAGGCGGCCGGGCTTGCGCGCATGCGACAGGCCGGGGCGCATATCGTCACGCGGGAAATGGTCCTGTTCGAGCTCATGGGCAGTGCCAGCCACCCCCAATTCCGCCACATCAGCAAGACCTACATGGTCGGTGACCAGCCCTGAACGGCCGGCTGCTGGCGGCAGGGTTGATGGCCCTGGCGCTGCTGCAGGGGTGCGCCGGGCGTCGTGAGGAAGAGCCCGACGCCGACCCGGCCAAGGTGCGTGCCCAGCTCGTGCGGCTGTTGCCTGCCCAGGCCAAGGACCGCGAAGGCTGGGCCAAGGATATCCAGGTGGCGTTCGAAGCCCAGCGCATCACCCCGAGCAAGAGCAACCTGTGCGCCGTTTTGGCGGTGACCGAGCAGGAGTCGACGTTCAATGCCGACCCTCAGGTGCCCAACCTGGGGCGTATTGCCCGCGCCGAGATCGACCGCCGCGCGGCAAGCCTGCATGTTCCGCGCTTGCTGGTCGACGGTGCACTGAAAACCACCTCGGGCAATGGCCAGACCTATCAGCAGCGGCTCCTTGCGGTGCGCAGTGAGAAGCAGCTCAGCGCGCTGTACGATGAGGTGATTGCGCGTCTGCCTTTGGGCAAGACCTTGCTCGGTGGCCTCAACCCGGTGCATACCGGTGGGCCGATGCAGGTCAGCGTCGAGTTTGCCGAGCAACATGCCAAGGATTATCCCTATACCTACGACGGTACGATCCGCCAGGAAGTCTTCAGCCGCCGTGGCGGTATGTACTTCGGTATTGGTCACCTGCTCGGCTACCCGGCGCACTACGAGCGTCAACTGCATCGCTTTGCCGATTTCAACGCCGGTTGGTACGCCAGCCGCAATGCCGCGTTCCAGGCTGCGTTGAGCAAGGTCACGGGAGTGGAGCTGGCGCTGGATGGCGACTTGATCGCGCCAGGCTCGATCATGCCCGGCAGCACCGAGCAGGCAGCGCGCAAACTGGGTGTGAAACTGGGGCTGCGCAACCCGCAGATCCGCAGCCAACTGGGGTTGGGCGACAGCCTGGCGTTCGAGGACAGCAAACTGTACAGCGGGGTATTCGCCCTGGCTGACGCGGCGGCCGGCAAGCCGGTACCCAGGGCGGTGCTCCCAGGGATCGAGCTGAAGAGTCCGAAGATCACCCGCAAGCTGACCACCGCGTGGTTTGCCGGGCGGGTGGATGAGCGCTATCAGCGGTGCATGAAGCGTTAGCGCTGCTTTGTCAGTGCCGGCGCTTTCGCGGGCTTGCCCCGCGAAAGCGCCAAGCAGGCAGCATCAACTTTCGCTCAGTGCCCCGACCACCTGATCAACACTGGTCTTGAGCCCGACCACCGCATCTTCCGGGTCACTCTCCACCACCAGCAGCTTGGCCCCGGACGACTTGATCACCTCGGCCACCGCCGCATCGGGCTGGCGATGGTCCAAGACCAGCGCCACATCCTGCTCCTTGAGGTGCTCTGCCAGCGCCTCGAGCGCCGCCTCATCCCATTTGCCATCAGCCGGTAGCGCCTGTTCCACCACATCCAGGTTCAGGCCGCTGGCCAGGTACCCCAGGCGCTCGGACAGGCTGACCACGGTCAGGTTGTCGGCTTTGGCGAGCGCTGTCTGGCTGTTGGCGGTCAACGCCAGCAACTGGCGCTTGAGGCCCGCCAGGTTGCCCTGGATCTTCGCCTTGTCGGCAGGCGCCAGGCGCTCCAGGTCATTGGCCAGTACATCGGCCATGCGCCCGAGGTTGGTCGGGTTCAGCCACGGGTAGGCGGCGTAGGCGTCTTCGCCACTCACCGCGATACCCGGCAGCGCGCCGTCCACCGGCCGCGCGGCATCGATTTCGACGATACGGATGTTGCTGCGTCGGGCCATCGGGTACAGCGGGTCGTCGCGCCAGATCGAGCGCACACCGATCACCGCATCGGCCTGTTGCGCCGCTTTGGCCAGGCTGGCGCCGCCGCGGCTGCTGAAGTACGAAGGCTGGCGGCTGGCCGGCAGGTTGGCCGGGGCGGCGCGCTTGAGCTGCACCGAGGTGCCGTCGAGCAGGGCAGCGGCCAGGCTGTGGGTGACGGGCAGGGTGGTTAGCACTTGCGTGGCGAAGGACAGCGAGGGCAGGCCCACCAGGGCCATGGCCAGGGTCAGCTGTTTGAGGGTCATGCCGGGTTTCCTTGCAGGCGGGGGACGAGGGCGCGGGCCAGGGCGGCGAGGGCGAAGCAGATGCCGGCGACCAGAATGATTGCGGCGCCGGATGGCACCGGCAGGTCGAAGACGATCGGCAGCAGGATACCCAGCAGCGTGCTCAGGGTGGCGATCAGCACCGAAATGAAGAAAAAGCCCTTGAGCGACTGGCTGACCAGCCGTGCGGCGGCGGCCGGAATCACCAGCAGTGCGCCGACCAGGATCGCCCCGATCACCTTGACCGAGGCCACTGTGACCAGCGTCACCAGCACCACGAACAGGTAGTCCAGGGTCTTCACCGCCACCCCGCGTACCGCTGCCAGTTGCGGGTTGAAACTGGCCAGCATGATGCGGTTGTACAACGGCAGGGCTAGCGCCAGCACCAGGGCGGCGACAATGCCGAGCACCACCAGGTCTTGCGCGCTGACCGTCAATACCGAGCCGAACAGCACGTTTTCGAGGATATGCACGTTGATCTTGCCGGCCAGCATCAGCAGCAGGCTGGCGCCCAGTGCCAGTGACACGGAAAGGAATACCCCGATCAGCGTGTCCGGCGACAGCCCAGTGCGGTTGCGCAGGAAGTTGAGCAGGATGCCGAACAGCAGGCAGTAGCCGAACAGGCTGCCGTAGGGGCCGGTGTAGGGTTCGCCGAGCAGGATGCCGATAGCCACGCCGGTGAGCGCGGCATGGCCCACGGCCTCGGAGAAGAAGGCAAAGCGCTTGACCACCACCAAGGTGCCCAGGCCGCCCAGCACCGGGCCGATCATCAGCCCGGCCAGCAGTGCATTGATCACGAAGCCGTAGGCCAGGGCCTCCGGCAGGTAGCCAGCGCCGGCCCATTCCTGGACCAGTTGGCGGAATGCTTCATAGCTCATCAGGCGAGGCTCTCGCTGCGCGGGTGGACGGAGAACAGGCTCAGCAGGCGCTCTGGGGTCAGGGCCTGGGCCGGTGGGGCGTCGAACAGTACCTGGCGGCTCAGCCCGGTGACCCGGTCGGCCAGGCGAAGCACGGCTTGCAGGTCGTGCTCGATCCACAGCACGGTGGTGCCAGCCTGGCGCCACCCCTGCAGCAGCTGCTCGAACACCTGGATACCGGCTTCGTCGAGCGCCGACATGGGTTCATCGAGCACCAGCAGCTGTGGCTCGGGGATCAAGCCCTGGGCCAGCAGCACGCGCTGGCGTTCGCCGCCGGACAGCGCACCCATGCGGCGCTTGCGTTTGTCGAGCATGCCCACGCGGGCCAGCGCCGCGTCGATTGCCGGCTGCACACGGCGCGACAGGCCAAGGAAGGCCGGGCGCCGCTGACACATTGCGGCCATGAAGTCGTCCACGGTCATCGGCAAGCCACGGTCGAACTCCAGGGCCTGAGGCACGTAACCGATCACCTGTTGTTCACCCGGCCAGTGCAGGGTCAGTTGGCCTTGGTGCGGCATCTGCCCGAGCAGGGTCTTGATCAGCGAGCTCTTGCCGCCGCCGTTGGGGCCGACGATGGCGTGCACGCTACCGGCGGCGACGCTGAACTGGACCTGCTCGAGGATGCGCGTGCGGCCCAGCGTCAGGTCGATGCCGGCGAACTCGATGCGTGGCCCGCCGGCCACCCTAAGGTTGGCGGCAGCGGTCATGCGCGGTTCTCCTGGATGGCGCGGACCACGGTGTCGAGGTTGCGCTGCATTTCCACTTCGTATTTTTCCTTGGTGTATTCGCCGTAGGAAATATGGGTCAGTGGGTACAGGCGCACGCCCGACTCGCGCTGGATGGTCTCGACGTAGGCCGAGGGGAAGTCCATTTCCGAGAAGATCACCTTGACGTCCAGCGCCTTGAGCTGGTCGATGGTTTTCTTCAGTTGCGCAGGGCTGGGTTCGATGCCGTGGGCCGGCTCGACCACCGCGGTCACTTCCAGGCCGAAATCGCGCACCAGGTAGTCATAGGCGGCGTGGATGGTGGCCACACGGAAGTCGGCGCCGGGTGCTTCGGTCACTTTGGCCAGTGCTTCGGCGCGCAAGGTGCGTAGGCGCTTGGCGTAGGCACGGGCGTTCTGGGTATAGAACTTGGCGTTGTCCGGGTCGAGCTTGCCCAGTTCGCGGGCGATGTTGTTGACCTGGGCAATGGTGGTGCTGATCGACAGGAAGGTGTGCGGGTTGACCACCTTGCCGGCGCCGCGCGCGGCGATGCCGGTGGCTGCCAGCAGCGGCACGTTCTGGTTGGCTTCGATGGTGTTGATGTCGGGCTTTTCGCTGGCGGCGATCATGCGGTCGGCGAAATCGTCATGGCCCACGCCGTTGAGTACCACCACATCCAGGCTGCCGATGCGCTTGATGTCTTCGGCCCGCGGCTCGTAGGCGTGCGGGTTGAAACCTGCCGGGATCAGCGGCACGACTTCGGCCTTGTCGCCGACGATGTTGCTCACGTAGCTGTAATACGGGTGCAGGGTGATGCCGATGCGCAGGGGTTTGCCGGTGTCGGCCAAGGCCAGTGACGGCAGGGCACAGGCCAGAAGCAGGGCGAAGACGGAGCGGAACATGGAGGAATTCCTTGGGTTCAGTGACGGTGTTCGCGGGTGACCCCGGCGTCGTAATGGCTGACCACTTGCTGCCAGCCGGCGGCCACCAGGGCAGCTTCGCCAAGGTCGTCCGGCACCACGGCGGCGCTGTCGCGGCGCAGCCAGACATCAGGCTCGCCGCTGCTGTCAGCGGGCAGAATCAGCAGGAAGCTGCCGGCGACCTGCGGTGCCTGGCTGCGGCCCAGGTAGGCACCGGCCGGCAGCCACTGCCACTGGTGGCTGCCGCGGCTCTGGCTGCCGGCATCCACCACGAACGGTGGCAGGCCTTCCTCGGCCATGGCCTGCACGCTGGGCGCGGCGGCGGTTTCTTCGCGCAGCAGCTGGATCTCGTCAAACGCTACCCGCAGGTCGGTGAAGAGGCCCTGTTCGGCGGCGGTGAGGTCGCGGCGGGCGTCGATCTGGTGGCTGGCGATGGCCTGCTCGTCTTCGCGCTCACCGCGCAGCAGCACTACCGTGGCCGCGACGATGACGATCAACAGGCTGACCAGCAGTACGTAGAGGGTTTCATGCCCGGCACCGGCGGGGCGCACCACTTGGGTGCGGCTCAGGGTCGGGCTGCTCATGGTTGCGCGATGTCGGCGTGGTCGACTTCCACCACGTGGCCTGGGCCGGCATCGAACAGCACGTAGAACTCGCCGTCCGGGCGCTTGAAGGTGAGGGTCGAGTCCTGGCCGAGCTTGCCACCTACTAGCACCTGCTCGTCATAGCCGATCACGTCCAGGGTCACGCCCGGGGCACCGCTGCCGTCCGAGAAACCGCCGGTGCATTTGACCTGGCCGCCGTCGATCGCTTCACAGTCGCACATCGGGTTGTGCGCCAGGGCCGGGCCAGCGGCCAGTACCAGCAAGGGCAGGGCGAGCCTGCGCATCAGATGTTTCATGGTTTGCCTCCTTGTTTCTCGAGCCAGGCCACGGTGGCCGGCGAAGCCTTGGCCAGGGGGACCGATGCCTGGTGCATGCTGCCATCCCAGCCTTCGAGGGTGATCCAGATCTGGGCGTCTGGCTGAGTGCGTAACGGGATCGGCAGGTTGGTGCCCATGCGGTACGGCGCGCCGAAGAAGATGGTGCCGGCTGCGCGCAGGCTGCGGGGTTTGCCGATGCGCAGGTAGACGGCCTTGACCTCGTTGATGCAGGCCTTGCACAGCGCGGCATTGAAGCTTTTGAAGTAGCCCGCCGGGCCGTCGGCACGAGGCGGCTGGTCCCTGACCTCTGCCAGGTCGAGGCTATAGGGGCCAACTTGGATATTGCTGATCGGGTTCGCGCCCAGCCCAGCGTCGCCGCGAAACAGCTTGGCGTCGGCAAAATACTTGGGCATGAACCCCAGTGGGATGAGGATCAGCAGGATATTGAGGTGGAAGCGCCACTTCAGCCAGAACTGTTTCAGCGCGCTGGCGGGCACGGCCTGGGCCTGGCTCATGGTTGAATCTCCACGGTGGTGTTGCGGGCCCGCGTGCGTGGCGAACGCTCGCTGCGCTTGAGCGCTGCGGCGGTAGCCTGTGCGGTGCGTTTGGTCCAGATCAGCAGGCCGCTCATCACCATCAGGGTGAGGACCAGGCCGAAGAAGAACCAGATCAGCTTGATCGGCAGGCCGCCGAAGTCCCCGGTGTGCAAGGGGCGCATCGATTCGGTGACGAACTCCAGGGCCGAGCGGTCGCTGATCAGGAACTGGCTGTCGACGTTGCGGGTGTAAGGGTTGACTGCGGCGCTTTGGAACATTAGCGGGTACCAGCCGCGCCCACCCATGTCGATGTGGCTATAGGCGGTGGCCGGCAGCGAGACGAAACTGATGTCCAGGCCCGGGATGGCCAGGCCTGCGATACGCGCGGCCTCGTCCAGGTCGATGCGTGGCGCGGGGCCGCCATCGCTGCTCTGCGGCACTTGCTCGCGGGCGATCACCGGTACCACCGGCTCGCTGGAAATGGTGATGTGGTTGTCGGCGAGGATCGCCTGGATCAGGAACCAGAGGCCGGTAACCGAGATGACCGCGATGAACCAGATCGACCAGACCCCCGCCAGGCGATGCAGGTCGCCCCAGAAGATGCGCGAGCCGTGGCCGGTACGCACCGGTTTGAAAAAGCCTTTCCAGAACTTCTTGTAGACCACAAGCCCCGTGACCAACGATGCCAGCATCGGCAGCCCGAGCAGCGACACCAGGTACCAGCCCCAGCTGTAGCCATTGGTGAACGGCACCAGCCACCAACCGTGCAGGGCGCGGGTAAAGGCTTCGAAGTTGAAGTCGGGTACCTTGCCCTGGATCGCGCCGGTGTACGGGTTGACGTAGAGCGTCGGGGTGGTGCCATCGGGCAGGGTGACGCGCGCGTTGAGGGCAAAGTGGGCCCCGTCCGGTTGGCTCAAGGAGCGCACGGCCATGTCAGGCTCGGCCTGGTGCAGGGCGTCGAGCACTTGCTGGAAACTCAGGCGCTCGGCAGTGTCGTCGGGCTGGCTGGCGCGTACGTCCGGGTTGGCCAGCCAGACGATTTCCTGGCTGACCACGGCGAGCATGCCGGTGAAGCAGACGATCAGCACGAAGAACCAGATTGGCAGTGCGAGCCAGCTGTGGACCAAGAACCACAGCTTGGACTTGGATTTTTTCGGTGATTTGGCCATCGGTCGGTCTTCTGAAAATGAGGGTCGAGCAAATGCCCAACCACTGGGGCTGCATTTATAAAGACGAATGAGAATGGAAATCCTGCCGTTTTAAGTGCAAGCAAATGTTTCAAGAAGAAAAAAGCCGGCAGGGTGCGCGAGGCACCCTGCCGGCTTGATGTGCAGCGCAAAGGCGTTAGGCGCTGGTCAGGGCGACCGCTGGCTGGGCGCTGGCGTGTTGTTGTGCCAGGTCGTCATACAGGGCTTGGCCGATCTCTGCGGCGCGCGATGGCAGCACCGACAGCAGGGTGTCGCTCAGGCCGTGGCTGTTCTCGCAGAAGCCTTGCAGGTACACCGAGGCCTGCAGGTTGGGGCTGGCCAGTACCCGGTAGTTGCGGTCAACGGCAAAGTCTTCCAGGTAGCCTGCGAGTGGTGCCAGCAGGTCGCGATGCGAGCGGCGTTCATAGCCGGTGGCGAGGATGATGGCATCGTAACGGTGAGTCTGCTGTTGGCCGGTGGCCAGATCGCGCAGGGTCAGCTCGATGCCTTCGCGGGTCGCCACCACAGCCTCTACCTGGCGACGGCACAGCACGTTGTGACGGAACTGGTGCGAGACCTTCTGGCGGTAGAGGATGCCGTAGATGCGCTCGATCAGGTCGAGGTCGACCACCGAGTAGTTGGTGTTGTGGTACTCACCCAGCAGCTTGGTGCGCTGGTCAGCCGGCTCGTTGTAGACCAGGTCGGTGTAGTCGGGCGAGAAAATCTCGTTGACGAACGGGCTGTCGTCAGCGGGCTTGAGCGCGGAGCCGCGCAGCACCATGTCGACTTTCACCGAGGGGTAGCTGTCGTTGAGGTCGATGAAGGCTTCAGCGGCGCTCTGGCCAGAGCCGATCACCGCGATGCGCATCGGCTTGCCTTCGGCGCAGGGCAGTTTGTTCAGGCTGCGCAGGTACTGCGAGTGGTGGAAGACGCGGGGATCATCCTTGAACGCACCGAATTTTTCAGGAATTTTCGGCGTGCCACCGCTGCCGACCACCACCGAGCGGGTGCGTCGGCTGTACTCGCGGCCTTGGCTATCGCGCGATACCAGGCGCAGGTGTTCGACGCGCCCAGCTTTCAGCTCGGGCTCGATACGCAACACTTCCTCACCGTAGACGGCCTGGGTGGCAAAATGCTCGGCAGCCCAGCGCAGGTAGTCGTTGTACTCCAGGCGGCAGGGGTAGAAGGTGCCGAGGTTGATGAAGTCGGCCAGGCGTTGCTTCTGGTGCAGGTAGTTGACGAAGCTGTACGGGCTGGTGGGGTTGCGCAGCGACACCAGGTCCTTGAGGAAAGAGATCTGCAGCTCGCTTTGGGTGGCCAGGGTTTCGCCGTGCCAGCGGTAGTCCTTCTGCTTGTCGATGAACAGCGCATCGAGGGCGTGGCCCTGGGTCTGGGCAAGTTCTTCCAGGGCAATGGCCAAGGCCAGGTTGGAAGGGCCGAAGCCCACGCCGATCAGATCCTTGATGGTTTCCGGGTTTGAAGACTGGCTCATGGCTGCGATTCCATAATGGTCGAATGTGGGCGCCCGCCGGGGCTCCGGCGCCTGCGCGAGTACATTGGTTGGAACGAGCCACGTTGTAGGGAATTTACTGATGCTCAGCGTAGGGGGTGCGCTGCGAGCCTAAAGTTTTGCGCAAGGTCGCCGATAGGCAAGTCAATGCAAGGACCCATTTTCAAGGCAGGGACAAGAACATGACCGCTATCTCGGCAATCACTATCAACAACGTATCGGCACAGGCCGTCAGCGCAACCCCGGCCACCAGCAGCGAAGCGGAAAAAACCGAGGACGCGCAGAAGAGCGGGGCGACCGCGACAGCGGACACCAGCAAGGCACAGGGCGGCGGCGGGGCGCAAGGCGCACAGCAAAGCGACGAGAGCTCCGAACCGGCACACATCAAGCAATTGCGCGAGATGATCAAGAAGCTGCAGAAGCAATTGGCCGATGAGCAGAAACAACTGGCCAACCTGATGGCCCAGAAGATGGACGAGACTGCCAAGACGGCTGCAGTGAGCGCCAAGCAGTCGAGTATTGCCACGATCAATGGCGAAATCATGACCGCCACCGCGCAGTTGCTCGAAGCTTTGCAGACGACGGGCGGCAGCAGTGCCGGCACGATGGTCAGCACGCAAGCCTGAAGGTGTCAGGGCTGGCCCGTTCGCCGGCTGGCCAGCCCTGCTGGTGCGTTAATCGGAAGCCAGGCGGCCTTTGTTCTGCCGGTCCGACTTGTATTGCATCGCCACCGCCGGTGCCGGCTTGGCTGTGCCGGTCTCCAGCCACTGGCGCATGCGGCTGGCATCGGCAAAATGCGTGTACTTGCCGAAGGCGTCGAGGATCACCATGGCCACCGGGCGGTTGTCCATGCGCGTCAGCAGCACCAGGCAGTGGCCGGCTTCGTTGGTGAACCCGGTCTTGGTCAGC
Source organism: Pseudomonas sp. NPDC087185 (assembly GCF_044744955.1). NCBI lineage: Bacteria > Pseudomonadati > Pseudomonadota > Gammaproteobacteria > Pseudomonadales > Pseudomonadaceae > Pseudomonas > Pseudomonas sp. NPDC087185. The sequence goes on along the minus strand of NZ_JBIUZK010000003.1, from coordinate 790,032 downwards.
TTGATGTCCCAGTTGCTCTTGTTCACCAGGTGGTCGGTATTACGGAAGCCCAGCGTGTAGTTGGGCTTGCGGAAGGCCACAGTCTTTTCGCGGGTGGTCGACAGCTCGCTCAGCATCGGATATTTACGCGACGCCATCAGCAGCTTGGCCAGGTCGCGGGCGTTTGATACGTTCTGCGTCGACAGGCCAGTCGGCTCCACGTACCGGGTATGCGCCATGCCCAGGCTGCGGGCTTTGGCGTTCATCGCCTTGATAAATGCCGGGTAGCCGCCCGGATAGTGGTTGGCCAGGGTAGTGGCGGCGCGGTTTTCCGAGGACATCAAGGTGATGAGCAAGGTTTCACGACGGTTGAGTTCACTGCCCAGGCGCACGCGCGAGTAGACACCTTTCATGTCCGGGTTGTTGGCGATGGTCATGGTGAGCATTTCATCCATGGGCAGCTTGGCGTCCAGCACCACCATCGCGGTCATCAGTTTGGTCACCGAGGCGATCGGTACCACACGGTCGGCGTGGCTCGAATACAGTTCCTGGTTGGTGTTCAGGTCGATCAGCAGGGCGCTGCCGGAAGCCAGATGCAGCTTGGAAGGGTCGCGTTGAATCTGGGCTGGGGGTTGTGCAGCAGCGGTCGACGGTAGGGTCGCTGTACCTGTGAGCAACAGCAGCAGGCTGAGGATGGACAGGGATGTTTTCACGTTGAGGCTCACTAAAAGTTGGTATGTCGTTGGCTGTGCAAGGGTTTTCCCCCAAAAAACGCTCGCATTGTGGAGTATGGCTGAACCGCTGTCGATTGCTCGTTGAACCCCCTTGTCGATATGAAAAAAGCTTCATGCTGTAACGGTTATCCCCGCTCCGTTCGTCGGTTTGTACAGGCAAAAAAAGACCCGCCAAAGGGCGGGCCAGAACACGCGTAGGGAGCAACGCACAACAAATTCGGTCAAGCGATCAGGCAATTGGCTTTAAGTTGTTCGGCCAGCGCCTGGGCCGACGCGCGGCTGGCCAACGGGCCGCTTACCGCTTCGCCGTTGCGTACCAGGTACCAGCAAGCCAGCAGGCCCTTTTCACGTAATGTGGAGGGGACGGCGCTGCCGATGACGGACATGATCTGGATAGTGGCCATGGGGACCTCCTGTAAAACATGGCCCTACCTTACGCAGCAGCCGGTCCACTTTGAAATCAACAGGCTCAATAGTGCTCATCAGTTTTATCAACGGTCACCAGCGCGGCGGGCCGTAATACACCGGGGGCGGGCCGTAGCTACGGTATACCGGCGGCGGTGGTGCCGGCACATAGTAGGGCTGGTAATACACTGGCGCAGGCGGCGCCTGCACATACACAGGGGGTGGCGGATAGTACGCCGGCTGGCGCTCGACATAGACAGTACGGTCATGGCCGCCAGCAACGGTCGCCCCGACCACGGCGCCCACCACCGCCGCACCGAGCAGCGGGCCTGGGCCATACCAGCCACCGCCGCCACCGTGGGCGGATGCTTGCCCGCTGATGGCCAGGGCACCGACCAGCAGGGCGATTCCAGGGATGAGACGGTTCATGAGACTTCCTCGCAAGGCAAACCCCACACTTGGGGCCCTATTACTATGGCTCTGGTCTCTGTCAGCTGAGCACAGGGGAACGGTAAAGGTTGTGTAAGGGGCGACAAGTGGCGAGGTCTGATAGGCTGCATAAACGTTTCAGGTATGAAAAAGGAGCAGGTTATGGCGGTAACTCCCAGCAGAGACACGGTGCTGTGCATTTCCCTGGCCGGCAGGCCGGGCACCTTCGGCGTGCGCTTTCATAACCATCTGTACCAGCAATTGGGCCTGGATTATTACTACAAGGCGATGAGCACGAATGACCTGCCGGGCGCGGTGGTGGGTATTCGTGCGCTGGGTATCCGTGGGTGTGGGGTTTCGATGCCGTACAAGGAGGCCTGCATGGCGCTGGTCGATGAAGTGGACCCGTCTGCCGCGGCAATCGAGTCGGTGAACACGCTGGTCAATCGCGGCGGCCACTTGAAGGCTTACAACACCGACTACCTGGCCGTGCGGCAGTTGCTTGAACAGCATCAGGTTGCCCCGGACACCGCTTTTGCCCTACGCGGCAGCGGCGGCATGGCCAAGGCGGTTGCCAGTGCGCTACGCGATGCGGGGTTCCGGGAGGGCGTCATCGTGGCGCGCAACGAGCAAGCAGGGCGGCAACTGGCGGACATGTGTGGTTATCGCTGGGTGGCGGAGTTGGGTGACCGGTGCCCGCCAATGCTGGTGAATGTCACGCCAATCGGCATGGAGGGCGGGCCACAGGCCGATGAACTGGCATTCAGCGAAAATGCCATCGCTGCGGCCGAGCGGGTCTTCGATGTGGTGGCGATGCCGGCGCTTACGCCGTTGATTCGGCGAGCGCAGGCACTGGGCAAACCGGTGATAACCGGATTGGAGGTGATTGCGTTGCAGGCGCTGGAGCAGTTCGTGCTGTATACCGGGGTCAGGCCCACGCGGGAGCAGGTTGACGCTGCTGTGGCTTACGCACGGGATATCTAGGCTGCCTGGACTGGCCCCTTCGTGGGCTTGCCCGCGTAGGGGCCAATATTTAGCAGCCCATCAAAAGGCTTTATGCCCCTTGTCCAGCTGTTCATCCACCAGGGCTCGCCCATGGGCCAGCGACACATGCTGCGCATTCTCGAGGTCCGAGAAGAACTTCATCGGCATCGACAATCGCTTGCTGGTGTGGCCTTGCGGATCGGTGATCAGGCAGCCGGCGGCGTAGGGAAGAGGGGAGTCGGGGTGGGGCATCACGCTGGCGGTGATGGTGTGGTCGCGGTATTCACAGTGAAGAGATTGCATCGTCCTTACCTCGCTGTGGCTAGTGAAGCGGTTACCTTCATATACCACAGCAAAGGGCCGGGAGTTCCCGGCCCGACGAGCGCAAGCCGATCAGTCAGTCTTTGAGCTCGGCTGGCTGGATCACTTCGACCCAGTAACCGTCCGGGTCCTTGACGAAGGCCAGGTGGTTCATGCGGCCATCGGCCAGGCGCTTCTGGAAGGGCACGTCCAGCGCCTCGAAGCGGGCGCAGGCAACGCGTACGTCCGGCACCGAAATGCAGATATGGCCAAAGCCGCGCGGGTCAGTGTTGCCGTTGTGGTAAGCGAACGCCGCGTCGTTCTCGGTGCCGTGGTTGTGGGTCAGCTCCAGCACGCCGGGGATCGATTTCATCCACTGGTGACGGGCGGCGTCATCGGCAGGGATTTGCGCCGGGTCGACCAGGGCCAGGAAGTACAGGCTGAATGCCGCTTCCGGGAAGTCACGCTTGTCGACCAGGCGGAAGCCCAGCACACGGGTGTAGAAGTCCAGCGACTTCTCGATGTCCTTGACCCGCAGCATGGTGTGGTTGAAGACGAATTGGGCGGTGGCGGCGTCAGGCTGTGCGGTGACGCCCGGCAGGGTTTGCAGATCGTGCAGGCTCATGGGTACTCCAGAGACGGGGCTGGCAGCGGGGCCAGCGGAACAGACAGGGGGCCATGATACGGCAGTGAAGCGATTGCGCAAATGAAAGCGCCCTGCACAAGGCAGGGCGCTGGAAGAGAGGCCCGCATGTGCGGGCGCGTGATGGGGTCGCTAGTCCTTTAGCTGTCTCGATACTGAGCCAGTTCTTGTGAAAAAAGTGTGAAGCAAGCGTTGATGTTTCATCAGCGCAGCCAACTTTCCACAGTGCCGGCCCCATACTGTTCTTTCCAGGCCTTGAGGCCGCGGTGGTTGCCACCCTTGGTCTCGATCAGCTCGCCGGTGTGCGGGTTCTCGTACACTTTCACCACGCGTGCGCGGCGTTGCTGTTTGGGGGCGCTGGCTACGCCGCGGGTCACGGCCTTGGGGTCGAGGATGGCGACGATATCGCGCAGGCTTTTGTCATAGCTTTTCATCAGGCCGACTAGTTTCTGCTCGAATTCGATTTCGCGTTTTAGGCCGGCATCCTTTTTCAGCGCTTCCAGTTGAGCCATCTGTTCCTGGAGCGCTTTTTCGGCAGCACGAAACTCTGCAAGTCTGGACACTGTACTCACTCCTGTACGTCATCCGTGGCGGGGCGTGACGAACATGGGAAAGAAATAACGCCGGCCACGCGGGTGGGTGAAACTGTTCGCTGATATCGAGTGTAGACATTAGTAGCAGTTGGGTAAACTGCAAACTTTTCCAAGTAAGGCGGGAACTTTACAAGTTTTTCGAACGGTAATTTCCAACGTACTTGGTGGCCCATTCAAGTCTTTGTAGACCATGGTCCAATGGCCCATGCCAGAGCCTTCGGGCGATCATTTCAGATGATGGTCGAGTGTTCTTCGGCCGCCTCACCTCAGCGTGGCACAGGTTCGCCACACCGTGTTTATTCGCCTTACTTTGGATGTTCCCTCGCATGTTTGCCCCCCGTAATCTCGCCCCCGGGTGCCGTGTTGCCGGCCTGTTCCTGTTGTGTGCCGGCGCGCAGGCCCAAGCCGCCGGCTTTCTTGAAGACAGCCGTGCCAAGCTTGAAGCACGCAATGTCTATTTCAACCGGGATTTTCGTGACGGCCACAGCAGTTCCAGCCAGGGCGCGTCCAAGCGGGAAGAGTGGGCGCAAGGCTTCATCCTCAATGTGCAATCCGGTTATACCCAAGGTCCGGTAGGGTTTGGCGTGGATGCCCTGGGCATGTTGGGTTTCAAACTCGATTCCAGCCCGGCGGACAGTAACAGTGGTTTATTGCCTGCTTCCGGCCATGACCCGCGGCGCTCCGCAGACCAGTACGCGAAGATGGGCCTGGCGGCCAAGGTCAAGGTGTCCAACACCGTGCTTAAGTACGGTTCGATGATGCCGGACGTGCCGCTGTTGAAGTACAACGATGGTCGCCTGTTGCCGACCCTGTTCCATGGCGCCATGCTCACCTCTGAAGAAGTGCATGACCTGAAGTTCACCCTGGCCCGTCTGAACCAATACACCGCGCGCGATTCCACCGATCGCCAGGACATTCGCGTGCACTGCAAGAACAAGCGCTATGCCTGCGACATCGAAGCCGACCACTTCGATCTGGCCGGCCTGGACTATCGTTTCAATGAGCGGCTCAGCGCCCAGTATCAGGTGGCCAAGCTGGAGAACATCTACCGCCAGCATTTCCTTGGCCTGGTGGCCAGCCAGCCGCTAGCCGTCGGCAGCCTTTCGGCCGACCTGCGTTTGATCAAGAGTGACGACATCGGCAACGCCCGCGCAGGAGAAATCGACCATCGCGCGTTCAGCGGCATGCTCGGCTACAGCCTGGGCGGGCACAAGGTCAGCGCGGGCTGGCAGCGCATGTATGGCGAAAGCGCGATGCCGTACCTCGATGGCAGCAACCCGTACCTGGTCAACTATGCCCAGGTCAACGATTTCGCCGCCGCCCAGGAGCGCTCCTGGCAGCTGCGTTACGACTACGACTTTAAGGCCCTCGGTGTGCCCGGCCTGACCTTCTTCACCCGTTACATCAATGGCGACCACATCAAAGTCCCGGGCAGTAACGCCGAAGGCAAGGAATGGGAGCGCGACACCGAGTTCAAATATCAGGTGCAGAGCGGCGCCTTCAAGGATGTCAGCGTGCGCCTGCGCAACTCCACCTATCGCAGCAGCTACGAGCAATGGGCGCGTGACATGGATGAGACGCGGGTGATCGTCAGCTACAACTTCTCGATCTTCTGAGCGCACTTTGCCAAAGGCCAGCGGCCGGATGACAATGGCTGCTGTTTCCAGCCCAAGGCTCTGTGATGAAAGACCTGTTGCTGATCGGTATTGGTCCCGGTGATCCGCGCCAGGTGACCTATGAAGCCGTCGAAGCGCTGCGCCGCGCCACGCTGTTCTTCGTGCTCGACAAGGGTTCGGGCAAGGACGAGCTGGTATGCCTGCGCAAGGCCATCCTCGACCGCTACCGGCCCGAGGGCGGCTACCGCCTGGTGCAGGTGGCGGACCCTCGGCGCGATAGCGCGGCCACCGACTATGTGACAGCGGTGCAGGACTGGCATTGCCAGCGTGCTGCGCTGTATGCCCGGCTGATCACCGATGAAATGGGCAGCGAGGATATCGGCGCTTTCTTGCTGTGGGGCGAGCCGGGCCTGTATGACAGTACCCTGCGCATACTCCAGCGGGTCCGCGACCAGGGGGTATCGCTGCGCTTGCAGGTGATCCCCGGGATCAGCAGTGTGCAGGCCCTGGCGGCGCGGCATCAGGTAACACTCAACCGGATCGGCGAGCCAGTGCTGGTACTGCCGGGTCGTCGCCTGGCGGAGCAGGCGCGGCTCGACAATGTGCTGGTGATGCTGGATGGGCAGTGCGCATTTGCCGCGCTCGACGACCCTGAGCTGGTGATCTACTGGGGGGCTTACCTGGGGACCGAGGACGAGGTGCTGATCGCCGGGCCGTTGCAGGCGGTAAAGGCGCGGATTCTGGCGGTGCGGGAGGAGGCGAGGCTGCGCAAGGGGTGGATCATGGATACCTACCTCTTGCGCAGGGAGCTCTGACTGCGCCTACACGGCCGTGCCCAGGATGCCCACCACTTTGTCACGCAGCTGATCGATGCTGAACGGCTTGCCGATCATGTGCATCCCTTCAGGCACGTTCAGGCTTTCGGCATAACCGCTGGCGAACAGCACCGGCAGCAAGGGCCGCAGCACACGGGCCTTGGCCGCAAGCTCTTCGCCGCGCATGTCCGGCAAGCCAACGTCGGTCATCAGCAGGGCCAGGGGCTGGTTGGGGTCTTCGAGAATTTTCAGCGCAGCGCTGGCGCACTCCGCCTCGATGGCCGCATAGCCCAGTTCGTCGAGCACTTCGACCATCAGCATACGGACGATGTCGTCATCTTCGACTACCAAGAGGTGCATTGTGTGATCCTGTCCCAAAAGAATGTCTTTATTCTGTGCGCCAGGCGGCAGCAGAAGTTCCCTGAGGATACCGATCGTTGCAACACGATGGAACGTTTGACGATCGCCACCTTCAAATACTGGCTAAATGCCCTGCCGAAGCCGGCAAAGCTGGTTAGACTGGCTTGTTAACCGGTGAGCGCAGCGGCATGCAATGACAGGCTTCAGCCGCCACACTGTTCAATGGATTTTTTTCGCTCGGGCGTTTCCACATGATTCAAGCAGCCTCGATGGACCAGCAAAGCTTCCGCAAGCTGTTGAGCCGCAACATCGGCCTGCCCCTGGGGGTGGGCCTGCTCGGTGCCGTGGCCTTTGTCGCGGTGATCAATTACCTGCTGTCGGCCATGCAATGGGTCGAGCACACCGATCGGGTGATCGGTAATGCCAACGAAACGGTCAAGCTGTCGATCGACATGGAAACCGGCATGCGCGGGTTCCTGATCACCGGTGACGAACGTTTTCTCGACCCCTACGAGGTGGCCAAGCCGAAGATCCTTGGCAGCCTGAACAGCCTGCGCGGTATGGTCGAAGACAACCCGCAGCAGGTCGACCGCATCGACCGCCTGATTGCCCTGCAGCAGGCCTGGAACGATTTCGGCAGCGAGATGATCAGCCAGCGCCGCAATGGCGGCGCTTACCGGGAATCGGTGGGCAACGGCCGCGGCAAGCGCATCACTGACGAGATTCGCAAGGAGTTCGACGGCCTGATCGGCACCGAGCAGCAGCTGCGCATGGCGCGTAACGAGAAGGTCAGCAGCGTCACGGTGACGGCCATTTCGGCCTTCGTGCTGTTCATCGTCGGCCTCAGCGCGTTGCTGGCGTACCTGGGGCGTCGTGACTTGCTGGCGTTGTCGAACAGTTACAACGACAACCTCCAGGCCCAGCAACGCTCGGCCGAGCGCCTGGAAAACCAAGCCTGGCTGCGCAACGGCCAGACCCAACTGGCTGAACAGGTGCTGGGCCAGCTGACCCTGCCGATGCTCGGCGACAACATCCTGCGCTTCTTCGCCAGCTACCTGGGCAGTGTGGTGGGCGCGGTGTACGTGCGCGATGGCCATGGCCGCCTGGTGCGCGTGGCCAGCTACGGCCTGGATGCCGAAGAGCAGGCCCGCGAACAGGTGCTGGCGGCCAATGATGGCCTGCTCGCCCAGGCGGTGCGCGAAGGCCGCCTGCTGCGCCTGGAGGACTTGCCTGAAGACTACTACCGCCTCAGCTCCGGCCTGGGCAGCGGCCTGCCGCGCAGTGCCTTGTTGATGCCGGCCATCGATGATGGCCAGATCAACGGGGTGATCGAACTGGGCTTCCTTCGCCCGTTGCAGGCGCGTGACGACGAGCTGCTGGAACGGGTCGGCGGCAACCTGGGCATGTCCATCGAAAGCGCCCGCTACCGTCAACGCCTGCAGGAGGTGCTGGCCGAAACCCAGCAGCTCAACGAAGAGCTGCAGGTGCAGCAGGAAGAGCTCAAGACCGCCAACGAAGAGCTCGAAGAGCAGTCGCGCGTGCTCAAGGAGTCTCAGGCCCACCTGGAAACCCAGCAGGCGGAACTGGAGCAGACCAACGAGCAGTTGTCCGAGCGCACCGACGCGCTGGACCGCAAGAACGACGAACTGAGCCAGGCCCAGGCAGAACTGCAGGCCCGCGCCGACGACTTGCAGCGTTCGAGCAAGTACAAGTCCGAGTTCCTCGCCAACATGTCCCACGAGCTACGCACGCCGCTCAACAGCTCGCTGATCCTGGCCAAGCTGCTGGCCGAGAACGGCGAGGGCAACCTCAGCGCCGAGCAGGTCAAGTTCGCCGAGTCGATCTATTCGGCCGGTAACGATCTGTTGAACCTGATCAACGACATCCTCGACATCGCCAAGGTCGAAGCCGGCAAGCTTGAAGTGCGCCCCGAGACCACCCAGCTGGAGCGCCTGGTCGAGGGCCTGCGTGGCATGTTCCTGCCCCTGGCCGAGCACAAGGGCCTGGCCTTCGAGGTCAAGGTCGAGCCGCAGGTTCCGGTCACGCTGTTCACCGACCGCCAGCGCCTGGAGCAGATTCTCAAGAACCTGCTGTCCAACGCCATCAAGTTCACCGACCACGGCCAGGTCAGCATGGCCATCAGTTACCAGGCCGGTACCGGTATCGTCTTCGCTGTGCGCGATTCGGGCATCGGTATCGCCGCCGACCAGCAGCAGGCGATCTTCGGCGCCTTCCACCAGGTCGACGGCAGCAGCAACCGTCGCTACGGCGGCACCGGCCTGGGCCTGTCGATCTCCCGTGACCTGGCGCACTTGCTGGGCGGGCAGATCAGTGTCGACAGCAGCCCGGGGCAGGGCAGCGTGTTCAGCCTGATCGTGCCGGAGCGCTACGAGGCCGAAGCCGATGAGGTCGAGGCCCTCAGCCTGCGCCCGGCGGTCGACACCCTGCCGCCAGCACCCAAGGTCGCCTTGGCGGTGGCGCCGAAACTGCCGGCACCGGCCTTCGCCGACGACCGCGAGCGGGCACCGTTCGACAACCGCTGCATCCTGGTGATCGAAGACGAACCGAACTTCGCCCGCATCCTCTTCGACCTGGCTCATGAACTGGGCTACAGCTGCCTGGTGGCCCAGGGCGCCGACGAGGGCTTCGCGCTGGCCGCGCAGTACATCCCCGATGCGATCCTGCTGGACATGCGCCTGCCCGACCATTCCGGCCTTACCGTGCTGCAGCGCCTCAAGGAACTGGCCGCCACCCGGCACATTCCGGTGCACATCATTTCGGTGGAAGACCGCGTCGAGGCGGCCATGCACATGGGCGCAGTGGGCTATGCGGTCAAACCGACCAGCCGTGAAGAGCTCAAGGAGGTGTTCGGCCGCCTGGAAGCGAAGCTGACGCAGAAGCTCAAGCACATCCTGCTGGTGGAAGACGACGACTTGCAGCGCGAGAGCATCGCCCGCCTGATTGGCGACGATGATATCGAGATCACCGCCGTGGCCTTGGCCCAGGATGCCCTGGCGCTGCTGCGCGAAAACATCTACGACTGCATGATCATCGACCTCAAGCTGCCGGACATGCTCGGCAACGAGCTGCTCAAGCGCATGACCGCCGAGGATATCCGCGCATTCCCGCCGGTGATCGTCTACACCGGGCGCAACCTCACCCGCGAAGAAGAAACCGACCTGCTCAAGTATTCGCGCTCGATCATCATCAAGGGCGCCCGCTCGCCAGAGCGTCTGCTCGACGAAGTGACACTGTTCCTGCACAAAGTCGAATCGCAGTTGTCCCATGAACGCCAGCGCATGCTCAAGACCGCGCGCAGCCGTGACAAGGTGTTCGAGGGCCGCAAGATACTGCTGGTGGATGATGATGTGCGTAACATCTTTGCCCTCACCAGTGCCCTGGAGCACAAGGGCGCCATCGTCGAGATCGGCCGCAACGGGCGCGAGGCCATCGAGCGACTGGAGCAGCACGACGACATCGACCTGGTGCTGATGGACGTGATGATGCCGGAGATGGACGGCTTCGAGGCGACCCGGCTGATCCGCCAGCAACCGCGCTGGCGCAAGCTGCCGATCATCGCCGTGACCGCCAAGGCGATGAAGGATGACCAGCAGCGATGCCTGCAGGCTGGCGCCAATGATTACCTGGCCAAACCGATCGACCTGGACCGCCTGTTCTCGTTGATCCGCGTGTGGCTGCCGCAACTGGAGCGAATTTGACTAGCGAGCGCAACACCGACATCGAGATCCGGCTACTGATCGAGGCGATCTACCTCAAGTACAGCTACGATTTTCGCAATTATTCCGGCGCTTCGATCAAGCGCCGGATCCTCCATGCCCTGCGCCAGTTCGACTGCCTGACGGTGTCGGCCCTGCAGGAGCGGGTGCTGCACGACCCGGGCATGTTCATGCAGTTGCTGCAGTTCCTGACCATCCCGGTCAGCGAGATGTTTCGTGACCCGAGCCACTTCCTTGCCTTGCGCAACGAAGTGGTGCCGCTGCTGCGCACCTGGCCGTCGATCAAGATCTGGATCGCCGGCTGCAGCACCGGCGAAGAGGTGTATTCGATGGCTATCCTGCTGCGTGAGGAAGGCCTGCTCGAGCGCACCATCATCTATGCCACCGACATCAACCCGCACTCGCTGGACAGGGCCAAGCAAGGTATCTACTCGATGCAAAGCATGCACGAGTATGAGGAGAACTACCGCCTGGCCGGCGGGCGCCGCGACTTTACCGAGTACTACACGGCCGCCTACGGCAACGCCATCATGGACGGCAGCCTGCGCGACAACGTGACCTTCGCCGACCATAGCCTGGCCACCGACAGCGTGTTTTCCGAAACCCAGCTGGTGTCATGCCGCAATGTGTTGATCTACTTCAACAAGGACTTGCAGGACCGGGCTCTGGGCCTGTTCCACGAGTCGTTGTGCCACCGTGGTTTCCTGGTGCTGGGCAGCAAGGAATCGGTGGACTTTTCCGCTTACAGCGACCGCTTCGAGCCGCTGGTCAAGCCCGAACGGATCTACCGCAAATCATGAACGGTATCCGTGCGGTGGTGATCGGTGCCTCGGCGGGCGGCGTGCAGGCGTTGTTCCAGGTGCTCGGCGATTTGCCGGCGGCGTTCGCTACCCCGGTATTGTGCGTGCTGCACCTGCCGGATGACCGCCACAGCCACCTGGCCGAGGTGCTGCAGCGGCGCCTGCACCGGCCGGTGCGCGAGGCCAGTGACAAAGAGGCTATCGCTGCGGGCCAGATCTACGTGGCGACGCCGGGTTATCACCTGTCGGTGGAACGCGATTTGCGCTTGTCGCTGAGCCAGGAGGAGCCGGTGCATTTTTCCCGCCCGGCGATCGACTTTTTGTTCATCTCGGCGGCCGACGCCTACGGTGAAGGCCTGCTCGGCATCTTGCTGACCGGGGCCAACGAAGATGGCGCCAAAGGCCTTGCCTACATCAACAAAAGCGGCGGCCGGACCGTGGTCCAGGACCCCCGTGATGCCCAGGTGGCGCTGATGCCGGAGGCCGCATTGGCCCTGCACCAGCCCGACCATATTCTTTCTCTGAGTGGTATCGGGCAGTTGCTCGCTACCCTGGAACCCAGCGCATGCTAAGCCTCATCACCGCCAAACTGCTGATCGTCGACGACCTGCCGGAAAACCTGCTGGCCCTCGACGCCTTGATCCAGGGCGAAGACCGCGAGGTGCACCAGGCCCAGTCTGCCGAAGCCGCCTTGTCGTTGTTGCTGGAGCACGAATTCGCCCTGGCCATCCTCGACGTGCAGATGCCGGGGATGAACGGCTTCGAGCTGGCCGAGCTGATGCGCGGCACGGAAAAGACCCGCAATATCCCGATCGTCTTCGTCACCGCCGCCGGGCGCGAAATGAACTATGCCTTCAAGGGTTACGAAAGTGGCGCGGTCGACTTCTTGCACAAGCCGCTCGACACCTTGGCGGTGAAGAGCAAGGTCTCGGTGTTCGTCGACCTGTTCCGCCAGCGAAAAGTGCTCGACCGGCAGTTGCAGGCCCTGGAACGCAGCCGCCAGGAGCAGGAGCAGCTGTTGGCCCAGTTGCAGGTGGCGCGCGGTGAGCTGGAGCATGCGGTGCGCATGCGCGACGATTTCATGTCCATTGTTTCGCACGAGGTACGCACGCCGCTCAATGGCCTGATCCTGGAAACCCAGCTGCGCAAGATGCACCTGGGGCGCGGCAACCTCGACGCGTTCAGCGTGGACAAGCTGCAGGCCATGGTCGAGCGCGACGAACGGCAGATCAACAGCCTGATCCGGCTGATCGAGGACATGCTCGATGTTTCTCGCATCCGCACCGGCAAGCTGTCGCTGCGGCCCAAGCTGTTCGACCTTGGCCAGCTGGTGCGTGGCCTGGTGGAAAATTTCGCCGCCCAGGCCACGGCGCTGGGCACCCGCATCGACCTGCAGTGCTGTGAGCCGCTGTACGGTGAGTGGGATGAATTTCGGATTGAACAAGTGGTGGCCAACCTGTTGTCCAATGCCTTGCGTTATGGCGAACGCCAGCCGGTCGAAGTCCGAGTGTTCGAGCGTCAGGGCATAGCCTGGGTGCAGGTTCAAGACCACGGCATCGGCATCAGCGGTGCCAACCAGCAGCGGATCTTCCAGCAGTTCGAGCGGGTAGCCACGCAGCAGGCCAGCGGTGGGCTGGGGCTGGGGTTGTATATTTCGGAGCAAATTGTCCAGGCCCACGGTGGGCATATTCAGGTCGAAAGTGAAGAGGGCAAGGGCGCCACGTTCAGCCTGCAATTACCGCTGACGGGGCTGACAGAACAAAACGATCAGGTGCGGGCAACCTCTGCCTGAGCCTGGGGTCAGATGGCCAACTGTATGAATTTCAAGGCGTTGTTGTCATGAGTGAAGATGCACAAGATGTGGTTCTGGTCGTCGAGGATGAACCGGCGATTCGCATGATCCTGCGTGATTACCTGGCAGGCGAGGGCTACCACGTGCTGGTGGCTGAAGACGGTGAGCAGGCGTTCGCTATCCTGGCGAGCAAGCCGCACCTGGACTTGATGGTCACCGATTTTCGATTGCCCGGTGGCATCTCGGGGGTGGAGATCGCCGAGCCTGCAGTGAAGTTGCGACCGGACCTGAAGGTGATCTTCATCAGCGGGTATCCGGCGGAAATTCTAGAGTCGGGCAGCCCGATCGCGCGCAAGGCGCCGATCCTGGCCAAGCCGTTTGATCTGGATACCCTGCATCAGCAGATCCAGGCCCTGCTGCGCTGAGTACACAGGGCTCTTCGCGGGGCAAGCCCGCTCCCACAGACGTGGCGGTGCATCTGTGGGAGCGGGCTTGTCCCGCGAAGAGGCCCTGAATGGCTACCGAAGCGTCCGCTCTATTCCACCCACGAGCAAGCTCTCCATCAGCCCCAAGCCCTGTTCTTCCGGCAAGCCCTTGAGCATTCCCGGCAACTGGTTCAGCAACGTCGCCACCACATGCGCCGTCGCCAGCAGCGCATCCCCCGGTAATTTCGCCTGCGGCGCAATCAACCGTAGCAATCCCGCCTCATAGCCCTTGCGCAACGACGCCAGGCGCCCCTGTTGCGCTTCGGTCAGGCAACAGAAATCCCGCTCCGCCAGCCGAAACTGCAGCGGCCGCTGGGCGTGCAACTGCCAATGCGCCGCAATCAGGCACGACAGCGCCGAACCGCCCCGGGCCATGGCCCGGCGGCCAAGCTCCAGGGTCGCCTGCAGTTCCTCGTACAACTCCTCGATCAAGTCGTACAGCAGGTCCTGCTTGCTGGGGAAGTGGTGATACAGCGAGCCCGCGGTCAACCCTACATGCGCCGCCAGCTCGCGCATGCTGACCTGGCCGAAGCCTTTCTCGGCAAACAGTGCCATGGCCCGGTCGCGTCGCTCTTCAAAGTTGGCACAGCGCATCGCGGCATTGACCGGGGGCATGCTGTTCGCTCCTCAGTAGGTGAAGAAGCCGCGGCCAGTCTTGCGTCCCAACCAGCCGGCGGCGACCATTTCCTTGAGCAGCGGGGCAGGGCGGTACTTGCTGTCATTGAAGCCTTCGTGGAAGGCCTCCATGATCGCCAGCAAGGTGTCCAGGCCAATCAGATCGGCCAGGGCCAGCGGGCCGATCGGCTGGTTGCAGCCCAGGCGCATGCCGGTGTCGATGTCCTCGGCGCTGGCCAGGCCTTCCTGGCGCACGAAGATCGCTTCGTTGATCATCGGCACCAGGATGCGGTTGACCACGAAGCCTGGGCGGTTGCCGGCGGTGATCGGGGTCTTGCCGAGCTTTTCGGTGACCAGCAGCGCCTGGGCGTAGGTGCTGTCGCTGGTCTGCAGGCCGCGGATGATCTCGACCAGGGCCATCATCGGCACCGGGTTGAAAAAGTGCACGCCAATGAAGCGCTCGGGGTGCTCGATGCTGGCCGCCAGTTGGGTCACCGAGAGCGACGAGGTGTTGGTGGCGATCAGGCAGTCGGCCGCGACGTGGGCCGCCACCTGCTGCAGGATGCGTTGCTTGAGCTGCAGGCTCTCGGTGGCCGCTTCGATCACCAGCTGCGCTGTGCTCAACTGGGCATAGTCGGTGCTGGTGCGGATGCGGGTTTTGGCCGCTTCGGCACGCTCGGCGTCGAGCGTGCCTTTGTTGACCTGGCGCTCCAGGTTCTTGCTCAGCGTGGCCATGCCGCGCGCAAGCGCAGCGTCGGCAACGTCCACCAGCAGCACCTGGTAGCCGGCCACCGCGCACACCTGCGCGATGCCGTTGCCCATGGTGCCAGCGCCGATCACGGCGATGTGTTCAATGTTCATGGTGCCACTTCCCTCAGACGCGCTCGAAGACAACGGCGATGCCTTGGCCGCCGCCGATGCACATGGTGGCCAGCGCGTAGCGGCCCTGGGTGCGCTGCAGTTCATGGATGGCCTTGGTGGCGATGATCGCGCCGGTCGCACCGACCGGGTGGCCCAGGGAAATACCGGAACCGTTCGGGTTGACCTTCTCCGGGTCGAAGTCCAGGGCACGCGCCACGGCGCAGGCCTGCGCGGCGAAGGCTTCGTTGGACTCGATCACGTCCAGGTCGCTGATGTTCAGGCCGGCCTTTTCCAGCACCTTGCGCGTGGCCGGGATCGGGCCCAGGCCCATCAGCTCTGGCTCGACGCCGGCGTGGGCGTAGGCCACCAGGCGTGCCAGCGGCTTGAGGCCCAGGCGGCGCACGGCGTCACCGGTGGCCAGCACCAGGCCGGCAGCACCGTCGTTGATGCCGCTGGCGTTGCCGGCGGTGACCGTCCCGTCTTTCTTGAACACGGTCTTCATGCCGGCCAGTTGTTCGGCGGTCACATCGCCACGCACGTGCTCGTCCACGGCGAACTCGACGGTGCCTTTGCGGGTTTTCAGTTGCAGCGGCACGATCTGGCTGTCGAAACGCCCTTCGGCGAGGGCGCGGGCGGCGCGGCGCTGGCTGGTCAGGGCCAGTTCATCCTGCATCTCGCGGGTGATGCCGTGCTTGGCAGCGACATTTTCTGCAGTGATGCCCATGTGGAAATGCTCGAACGGGTCCTGCAGCACGCCGACGGTGTAGTCGATGCCTTGCAGGTCGCCCATGCGCGCACCCCAGCGGGCCTGCGGCAGCAGGTAGGGGCCGCGGCTCATGGACTCGGCACCGGCGGCCAGTGCCACGTCGGTGTCACCGAGCAGCAGGCACTGGGTGGCCGAAACGATGGCCTGCAGGCCCGAACCGCACAGGCGGTTGACGTTGAAGGCCGGGGTTTCCTTGGGAATTCCAGCGTTCATTGCGGCCACCCGGGCCAGGTAGGCGTCGCGCGGCTCGGTGGGGATGACGCTGCCCATGACCACGTGGCCGATCTGTTCGGCCGCCACACCCGAACGCTCGACGGCGGCGCGGCAGAGGGCGGTGGCGAGGTCTGCCAAGGGCAGGTCCTTGAGCGAACCGCCAAAACCACCGATGGCGGAACGGACGGCACTGACGACGTAGATTTCTGCGCTGCTCATAGAGGCTCCGATTGCGAAGGCATGGCGGGAGCGGGCCAGGCTCTGCGAGAATGGCCGGCGATCCCGGATGGGGTCCGAGTCTAGGCAAAGGCACTGTTGCAGCCTATGCCGGATCTGTTCAGTCAACCTGGCACTTTTTGCCACTCAGCATAGACAGCGAATGCCGCCATGCGCGATACCGATACGGTCGCCGTGTACTTTCTCAACGCCATGCTGCATGCCCTGCGCGATCAGCCCGAAGCGCGTGATGTGCACCTGCGCGCAGTGGGTATCGACCCGGCGCAGCTCGGCCAGCCCCAGGCCCGCGTACCGGCCAAGGCGTTCGCTCAGCTCTGGCTGGTGCTGATCCACCTGCTCGATGACGAATTCTTTCGCCTCGACAGCCATGGCATGCCGTTGGGCAGCTTCGCGCTGATTTGCCGTGGCCTGATCCAGGAGCCGAACCTGGAAAAGGCCCTGCGCCAATGCATGGGCAACTTCGGCCTGTTCCTGCGTGACCTGCGTGGCAGCCTGACGGTGCGCGGTGGCCGGGCGCTGATCAGCGTACAGTCGGCCATTGCCAACCCGCAGACGCGGGTCTACGCCGAGGAAACCTACCTGGTGCTGGTGATCGGCCTGCTGTGCTGGTTGGCCGGGCGGCGCATCGCGATTGACCGCACTGAGCTTGCGGTGGCGCGCCCGGCCCAGGAGGACGACCTGCTGCTGTGGGGGCCAGACCTGCGCCTGGGCAGCGGGCGTACCGAGGTCGAGTTCGACAGTGCTTACTTGAAGCTGCCCGTGGTGCAGGACCTCGGCGGGCTCAAGACCTTCCTGCGCAGTGCACCGCAGGGCCTGGTGATCCGCTTTCGCAACCAGAATGGCGTGGTCGCCGAGGTATACCGCCATTTGCGCGCGCGGCGCTACGGGCAGTGGCCGACCCTGGAGGCGCTGGCCAATCTGCAGGGTATCAGTGCCAGTACCTTCCGTCGGCAGCTGGAGCGGGAAGGGCGTTCGTATCAGCAAATCAAGGATGAAGTGCGCCGTGCCATGGCCTTCGAGCGCTTGCGTGAGGGGGTGATGAGTATTGCCGAGATTGCCGAGCAGGCAGGCTTTCAGGAGCCCAGTGCGTTTCATCGAGCGTTCAAGAAGTGGACAGGGCAGAGCCCAGGCAGCTACCGGGCGAAGTTGGTTGGGCGGTAGCCAGCGCTCGGCATCGGCCCTTTCGTGCACGCAGCGCACGAAAGGGCCTGGGCTAAAAACCTCAGTCCTCCAGGTTGGCCGCCAACGCCTTGACCCGGCTCAAGTCGCCCTTGGCGACCTTGGTCACCCCCGCGCCATACTCGGCATCTGCCTTGTACAGGAACGAAAGCATGATGTGCTTGCTCTCGGCGTCGGCCCCGGCGAGCGACTGGCCAAAGCTGTTCACCAGGTCCTGTTGCTCGCTTTTGCTATATGAGCGGTACAGCTCACCGGCCTGCTTGAAGTTTTGCTGCTTCGTGATGCCCTGTTGCTGGGTGGTCCCGCTTACCGGTAGTTGGCTGTAGCGTGCCGACTCTGTGCTGGTACGTGGCTGCAGGCGGCTGGGTTCGTAATTGACCATGCCACGGGTGCGGTTGGGGTTGAGTGCGCCATCCTGGTTGCCGTTGTTGACAGCCACCCGTGGCTGGTTGATTGGCAGGCTGCCAGCATTGGCACCGACCCGGTGCATCTGCGTGTCGGCGTAGGAGAACAACCGGCCTTGCAACAAGCGATCTTCGGAGGGCTCGATGCCGGGGATCAGGTTGGAAGGTGCCAGGGCAACTTGATCGGTTTCCTGGAAGAAGTTGTCGACATTGCGGTTGAGTACCATCTGGCCGACCCGGCGTTCGGGCACATCAGGCCAGATCTTGGTGGCGTCCAGCGGGTCGAACTCGAAGCGCGTCAGTTGCTCCGGGCGCAGGGTCTGAATGTAGAGGTCCCACTTGGGGTAGTCGCCACGGTCGATGGCGCTGACCAGGTCCTGGGTCATAGGGTTGAAGTCCTTGCCCTGAATGTTCTCGACGGCCTTGGGGTCGAGGTTTTCCTGGCCCTGCAGGCTCTTCCAGTGGAACTTCACGTAGGTGGGCTGGCCCTGGGCATTGACGAACTTGTAGGCATGGACGCTGTTGCCATCCATATGCCGGTAGCTCTTTGGCGTCCCTTCGTTGGAGTAGAGCAGCGTCAGCGTGCGGGTGGCTTCCGGCATGTGCGACAGCAGGTCGAAGCGCCTGGCGTCGTTGCCCAGGTTGCTGCGCGGGTCGGGCTTGAAGGCATGCACCATGTCCGGGAACTTGATCGCGTCGCGAATGAAGAACGTCGGGAAGTTGTTGCCTACCAGGTCCCAGTTGCCGGTGCTGGAGTAGAACCGGGTGGCGAAACCACGCGGGTCACGCAGTGTCTCGGGCGAGTGCAGGCCATGTATCACCGAAGAGAAGCGGACGAACACCGGAGTTTTCTGCCCTGGGGTGAACAGCGGCGCCTGGGTCAGTGCGCCAAGGTCTTCGAAGGCGGTGAATTCACCGTGTGCGCCCGTACCGCGGGCATGCACCACACGCTCGGGTACGCGCTCGCGGTCGAAGCGCTGGAGTTTCTGCAGCAGTTGCACATCTTGCAGCAGGGTAGGGCCAGCAGCGCCAACGGTCTGCGAGTGCTGGTTGTTGCCGACCGGTGCACCGTTGTCGCGGGTCAGGGGCTCGGCGTGCAGCACGGAACTGGCAACCAGGGTGGCGCACAAGAGCACCGAAGCAGAAGAGGTCAGGGGTGTTACTCGCATGGAAAGCGCTCACGGTTGAGAGTCGGAAGCCGATGCTAGTAACGCCGCCCGCAATTCACTGTCAGAAAAATCGCCATCTATGGCGGTATTTCGTTGTTTGTGGTTTATGCCGGCACCATGGCAAACCCCACGCCGAACCGGTTCCAGGCATTGATGGTGGCGATCGCCAGGGTCAGGTTGACCACCTCGGCTGGCTCGAAGTGCGCTTGCAGCGCGTCGTATTCCGGCTGTGGCGCACCCCGCTCAGGCAGACGGGTGAGGCTCTCGACCCAGGCCAATGCTGCGCGCTCGCGCGGGGTGAAGTAGCGGGTTTCCTGCCAGACGCTCAGCGTCTGCAACCGCGCCTCGGTTTCGCCGGCCTTGCGTGCGTCATTGGCATGCATGTTCACGCAATAGGCGCAGCCGTTGATCTGCGAAGCGCGCAGGCGCACCAGTTCCAGCAGCGAGTTCTCCAGGCCGCTCTTGGCCAGGGCCTGCTCCAGGCCGACCATGGCTTTGTAGGCATCAGGTGAGTGCTTGGCCCATTCGATACGGTTGTGCATGACGATCTCCAAAGACGGTGGGGTGGACATGGCGCTACCTTAGCGCCGCCCGCCCGACTGCCCGATAGCCAATCCTGCGCATTGCCAGGAGGCCAATTGCACCATTCAGGTGCGCACTGACGTGCATCCAATCTCTTCATTTCTGTCCGGCCCGGCGAGTCGGGATAATGAAGCGGTCTTGAATCAGGAGAATTGATCGATGCACGAAGTACGCTTCATGCAGTGGATGCAGGCAAGTCGGCCATGAGAGGTGCGTTGAATCTACTGCTGGTGATGTTGCTGGCGCTGAACCTTCGGCCGATCCTGACCAGCATCGGCCCGTTGCTTGAACCGATGCGCACCAGTACCGGGCTGGGCTACCAGCAGGCCGCGCTGCTGACCGCGTTGCCGGTGTTGTGCATGGGCCTGGTGCCGCTGCTGCAACCCTGGCTGCGACGCTGGATCAGCGAACACGGTGGCATGCTCGGCGGACTGGCGGCCATTGCTCTGGCTTGCCTGTGGCGGCTGCAACTGGACAGCGCCTGGGCGCTGCTTGCCAGTGCGGTGCTGGCCGGGCTGGGCGTAGCGGTGGTGCAGGGCATGATGCCGGGGCTGGTCAACCGCTGGTTCGCCAGCCGTCTGGCTGCAACCATGGGCGTGTACTCGGCGGCCTTGATGAGCGGTGGTGGGCTGGCAGCAGTGCTCGGGCCGCATATCAGCGGGTACTTCGGCCACTGGCAGGCCGGCCTTGGCCTGTGGGCGATTCCGGCGCTGCTGGCGGTACTCGCCTGGGCCGCGCTGCACCCGCGCGACGCAACACCGAAACTGGCGGGGGCTACCGGTGGGCACTGGTTCGGCACGCGCCGGGCGTGGCTGCTGGCGCTGTACTTCGGCCTGATCAATGGTGGCTACACCAGCATGGTTGCCTGGCTGCCGGCCTATCACCTGGAGCATGGCGGCACAGCCCAGGGCGGCGGTGATCTGGTCGGCCTGATGACCGTCTTCCAGGTGGCCGGCGCACTCGGTTTGCCGTTGCTGCTGCGGCGTTGGGTGGACCGTCGCCCTGGGCTGTGGCTAGCGTTGTCGATCCAGCTGGCGGGCTTTCTTGGCTTGCTGTTGGCGCCTACCCTGGCCATGGCCGTGTGGGTGGCGATGATCGGGTTTGGCCTGGGGGCCTGCTTCAGCCTGAGCCTGACCTTGACCCTGGAACACCTGAAAACACCCGGCGAGGCGGGCAACCTGGCGGCGTTCGTGCAGGGTATCGGTTTCATCATCACCGGCACCGTGCCGTACGTCACCGGCTGGCTTCGCGATGTCAGCGGCGATTTTCAGGCGTCGTGGACACTGTTGACCATCACCGTGCTGGCCATGTTGCTGGTGACCACGTGCTTCGCGCCGCGCAGTTACGCTGCCGCCATTGCCCGGCCAAGGCAGGCAAGCCAAACGTCGACCGTCAGCTGAGGCGTTGCAAGGTATCGCGCACGCGGTCCAGCGCCGGGTCGATATCCAGCAGTTCGATGGCGCCAAAACCGAACACCAGCCCTGGGCGCACGGGGGCCTCGCTGAAGAACGGGGCCAGGGAGTAAAGGCCGACTTCAACCTTGCGGGCAAGCTTGGCCAGCAGCTCGACATCGACCCCCGGCTGCGCCAGCGCGCTGAGGTGAAAGCCGGCACTGGCCGGTACGGCAGTGAACCAGGGCGCCAGGTCGCCCTCCAGCCGTGCCAGTATGCGCGTGCGGCGGGCGCTGTAGATGTCGTGGCAACGGCGGATGTGCTTGCTCAGGTGGCCTTCGCTGATAAACCGGGCAAGCGCCCACTGCAGCAGCGTGGGGCTGTGCCAGTCGCTCAGGTGCTTGGCCACGCAGGCGGCGCTGAGCACTGCCGGTGGCAGCACCGCATAGCCCAGGCGCAGTTCCGCCAGCAAGGTCTTGGAGAAGGTCCCGACGTAGGCCACCAAGCCATGCTGGTCGAGGCGCTGCAGGGCGTCGCAAGCCGGGCCCTGATATCGGAACTCGCAGTCGTAGTCGTCTTCGATGATCAACGCACCCAGCGCGGCGGCCCTGTCCAGCAAGGCCTGGCGGCGCGGTGCGCTCATCGGCATGCCGAGCGGAAACTGGTGTGACGGCGTCACGTAGATCAGCCGGGTGCCCTCGGCGATCTGCTCCACGCACATGCCGTGCTCATCCACCGGTACCGACTGCAGGCGGGCGCCCAGGGCCAGGAACAGTTGGCGTGCCGGCGGGTAGCCGGGGTCTTCCATTGCCACCGGGCAGCCAGGCTCGATCAGTACCCGGGCAATCAGGTCCAGGGCCTGCTGGGCACCGTTGCACACCAGGATATCTGCAGCACTGCAGTGCACACCGCGGGCGTAGGCGATGTGGTGGGCGATGGCTTCGCGCAGTTCGGGCAGGCCCTGCGCCGGGAATTGCCGTTCGGGGTGGCGCTGGCTACGGCGCAGGGCGTAGTTCAGGCAACTGCGCCAGTGGTCGAAGGGGAATTGCGACTTGATCGAGGCACCGCCCACGAAGTCATACCGCGATGCGGCTTCCTGCGTGCGTCTGGCCAGGACCGTGGCGCGTTGTTGCCAGCGCTCAAGCGAAGCGGCTGCGGCCAGCGGCACGGCTTGCGCTTCACTGCTGCGCACGGATTGGCGCGGGCTGATGAAAGTGCCGCGGCCGACCACGCCGCTGAGCAGGTTGTCGTAGGTCAGCCGTGAATAGGCTTCGGCCACGGTCTTGCGCGACACCCCCAGCTGTTCGGCCAGCAGGCGGGTAGGGGGCAACTGGGTGCCGGCGGCCAGGTGGCCGCTGTCGATGCCGGCGCGCAGCTGCTGGTAGAGCTGGTCGGCCAAGCCTTTGCGGCCTTCCAGGCGAATGTGCAGTTCCATGAGGGAGTCCAGGACGCAAGAGTGCTGATGATAGCGGATCTTTGCTAAATTCTACCGCTGCCCTCACGCCCGCCACCCGGAAACACCATGCCCAAGAAGCCCGGCACCTCCCCCCAGGATGCCACTCACAAATCCAGCCCGACCCTGATCGATGTGGCCAAGGTCGCCGGCGTCTCGCCGATTACCGTATCGCGTGCCCTGCATCGCCCTGAGGTTGTGAGCAAGGCCGCACGGGAAAAGGTGCTGGCCGCGGTGCGCGAGGTCGGCTATGTGTCGAACATGCTTGCCGGTAGCCTGGCCAGCAACAAGAGCCGGCTGGTGGCGATCCTGCTGCCCACCATCGCCAACTCGATCTTCGCCGACACCGTGCAGGCGCTGATGGACCGCCTGACGGCCGCCGGCTACCAGACCCTGCTTGGCCTGACCGGCTATTCCGCCGAGCAGGAAGAGAAGCTTATCGAAGCGTTGCTGGGCAGGCGCCCCGATGGAATCGTCCTGACCGGCACCCTGCACACTGAAGCCAGCCGCCAGCGCCTGGCCCAGTCAGGCATCCCGGTGGTGGAGTCGTGGGACCTCAGCGAGGACCCACTGGACATGCTGGTCGGCTTCTCCCATGAAGCCGTCGGCGAGGCCATCGCCCGGCATCTGCTGGGCAAAGGCTACCAGCGCTATGCCGTGGTCAGCATCGGTGACCCGCGTGGCCTGCGCCGTTGCAATAGCCTGGTGGCGGAACTGGCCAGGCATGGCTGCCAAGGCATCCCCACACAAATCCTCACGCCGCCGGCGACTCTCGAAGTGGGCCGAACTGGCCTGCGCCAACTGCTCGACCAGGGCTACCAGCCCGAGGTCGTGGTGTGCAGCTCCGATACCATCGCCCAGGGCGTGCTGGCCGAGGCGGCCAGCCGTGGCCTGCGTGTGCCGCAAGACCTTGCCGTGATGGGCTTCGGCGACTTGAGCAGCGCCGCCCAGGTACACCCACCGCTGTCCACTGTGCGAGTCGACGGTACGCTTATCGGTGAGCAGATCGCACAGGCCTTGCTTGAGCGCTTCAGCTATCCCGCAGGTAGCGCCGACCCCGTGCGGGTCGACACCGGCTTCACCTTGATCGATCGCCAGAGCACCTGATTTTTTCGCCGCACCGACGAATGCCCACTTGAATGATTGCGCAATCATTGTAAGATCAATTGCACAGCCACCTGCTGCCTTATTGCTGATGGCTGTTTTTTTGAGCTACGAATGATTGCGCAATCATTCATCGGTCAGAATCAGTGCCGAACATCACAACAAGGAAAACAACAGTGATCACTTCAACCCAAGAGGCAGCCAGGACCAACGTCCGCTACCTGATCCTGGCGATGATCTTCATCGTCACCGTGTTCAACTACGTCGACCGCGCCACGCTGTCGATCGCCGCCCCCGCCATGCGCGCCGACCTCGGTTTCGATGCCGTGACCATGGGCATTGCCTTCTCGGCTTTTGGCTGGGCGTACACGGCCATGCAGTTGCCGGGCGGGGTGATCCTCGACCGCTTCGGCTCGCGGCTGGTATTGGGCATGAGCCTGATCATCTGGTCGACCTTCACCTTCCTGCAGGGCTTTGTCGACCTGTTCAGCTCGGCCTTCCTGGCGCTGTTCGTGCTGCGCTTCATGATGGGCGTGGCCGAGTCGCCAGCATTCCCCGCCAACAACCGTCTGACGGTGATGTGGTTCCCGCGCCACGAGCGTGGCCTGGCCACAGCGATCTTCCAGTCGGCGCAGTACTTCGCCCTGGCGGCGTTCACCCCGCTGATGGTATTGCTGCTCAACAGCTTCGGTTGGCAGCATGTATTTTTCTGGACCGGCGGGGCCGGCATCCTGATCGGCCTGCTGTGGTTCAAGTGCGTGCATGAGCCACGCCGTGACAAACGCGTCAATCAGGCCGAACTGGATTACATCGAAGCGGGCGGTGGCCTGCCCGACATGGGCGATATCAAGACCCCGTTCAGCTGGGCACGCCTGCGTGGCATCGCCGGCAACCGCATGATGGTCGGCATCTACCTGGGCCAGTTCTGCCTGACGTCGATCACCTGGTTCTTCCTCACCTGGTTCCCCACCTACCTGATCGAGGCCAAGGGCATGACCCTGCTCAAGGTCGGCCTGGTGGCGGCGATACCGCCGGTTGCCGGTTGCCTGGGCGGGATGATCGGCGGCGTGTGGTCGGACTGGATGCTGAAGAAGGGCTTCAGCCTCACTGCCGCGCGCAAGACCCCGATCATCTGTGGCTTGCTGTTGTCGAGCAGCATCGTGGTGGCCAACTACACCCAGTCGATAACCTTGGTGATCCTGGTGATGTCCATCGCATTCTTTGCCAAGGGGGTCGGCAACCTTGGCTGGTGCATCGTCGGCGACGTCTCGCCCAAGCGTGCCATGGGCATCAGCGGGGCGATGTTCAACTTCTGCGGCAACATCGCCAGCATCGTCACCCCGATCGCCATCGGCCTGCTGGTCAGCAAGGGCTCGTTCGACGCCGCGCTGATCTACGTCGCCGCCATGGGCCTGCTGGGCGCCTTCGCCTACCTGGTCATCGTCGGGCCGCTCAAGCGCCTGGATGTCGATGGCCTGCAGGACCCGCTGACGCCGCAAGCATCCACCCCCGCGGCGGCCACCAGCCCGCTGCGCTGAACCTTAACCTCGACCCTCAGGAGAGCCCCATGCTCGCACAAGAACAACAACGCCCCTCCGCCGACAACGACCGCATCGCCTACGTGAAGGTGTCCTCGGTGTTCCTGCCGCTGGCCAACCCCATCAGTGATGCCAAGGTGCTCACCGGCCGGCAGAAGCCGATGACCGAAATCGCTATTCTGTTTGCCGAGATCGAGACCGAGGATGGCCACAAGGGCCTGGGTTTCAGCTACTCCAAACGCGCCGGTGGCCCCGGCCAGTTCGCTCATGCCAAGGAAATTGCGCCGGCACTGATCGGCGAGAACCCCAGTGACATCGCCAAGCTCTGGACCAAACTGTGCTGGGCGGGTGCCTCGGTGGGCCGCAGCGGGCTGTCGACCCAGGCCATCGGTGCCTTCGACGTCGCGCTGTGGGACCTCAAGGCCAAGCGCGCCAACCTCTCGCTGGCGCGGTTGCTGGGGGCGCAGCGTGATTCGGTGCGTTGCTACAACACCTCGGGTGGTTTCTTGCACACGCCGTTGGAGCAGTTGCTGAAGAACACCGACCTTTCACGCGAGAAGGGCATTGGCGGCATCAAGCTCAAGGTCGGCCAGCCTGACTGTGCGATCGATCTGCACCGGGTCTGCACGGTGCGTGAGCACCTGGGTGACAGCTTCCCGCTGATGGTCGATGCCAACCAGCAATGGGACCGCCCGACCGCCCAGCGCATGTGCCGACGCTTCGAGGAATTCAACCTGGTATGGATTGAGGAGCCCTTGGACTGCTACGACGCAGAGGGCCATGCGGCCCTGGCCCAGCAGTTCGACACGCCGATTGCCACTGGCGAGATGCTCACCAGCGTGGCCGAGCATGCCGAGTTCATCAAGCTGCGGGGTGCCGACTACCTGATGCCGGATGCACCGCGGGTTGGCGGCATCACGCCGTACTTGAAAGTGGCCGCGATGGCCGAGCAGGCCGGGGTGATGATTGCGCCGCACTTTGCCATGGAGTTGCATGTGCACCTGGCGGCGACGTACCCCACCGAGCCTTGGGTGGAGCATTTCGAATGGCTGGAGCCGTTGTTCAACGAGCGGCTGGAGACCCGTGACGGGCGGATGCTGGTGCCCACCCGGCCGGGGCTGGGGCTGTCGCTGAGTGAGCAGGTCAAACCCTGGACGGCCCAGGTAGCAGAGACAGGCCGCCGCCCCTGATATCGGCTGCTCTTGCTCCCGCTGTGAGGGTGGAAACGTGAATGAGCGCCTGCATGGCAAATGGATATTCATCTGATCTGATCTGATCTGAACGCCAAAGCCAAAGCTCAGGCGTTGGTTCATATGAGTTTGAACATATCCAGTTTTGAGGGCGACACTCACTCACCATTCCGCCCTTACGGCGGGTCACTTTTTGGCAGACGCCCCAAAAAGTAACCAAAAAAGGCTGGCTCCTGTCATCCGGCCCCTACGCTTCGCTTCGGGGTTCCCTCGCTTCGGCCTCCTGAAGTCGCAATTGGTGGCGCCTGAGACATTGCGTTCGAAGAGCAAGAGCAAGAGCAACAGCAACAGTCTGCGTTGCGATTTAGAAGCGTGCGGTACTCACCGTGATATAGCCCTTATCCCGCAATGCAATGCGGATCACCGTCTCATCAGCCGGCGCCTTGCGCTTCTGCTTGATGCAGACCCCTTCGACCGCAACCGCGCGCAGGCGCGGGCCAATGGCGCGGCCGCAGGGGTCGAAGAACACCTCGCTGGCCAACAACTCGATGCGCTCGATCAACTGCCGTGTGCGTTCGTCGGTGGCGCAGAAAAACAACACGCCCGACAGGTGCGGGTCGTCGTCCGGGTTGCTGACGTCATGGGTCAATAGCTGGCGCAGGCTTGCGCGCAGTTCGGCAGTGGTGCGGGTATGTGGATGCATGGGCAGCTTCCTCGGATCGCGAGTACCGATCATGTTTTCGCTGGCCGGGCTCGACAAGTAAGGAGTTTCCGAGAGAGTGGGTAGGAATTTTCTGAAGATACAGAATGAGTGCCGCAGGTTCATTGATGCGGCACAATTGCCCGTCTGATTGCGTGCTGACCGAGGACACCGATGAACAGCCACTTCCAAGCCGTCGACCTGCAAAAGGCCTACCGCCTGCTCAATCACGGGCCGACCGTACTGGTGTCAGCCAGCCACCAGGGCGTGGACAACGTCATGGCCGCCGCCTGGGCCTGTGCGCTGGATTTCGACCCGCCCAAAGTCACCGTGGTGCTGGACAAGATCGCCCGCACCCGGCAACTGATCGAGGGCAGTGGCGCGTTCGTGATCCAGGTGCCGACCGCCGCCCAGGCGCAGTTGACCCACCAGGTCGGCACCCGCAGCCTGTTCGACCACCCCGACAAGCTGGCCAGCATCGGCGTTGAACTGGAGCACGTCGAAGGTCATGCCGCGCCGCTGGTCAAGGGCTGCTCGGCCTGGTTGATGTGCCGGGTGATCGACGAGCCGCACAACCAGAGCACCTATGACCTGTTCATCGGCGAAGTGGTGGCAGCCTGGGCCGATGACCGGGTGTTTCGCGATGGGCACTGGGCCTATGAGCAGGCCGACCCGCAATGGCGCAGCCTGCACTATGTGGCGGGTGGGCATTTCTATGCCATTGGTGAGCCGGTGGTGATTGATCCGCAAGAATAAGGCAATGGGCCGCACAGCGGCCCCTCGCAACATCAGCCCTGAATCTCCTGCTTGAACCGCAACCGCCACCCATGCAGCAACGGCTCGGTATACCCGCTCGGCTGTTCACGCCCCTTGAACACCAGTTCCCGCGCTGCGCGGAAGGCATGGGACCCGGCAAAATCAGCCGCCATCGGCCGGTACGCGGGATCACCGGCATTCTGCTGATCGACCACCTTGGCCATCCGCTGCAGCGTCGCCTCCACCTGGTCGGCCCCCACCACGCCATGGTGCAACCAGTTGGCGATGTGCTGCGCCGAAATGCGCAGGGTGGCGCGGTCTTCCATCAGGCCGACGTCATGAATATCCGGCACCTTCGAGCAGCCGACGCCTTGCTCGACCCAGCGCACCACATATCCCAGGATGCCCTGGCAATTGTTGTCCAGTTCAGCCTGGATGTCGTCGGCGCTCCAGGGCCTGTCCGGGCTCACCGGAATGCTCAGCAGGTCGCGCAGCAATGGCTCGCGCTCGCAGGCCCATTCGACTTTCTCCAGTTGCTGCTGCACGGCCGGCACGTCGACCTGGTGGTAATGCAGCGCATGCAAGGTCGCGGCAGTGGGTGAGGGCACCCAGGCGGTATTGGCGCCGGCGCGAGGCTGGGCCACCTTCTGCTCGAGCATGGCCGCCATCAGGTCGGGCATTGCCCACATGCCTTTGCCGATCTGCGCCTTGCCACGCAGGCCACAGGCAAGGCCAACCAGCACGTTGCTGCGCTCGTACGCCTGGATCCAGGCGCTGCCTTTCATGTCGCCCTTGCGCAGCATGGCGCCGGCCTCCATGGCCGTGTGCATCTCGTCGCCGGTTCGGTCCAGGAAGCCGGTATTGATGAACACCACGCGCGCAGCCGCGCTGGCAATGCAGGCCTGGAGATTGACACTGGTGCGTCGCTCCTCGTCCATGATGCCCATTTTCAACGTATTGCGTGGTACGCCAAGCAGTGCTTCGACACGGCTGAACAACTGGTCGGCGAAGGCCACCTCGGCCGGGCCATGCATCTTCGGCTTGACGATGTACAGGCTGCCTTCACGGGAGTTGCCGCGGCGTTTCAGGTCGTGCAGGCCGATCAGGCTGGTCACCACCGCATCGAGTATGCCTTCGGGGATTTCGCGGCCGTCGCGGTCGTGGATAGCCGGGTTGGTCATCAGGTGGCCGACATTGCGGATGAACAGCAACGAACGGCCAGGCAGGGTCAGCGGCTGGCCGTCCGCGCCCTGATAATGGCGGTCTTCGGCCAGTGCGCGGGTGAACGTCTTGCCTCCCTTGCTGACCTGCTCGCTGAGGTCGCCTTTCATCAGGCCCAGCCAGTTGCGGTAGACGTTGACCTTATCTTCGGCGTCCACCGCCGCCACCGAGTCCTCGCAGTCGATGATGGTGGTCAGTGCAGACTCGACGAGGATGTCCTTGACCCCGGCGAGGTCCGCCTGGCCGATGGCGCTGGTCGGGTCGAACTGGATTTCCAGGTGCAGCCGATGGTGTTGCAGCACGATCGCCTTCGGTTTGCTCGGGTCGCCTTGGTAGCCGCGCAGTTGGCTGGTGTCCTTGAGGCTGACCTGGCGTGCATCCTTCAAGGTCACTTTCAGCGCTCCTTGGTGGATGGCATAGGCCGTGGCCTCGGCATGGGAGCCCCCTTCGAGCGGCACGCACTGGTCGAGCAGGCGCCGGCCGAAAGCGATCACGCGGGCGCCACGGGTGGGGTTGTAGCCTTGACCGCGCGCAGCGCCGTCGCTGTCGGGGATGGCGTCGGTGCCGTACAGGGCGTCGTACAGCGAACCCCAGCGGGCGTTGGCGGCATTGAGGGCGTAGCGGGCGTTGCTCAGCGGTACCACCAGCTGCGGGCCGGCTTGTTCGGCGATTTCGCGGTCCACCTGGGAGGTGGTGATACGCACGTGCTCCGGTGTGTCGACGAGGTAGCCGATACGGCGCAAAAAGCCCTGATAGGCCGCCATGTCGGCGATCGGGCCTGGGTGCTGGCGGTGCCAGGTGTCCAGCTCGGTTTGCAGGCGGTCGCGTTCGGCAAGCAGTTCGCGATTGCGCGGGGCGAGGTCGTGGACCAAGGTGCTGAAGCCTTGCCAGAAAGTGCTGGCATCGATGTTTGTGCCTGGGAGCACTTCGTCTTCGATGAAGCGTTGCAGGAGGGGGGCAACCTGAAGTTGGTTCATGCTTGTCTCGCTGTTCACGTGGATTCAAATGAGGGGCTCAGTACCGGCGTCTTCGCGCGGCAAGCCCGCGAACAGGCCGATACTGTCGATCACAAGGCCGCCGCCCCAGCCTTGGCCACCTGGGCATCCTGTTCGGCCTTGACCCCGGACACACCGATGGCACCGACTACCTGGCCATCGATCAGCAGTGGCACGCCACCCTCCAGGCTGGTCAGCAGCGGCGCGGTCACGAACGCGGTGCGCCCGCCGTTGACCATCTGCTCATAATCACGCGTTTCCTTGCGCCCCAGCGCCGCGCTGCGGGCCTTTTCCATGGCGATGTAGGCACTGGCCGGCGCGCAGCCGTCCATGCGTTCCAGGCCCAGCGGGTGGCCGCCGTCATCGACCACCGCGAGGGTCACGTTCCACTGTTGCGCCAGGGCTTCCTGGCGGGCGGCTGCGAGCAGGCGGGTAACCTCGGCCTGGCCGATCACGGACTTGCTATGCATGGCGGTTCTCCTGGTTCAGGGCGGCTTCGACAATTTCGATCCAGTGGCGCACCGGCGTGCGCCCGGCACCGTCGAGGTGGGTCTGGCAGCCGATGTTGGCGGTGGCGATGACCTGCGGTTTGCCGCTTTCCAGCGCGTTGAGGCGGTTGTCGCGCAGTTGCCGCGACAGCTCGGGCTGGGTCAGCGAATAGGTCCCGGCCGAGCCGCAGCACAGATGGCCGTCCGGCACCGGCGTCAGGGTGAAGCCCAGGCGGGTCAGCAGGCTTTCCACCTGGCCGCCGAGCTTGAGGGCATGTTGCAAGGTGCAGGGGCAATGGAAGGCAAGACGCTGTTCGGCGCACAGGCCCAGCTGTTCGACCGGCTCGTCGCGCAGCACTTCCACCAGGTCACGCGACAGTGCGCTGACCCGGGCAGCCTTGGCGGCGTATTGTGGGTCCTTCTCCAGCAGGTGGCCGTAGTCGCGCACGAAGGCGCCACAGCCGCTGGCGGTCTGCACGATGGCTTCGGCGCCGGCCTCGATGGCTGGCCACCAGGCATCGATGTTACGCCGGGCACGCTCAAGGCCCCGGGCCTGTGCATTGAGGTGGTAGTCCACCGCGCCACAACAGCCCGCTTCGAAGGCCGGCGTTACACTGATGCCAAGGCGGTCCAGCAGGCGCGCGGTGGCGGCGTTGGTGTTGGGCGACAGCGCCGGCTGCACGCAACCTTCGAGCAGCAACACGCGGCGGGCATGCCGCACTGCCGGGCGTTCGCCGGGTGGCGCTACGTGGGCGGGCAACTTGTTCTTGAGTGTTGCCGGCAGCACCGGGCGCAGGGCCTGGCCGGTGCGGGTCAATGCCTTGAACAGCGCCGGGCGTGGCACCACGGCGCGCAGGCCCTGACGCAACAGGCGCTGGCCGAGCGGGCGGGGCACCTGTTGTTCGACCACGGCGCGGCCGATGTCCAGCAGGTCATGGTATTTCACCCCCGACGGGCAGGTGGTTTCACAGTTGCGGCAGGTCAGGCAGCGGTCCAGATGCAGCTGGGT
Source organism: Pseudomonas sp. NPDC087185 (assembly GCF_044744955.1). Taxonomy (NCBI): domain Bacteria; kingdom Pseudomonadati; phylum Pseudomonadota; class Gammaproteobacteria; order Pseudomonadales; family Pseudomonadaceae; genus Pseudomonas; species Pseudomonas sp. NPDC087185. The sequence continues at coordinate 758,489 of NZ_JBIUZK010000003.1, read as the reverse complement.
ACTGGCGGTGACCGGCTCGCCCTCCAGCACTTGCTTGATCAGGTAGATGCGCCCGCGCGGCCCGTCCAGCTCATCGCCGAGCAGTTGGTAGGTGGGGCAGGTGGCGGTGCAAAAGCCGCAGTGCACGCACGCGCGCAGGATGCTTTCGGCCTCTTCGGCGCGGGCCAGGCGCTTGGCGGTTTCGCTCAGGTTGGTTTGCATGGCGTGGCCTCACAGGTCCGGGTACAGGCGGCCAGGGTTGAATACACCCTGGGGGTCGAGTTGCTGCTTGAGGGCGCGGTGGTAGCGCATCAGCGCGGCGGGCAGCGGTGCACTGCTGTCATCGCCCGGGGTGTAGCCGGTGGCGTGGCCGCCGACGTTGGCCACTCGCTCACGGATCGCTTGGGCGGGGGCGGTTGATTTCAGCCAGCGCTGCGCGCCGCTCCAGTCGACCAGTTGGCGCCCCGGCAGGTCGAGTTCCCCGGTAGCGATCGGCACCGACACACGCCACAGCGGTTCAGGGCCCTCGAAGAAGGCCAGGCGCTGCTCGCGCAGGTCGCGCCAGAAGCCGCTGTCGAGCACCTCGCCGCCCAGGCGCTGGCGGGCCGACTGCACCGAGCCCTCGCCGCCTTCCAGGCGCAGGTACAGGGCGTCGCCGTCGTGGCAGGCGGCGCTGATCGGCAATGGCTGCTGGCCCCATTCGGCGAGCTCGGCCATGGCCTCGTGGCGGCCCATCGGCAGGCGCAGGCTCAGGCATCCACGTGGCCGTGGCAGCACCTTGAGCGACACCTCGGTCAGCAGGCCGAGGCAACCGAAACTGCCGGCCATCAGCCGCGACACGTCGTAGCCGGCAACGTTCTTCATCACCTCGCCGCCGAAGCGCAACAGCTTGCCGTGGCCGGTGATGACCCGTGTGCCGAGCACGTAGTCGCGCACCGACCCGGCCCACGGCCGGCGTGGCCCGGACAGCCCGGCCGCGACCATGCCACCTAACGTTGCCTCGGCGCCCAGGTGCGGCGGCTCGCACGGCAGCATCTGCCCGGCCTCGAACAGCGCCGCCTCGATCTCCACCAAAGGCGTGCCGGCGCGGGCGGTGAGGACCAGCTCGGTCGGGTCGTAGCTGACGATGCCGCGGTGGTTGCGGGTGTCGACGATTTCCCCGGCCACCGGGCGCCCGAGCATGGCTTTGCTGTTGCCGCCCTGGATGCGCAGCGGGGTGTTCAGGTTCAAGGCCTGGTTGACCTGTTCCAGCAGGTCCTGGCTCATGTCGCGGTCCATGCTCATCAGAAACGCTCCAGGTCAGGGAAGGGCAACTGCCCGTGGTGCACGTGCATCGCGCCGAACTCGGCGCAGCGGTGCAGGGTGGGGATGTTCTTGCCGGGGTTGAGCAACCCTTGCGGGTCGAACGCCGCCTTGACTGCATGGAACAGAGTGATTTCGTCGCTGTTGAACTGCGCGCACATCTGGTTGATCTTTTCCCGGCCGACGCCGTGCTCGCCGGTGATGCTGCCGCCCACCGCCACGCACAGTTCGAGGATGCGCCCGCCGATGGCTTCGGCGCGTTCCAGCTCCCCGGGCAGGTTGGCGTCGAACAGGATCAGCGGGTGCATGTTGCCGTCGCCGGCATGGAACACGTTGGCCACGCGCAGGCCGTATGCCTCGGACAGCTCGCTGATGCCTTTGAGCACCCGTGGCAGCTCACGGCGCGGGATGGTGCCGTCCATGCAGTAGTAGTCCGGCGAAATACGCCCCACCGCCGGGAAGGCGTTCTTGCGCCCGGCCCAGAAACGCACGCGCTCGGCCTCGTCGCAAGCCAGGCGCACGTCGCGCGCGCCGGCTTGCCTGAGCACATCGGCCACCCGGTCGCAGTCGTCCTGCACATCGGCCTCGACGCCATCCAGTTCGCACAGCAGGATCGCCGCCGCATCCACCGGGTAGCCGGCGTGGATGAAGTCTTCGGCGGCGCGAATCGCCAGGTTGTCCATCATTTCCAGGCCGCCGGGGATGATGCCGGCAGCGATGATCTCGGCCACGGCACGGCCGGCGTCCTCGACGCTGCCGAAGCTGGCCAGCAGCACGCGTGCCACCTGGGGTTTGGGCAGCAGCTTGACGGTCACTTCGGTGACGATGCCGAGCATGCCTTCGGAACCGGTGAACAGCGCCAGCAGGTCGAAACCTGGGCTGTCGAGGGCGTCGCTGCCCAAGGTCAGGCGCTCACCTTCGACGGTGAGAATCTCGACCTTGAGCACGTTATGCACGGTCAGGCCGTATTTCAGGCAGTGCACACCCCCGGCGTTCTCGGCAACATTGCCGCCGATGGAACAGGCGATCTGCGAGGAGGGGTCTGGCGCGTAATACAGGCCGTGCGGCGCTGCCGCCTGGGAGATCGCCAGGTTGCGCACGCCCGGCTGAAGCCGGGCGAAACGGCCTTGCGGGTTGACCTCCAAAATGCGGTTGAAGCGCGCCATCACCAGCAGAATGCCCTTGGCCAGCGGCAGGGCGCCGCCCGACAGCCCGGTGCCGGCGCCACGCGCCACCACCGGCACGCCACGCTGGTGGCAGAGTTTAAGCAGCGTCTGCACCTGTTCAAGGCGCTCGGGCAGCACCACCAGCAGCGGTACCGTGCGGTAGGCCGAGAGGCCGTCGCATTCGTAGGGCTTGAGGTCTTCGGCGCGGTGCAGGATGTCGAGGTCGGGCAAGGCGTCGCGCAACGCCTGCAGCAGGGCGGGCAGGTCCACTGTGGGCAGCGCGCCATCGACCCGTTCGTCGTAGAGAATGTTCATCAGGCTCACTCAACGGCAGTTATTGTTGTTGTGGGCAAACCAGTCACCCTTGCAGCCTGCGCGCGCTGGCTGGCCAGGTCGAGTGCGTTGTGCACTGGTCCTACCAGTTTCTACGCAACGCACTGGTTATTTGTGCGCTCGGCCGGCTAGATTGGCGCAAGCTGTAGCAGTGGTCCTACCAGTTGGGGTGCGTGCATGGGTACTGAAGGCAAGGCCAAGGTCGCCGATCAGGTGGCGGAGCGTGTCGAGCGGCTGATCGTCGAAGGGGTACTGAAGGTGGGCCAGGCGTTGCCATCGGAGCGCCGCCTGGTGGAAAAACTCGGCTGTTCGCGTTCGGCACTGCGTGAAGGCCTGCGCATCCTGCGCGGGCGCGGGATCATCGAGACCGAGCAGGGGCGCGGCTCGTTCGTCGCCGACCTCACCGGGCAGCAGCACGGCGCCACGCCGTTGATGCACCTGTTCAGCTCGCAGCCGCGCACGTTGTTCGACCTGCTCGAAGTGCGCGCCCTGCTGGAGGCCGAGTCCGCACGCCTGGCGGCGTTGCGGGCCACGGATATCGACCGGCTGCTGATCCGCCGCCGCTACGAAGACATGCTGGCCGCCCACGCCGCGCCGGAAGGGCTCGATGCGCGCGAGCACGCGCGGCGCGACCATGCCTTTCACCGGGCGATCAGCGAGGCCTCGCACAACCCGGTGCTGGTGCATACCCTGCAGTCGCTCAGCGACCTGACCTTGAGCACGGTGTTCGCCTCGGTCAACAACCTGTATTGCCGCCCGGCGCAGAAACGCCAGATCGACCGGCAGCATGCGCGGTTGTACCAGGCGGTGATGGAGCAACTGCCGGAGCAGGCGCAGCGGGCGGCGCGCGAGCATATCAACGGGATTCGCGACAGTTTGCGCGAGATCGAGCAGGAGGAGCAGCGCTTGGTGCGGGCGACGATGCGCATGGATGGCTGGGGGTGATGTTGCCTGAACCTGACTCTTCGCGGGACAAGCCCGCGAAGAGGGAAAGCGCAGGGGCTACATCACTGCGCCAGATGCCTGATCATCGCCACTGTCAGATACAGCCGGGGCGCGACACTGGCGAGTTCGATGTATTCATCATCCCCATGCAACCCAGCACCGACCACACCCAGCGTTTCCAGCACCGCCGGCTTTTCGCTGCCCGGCACATAGGCATACCCGGCATCGGTACCGAAGCGCATGGCAATCGGTTCGATCGTGTGGCCGACCTCGCCGTATAGCTGCTGCGCGGTCTGCGCCAATTTCGCCGAGGCATCATTGCGTGCCAAGGGCGGCCGGCCTTTTTCGACGGTGACGCTAGCCTGGGTATCGGCCACCCGCTGCTTTTTCACGATGCGCTGGGCATCGGTCTGCACGCGGTCGGTCTCGCCCAGGTCGGAATAGCGCATGTCCGCTTCGGCCGTGGCCAGCGCCGGGATGATATTGGCTTTTTCACCGGCCTTGGCCAGGGTCCAGTTCACCGTGGTGCCTTTGCTGGCATCGCCCAGGTCGTTGAGCTGTAGCAGTTGGTGGGCCAGTTCGGTCAGCGCGTTGCGCCCCTCTTCGGGCGCGGAGCCTGCGTGCGAGGCACGGCCTTTGACTTCCAATTTGAGACGGTTGATGCCGTTGGTGGCGACCGTGACGGCGTCTTTGTCCGGCGGCTCGTACGAGAACACGTAGTCATGCTTGCGGGCCAGTTCGGCGATGATCTGCTTCGAGCCGGCCGAGCCCATTTCTTCATCCGGGTTGAACAGCACGGTGAGCGTACGGTAGCCCTTGAATTCCTGCTGCTGCAATAGCTTGAGCGCATGCAGGATCATCGCCACACCGCCCTTGGCATCGGCAACGCCCGGGCCATAGGCGCGCGGGCCGTCGACGCGGAACGGGCGTTTGGCCACGGTACCGGGCACGAACACGGTATCGTAATGCACCATCAGCAAAAAATCCTTGCTGCCGGTACCCTTGAAGGTGCCAACGATGTTGTCGCCCACGGACGGTTTGGCGGGGTGGGTCTGCACCTCGGCGCCCAACGCCTTCAGGCGTTTGACCAGCTCGGCGCTGACCTGCGTCAAGCCAGGTTCCGTGCCGGTGCCGGTGTCCACCGAGACCAGGGTCTTGAGGGTTTCAAGGTAGGCCGATTGTTCGCCTTGGGCCTGTTTGAGCAGGTCCTGGGGAGAGGGTTCGGCGGCGGTTGCCTGGGTGCAGGCGATCAGAAACGCCAGGCCGATGGCGTGGGGAGGGCGGGGCAATGGCATCGGTTCTTCCTTGTTGTGGTGAACCGTTGAGCCTAGTCCCTCGGACGTGACCTTGCAGTCTCAATGCCAACCCTGTCGCGGGCAAGGCCCGCGACAGGGTTGCAAAGGGGGTCAATGGTGCGCGACCGGGTCGTCCTGGGACAGTATCGCCCGGGCCAGTTCTTCGTCACTGGCCTGCAGGCCAGGGTTGTCCTTGCGAGCTTGTTCCAGCGCCGACTCCACATAGGCGCCACGAATTGCACCACCGCTGGCGACGAACGCAGACAGCTCGTCTCGGGCGGGGATGATCCGTTTGTCGTCCTTGAAGGTCGAATACAGCGAGGCGGAGACACCGGCCGAGGTGGCGACGTCGCCCGCATCGACGCGGGCCAGCGCCGCACCGGCAGGCAGCAGGAGCAGCAGCGCAGGGGCGAGCAATAGGTGGCGCATATCGTGATCTCCAGTAGCGTGAAGCCCAAGGGAATTACCACTCAGTGTTTAAGATGGCGCTAACGCGCGGGTAGTTCCCTTGGAACCGATCACGCCAACTGGTAAGTGGTCTTCACCCGGGTGAAGAACTGCCGCGCATGGCTGCCTTGCTCGCGCGAGCCCAGGCTGGAGGCGCCGTTGCCGCCGAACGGCACGTGGTAATCCACCCCCGCTGTCGGCAGGTTGACCATCACCATCCCCGCCGAGCTGTTGCGCTTGAAGTGCTCGGCGTGGCGCAACGAGGTGGTGACGATCCCGGCAGACAAGCCAAACGCGGTGTCTTCGGCAGCAGCGAAGGCGTGCGCATAGTCACGTACCTTGAGCACGCTGAGCACCGGGCCGAAAATTTCCTCGCGGTAGATGCGCATGCCTGGGGTCACCTCGGTGAACAGCGCCGGGGTGAAGAAATACCCGCCAGCCGCGTTCTCGATGCGCTCCCCACCGCACACCAGAGTCGCCCCCTGCTCGCGGCCGCTGGCCACGTAAGCCAGGTTTTGCTCCAGCTGCCGGCTGTCGACCACCGGGCCGATATCCGTGCTGGCCTGCAAGGCATCACCCACCGTCAGCGCCCGGGTGCGCTCGGCCAGGCGCGTGACGAAGGCGTCATGTATACCCTCGGTGACGATCACCCGTGAACTGGCCGTGCAGCGTTGCCCGGTGCTGAAGAACGAGCCATTGAGCGCCACCTCCACCGCCTGCTCGATGTCGGCATCGTCGAGGACGATCAGCGGGTTCTTGCCGCCCATCTCCAGTTGCACTTTCTTCATGCCCTCGGCTGCCAGCCGGGCGATCTGCCGGCCGGTGTTTTCCGAGCCGGTAAAACTGATGCCGTCGATCAGCGGCGAGCGGATGATGGTGTCACCGACACTGCGCCCCGGCCCGATCAGCATGTTGAACACCCCGGCAGGCAAGCCTGCGCGCGCGATGATCTCTGCAAGCGCCCAGGCCGAGGAGGGCACCAGCTCGGCCGGCTTGAACACCACGCAGTTGCCGAAGCACAGCGCCGGGGCGATCTTCCAGGCCGGGATGGCGATGGGGAAGTTCCACGGGGCGATGATGCCGACCACGCCCAGCGGCTGGGTGAACACGTCGATGCCCACGTCCTGGCGCACCGACTGGTATTTCTCGCCCTCGGCGCGCAGGGATTCCTGGGCGTAGAACTTGAACGAACGGCCGGCGCGGTCCACTTCACCCATGGCTTCGCGAACGACCTTGCCTTCTTCGCGGGCCAGCAGGGTGGCCAGTTCCTGGCGCCGGGCGAGGATCTCGCTGCCGATGAAATCTAGGGCATCGGCGCGCTGTTGCGGGTTGCTGCGCGCCCAGGCTGGCGCTGCGCGGCGAGCAGCTGCCAGCGCCTGTTCGGTCAGTGCCTGGTCGGCGCGCACGAAGCGCTCGACCACCTCGGCCGGGTTCGACGGGTTACGGTTTTCCAGCACATCGCTGACAGTATCGGGCGCGACGAATGCACCGTCGACGTAACTGCTTTTGGTGACGAGGGTCATGCGCTTCGGATCCTTTGCTGGGCCCCTTGGCGGGCGACGAAATCGGTGATGTTGTCCACGGCGCTGTCCATCAGCTGCTGCATGGCGTCTTCGCTGCTCCAGGCGATGTGCGGGTTGAGCAGGAAGTCGTCGCGGTCGATCAGCTGAAACAGCGGGTTGCTCGGGTGCAGCGGCTCGTGCTCGACCACATCCAGCGCCACGCCGCCCAGGCGGCCGTTGCGCAAGGCATCGATCAAGGCGGCCTCGTTGACCACGCCACCCCGGCCGGTGTTGATCAGCAGGGCATCGGGCTTCATCAGCGCCAGCTGTGCGGCATCGATAAGGTTGTAGGTTTGCGGGGTCAGCGGGCAGTTGATCGACAGCACGTCACAGCTGCGCAGCAGGTCGCCCAGCGGCTTGCAGTCTGCGCCACGGCGCTTGCCGCCACGGTCCTCGAACCACACGTGCATGCCGAAGGCGCGCGCCAGCTCGGCCAGGCGCATGGCGATCGGGCCACTGCCGATGATCGCCAGCTGCTTGCCACGCACGTCGCGGATGCGGTGGTCGAAGTAGATGTTCTTGTACTCGGCCTCGCCGGCATGTACCTGGCGCATCAGCCGGGTGAACGCGGCCGGGCGGCGGAACAGTTCGAGGATCATCGCCAGGCTGTGTTCGGCCACTGTATTGGCGGCATAGCCCGGTACGCTGGCGACTGCGATGCCGTGCGCGTCGCAGTAATCGACATCGACGATGTCGCGGCCGGTCAGGGCCAGCGAGATCATCTTCAGTTTTGGCAACTGGCGCAGGTGTTCTTCGCGCAGCGGCACGCTGCAGGTGAAGGCGATGGTCGCGTCCTTGAGGTGTTCCAGCACGTGCTCCGGGTGGGTGTAGGCAAACTGCTGCCAGGTATGTTCGCAGGCCGGGCGCTTGAGGCGGGTGGAGGGTGCCAGGCCCTCGTCGTCGAGCAGTACGATGTGTTCGCTCACGGTGGGTTCCTTATTTTTTCTGCGCCGGGACGTACCCTGCCGGTGCCATGCCGACCAGCTGGCGGGTGATGAAGCCCGCGTTCTGGTCGTGGTCTTCCAGTGATTCCTTGCGCACCAGGGCATCGCGCACCATGTGCGCGCCGAAGAAGCGGAACGGCTCCGGCGGCAGCATTTTCATCTTCTGGTTGACCAGGCCACAGTTGGCCCACTCGTCGTTGGCATGGGTGGCCAGCGACTTGATGATGCGGCTGGCGAACACTGTGGTGGCCACGCCATTGCCCGAGAAACCGATGCCATAACTGACCGTCTGGTGGTGGTCGAGGTAACCGAAATTCGGCAGGCCTTTCATCGCGCGGTCGATCGGGCCGGTCCAGCTGCTGACCACCGGTACGTCCTCCAGTTGGGGGTACAGGCGGCGCAGTTCGGCGGCAACCTTGTCGGCGGCCGGGGAAGGTTTTTCATACAGGTTGCCGATGCGCCCGGCGTAGGCGAACTGGCCCAGGGGCTTGCCGAACACCACGCGGCCGTCCGGGGTGTTGCGCCAGTAGTTGAGCACGGTGCGCGAGTCGGTCATGCATTCGCCACGGCTGAATCCGATGGCGTCGAGCTTGGCCTTGACCGGCGCGGTGGCGACCATGTCGCTGGACATGATCGCGATCATGCGGCGCAACTCGGGGAACTGCGCGCCCCAGGCATTGAGCGCCAGCACCACGTGGCTGGCCTTTACATGACCTTTGGCGGTATGGACCACCGGGTTGTTGCCGCGTACCAAGTGGGTGAACGGCGATTTCTCGTAGATTTTTACCCCCAGCTTCAAGGCCACCCGGCGCAAGCCGCGGGCCAGCATGGCGGGTTGCACGGTGGCGGCATTGGGGTCGTGGATGCCGCCCAGTACCAGTGGCGAGCCGACCCGGCCGCGGAGGGTCTCGCGGTCCAGTTCCTGGAACGGGTTGACGTCGAGCTTCTGCAGGCCGTCGGTCAGCACCCGCCAGGAATTCATCTGCCGCTGGTTGGTCGCGGTCCACAGCCAGCCGTCCTTGCGGTACTGGGCATCGATGCCGTGTTCCTGGCAGAAACTGCCGATCTCGTCGATCGCCGACTCGGCGGCTTCGCAGATACGCCGCGCTTCAACGTCGCCGCAGATGGTGCGCACCGACAGGTACTTGCCCCACCAGTTGGTGGCAATGCCGCCGTTGCGGCCGCTGGCGCCGGAGCCGCAACGGTCGCGTTCGACAATGACGATGGTCTTGCCCGGGTGCGCCTGCTTCAGGCGGATGGCCGACCACAGGCCAAGGAAGCCGCCGCCGACGATGCACACGTCGGCTTGAATCGAGTCCTGCAGGGCAGGAGCCAGGTCGCTGTCCAGGTCCAGCGCCTGGGCATACCAGAATCCACGGTACATGAGGGGTGCCTCTGAGCATGTTGTTTTGTGCCTACATGATGCTCAGCGCGGCTGGGTGGCCGATATCATAGTCATGACAATTGATAGAACGGCCACGCCTTTTGTCATGGATTTACTATTTGTCGTGCCGCATATGATATGCCGGACGTACGCCACCCCCTACAATGGCGCTATTCAGCAGGTCATGAGGCCCACGTCCATGGTTGCCCAACAACAATTACAACAGCCGCAAACGCCCGTACTGCCACCCCAGGTCAAGCCCGAACTGCGCGTCGGTTTCGTGCTGTTGAACCAGTTCACCCTGGTGCCGGTGGCCGGGTTGGTGGACTCCCTGCGTTTTGCCGCCGACAAGTCGTTCCGCAGCCAGCAGGTGTACTGCCAGTGGGACTGGATGACCCTCGACGACCAGCCGATCAGCGCCAGTTGCGGCATGCCGATCTCGCCGACCAAACCGCTCAACCTGTTCGCCCAGTACGACTACATCGTGCTGGCCGGCGGCCTGCTGGGCGAAACGCGCAACCCGCCAGACTGGCTGCTTGATGCCCTGCGCGATGTGCACGCTGCCAACATTCCGATCATCGCCCTGTGCTCCGGCTCGTTTGTACTGGGCAAGGCCGGCCTGCTCGATGGCCGGCGCTGTGCGGTTCACTTCACCTTGCGCGACGAGTTCCGCGAGCGCTTCCCGCTGTCGACCATGGTCATCGACAAGAGCTACGTGGATGACCGCGGGATCATCACCTGCCCTGGCGGCACCGCCATCGAGCTGGCCGCCAACCTGATCCGCCGCCACTGCGGCGCGGTGCGCGCGCAGAAGGGTCTGGAATACCTGCTGGTGGAAGAGCGCGCCGAAGCCGAGGGCGAGCAAGCCGCCAGCGACAGCGTGTACCACAACGACCGGGTGCAGCGGGCGATCGCCTTCATGCGCGCCAACCTCGACGCTTCGATGAGCCTCAAGGCGGTGGCCGAGGCTGTGGGCACCCACCCACGGCAATTGCACCGCGAGTTCGTCGCCAACACCCAGGAGCCGCCGGCCAACTACTGGCGCAAGTTGCGCCTGGACCATGCGCGGCGGCTGCTGGTGAACACCAGCCAGAACATCACCACCATCGCCCTGGCCTGCGGCTTTTCTGATGCGTCGCACTTCATCCTGTGGTTCCGCAAGCAGTATGGCGAGACGCCGTACAGTTTTCGCAAACGGCGGCATGAAGTGGAGCGTTTCGACTGGCAGGGTGACAAGGTCGGGTTGGATCCGGAGTTGTAGGTCACGCGGCAGGGCTGGCGCAAATTACTGTGGATAATACGTCTTTGACTGGGCGTAGGTTTGGTTGCGACTATCGATAAATGGCCCTTTGAAGCCCCTCAGCCGCTTCAGGAGGCCGATGTTCTCGGTGGGCAGGTTGTAATAATTGGAGCGCTCACTGAGACAAGCATGTCGTAGATAATGAGGTTGTAAAACGTAAATCCTGTGTTTAAAACCTTCGACGGGGCGCCGTAGCACCGTTGCCACTACTTGCGCGGCGCCCGATGAGCCAGCTAGGCAGGCGAGGAGAATCATTTCTTTCCCAGGAGGGTAATTTATCCGCTGCAACCAAGGGCGGATATCCGTCTCTGCAACCTCCCGCGCGCTTCGGTATTTTCCGCGGCTGTTCATCAATACACTGTAAAACGGCACACCGTGGGTTTCAAAAGCGGCAACCCCGGTACCCAGAAAGTTCTCATGCAATACAACATCATGATCACCTGGGTTTTTTTCGTACAAGACAGTACTGCGCCTGACTTGATACGGCGATAAATTGTTAGGCTTGCTTAAAAGCAAATTCAGGCTGGAAAGATAAGTTTTCTTTAACATCAACCGCCTCCAGCGGGTCTGATTTCAGTGCCAGCGATGCTATGTCCCAATAGCTGGAGGGGTGATGTATATAGTTAGCGCCTGTCAGGCCATTTGCCCGTATGCCTGAATCTCGATGCGGTACTCCGGCGCCGCCAATGCGGCCCCTACGCAGGCACGCACCGGTGGCAGGGCCCCCACCCAGGCGTCATACACCGCATTCATCTGTGCAAACTCGCCCATGTCGGCCAGCCAGATCTGCACCCGCGTGAGGTTACCCTTGTCGGCACCGATCTGTGCCAGCCACTGCTCCAGTTGGGCCAGTACGCAGCGCGTCTGGGCGGTGATATCGCCGGGCTTCAGGGCAACGATGCCTGAGGTCTCGATGCGCCCATCGACCAGCACCATCTGGCTGGCCCGTGGGCCTGGGTTGATACGTTCGATCATCAGCGCGTTCCTTAAAACAGCACGTAAGTCTTGCGCAGGGTCTCGCGGATCTCCCACACGCCTTCGCAGTTCTCCGGGAACAGCACGGCATCGCCGGCACGCAGCTCCACCGGCTCGCCGCCGTCTGGGGTAAAGATGCAGTTGCCGCTGATAATATGACTGAACTCACGGTTCTTCAGGTGGCGACGGAACACGCCGGGGCTGCTTTCCCATACACCGATGCTGGCGCCCACGGCTTCATCGGTCTTGTCCTGGGCGGTAGCGGCTTGGGCAACCGGTTCGCCAATCGGCAGGCGGGCAGGGGCCGGCGCGCCCAGTGGCGAGGCGGCGGCATTGCGGACAACGGTAAGCACTTGGCTCATGAATCAGCTCCTTCAGGCTTTACGGGCAACGGTTTGGTAAGCGGAGGACGGTGCCGACGATGACGTGCCGAGGGCTGCGGCCTGTTGCAGGTCGAGCTTGCTGGTCTCGGGTGCAAGCCACCACGAGATCAGCGCACCGAAAAGCGAGATCAACGCCGCAGCGAACATGGTGTTGGCAATGCCATAAGTGGCGAGCGAAATCGGCACCAGGTAAGTACCCACGGCAGCGCCGATGCGCGACAGCGACGTGGCAAGGCCCACGGCCGTGGCGCGGATTTCAGTGGGGAACAGTTCGTTGGGGTAGACGTATTCGAGCACCTGGGCACCGCCGATCAGCACTGCATAGGCACCAAACAGCACCAGCACGGTGGTGGGCGAAGCGTCGGGGAACACGCCCAGCAGCACCAGCGACAGGCCCGACCAGAGGAAGCTGTGGATCAGCATCTTGCGCCTGCCCAGGCGGTTGATCAGCCTGGTCGCCAGCAGGCACCCGAGGGTGAACAGGACGGTGATGGCGATCGAGCCATAGGCCGCCCAGTCACCGGTCAGCTTCAGCGCCTGCAGCACTTTCGGGGCGAACGCGTAGATGGCGAACAGTGGCACGATGGCGCAGGTCCAGAACAGCGTGACGAAGGCCATGCGCTTGCCATAGCCGGAGTGGAACAGCGACCACACCGACGCCGGTTTCTGGTTGGCCGGCTCCGGCAGGTCTGCGATGGAGTAGCCAGGGCCGTAGACCTTCTTGATTACCGCGTCTGCTTCAGCCGTGCGGCCTTTGCTCAGCAACCAGCGTGGCGACTCCGGGGTGCCGCTGCGGGCAATCAGGAACAGCGCACCGGGCACCAGGGCACTGGCCAGTACCCAGCGCCAGCCCTCTTCGCCACCCACGCGCAGCAGCAGTTCGCCGACCAGGTAGGCCACGGCGGCACCGGCGAACCACATCAGCACCATCGCGGCGAGCAGTGGCCCACGTTGTTTGCGCGGCAGGAACTCGGCCAGCAGCGAGGTGGCAATCGGGTAGTCGGCCCCCACGGCGATACCGATCAACAAACGCCAGGCGAACAATGCCCAGGCCGACTCGACCCAGAACTGCGCGACCGAAAAACCGACGATGGCGATCAGGTCGACCAGGTACAGCACCTTGCGCCCGTACTTGTCGGTGAACCAGCCACCGAGAAAGCCACCCAGGAACACCCCGATCAACGCCGAAGCGGCGATCAGGCCTTCCCAGAAGGCAGTCAGTTGCAGGGCGTGGGTGATCTGCAGCATGGCCACGCCGATGATGCTCAGCACGTATCCGTCGAGGAACGGGCCGCCGGCGGAATAGACAGTGAGTCTGCGGTGAAAGGCATTAAGCGGGGCATCTTCGACAGAGCGTTTTGCAGCGGTCATTCGGCTTACCTCTTGTTGTTATTTGATGCACTAGCGTTGCGGCACTATCGCACCGGCCCGGTGCGGGCCCATATAACGGTTGGGACGGGTCATGGGATGCTGTGGCGGGGTGTGCCGAAGCGATGTCGCATCGTCACGCGGCGACGGTGGCGGGCTGGGTGGCAGATGCGGCGGCAAGAGGAGTTGGAGTACTGCGAGGGTGAACAGACAGCTTTGGATTGATGCTGCGAGGGCTGGCCTCTTCGCGGGTAAATCCGCTCCTACAGGGGCCTCCATCGTTGTCAAAGGCGGTGGAAAATCTTGTGGGAGCGGGCTTGCCCGCGAAGAGGACGGGACTGGAGAAAACTATCGTGACCGGGTCAACAAGGCATCCAGCACCACCTCGCACGCCGCCCCCCAGCTGGCAGCCACTGGCTGATGGTTCAACACCGCCAGCCCATCGGCCGTGAACGTTCCAGGCGTGGCAATCGCCTGCCCCAATGCCTTCAAGGTGCATGCTGGCTGTTGCTGGGCACTGGCGACACAATCCTGCAGATTCCCCAGCACCAACGCCCTCGCCTCGGCCGCCGGCAGCCCTTTGTCGGTCAGCCACTGCTGCAGGTCGTGCAGCAAAAAATAGAACCAGCCATTCATGCACGCGGCCACCGTGGCCAGCTCGAACGCGGCTTCGTCCTGCAGCACCACCAGGTTGCCCAACGGCCCCAGGCTTTGCTCGATGAGCGCATCCGATGGGCAGACCACCACGGTGGACTGGTTGTACTGCGCCGCATACGAGAGCATCACGCGCACGCAGCAGGCACCGGGGAAGGCGGTAGTCAGTTGTTCCAGCCTCACGCCGGCGGCCAGCGATACCAGGCGCTGGCCAGGGCGCGCTTGCACCTCGCGCGCCAGCTGCGCCAGTGATTCAGGGCGCACGCCAATGATCAGCCATTCGGCCTGATCGACTACCGCCTGATTGCTCTGCAGCATCACACAGCGCCGCCCATCCACCAGCGCCTCGGCACGTTCGGCGTTGCGCGGCGACAGCAAAATCGTGCCGTCAAAGCCACTGCGGCGCAGGCCGATCACCACTTTTTCGGTCAGTTCGCCGACCCCGAGAATGCCCAGGCTTTGCATGATGCCTCCTTGTCAGCTTTCCAGGCCGGCGCGGCGCTGGCCCCAGTGCAGGTTGAGGTTGACGCCCACGCTCAGCAGTGGCTCCGGCGGGTTGCGGTTCGGGCCCTCGGAGCCCAGCAGAAAATCGATCAGTTCGTCACGCTCGCCGCACAACCAGTCCGCCAGCAGGGTGCCGGTGGCCGTGCCGCGGGTGATCCCGAGGCCGTTGCAGCACAGCGCCGCATGCACGTTGGGGGCGAGTGTGCCGAAGTGCGAAAGGTGGTTGCGCGACAAGCACATCGAGCCACCCCAGGTGAACTCGAACGGCATGCCTGAGAGCATCGGGAAGCGCCGCTCGAACGACTCGCGGTGCTGGCGCCCGGCGCGTTGCAGGTGGCGTTGGTTGGCGCGGCCGTCGGCGTTGAAACTGAAGCTGTTGCGCATCAGCAGGCGCTGGTCCGGGGTGCGCCGCAGGGTGCTGCCGAACGGGTCGGCGGGGATGATGCCCCAGGTCGCCTTGCCGCCCAGGCGCGCCTGTTCGTCCTCGCTCAATGGGCGGGTCATGCTGGCGTAGGTGAAGATCGGCAACAGCCTGCCTGGCAGGAAGCCGAAGTGCGAAGCGAAGGCATTGTTGGTCAGCAGCAACTGGTCGGCAACGATCTCGCCGTTCGTGTGTTTGAGGGTGATGCGCTTACCCTGTTCGATGCGGGTGATGGTCGTGTGTTCGTACAGCGTGACGTTGCTCGGCAGGCTTTCGGCCAGGCCTTTGGCCAGTGCTGCTGGCTGCAGCAGTTGAGTGCCAGGCGTGTACAGGGCCTTGCGGTAGAACGAGGTGCCGAAGTGCTCGGGCAGGTCGCGGGTGTCGATCATCTGGTACGGCTGGCCGAGTTTTTCCAGTCCGCTGCGGTACGCTTCGAGCACCGCCAGGCCCTTGTCTTCGACGGCGGCCTGGTATTTGCCATCGGGACGGATCTGGCAGTCGATGCCGTGCTGGTTGATCAGCCCACGCAGGATCGCCTGGGCGCGCAGGTTCAATTTGAGGTTCATCCGCGCGGTCGCCAGGTCACCGATGTAATCGGGCGCGCCGATGTCATGCGGCAGGTCGATGGCAAAGCCCGAATTACGCCCCGAAGCACCAAAGCCCACCTCCTGTGCCTCGACCAGAATCACCTCTTCGTCAGGGTGATGCAGCGCCAGCTGTCGCGCTGCAGCAAGGCCGGTGAAGCCTGCACCAAGCACTACCCAGCGCGCCTCGCTCTGCCCCCGGTGCGCCGCACGTGGCTGGCGCTTGGGGCTGAGGTGGAACCAGCCGCAACCGTTGTCGTCCGCGGGGGTAGAGGTGTTTCTGTACATGAAGAGGTTATCCCTGTTGTTTTCTCCACTGTCGCATGGTGCATGCGCCGGGCATATAACAACGGGGACAGGTTGTGGGAGGTTTGGCCTGCGCAGCGTCAGGTGCTGTCAGACGACGTGACCCTCGGCCCGAGCCTTTACTGGCAGGCGGCGATACAGGGGCCGCGGTGTGCTCGGGTCAAGTTCGGTCAACAGGCTCCCCGCCCGCTGAAAACCTGCACGCTCTGCCAGGCGCTGGCTGGCATGGTTGTCGATGTCCGTGGTCAACCACACTGGGGTGTCTATGGCGTCCGGCAGGCTGGTCAACGCTTCGCGCATCAGGCCCTGGCCGCTGAAGGCTTGGCTCACCCAATAACCCACTTCGTATTCATCATTGCCGGGGCGCAGGCCGATGCAGCCGATCACGGCGTCATTGTTCGGTTGCAGTACGAAAAAGCGCTTTTCGGCGGCCGGCTCAAGGAACTCGCTGGCGCTCAGTTGCAGGCTCTCGCGCACCTCTTCCAGCGTCCAGTCGGGCTTGGCCCAGGCGAGGAAGGGTGCGTGCAGGGCATAGCTGTCGACCAAGGCTTGTTGCAGTTGCTCGGCAATCGCCGGGGCCGGTCGGGCCAGGCGCGTACACGGGGTAGACAGGGTGTGGGGCAGAGTGGGGTAGGGCATGGGGCCATCCTGGCGGGTGTTTAGGGCATCTAACCACATTTTGCCGGCGTACAGGTTTGAGTTGACCGCGCTTTGCCGGGCGTGATTTGCTCGGCTTCACGGCCAACCCAGGGAAAATGAAGGACCACCATGCCCGACTACAAACTGCATTGCTTCGCCGAATCCGGCAACGCCTACAAAGCTGCGTTGATGCTCGAACTCACCGGCCAGGACTGGCAACCGGTGTTCGTCGACTTCTTCAACGGCCAGACCCGCGAGCAAGCCTGGCGTGACGAGGTTAACGAACAGGGTGAGGTGCCGGTACTGGAACACGCCGGCGAAACGCTCACCCAGTCGGCGCTGATCCTCGAATACCTCGCCGAACGCACTGGCCAGTTCGGCCCGCGCGATGAGCAGGAAAAGCGCGAGATCTGGCGCTGGATGCTGTTCGACAACCACAAGTTCACAGCCTACTACGCGGCGCTGAGGTTCATCTTCTGCCTGAAGAACTCCGGCGAGACGCCGGTCACTCAATTTCTTCGCGAACGTGCCACGGCCGCCTACCGCATCGTCGATGCGCACCTGGCAAAGACGCCGTACATGGTCGGTGGCCGCGTGACCATCGCCGACCTGTCGTTGGCGGGCTATGTGTTCATGCCGGAGGACACCGGCATCCCGCTGGCAGAGTTCAGCCATATCGAGGCGTGGAAGGCACGCATCCAGGCTCAACCCGGCTGGAAGCACCCCTACGAGTTGATGCCGCGGGCCTGATTGGTTGTTAGCTGAATAAAAACGCGGCTGGGTGAAAACTACCCAGCCGCGTTCTGCTTTGGTGCACAATGGCGTCAAATTGAGTCATCAAGCACATAAAAATCCAATCAAAATGCTTAATTTTGTTCAAGTTGCATATCCTTTCCTATGCTGTCCGCCTGCTTTCACGCAGTGCAACACCGGGCTTGAAGCGGCCCGCATATTGCTCTTGCTGCTCCAACTTCAACCCGGAGCACCCGAACAATGAGCTCACCCTCCGAATTCCCGCTGTGCGAGGCGCCGCAGCACGCCCGCAAAGGCCTGTTGCCGATCGCCATGGTCCTGTTCAGCTTTACCTTCTTCACCGGGACGATGTTCGCCGGGGGCAAGCTGGGCATGGCCTTCAACTTCGTCGACATGCTGTGGATCGCCACCATCGGCAACACGCTGCTCGCCCTTTACGCCGCCGCGCTGGCCTTCATCGCTTCGCGCAGCGGGCTCAATACCGTGCTGATGGGGCGCTTCTGCTTCGGTGAGGCCGGCAGCCGGCTTTCGGACTTTTTGCTGGGCTTCGCCGAACTGGGTTGGTACGCCTGGGGCACCGCCACCGTGGCGATTGTGCTGGTCAAGCTGCTGGGGCTGGCCGAAGGCTTCACGGTGCCGTTGATGGTTCTGTTCGGGCTGGGTTTCAGCCTCACGGCAATCGTCGGCTTCAAGGGGCTGGACCTACTGTCGCGGGTGTCGGTGCCGCTGATGTTCGTGCTGCTGATCATCTCGATGGTCATCGCCACACGTGACGTCGGTGGGCTGCAGCAACTGGCGGCGCTGGTGCCGCATGAAACCATGACCTTCTCGGCAGCGGTGACCATGGTCTTCGGCACCTTCGCCAGCGGCGCCACCCAGGCCACCAACTGGACGCGCCTGTCGCGCAGCGGGCGGGTAGCGGTGACGGCCAGCGTGGTTGCATTTTTGCTCGGCAATGGGCTGATGGTGGTGGCCGGGGCCTGGTGCGCGATGGTCTACCAGCAGGCCGATATCGTCGACGTGATGATGTTGCAGGGGCTGTCGTTCGCGGCGGTGGTGATGCTCTGCCTGAACCTGTGGACCATCCAGGGGCCGACCATCTACAACGTCGCCGCCGCGGCCTGCCACCTGCTGCGCAGCGAGCGCCGGCGCACGGCGACGCTGGTGGCGGCGGGCGTCGGCATCGTGCTGGCGATCGGCGGCATGTACGAATTGCTGATCCCGTTCCTGGTGTTGCTGGGTTCGATCATTCCCCCGGTGGGCGGCGTGATCATGGCGGACTTCTGGTACCGTCATCGGGGCAAATACCCGGCCTTGGCCACGTTCAGCCTGCCGCGCTACAACGTCAGGGGGCTGTTCGCCTACGCCATGGGTGCCGTTGCGGCCTATGCATCGCCCTGGGTGGCGCCACTGGTGGGCATCGGCGCCTCGGCGCTGTGCTACATCCTGCTGGTTGAACTGAATGGCCGGCGCCGTGCGCTGGGCCAGGCGCGGGTCGAGCCGTGAGCCTGGCGCTGGAAGAAATCCTGCACCTGCCCGGGCTGGAAGACATGACGGTGCGCGCCGGTGCGCGCAACCTGCAGCGGCGGGTGCGCTGGCCCTATGTGGCAGAGAACGAAGGCATCGCCGAATGGGTGATGGGCGGCGAGTTGGTGTTCGTCACCGGCATCAACCACCCGCGCGGCGAGGGCAACCTGCTGAGCCTGGTCGAGGATGGCGACGCGGTGGGTATCGCCGGCTTGGTGATCCTCACCGGCGGCAGCTTCATCCAGGGTATTCCACCGGCGGTGATCGAGCGTGCCGAGCAACGGGGGCTGCCGCTGATCGAGCAGCCCTATGCGCTGAAGATGGTCGTGGTCACCCACCTGATCGGCACGGCGCTGGTGCAGATGACCCAGGTGCGCCGCTCGCACAACGACATCCTCGGCCAGCTGCTGACCGGTGATTACCCCAGCCTGGCCATCGCCCGGCAACGCGCAGCGCATCTGCACCTTGAGCTGGACGGGCCGCGGCGCCTGGTGGCGCTGCGCCTGTCGGCGGTGGACGGGTTGTTCGAGCGGCATGGGCTGGCCCAGGGCGAGCGCCTGTGGCAAGGCACCCGCCAGGCGCTGGAAGACCAACTGCAAGCCTGGTGCCGCGCCCACCCAGGGGCCGTGACGGCGCAACTGGCAGGCGACCTGTTCGTGATGCTGTTGCCAGATGCGCCGGGCCTGCGCGCCGCCCTGGCCGGGCTGCACCAACAGCTGGTCGCGGTGACGGGGGAGATGGGCCTGTTCATGGGGCTGTCGAGCCTGGCCGAAGACTGCGGCCACTACCGCCAGGCCCTCAACCAGGCACGCCAGGCCCTGGAGGTGGCGCAGAACCTGCGCCCGGCCACCGGCTTGTGCGACTTCAGCGAGCTCGGCGTGCTGCGCCTGCTGCAGGGCATCGTCGATCGTTCGCTGCTCGACGACTTCGTCACCCAGACCCTCGGCCCCCTGCGCGCCCCCGGCCGCAAGCAGCCCAACGCGCTGCTGCACACCCTCGATGCGCTGCTCAAGGAAAACGGCAACGGGCTCAAGGCCGGGCAGCGGCTGGGTGTGCACCGCAACACCATCAACCAACGGATGCAACGCATCGAACAATTGAGCGGGCAGTCCCTCGACGACCCGCTTTTTCGCATGAACGCGGCGGTCGCTATGCTGATATGGCGCATGACCGAAGCCCAAGGCAAGGAGTAACCCATGAACATCATCAACGCACGCCTGCGCGGCAAGGCCGGCCTGTTCCGCATCGAGCTGGACGGTGATCGCATCGCCGCCCTCGCGCCCCAGGCGCAAGTGGTCTCGCTGATCAACGCCGATGACCTGGACGCCCAGCAGAACCTGGTAGTGCCGCCCTTCGTCGAGCCGCACATTCACCTGGATGCCACGCTGACCGCAGGCGAGCCGAAGTGGAACATGAGTGGCACGCTGTTCGAGGGCATCGAGCGTTGGGCCGAGCGCAAGGCCATCACCACCCACGACGACATCAAGACCCGCGCCAAGAAGACCATCGGCATGTTGGTAGACCACGGCATCCAGCATGTGCGCACCCATGTCGACGTCACCGACCCCAAGCTCACTGCGCTCAAGGCGATGGTCGAGGTGCGCGACGAGGTGCGCGACCTGATCGACCTGCAAATCGTCGCTTTCCCCCAGGAGGGCATCGAGTCGTACGCCAATGGCCGCGCGCTGATGACCGAGGCAGTGGCCATGGGCGCCGATGTGGTCGGCGGCATTCCGCACTTTGAAAACACCCGTGACCAGGGCGTGTCGTCGGTGAAGTTCCTGATGGAGCTGGCCGAGCGCACCGGTTGCCTGGTGGACGTGCATTGCGACGAAACCGACGACCCGCAATCGCGCTTCCTCGAGGTGCTGGCCGAAGAAGCGCGGGTGCGTGGCATGGGCGCGCGCGTCACGGCGAGCCACACCACGGCCATGGGCTCGTATGACAATGCCTACTGCTCCAAGCTGTTCCGCCTGCTGAAGATGTCGGGCATCAACTTCGTCTCGTGCCCGACCGAGAGCATCCACCTGCAGGGGCGCTTCGACACCTACCCGAAACGCCGCGGGCTGACCCGCGTGGCCGAGATCGACCGGGCGGGGATGAACGTGTGCTTCGGCCAGGACTCGATCGTCGACCCGTGGTACCCGCTGGGCAATGGCAACATCCTGCGCATCCTCGAGGCCGGGCTGCACATCTGCCACATGCTGGGCTATGAAGACCTGCAGCGGTGCCTGGACCTGATCACCGACAACAGTGCGCGCACCCTCAACCTCGGTGAGCGCTACGGTATCGAGGTGGGGCGCCCGGCGAACCTACTGCTGCTGTCGGCGCCGGATGATTACGAGATGGTCCGCAGCCAGGGGCATGCGCTGGTGTCGGTGCGCCACGGCAAGGTGCTGATGCGCCGCACACCGGCGCAGGTCGAGCGGTTCTCCTGAAGTGTCGAGGCAGCCGATCCCGATCAGCTTTGGCGTGGCGAGTTGATTGGGGTTGCTGTTGCGGTGCCTCTGAGCGCTTGCCTGGCGGCGCTTAACTTGGCACCCTTTGGGGCCCTTGAACCGTCCATGCCGTGACAGAAGGAACACACCGTTGAGTTGGGACAAAATCGGGAAACTGCTCGTAGCCCTGTTGCTTGGCCTGATGGTCATGCTGGTGGCCTATGTGGCGCTCAAGGGCAACGCCCGCCTTGAAGCTTCCCTGACCTACGCCTACCTCACCTACCCGAGCCAGTTCAGCGAGCGCATCAGCAAGGCCAGCGAACAGCTCAAATACGAGCGCTTGCAGCCGCGTATCAACAGTATCGGGCAAGGGGCGTTGAGCCAGGACCAGGTCGACCGGCTGATCGACCTGGCCCAGGCGCCGTATGCCCAGCTGTTTGCCAAGCCTTTCGAGGCGGGGCTGGTCGACCACCGTACTGGCTTGCTGATCGACCTGCGCAACACCGGCGACACCGAGGTGCGCGAGGTCAAGATCCGCCTGCCGGCCAAAGGCCTGGTGCAGGTACGTGATGCGGCTGGCAATGACACGATTGTCGAGGCCGCTACGCCCGTGGTCGAGATCCCCGCCATCGAACAGGGCGGGGAGTGCAAGGTGTGGGTCTACTTCGATGCCGATTATTCCCAGATCCGCCAGGGCGGCATCAGCATCAGCCATGCCGGTGGCGTGGCGGATGTGCGGGTCTACCGTGAGTTCGTCGGTTTTCCCGCGTGGGTGGCGCGCTACAGCCGCGAGCTGATGATGTTGTTGGGCGTACTGCTGTTCAGCGTGATGGCGCTGGGCTACGCCTGCCTGGCGAGGGGCCGCCGAGCCACCTGATCACTCGCGTCGCTCAAGAAGCGTCGTCATGCAGGGCCAAGCTCTCGCGCAGTTGTTCGACCATGGCCGTGCGCAAACCTTCGGGTGCCTGTACGCGGATGGAGCCCGCCTGAGACAGCAACCAGCCCATCAGCGCGCGGCTGTCGTCGACCGTGGCATCCAGCGTTGCGCCACCCGAACCCTGCGGGGCCAGGCGCATGTCATCGGACAATGGCTGCTCTTCCAGCCGCCGGGCTAAGGCATCATCCACCCAGGCGCGCAACTCGATCTGCTGGGCAGGAGACAGTACATCCGGTTGCAGCTGCTGGGCCTCGCCCAGGCTCAGGCCCGGTTGCCAGTACCAGCCATAAGGCATGCCCTTATTGTTGCAGCGCAGCGGGAACAGCACCGCAAGCTCGTTCAGGTCGCGCTCGACCGTACGTTTACTGGTCTTGTGGCCAGCCTTGGCCAGCGCAGCCTGCAACTGCGTGGAGCTCAACCCGGGGTGACGGTCGGGCAGCAGCTTGAGTAATTGCCACTGGCGGGCGATGGTGTGGCGGGTAGGGTGGCTGGGCAAGGGGCTCGTCCTTGAGGTCCATGCGCAGGGTGCGCTCGGATGGTGGCAATTGGCTATTGCCGCGAGCATACCGTGTTGGCAGATCGGATCCAAGTTTTAGGGCGATGCAGGGGCTTCCTGCAAGCAATCTGCGATGGACGGTCAATGCCGCTAGGACGTGCATCGCTCAGTTGCCGGAGCCTCATCAGATAGCCAGGCTGTCGACCACACCCCCGTCGACCCGCAAGGCCGCGCCGGTGGTGGCTGAGGCATAAGGGGAGGCGAGGTACACCACCAGGTAGGCCACCTCATCGACCTCGGCGACGCGCTGAATGATCGAACTGGGCCGGGCGGTGCGTACGAAATGGTCGGCTTCTTCACGGATGCTGCGCCCGGATTGCTTGGCGGCATCGGCCACCATCGCGGTGACGCCGTCGGTCAGCGTCGGGCCGGGCAATACCGCGTTGACCGTTACTCCGGTCCCGGCCAGGCGCTTGGCCAGGCCATGCGACACGGCCAGGTTGGCCGCCTTGGTCACGCCGTAGTTGATCATGTCTGCCGGAATCGCAACCCCCGACTCGGAAGAGATGAACAGGATTCGCCCCCAGCCTTGCTCGACCATGCCTGGTGCATAGTGGCGGGCCAGGCGCACCCCGGACAGCACGTTGGTTTCATAGAAACGCGCCCATTCGCTGTCGGGCACTTCAAAGAAATCCACATCGTCATAGATGCCCAGATTGTTGACCAGGATGTCGGCCCGGGGGTGGGCGCTGAACAGGGTTTCTGCACCGGCTGTCGAGCTCAGGTCGGCTACCACGCCGTGGACCTGCCCACGCCCGCCCTGGGCTCGGACGTCGGCCAGCGCCACATCGAGCGACTGTTGGCTGCGGCCGGCTATTACCACGTCGGCATGGGCACCGGCCAGGCCGCGGGCGATGGCCAGGCCGATACCGCCGGTCGAGCCGCTGATGATGGCGGTGCGCCCGCCGAGGTCGATATTCATGGGGTGGCTCCTGTGAGTGCGTTGATGCAACACCGAACCATGCTAGTAATGAGTTTGAAGTCTGTGAAAGACAGAATCAGACTGGTTTCAGGCCTGAATAGAAGGGTTGTGAGTCGAGGCTGGCCTGCAGCGCCTCGATAAACAGCTCCTCAGCCCGGCTCAGGCGTTGCTCCCTGTTCCACAGCACGTGAATATCCACATCCGCAATGCCTTCCTGCGGCGGCAACTTCCACAACAACCCCGCCGCCACATCCGGCGCCACCACATGCTCCGGCAGGCAGCCAATGCCAAACCCGGCGATCACCAGCCGGCGTACTTCCTCAAGGCTTGGCGAAGACGCCACGATCCGGCCGGAAAACCCTTGTTGGTCGCGGAAGATGGTCAGCGGCGAGAGCATCCCGCCAATCTGGTCGCTGGTGAAGCTGACAAAATTCTCCCGCTGCAAATCGCCCTCTGCCTGGCCGAACAGGGCATGGTGCTTGCCACAGAAAAACGCATAGCGCTGGCGCAGGAACAAGCGTTGCTCCAACCGTGGCTGTGCCCTACGGTTCAGGCTGAGCCCTGCCGTGGCGGTCTTTTCCTGCAGGGCCGCGACGATATCGGAACTGCGCATCACGTCGATTTCCAGGTCCACGCGCGGGTGCTGGCGGTGAAAGTCGGCGAGAAAATCATCGAAGCGTTCGCTGACGATACGGCTGATCATCAGCAAGCGTACCTTGCCCACCAGTTCGTCCGCCGGTTGCTCCAGCAGGCCGCCGATCTGCGACATCTGCCCATACACCTCGCCGGCCAGCTGGAACAGCTGCTCGCCCATGTCGGTGAGCACGAAGCGCGGCCCGCGACGGGCGATCAGCTGGCGGCCCAGCTGTTCTTCCAGGCGCTTGAGCGCCTGGCTCACCGCTGGTTGGGTCAGGTGCAGGCGCGCAGCGGCGCGGCTGATGGAGAGCTCCTGGCCGATCACCCGGAAGGTGCGCAGCAGGTTCCAGTCGAGGCGGTCGTTGAGCAGGCGGTCGGACATGGCGAGGCTCGATCATAAGCATGGCTAATAGTGCGCATAATAAATAGAAAATTGACTAATCATACCCCCGAGACGATAAATCGCAGTCAGGCGCCAGCAGAGCGCCACCGTGACCCGATCAACTCCTGCCAGAAAAACAAGCAAAGGAGCCCCCATGAAGCCCATCGCTTCGCCCCAGCCGCGCCGTGCCGCCGCCGCCGCGTTCATCGGTACCATGATCGAATGGTACGACTTCTATATCTACGCCACCGCTGCCGCGCTGGTGTTCGGCCCCTTGTTCTTCCCCTCCGACAACAGCCTGTTCAGCACCATGGCGGCGTTCGGCACCTTTGCCGTGGGCTTCTTCGCCCGGCCGTTGGGTGGCATCGTCTTTGGCCATGTGGGCGATCGCATCGGCCGCAAGAAGTCGCTGGTCATCACACTGTTGATGATGGGTATCGTCACCGTGTGCATCGGTTTGTTGCCGACCCATGCGCAGATGGGCGCTGCCGCGCCGGTACTGCTGATCATCCTGCGTGTTATCCAGGGCATTGCCGTGGGCGGCGAATGGGGCGGGGCGGTGCTGATGGCTGGAGAGCATGCGCCCAAGGGCCGGCGCAACTTCTTTGCCTCGTTCGCCCAGCTGGGCAGCCCGGCGGGCTTGATCCTGTCCCTCCTGGCGTTCGGCGCCGTCACCCGGCTGCCCGAGGAAGACCTGATGAGCTGGGGCTGGCGCGTGCCGTTCCTGGCCAGCGCATTGTTGCTGCTGGTGGGCCTGGCGATTCGCCTGGGGGTCAACGAATCGCCCGAATTCCTCGCCAGCCGCGAGCAGGCGGCCAAGGCGCAGCGCAAGGAGCAGGCGCCGGTACTGGAAGTGCTACGCACCGCCTGGCGCCCGCTGCTGCTGTGCATCGGCGCCAATACCTTGGGCATTGCCGGGGTGTATTTCACCAACACCTTGATGATCAGTTACACCACACAGCAGCTGCACCTGGAGCGCTCGCTGATCCTGGAGTGCCTGTTCTTCGTGGCGATCATCCAGTTCTGCGTGCAGCCGCTGGCCGCGTGGTTGTCGGAAAAGATCGGTGCCACGCGCTTCCTGGCCCTGGTCGCTGTGCTGGCGATGGCCTCGCCGTACCCGATGTTCGTGCTGGTCAGCTCGGGCCAAGGCCCGCTGATCGTGCTCGGCATTGCCCTGGCGGCGGCGTGCATGGCCTCGTTCTACGCGGTGATAGCAGGTTACGTCAGCGGCATGTTCGAAACCCGTGTGCGCTACACCGCGATCTCCATGGCCTACCAAGTGTGTGGCGCCATCGCCGGTGGCCTGACGCCCCTGATCGGCACCTGGCTGGCCCATACCTTTACCGGCCAGTGGTGGCCGATGGCGGTGTTCTACACCCTGATCGCCACCATTTCCCTGGTTTGCGTGCTCGCCCTGGCGCGCCAGTACGCCCATAGCCAGCGCCTTGAGCTGGCCTGATTGATCCGCTTTGTTTTGGAGTACCCGCACATGTTGAAAAGCAATGGCGAACGCCTGTGGGCGAGCCTGATGGCCATGGCCGAAGTCGGCGCCACAGCCCGCGGCGGCAGCTGCCGCCTGGCCCTGAGCGACGAGGACAAGGCCGGCCGTGAATTGTTCAGCCACTGGTGCCGCGAGGCCGGCCTGAGCTTGAGCGTGGATGCCATCGGCAACCTGTTCGCCCGCCGCGCCGGCAGCGACCCGAGCGCCGCGCCGGTGATGATGGGCAGCCACCTCGACACCCAGCCCGAGGGCGGCCGCTTCGATGGCGTCTATGGCGTGCTGGCGGGCCTTGAAGTGGTGCGCCGCCTTGACGACCTGGGCATCCAGACCCGCAAACCGCTGGAAATCGCCGTATGGACCAACGAGGAGGGCGCCCGTTTCACCCCGGCCATGTTCGGCTCGGCGGTGTTCACTGGCACCCTGGCCCTGGACCAGGCCCTGGCCATCCGCGATGCCGAAGGCGTCAGCGTGGCCGCTGAACTGCAGCGCACCGGTTACGCCGGCCAGCGCCCACTGGGGGGCAACGTCGATGCCTATTTCGAGGCGCACATCGAACAAGGCCCGATCCTCGAAGACAATGCCAAGGCCATCGGCGTGGTTACGGGCGGCCAGGCCATCCGCTGGCTGGACGTGACCGTCGAAGGCATGGCAGCCCACGCCGGCACCACGCCGATGCCGCTGCGCAAGGACGCCCTCTACGGCGCCGCACGGATGATCCAGGCCGTCGAGCAACTGGCCGCCGACTTTGCCCCCGAAGGCCTGACCACCGTGGGCGAGCTGTCGATTGCCAAGTCCTCGCGCAACACCATCCCTGGCGTACTGCGCTTCACCGTCGACCTGCGTCACCACCGCGACGAGGCCATCGACGCCATGGAGCGCGATCTCGGCCAAAAACTGCAGGCCATCGCCGCCCAGCGCGGCCTCAAGGTGCGCATTGAGCGCCATTGGGTTAGCCCCGCAACCCCGTTCGACCCCGCGTGCGTGGCGGCCGTGCAACAGGCGGTGGACGGCCTGGGCTATGCCCAGCAAGCCATCGTCAGTGGCGCCGGCCACGACGCCATCCTGTTGGCCCGCTATTGCCCGACGGCCATGGTGTTCATCCCCTGCGTCGGTGGCCTGAGCCACAACGAGGCGGAAGATGTGTTGCCCGAAGACGCCCGCCAGGGCGTCGATGTATTGCTCAACGCCGTGCTGGCCCGCGCCGGCCGTGCAGAAGGAGAAACCTGATGCGTTGCTACTTCCACCCCGAACAGCTGTTGCACCACCCGCGCAGCTACTACTCGCGCGGCGCCATGCGCACCCCGCAGGAAGTCCCCGAGCGTGCCCAGCGCCTGCTGCAGGCAGCCAAAAACCTGGGCTTTGACATTCGCCAGCCCGACGATGCCGGCCTCGACCCGCTCGCGGCGGTGCATGGCGAAGCCTACCTGGCCTTCCTCGAAGAAGCCCATGCACGCTGGAAGGAAGTACCCGAAGACTGGGGCGATGAAGTCATGTCGAACATCTTTGTGCGTGAGCCCAACGCCCTGCGCGGCATCCTTGCTCAAGCCGGCCGCTACCTGGCCGACGGCAGCTGCCCGGTGGGCGAGCACACCTGGCACTCGGCGTACTGGTCGGCCCAGAGCGCGCTGGCTGCGGCCAAGGCCATCCTCGACGGCGAGCCTGCGGCCTACGCCCTGTGCCGCCCACCCGGGCACCATGCGCGCTACGACGCCGCCGGCGGCTTCTGCTACATCAACAATGCCGCTGTCGCGGCCCAGGCGCTGCGTAGCCGTTACCGACGTGTAGCGATCCTCGACACCGACATGCACCACGGGCAGGGCATCCAGGAAATCTTCTACGCCCGCAACGACGTGCTGTACGTCTCGACCCATGGCGACCCCACCAATTTCTACCCAGGTGTGGCCGGGTTCGAGGATGAACGCGGCAGCGGCGCGGGGGAGGGCTACAACCTCAACCTGCCAATGGCCCATGGGGCCAGCGAGGCGGATTTCCTGGCCCAGCTGGAAATCGCCCTGGATGCGGTGAAAGACTTCGGCGCCGAGGTGCTGGTGCTGTCGCTCGGGTTCGATATCTACGAACTGGACCCGCAGAGCAAGGTGGCCGTGACCACCGAAGGCTTTGCGCTGTTGGGTGAGCGGATTCGGGCCTTGCGCCTGCCGTGTGTGATCGTGCAGGAAGGGGGGTATCACCTGGAAAGCCTGGAAGCCAATGCGCGGGCGTTTTTTGCTGGCAAGACGGATTGGCGATAGCGGTCACACTTTGTCCCAGTTTGCCTAGTGCAGGTGATTAGGATTCTCGTTCACAACGAATCCACAGGGTCACCTGCATGTCCGCAACACGCCGTCTCATCTGCTGCTCCTCCACCCTCACCGCCATCCTCGCCGGCCCATTGCAGGCCGAAACCGCGCCTGTTCAGCCGGTACCGCTGACCCTGGAAGAGGTGGTCGTCACGGCCTCGGGTTTCGCGCAACAGGTCGAAGATGCGCCAGCTTCGATCACCGTGATCGA
Source organism: Pseudomonas sp. NPDC087185 (assembly GCF_044744955.1). NCBI lineage: Bacteria > Pseudomonadati > Pseudomonadota > Gammaproteobacteria > Pseudomonadales > Pseudomonadaceae > Pseudomonas > Pseudomonas sp. NPDC087185. The sequence goes on along the minus strand of NZ_JBIUZK010000003.1, from coordinate 729,838 downwards.
AGGCGAGGACCTGCGCCGCAAGTCGTACCGCGACCTGGGCGATGCGGTGCGTGATGTGGAAGGGGTGACAGTCAACGGCGGCGCCAACGAAACCGACATTTCCATCCGCGGCATGCCGGGTGACTACACGCTGATCCTGGTCGACGGCAAGCGCCAGAGCGCGCGCGAGTCGCGGGTCAACGGCAATGCCGGTTACGAACAGAGCTTCGTGCCGCCAGCGGCTGCCATCGAACGTATCGAGGTGGTGCGCGGGCCGATGTCGTCGCTGTATGGCTCCGATGCCATTGGCGGTGTGATCAACGTGATCACGCGCAAGGTGGCGCCGGAGTGGGGCGGTTCGATCGGTTATGACTACTCGCTGCGCCAGCACAGCGACCAGGGCAATGCCGGGCAGACCACGTTCTACCTGGGCGGGCCGCTGAAAGAAGACTTGCTTGGGCTGCAGGTTTGGGGCCGTGCCCTGAACCGCCAGGCCGATGACGACCTGGCGCTGACCAATGGCCACAGCAAGGCCGACCACAAGGACCTGACCACGCGCCTGTCCTTCACCCCGACCATCGACCACGACATCCTCGTCGAGGTGGGTGCGACGCGGTTGAAAAACGGCGATGGCCTGAGCGCCAACTGGGCCACCCGTGAGCAGGAAAACAACCGCGATCACTGGTCGTTGTCGCACCAGGGGCGCTGGGGCTGGGCCACCTCTGATCTGGCGCTGTACCAGGAAACCACCAGCCGTGAAGGCAAGGCCACGCCCGACCAGACCGACATCTACGGGCGCAAGCCGGAAATCCGCAACCGGGTGTTCGATGCCAAGCTGGTGATCCCGACCGCGCATAACGTCACCAGCATCGGTACGCAGTGGCAGGAAAGCCAGGTCACCGACTGGAACCAGGGGCTTGGCGACCGGGTTGACCGTACGTTCAAAGTGACGCAAAAAGCCGTGTTCGCCGAGAACGAGTGGTCGGTCACCGACAGCTTTGCGCTGACCGCCGGCCTGCGCCTGGATGATCACGAGCAGTACGGTAATCACTTCAGCCCACGGCTGTACGGCGTATGGCGCGCGACCGATCAATGGACCTTCAAGGGCGGTATTGCACGTGGTTTCAAGGCGCCAGAGCTGCGCGCCGTGGTTGAAGGCTATGCCTACCTGCGCCGCAACCGTTTCGTGATGCTGGGTAACCCAGACCTTAAGCCGGAGACCAGCACCAACTACGAGGTCTCGGCATTGTGGTCGAACCGCGACAAGCTGCAGGCGGGTGCCACGCTGTTCTACAACGATTTCCAGGACAAGCTCTCGACCGTCACCACCGACCGCCTGTGGAATGGCTACATCGTCATGGACCGGGTCAACGTCGACAAGGCGGTGATCCGCGGCGTGGAGCTGACCGGGCAGTGGGATATCAGCGCTGATGTGCGGGTCAAGGCCAACTACACCTACACCGACTCGGAGCAGAAGAGCGGAGCGAATGCAGGTGCGCCGCTGGCCTTGACGCCGAAGCAGAAGGCCAACTTGCGCGGCGAGTGGCGCGTGAGCGACCGTGCCCAGGCTTGGGCTGCTGCAAGTTACTACGGCGAGGAGTACGGCAATACCATCACCGCCCAACGTGCACCGGGCTATACCACGGCGGACATTGGCGGCTCGTTCGATGTGACCGATGCGCTCACGCTCAATGCTTCGCTGAACAACATTACCGACAAGCGCCTGGATGACGAGACTTATGGCACGGTGAACTACGGGCGCACATTGTGGATGGGGGCTACTTACAACTTTTGAACCTTGGGGCGTTTTGCGCCCCTTGTGTCGCGAAAGGGCTGCAAGGCAGCCCTGAAGGTTCATTGGCAGCCGGCAACCTGACTACCGCACACAACCCCGCCGGCGGACGATTCTCCAATACCAGTTCACCGCCGTGAGCCTGGATGCACGCCCGCGCAATCGCCAACCCCAGGCCTAACCCGCCGCTCCCCTGTACCCGTTGCACAAAGGGCTCGAACACTTTCTCCAGCCAGGCGTCGGGCAGCCCCGGCCCCTGGTCGAGGATTTCAATCACGATCAGGCCATCCTCGACGTGCGCACTTAACCGGGTGGCGCCGCCATGCTTGAGCGCATTGTCGATCAGATTGGTCAATGCCCGCTTCAACGCCAAGGGCCGGCAATGCAGGCGCGCACCTGCACCGCTGGCCCAGGTCAACGGCTGCCCCAGCAAGGTGTAGCGCCGTCCAAGGTCATCGAGCAAATCGTCAAGGTGTCGTACGCAAGTGGCTTCCTGCACGGCATCGCTGCGCACGAACGCGAGGGTTTCGCGGACCATCGCCGACAGCTCGTCGAGGCTTTCCAGCATGTCGTCACGCGCCTCGCCCGGCTCCAGCAGTTCCACCTGCAGGCGCAGTTCGGTCAGCGGCGTGTTGAGGTCGTGGCTGATTGCGGCCAGCAGGCGCGTGCGGCCTTCCACATGCCGCGCCAGGTTGGCCTGCATGGTGTTGAAGGCATGGGTCAGCTCCTGCGCTTCGGCAGGGCCGGCCAAGGGCAGCGGGGCGATCCATTCACCGCGGCTGACCCGCTCGGTGGCCTGGGCCAGCGACTTGACCGGGCGCACCACCCGGCTGATGCAGAAGATCACCACAAGCAGCACCGGCAAGGTGGTGACTGGCAGGCTGTAGGCCAGCACGCTCCCCCATTGGTAGGCGCCGCTGGGGTGCTGGAGGGCATTGAGGTACAGGCCATTGCCCAAGGCCAGGCTGCTGCGCAGTTGCAATGGCGCCCAGCCGGCGGGGCTGAGCAGGTGGCTGCGGGCGTCGGCGCCGTTGACCCGCTCCAGTTGCAGGGTCAGCCCGCTTTCGACAGCCAGGCCAAGCCGCGCGCGCAGGTCATTGGCCAGCCGCTGTTCCTCGGCGCGTGCCGCGAATGGCTCGACTTCGGGCCGGGCGCCCACCCAGAAGCGTGTTTCGCGGTTGCCCATGTACGCCAGTAACGCCGCGCTCTGCTCGGGCGCCAAGTCGCGCGCTGCATGGTAGGCAGTGGCCAGGCGCTCCAGGCTGGCGTTGCGTGACAGCGGGTGCAGCAGGCTACCGTGGTGGTGCAGCAGCAGGATGCCGATCAGGTGCGAGGCCAGCAGCGCCAGGCACAGCAGCAGGCTCAACTGGTGCAGCAGGCGCCTGGGCCAGAAGCGCTGGAGCCTAGGCATGCTCCACGTCCGCAGCCAGCAGGTAACCGCTGCCCCATAACGTGCGCAGCAGTTCGGGCGCTTGTGGGTCATGGGTCAGCTTGCGCCGCAGGCGGCTGACCTGCCGGTCGATGGCGCGCTCGCTGATCTCGCTGTCGTGGGCGGCAGTCAGGTCGACCAGGCGTTGGCGGGTCAGCGCGGTGTGCGGATGCTGCAGCAGCACGTGCAACAGCTTGCCCTCGGCGGTGCTCAACTGGGTCGGCGGCAGGCCGTCACGGCTCAGGGTGGCGCTGCTGGCGCAGAACTGCCAACCAGCGAAGTGATAGCGCTGCGGCTTCTCTGGGGGCGTGACGGGTTGCAGGCGTGCCTGGGTCGCCTGGTGCCGGCGCAGCACACTGTTCAGCCGCGCCACCAGTTCGCGAGGCTCGAAGGGCTTGGTCAGGTAGTCGTCGGCGCCCAGGTCCAGGCCGCGGATGCGGTCGGCGGTGGTGTCGCGGGCGGTCAGCAGGATCACCGGCAGGTTGCAGCGCCGGTGCAGTTGCTGGCACAGGTCGAAGCCGTCACCGTCGGGCAGCATGACGTCCAGCACCACCACGTCGAACGCTTGCTGCTTGAGCAATTGCCACATGCCGGCGGCATCACCGGCGCTGCGCACGTCGAAGGTGTGGCGGCGCAGGTAGGTGGCCAGCGGCTCGCGGATCTTGCGGTGGTCGTCGACCACCAGCACTCGGGGGGCTAGAGCGGGCATGGGCGGGGCGGCAATGAAGGTGGCTAGGGCTATGAATGGGGGATATTACTACGAGTCATTATCATTTGTATCCTTTGTGCAGAGCTGCCTCAGGGGTGGAACGTCCGCCCCAGCGCATCCAGCCGTGTCGCAATCGGTGGCAACCGCCGGCTGCTGGTGGCCAATGTCTGCACATCCTGCGCCGTGCCCTGGGCGATGCCCTGCACTGACTGCAGTCGCTCGGCTATCTCCAGGCTCACCGCCGACTGTTCGCGGGTCGTGCTCACGATCCGACCGTTGAGCGCATCGATCTGCGCGATATCGCTGCTTACCGCCTGCAGCATCGCCGCCGCCAACTGGCTGTCTTCGACACAGCGTGCCACCCCTTCACGGCTGTGGTGCATGGCCTCGACCGCTTGCCGGCTGCCGTGTTGCAGGGCTTCGATGATGGTCCGGATCTCCTGGGTGGAAACCGCCGTGCGCTTTGCCAGGCTGCGCACTTCGTCGGCCACCACGGCAAAGCCGCGGCCCTGATCGCCTGCGCGGGCGGCCTCGATGGCGGCATTGAGCGCCAGCAGGTTGGTCTGGTCGGCAATGCTGCTAATTACTTCCAGGACCGTGCCGATCTGCTGGGCCTGCCCGGCCAGCGCCTCGACCGTGTCGTGGGTGCCCTGCAGGCGCGATGCCAGCTGGACGATTTCCTGTTGCGCGCGGTTGACGCTGTCCTGGCCGCGGCCGACTTGCGTGCTGGCCTGACCGGCATGTTCGGCGGCATGCTCGACATGCACGGCGATATGCCCCATGGCATCGCCCATCTGCCGCATGCAGCCAGTCACCTGGGCGATCTCGGTCAACTGATGCTGAGCGCCTTTTTCCAGCGTACTGCTGGTTTTCGCCAGCTCCTGGCCCAGCTCACCCAGCCCCTGGGAATCACGGACCACACCGTCGACCAGGTCGGTGATCTGTGTCAGGAAGCGGTCGAAGCGCTGGGCCAGCGACACATGTGCCGCGCCCTCGTTGACCGCATCGGTGGTGAACTGCGAGGTGGTGGCGAGCATCTTGTCCAGCATGTCCTGGCTCTCTTCGGCATCGGCGCGGCTGTGCCGGGCCAGGTAGAGCAGGGCGATGGTCTCCATGACCACGTAGAAGGCATGCACGAAGACCATCGCCCAGCCACCGTGGTGAGCCATGACATACACGGGGAAGCCCTGGTGTTGCAGCACATGGAAGCCCACGTGATGCACCGCGATGGTGACCGCCGCTACCAGAATCGGCAGCCAGTCGCGGTAGAAGGTCAGCACTGCCAGCAGGGCGAAGATGCCGAAGTGCGATTCGATCACCCCTTGGGCCTGGTTGATGTGCAGCGCCGCCATGACCATCAGGCCGAATGCCAGGCAGCAGCGCATTGGCCGTGTGCCACCCATGGCGCGGTACAGCACCGTCAATACCCCGCAGGTACCGCCGCCGACCGCAATGGCCTGGATGAAGGTGTCGTGCCAGAACCCCAGGGCCAATGAAAAGAGGAACATCAGCCAGTTAAGGCCCAGCATGATCCGGTCGGCTTTGCGGTAATGCTCGAAAAAGCGAGGGGAGAGGGGCATGCTGCGGCGCTCCATGGGGGTCATGAAGAGCGTAGCCGTTTGCCATCACTGTTCCAGGCAATCCATGCAAATGGATGCAGGGTCAGCGGGTATCGCTAAATCGCGCCCCTGCGCACATGCTTCACCAGCACCTTCTCCAGCAACTCCCACATCGCCGGGTCCGTACTGAACGCCACATTGAAGCGCATCCACCCGGTCGGTTTGGCATCGACCATGAACAACTGCCCAGGCCCGAGCATGATGCCTTTTTCCAGCGCGTCATCAAGCAGCGCCGCGCTGTCCGGGATGGCCGGGTGACGGGTCCAGATGTACATGCCTTCGTCCGACTCGATGAACAGCTCGAAGCCCAGCCGGTGCAGGTGCCGGCCGACCTCCTGATGCGCCTCGGCCAGGCGTTGGCGCAGGCGCTTGAGGTGTTTGCGCCAGCGGCCGTCGATGATCGCGGCGTACACCACGCGCTCCATCACCTGAGAGGTGGTCAGGCCCGAGCGCATCTTCAGGTGCAGGAGCTTCTGCGCCAGTTCCGGGTTGGCCAGCAGGTAGCCGACCCGCACATTGGGCGAGATGCTCTTGGAGTAGCTGCCCACGTACACCACCTGCTGCAGGTGGTCGAGGCTGGCCAGGCAGGGCTGCGGCTCGGCGACCATGTCGGCATACAGGTTGTTTTCCACCAGCCGGAAGCCGTGTTGGCTGGCCAGTTGCAGCAAGCGGTGCAACTGCGCCAGCGGCGTACGCGAACAGGTCGGGCTGTGCAGGTGCGGCTGGGTGAAGAAGGCCGTCGGGCGGTGATGTGCCAGCAGTTGCTCGAGGTGGTTGAGGTCGTAGCCGTTGGGGGTGCGCGGTACGCCGATCAGCGTGGCACCCTGGGTGCGCAGGATGCTCATCAGATTGGGGTAGCCGGGGTCGTCCACCAGCACCACGTCACCCGGGCGCACCAGCGTGCGCACGGCAAGGTCCAGGGCCTGGCTGGCGCCGTGGGTCAGCATCAGCTGGGCCGTGTTGGCGACGATCGACAGTTCCTGCTGCACGTTTTGCGCGGTCAGCGCGCGCAGCTCTGGCAGGCCCATGGGATCGCCATAGCCCGACAGCTCCAGCGGGCTGCCGGCCACCTGGCGCAGGCCGCGGCGCAGGCCCTCTTCGTACATCCAGTCGTTGGGCAGCCAGCCGCAACCCGGTTTGAACGGCAGCTGGCGGGTTTCGAAAATCTGCTGCAGGTACCATTCGGAGTTGAACGATGGTCGACTGGCATCGGCCTCGGCCGTGTGCGTGTCCAGCAACTCCGCCACCGCGCGGTTGACGAAGAACCCGGCATTGCCCTTGCTCACCAGCAGCCCCTGAGCCACCAGGCGGTCGTAGGCCTCGACCACGGTGAAGGTGCTCACCGAATAAGTCGCGGCGAACGCGCGGATCGACGGGACCTTGGCGCCCGGCTTGAGGGTCTGGTTGTCGATCAGCTCGCGCAGCCCGTCGATGATCTGGTTGACCAACGGCGTTGAGGAGTCTGGATGTAATTCAAGCATTCGGGGGCCTTGAGGGGTGCGTAACGCCTGGCGCCTGCAGGGTGTATTGCATTGGCGGCCTGTACAGTGCAGTGCGAGATTCATGCCACTGTGCATGGCTCTATGTGTCGGACATTTTTACATTAGGTGTCAGATATCGCCAGATAAAGCATGTTCAGTTCGCCCGAAGGGCATACCTTCGGGTGTGCAAGCAGGCCGCCATGGATGGCCTGCGTGTGTTTGCGCACACCTTCCTGCCCGCATTAGCGCTGATGTACAGGTGAAACCGATCGCCATCATGGTTTCACGCATTTCCTTGGATAAAAAGAAGCACGGGGTACACAACTGATGGGAGCAACATCCACAACCACCACCGCGAAAGGTGAGCACGAGAGCAAACTCAGTGCCTCGCTCAAGTCGCGCCACCTGACGATGATGTCGATCGCCGGGGTTATCGGCGGCGCCTTGTTCGTCGGTTCCGGCAGCGTGATCCACAGCGCCGGCCCGGCTGCTGTCCTGGCGTACCTCGCCGGCGGCATCCTGGTGGTACTGATCATGCGCATGCTCGGTGAAATGGCGACGTCCTCGCCCGACACCGGCTCGTTCTCCACTTACGCCGACCGCGCCATTGGCCGTTGGGCCGGTTTCACCATCGGCTGGCTGTACTGGTGGTACTGGGTCATCCTCATGGCCTGGGAAGCCTATGTGGCGGGCAAGATCCTGCATGGTTTCTTCCCGGATGTGAGCGTCAACGTGTTCGTGCTGGCCACGACCCTGTTACTGATCACTGTGAACTTCTTCAACGTCAAGCACTACGGTGAGTTCGAGTTCTGGTTCGCGCTGATCAAGGTGATCGCGATCGTCTGCTTCCTGATCGTGTGTACCGCTGCGGTCATGAACGTCTGGCAGTTCGGTGAAGTGCGCGGCATCACCCACCTGACCGCCGAAGGCTTCATGCCCAACGGCATCACCACGGTGATCGGTGCGTTGCTGGGCGTGATGTTCGCCTTCCTCGGCGCCGAAATCGTCACCATCGCGGCGTCCGAAGCCAAGGACCCGGCCACCCAGATCGTCAAGGCCACCAACTCGGTGGTATGGCGTGTGTGCCTGTTCTACGTCGGCTCGATCTTCCTGATCGTCTGCCTGGTACCGTGGAACGACCCGCAACTGGGCGTCTCCGGTTATGGCGCCTACCGTCGTACCCTGGAACTGCTGGGTGTGCCGTACGCCGAGCTGCTGATGAACTTCGTGGTGCTGACCTCGGTGAGCAGTTGCCTGATCTCGGGCCACTACACCGCTTCGCGCATGCTGTTCTCCCTGGCCCAGCGTGGCGATGCGCCGTCGTTCTTCAAGATCACCCGCGCCGGCACTGGCGTGCCGGTGTACGCGATCATCGGCTCGTGCGCCGTGGCCGTGGTCTGCGCGCTGATCAACTTCAGCGAGACCCTGCGCCCGAAAGACGTGCTCGATACCCTGATGAACACCACCGGCATGATCGCCCTGCTGGTGTACCTGGTGATCGCCTTCTCGCAGCTGCGCATGCGCCGCAAGCTGATCGCCGAGGGCAAGGAAGTACGCCTGAAGATGTGGCTGTTCCCCTGGTTGACCTACCTGGTAATCGCCTTCATCGTCGCCGCGTTGGTGACCATGGCCTTCATGCCTGACTACCAGATCCTGGTGATCTCCACCGGCATTGCCGCGGCCGTCGTGGTGGCCATGGGTGTGGTGCACCAGATCCGTAGCGCCAAGCGGCACTAAGCGCTAGTGGTGGTTCGAAACGGCCGGCTCCCTGGGGGACCCGGCCGTTTCGCGTTGTTGGGCCGGTTTTTTGTCTGCGGGCATGTGGAAGCGCCCGTTCATCCACGGTGAGCCGAGGAGGGCGGCGGCGGCGATCAGCGCCAGGAGGGCGAAGGCCAGGAATGGTTTCATGGGCATGCGCATAATGAGACTGACTTGAAGCATAGGCTGACAGTTCCATCCGCTTCGCAGGCACATGGCCTATTATGATGGGCACTTTGCCCGCCCAAAGGAGCCCCCATGGCTTGGTCCGCCACCCAGTACTCCCTGTTCGAAGATGAGCGCACGCGCGCGGTGCGCGACCTGCTCGCCGCCGTACCTCCGCGCCCCGTGCGCCATGCCACCGACCTGGGTTGCGGCCCGGGCAACTCCACCGAAGTGCTGCTGCAGCGCTGCCCGGATGCCCAGGTGAATGCACTGGACAGCGACCCGGACATGATCGACAAGGCCCGTGCCCGGCAACGCCTGCGCATCCCCCGGGTACACTGCGAGATCGCCGATATCGCCCACTGGCAGGCGCCCCAACCGCAGGACCTGATCCTCGCCAATGCCTCGTTGCAGTGGGTGCCCGACCACGGCTCGCTGTACCCGCACCTGGTGCGCCAGCTGAGCGAAGGGGCGAGCCTGGCAGTGCAAACCCCTGACAACCTCGACGAGCCCGCCCACCGGCAGCTGCGCGAGATCGCCAGCCGCGGTCGCTGGGCCGACAAGTTCGCCGACTTCAGCCTGCCGCCACGGCACAACGCGGCGTTCTACTATGACCTGCTGAGCCCGTTGTGCACGCGGGTGGATGTGTGGCGCACCACCTATCACCACCCGCTGCCGGGCGGTGCCGAGGCCGTGGTGGAGTGGTTCAAGGGTTCGGCCCTGCGGCCTTATCTGGCCAAGCTGGATGAGCAAGAACAAGAGGACTTCCTGCAGATGTACCTGCAGGCCATGCAGCATGACTACCCGGCGGCCACCGACGGCAAGGTATTGCTGCCCTTCCCGCGGCTGTTCGTGGTCGCTACCCGCTAGGTGTGGCGCCTTCGCCAGATCACGTAGCCGTAGATGCCGAGGTTGAGCAAGAGCACGATGGTGCCCAACAGCCATTGGATCTGCGGCGTCAGCCCGGCCGGGTAGATCAGCGGCCAGATGTAGTGCTCGACGAAGCCGCCGTGGTAACCGGCATCGCCCGCGGCGAAGCGCATGCGGTTTTCCCAGTCGGTCAGCGGGCACTCAAGGTGCAGGCCCTCCACTGCCAGCCCCCAGGCGAGGGCCGGGAGGTGGATCAGCAGGGCGGGGCGCCACTTGAGCACCAGCAGGCCGCCGAACAGCACCAGCAGGATGAAGGCCAGGTGCAGCAGCACCAGGCTGTCGGCAGCTAATCGCAAGAGCATGGTAAATGTATTCGAGGTTGAGGTACTGCCAGCATACAGGTGTTGCAAGTACTGACCTCTACAAGGCTTCCTGGACCATTTGCAGGAACGTCGCCACCACCCGCCGCGTGCGCTGCTCGCTCAGGCACACCAGGGTCTCGGTAAGGTGCCGCTGGCAATCGACGATCGGCAGCGCACACACCCGCGCATCGGCGCCGAATTCGGCCGCTGACACCACCCCCACGCCTATGCCCACCACCACCGCCTCACGCGCCGCCTCCCGGCCTTCAACCTGGATCGCCGGGCGAATTCGCAGCCCGGCGCGCTGCATCTCTTCTTCCAACGTTTGCCGTGTTACCGACCCTGGTTCGCGCAATACCAGCGGCGTGTCGTCGAGGTCGGCCAGGCTGATCGAGTCACGGCGGGCCCACGGGTGGTTGTGCGATACGAACGCCACCATCGGGTCGCGGCGAAGCGGTACACAGTACAGCCGCTCATCGTCGACATCGCGCCCCAGCAGGGCCAGGTCGGCCTGGTAGCTGAACAGGCGGGCCAGCGATTCATCGGTGTTACCGGTCTCAACCTTGACCTGGACGCCCGGGTAGCGCTGGCAGAAGCGCGCGATCTGTGGCAACACGTGCACCGGCGCATCCACTGCCAGCACCAAGCTGCCAGTGTGCAGGGCGCGCGAGTCGTGCAGCAGTTCGTGGGCCTCGGCCTCGCAGGCGAACAGGCGCTGGCTGATGCCCAGCAGGCGTTCACCCAGGTCGGTCAATTGCACCGAGCGCTTGTTGCGGTGGAACAGCAATACACCGAAGCGTTCCTCCAGTTTGCGCACCTGGTCGGACACCGCCGGCTGGGTGAGAAACAGCTTCTCTGCGGCGCGGGTGAAGCTGCCGTGCACGGCCACCGCGTGAAAGGCCTTGAGTTGAGCGTGGGACACCGACATGACGACTCCAGTAACAAGCTGGGCTTATGTGTGTAATACGATAAATCGATTTTATTTATCAGTCAGCAGCTGTTTCCATACCGATCAACCCAATGCCGCCGCCACAAGCGGCGGACGGGCCATGGCGCGCACCTTGCGCCATCTGACCAATGACGAGCCCACGTCATGCAGTGCGCAACACAACAACAAGACAGGCGTTTTTTAACAATCTGCCGGCACACTTGAGCAAGAGGTCAGAGTCAACATGAACCAATCCCTAGCCGCGTTGAAACGCTGGCGCATCCAGATTTTCGCCATTACCTGGCTGGCTTACGCCGCCTTCTACTTCACCCGAAAAGCCTTCTCGGTGGCCAAGCTTGGCATCGGTGAAGACCCGACCTTCATGCTCGACAAGGCCGCCATGGCCAACCTCGACGCCATCTACCTGGCCGCCTATGCCGTGGGCCAGTTTACCTGGGGCATGCTCGCGGACCGCTTCGGGCCGCGTGTGGTGGTGCTCGGCGGGTTGCTGATTTCGGCGGCGGCGGCGGTGGTGATGGGCAGTTACGCGACCTTCCCGATCTTCGCCACCTGCATGCTGATCCAGGGCCTGGCGCAGTCCACCGGCTGGGCTGGGCTGTGCAAGAACATCGGTAGTTTCTTCCCGGCTTCGCAGCGTGGGCGGGTACTCGGCCTGTGGAGCTCGTGCTACGCCTTCGGCGGCCTGGTCGCCTCGCCGTTCGCTGGCTGGTGGGCGTACACCCTGGTCGGCAGCTGGCATGCGGCGTTCTTCTCCAGTGCCGTGGTGGTCGCGGCGGTGGCAGTGCTGTTCTTCTTTCTGCAACGCAACAAACCCGAGGACGTCGGCCTGCCAGCGGTCGAACCCGAGCCGCAGAGCATGGCACCGGCGGGAAACCTGTGCAGTGTGTGGGCGCCGCTGCGCGAGATCCTGCGCAACCGTACGGTGCTGACCCTGGGCCTGGCGTACTTCCTGCTCAAGCCGGCGCGTTACGCGATCCTGCTGTGGGGGCCGGTCATCGTCTTCGAGCAGATGCCTTCGGTGGGCAAGGTTGGCGCGGCGATCATCCCCACCGCCTTCGAACTCGCCGGCCTGCTCGGCCCGATCATCATCGGCCTGGCCTCGGACAAGTTGTTCGGTGCCCGGCGCATGCCGGCCTGCGTGATCAGCCTGCTGCTGCTGACCGTGACGCTGGCACTGTTCATGGCCGCCATGCACAGCGGCAGCATCGTCATGGTGGTGGGCCTGTTGTTCGTCATGGGCCTGACCTTGTATGGGCCGGACTCGATGATCAGCGGCGCGGCGGCGATCGACTTCGGCACGGCCAAGGCCGGTGCCACGGCGGCCGGCTTCGTCAACGGTTGCGGTTCGGTGGGCGCGGTGCTGGGTGGTTTGCTGCCGGGCTACTTCGACAGCGTCACGGTGTTCATCGTGTTCGCCGGCTGCGCGCTGTTTTCGGCCCTGGTGCTGCTGCCGCACTGGAACAGCCGCCCGGCCAGCGCCGCCCAGGCCAATGACGTGGCACCCAATACCAGCATGGCGATCAAGCCACTGCGTACCTAAAGGAAAGCGAACGAATGAGACCCTTCTGGCTGCAACAGGCCCTGGATTCGGAGCAGGACGCGGTGTGCCCGCCGCTGCATGGCGATGCCCGCTGCGACGTGTGCATCGTCGGCGGTGGCTACACGGGCCTTTGGACTGCGCTGATGCTCAAGGAGGCGGTGCCGGTACTGGATGTGCTGCTGATCGAGGCGGACATCTGCGGCGCTGGCGCCAGTGGCCGCAACGGAGGGTGTGCGTTGTCCTGGTCGGCCAAGTATTTCACCCTGGAACGCCTGTTCGGGGCGGCGGAAGCGGTGCGCCTAGTGCGCGAGTCGGAGCGCAGCATCGGCGCAATTGGCGCGTTCTGCGCCGCGAACGGCATCGACTGCGACTACCGCCTGGACGGCACCTTGTACACCGCCACCAACCAGGCCCAGGTTGGCGCCACCGATGCGGTGATCGCGGCGCTGGAGCACAAGGGGATCAATTCGTTCGAGCGGCTGGCGCTTGATGATGTGCAGCGCCTGGCGGGTTCGGCGCGGCACCTGGAAGGCTGGTTCTCGCCCGCTGCCGCCACCGTGCAGCCGGGGCGGTTGGTGCGCGGCCTGCGCCGCGTGGCCTTGCAGCGGGGCGTGCGCATTCATGAAGGCACGGCCATGACCGGCCTGGAGCACGGCGCCCCGGTGCAGGTGCGCACGGCCCATGGCACGGTGCGTGCAGACCGCGTGGTGCTTGGCCTGAATGCCTGGATGGCGCGCGCCTTCCCACAGTTCGAGCGCAGCGTTGCGATCGTCTCCAGCGACATGGTCATCACCGAACCGTGCCCCGAGTTGCTGCGTGACATCGGCCTGAGCAATGGCATCAGCGTGCTCGACTCACGGATCTTCGTGCACTACTACCACAACACCTCCGATGGCCGCCTGATGCTCGGTAAGGGTGGCAACACCTTTGCCTATGGCGGGCGCATGCTGCCTGTGTTCGACCAGCCCTCGCCGTACCGGCCGCTGCTGCGCGAAACCCTGGGCGAATTCTTCCCGGCGCTGGCCGAGGTGCCGCTGGCGGCCAGCTGGAACGGCCCGTCGGACCGTTCGGTGACCGGTCTGCCGTTCTTCGGCCGGCTGGAGGGGCAGGGCAACGTGTTCTACGGCTTTGGTTATTCCGGCAGCGGGGTGGGGCCGTGCCACATGGGCGGGCAGATCCTTTCGTCACTGGCACTGGGGCTGGACAATCCGTGGACGCGCTCGCCGCTGGTCAAGGGGCCGCTGGGCCTGTTCCCGCCGGAGCCGATCCGTTACCTGGGGTCGCTGATGGTACGCAATGCCATCCGCCGCAAGGAACGGGCCGAAGACCGCGGGCTGCGGCCACGCCACCTGGACGTGCGCCTGGCGCGCTTCGCGGCGGCGGCGGGGAAGGCCGACAAGGCGTGAGATTTGTTGTCGATCACAGGCGCGAGGGCGTATAAACTGCTCCCACTTTTGGCCGGTCGCTTCCTGAACTGGCCGTTGAAACAAGAGAGTCGCACATGGGCGCACAGTGGAAAGCCAAGCATAGAGAAACAGCTGCCAATGCCAAGGGCAAGATCATGGGCAAGCTGTCCAAGGAAATCCAGATCGCAGCCAAGTCGGGTGCCGACCCCGACATGAACCCGCGCCTGCGCCTGGCCATCGTGCAGGCCAAGAAGGCCTCGATGACCCGCGAGACCCTGGACCGCGCCATCCGCAAGGGTGCCGGCCTGGACGGTGATGCCGTGCAGTACCACGCGGTGAGCTACGAAGGCTTCGCGCCGCACCAGGTGCCGCTGATCGTCGAGTGCCTGACCGACAACGTCAACCGCACCGTCGCGCAGATCCGCGTGCTGTTTCGCAAGGGCCAGTTGGGCGCCAGCGGTTCGGTCGCCTGGGACTTCAACCATGTCGGCCTGATCGAAGCCACCCCGGCAAGCGATGACGCCGACCCGGAGATGGCCGCGATCGAAGCCGGTGCGCAGGACTTCGAAGAAGGCGAAGAAGAGGGCTCGACCCTGTTCATCACCGACACCACCGACCTGGACGCCGTGCAGAAAGCCCTGCCGGAACACGGCTTCACCGTCACTTCGGCGAAGATTGGCTACACCCCGAAAAACCCGGTGAGCGCTGCCAGCCTGAGCGCTGATGCCCTGGCCGAGGTCGAGGCGTTCCTTGAGGCGATCGACGAGAACGATGACGTACAGAACGTCTATGTCGGCCTGACCGACTAAACGCCGGGGCCGCCTTGCGGCCCTTCGCCGGCAAGCCCGCCCCCACAGGTACTGCACAGGCCTTTAGAACTGTGGTGTACCTGTGGGGGCGGGCTTGCCCGCGACTGGGCCGGTGAACTTGATAAAAGGGGAGCCTGCATGAACCCAACCTTCGCCTCCCTCAGCCTCGCCCACCTGCGCACCCTCGACTGCCTCCTGCAGCTCAAGAACCTCAGCCACGCCGCCGAACGCCTGGGCGTCAGCCAGTCCGCGCTGAGCCGCCAGCTGGCCCACCTGCGAGAAGCCTTCGACGACCCGTTGCTGGTGCGCCAGGGCCGTGGCTACGTGCTGAGCGAGTACGCCGAAGCCCTGGTCGAACCCCTGCGCCAGGTGCTCGAAGAGCTCCAGGCCCTGCGCCAGCCCGCTGCCTTCGACCCGGCCCGCTGCGAGCGGCGCTTCTGCCTGGCCGCTTCCGACTACGTCGCCGAGCACATGCTGCCGCTGCTGGTGGCCGCGCTGGAGCAGGAAGCGCCCGGTGTTTGCATCGAATACCGTACCTGGCAGGCCGGCCAGTACGCCTTGCTCGCCAGCGGCGAGATCGACCTGGCCACCACGCTGTTCGATGAGTCGCCGCCTAACCTGCACGGGCGCCTGCTTGGCGAGGATCGTGCGGTGTGCCTGATGCGTCGGGAGCATCCGCTTGCGCAGTGCGGCACGCTGAGCCAGGACGATTACCTGGCCTTCAAGCATGTGCGCATCTCCGGCGGTGGCGACAAGGACAGCTTCATCGACCGCCACCTGCGCGCCCAGGGCCTGCAGCGGCGGGTCAGCCTGGAGGTGCCGTTCTTCTCGGCTACCGTGCAAGTGATCGCCAACAGCCAGGCGCTGGCCACTGTGCCCGAGCATATCGCCCGCCAGCTGTGCCGCCTGCATGACCTGGCCTGGCGGCCGCTGGGTTTTGTCGAGCACACCCAGCGCTACTGGGTGGTATGGCACCAGCGCCTGCAGGCGTCGGCCGATCACCGCTGGTTGCGCAACCGAGTGTTCGAGCTGTGGCGCCAGTCGCAGTTCGGCGTACAGGGTGGGCATGCGGGTTTGCCATAGCAGGTATGCGCGTAGCGGGGTTATTCAACGAGTAGCAGGGGCCTAGACTGTGGGCATTGCAGTGTTCATGCCGGCCCCTTCGCGGGTAAGCCCGCGAAGGGGCCGGTGCCGACACCCGCCTACCCACAGGAGACCGCGCGTGACCCCCGAACAATTTCGCCAGTACGGCCACCAACTGATCGACCTGATTGCCGACTACCGCCAGACCGTTGGCGAACGCCCGGTCATGGCCCAGGTCGAGCCCGGCTACCTGAAGGCCGCCTTGCCGGCAGGCGCGCCGCAGCAGGGCGAGCCGTTCGAAGCGATCCTCGACGACGTCAACAGGCTGGTGATGCCTGGCCTGTCGCACTGGCAGCACCCGGACTTCTACGGCTACTTCCCTTCCAATGGCACTTTGTCGTCGGTGCTCGGCGACTTCCTCAGCACCGGCCTGGGCGTGCTGGGCTTGTCGTGGCAATCCAGCCCGGCGCTGAGCGAGCTGGAGGAAACCACCCTCGACTGGCTGCGCCAGCTGCTGGGCCTGTCGTCACAGTGGAGTGGGGTGATCCAGGACACCGCATCGACCAGCACCCTGGTGGCGCTGATCAGTGCCCGTGAACGCACCACCGACTACGCGCTGGTACGCGGAGGCGTGCAGGCAGAGGAAAAACCGCTGGTCGTCTACGTCAGCGCCCACGCCCACAGTTCGGTGGACAAAGCCGCGCTGCTGGCCGGTTTCGGCCGCGCCAACATCCGCCTGATCGCCACCGACGACCATTTCGCCATGCGCCCGGACGCGCTGCAGGCCGCCATCGAGCAGGACATCGCCGCCGGCAACCAGCCCTGCGCGGTGGTCGCCACCACCGGCACCACGACCACCACAGCGCTCGACCCACTGCGCCCGATCGGCGAAATTGCCCAGGTCCACGGCCTGTGGCTGCACGTCGATTCGGCCATGGCCGGTTCGGCGATGATCCTGCCCGAGTGCCGCTGGATGTGGGAGGGCATCGAGCTGGCCGACTCGGTGGTGGTCAACGCGCACAAGTGGTTGGGCGTGGCTTTTGATTGCTCGCTCTACTACGTGCGCGACCCGCAGCACCTGATCCGGGTGATGAGCACCAACCCCAGCTACCTGCAGTCGGCGGTCGATGGCGAGGTGAAGAACCTGCGCGACTGGGGCATCCCGCTGGGCCGTCGGTTCCGTGCGCTGAAATTGTGGTTCATGTTGCGTAGCGAGGGGGTAGAAGCGCTGCAGCAGCGCTTGCGGCGTGACCTGGGCAATGCCCGTTGGCTGGCGGAGCAGGTTGAGGCGGCTGCAGGGTGGGAACTGTTGGCGCCGGTTCAACTGCAGACGCTGTGCATCCAGCATCGGCCTGCTGGGTTGGAAGGGGAGGCGCTGGATGTGCATACCAAGGCGTGGGCCGAGCGGCTCAATGCTTCAGGCGACGCTTACGTGACCCCGGCGACCTTGAATGGGCGGTGGATGGTGCGGGTGTCGGTGGGCGCGCTGCCGACCGAGCGTGAGCATGTCGAGAAGCTGTGGTTGCGGTTGCAGGAAGTGATCACGGGCTGACATTGCTGGGGCCGCTTTGCGGCCCCAAACGGTCTATCAGTGGCTCACAGCCTGAAAGCTACCCTTGCGGCTGGCCTCATAAGCTTCCTTCTCCATCGGCTTGGCCTGCGGATTGCCCAGGTCTTCCATCGCCAAGCGGTGGGTCTCCGGCGCGATATACGCCGCCAGTGCACACACGCAGGTGATGAAGAACGCCAGCCCACCGACCACCAGCGGAATGTTGTCCGAACCCGGTGGTGCCACCAGGGCGAACAGCGCCGGCAGCATGGCGGTCAGCATGGTGCCGACGTTCTGCGCGATGGCCATGGCGGAGACGCGGTAGCGGGTGTGGAACAGCTCTGGGTAGAAGCTTGGGAACACCGCGTTGTAGCCCTGGTAGACCATGCCCCACATGACGATGGAGGCGGCGAAGGCCAGCGGTACGTTCTGGATGCTGATCGCATACAGGTAGACGAAGGCCAGCAGGCCCGAGCCCAGGCAGCCGGCGATCATGGTCGGGCGACGGCCGATCTTGTCGGACAGGTTGCCGACAAAGGGGATCACCAGCACCGCGACGATGTTGCCCACCACCGGGATCCACAGGTACACGCTCTTGTCGAAGCCGATGCCATACGCCGGCTGTACCGCGTAGGCCGCGCCGAAGATGGTGGCGACCACCGGGATCACGTTCATCAGCGCCATGAACATCACCAGCACCATGTGCTTCCAGCTGTGGCGGAAGGCCTCGCTGATCGGCGATTTGGCGACCTTGTCCTGCTTCTCTTCCTTCACGAACGCCGGGGTTTCGTGCACTTCCTTACGGATGATGAAGCCTGCGATCAGCACCACCGCACTCATCAGGAACGGAATGCGCCAGCCCCAGTCGTTGAACGCTTCGCTGGGCATGAAGTAGGCCAGTGGCAGGAACACCGCCGCCGCCAGCACCTGGCCGGCCTGCACGCCCTGCAAGGTGAAGCTGGCGTAGTAGCCTCGCCGGCCGAACGGCGCGTGCTCCATGATCATCGAACTGGCGCCGGAGATTTCACCGGCCACCGCAAAGCCCTGCACCAGGCGCAGCAGCACCAGCAAGGCCGGGGCGAGCAGGCCGATGTCGTGGTAGGTCGGCAGCAGGCCGACGGCCATGGTCGACAGGCCCATCAGGAACATGCACAGCAGCAGGACGTTCTTGCGCCCGCGGGTATCACCCCAGTGGCCAAGCACGAACGCGCCGACCGGGCGGGCCAGGTAGCCCACGCCGTAGGTGGCCAGCGAGGCGATGATGGCCATTTTCGGGTCGGTGTTGGGGAAGAAGATCTGCGGGAAGATCAGTGCCGCAGCCTGGGCATAGATGAAAAAGTCGTAGTACTCGAGTGCCGAGCCTATCCATCCGCTGGCGGTCGCTTTCTTGGCTTGAGAGCTGGAGTGGGCCATCGTTGTCTCCGTTGTTTTTGTTGGTCGCCGCACAGCAGGCGCCGCCGGGCGGCAGCCAGTGGGTGTGCGATCGCTATTGGGAGTTTTCGGTGCGCTTAAACGGCGGACGATCGCGGGCGGAGTCTGCCAAGGGAGAACAAACGAGCTGGTGCGGGTTGCAAGGCGAGGGAGGTTTGCATAGGTCGGTACCCGTTTTATTGAACTTATTATGTCGTGGCGTTGGGCTTGTAAGCGCAAGTTTTGCCGAGCGGCCATCTGGGCAGAAAGGGGCGGTCGGTGTGCTTGCGTCTGAACCCATGGTTGCCCACGGGTGGCAGTGAATCAATTCGCCAAAACGGGTTTTGTGCGGTAATCGAACGCAAAACTAACCGTTCCGTACAAAGTGATTGCTGACGCGACTGTACCTGCGAATAATCGATAATGCCAAGAAGTCAGAAGGTCTGTTGCCCGCGAAGAGGCCGGTACAGACGAACCACGGACTTCCAGCCCCGTAGCCCCCATAACAAGGAACTCCCCCATGCAGCGTTCGATAGCC
Organism: Pseudomonas sp. NPDC087185; assembly: GCF_044744955.1. Lineage (NCBI taxonomy): Bacteria > Pseudomonadati > Pseudomonadota > Gammaproteobacteria > Pseudomonadales > Pseudomonadaceae > Pseudomonas > Pseudomonas sp. NPDC087185. The sequence goes on along the minus strand of NZ_JBIUZK010000003.1, from coordinate 710,390 downwards.
ACCGTGTCCTTGAGCGGCACCCTGCCGGAAAAGCTCGAAGCCATCGCCGCCGCCGGTTTCGACGGCGTCGAGATCTTCGAAAATGATCTGCTCTACTACGCCGGCAGCCCCCGCGAAGTGCGGCAGATGTGCGCCGACCTAGGCATCGCCATCACCCTGTTCCAGCCGTTCCGCGATTTTGAAGGCTGCCGCCGCGACCGGCTGCAGAAGAACCTCGACCGCGCCGAGCGCAAGTTCGACCTGATGCAAGAGCTGGGCACTGACCTGGTGCTGGTGTGCAGCAACGTGCAGGCCGACGCGCTGGGTGAAGAACAACTGCTGGTGGACGACCTGCGCCTGCTTGGCGAACACGCGGGCAAGCGCGGTTTGCGCATCGGCTACGAAGCCTTGGCCTGGGGCCGCCATGTCAACACCTACCAGCAAGTGTGGAACCTGGTGCGCCAGGCCGACCACCCGGCGCTGGGGGTAATCCTTGACAGCTTCCACACCCTGTCGCTCAAGGGCGACCCGGCCGCGATCCGTGACATCCCCGGCGACAAGATCTTCTTCGTGCAGATGGCCGACGCGCCGATCCTGGCCATGGACGTGCTGGAGTGGAGCCGCCACTTCCGCTGCTTCCCGGGGCAGGGTGAAATGGACCTGGCCGGTTTCCTCGCGCCGATCCTCGCCACCGGTTACCGCGGCCCGCTGTCGCTGGAAATCTTCAACGATGGCTTCCGCGCCGCACCACCCCGGCAGAACGCCGCCGATGGCCTGCGTTCGCTGCTGTATCTGGAAGAGCAGACCCGCCTGCGCCTGCAGCAGGAAGGCACCGCCATCGAGCCCGGCGTGCTGTTCGCACCGCCCGCTGCCAGCGCCTATGACGGCGTGGAGTTCCTTGAATTTGCCGTCGACGAAGCTGTCGGCGCGCGCCTGGGCGGCTGGCTCAAGCGCCTGGGCTTTGCCGATGCCGGCAAGCACCGCAGCAAGGACGTGCGCCTGCTGCGCCAGAACGACATCAACATCGTGCTCAACGCCGAGCCGTACTCCTTCGGCCACAACTTCTTCGAGGCCCATGGCCCGTCGCTGTGCGCCACCGCGCTGCGGGTCAAGGAAGAGCATGCCGCGCTGCAACGCGCCACCGACTTTCGCGGCCAGCCGTTCCGCGGCCTGGTCGGCCCCAACGAATGTGAAGTACCCGCCGTACGTGCACCGGACGGCAGCCTGATCTACCTGGTGGAGCAGGGCAAGGAAGGCCCGTCGCTGTACGACACCGACTTCCGCCTGGACCCGGCCGCCACCGCCACCGGTGGCCTGCAGCGCATCGACCACATGGCGCTGGCCCTGCCGGCCGAATCGCTGGACAGCTGGGTGCTGTTCTACAAGAGCCTGTTCGATTTCGCCGCCGATGACGAAGTGGTGCTGCCTGACCCTTACGGCCTGGTCAAGAGCCGCGCCTTGCGCAGCCAGTGCGGCAGCCTGCGTTTGCCGCTGAACATCTCGGAAAACCGCAACACCGCCATCGCCCATGCACTGTCCAGCTATCGCGGCTCGGGCGTGCACCACATTGCCTTCGATTGCGCGGATATCTTCAAGGAAGTGGCGCGGGCCAAGGAAGCCGGCGTGCCGTTGCTGGAGATCCCGCTGAACTACTACGACGACCTGGCGGCGCGGTTCGATTTCGACGACGAGTTCTTGAGCGAACTGGCGTACTACAACGTGCTGTACGACCGTGATGCCCAGGGTGGCGAACTGTTCCACGTCTATACCGAGTCGTTCGAGGACCGCTTCTTCTTCGAGATCATCCAGCGCAAGGGGGGGTATGCGGGGTATGGCGCGGCGAACGTGGCGGTGCGTTTGGCGGCCATGGCCAAGCGGCGCAGTGGCGCGGCGCGCAAGCCCGTCCTGTAGCCGCGCTTTGCGCCATAGCCAGCCGTGCCGGCATACATAGCTGGCACGGCCCCTGTCGGGGCCGCTGATCACGCATTCAGAAAGTCGAATTCTTCAGCGTAACGGAACACGCCCTGTAGTCCTGATCAACCAGGGTGATAACGCCCGTGACCTGAGTGGTCTTGCCAACCGACAGTGCGCTCACCTGGCTGGTGTTATCGGTGCCGGCGAAAATCTCGACCGCACCATTGCTCATGTAGACCCTGTACCGAGGCTGCATGCCTTGGTTGATCATTTCGACTTTCCCGCTCACCGACAGTGTTTTGTTGCGGTAAGTCTCGTTGGCACGAACCTTGTTGGCCTTGACGTCCTGGCAAATTTGCGCCAACGACTGGGTGACCGGCGCCGGTGCAGTCGCTTGCTGGACCTGTTGCAGGCCCTGTTCAAGGGTAATGCAACCGGACATGGCCAACATGGGGAGCGCCGCGATGAGGCCGTTGCGAAGGACTTTCATATCTACAAAACCCTTAGAATCATTCGAGAAAGTCCTCAAACTTGAAAGGCCGTGAACGGGCGCTCAGGGCGCCGGGCATCATCTTTCAAGCAGTCGGGACTGTGGCTTCGGTCAAAGGAGTGAGGGTGGGGAGTCAGGGCGGGGCTGTTGCACGGCGTTCACTCCATTGAACAGGGCGCAGGTTATATCAAAATCGATGTCACCACGCAAAGCCGCACTGGCCGGCCTGCGACCTGGTTGGCAGCTGAGCCGGTTGATCGACTGCGGCCGCTATCAAGCCCGACCCGCAGCGGGCCAGCCAGTTCCAGTACCACTTTGGCACTGACTGCGCCATCGAAGGCGCTCAGTACCTTGCCGGCCAGGCAATTGCGCGCGCAGAGGCGGATGTCGCTGGCTTCGATCATCAGCAGCAAACAACCCTAGCGTGTTAATGACGCTGAATACCGAGGGGTTCGATCCTGACCACTCGACCAACAGCGCGCTTCCCCCCAACCCCCCACTCACGGATAATCGCTGGCAAATCCCAATAAATATCCCGTGAGCACCCATGAGCCACCCCGTAGCCCCCCTCGGCCAGCCCGAGATCGAAGGGACACGCAAGTCGCGCAAGAACAACCCTGAGAAAACCCGCGAGGACATCCTCCAGGCCGCCATCAACGAGTTCGTCCAGCAAGGCCTGGCGGGTGCGCGGGTGGATGCCATCGCCGAGCGCACGGCCACCTCCAAGCGCATGATCTACTACTATTTCGGCAGCAAGGAGCAGCTGTACGTCGAGTGCCTGGTCAAGCTGTACGGTGACATCCGCAAGACCGAGCACCGCCTGGACCTGGAGTCGTTGCCGGCCGAGCAGGCGATCCAGCGCCTGACCGAGTTCACCTTCGACCACCACGATCGCAACGTCGATTTCGTGCGCATGGTCTGCACCGAGAACATCCACTACGGCGAGTACGTCAAGAAAACCCCGGCCATCCGCGAGATGAGCAGCCTGGTGCTGCAGGCCCTGGGCCGTACGCTGGAGCGGGGCGTGGCGGAGGGCGTGTTCCGCCCGGGTATCGAGGTCATCGACCTGCACATGCTGATGAGCGCGTTCTGCTTCTATCGGGTGTCGAACCGCCACACCTTCGGCGACATCTTCCAGATCGACCTGCTCGACGAGCAGATCAAGTTGCGCCACAAGGCGATGATCTGCGAAGCGGTGATGCGCTACATCCAGGCCTGAGGGCCGGCTATTCGCCCAGCCGTTGCTCGCGCGACGGCGGGTAGCCGAAGTACGCCGCGTAGCACTTGCTGAAGTGCGACACCGAGACGAAGCCGCACGCCACGGCCACTTCCATTACCGACAGGTCGGAATACTGCAGCAGGCGGCGGCTCTTGGTGATGCGCAGCTCCATGTAGTAGCGCCGCGGCGAGGTACCCAGTTGGGCCTGGAACAGGCGGTCGATCTGCCGGCGCGAACGGCCGCTGTAAGCGGCCAGCTGGTCGAGGCTAAGGGTTTCCTCGAGGTTGTTCTCCATCAGCTCGACAATCGTGCGCAGGTGCAGGCTCATGGACTTTTTTGCCCCCGGCCCGACCTGGCGATAACGCGCGCCGGAGAACGACAGAATTTCTTCGACACCTTCGGCAAGGCCGTCGCCGTACAGGCGGCGCACCAGGCCGAGCATCAGCTCCATGGCGCCATTGGGGCTGGCGGCGCTGAGGCGGTCGCGGTCGAGGGTGAAGCTGGCTGGGGTGATGCGTGTTTGCGGGCTGCGTTCGGACAGGCTGGCGCGCTGTTCGGGGTGGATGCTGCAGCCGTAGTCATCCAACACCCCGGCCCGGCCGAGGAACCAGGCGCCATTCCACAACCCGCCCAGGGCCATGCCGTGGGCGGCGCAGTCGTCTAGCAGGCGGTCGAGCTCCGGGTACTTCAGCGGGGTGCGCAGGCCGCCGCAGACGATCAGCAGGTCAAGGTCCTTCAATTCGCTGGCGGCAAGCTCGGTGGCCACCAGCTCCAGGCCCAGATCGCTCAGCACCCGGTCGCCGTCCAGCGACAGCGGGGTGAACTGGAAGCTGTCGGCGCGCAGCAGGTTGGCGGTCACCAGCACGTCCATGGCCACGGTGAAGCTGGCCATCGAGAAGTGTTCAAGCAGAACGAAGTCGACCCGGTAGGGCGCCTGCGGGCTGCCGGCGGCGCTCTTGAGGCGCAGCATGTTGCTGGTGCTGGTCTTCTTGCTGAACTGACGTGGGGTGGGCACTCTGGACTCCGCTTCCTGGCTGGCCCGCAGAGTGTGGCGGGTGGCCGGGGGAAAGACAATCGCCAGGGTGGGCGTGTCGTGTTCGGGGTCGTATTGAGGCAAGTGGGCCACGCAGCTGCCGATGCGCCGGCACAGGCCGTAAATCCGAATGAACCCTCACCGCTGGCGGGCACCCAACCCAGTACATGCCAATGGGAGAGTGCTCATGGAAATCGGAACGATCTGGATCATTGTCGCGGCCTTGGTCATCCTGCTGGAGATCTTCGCCATCTGGCACATCATCGGCAGCGACCGGCGCGCCGAGCGCAAGATGCTGTGGGTCGTCTTCGTCGTCTATGCACCGTTCCCCGGGTTGCTGTTCTGGGCGTGGCGCGGGCCGCGGGCGGTGAAGGGCAGGGCGGTGTTGCAGGAGAAATGACCGGGCAGGCATCAGGGGCATGGCGCCTGATGCCTGCTGTGACGCTCAGGGGACCTCAACCTCGATGGCGTCCTTCAGGTCGCTCACCATCAAGCTGCCGGTGAAGGTGACAAGGTGGTCGACATCGAGCGCCTTGAAGGCATCCCTGATCTGCTTGCGCATGAGGTTGCGTGCCTCGCGACGCTTTTCTTCTAGGGTGCCGGACGCGAGCTGAATATCGCCGAGCAACGTGGTCTGGAGGTCGTCGGCGGGCGTCCAGCCCATTTTCTTGCGCATGTGCGCGCGCGCCGTGTCGGCTTCCGGTTCGTGAATCTTCTTCAGTGGGTTGATGGAGTAGGCGAGCTGGAACGCGTGTGATTTGCTCATGGCATTTCCTGTTCAGGGGCTTTGGCCTCCATGCCGGGACTTGCAATCTAGCGAGCATCACGCGATGGGAAAACATACGCGATGTTCAGCCGGTGTCGCTGCCGTTGCGAAAATGCCTACAGCACGCTTGACCTCTACTTAACCTGAGGTCGCAGGCTCGGGCGCTCATTCACACGACGGAGCGTCCCATGACTGAAGCCTTCCAGCTGTCCAACCCGCAAGGCCTGTATGACCCCAGTGGCAATGCCTACTCCCACGTGGCCGACGTGCACGCCGGCAGCCGGCTGCTGTTCGTTGCCGGGCAAGGGGGTGAAAATGCTGCGGGCCAGGTGTCGCCGCTGTTCGCCGAGCAGGCTCGCCAGGCGCTGGCCAATGTGGAGACGGCCCTTGCCTCGAAAGGCGCCAGGCTTGATCAGGTGTGCAAGCTGACCTTGCTGATTGTCGACCACAGTGAGGAGCGCTTGCGCCAGTGGGTGGCTGAAGCTGATCGCGCCTGGGGTAAGCACATGAAGCCGGCCTGCACCCTGATCCCGGTGCCGCGTTTGGCACTCGACGGAATGTTGGTTGAGATTGAGGCGGTTGCGGCGATACTTACAGAGCTGAAGCCATAGACTCTCACTTTTTCCGAGCCCCCCATGCTACCTATCGAACTGCTCCCGACCACCGCCGACCAGGCCGAACTGATCCGCAACCTCTATCAGTTCTATGCCTACGAGTCCTCTGACTGGGAGCAGGAAGATGTCGAGGTGGATGGGCGTTTCTACGTCCACGAAGCGCACCTGCAGCGCTACTGGGCGTCCGCAGGCTGGAGCGCCAACCTGGTGCTGGTGGACGGTTTCATCGCCGGCTTCGTGCTGGTCGAGCGCAGCGAACTGCCAGGCATCGACGCCAGTGAACTGGCCGACCTGTTCATCCTCAAGCGCTACCGCCGCCAGGGCGTTGGCCGGGCCGTGGCGCAACAATTGCTCAGTGCCCCGGGTGACTGGCTCCTGCGCTGTTACGCCCTGGACCCTATAGCCGTCGCTTTCTGCAAGGCCGTGGTGGCCAACCTGCCACGGCGGGTGCAGCAAGTCGATCTGGATGACGACGCGGATCTGCTGACCTACAAAGTCACCGCCGCACTCCATTGAGGGCATGGCTTCACCTGGTGGGCCATTGACCTGGCGCAGCAAAATTCTGTGACCCACTTCACAAAACCTGCTCACGCGGCATAATGCCAGCACCTCCAAACAAGACCCGACCGCTCTGGTCCGGGGTTCCTTTTCGTGCGCGTCGCAGGTTCAGGGAAATTTCATGTCGCTAGTCGCAAGCCCCGACATCATGTACCGGCTGTTGATTCAGAGCGTGGTGGACTATGCCATCTACCTGCTCACCCCCGACGGTATTGTCGCCAACTGGAACCCCGGCGCCCAGCGGGCCAAGGGTTACCTCGCCGATGAAATCGTCGGCAAGCACTACTCGCTGTTCTACAGCGAAGCCGAGCGCGCCGCCGGCCTGCCCGAACAGAACCTGGAGCAGGCGCGCGACACCGGGCGCTTCGAGGAGGTCGGCTCACGCCTGCGCAAGGATGGTTCTGCCTTCCACGCCCATGTGGTGATCGATGCCGTGCGCGACGACAGCGGCAACCTGGTCGGTTTCGCCAAGGTCACGCGCGACATTTCCGAGCGGCGCCAGCAGGAACTTGAGCTGCTGCAGGCCAAGGACCTGGCGGAACAGTACAGCCAGGAAATGGCCAAGCTGTCGCAGTTCCTCGACTCGGTGATCGCCAACATCCCCGCCAGCGTGATCGTCCAGGACCTGGAGAGCCAGCGCATTCTGCTGGCCAACCAGCAGGCCGAGCGCCTGTTCGGTGGGCGTGGCAGCAGCATGATCGGCAAACTGCCCGGCGAATGCCTGGCACCGGCGGCCGCCGACTACCTGGAACAGCAGCTCAGCCGCGGTGCCCGCAATGTCAAGGGGTATGCGGCCGAGACCCGGGTCGATACGGTCTGCGGGCCGCGCACCCTGCGCAGCCGGGCGTTGCTCAGCCAGCGCCGAGAAGGGCAGGCTGACTACGTGCTGTTCGTCGCCGAAGACGCCACCGAAGAGCTGGCCGCGCATGCCCAGATCCACCACATGGCGCACCACGACGCGCTGACCGGGTTGCCTAACCGCACGCTGTTCAACGAGCGCCTGAAGCAGGCCCTGGTGCGCGGCCATGAGAGCGAAAAACTGACCGCCGCCTTGTGCCTGGACCTGGACAATTTCAAGAACATCAACGACTCCCTCGGCCATGCCTTCGGCGACAAGCTGCTGCGCGCCCTAGGCAAGCGCCTGCGCCGCGAACTGCGCGAGCACGACACCCTGGCGCGCCTGGGCGGTGACGAGTTTGCCGTGGTGCTGACGGGCCTGGACAGCCGCGAGGCCGCCTGCAGCACCGCGCAGCGCCTGATCGAGGCGGTCTGCCCGCCGTTCCAGATCGAGGGCCACCAGTTCACGGTGGGCGTGAGCATCGGCATCGCCCTCGCGCCCGATGACAATGAGCAGGCCGAGCAGTTGCTCGGCTATGCCGACATGGCGCTGTACGAAGCCAAGCGTAACGGCCGTAATCGTTACGAGTGCTTCCACGTCGAGCTGGATGTTGCTGCGCGCCAGCGCCGCCTGGTGGAAACCGACCTGCGCACCGCGCTGCACCTGGGCCAGCTGCACCTGCATTACCAGCCGGTGGTGGACCAGCTGACCAGCAGCGTGACCGGCTATGAGGCGCTGTTGCGCTGGGAGCACCCGACCCGCGGCATGGTCATGCCGATGGACTTCATCCCCATCGCCGAGGAAACCGGGCTGATTCACGAACTGGGCATCCGCGCGCTGAACCTGGCGTGCCAGGAAGCGGCCAGCTGGGACAGTGAGCAGACGGTGTCGGTCAACCTGTCGCCGGTGCAGTTCAAGAACGCCAACCTGGTGGATACGGTGTCACTGGCCTTGGCCGACTCTGGCCTGCCTGCGCGGCGCCTGGAGCTGGAGATCACCGAATCGGTATTGCTCGGCAACAGCGAAGAGAACGTGCGTACTTTGCGTGCACTGAAGGACCTGGGCGTGTCGATTTCACTGGATGACTTCGGCACCGGCTACTCGTCGTTGGGTTACCTGCGCTCGTTCCCGTTCGACCGCATCAAGATCGACAAGTCGTTCGTGCACGACATGTGCGAGAGCCGTGAGGCGATGTCGATCATCCGCGCGATCACCGAGCTGTCCAACAGCCTGATGATCAAGACCACGGCAGAAGGGGTGGAGTCGGAGGAGCAGATGCAGCGGCTGAGGGCCGAGGGCTGCTCGCACTTTCAGGGGTATCTGTATGGGCGACCGGTGCCAGCGGGGGAGCGGTTGAAGCAGGTGGCGGTGGGGTGAGGGCCAGTGGGGCTGCAATGCAGCCCCGCATGCTCAGCGGTTCCAGTCCGGCGCAAAGTCTGGGTTCACCACCCGCAGATCCTTCGGCAACTCGGCAATCAGCGCCCGGTCCTGATCATCCAGCTGCACGTCGAGCGACGCCAGGTTGCTCAACTGGTTCTCGCGGCTGCTGGCCTTGGGGATCACCGCCACGCCGTCCTGGTCCAGCAGCCATTTCAGTGCTACCTGGCTGGGCAGCACGCCATGCTTGCGTGCAATTGCCTGGATCACCGGCTGCTGCGCCGCTTGCCCGCGGGCCAGCGGGGTATAGGCGGTGAGCAGCAGGTCGTGTTGGCGGGCGTAGTCGAGCAGCGGTTGCTGGCCGAGCAGCACGTGGTATTCGACCTGGATCGCCGACAGCGGCGCCCCCAGCACTTCGATCACCTGGCGCAGCAGGCCGAGCGGGAAGTTGGCCACGCCGATACTGCGTACCTTGCCTTCGTCACGCAGCGCCACCAGGGTTTCGATGCTGCGGGCCAGGTCCCAGTCCTTGCCGGGCCAGTGGATGTGGAACAGGTCGACCTGCTCGGTGCCCAGGGCGCGCAGGCTGTTCTCCAGGGATTGGCGCATGGCCTCGGGCGCCAGGCGGTCCCACCAGACCTTGGTGGTCAGGTGAATCTGCTCGCGCGGCACGCTGCTGTCGCGCAAGGCCTGGCCGACGGCGGCTTCGTTGTCGTAGGCAGTGGCGGTGTCGATGTGCCGGTAACCCAGCTCCAGCGCCTGGTGGACTGCACGCGTGCACTCGGCGCCGGTCATCGGCCAGGTGCCCAGGCCGATGCTGGGCAGGTCGAGACCGTTGCGGGTGGTGAGCCTATGCATGAAAACTCCTTCTTCGGGTTCAAGGGTCCGTAGTCGATGGTGCGCGTTTAGCCTGCCAGCGACCATGCGCCGGGCGCAGAAAGTGGTCGATCAGCGAACGTTAAATAAGGCTTCCTGCAGCACGATGGCATTTGACCTTCCTCAAGTCGTCGTATCTCTTCTAGAATCCCAGCTGTCGCACCTGCCTTCACCTGGCGCAGCATGCCGCCGCGCCGCCATCGAGAACGCCATGAGTTCCAGCACACCGCTGTCCGGAGTCAACCACCCCCTGCGCGGCATCGTTCTGGTGGTGGTGGCGACCTTCCTGTTCGCCAGCCACGATGCCTTGTCCAAATTCCTCGGTGGGCTGTACCCGATCGTCATGGTGGTGTGGGCCCGCTATGTGGTGCACACCCTGCTGATGGCCGGGATCTTCCTGCCCAAGTCCGGCCTCAACGTACTGCGCACCCGGCGCCCGGTGTTGCAGACCTTGCGTGCATTGAGCCTGCTCAGCACCAGCCTGCTGTTCACCACCGGCCTGCAGTACCTGCCGCTGGCGGAGGCAACGTCGGTCAACTTCCTCGCCCCGGTGCTGGTCACCGCGTTATCGGCGCCGCTGCTCAAAGAGCGGGTCACGGCGGGGCAATGGGTGGCCGTGGTGCTGGGGTTCATCGGCGTACTGGTGGTGGTGCACCCCGGTGGCGCAATGTTCACGCCGGCGATTCTCTACCCGTTTGGCTCGGCGCTGGGGTTCTGTTTCTATCAGTTGCTGACGCGAATCCTGTCGGCCTACGACAGCCCGACCACCAGTAACTTCTACGCTGGGCTGTGCAACACCGTGGTGATGAGCGCGCTGGTGCCGTTCTTCTGGGAGTTGCCGCGGTGGGATCATGCGTTGCTGATGCTGGCCTTGGGCGGTTTCGGCATGAGTGCGCACCTGCTGCTGACCCAGGCCTTCCGTCATGCCGCGCCGGCGTTGCTGGCGCCGTTCAGTTACTGCCAGATCGTCTTTGCCGGGTTGCTGGGGCTGTTGATCTACGGGCAGGTACCGGACAGCGCGAGCCTGGTGGGGATTGCCATCATCTGCTTGAGCGGGTTAGGGGCAGCATGGATGCAGCGCAGGAAGTGAGGCTACGTGCAGGCTCACGCTAGCTGGCCATGAACTGCAGGATCCGTTCGCGCAACCAGCGCTCGGCGGGGTCGTTGTCCTGCGCGCCGCTCCAGACCATCGACAACTCGGCCTCGGTGATTTCGAACGGCGCCGGGTCGGCGCGCAGGCTGCCGTCGTCGGCCAGGGCGCAGGCGGCGTAATCGGGCACGGTGGCGATCATTTCGGTATTGCGCAGCAAGGCGCGCAGGCTGCCGAACTGCGGCACCGCCAGCACCACCTTGCGGCAACGGCCGATGCGCGCCAGGTCGAGGTCGATGTTGCCACTCATGTCGCCGGAAAATGACACCATCACATGCGGCCTGGCGCAGTATTCGTCCAGGGTCAGCGGGCCCGGGCGGTTATCGGCGCGCAACACACGCACACCGATGTCGCGCAACTTGCGGCGCTTGGCAGTGGCCGGCAGGTCGGTGGTGTAGCTGACGCCGACCGAGATCTCGCCGCTCGCCAGCAGGCTCGGCATCAGCAGGAAGTTGGCCCGGCGTACCACCACGCTGATGTCTGGCGCTTCTTCGCGCAAGGCTTGCAGCAGGGCGGGGAACAGGCCGAACTCGGCGTCATCGGACAGGCCCAAGCGGAACACGTTGCAGCTGTTGGCCGGGTCGAACTCGCGGGCGCGGCTGATTGCCGAAGAGATCACGTCCATCGCCGGGCCCAGTTCGGCGAAAATCTGCATCGCCCGTGGCGTCGGCTCCATGGCGCGGCCACTGCGGATCAACAGCGGGTCGTCGAACAGTTCGCGCAGGCGGGCGAGCGCGGCGCTGACGGTGGACTGGGTGATGAACAGCTTTTCGCCGACGCGGGTGAGGTTGCGTTCGATCATCAGGGCTTCGAAAAGCACCAGCAGGTTCATGTCGACGCGGCGCAGGTCGTTGCGGTTCATGGGGCTTGGCTCACGGAGGGTGGATGGGTTGGCGGTGTATTGAAGCACGGCGCTGGCCCTTGTGCCTTGTATGGATGTGCGGGCCGCTTTGCAGGCAAGCCCGCGCCTGCAAGAGCCACGCTATCGCCCCCTAATAGCCACTCTATTAGAAGTCTGCCCAAGCTCGGCTAGTCTTGACCGTGGCCCCGCGAGTTCCGCGCGCGGATGGCGTGTCAGCACCTGTGTGCAAGACCCCGCCGCCTCGCCATGACAGTTTCGTGAGCCCTGTGTCGGAACGTGACCGACCTGACCTGATGAGGGGTAGGCATGAGCCCATGTGCTCGGCTGAAAGCACACCTGGCATAGACCGGAAATCTGGATAACCGACCCAAAGGTAACAGCAGATGTCGAACGAATCGAAATGCCCGTTCCATCAAACCGCAGGTGGCGGCACCACCAACCGTGATTGGTGGCCCGACCAGCTCAACCTCAGGATCCTCCACCAACACTCGTCGAAGTCCAGCCCCGACCCGGACTTCGATTATGCCAAGGCGTTCAAGAGCCTCGACTTCAATGCCTTGAAACAAGACCTGACTGCCTTGATGACCGACTCTCAGGAGTGGTGGCCGGCCGACTTCGGCCACTATGGCCCGCTGTTCATCCGCATGGCCTGGCACAGCGCCGGCACTTACCGCATCGGTGATGGCCGCGGCGGCGCCGGCTCCGGTCAACAGCGCTTCGCCCCGCTCAACAGCTGGCCCGACAACGTCAGCCTGGACAAGGCCCGGCGGTTGTTGTGGCCCATCAAGCAGAAGTACGGCAACAAGATTTCCTGGGCCGACCTGATCGTCCTCACCGGTAATGTCGCCCTCGAATCCATGGGCTTCAAGACCTTCGGCTTCTCTGGCGGGCGCGCGGATGTGTGGGAGCCGGACGAAGACGTGTACTGGGGTTCGGAAAAAGTCTGGCTGGGCGGTGACACCCGCTACGGCAAGGAGCAGGTCAAGGCGCAGCCGCCTGGCCAGGGCGACTTGGTGGCCGAACCCGCCAAGCATGGCGAAGAACAGAACCGCGACCTGTCGGCCGAGCGCAACCTGGAAAACCCGCTGGCTGCCGTGCAGATGGGTCTGATTTACGTCAACCCGGAAGGGCCGGAAGGCAACCCGGACCCGGTGGCTTCGGGCAAGGATATCCGCGAGACCTTCGGCCGCATGGCCATGAACGACGAAGAAACCGTGGCGCTGATCGCCGGTGGCCATGCCTTCGGCAAAACCCACGGCGCCGGCCCGGCCGATAACGTCGGCGCCGAACCGGAAGCCGCTGGCCTTGAGCTGCAAGGCCTGGGCTGGGCCAACAAATTTGGCACCGGCAAGGGTGGCGACACCATCACCAGCGGCCTGGAAGTGACCTGGACCTCAACCCCGACCCGCTGGAGCAACGAGTACCTCAGCAACCTGTTCAACTTCGAATGGGAACTGACCAAGAGCCCGGCCGGCGCCCACCAGTGGCGGCCGAAAGAGGGCAAGGGCGCAGGCACCGTACCGGATGCGCACGACTCGAGCAAAAAACACGCACCGTCCATGCTCACCTCCGACCTGGCGCTGCGCTTCGACCCGATCTACGAACCGATCGCCCGGCGCTTCAAGGACAACCCCGAGCAGTTGGCGGACGCCTTCGCCCGTGCCTGGTACAAGCTGATCCACCGCGACATGGGCCCGCTGGCGCGTTACCTGGGGCCGGAAATGCCCAACGAAGAACTGCTGTGGCAAGACCCGTTGCCCAAAGCCGAGCCATCTTCGCTCAACGAGCAGGATATCGCTGGGCTCAAGTCCAAGGTCCTGGCATCGGGCTTGAGCGTGGGTGAGCTGGTCTCCACCGCCTGGGCCAGTGCTTCTACCTTCCGTGGCTCTGACAAACGCGGCGGTGCCAATGGCGCCCGTTTGCGCCTGGCACCTCAAAAAGACTGGGCTGCCAACCAGGGTACGGACAAGGTGCTGGCGGCGCTGGAGAACATCCAGCGCGAGTTCGGCAATGGCGGCAAGAAGGTCTCCCTGGCCGACCTGATCGTACTGGCCGGTACCGCCGCCGTGGAGAAGGCTGCCAAGGACGCCGGTTACAGTGGCAGCGTGGGCTTCCGGGCGGGCCGCGTCGATGCTTCCCAGGCGCAGACCGATGTCGAGTCGTTCGCTGTGCTCGAACCGTTGGCCGACGGTTTCCGTAACTTCACCAAGGACCGCTACAGCGTCAAGGCCGAAAAGCTGCTGCTGGACAAAGCCCAGCTGCTGACACTGACCGCGCCTGAGTTGACCGTGCTGATCGGCGGCCTGCGCGTGCTGGGCGCCAACCACGGTGGCAGCAAGGACGGTGTATTCACCGACAAACCTGGCACCTTGAGCAACGACTTCTTCCGCAACCTGCTGGACATGAGTGTGGAGTGGAAGCCGACCTCGGGTGACAACGAAACCTTCGAAGGCCGCGATCGCACGACCGGGCAGGTGAAGTGGACGGGCAGCCGTGTTGACCTGGTCTTCGGCTCGCACGCTCAGTTGCGGGCGCTGAGCGAGGTGTATGGCAGTAGCGATGGCGATGCCAAGTTCGTCAAAGACTTCGTGGCGGCTTGGGTGAAGGTGATGGAGCTCGATCGTTTCGACTTGAAACAGATGTAGTTCCTGCGGCTGCTGTGCAGCCTGTCCGCAAGCAAGCCCGCCCCCGCAGGTGACGGTGGGGCGGGCTTGCGCGTATCTGCTTCAATGGTTGCTGGACCATTGCGCTGTTCCTGTGCAAGCTGAGGCATTCAGGAATGGACCTCGATGCAGACAGAAGGTGAACCCACGTGAACCCCGAATCCATGCTGGCGGCGCTGCCAGGCTTTGCCATGGCGCCGCAGGCCATCCAGGTATTGCCCGATGCCGCGGCCTACCGTACCTGCCTGCTCGAGCGCATCGCCGCGGCAACTCGGCGCATCGTCATCGTCGCCTTGTACCTGCAGGAGGATGAGGCCGGTCAGGAAGTGCTCGATGCCCTGTACCAGGCCAAGGCCGCGCGGCCGGGGCTGGAGATCGTCATCGTGGTCGACTGGTTCCGCGCCCGGCGTGGGCTGCTGGGGGCCGGGCGCCAACCTGGCAATGCCGCCTGGTACCAGGCCCAGCGCCAGCTGCGCGGGTTAGATGTGGTGATCCATGGCGTGCCGGTGCAAACCCGCGAGCTGTTTGGCGTACTGCACTTGAAGGGCAGCGTGATTGATGATTGCGTGGTCTACACCGGCGCCAGCCTCAACAACGTCTACCTGCACCGCTTCGACCGCTACCGCCTGGACCGTTATCACCTATTCGAGTCGCCCGCGCTGGCCGATGCCATGGTCGACCTGGTGCGGCGCCTGCTGCATCACACCGCCACGCCGCGCCTGGACCTCCCTGCGCCTCCCCAAACCCGCAACCTGCGCGGCGATATCCGGCGCCTGCGCGCCCGCCTGCGGCGCATGGCCTATGAGGTACCGGCGGCTGCGCCAGGCCAGGGCCTGCGGGTAGTGCCGCTGCTGGGGGTCGGGCGGGGCAACCCGCTTAACCGCGCAGTGTGCGCACTGCTGGCCGCAGCGCGGTCGCAGATCATCATCAGCACACCGTATTTCAACCCGCCACGGGTGGTGATGCGCGAGATCGACCATGCCCTGGACCGCGGCCTGCGGGTCGAGCTGATCGTCGGCGACCGCACCGCCAACGATTTCTATATCGCCCCGGGCGAGCCGTTCAGCGCCAGTGGTGCCTTGCCCTACCTGTACGAGGACAACCTGCGCGCCTTTGCCCGGCGGCGTCAGGCCGGTATTGCCAGTGGCCAGCTGACGGTGCGGATCTGGAACGACCCGGGGCACACGTTTCATGCCAAGGGGGTGTGGGTCGACCAGCGTTATTCGCTGCTGACCGGCAACAACCTCAACCCCCGCGGGTTCAACCTGGATCTGGAAAACGGCCTGCTGATCGACGACCCGCACGGGCAGTGGACAGTGCCCCGCGAGCTGGAATTGGAAGGTATTCGTCGGCATGCGCCGAAGATCGGCTCGGCGGATGAACTGGGGGTCAAGGCAGAGCACCCCAAGGAAGTGCGCAAGTTCTTGCGGCGCCTGCGCTTCAGCCGCCTGGAACCGTTGATCAAGCGGGTGCTTTGAGCGCTCTTTACCTCTCTGAAAAGTCATGGCAAACGAATACAATCAGCCGTTTTCCACGTTAACCAGATAGGCCAATTCATTCATGGTGCTTGATCCACCCACGATGCTGACCATCACCATCGCCCTGGCTGCTGCCGCAGCGCTGTACCTGGCGATCGAGTGGCGCAGTGTCCGCGAACCCTCGCTGCTGTTCTGGAGCGCGGGTTTCGCCACTATCACCATCGGTTCCACCCTGGCCCTGCTGCGCGGCATCGGCCTGCTGTTGATCGGCATCTGGTTCGCCAATGGCCTGCTGGTGGTGGCGCACACGTTCTTTTTGCTGGGTGTGGTGCGCTTCACCCAGGCCCGGCTGTCGCGGGCGTGGCTGTTGATCGTGCCGGTGTGGTTCGCCTTGCTGCTGCTGCCCGCCGGGCCGCAGTGGTCGAAGGTGATGCTGATGGTCAACTCGTTGCTGGTGGCGCTGCTCACGCTCAAGGGCAGCCTGCTGCTGCGCCCGCACGGCAAGTCGTTGAGCGTAGGGGCGGTACAACTGCGTTATGTGCTGCTGATCCATGGCCTGTTCTATGTGGCCAAGGCGATCATTGCAGTGACGCCCGGCACGCTGATCGATCTGGCGACCTTCGGCGGCCTGATCATCCAGATCTCGCTGGTCGAAGGGGCCATGGCCATCATGCTGATCGCCTTGTCGATGACCGGGACCGTGCGCTACCGCCGTGAGGCGCGGATTGCCCGGCTGGCCGCGCGCGACCCACTGACGGCGCTGTACAACCGCCGCGCCCTGGAGGTTCGCGCCACGCACCTGCTCAAAGATGTGAACCCGCGCCGGGCTGGGGCGTTGCTGCTGATCGACATCGACAATTTCAAGCTGGTCAACGACCTGCACGGCCACGCGGCCGGTGACCGGCTGCTCGTCGCGCTCAGCGAAATGATCCGTGCGGTGCTGCCGGAACGTTCACTGGCGGCGCGGCTGGGGGGCGATGAGTTCGTCATCCTGCTCAGTGATGCCAGCAGTGAGCGGGTGGTGGAGCTGTGCAGCCTGTTGCGTGGCCAGTTCCAGCAATTTGCCGAGCAGGCCATGCCGACCCCGCAGGCGGTGACATTGAGTATCGGCGCCAACCTGTTCGACCAGCCGCCGGCCAGCCTGGCGGCGTTGATCGAGCAGGGTGATGTGGCGCTGTATCAATCCAAGCGGGGTGGGCGTGACAGTATTCGCCTGGTAGATCGCACCGAGGCCAGCCCGGTCAGGTAAGGGCCGTTCACGCTGGCCTCTTCGCGGGGCAAGCCCGCGAAAGGGTCAACTAAGTTTCAGGTCACAACCTGGTAGCAAGGCACATAGGCCGCGCCACCCGGCAGCTTCATCCGGTGCTGGTCGACAAACGCCTGCAACAGGCGCCCCAGCGGCTCCAGCACCGCACTGTCGCCGCGGATCTGATACGGCCCGTGCTCTTCGATCAGGCGGATGCCCTTGTCCTTGACGTTACCCGCAACAACCCCGGAAAACGCCCGGCGCAGGTTGGCCGCCAGCTCATGTGGCGGTAACTCGCGGCGCAGGGCCAGTTCGGCCATGTTGGCGTGGGTCGGGTCGAACGGGTGCTGGAAGCCCTCGTCGATCTTCAGCAGCCAATTGAAGTGGAAGGCGTCATTGCGCTCGCGGCGGAACTGCTTGACCTCCTTGAGCCCTTCGACCATGTGCCGCGCCACTTCGGCCGGGTCATCGATGATGATCTGGTAGTGGCGCTGGGCGGCCTCGCCGAGGGTGGCGCCGACGAAGGCGTGCAGCTGCAGCAGGAACGCCTCGGCGCTGCGTGGCCCGGTGAGCACCACCGGGAAAGGCAGGTCCTGGTTGTCCGGGTGCATCAGGATGCCGAGCAGGTAAAGGAACTCTTCGGCCGTACCAGCACCACCGGGGAAGATGATGATGCCGTGGCCGACCCGCACGAAGGCTTCCAGGCGCTTCTCGATGTCCGGCAGGATCACCAGTTCGTTGACGATCGGGTTGGGCGCCTCGGCGGCGATGATGCCCGGCTCGGTCAGGCCCAGGTAACGGCTACCGTGCATGCGCTGCTTGGCATGGGCGATGGTCGCACCCTTCATCGGGCCCTTCATCACGCCCGGGCCGCAGCCCGTGCACACATCCAGCTTGCGCAGGCCCAGTTCGTGGCCGACTTTCTTGGTGTACTGGTATTCCTCGGTGCTGATCGAATGCCCGCCCCAGCACACCACCATTTTCGGCTCCACGCCCGGGCGCAGGGTGCGCGCATTGCGCAGCAGGTGGAAGACGTAGTCGGTGATGCCCTGGGAGCTTTCCAGGTCGATGCGCTGGCTGGCCAGCTCGCTTTCGGTGTAGACGATATCGCGCAGGGCGCTGAACAGCATTTCGCGGGTGCTGGCGATCATTTCGCCATCGACGAAGGCGTCGGCTGGCGCGTTCAACAGCTCCAGGCGCACGCCGCGGTCTTGTTGGTGGATGCGCACCTCGAAGTCCTTGTAGGCCTCGAGGATGGTCTTGGCATTGTCGACATGCGCGCCGGTGTTGAGGATGGCCAGGGCGCACTGGCGGAACAGGGTGTAGAGGCTACCGGTACCGACTTCGCTCAGTTGCTGGACTTCACGTTGCGACAGCGTTTCCAGGCTGCCTTTGGGGCTGACGGATGCATTGATGACATTGCGTTGGGGCATCTAAGTCTTTCCTGTGCAGGTAAAACATCCTTCTCTGCCAACACCATAAGTCATGCGAACAGCTTTTGCACACCCAGCGTAATCGCCATCCCGCCACCCAGCAGCCACAGGTTGAGAATTGCCCCGGTGACCAGTGCCCGTGGCCCGGCCTGGCGGATCTGGCTCAAGCGGGTTTCCATGCCCAGCGCAGTCATGGCCATGGTCAGGGCGAAGGTGTCGAGGCTGTTCACCGCCTGGGTCACGCTGCCCGGCAGCACCTGCAACGAATTGACCAGCACCAGGCCCAGGAAGCCGAAGGCGAACCAGGGCATGGCGATACGGCCGTTGCCCTGTGCCTGGCCTGCCCGTCGTGAGCGGCTGATCCACAGGCCCACCACCAGCAGCACCGGCACCAGCAACATCACCCGGGTCATCTTGACGATGGTAGCGATGTGCGTGGCTTCAGGGCTCACGTTGCTGGCCGCGCCCACCACTTGGGCCACTTCGTGGACGGTGCCGCCGAGGAACAGGCCGGCACCCAAGGTATCCAGCGGCAGCCAGCCGGCATTGATCGCCAGCGGGTAGAGGAACATCGACAGGGTACCGAACAGCACCACGCTGCCAACCGCCATGGCGCTCTTGTGCGGCGCGCTGCGCAGCGCCGACTCGAACGCCAGCACCGCAGCGGCGCCGCAGATCGCGCTGCCGGCGGCGGTCAGCAGGGCGGTGTCGCGGTCCAGCTTGAGCAGTTTCATGCCGCACCACAGGCCGATCAGCAGGGTGCTTGTCACCACCAGCAGCGACACCGTCAGGCCCGACCAGCCGACCTCGGCGATTTCCTGCAGGCTAACGCGCAGGCCGAAAAAGGCTACGGCGATGCGCAGCAACCCGCGGGCCGAGAAGTTGATGCCGGCTGCCCAGCTGGCCGGCACGCCGTCGCGCAGGGCGTTGCCATACAAGGCACCGGCGACGATGCCGACGATCAGCGGGCTGATACCCAGCTGGGCGATGGCGGGCAGGGCCGCCAACTGGGTGACGGCGAGTGCGAACAGCGCGACGAACAGGATGCCGTTGAGCCGCCCTCGGGTAGAAAGGGTAGGGGCAAAGGCTGGGTTGGACGGAACCGTGGCCATGTGAGTCCTCCGGAAAAGGTGTTTCGACACGGCCTACTTTATTTTGGTTATAAGCTTATAAAAAATCGTAATTCAGGATGCCAAGTATCCATTTAGCTGATATTTTCACATCATGACCCCGGAACAGCTGATAACCTTCGCCACCGTTGCCGAGCACGGCAACATCAGCCATGCGGCCCTGGCCCTGCATTTGTCGCAGCCGGCTGTCTCTGGCCAGCTCAAGCTGCTGCAAGAGGCGTTTGGCGAGCCCCTGTACCAGCGCGCCGGGCGGGGTGTACGCCTGACCGCGGCAGGCGAGCAGTTGCTGGCCCACGCCGAACACCTGCGTGAAACCTTTCGCCAGGCCCAGGCGCTGCGCGACGCGATGCGCGGGCTTGAGCGCGGCACGCTGCGGATCGGCGCCAGTACCACACCGGCCAGCTACCTGCTGCCGTACCTGATCGCTGATTTTCATGCGCACCACCCTGAAGTGCTGGTTTCCACTGCCCACGGCAACACGGCGGAAATCGTCGCGGCGTTGGACAGCGTCGATATCGCCCTGATTGAAGGCCCTCCGGGGCAGGCGTTGCCGCTCGGCACGGGGGTAACACCGTGGCGGGAGGATGAGATCGTCGCCATCGTGCCCAGCGGCCACCCGTTGGCGGCCGATGAGCAGCAGACCCTGGAAGCGCTGGGCAGTTACCCGCTGGTACTGCGCGAGAGTGGTTCGGGGGTCCGGCAGGTGGTCGAACGGGCCTTTGCCCGCAGTGGCGTGGCGATGCGCGTGGCGTTGGAGATCGCCGGGGTGGAAGGGGTGAAGGAGGCCGTGCGGGCGGGCATGGGCATCGGCTTCGTGTCGGCGATGTCGATCAGGCACGAGGACGGTGCGTTGCAGCGTTTGCACATTGCCCCGCAGGCACTGGTGCGTCGCTTTTCCATATTGCTGCCGCATGCCGCCACGCCCTCCCGGGCGGCGGCTCGGTTCATGGCGTTGTGTGTCAGCGTCACAAGGCCGGGATGATCGGCGGCTGTTGCACGCAAGCGATGAGCGGTGATAAACGAGAGCTATGATCGAGTGGCACGCCCAACAGCCCTGGAAGATCCCCATGCAAGAATTGCCACCTGACGAGACGATCCGCGCTGCATTGCGCAAATCCCATGCTCGGCTGCACAGGCAGCACGAACTGGTGGTTGAGTACGGCGTGAAGTCATTGAAGTCGGCTGATCTCGATGCCTTGCTAACCCACGCGTGCGAAGTGGTTGCGCAGGGCATGCAGACTCGCTTCGCCAAGGTGCTGGTACCGATTGCGGACAGCGACCAGTTTCTGCTGTCGCACGGGGTAGGGTGGGATGAGTCGGATATCGGCAGTGCCACCGTCGGCGCTGATGAAGCCAGCCCTGCGGGTTATGCGATTTCCACCTACCGCCCCGTGCTGTCAAACCATCTGGGCCAGGAGCAGCGCTTCAGAACCCCCGAGTTACTCAAGAAGTACGGCATCGAGCGGGCCATCAACGTGCCTATCAGAGGCGCCTTGACGCCCTTTGGGGTGCTTGAGGCGGACAGCAGCGAGGGTGCTGACTTCATCGAAAGCGATCTGGTCTTCCTTGAAGGGATTTCCAATGTCATCTCCATGGCTGTCGAGCGGTTGGCCGATGCGGGTGCGGAGTTACCCAATCCCTATTCGGAGAGCATGCTCAATGCAAGCCCCGACTGCGTGAAGGTCCTGTCGACAAGCGGCCAGATCGAATTCATGAACAATGCCGGGCTATGCCTGATGCACATCGGGGATCTGTCACAGGCGCAAGGGCTGTCGTGGTCGCAACTGTGGCCTGAAGAATCCAGGCCAATCGTGCTGGACGCCATCAGCAAGGTCACCGCAGGCGAGTCGACCCGGTTCGAGGCGTATTGCCCTGCCGGCCCGAGTGAACCGAAATGGTGGGATGTGACGGTTGCGCCTATCTTGAGCCCGGACGGCCGTGTTGAGAAAATCATCGCAGTGTCCAGGGACATTACGGAACGTCACCATCATGAAGCTCGATTGCTATCGCTGATCGAGGCGCAAAACTCCAGAATCAGTAGAAGCGACCTGCATCTGGAAGAGATCCATCACCGCGTCAAGAACAGCTTGCACCTGGTGAATACGCTGCTGCTGCTGCAGGCGAACCTGACGCCCGACGAGGCGGTGAAGCTGCAGTTGGAAACTGCAGCGGGGCGCGTGGTGACCATTGCCAGTGTCCATGAACGGCTTTATCAGACAGCCGAAGGCATTGACGTCCTGGCGTGCGACTACCTGAGTGCCCTGCTGGGGGACCTGGGAAAAGCCCTGGCCGACCGCAGGATCACCCTCGAAGCCGACAGGTTCATCTTGCCTCCAGAGCGCATGGCGCCGTTGGGCATGGTGATCTCCGAGCTCATTACCAATGCCTTGAAATATGGCAAAGGCACGATCGGGGTGTGCGTGAAGGATGCGGGTGACCATGCTTTGATTTCGGTAACCGATGAAGGCGAGGGTTTCCCCGACAACTACCCGAAACCCAGCGGTACCGGCCTTGGCATGCGCATTGTGAAAAGCTATTCCGGGTACGGTAGCACGGCCGTTTCGGTTGACAGGCAGGTTGAAAAAAGCACTATTCACGTGCGGTTCAAGCTTTGAGCTGCGTGGGCCAAGGCGTTCCTTCGCCTGGCCCGAGCAATCAGCGATCGTCCTTGTTCATGCCGCTGTCTTCTTCGTCCTCGACCTCAGTGCCGGGCTCCATCCCTGCTTCACGCTCGCCGTCCGAGCGACTTCCGGACCCATGGCCGCCCATCCCACCCTGTTGCCCCGCGCCACCTGAACGCTGGGTGTCATTACCCCATTTGTCTTCTGGCGTCTGGCCACCCTGTTGCCCGGGTTCGGAGTTGTGCTGAGGGTCATCCCTGCCAGCGGCCCCCCCTTGGCGGCCTGATTCCCAAGCCTTGTTCGGGTCGTTGGTGACCTGATCCGGGTTTTGTTGCGGCATGCCGCCTTGTTGTCCACCTTTGCCTTGATCGTTAGCCATGATCGTGCACCTCGTGAAATTCACACAGAAAGGCTGTGTACAGTTCCGACGTTGCCGGTGAGTGGCTTGCTCCCTGTACTTTCGTATTACCGGACGGGGTGCACGAAAGGATTAGGCCCTAGACGTGTTGCGTCGTAAAAGCCTCTCGGCCAACAACCCGTGTGCAGTACACCGCCGCTCAGGCCACCTTGAACACATGTTTGAGGTAGGCCACGAAGTTCTCGTCCCGGCACTGGGTCTTGCCGGGGCTGTCACTGATCTTCGCCACCGGCGCGCCATTGCAGGCCGTCATCTTGATCACCATGTTCATGGGCTCGACCCCGGGAATGTCGCAGGTCAGGTTGGTGCCGATGCCAAAGCTCACATTGATCCGCTCGTGCAGGGCGCGGTACAGCCCCAGTGCCTTGGCGAAGTTCAGCCCATCGGAAAAGATCAGGGTTTTGCTGCGTGGGTCGATGCCCAGCTTTTCATAGTGGGCGATGGCCTTCTCGGCCCACGCCAGTGGGTCGCCGGAGTCGTGGCGCAGGCCATCGAACAGCTTGCCGAAGTACAGGTCGAAGTCGCCCATGAACGCATCCATGGTGATGCAGTCGGTCAGCGCGATACCCAGCAGCCCCCGGTACTCCCGCACCCAGCATTCCAGTGCGGCAACCTGGCTGTCGACCAGGCGTGGGCCTAGCTGCTGGTGGGCCATGAACCATTCGTGGGCCATGGTGCCAATGGGTTTGAGCTCATGTTCGCGGGCCAGGTGCACGTTGCTGGTGCCAACGAAGCGGCCGGGGAAGTCGCGCTTGAGGGTGTGCACCACGGCTTCCTGCACACGGTACGAGAAGCGCCGCCGCGTGCCGAAATCGGCCAATTGCAAGCCTGCCAGTTCCGCGGCACTGGCCTCGGCCTTGAGCCAGTCAAGCTTCTGGTACAGCCGCTCGCCGACCTGCTCCATCACCACCTCGCGGTAGCGGTAGCGGTTGCGCACTTCGCTGATGATCGCCAGCAGCGGGATTTCGTAGAGGATCACATGCAGCCACGGCCCCCGGACGCGGATCGCCAGTTGGCCAGCGTGGTCCAGGCCAACCTGCACATAGCGCAGGTTGAAGCGGAACAGGCTGAGGAAGCGGATGAAGTCCGGCTTGATGAACGGGATTTTCTCCAGGTATGCCAGTTGGTCGTGGGTCACGCTGACCTCGGCCAGTTGCTCCACCTGGTAGCGGATTTGCGCAAGGTATGGGGAAAGGTCCTCGCCGTTGCGGCAGCGGAACTCCCATTCCACCTCGGCGTTGGGGTAGTTGTGCAGCACCGCCTGCATCATGGTGATCTTGTAGAAGTCGGTGTCCAGCAGGTTCTGGATGATCCGTGGGCCGAAAACGCTGTCACTCATGGGCGAGCTTCCTTGATCAGGGTGAGCTGGTGGTCGAGCGCGGCCTCGTCGCCGCAGAGGATGACGCCTTCGGCGGCCAGCGCCCCGCAGGCGGCGATGGCGCCTTCCTGGGTCAGGGCGCGGCAGGCGGGCAGGTACAGCAGCACCTGGAACCCGGCCTGACGCAGCTGGCGGGCGGTGGACTTGACGCAGTAGTCCAGGGCCAGGCCACCGACGATTACCGTGTCCACCTGTTGCACCTTGAGGTATTCGATGGCGCCGGTGGAGCGGCGCTCGGCCAGGTCGTGGTAGCAGGCGCCATAAGGGTGCAGGTCGGGTTCGACGCCTTTCCACACGAAGTAGTCGTAGTCGATGGGGGCGGGCAGGCCGGGCAGCAGTTCGAAGCCCGGGGTACCCGGCACGCAGTGGCTGACCCAAGTCAGGTCGGCGTTGGCCAGTGTCAGCGGTTGCAACATTTGCCCAGGTTCGGCCACCACCCAGGCGGCGTTGGCCGGGTGGGCGTCCTTGCTGCCCAGCCTCAGGTCGGCACGCAGGGCCATGGTGTTGAGGTCGGCGGCGATTTCATTGCCCTCGGGCACCGGCAGTTCCTGTGGGGCATTGGCGGTGAAGCCGTTTTGCGCGTCGACATCGAAACTGGCGATTTTCATGCGGCTCTCCTCGCTGGAATGGCTATATAATTCACCTGGTGTATTAAGTGTGTCAAGCGCTTTATCTTTATGGTTTTGAGCTTGCTGTTACATAGATGCTCTGGTGGAATATGATGTAATCACGTCATGGAGCCCCCTGGTGAGTACAGCCGAAGTCTTGGCCAGCGTCGATATCGTCGCCTTGCGCCTTGCCCCCGAATCCCAGCACCTGCAAGTGCTGCTGCACCGCCGTGAGCGCGAGCCGCATGCCGCCCAGTGGGCGCTGCCGGGCGTCATCGTCAATGGCCGCACCCCGGACACCAGCCTGGAGGGCGCCGCCGAACGCGCGCTCGGCGAGAAGGCTCGGGTGCTGCCGCGGTACCTGGAGCAGGTCGGCACCGAAGGCAATGCCTTTCGTGACCCGCGCGGCTGGTCGTTGAGTACCTATTACCTGGCCTTGCTTGACCCGCAGCAGCAGGTCGAAGGCGACCAGCTGGCATTTTTCGACTTGGACAGTGTGTTGGGCCGCAAGGTACTGCTGCCGTTCGATCACAACCTGCTGGTGGAGCGCGCGCACGAGCGGCTGGCCAGCAAGACGGTGTACAGCAGCTTGCCGTTGAACCTGCTAGGCGAGAAATTCACCGTGCTCGATGCGCTGTGTGCGGTGCAGGCGTGCCTGGGGCAGGCGGTGAACAACACCTCGCTGCGCAAGCGCCTGGAGCGCTTGCGCGAGTTGGGTTGGGTGCGCGATACCGGGGAAAAGAACCAGCCGCGCCTCGGCAGGCCGCAGCAGTTGTATCAATACACCCCGCAGGGCGAGCGGCCGTTCATGTTCGACCGCAGCTTGTTGCCGGAGGGGGCGTGAGCTACCGCACACGCAAAAGCTGAAGACCAGCGGAGCAAACCCCCTCAAACCCTGTTTTGGGTCATTCCCATGCGTTGTCTTTTCCCCTATTGTCGAGGCTTCCTTTTCCAAACGCCTGGCAGACCCATGGAGAAAGTCATCGTCATTACTGGCGCCAGCCGTGGTATCGGCGCCGCCACCGCATTGCAGGCCGCCCGTCAGGGTTACCGCATCTGCATCAATTACCACGCCGACGACCAGGCCGCCGAAAGCATCCTCGCGCAGGTCCGCGCACTCGGCGCCGAAGCCATCACCGTGCGCGCCGACGCCAGCGTCGAAGACGAGGTGGTGCAGATGTTCCATCGGGTTGACCAGGAGCTCGGCCCAGTCACCGCGCTGGTCAACAATGCCGGCACCATTGGCCAGCAAAGCCGTGTCGAGGACATGACAGAGTTTCGCCTGCTCAAGGTGATGAAAACCAACGTCGTCGGCCCGATGCTCTGCGCCAAGCACGCCTTGCAGCGCATGGCCCGTCGGCATGGCGGGCAGGGAGGTGCCATCGTCAACGTGTCTTCGGTCGCCGCGCGCCTGGGTTCACCCAACGAATATGTCGACTACGCGGCCTCCAAAGGCGCCCTGGACACGTTCACCGTTGGCCTGGCCAAGGAAGTGGCAGGCGAGGGCGTACGCGTCAATGGCGTGCGCCCGGGTTATATCCATACCGGCTTTCATGCCTTGTCCGGCGACCCGGACCGGGTCGCCAAGCTCGAGACTGGCCTGCCCATGGGGCGCGGTGGGCGCCCCGAAGAAGTGGCCGAAGCGATTCTCTGGCTGCTGTCGGAAAAGGCCTCGTACTCCACTGGCAGTTTCATCGACCTGGGCGGTGGCCGCTGAGCGCGGCCCTCAGGGCAATTCATCCGCGAGCAGCTGGCGCACGCGTTCGGCCAATGCGTCCAGGTCAAAAGGCTTGGTCAGCACGCTGGTTCCCTTTAGCAGTTGGCCGTCACTCAGCGCCGCGCTCTCATCGTAGCCGGTGATGAACAGCACCTTCAGGTCGGGATACTGCAGGCGACAATGTTCGGCCAACTGGCGGCCATTGGGGCCATCGGGCAGGCCGATGTCGCTGAGCAGCAGCTCCGGTCGCTTGCCCTGTTGCAGGTAAGCCAAGGCGGCCGCACCATTCTCGAAGGCCTCGACCTCATAGCCCAGCTCTTCCAGTACCTCGCTGACTACCAGGCGCAGGGCCATCTGGTCCTCGACCAACAGGATGCGTTGGCCGCTTGAGCGGCTGCTCTCCCGCAACGTCCGTTTTGGCCCTCGGACCTGCTCCTTGGGCTGTTCATGATGACGCGGGAGGTACATTTTGACCCAGGTGCCCTCGCCGGGGGTGGAGAGCAAGCGCACTTGTCCGCCCGACTGGCGCACGAAGCCGTAGGTCATCGAGAGCCCAAGGCCAGTGCCCTGGCCCATGGGTTTGGTCGAGAAGAAGGGGTCGAAGGCCCGCGCCGCCACCTCGGGGCTCATGCCGCAGCCGTTGTCGGCCACACTCAGGCGTACGTAGTCTCCGGGGGGCAGTTGCAGGGGCTGCGCGAGCTCATTATCAAGCACGATGTTCTCACCTTGAATATCGATTGCACCACCGGCGGGCATCGCGTCGCGGGCATTGATGCACAGGTTGAGCAGCGCACTTTCCAGTTGGGGTGGGTCGATGAAGGTGGGCCACAGTTCGCTGTCGAAATGGCTGCGCAGTGAAATGGACGGCCCGATGGTGCGGCGGATCAGTTCTTCCATGCCGCTGACAAGCGCCGTGACCTGGGTGGCGAGGGGTTGCAAGGTTTGCTGGCGCGAGAATGCCAGCAACCGATGCACCAGCGATGAGGCCCGCTGTGCAGAATTGCTGGACAGCTCCAGCAACGGGTCCAGCTCCTCGTAGCGGGCCTGGCCCAGGCGTTGGCGCATCAGCTCCTGGGCGTTGAGGATACTGCCCAGCAGGTTGTTGAAGTCGTGGGCGATACCGCCGCTGAGTTGGCCCACCGCTTCCATCTTCTGGGCTTGACGCAATGCTTGCTCGACTTTGACCAGGCGCTGCTGCTCCTGCACCCGCTCACTGATGTCATAGGCGAACAGGTAAGCCCCCTGCACGACACCCTCTGGGTCACGCAGGGCATTGAAGCGCAATTCGAAGTGACGCCGGTTCGGCTCCTGGCCGAAAGCTGCGGTCGTGGTGAACTGCTCACCTGCCAGCGCGCGTTGCCACATTGGCAGCATCTGGCCGAAGTCCGGCGTATCGTTACCCATCAGTGCCGGCAAGTGGTCGCCGACTTCCGGTGTGCGATCGTACAGGTCATGAAAATCCTGCCGCGCCTGGCGATTGACTGCCAGCCAACGCAGGTGGTTGTCGAGCACGTGCACGTTGACCACGCTGTGGTCGACCAACTCGGCAAACAACCGGCGCTCGGCCAGCGCCTCGTTGACACGCTGCTCCAGTTCTTCGTTGAGTTTTTGCAGCGCTTGTTCAGCCTTGCGCCGCTCGGTGACATCCTTGAACAGCACCGCGACCTGGCGCCGCTCGGGCGGTTCCACGCGGAACGTGGAAACGGCAAGCACGTGGCCGGTGGCAATCAGCTCCTGCTCGAACTGCAGTGGCTGGCCGGTACGCAGCACCGCACCGTAGCGCGCCACCCAATCGTCGGCCTCGTCGGGGACCATTTCGCGCAGCTTCTGCCCGACCACGTTGGGGATCCCGGCGTGCTTTGCATAAGCGGTGTTGGCCACGATGTGCACATAATCACTGAGTGGCCCGTGGGGGCCGTCGAAGAACTCGATGACACAAAAGCCTTCGTCCATGGTGTCGAACAGGAAGCGGAACAGGTCGTTACCCAGGCCCTGCTGGTGTGCCTGGACAGATTCAAGTTCAGCGTTGCGCCGTTGCAGGGCTTCGACCTGTTGGCGCAGCTTGAGCAATTCGCGGTGGGGCATTGGGGCGTCCGGCATAGAGCAGTGCACAACTTTAGCCTGCGCGCCCCGGCGGCGGCTAGAACGATCGCACGATGCGCCCGAGGGTTTCCATGGCGCGTTCGGCATCGTCGTGCCAGGGGCTGCCGTAATTCAAGCGGATGCAGTTGCCAAAGCGTCGGGTCGGCGAGAAGATCGGCCCCGGCGCGAGGCTGATGCCTTGGGCCAACGCCATGTGGAACAACTTCAGCGCATCCATCTGCTCGGGCAGCTCCAGCCACAGGAAGTAGCCCCCAGACGGCTGGCTGACGCGCGTCTGCGCTGGGAAGTACTTGGCGATGGCGGCGAGCATGTTGGCCTGCTGGCCCTCCAGGGCATAGCGCAGCTTGCGCAGGTGTCGGTCGTAGCCGCCGTGTTGCAGGTAGTCGGCGATGGCTGCCTGGGCTGGCATCGAGGCGCACAGCGAGGTCATCAACTTGAGCCGTTCGATCTTCTGCGCAAAGCGCCCGGCGGCCACCCAGCCGATGCGGTAACCCGGCGCCAGGCTCTTGGCGAACGAGCCGCAATGCATCACCAAGCCTTGGGTGTCGAAGGCCTTGGCCGGCTTGGGCGCCTGCTGCGAATAGTACAGCTCGGCGTAGACATCGTCCTCGATCAGCGGTACTTGATGGCGCCGCAGCAGTTCGACCAGTGCCTGTTTCTTGGCCTCGGGCATGCTCGCGCCCATCGGGTTCTGAAAGTTGGTCATGCACCACACGGCCTTGATCGGGTGCTTGTCCAGGTTCTGGGCGAGCGCGGCCAGGTCCATGCCTTCGCGGGGGTGCACGGGGATCTCCACCGCCTTGAGTTTGAGCCGTTCCAGCACCTGCAGGCAGGCATAGAAGGCCGGCGCTTCGATCGCCACCAGGTCGCCGGGCTCGGTAACCGCCTGCAGGCACAGGTTCAGCGCTTCCAGCGCGCCGTTGGTGATCAGCAATTCCTCCATCGGCAACATCAGCCCGCCGACCATGTAGCGCAGGGCGATCTGCCGGCGCAGCTGCGGGTTGCCCGGCGACAGGTCGGTGACCACCATGCGCGGGTCCATGGCGCGGCTGGCGCTGGCCAGTGAGCGCGACAGGCGCTGCAGCGGGAACAGTTCGGGGCTGGGGAAGGCCGAGCCGAACGGCACGGTGTTTGGGTCCTTGATCGACTCGAGGATGGAAAACACCAGAGCGCTGACATCCACGTCGGTGGACTCGCTCAGCGGCTCCAGCGGCTGGGGTTCGCTGAACTGGCGCGGCGCGTGGGCGTTGACGAAATAGCCCGAACGCGGCCGAGCACGGATCAGCCCGCGGCGCTCGAGCAGGTAGTAAGCCTGGAATACCGTCGACGGGCTGACCCCGTGGGTCTGGCTGGCATAGCGCACCGAGGGCACACGCTGGCCGGGGCCGAGCACCCCGGAGCGGATCAGTTCGGCGATGTCGTCGGCAAAGCGTTCGTAACGTTTCATGGTGGCTCGGCAAGCAAGGTGAACAGTGAGTGTAAGGGATCAGCGGTTGAGCGGTGCCACGAAGCGGCTGTGGGCCACGCTGCGGATCGCCGGTTGATCGCTGTCCTGGATTTCAAAGGCCAGTTCCTGCGAGCTGCTGGCAGGGCGTTCGGCGAGCATGGCGACCGACACCGGAAGCTCGCTCATCTCGCCTGCGGGGATGACCAACTCGGTTTTGCCCTGCAACTGGAAACCGTCGGCATCCAGTAGGCGCAGGTGATAACGCTGGTTGTGCTCGGTCTTGTTGATGACCTTGAGCAGGTAGATGTTCTCGATCTGCCCTTGGGCGTTCTCGCGGAACAGGCCGCGGTCCTTGATCACGTCCAGCGATACCATGGGCCGCAACTGCAAGGCCGCCACCAGGGCGCCGATCATCACCAACAGCGCGACCGCATAGCCCAGCAGGCGCGGGCGCAGCCAGTGGGTGGTACCGCCTTGCAGGCTGTGCTCGGACTTGTAACCGATCAGGCCGCGTGGGTAACCCATCTTGTCCATGACGTTGTCGCAGGCATCGATGCAGGCGGCACAGCCGATGCAGGCCATCTGCAGGCCTTGGCGAATGTCGATGCCGGTGGGGCAGACCTGGACGCACAGGGTGCAATCGATGCAGTCGCCCAGGCCCTGGGCATGCGCGTCGCTCCCTTTCTTGCGTGCGCCGCGTGCCTCGCCGCGGCGCGGGTCGTAGGCCACGGCCAGGGTGTCCTTGTCGAACATCACGCTTTGGAAGCGCGCATAAGGGCACATGTGAAGGCACACCGCCTCACGCAGCAAACCGGCGTTGATGTAGGTGGCAGCGGTGAAGAACAGTACCCAGAACAGTGCCACGCCGCCCAGTTGCAGGCTGAACAGTGCCTCGGCCAGTGGGAGGATCGGCGTGAAGTAGCCGACGAAGGTCAGCCCGGTGAGCACGCCAATCGCCAGCCACAGGCTGTGCTTGAGCGAGCGGCGCGCCAGCTTTTGCGGGCCCCAAGGCGCAGCGGCGAGCTTGATGCGTTGGTTACGGTCACCCTCGGTGACTTTCTCGCACCACATGAACAGCCACGTCCACACGCTTTGTGGGCAACTGTAGCCGCACCAGACGCGGCCGGCATACACGGTGATGGCGAACAGGCCGAAGGCGCAGATGATCAACAGCGCCGAAAGCAGAATGAAGTCCTGCGGCCAGAAGGTGGCACCGAAGATGTGGAATTTGCTGCTGGACAAGTCCCACAGCACCGCCTGGCGGCCATCCCAGTCGAGCCAGGCGGTGCCGAAGAACAGCACGAACAGCATGCCTGCGAAGCCGATGCGCAGGTTGCGGTACAGGCCGGTGAAGCTTCGGGTATGGATACCGCGGGTGGCCGGTCGCTTGGGCGCGGCCAGTTCGATGACTTCGATTCTGTCGTTCATGGCGTCGGTGCTCATCAGGCCTCGATCAGGCATGAGCACTATGGCCCCCAAGCTGTTTTCAGCACAGGCTCAGGTTAAACGATTAAAACCGTATCAGATTACCGCCAAAGGTGGCTGAAGCCTTAAATCACCGAGCCTGGAACACTGGCTTTCAGGTGCCTGCGGCTATCCACCGCACCTGCAACCGTCAGCGCATCAGCTTCCGTTTCGGTGATCGGGACACGCTGGCCGGCCAGCAGCGCCACCGACATGTGCAGTTGCTCATCGGTGATGATTTCGATGTCCGGGCCTTCGCCTTCAATGCGCAGGTCTTCGCCGATGAGCGTGCAGCGGCGGGTACTTTCTTCGATTTCGATGGGCATGGGGTGATCCTCGGGGTGCGGTTACAGGTTGTGACCACGGGTGCTCAGGGATGCTCCATGATTCCGCCGGGCGGGCACTTTGCCTGATAAGCAAGGGTCCACCAGAAAGACCAGCCGGTAACGGCGGCGCATGGGAACCCGTTCATGGACCTTATCTGGCAGACCCTCCAGGCAGAATTTTCCGACATCACCGACGAACAGGAAGTCACTCGCATCCTGCTGCGCCTGCTGATGGCCGCGGTACTGGGCGCCGTGCTTGGCTTCGAGCGCGAGCACAAGGGCAAGTCCGCTGGCGTGCGTACGCACATGCTGGTGGCGATGGGGGCCGCGTTGTTCGTGCTGGCGCCCAGCATGGCCGGTGCCGATGAACAGGCACTGAGCCGGGTGATCCAGGGTATCGTGGCGGGTATCGGGTTTCTCGGTGCGGGCACCATTCTCAAAGGTAACGGGCGCGACACCAGCCATGTCAAAGGCCTGACCACTGCAGCGGGGCTATGGATGACGGCTGCGATCGGCACGGCTGCAGGCATGGGGCGTGAGGCCACGGCGCTGGTCAGTACGCTGCTGGCGTTGCTGGTGCTGGCGACGATGCCGATAGTGGTGGACAAGGTCGAGGGGCAGGATGAGGAGAAACAGAAGGAAGAGGAGGGCGGGAAGCACTGAGGGGAGCCGAAGCTCCCCTCAAAGCGTTGTTGCCTGCTCTTTTCTTATTATTGAGGCGGCCTTTTGTTGTTTTTGTAGGCCTGCCTTGGTGTTGCGAGCGACCCCTAACCGGGGTCAAGGGCAAACGTATTTTTTTGAGCGCTGACCTGCTTTCATCCTGAGGATCCGAAGCTGACTGTCGCTACCTTGAGGTAGTTTTATTGTTCTTTGCCAGATCGCGGGGCGAACCCCTGAAAAGCCTGCCTACTCCAAAAAAATCTGCTTGCTGCGCCTCTGCCGTGTTGTTCTTGTTATGTCAGAGCCGTTACATGTTGTTTTTATTAGATGATACGTTTTTTGTTGTTCTTGTACCAAAGATATAGCAGGTGCCGTGCCAACTTTTTAAAAACCTTTAAAATCAATGACTTGATTGAAATGCATGAAATCGGGCCACCTGAAATTTTGTCGATTTGTTTCCCTGTTACCCGATTTTTTGCTGGGAACTGTGGGGGCGGTAACACACCGCCCACACCGATGTGACAGCCGTGTGAAATTCAGCGTGCGCTGCGTGCCCGTGCCACGCGTGAGCCATTGGCGCGCCCCAGCACGCTGCTGATGCGCTGCCCGGCAGCGATCAGGCGGTCGAGGTCGATGCCGGTTTCGATGCCCAGCCCTTGCAGCAGGTAGACCACATCTTCACTGGCGATATTGCCCGTGGCGCCTTTGGCGTAAGGGCAGCCCCCAAGCCCGGCTACCGAGCTGTCGAACACGCTGATGCCTTCGAGCAGGCTGGCGTAGACATTGGCCAACGCCTGGCCGTAGGTGTCATGGAAGTGGCCGGCCAGTTGCGCGCGCGGCACCAGGGTGGAAACCACGTCGAACAGCCGGCGGGTATCGCCTGCAGTGCCCGTGCCGATGGTGTCGCCCAGCGACACCTCGTAGCAGCCCATGTCATGTAGCGCCTTGGCCACCGGCGCGACCTGTACGGCACTGACCTTACCTTCATAAGGGCAGCCCAGTACGCAGGAGACGTACCCGCGTACCCGCACTCCGTGGTTGCGCGCGGCGTCCATGATGGGCTCGAAGCGCTTGAGGCTGTCGCTGATCGAGCAGTTGATGTTGCGCTGGGAAAATGCCTCGGAGGCGGCAGCGAATACGGCCACTTCCTTCACCCCGGCCGCCAGTGCGTCCTCGAAGCCACGCAGGTTCGGCGCCAAGGCGGCATAGGTAACACCTGGGCGCTGCTGGATGGCGGCGAACACGTCGGCAGAACCGGCCATCTGCGGCACCCATTTGGGCGAGACGAAACTGCCCACTTCGATGTAGGCCAGGCCAGCGTCGGTCAGGTCGTCGACCAGCCGCACCTTGTCGGCGACACTGATGGGCTGGGCTTCGTTCTGCAGGCCGTCGCGGGGGCCGACTTCGACCAGGCGGACTTTTTCGGGCAAAGGCATGGCGGGAATCCTGTGGCGGGTCAACGGTTGTCGTTATTGTTCAAGGTGGCGGCCAGGGCCTGTTCGCAGCGTTCCTGGGCGGTGTCCAGTTCCAGTTGCATCTGGTGGATGTCGAGCATCTGCTGCTCAAGCTGGGCGCGGCGCTCGGCAATTTTGCCCAGCATGCTGTTGAGCTGCTTGAGGTTGCCGCTGGTGGGGTCGTACAGCTCGATCAGCTCTCGGCATTCGGCCAACGAGAAGCCAATGCGCTTGCCGCGCAGGATCAGCTTCAGGCTGACCTTGTCGCGTGCCGAGTAGATGCGCTCCAGGCCACGGCGCTCCGGGCTGAGCAGGCCCTGTTCCTCATAGAAGCGGATAGCGCGGGTAGTGATGTCCAGCTCGCGGGACAGGTCGGAGATACTGTAGGTCTGGCTGCTCATGCTTGGGCTCGGCGTGGGGTATGGGGGTATCCTGAATGCAGGTTGACGTAAACGTCAAGATGGGCGGCGAACGCGATGCCTCAATCAGGCTGCACCGAGCGTCGATAACCATTGGGCGTCTGCCCGCTCAAGCGCTTGAAGAACCGCGCAAAGTAGGTCGGGTCACTGAACCCCAGGCTGTCCGACAGTTGCCCGATGCTCATGCGCGTGTAGATAAGGTTGCGCCGCGCCTCCAGCAGCAACCGCTGGTGCACCACCTGCAGCGCGGTCTGCCCGCTCAGTGCCCGGCACAGCTGGTTGAGCTGCAGGCTCGGGATGTTCAGCCGTGCGGCGAATGCCTCTACCGACAGGTGTTCACGGAAATGCGCTTCGACCAGGCGCAGGTACTGCCCCAGCAACTGGCGGTCGCGTTCGTCGCGGTTTCGCGGTGCCTGGCCCAGTTGCTGGCGACGGCTGATCCACACCATCAGCGCCGTCACCAGGGCCTCGAGCAGAGGCGCCCGTGCTGGTGCATGGCCCTGGTACTCCTGCTGCAGCGTCTCGATCAGTTGGCGCAGGCGCAGGCGGTCCTTGCCCAACGGGTAGCACGCCGCCTTGGCCAGCACGCCCAGTGGCGCGCCAAGGCGCTGCTCCAGGTCGGCCACCAGCGCCGTGCCGAAGGTCAGCACATGCCCCTGGATATCGGCGCTGAAGCGAAAGCCATGCACGGTCAGTGGCGGCACCACCTGGATCGCGGCTTCGCTGATGGCGCTGCGCACGCCTTCGATCTCCACCTGGGCCTGGCCACGTTGCACATACAGGAGTTGGAACAACTCGGCGTGCTGGTGCGGCTTGATCTCCCAATGGTGCAAGCGGCTACGCGCCGGGATCGATTCGCAATGCAGCAGGTCGGTGCCGGGCCAGGCCTGGTTTTCGCCGTACAGCTGGAACAACGGTACGCCGGGGAGGGTGGATTTCATGCGCGGAAGGCCTGTCCGTTAATCGAACGGTTTTTGTAAAAGTGCAGGTTTTGCATGGGATATCACACTTAATTGCACGGTGCCGACAGTAAAAATGCAAGTGCGAACCCTAATAGCACGAGACAACAACAATGAAAACTCAGGTTGCAATCATCGGGGCAGGTCCGTCCGGCCTGCTCCTCGGCCAACTGCTGTACAAGGCCGGTATCGAATCCGTGATTCTTGAACGCCAGACTCCTGAATACGTGCTCGGCCGTATTCGCGCCGGCGTGCTCGAACAAGGCACGGTCGACCTGCTGCGCGAAGCGGGCGTTGCCGAGCGCATGGACCGTGAAGGGCTGGTCCACGAAGGCGTCGAATTGCTGGTCGGTGGCCGCCGTCAGCGCCTGGACCTCAAGGGCCTGACCGGCGGCAAGACGGTCATGGTCTACGGCCAGACCGAAGTCACCCGCGACCTGATGCAGGCACGCGCGGCCAGCGGCGCGCCGATCATCTACGCCGCCAGCAATGTTCAGCCGCACGAACTGAAGGGCGAGCGGCCCTACGTCACCTACGACAAGGACGGGCAGACTCACCGCCTGGACTGCGACTACATCGCCGGTTGCGACGGCTTCCACGGCGTTTCCCGGCAGAGCATTCCCGAGGGAGTGCTCAAGCAGTACGAGCGCGTCTACCCCTTCGGCTGGCTGGGCCTGCTGTCCGACACGCCGCCGGTCAACCATGAATTGATCTACGCCCACCATGAGCGGGGTTTCGTGCTGTGCAGCCAGCGCTCGCAGACGCGCAGCCGCTACTACTTGCAGGTGCCGCTCGAAGAGCGTGTGGAAGACTGGTCCGACGAGCGCTTCTGGGGCGAGCTCAAAGCCCGTTTGCCCGAGGATGTGGCGGCGCGCCTGGTGACCGGCCCGGCGCTGGAAAAAAGCATTGCGCCGCTGCGTAGCCAGGTGGTCGAGCCGATGCAGTACGGCAATCTGTTCCTGGTCGGCGACGCTGCCCATATCGTCCCGCCCACCGGTGCCAAGGGGTTGAACCTGGCAGCCTCGGATGTCAATTACCTGTACCGGATTCTGGTCAAGGTGTACCGCGAGGGGCGTACCGATCTGCTGCAGCAATATTCACCGCTGGCGTTGCGCCGGGTGTGGAAGGGCGAGCGTTTCAGCTGGTTCATGACCCAGCTCCTGCATGATTTTGGCGGGCACAAGGATGCCTGGGACCAGAAGATGCAGGAGGCGGACCGGGAGTACTTCCTGTCGTCCGAAGCGGGGCTGGTGAATATTGCCGAGAATTATGTGGGGTTGCCGTTCGAGGACATGGCTTAACGCGCCAGCAAGGCCACCATTTCCCGATAACCGCGCTGGCGTGCATGCTCCAGTGCGGTGACCCCGTCCTTGTCGGCGATCTGCCGGTCCGCGCCCGCCGCCAGCAGGCGCCGCACGATCTCCACATGCCGCGGCCCACCATCGCCGAGGATCACGGCTTCAAGCAGCGCGGTCCAGTGCAGGCGGTTGAGGTGGTTGACGTCCACCCCTGCATCGATCAGCAATTGCACAGTTTCGACATGCCCGCGCTCGGCAGCGGGGATCAACGCCGTGCCGCCGTAGCGGTTGGTGCTCTTGAGGTCGGCGCCATGGCTCAGGGTCAGTCGCAGGATGTCATTCAGGCCACGGGCACCGGCATACAGGTAAGGGCTGTCGTCGATGTTGTCCTTGGCGTTCACATCGGCACCGGCCTCGATCAGCGCTCTGGCCGCTGCAACCTGGTTGCCATGGGTCGCCACCAGCAGTGCCGTGCGGCCCTGGTCATCGCGTTTGTCCAACGCGCCACCTTGCTCGAGCAGCTGTTGCAGGGCCGGGACGTCATCATGCGCGGCGGCAGTGTGCAGCGGGTTGTCCATGGCGGTCGTCTCGGCGTGGGCGGCAAGGCTGGTGAACAAGGCGAAGCATAGGGCGGCAAGGGGTAAACGCATGGCGAAGGCTCCTGAACGTCATCCCTGCATCCTAGAAAAAAGCCGCCAGGGGTTGAAGTTAAGAATGCGCATGACCGACAGTGCCCAGCTTAATAGTGATAGGCAGGACGCAATCCGATGACATTCCCGACGCAGATGGTCGGCGCCTTGTGCTTGGCCGCAGCCACCCGTCTGGCCTGTGCCGACCAGCTACTGCCCCCACCCCCCGAACTGCAGTCCGGCTACCGCAGTGGCCTGCAACCCGTTCTCGCCAGCCGCCACATGGTCGCTGCTGCCAACCCCTTGGCCAGCGAGGCCGGGCGCGAGATGCTACGTGCAGGCGGCAGCGCCATCGACGCGGCAATTGCCATGCAGATGGTGCTCACCCTGGTCGAACCGCAATCCAGCGGCATCGGTGGCGGGGCATTCATCCTCTATTGGGATGGCAAGCGTGTGCAGGCGTTCGATGGCCGCGAAACAGCACCGGCAACGGTGACGGAAAACCTGTTCCTGCAAGCGGACGGCACACCGCTGCCGTTCAGGGCGGCGCAGATCGGTGGGCGGTCGGTAGGCGTGCCCGGTGTGCTGCGAGCCCTGAGGCTCGCACACGACCAGCACGGCAGGCTGCCGTGGCGTGAGCTGTTTGCCCCGGCCATCGCCCTGGCGCGCAATGGCTTCCCGGTTTCCGAGCGCCTGAACACCCTGGTGGCCGGTGACCCATTCATTGCAGGTTCTCCTGCCATGGCCAGGTACTTCCTGGATGATCAGGGGCAACCGCTGGCAGTGGGCACGTTGCTACGAAACCCCGAACTCGCGCACACCTTCGAGCGCATCGCAGAACAGGGTGTCGATGCGTTCTACACCGGTGACATCGCCGAGGCGATCGTTGCCCAGGTGCGCAGGCATGCCAATGCCGGGCAGTTGTCGCTACACGATCTGCGCCAGTACCAGGCCAAGGAGCGCACGCCGCTGTGCGGCCCCTACAAGGCCTGGCAGATCTGCGGCATGCCACCGCCGTCTTCGGGCGGGGTGACCGTGCTGCAGACCCTGGGCATCCTCGATGCGCTGCAGCGCACCACGCCGCAGCGCGACCTGGCAAACCTGCCACCGAGCGTCACCTCGGCCGCCGCCCGCCTGGAGCCCGCCCCTCTGGCCGTCCACCTGATCGCCGAAGCCGAGCGGCTGGCCTACGCCGACCGTACCCAGTACCTGGCCGACAGCGACTATGTGCCGGTGCCGCTCAAGGCGCTGACCGACCCTGCGTACCTGGCCGAGCGCGCCACCCACATCGGCGACTTCAGCATGAAATACGCGCGCCCAGGCAACCCGCAGGGTGCGAACCTGGCCTTGGCCCCGGACCGCTCGCCGCTGCGTATTTCCACCTCGCACCTTTCAGCCGTGGACGACAGCGGCCAGGCCCTGGCCATGACCACCTCGGTGGAGGCCGCGTTCGGCTCGCACCTGATGGTCAAAGGCTTCCTGCTGAACAATCACCTGACCGACTTTTCCTTTATCCCGCAGGAACACGGCAAACCGGTGGCCAACCGCGTCGAGCCCGGCAAGCGGCCGCTGTCCGCCATGGCTCCCACGCTGGTATTTGCGCGCGACTCGGGCGCACTGGTGGCCAGCCTTGGCTCACCCGGCGGTTCGCAGATCATCGGTTACGTGAACAAGGCGCTGGTTGGGCTGCTGGACTGGCAGCTCGACCCGCAGCAGGCCAGCAACCTGCCAAACTTCGGCAGCCGCAACGCCGGTACCGAAGTCGAAGCTGGGCTGACAAGCCCCGAGCTGATCCGGCAACTGGCAGCGTGGGGGCATGAAGTTACCCCGATGACCATGACCAGCGGCATGCAGATCATCCAGCGTACGGCTGCAGGCTGGTTGGGGGGCGCCGACCCCCGTCGCGAAGGCGTGGCGCTCGGTGATTGGCCGTGGTAGAAGTCAATCTTGACATTCAAAAGTTGAATACATAGATGTCTATCAGCGTGAAATCGAATAGAGCCCTCTTCGACCTCGACCTGTTGCGCGCCATTGTGGTGGTGGCCGATTGCGGCAGCTTTACCACCGCCGCCGCACGCCTGCACTCGACTCAATCGACCATCAGCCAGAAAGTCCGCCGCCTCGAAGAGATGGTCGGCCACCGCCTGCTGGTGCGCGGCAACCGTGACGTGCTGCCGACCGATGCCGGGCAGACCTTGCTCGGCTATGCCCGGCATATGCTGGCTTTGAACGACCAGATGCTCGAAGCCCTGGCCGGCGCCATGGTCGGTGTCACGGTGCGCCTGGGGGTACCCGAGGACTTCGTCGGCGGGCGTACCACCAACGCGCTGTCGGCGTTCAGCCGGCTGCACCCGCAGGTCAAGCTGGAAGTCACCAGCGGCCTGTGCCGCGACCTCAGCCAGGCCTACGACAATGGCGAACTTGACCTGGTACTGCTCAAGCAGCGCCGCAACACCCGCGAAGGCGTGGCCTGCTGGCCCGAGCGCCTGCAATGGATCGACAGCGCGCGCATGCCGTCCTTCGAGCTCGACCCGATCCCACTGGTGACTTTCCCGCCGCGCGGCTTGTACCGCGAAGACATGATCAGCGCCATCGAAGGCATGGGCCGGCGCTGGCGCATCAGTTTCACCAGCTCCAGCCTCAGCGGCATTCAGGCGGCCGTGGCCGACGGCATGGGCATCAGCCTGCTGCCGCCCCGGGCGGCAACCCGTGAGCATCGTGTGATGGGGCAGGCGCAGGGGTTGCCGGAGGTGGACAGCTACGAGATCGTCATCGTCCACCGGCCGACGGCGGATGTGATGGTCAAGGCCTTGGCCGAGGTGATGACGGAGTTGCTGGCAGGGGGAGGGATCTAGGGCACCTGCCTCGTCACCGGTGTATTCAATCTTGCTCCTGTGTAACCCACGCCAAGGTCGGCGGCGTGATTTTTAGCAATACCGCCGCTTCTCGCGACATGGCGTTTGAATCTGCGAAGCCCCTGTAGGTCGATCAGTCCGCAGGCTGAGCGGACTTTATTAGGCCGAATGGACGAGCGTTGCATTGATTGGCATGAATTAGTAGCGGTGATATTGTTGTGCCTTCATTTTGGGGTGGGAATTGGGTCAGAACGTGCAGAGCTTACGCAAATGTGCAAGGGGCTTTTTTTCGAGGCTGTTTTTTTGTCACAGGCCTAAATATCTTTATCACTATTCCAAGGCGCAGGTCTCAGCAATAGGTAATGGCTTTCACTTCCAAGTGAATACCCAAGGCAGGGTATATGCTTTGGATCTCGATTTTGGGCACTCTACCGTATTGAAGCAGGACTCTCCCACATTGGTAGTGTTTACTGGCGCTGCAGTTAAGCAGTTTGTACGCCATCATGTGCTTTACCTTTTCGGATTCAAGCTGTTTTGGGGGCACTTCGTAACCCCTGACTTTGGTGATGTCCGGTTTCACAGTGTCAAGCAGCCTGTAGGGAATGTTATTGAGGTGGGCGGCTTCACAGCCTTGAATACAACAGTCAATACAAAATGCCGGTCAAAGGTCATGTGGGCAAGGCTCATTTATGCCGCGGTCTTGCTAGCGGGTCCTTCCTTTACGTTATTGGCGTATGGTGTGGGCGGAAAGGGAATTTTCGATAACCCTGCAGGTCCGCTGCCCGATCTCGAAGGGGTTTTGTTGAGTGTATTTGTGGGGTTTTTTTTAATTTCCATGCTGTCTTGGGGCAGGGAGAGCTGGTTGTTCCGTCGTTTCAAAGGGGACTTGAAACAGGCCGGATTGTTGTCGCCTCGGCCCGTGATATGGCGTTTGGTTAATGTGGTGTGGGCGTGTGCGGCGACGGGTATATGGGGTGTGTTTATAGTTATTGCCGTCTTCCTGCCATGGATTATGCTCGCGCACGGCGCTTTGAATTAGTTCCCTCGACGCTGGAGGAAGCTTAGAAGAAACTGCGCTGCGCTTTGAGCGTCACCACACTTTCGCAATAGGTGTTGATGCCTGCATAGGCATCACAGCCGCCACCGGTGAGCGTGGAGTTGCTGTAGATCAGGTTCAGGTCGATGCCCAGCCAGGGCCGCGACAGCTCCAGCGACCAGTCCGAAAACGCATCAACCTGGCTGCCATCGCCGATGGTGAAGGGGGTGCCCAGGCGATGGTGGGCGAGCTTGACGGTGAAGTCGACGTCCAACAGCGGCAGTTGGCCGAAGTCGGCGAACAAGGTGCCGGTACGGTTGTCCGGGTTGTCGCGCCAGGCACCGCCGATGCGGCTGCCCATGATCGATATGCCGCCGTACAGCGCGTAACTGTCAGGCCCGGCGATGTTCGGCTGGCTGTAGTGGATCAGGCCGACTTCGTAGCCCAGGGTACTGTCGAAATGGTGCTTGTAGCCCAGGTAGCTGTCCAGGCGCAGGGTGGAGTCGGGGGTCACGCCCATGCTCGGCGCGTACTGGCCGACGTACCATCCGCTGGGGTGGCTGAGGTCGAGCCCACCGTGAAAAGCGCCGAGCGCGCTCGGCGAAATCAGCCCTTGGGCCATGCTGCGTGAAGGCGTGGTACCGAGCTTGAAGTCGAAATCACCCAGTTGACGCTGGATCTGCTGCGCCTGCAGCACCGGGCTGAACAGCAGGGCCGCACTCAGCAACAGAAGGGGCCTGGTCATTGGTCACCGTCCTGGAAAGCTTGCGCTTGAGCGGCACAGGATACCTGGGTTGGCGAGTGGGGAAAACCACATGGCCGTTCAGAGGGGCTGGGATATCTCGATGAGGTTGAGGTCCGGGTCGCGCACGTAGACTGACAGGATCGGCCCGGTTGCACCTGTGCGCTTTACCGGTCCCTCCAGTATTGGCCATTGCGCCTGCCGCAGTTGGGTGATGACTGCTTCCAGGCTGACACTGGCGATAAAGCACAAATCGAGCGCCCCCGGCACCGGCAGGTGCGCCTTGGGCTCGAATTCCCGGCCGCGTTCATGAATATTGATTTTCTGGTTGCCGTAGCGCAACGCCAGGCGGCCGGCGCCGAAGGTTTCCAGCTGCATGCCCAGCACCCGAGTGTAGAAGTCCGTGCAGGCGTCAACGTTGGTGGTGGTGAGCACCAGGTGGTCCAAGTGATCGATCATGGCAAACTCGCTGACAGGGACTGAAGCGGTCAGTCCTCGAAGGGCCATGATAGTGCGCCCAGCCCGTCTTTCAACTCAGCCTTTGATCCCGGACTGCGTCTCGGCCACCTCGGTCACCACCTGTGGGCTGGCTGCACGCAGGATCACGCGCCTGCGCTGTTCGTATTCGTCCAGGGACAAGGCCTGGCGCTGAATGGCTTCGAGTTGCAACTGGCGGGTTTCTTCGGCGGTGTACGGGCGAAGTTCAGGGTGGCTGGCGCAACCGCTGAGCACGGCGATGGCGGTGGCGGTGGCGGCAGCGAGCAGCAGGCGGGCCGTGGTGTTCATCGGGAAGCTCCAGGATTCGGGGTTGGGCAAGTGTCGAATCGATGGAACAAGGTTATTGGGCTGGCGCCTCCAGTAGAAATTGCCGCTTTCGATAGTGACTATTGATAGGAGCAGGCACCGTGTGCAAATGCCAGCCTTTGCTAGGCTTAAGCTCCACGCGGCTTCACCTGAGGGAACTGTGATGCGAGTGCCATTGCTATGCGTGGTGTCGGCGGTGCTGTGCCTGAGTGGAGCATCGAGTTCCGCGCAGGATGAAGCCTCCCCAGCGCCCGCGCCTGCGGCGGCCGAAGCTGCACCGGCCAAGCAGGCGGTGTTCAACCAGGAGCAGCTGGACCAGATGCTGGCCCCCATCGCGCTGTATCCCGATGCGCTGCTGGCGCAGGTGCTGATGGCCGCGACCTACCCCGGCGAGGTGGCCGAAGCCGTGACCTGGTCCAAGGCCAACCCCAAGGCCCAAGGGGATGACGCCGTCAAGCAGGTGGCAAAGCAGCCTTGGGACCCCAGCGTGCAGGCCTTGGTGGCGTTTCCGCAGGTGCTGGTGGTGCTGGGGCAGGACCCAGTGTGGGTGCAGCGCCTTGGCGATGCGTTTCTGGCCCAGCCGGATGACGTGATGGGCGCAGTGCAGCGCTTGCGCCAACAGGCGAAGGCTGCTGGCAACCTGCAGAGCAACCAGTACCAGAACGTCACGGTGCAGGCCGCACCGGCAGCTGCGGCCAGCAGTGCACCCGCCAGCACCATCATCATCCAACCGGCCGACCCGCAGGTGGTTTACGTGCCCACCTACAACCCGTCCACCAGCTACGGCACTTGGGCCTATCCCGCGTCGCCGCCGGTGTATTACCCACCGTCGCCACTGTACTACGCCGGGACTGCGCTGATGGCGGGGTTGGCCTTTGGCACCGGCGTGGCCATCGTCAATTCGTTGTGGGGCGATTGCGACTGGGGGCGCAACGACATCGATATCGACGTCAATCGCTACAACAACATCAACGCCAACAACCGCATCGGCAACAACCAGAACACCTGGCAGCACAACGCCGCGCACCGCGACGGCGTACCGTACCGCGATAACCGCAGCCGCCAGCAATATGGGCGCCAGCTCAACGGCGCGAGCCAGCGCGCGGCTTTCCGGGGTGACGACGCCCAGCGTGCCCAGGCACGAGACCGCGCCCGTGCGTCGATGGACCGTGCGGGCATCGAACGGCCGGCCACCAGCAATCGCCAGGCCCGTGACCAGGTGCGAGAAGCCCAGGCCAACCGCCCGCGTACCACGGATCGCCAACAGCAAGTCAGGAGCGGCCGCGACAACCCACAGGCTCGCCAAACACTGCAGAACAGGCCGAACAACAGTGCAGGGCGGGCGCGCAACAATGCCTTCGAGGGCGTGCGTTCGCCGGCGCGCACCACGGCCCAGGTCAACCGTGGACGCACCAGCCAGTCGCTGGCCCAGCGGCCGAATACCGCGCGTGCCGCAGGGCACACTATTTCCCGGCCCAGTGCGCCGATGCGCCGCGGCGGTGGAGGAGGCCGTCGATGAACAACAAGACCATCCTCGCGGTGTGCCTGATCGCCCTGGGCAGCGCAGGGTCGGGCCTGGCTGCGGCTCAGCAGGCATTCCCGACGCCGGAGAAAGCCGTCGAGGCTTTCGTCGAGGCGCTGGGCACGGAGCATGCCGACCAGGCGCGTCTGGCGCAGTTGCTGGGCGATGACTGGCGTACCTACATCCCCCGCGAAGGCGTGCAGCGCAGCGACGTGGATGCGTTCCTGCAGCAATACCGCCAGCAGCATCAGATCGACAAGCAGGGTGATCGCCA
This sequence comes from Pseudomonas sp. NPDC087185, assembly GCF_044744955.1. Classification (NCBI taxonomy): domain Bacteria; kingdom Pseudomonadati; phylum Pseudomonadota; class Gammaproteobacteria; order Pseudomonadales; family Pseudomonadaceae; genus Pseudomonas; species Pseudomonas sp. NPDC087185. Next base: position 666,030 of record NZ_JBIUZK010000003.1, on the reverse strand, counting down.
GGCCATGTTGGCCGTCGGCAACGAGCACTGGACCTTACCCATCCCGTTGTCCCACAACGCCGACGGTTGGCGCTTTGACCTCAAGGCCGGCAGCGCCGAGATCCGCGCACGGCGCATCGGCCGCGATGAGCTTGCGGCCGTGCAGTCGCTGCTCGCCTACCACGATGCGCAGATGGACTACGCCTCGCAGGACCGCAACGGCAACGGCGCCCTGGAGTACGCCCAGCAGATATTCAGCACGCCGGGCAAGCACGACGGCCTGTTCTGGGAAGGGGAGGCGGGCGGCCAGGTCAGCCCGCTGGGCCCGCTGTTCGGCCAGGACGTGGTCGGTGACGATTGGTACGGCTACCACTTTCGCATCCTCGATGGCCAAGGCCCTTCAGCCCCGGGCGGTGCCTACAGCTACCTGATCGGTTCGCAGATGAGCCGTGGCTTCGCCATGGTCGCTTGGCCAGCCAAATACGATGACACCGGGGTGATGAGCTTCATGGTCAGCCATGACGGGCAGGTATTCGAAAAAGACTTGGGGCCGCAGGGCGACAAGCTGGCCAAGGCCATGCAGCGCTTCGACCCGGATGACAGCTGGCAAGAAGTGGCTGCCGACGCCAGTGACTGAGGCGCTCAGTGCGCCAGCAACTGTTGCACCAGCCATTGCCCGGCGGGCCCGAGTGGGTGTCGGCTTGACCAGGCCACATCCATGGCGACCCGGCGCGGGTAACCCGCCACCGGCAACTCCACCAGGCCACTGCCAAAGCGCGATACCAGCGCCTTGGGCAATTGCGCCCAGCCAAACCCGCGCACGGCGAACTCCAGCAACGTCAGGTAATCCGGCGCAGACCATGCCTGGCCGCGCCCATGGTGCAGGCTGGGGGCGTAGGTCTTGATGTACAGCTGACGCTCATTCTCCAGGTGCTGCGGCTGCACCGCCGCCCGCCTGGCCAATGGATGCCCGGTGCCGACATACACCGCGAACTCCGCCTGTTCCGGCAACCGTGCCACGGCAACGTCGGCGGGGTACTGCGGCTGCGCGGCGAGGATGCCGATGTGCGCCATGTCCTGCTGGATCATCTCGATCACATCGGCGTCCTCGGCCGGGCCGCAGCGCAGTTCGGTGTGCGGGTAGCTTTCGGCAAAGCGGCTGATCACCGCGCCCTGGAAGGTCACGCTGTAGCTGTCGGACATCACCACCGACACCAGTGGCTCTATCTGCTCGGCCAGGCGCACCGCCAGGGCATCGAGCCGGGCGCTGGCATCGAGGATAGCCTCGACCTGGCTCAGCACCTGCCGGCCCGCTGCGTTGAGCGTGGGGTGGCGGCCTGCGCGGTCGAACAACGGGCAGCCCACGTCCGCCTCGAAATTGGCGATGGCGATGCTGATGGTCGACTGGCTTTTGCGCAATTTGCGCGCCGCTGCGGAGAACGAGCCGAGGGCGGCGGCCTCGACAAAGGCGACGAGGGCTTCGGGCGAGTAGCGCATGGGTATTGATAAAACCGATAGGTGCTATGTGGTGAGTATCAGTTCCATCAAAGAAAATGTGAAGCACGAGGTCATTATCTGGATGGAAATTGCCATGAAAAAAGTCGCTTTCAAAGAACGCCTAGTCCATGCCGTTGGCTATGAAGTCTTTGCCGTGCTGCTCTGTGCGCCGCTGTTGTCCTGGATCATGGGCAAGTCGCTGGCCACGGCCGGCGGCCTGGCCGTCACCTTGTCGCTGATCGCGATGGGCTGGAACATGCTTTACAACCTGCTGGTCGACCGCTTCGTGCACACCCCACGCATCCAGTGGAGGGCGTCCACCCGGTTCGCCCACGGCCTGGGCTTCGAGGCGGGGCTGGTGGTGTTGTGCCTGCCAGTGGCGGCCTGGATGCTGGAGATTTCGTTGTGGCAGGCGCTGATGGTCGAACTGGGATTTTTCGTGATCATCCTGCCTTACACGGTGGTCTATAACTGGGCGTTCGACCGGGCCCGGCACGTGATGCTGCAGCGCCGGGCCGCCGCCTGAGCAGACAAACGAGCAAGTCGCATCAGGCTGTGAGAGGATGTCCACCATCCCAGCCATAAGGCCAGACAGGACCCCGAACACAAGCCTGATGAAGACGCCAAAACGAATCGAACCGCTGATTGAAGACGGACTGGTCGACGAAGTGTTGCGACCCTTGATGAGCGGCAAGGAAGCAGCCGTCTACGTGGTGCGTTGCGGCGCCCAGGTACGTTGCGCCAAGGTCTACAAAGAGGCCAACAAACGCAGTTTCCGCCAGGCCGCCGAGTACCAGGAAGGCCGCAAGGTGCGCAACAGCCGCCAGGCTCGGGCCATGGCCAAGGGCAGCAAGTATGGCCGTAAAGAGGCCGAGGACGCCTGGCAGAACGCCGAAGTGGCGGCGCTGTTCCGCCTGGCCAACGCCGGTGTGCGAGTGCCCAAACCTTTTGACTTCCAGGACGGTGTGCTGCTGATGGAGCTGGTCACCGACGCCGATGGCGATGCCGCGCCACGCCTGAACGACGTGCACCTGGAGGCCGAAGAAGCGCGTGAGTACCACGCCTTCGTCATTCGCCAGATCGTGCTGATGCTGTGTGCCGGGCTGGTGCATGGTGACCTGTCCGAGTTCAACGTGCTGCTGGGCCCTGATGGCCCGGTGATCATCGACCTGCCGCAGGCGGTGGATGCCGCAGGCAACAACCATGCGTTCAGCATGCTGCAGCGCGACGTGGGGAATATGGCCCACTATTTCGGGCGCTTTGCGCCGGAGCTCAAGGACACCCGCTATGCCCAGGAAATGTGGGCACTGTACGAAGCGGGTGAGCTGCGCGTGGACAGCCCGCTGACGGGCGAATTCGCCGATGACGAGCACGAAGCGGACGTGGGCGGGGTAATGCGCGAGATCGAAGCCGCGCGCTTCGATGATGCCCGCCGCCGGGCTGCCCTGGCAGAAGCCGAGCATGGGCCGGTCAAGGGCGAAGAGCCACCACCGCCTTGGTTGCAGTAATGTAGTAGCAGTACTGGCCTCATCGCCGGCAAGCCGGCTCCCACAGGGTTGCGTCGCGATGCGGTCCCTTGTGGGAGCCGGCTTGCCGGCGATGAGGCCAGATCAGCCACCGCATATTCCGGCTATTACCCGCCACGCAAGACACAATCTCGTCACCTGGCCTTTTCACTGGCGCGCAACAGGCATAAGGTGTACGCCGTCCATATTTCCTGGAGCTGTCATGTCCAACCGTTTTCCTTCCGTTCGCCCCCGCCGCCTGCGCCAGAACGAGTCCCTGCGCACGATCTTCCAGGAGACCGAATTCCGCCTCGAAGACCTGATCCTGCCGATCTTCGTCGAGGAAGGCATCGATGATTTCGTGCCGATCTCCAGCATGCCGGGGGTTAATCGCATCCCTGAGAAACTGCTGGCCCAGGAAATCGAGCGCTATGCCCGTGCCGGCATCAAGTCGGTGATGACCTTTGGCGTTTCACACAACCTGGATGCCACCGGCAGCGACACCTGGAACGAGAACGGCCTGGTCGCGCGCATGGCCCGCATCTGCAAGGACAGCGTGCCGGAAATGGTCGTGATGTCCGACACCTGCTTCTGCGAATACACCAGCCACGGCCACTGCGGCGTGCTGCACGACCACGGCGTGGACAACGACGCCACCCTGGCCAACCTGGGCAAGCAGGCGGTCATCGCCGCGGCCGCCGGTGCCGACTTCATCGCGCCGTCCGCGGCGATGGACGGCCAGGTCCAGGCGATCCGTGGTGCACTGGATGCCGCCGGGTTCCATGACACTGCGATCATGGCGTACTCCACCAAGTTCGCCTCGTCGCTCTATGGCCCGTTCCGTGAAGCGGGCGGCACCGTGCTCAAAGGTGACCGCAAGGCCTACCAGATGAACCCGATGAACCGCCGCGAGGCCGTGCGCGAGTCGTTGCTTGACGAGCAGGAAGGCGCAGACGTGCTGATGGTCAAGCCGGCCGGTGCCTACCTTGACGTGATCGCCGACATCCGCGCTGCTTCGCGCCTGCCCCTGGCGGCGTATCAGGTAAGCGGCGAGTACGCGATGATCAAGTTCGGCGGCCTGGCCGGTGCCATCGACGAAGGGCGTGTGGTGCGCGAGAGCATCGGCGCGATCAAGCGAGCGGGTGCCGACCTGATCCTGACGTACTTCGCCATGGACCTGGCGCGCGACGGGATCTGATAAGAAAGCCGCTGCAACCGCAGCGGCTTTTTTTTGCCTGAAGCGAGCGCTTAAAGCACTGCCGCTTCCCTCAAGCTCAGCGACTGGGTCTCTGGCGCCAGCACCCGCGAGCCCCCACGCCCCCCTGGCCCAGCAGCGCCAGCCCCGACCACAGGTCCGGGAACAGCTTGGGCACGACGGCATACACGGTGGCCTAATACACAAAAAATCAGTAAGCGCTGAATTATTTAGTGTCCCGTTGTATCTGATGCCTTAGAGCCACTAGCCAGCCGTTTGCTGGTCAGGGGTGAACCGTCAAGTGAAGGGACACAGGCATGAAATCTCGCAAGAAAAGCGTCAAGCCGATCGGCTTGAAAGACATCACCATCGTCGACGACGCCAAGATGCGCAAGGCGATCACCGCCGCCGCGCTGGGCAACGCGATGGAATGGTTCGACTTCGGCGTGTACGGCTTCGTCGCCTATGCCCTGGGCAAGGTGTTCTTCCCCAACGCCGACCCCAGCGTGCAGATGATCGCGGCCTTGGCCACCTTCTCGGTACCGTTCCTGATCCGCCCGCTGGGCGGGCTGTTCTTCGGTGCCCTGGGCGACAAGTTCGGCCGGCAGAAGATTCTTGCCGCAACCATCGTGATCATGTCGCTGAGCACCTTCGCCATCGGCTTGATACCGTCCTACGCCTCCATTGGCATCTGGGCGCCGATCCTGCTGCTGCTGGCGAAAATGGCCCAGGGCTTCTCGGTGGGGGGCGAGTACACCGGTGCCTCGATCTTCGTCGCCGAATACGCGCCGGACCGCAAGCGGGGCTTCCTCGGCAGCTGGCTGGACTTCGGCTCGATAGCCGGCTTCGTGCTGGGCGCCGGTGTGGTGGTGTTGATTTCCACCTTCCTCGGCGAGGAAAAATTCCTCGAGTGGGGCTGGCGCCTGCCGTTCTTCCTGGCCTTGCCGCTGGGCATTATCGGCCTCTACCTGCGCCACGCGCTGGAAGAGACCCCGGCGTTCCAGCAGCATGTCGAGAAGCTTGAGCAAGGTGACCGCGAAGGCTTGGCCTCCGGGCCCAAGGTGTCGTTCAAGGAAGTCGCCACCCAGCACTGGCGCAGCCTGGTGACTTGCATCGGCGTGGTGATCGCCACCAACGTCACCTACTACATGCTGCTCACCTACATGCCCAGCTACCTGTCGCACAACCTGCACTACAGCGAAGACCACGGCGTGCTGATCATCATCGCGATCATGGTCGGCATGCTGTTCGTGCAGCCAATCATCGGCCTGCTCAGCGACAAGTGGGGCCGGCGCCCGTTCATCATCGTTGGCAGCGTCGGCCTGTTCGTGCTGGCCATCCCGGCCTTCATGCTGATCAACAGCGGCGTGCTCGGGGTGATCTTCGCCGGCTTGCTGATCATCGCCGTGATGCTCAACTTCTTCATCGGCGTGATGGCGTCGACGCTGCCGGCGATGTTCCCCACGCACATCCGCTACAGCGCGCTGGCCAGCGCCTTCAACATCTCGGTGCTGATCGCCGGCCTGACCCCAACCCTGGCCGCATGGCTGGTGGAAAGCACCGGCGACCTGTACATGCCGGCCTACTACCTGATGGTGATTGCCGCCGTCGGCCTGATCACCGGCCTGACCATGAAGGAAACCGCCAACAAGCCGCTGCGCGGCGCTGCGCCGGCCGCCTCGGACATCGAAGAAGCCCGCGAGCTGCTGCAGGAGCACCACGACAACATCGAGCAGAAGATCGAAGACATCGACACGCAGATCGAGGAACTGGAGGCCAAGCGCAAACTGCTGGTGCAGCAGCATCCGCGTATCGAGTAGCGGTGGGCTACCCATCCAGTAGATAAACGATAGGGCTGCCGGACCGATCAGACTTCCTGAAAGGCAGCTGGCGAGCCTGGCTGGCCAATAGTTTTTCTATCGTAAAGACGAAGCTTTCCTGGCTCTCTGCCCACTCAGGCACGGTGCTAGTCTGGACCGATCACTCACGCACACTGAATGGTTGACCAGGAGGCTTCATGTCCATCGAAAAAGTAGCAATCGTGATCGCGGGGGGGAGCGGTATGGGCGCAGCGGCGGCGCGGCGCCTGGCTGCCGACGGCTTCAAGGTCGGCATCCTGTCGTCGTCGGGCAAGGGCGAGGCACTGGCCGAGGAGCTGGGCGGTATCGGTGTTACCGGCAGCAACCAGTCCAATGACGATATCCAGCGCCTGGTGGATACCGTGGTCGCCACATGGGGCCGCATTGACGTGCTGGTCAACAGCGCAGGCCACGGCCCGCGCGCGCCGATTCTGGAAATCAGCGACGAAGACTGGCACCAGGGCATGGAAACCTACCTGCTCAACGTGATCCGCCCGACCCGCCTGGTGACGCCGATCATGCAGCGTCAACAGGGTGGGGTGGTGATCAACATTTCCACCGCCTGGGCCTTCGAGCCGAGCGAGATGTTCCCCACCTCGGCAGTGTTCCGTGCAGGGCTGGCGGCGTTCAGCAAGATTTTTGCGGACAAGTACGCAGGCGACAACATCCGCATCAACAACGTGCTGCCGGGCTGGATCGACAGCCTCCCGGCCACCGACGAGCGCCGCGACAGCGTGCCGCTCAAGCGCTACGGCAGCAGCGAGGAAATCGCCGCCACCGTGGCCTTCCTGGCCAGCGATGGCGCGGCGTACATCACCGGGCAGAACATCAAGGTCGACGGCGGCATCACCCGCAGCGTCTGATCAGGTGCGCGCCAGGGTACCTTTGATCGTGCGCTCCACCACGTCGACCAGCACCAAGGTCTGGTGGTCCACTTCGATGTTGATCAGCTCGCCGGCCTGGTAGCGGGCGAAGGTAGTCTGGCGCAGGGTTTCGGGGATCAGGTTGATGGTGATCAGCGTACCTTCCACGTCGGCCACGGTCAGGCTGCAGCCGTTGACGCCGAGGAAGCCCCGCGGGAACACGTACTTGGCCCACTCAGGCGGCATGCGAAACGTGATGAAGGCGCCGGTTTCCTTGATCGACAGCTCGACGATCTCGGCGGTGGTGGCGACATGGCCGGCCATCAGGTGGCCGCCGACTTCGGCGTTCATCTTCGCCGAACGCTCGATGTTGACGCCTTGGCCTGCCTTGAAGAAGCGCAGGTTGGTGCGGTCCAGCGTGGCGGTCATGGCGTCGAATTTCACCTGGGTGCCGTCGATTTCGGTAACCGAGAGGCAAGTGCCTTCGACACTGACGCTGGCGCCGATCTTCAGATCTTCGAGCAGCTCGGGGGTGAGGTCGATGGTGAACTGGTTGTGGCCCGGGTAGGTGGTTACCGCAAGCAGAGGGCGAACGGCCTGGACGATGCCGGTGTACATGGAGAGGCTCCTGGGCTCGAAAAATGAATGCCCGGAAACTATGCCCGTAAGGCTGGGAATGCAAGTGTGCTTTCGGGCCCCTTCGCCGGCAAGCCGGCTCCCACAGAGTTCGCGGCGCTGCAAAACCTGTGGGAGCCGGCTTGCCGGCGATGAGGCCAGTCAGGACCGAGAGGGGTCAGAACCTCAACTGCCACTGCCCAACCACGGCATGGTTACGGCTATTACTGCCCAGCTCACCGCTATACCCCAACCCGAGGGTCTGCCGCGCACTCACCCCAAGGTCCAGCCCTGCCTCGACCAGCAAACTGTCGCGGTCGATCGCGCTCCCCTCGACACTGAACGCATCACCCCCTGCCAGAAACGCCTGGCGCGTGCGGCTATCGAGGCCGCCATACGTGTGCCGCCAGCCAAGGCTCGCGCGCGGGGTCAGGCTCATGCCGTTGTCCAGCTGGCCTAGATGCGCCACGCGCACCCCCAAGGAGCTGCTGAAGTTGTCCTGGGTATCGGCATCCACCGCCAGCGCGGCGTCACCGCCTTCCTCTGCGTAACTGTCGCGGTGATAACGCTGGTAGCCCAGGCTGGCGAACGGCTCGGCGCTCAGGCGGCCGCTGCCCATGGCATAGCCCAGTTCGACGAACGCCTGCTGGCTGTCGGCGTCGTAGTCACCCTTCAGGCGCTCGTCGAAGCCGCTGAAGGCCACCTCGCGCTTGCTGTCGCCGTCGTGGCGGCTGTACGCCGCGCCCAGGCGCAGGGCCAACGGGCCGCTTTGTCGTTGGGCATACACGCCGGCATGCCAGCTGCGCACGGTGCCGTCCAGGCCGGTGCTGTCCAGGCGGGTGCGTGAGTAGCCTCCCAGCACGCCCAGGCGCCAGTCGCCGCTCAGTGCCCAGTCGACACCCAGTACGCCGCCGCCGGTGCGTTGCTCCAGCGCGCTGGCACTGTGGCTGCCATCGACCTTGCCGTAGCTGCCCAGGGCCTGGGCCCAGAGGCGGCCCTGGGCGTTCGGGTCGTTGAGGTTGCGTGCCTCGCGTGGCACGCCAGTGGCGGCAAGGGCAGGGCTTTCGCCCTCGTTCAGGCCCACCTGCAAGCCAGCGCTGCTGCCCATCGATTGCAGGGCGCCGAGCATGCTGCTGCTCACCTGGGTGGTGCCGGCCAGGGTGGCAGCCGCCAAGTTGGCGGTATTGCTGCCGGCCAGTTGTTCGATGGCGTTACCGGCGCTGGCTGCGCTGCTGCCAAGCACCGCGTTGTACAGCCTGCTGTCCTGGCCGAGGCTGCCGACGCTGCGGGCCGCCGCTGCGCCGTTGCCAGTCTGGGCGTAGTGCTCGAAGGCAATGTCGTTGCGTGTGTAGGCCAGGCCGACCGAAGTGCTGGTGTAGCTCAGGGTCGGGGTGAGGAAGGCGTAGTCGCTGGTCACCTGGGCGAAGGTGCCGTTGACGGTGCTGGCAGTCAGCACCGTGTACTGGCTCTGCCACGGGTACTGGCCAGGGGTTGGCTGCACGCGCAGGGTGGCGCCGCCGAGGTTGGCGGTGCCGCTGACGGCGATCGGTGCGCTGCTGCCATCGGCATTCACGCCGTACACCAGGCTTGCGCCCTGGCCGAAACTCAGGTCGCCATTGACCTGGGCCACGCCAAGGCCCGTGTGGGTCTGCAGGGTGCCGTCAACCTGCAGGCCGCCGACCGCGCCGCCACCGGCATAGGTGGCACCCTGTTCAACGTGCATCTGGCCCAGGATGCTGCCCTGGTTGACCAGCGTCGCGCCGCTGGCTACCACGCCGCCTTGGCTGAAGTCGTCGACACTGGTCAGGGTCCAGCTGCCGCCTGTAACGTGCAGCGTCTCGAAGTTGCGGCTGTTGCCGAAGCTGCCGGTACCGTCGAGGGTCACGCTGTCATTGCCCTCACCGCCATCGACCAGGCCGTTGAACACGCCGCCGGTCTCGATCACCAGGCTGTCGTTGCCTGCGCCCATGCTCAGGGCCAAGCCATCGCCGCCGCTGATGCTGCCGCTGTTGATCACAGTGTCGTCGTAGTCGCCAATCAGCTTGATGCCGAAACCGCCTTCGCCTTCGATGCGGCCGGCGTTGCTGATCTGGGTGGCCGCTACGCCGGCGCCCTCGGCACCGTCGTCGACCAGGATGCCGTTGTCGACGCTGCGAATCACGCCGCTGGCGGTGTTGACGATTGTCCCGCCACCCATGGCGATGCCTTCGCTGCCGTTCGGCCGGCCGCCGCTGTCGACACCTTTGGCGCCCAGGCCCTGGATGGTGCCGGCGTTGTAGATGTGGCCGATCAGGTCGATGTCGACGCCATCGCCGTCACCGTTGAGCTTGCGGTCGGCGATGGCACCGGTGATGGTGCCGTAGTTGTACACCGTGCCGCTGCCGTCGGAGCCGAAGCCCGAGCCGTTGCGGCCGGTAATGCTGGCGCCTGCATAGTTGTAGAGGGTGGCGTCGGTCTTCAGGTCGACGCCATGACGGTCGGCGCTGATGGTGCCGTAGTTATGCACGGTGACGCCGGTCGAAGTGCCGATCTTGATCCCGTCGTACTTCTGGTCCAGCCCATTCTTGTCCTGCGCGGCGGTGTCGGTGTAGATCAGCCCGTAGTTGGTCACGGTGGCGTTGGAGCCGGTCTTGATCGCGTCGTTGCCCACCGCATGGATCACGCCGCTGGCCTGGTTGACCAGGGTGGTGGTGAAGGCCGGATTGTTCAGGGTTTCCAGGTCGATGGCCTGGCCTTCGACGGTCGATTCGATCGTGCCGGCGTTGACGATCTGCAGGCTGCCGCCCGCCGTCGGGTTGGTCTGGAAGCGCAGGCCATCGTTGGTGCCCAGAATCTGTGCACCCGCCTGGTTGGTGATCACATAGTGGCTGAGGTCTTCACCCTCGTCCTTGGTGTCGATGCCGCGGCCGTCGGTGGAGCGGATGATGCCGGCGTTGTCGACGCTGAGGGTGGCGCCGCTGGTGTGTTTGGGCAGGATCACGCCGTCGTCGTCGCGGGCCACGATGCTGCCCTGTGAGGTGACCTTGAGGGTGTCTGACTTTTTCAGTTCCAGCGTGTCGGTAGTGGCGCTGTTGATCAGATAGTCTTTGGCCAGTGCGGCAGGGGCGAGGGCGGCGCAGGCCAGTGCGATGCACAGGGCCAGGCGGGTGGGCGTGAAGGGCATTGGGCGACCGTGGTTATTGTTCAGGGGCGCCCAATATGGCCATTGGATATTACGGTTTTATGGAGTCAGTGCCGGCGTCTTCGCGGGCAGGCCCGCGAAGAAGGCGTAACCTGCTCAGACATGGCCACTGCTGTTCACGATCCTCAGGCACAGCGCTTCATAAGGGTCCAGGTTCACCACTAGCCGCCCATCCTCGGTCAGGTCGCCCTCGACCGTCTCGTTGATCATGTCCACCACCGTGCCCGGCGTGAAACCGGTCAGCAGCAGCTCTTCGGCGATCACCTCCTGGCCGAAGTTCAGCGCGCTAATCTGGATGCCGCGCCCGGCCGGCAGCTCGTGCACCATCACCAGCAAACCTGGGCTGCTGACCTCGGGCACCAGCACCTGGCGGCTACTGGCAATGCCGTAGGCCTGGCGCACGGCGAGCAGTTTCTTTACCTTGCTGGCAAACGAATCGGCGTTTTCCAGCTGGCTGTCGAGGCTGCCGTACAGCGAGCGGGCGCGGGGCATCCCGCGTACCGACGCCTCGGCCTGCGGCGCGAGCCCGGCCAGGTCGTAGCCGCCACGGTGGATCCAGCGGGTATCGCCATCCACCATCTTGTCCGCCACCGATTCAGCCGGCAGTGGCAGGGCGCCGACCAGGTCCCAGCCGGAAAACGCGAGCACACCCGGCTGCATGGCGTTGTACATCACCAGCAACAGGTGCACCTTCTGGATCAGCTCGATATCCGCCGGGCCTATCTGCTCCAGGTCGCGGATGCCCAGCGCGGCGGTGATCAGGCTGGCGGTCGTGCAGGAGATGCCATTGGTGACGAAGCGCAGGTTATAGGGCGCATGCTCACCGGACAGGCGTTCGTAGATTTCTTCACGGATGTGCTCGCGCAAAATATTGCCGGGCAGGGTCTGGCCCTTGAACAAATACATGTCATGGGCGTGCAAGGTCCAGAAGTGCACCAGCTCGACGGTGAGTTCATCGTGGTTCTGCAGGGCGTGAATCAACGACGCCGGGTCGATGCCCAAACCATGCATTTCCTTGAGCATCAGGCGCAGGAACTCGGTGTCACCCGTCAGCAGGGCATGCTGGTAAGCCGGGCGGGTGATGAAGTCATACGACAGGTCGGCGCCACCCTTGGACATCTGCGCGATGTCGTCCAGGGTCAGGTTGAGTTCCTGGAAGCTGAAGCCGCCGGCCTTGCGGATCATCCCGCCGATGATCTGGTTGCCAACGATCGACAGCGGGTGGCTTTCCGACCAGGCGGTCCCGCTGGCGCGGGTCTCGACCCCGAGAAAACCATTGGCATCCAGGCGCAGGCCGCGCGCGCCCAGGCAGTCGAGGGCGTGCAGGGCATCGCCGATAATCATTTGCTGGGCGGCAAAGCTTGGGTCGAGCCAGTTGAGCGACGGCTGGCCCTCCTTGAAATAGTGCAGGTACACCCAGCGCCGGGTCTTGCCGTCGACGCCGGTGATCGGCGGCGTGACACTCCAGTCGGTTTCCTTGACGCCAGGCTCGAAGAATATCACCCGCTGCAACTGGCCGACGATGTAGTGGCGCGCCTTGAGCTCATCGCACTGCGCCGGCAGCAGGTTGACTGCATCGCGGCCTGGCGGCACGTCGGGCAGCAGTGGCCAGTCCTCCTCGCGTATCTCGACCATGTGGTAAAGCCCGGGGTAGGCACCACAGGCCAGCTCGGCCAGGCGAAAATCCGCGCCTTTGCCGGTGTGCGAGGGGATCAGGTCGTCGATGGTCACGGCATTGTGCGCGGCGGCCATGCGGCTCATCTGCACCAGCTCCTGCTCGCTGCCGTAGAGGGGGTCGATGTCGAAGCTGATGCGGTCGAAGTTGCCATCGACACTGGGCGTGAAGTCGCGCCCGCGCACGCCGCCGGATTGCTTGATGGGGCCGGTGTGAATACCCTGCACCCCCATTTCCGACAGGCGCTTCCACAAGGCTTCGTGGGCCAGTGCAGCGAGCACCGAGCAGCCTTCGGGCGCAATGATGGCGTCGGGGTAGACAGTCAGCCAGACCGAGGCGATATCGGTGGCGCGGCGCGGTTGGGCTTCGGCGTACGGGTTGAGCCACAGGCGTGACTGGCCGGAGTACAGCCGCGCCCGCTCCTGCGAGGCCTTGAGCATGGAGCGGTCTTCGAGCCACTTGACGTATGACGGGTCGGGTTGAGTCATTTCGCGTCCTCTCTGCGTGTCGGCACCGGCTCAAGGTATGACGGCATTGCACGCTGAACGTTCGGCTGACGTCAGTGACGGCCCTTTTGTGGGTAAACCCGCTCCCACCGCAACCGTGCAGCCACCCCTGATCAACGCCGGGCCGACAGCTGCTGCGGCGCCAGGAAGGCATCGTGGAAGTAGTTGCGCAGCGCCTGCATCGCTGGGCTGAACGCGCGCTCGCGGTGCCACGCCAACCCCACGCTCATGGGCGTTACCGGGTCGCTGATGGTGACGGTTTCGATGCGCTTGCCTTCCAGTGACCAGGGCCGATGCACCAGGTCCGACAGGATCGCCACGCCGCTGCCATTGGCAACCATGCTGCGCACCGCCTCTACCGAGCTGGTGCGCACGCGCACGCGGGGCCGTTCGCCGGCCAATTCCCAGTAACGCATGGCGCTCTGCTCGGCTTCATCCACGGTGAGCAGGATGAACGGCTCACGGGCGACATCGGCCAGGCTGACGGCTGAGCGTTCGCACAGTGCATGGTGGCTGGGCAGCCACAGCCGACGCTCGGAGTTGAACAGGGTTTCCGAGACGATGTCCGGGTGGGTGAGGTTGGCGGTCAGCACCACGGCCATGTCGAAACGGCCTTCCAGCAGGCCTTGTTCGATGGCGCTGCGCTCCTGCTCGTGGACCTCCAGCGTTACATCCGGGTGCCAGTGCTCAAGGCGCTGCAGGTGGTGCGGCAGGAAGTAGCCGATCACCGTGTAGCTCGCCGCCAGGCGCAGCAGGCCACTGGCGCGCACGTCGGGCAGCGGGCTGTTGAGCGCGTCGTCGACACTGCGCAGGATCACATAGGCACGGTTGAGAAAGTGCCGACCCGCGTCGGTCAGGTTCATGCCCTGGGCCGAGCGCTGAAACAACAGCACCCCCAGCATTGCCTCCAGCTCCTTGATTGCGGTGGTCACCGCCGACTGGGAAATGTTGAGGTGGATCGCCGCTTGTGAAATCTGGCCGATCTCGGCGGTGGCGACAAAATAACGGACTTGGCGCAAGGTCAACGACACGAGAATACTCCAAGGTATCTGTTTTTCAGAAGACACCCTATCTGTTTATAGATCTTCCCAAGGGGCTGGGGAGAATCTAACGTGGCCTTAACACCGTCACAAGTACCCGGAGAGCAGGCATGCAGGCAGTAGACTTCAACTCGGACATGGGCGAGGGCTTCGGCCCGTGGACCATCGGCGACGGTGTCGACAACGAACTGATGGCCTTCATCAGCTCGGCCAATGTCGCCACCGGCTTCCATGCCGGCGACCCCGGCACCATGCGCCGCACCGTCGAACGCGCCAAGGCACTGGGCGTGGCGGTCGGCGCCCACCCGGGCTTTCGTGACCTGGTCGGTTTCGGCCGCCGGCACATCAATGCCCCGGCCCAGGAGCTGGTCGACGACATGCTTTATCAACTGGGCGCGCTGCGTGAAATCGCCCGTGCGCAGGGCGTGCGCCTGCAGCACATCAAACCGCACGGTGCGCTGTACATGCACCTGGCCCGCGACGAAGAAGCCGCGCGGTTGCTGGTGCAGAACCTGCGAGTGATCGAGCCTGAGCTGCTGCTGTACTGCATGCCCGGCTCGGTGATCTGCCGCGTTGCCCAGGAACTGGGCCAGCCGGTGGTGCGCGAGTTCTACGCGGACCGCGAATACGACCTCAGCGGCTCCATCGTCTTTACCCGCAATGTGCGTGGCTACGAACCGCAGGCGGTCGCTGAGCGTGTGCTGCGCGCCTGCCGCGAAGGCGTGGTGCGCACGGTCGAAGGGCAGGACCTGGCCATCGCGTTCGATTCCATTTGCCTGCACAGCGATACCCCTGGCGCACTCTGTCTGGTCGAGGCCACCCGTGCGGCACTGGATGCTGCCGGCATCGCGGTGCGCACGCCGCGCTGAGTTTCACGGGCACCCGGTGCTCAGACACCGGTACCCCAGCACAGCATTGTTTTTGCCTGCCTTACGATAACGATTCCAAAAAAGGAGCAGACATGGCCGAGCCGCTTGCCAGTACCCCGATCCGCTACAGCTTCGGTGCCGACGAGCACCTGTTTGCCGAGGTCAGCGACAGCATGTCGCTGGAGGCTTTCTTCAAGGGCATGGCCGTCACCCGCGCGGTGGAGCGCCTGGCGCTTGAAGGCGTGCTCGATATCTGCCTGGCCAACGCCTCGTTCCAGATCCGTTTCGACCCCGACCGCATTGCCCCCGAAGCCCTGCTCGAGGCCGTGCGCGGCGCCGAAGCCGGGGCTGTCGCCGAGCGCTCGTTGCACACCCGCATCATCGAGATCCCGGTGCTGTACAACGACCCCTGGACGCATGAAACCTTGATGCGTTTTCGCGACCGCCACCAGGACCCGCACAGCACCGACCTGGAATACGCCGCGCGCATCAACGGCCTGGCCGACGTCGAAGCGTTCATCGCCGCGCACAGTGGCGCGCCGTGGTTCGTGTCGATGGTCGGCTTCGTTGCCGGCCTGCCGTTCATGTTCCAGATGGTCGAGCGCGAGCGCCAGTTGCAGGTGCCCAAGTACCTGCGCCCACGCACCGACACGCCGAAGCTGACCCTCGGCCACGGTGGTTGCTTCGGTTGCATCTACTCGGTGCGCGGGGCAGGGGGCTACCAGATGTTCGGCGTCACCCCGGCACCGATCTACGACCCGCAGCAGTCCCTGAATTACCTGAAAGAGCACATGGTGTTCTTCCGCCCAGGCGACATCGTGCAGTTCAAGCCCATCGATCGCCAGGCCTACGACCAGGCGGTGGCGGATGTCGAGGACGGCCGCTTCGACCTGCGCGTTCGCCCGGTGGAATTCTCCCTGGATGCATTCCTCGCCGACCCGGTCGGCTATCCCAAGTCGCTGCAGGAGGTGCTGGCATGATCAAGGTACGCAAACCTGGCCTGGCGACCACGGTGCAGGACCTAGGCCGCGAAGGCTATTACCACCTCGGTATCCCACCGTCCGGCGCGCTCGATCAGTATGCCTTGTGCGCGGCCAATCAGTTGGTCGGCAACCCGGCAGGTGCGGCTGGGCTCGAGTGTGCGCTGGTGGGACCGGAGCTTGAATTTACCCAGGACGCCTTGGTGGCGGTCTGCGGCGCGCAGATGCCGGCGCTGCTCGATGGCCGTGAGCAGCGGCCTGATACCGCATTCGCCGTCAGGGCCGGGCAGGTGCTGCGCTTTGCCTTCCCCACGGCAGGGGCGCGTGCCTACATTGCAGTAGCGGGCGGTATCGATGTGCCGCAGGTGCTGGGCAGCCGGTCTACGTACGCGTTGGGCGCGCTCGGCGGTTACCACGGGCGCAAGCTGGTGGCCGGTGATGTGCTGCCGGTCGGCGTGCCCAGCGGCAAGACCCGTGCCGGTGCCAGCTTGCCGATGGCCCTGCGCCAGGCATTGGGCGGTGAAGTGGTGTTGCGGGTGGGGCCGGGCTTGTACTTCCATCGCCTGACCGAAGCGGCGGCGAAAAGCTTCTTCACCGATGCCTGGACCGTCGGTTCCGAAGCTGATCGGATTGGTTACCGCTACCGGGGCGGTAGCGCATTGGGTTTCCAGCCGCGTGAGCAGCCGTTTGGTGCGGGATCGGACCCTTCAAACATCGTCGACAGCTGCTACCCGATCGGTTCGATCCAGGTGCCGGCCGGGCTGGAGCCGATCATTCTGCACCGTGATGCGGTGTCGGGTGGGGGGTATGCCATGATCGGTACGGTGATCAGTGCGGACCTGGACTTGATCGGGCAGATGCAGCCGAACCAGCAGGCGCGGTTCTTGCCTGTGAGCATGGATCAGGCGCTGGAGGCGCGGCGGTCGTACAAGAAGAAATTGGGGTGTCTGGGCAAGTTGTTCAGCTGAATGTGTCGCTTCACGGGCCTCATCGCGGGCAAGCCTTCCTACAAGGGCGGTAGGGCGCCTGTAGGAGCCGGCTTGCCGGCGATGGGCTGCAGGGCAGCCCCTGGGCCTTAGAAACTGTACTTGGCCGTCAGCATCATGTTGCGCGGTGCGCCCCAGGTGTCGCCCGCATAGCTCACCGAGCTGGCCACTGCCGAGTAGTACTTGCGATCAAACACGTTGTTGGCGTTGAGCTGCAGGTCCAGGTTCTTGTTGACCTGGTAGCCGGCCATCAGGTCGGTGACCGCATACGAACCCTGGATCAAGCGGTACTCGCTGCCATCGGCAACCGTGAAATCGTTGTAGATGCGGCTCTGCCAGGCAATGTTGCCACCGACGCGCAACTTCTCCAGTGGGCCTTCGAAGCGGTAGGTGGTGGTCAGTTTGAACATGTGCTCCGGGGTATCGGTGTCGAAGCGCTGGTTCACGTTGCCCGGGTTGGCAGCGTCCTTGATGGTGTGGGCGCGGGCATAGGTGTAGCCGGCACCCACCTGCCAGTTACGGGTCAGTGCACCTTGCAGTTCCATGTCGATACCTTGGCTGCGCACCTCGCCGGAGGCGACGTAGCAGTTGGTAGGGTCGACACACCCGGCCAGGTCCGTCTGCGAGACGGCGCGGTTTTCCTGGTCGATACGGAACAATGCAATGCTGGCGTTCAATGCGCCGTCGAAATACTCGCCCTTCACACCGATCTCATAGTTCTTGCCGTCGATCGGCTTGACCGGGCTGCCGGAGGCATCCTTGTAGCTCTGCGGGTTGAAGATGTCGCTGTAGCTGACATACACCGAGTGGTGGTCGTCCAGGTCGTAGATCAGGCCGGCGAAGCGGGTGACATTGCGGGTGACCTTGTAGTCGGCGGTGGCGCTTTCCTTGTTGTCATAGTCGTACCAGTCCAGCCGGCCACCGAGGATGAGTTTCAGCGGGTCTGCCAGGCTCAGGCGGGTGGTCATGTACACGCCTTCCTGGGTGGTGACTTCGCGGGTGTTGCCGGTGTGCACGAAGTTCGGCTTGCCGGCATTGAGCGGCCAGTTGGTGTCGTATGGGCTGTAGTTGCGCGTGTCCATGTCGTAGATGCGCTTGCTGGCACCCACCACCAGTTCGTGGGTGCGGCCGAAGGCTTCGAATGGGCCGCTGACGAAGCCATCCACGCCGGCCTGGTTTTCCTGGTGCTTGGACTGGTAGGCGGTGCGCGACAGCGGTGCATCCAGCCCGGCCCAGCGCGACTGGTAGGAACCGGTGAAGGTGGCGTCCTGCTGGGAATAGTTGGCGTTGACCTGCAGCTTCCAGTCGTTGGCCAGGCGCTGGCGCACTTCGGCGAAGACGGTATTGATCTCCTGGTCCTTGTTCTCCCAGTCGCTGCCTGGGTTGTAAGAACGCGAGAAGCCCATGTGGTGTCCGTCCAGCGCCGTGGGCATGGCGCCCCAGAAGTAATTGGTCTTGTCCTTCTGATGAGAGAAACCGAGGGTCAGCGTGGTGTCTTCGGACAGGTCTGCCTCGGTGACGGCGTAGAACAGGCCGTGGTCTTCCTCCACATCGTCGACAAAACTGTTGGCATCACGGTAGGACGCCACCACCCGGCCACGCAGCGTGCCGCTGTCGTTGAGCGGGCTGGAGGCATCGATTTCACCGCGGTAGTTGTCCCAGCTGCCGGCGGCGCCGGTCAGGGTGACCTTCTGCTCGGCCAGCGGGCGCTTGCGCACCAGGTTGATCGCCGCCGAGGGGTTGCCGGAGCCGGTCACCAGGCCTGTCGCACCCCGCACGATCTCGACGCGGTCGAACATGGCCAGGTTGGGTTGCGCGCCGACCGTCCAGCCTTGGTAGCCACTGGGGATGCCGTCGTACATCAGGTTGTCGATGTCGAAGCCACGCGAAGAATAGGCCTGCCGACCAGGGCCATTGGAATAGTCGAGGTACAGCCCCGGCGTTGCCTTGACCACGTCGTTGATGCTGGTCATCGCCTGGTCGTCCATGCGCTGGCGGGTCATCACGGTGACCGCCTGCGGGGTTTCACGCAGGCTCAGCGGCAGCTTGGTGGCCGTTGACATGGAACCGGTGGTGTAGGATTTAGAGCCCTCGGTTGTGCTGCCCAGCTGGTTGGAGCTGATCTCGGTGGCGCCCAGTTCCAGGGTGGCTGGCTGGTCGTCTTCGGCCAGGGCCGGGGCGACGATGGCCATGCACACGGCCATGGCGAGCAGGTTGCGGGCGGGGAAGGGGCGCGTGGGCGCGAGAGACGACGGCATGAGGGGCGGGTTCCTGTGCGCTGCTAAACGTTATTGAAAGTATGTATGAGAACGATTAGCAATTAGTGTGTCAGGATTTGTCGCCCCGTGAAAGTCTGGTATGCCAGATTTTTTACGTTTTTTTCACATTCGTGGCGCGCAGTAGAGCAGCTGCCGCCAGTGGCGACCCCCTTCAGGGCGCCGAACGGGTGATCTGCTTGCCTCGCTGACCAGCGACTTCAACCGCTTGACCGTCGCGTTGCTTACCCTGACGGGCCAACCCTTCAAGCTGTGGAATCAGCATCCCCTCCGGCAAATGCCGCCAGAAGCGCCCGGGCATGTGCAGGCGCAGGGCATCCGGATTGAGGCGGGCGGGGTTGAAGGTATGTCGGTAGTAGGTACGCCATAATTCGGCACCTGGGTCATCGGCATTGCGAGCCCATTCCCGCCAATTTTGCGGACAATTGCGCTGATAATCGAAAGCCTGGCCATCGAATCGAATGCCGTCCTGCGGCGTGGCAATCAACCAGCGCTGGCGCCCCAAGCGGTCGGCGAAGTGCCCGCTGGCACTGTGCAGAATGTCATGGGCCGGCTCGTGATAAGCCACCAGGTCCAGTTGCAACTGTTCGGCAAGTGCATCCGGTAACGGCACAAACCGCACGAACGCATGCAGGTGGTGCGCTTCGCGGCTGACCTGCTTGATGCGCCGGTGCAGTTCGCTGCCCAGGCGGTCACCGGCGAGCATCGCCGTGCGGTCTCCATGGGCAACGCGCCAGAGCACTTCGTACAGCAGGTTCCAGCGCTGCTCGCCACGGTAGCGCGCGGCCTGCTCCAGCAGGCTCAACAGCGCTGCTGGCACCTTGGCACGGAAAGGGCCAGGGGCGTCAGGCAGCGCTGTCGGTACCGCCAAGAGGTCGTCGATAGGGCCCTGTACCCAGCTCACCTGAGCCGGGTCGATGCCGTGGCCAAGCAGCGTACGGGCCTGGTCACGCCAGGTGGCGAAAAGGTCGTCGCACTCGAGCGCGATCACCCCCACAACCCCATCTGCACCGGGGCTTGCGGCTCACGCAGGCGCGCCCGCAGCAGGCCGCTGCGCAGTTCCCCCTGGGCCGGGCGATAGTCGCTGGTGATGATGAACGGCCGCGCCTTGTCGAGCACGCAGCGCAGCTGGATCAGGTCATCGTAGCGCACCCGCCGTTCGCGGCGCAGCGCCACCAGCCGCTGCACGCTGCGCAGGCCGATGCCGGGGATGCGGGCTAGCAGCGCGGGTTCGGCGCGGTTCACATCCAGCGGGAACACCTCGCGGTTGGCCAGCGCCCAGGCCAGCTTCGGGTCGATGTCCAAGGCCAGGTTGCCGGCCTCGCCAAGCAGCTCGCCAGCCTGGTAGCCGTAGCCGCGCAACAGGAAGTCTGCCTGGTACAGCCGGTGCTCGCGCAGCAGCGGCGGGGCCGCCAGCGGCACGCTGCCAGGGCTGTCGGGGATCGGGCTGAAGGCCGAGTAATACACGCGCTTGAGCCCGTAGCCCCGGTACAGCGACTCGGCGTTGCGCAGCAGCGTGCTGTCGTCGGTGGCATCGGCCCCGACGATCACTTGGGTGCTCTGCCCAGCAGGGGTGAAGCGCGGCGCTTTCGGTTCACCGGCCACGGCCTGCTGGCCCTGGTGGATGACCGCCATGGCCTGGCGAATGGTGTGTGCGTGCTTTTCCGGGGCCAGGCGCTTGAGGCTGGCATCGGTGGGCAGTTCGATGTTGACGCTGAGGCGGTCGGCCAGGCGCCCGGCTTCTTCGATCAGCAGCGGGTCGGCGTCGGGAATGGTCTTGAGGTGAATATAGCCGCGGAAGTTGTGCGTCTCGCGCAGCAGGCGAGCCACACGGATTAACTGCTCCATGGTGTAGTCGGCCGAGCGGATGATGCCCGAGCTGAGGAACAGGCCACTGATGCAGTTGCGCCGGTAGAAGTCCAAGGTCAGGCGCACCACTTCCTCGGGCGTGAAGCGCGCCCGCGGCACGTTGCTGGAGCGACGATTGACGCAGTATTGGCAGTCGTACAGGCAGAAGTTGGTCAGCAGCACCTTGAGCAGCGAGACGCAACGGCCGTCAGGGGTGTAGCTGTGGCAGATGCCCATGCCATCGGTAGCGCCCAGGCCTTCACTGCCGCGCGAGCTGCGTTTCGGTGCGCCGCTGCTGGCGCAGGAGGCGTCATACTTGGCGGCGTCGGCAAGGATCCCGAGCTTGGCGATGAGTTGCATGGGGTTGTCTCGCTGTACTGATTATTCATACAGTATTTTGAGACGCCGCTGATTGCAAGAGGCGGCGATCGACGGCGCCCGAACAAGGCCCATACCCGAGCAAATCCGTCAGCTAAGCTTGTGCTGGACTTTACGAACAGCAACGCAGCGGGAGAGAACATGAACATCACGCACAAGTCGAAGCTTGCCCTGGCTGGCCTGATGCTGACTTTCGGCATGCTCAACGCCCAGGCGGCCGAGAGCAAGAAGGTCGATGTGCTGCTGGTGGGCGGGGGCATCATGAGCTCGACCCTGGCGGTCTGGCTCAACGAGCTGGAGCCAGGCTGGTCGATGCAGATGGTCGAACGGCTGGACAAGGTCGCCGAGGAAAGCTCCAACGGCTGGAACAACGCCGGTACCGGCCACTCGGCGCTGGCAGAACTCAATTACACCCCGGAAAAAGACGGCAAGATCGACATCAGCAAGGCGGTGGAGATCAACGAGTCGTTCCAGATCACCCGCCAGTTCCTCGCCTGGCAGGTCAAGCAGGGCGTGCTGAAGAACCCGCATTCCTTCATCAACACCACCCCGCACATGAGCTTCGTCTGGGGCGATGACAACATCCGTTTCCTGAAAAAACGCTACGAGGCATTGCAAGCCAGCCCGCTGTTCAAACCCATGCAGTACTCCGAGGACCACGCACAGATCACCAAATGGGTGCCGTTGATGATGGCGGGCCGCGACCCCAACCAGAAGCTGGCCGTGACCTGGACGCCGATCGGCACCGACGTCAACTTCGGCGAGATCACCCGCCAGTACGTGGGTTATCTGCAGACCCGGCCGAACTTCGACCTGAAGCTGTCCAGCGAGGTCGAAAGCATCAGCCGTAACGATGACGGCTCGTGGCATGTCGAGTACAAGAACCTGAAGGACGGCAACAAGGCCAGCACCGATGCCAAGTTCCTGTTCATCGGCGCCGGCGGCGCGGCACTGCCGTTGCTGCAGAAATCGGGCATCGATGAAGCCAAGGATTATGCTGGCTTCCCGGTGGGCGGCTCGTTCCTGGTGACCGACAACCCGGCCATCGCCCAGCAGCACATGGCCAAGGCCTACGGCATTGCCGCGTCCGGCGCGCCGCCGATGTCGGTACCGCACCTGGACACCCGCGTGCTCGACGGCAAGCGGATGATCCTGTTCGGGCCGTTTGCGACCTTCTCAACCAAATTCCTCAAGCAGGGCTCGCTGCTCGACCTGTTCGCCAGCGTGAGTGTGCACAACACCTGGCCGATGGTACGGGTGGGGTTGCGCGAGTTCGACCTGGTGCAGTACCTGATCGGCCAGGTGCTGCAATCGGATGACGATCGTTTCGAAGCCTTGCGCACTTACTTCCCGGAGGCGAAGAAGGAAGACTGGCGCCTGTGGCAGGCCGGGCAGCGGGTGCAGATCATCAAGAAGGACGACAGCCAGGGCGGTGTGCTCAAACTGGGCACTGAAGTGGTGACGTCCAAGGATGGCAGCATTGCCGGCCTGCTCGGGGCGTCGCCGGGCGCTTCGACGGCGCCGCCGATCATGCTCGACCTGATGGGCAAGGTGTTCAAGGACAAGCTGGCTTCGCCGGACTGGCAGGCCAAGATCAAACAGATCATTCCGTCTTATGGTCTGCGCCTGAATGATCATCCCGACGAGGTGCTGAAGGAGTGGGCGTATACCAATGAGGTGCTGCAACTGAACCCGGCGGGCGCGGGTATGGATGCACAGTAGCGTGGTCGCTCGTGGGCTCGCCTCGGTATTTTCATCGGTAACGTGAATCGAGCGCCGCCCGCGCGGCGCTCGAACTAAATCTAAACTTACAAACAGCCCGCCGCTGCTCTCATTGCGGCGAGCCCCCACCATTCATCCGACCACCGCTACCCCGGACCGGACATCCCTCGCTGACGGTGGCCTTCTTGCAGAGGAGGGCAGGTCATGGACGAGGCAAGGCTCCACGATTTCATGGGCAAGCTGGTCGGCGACATGGGCGCTGCGGCGACCCTGGCCAATGTGATTCTCGGCGACGAGCTGGGGTTGTACCGTGCCATGGCCGACAGCCAACCGACAACTCCCGAAGCGCTCGCGGCCAAGACCGGCTGCCACCCGCGGCTGGTGCGCGAATGGCTCAACGCCCAGGCGGCGTCGGGCTACATGGTGCATGAGCAGGGCAGTTTCGTGCTGCCCGAGGAACAGGCCATGGCATTGGCGCTGGAGGATTCACCGGCCTACATGGCCGGTGGCGCGGCGGTGGTGGCTGCGCTGTTCCACGACAAGGACAAGCTGGTGGCGGCCATGCGCGGTGACGGCGGGCTGGCCTGGGGCGACCATCACCCGTGCATGTTCAGCGGCACCGAGCGGTTCTTCCGGCCCGGTTACCGCACCTTCTTGGTGGCGGACTGGCTGCCGGCGCTTGAGGGTGTGGTCGGCAAGCTGCAGGCAGGTGCCAAGGTGGCGGATGTCGGTTGCGGGCATGGAGCTTCGACGCTGGTGATGGCCCAGGCGTTTCCGGCATCGACGTTCATCGGCTACGACTACCACGCGCCGTCAATCGCCACCGCCAGCGAGCGCGCGCGCGAGGCGGGGCTGGCGCAGCGGGTAAGCTTCCAGCAGGCTTCAGCCAAGGACTACCCAGGGCATGACCATGACCTGGTGTGCTTCTTCGATTGCCTGCATGACATGGGCGACCCGGTCGGCGCTGCCCGGCATGCCTACCAGGCGTTGAAGGCCGACGGTACGGTGATGCTGGTGGAACCCTATGCCGAAGATTCGCTGGACGGCAACCTGACGCCGGTCGGGCGCCTGTTCTATGCCGCCTCGACGTTTATTTGCACGCCGAATTCGCTGTCGCAGGAAGTGGGGCTGGGCTTGGGCGCGCAGGCCGGGGAGGCGCGCTTGCGGGCGGTGTTCGAGGAGGCGGGGTTCAGGCAGTTTCGGCGGGCGACGCAGACGCCGTTCAACCTCATTCTCGAAGCCCGGAAGTAGCCGGTTCAGGCAAAAAGAAGGGGCGCCCTAATGGCGCCCCTTCGTCTTGCTGCTTAGGCCTCAGCGTCCCATGGACGATCGCCTTTTTCATCTTTCACACGGGTCGGCAGGCCCATGACGTCCAGCGCCTTGAGGAACGGCTCGGCTGGCAGCTCCTCGACGTTGACCATGCGCTTGGCATCCCACTCGCCACGGGCGACCAGCAGGGCCGCAGCCACTGGCGGTACACCGGCGGTGTAGGAGATACCCTGGCTGTCGGTCTCGGCGTAGGCTTCTTCGTGGTCGGCCACGTTGTAGATGAACACTTCGCGCGGCTGACCATCCTTGGTGCCCTTGACCAGGTCACCGATGCAGGTCTTGCCGGTGTAGCCCGGGGCCAGCGACGCCGGGTCTGGCAGCACGGCCTTGACTACCTTCAGCGGTACCACTTCCAGGCCCTCGGCGGTCTTGACCGGCTGCTCGGAGAGCAGGCCAAGGTTTTTCAGCACGGTGAACACATTGATGTAGTGCTCGCCGAAGCTCATCCAGAAGCGCACGTTCGGTACGTTCAGGTTCTTCGAGATCGAATGGACCTCGTCGTGCCCCGTCAGGTACAGGTTTTGCGAGCCAACCACCGGCAGGTCGTCGGTACGCTTGACTTCGAACATGGTGTTGCTGGTCCACTGGCTGTTCTGCCAGCTCCAGACTTGCCCGGTGAACTCACGGAAGTTGATTTCCGGGTCGAAGTTGGTGGCGAAGTACTTGCCATGCGAACCGGCATTGACGTCGAGAATGTCGATCGAATCAATGCTGTCGAAATACTGTTGCTGCGCAAGTTTTGCGTAGCTGTTCACCACACCCGGGTCGAAACCGACGCCGAGAATGGCGGTAATGTTCTTTTCTTGGCACTCTTCGAGGTGTTTCCACTCGTAGTTGCCGTACCACGGCGGGGTCTCGCAGATCTTGCCCGGCTCTTCGTGGATGGCGGTGTCCAGGTAGGCGACACCGGTATCGATGCAGGCACGCAGCACCGACATGTTGAGGAAGGCGGAGCCCACGTTGATCACGATCTGCGATTCGGTCTCGCGGATCAGGGCCTTGGTTGTCTCGACATCGAGGGCATTGAGCGAGAAGGCCTGGATGTCGGCGGGTACCTTGAGGCTACCCTTGGCCTTGACGCTGTCGATGATGGCCTGGCATTTGGAGATGTTCCGCGACGCAATGGCAATACGACCGAGTTCGTCGTTATGCTGCGCGCACTTGTGGGCCACCACCTTGGCGACACCTCCTGCACCAATGATAAGAACGTTCTTCTTCAATTT
This sequence comes from Pseudomonas sp. NPDC087185, assembly GCF_044744955.1. Lineage (NCBI taxonomy): Bacteria > Pseudomonadati > Pseudomonadota > Gammaproteobacteria > Pseudomonadales > Pseudomonadaceae > Pseudomonas > Pseudomonas sp. NPDC087185. The sequence continues at coordinate 640,504 of NZ_JBIUZK010000003.1, read as the reverse complement.
ATCCCTTGCTCCTTACTTGAAAGCCGGTCTTACGACAGGCTGGAAACGTAGTCTTCGAAACCAAACTCGCGCACCACTTCGACGCTGCCGTCGAGCTGCTTGACCGCGATGGATGGCATTTTCAGACCGTTGAACCAGTTTTTCTTGACCATCGTGTAACCCGCCGTGTCGATGAACGACAGGCGATCGCCGATAGCCAGCGGGCGGTCGAATTGATACTCGCCGAAGATGTCACCGGCCAGGCACGATTTGCCACAGACCATGTAGGTGTGCTCGCCATCGTTGGGGGCCATCTTGGCGTTGAGGCGGTAGATCAGCAGGTCGAGCAGGTGCGCTTCGATCGAGCTGTCGACCACGGCCAGGTGCTTGCCGTTGTACAGGGTGTCGAGCACTGTCACTTCCAGCGAGGCGCTGTTGGTGATGGCGGCTTCGCCCGGCTCCAGGTAGACCTGTACGCCGTATTGTTCCGAGAAGGCTTTGAGGCGCGCGCAGAACGCATCGACGGCATAGCCTTCGCCAGTGAAGTGGATGCCGCCACCCAGGCTGACCCACTCGACCTTGTGCAGCAGGTGGCCAAAGCGCTCTTCGATGTGCGTGAGCATCTTGTCGAACAGGCCGAAGTCACCGTTCTCGCAGTTGTTGTGGAACATGAAGCCGGAGATCTGCTCGATGACTTTTTCGATCTTCTCCGGGTCCCATTCGCCAAGGCGGCTGAACGGGCGGGCCGGGTCGGCCAGCAGGTAGTCGGAGCTGCTCACCTGCGGGTTGACGCGCAGGCCGCGCACCTTGCCTTCGGATTGTTCGGCGAAGCGCTGCAGCTGGCCGATCGAGTTGAAGATGATCTTGTCGCAGTTCTCGAGCATCTCCTCGACTTCGTCGTCGGCCCACGCCACGCTGTAGGCATGGGTCTCACCGGCGAACTTCTGGCGGCCAAGCTTGAGCTCGAACAGCGACGAAGAGGTGGTGCCGTCCATGTACTGCTGCATCAGGTCGAACACCGACCAGGTGGCGAAGCACTTCAGGGCGAGCAGCGCCTTGGCACCGGAGTGTTCGCGCACGTAGGCGATCTTCTCCATGTTGCTCAGCAGCTTGGTTTTATCGATGAGGTAGTACGGCGTCTTGATCATTTAAAGGCCCCCGGCCAGGCCGGCCAAAAAAAGGACACGCATTGTGCCTTCACTTGCCGCATATCGAAAGGGTGAGATATGCATTTCGTCGCGGTGTTTGCCGTTGGGCGGGAATTTATCCGTTTGCGGCGGGCTCATTGCAACAGGGCTGTGTGAACATCCTAATCACCGGCTGCGCAGAGGAAGGAGAATCCGATGAGTAGCTGTTACCGATCAGGCGCGTACAGGAGCGATGCATGAAGGTTGGCGTAATCTCCGACACCCACGGCTTGCTGCGCCCAGAGGCGGTAGAGGCGCTGCTCGGCTGCGAGTTGATTGTGCATGCGGGGGATATCGGCAAACCCGAGGTCATCGAGGTGCTCGAGGCACTGGCACCGTTGCAGATCGTGCGGGGCAACAACGATGTGAAACTGCCTTGGGCGGCGCAGTTGGCCGATGCGTTGCGCTTCGAGATGGGCGGCTGGCAGACGTTGCTGGTGCACGACATTGCCGATGTGCCGGCCGACCTGGATGAGGCGGTGCGGGTAGTGATTACCGGTCACTCGCACAAGCCGCTGATCGACTGGCGGGACGGGCGGCTCTATCTCAACCCAGGGAGTGCGGGGCCTCGGCGGTTCAAGTTGGCGGTGACGGTGGCGGTGATCGAGATCGAGGGGGAGAGGCTGGTACCGCGGATCATTCGGTTGCTGGATTGACAGTTCCGGCCTCATCGCGGGCTTGCCCGCGATGAGGCCGGGACAGGCAATATCAGTCGACCTGCTTCAACCACGCCTGGATCTGCCCCAGCGTCGCCGTCGCGCCCCCGCAAACCACGATCAGCACATTGCTGTAATCAGCCAGCTGCTGCGCGTTGTAAGCCACCGCCAGTGCCGCCCCGCAGGCCGGCTCCACCAGCACCCGATGGTCCGCCAGAAACCGCTCGCACGCCTCGAGCGCTGCGCGATCACTGACCAGAACACTCTGCACCGGGTGTTCGCGCGTGCATGCCAAGGCCTGGTCGGCAACACGCTTGGCGCCCAGCGAGGTCGCTACCGAAGCCAGGCGTTCCAGCTCCACCGGATGCCCTGCTTGCACTGCAGCATGCAGCGAGGCTGCGCCTTGGGTCTCCACCGCCAATACCGGCACATCATCCCAGCCATTGCGCTTGAGCCCTTCGACCACACCACTGAGCAGGCCGCCGCCGCCCACCGACAGCACCACCGCATCGGGCTTGTAGCCGGTAGCGGCGACTTCATCGACCAGGCTCGCATGCCCCGCCCACAGCAGCGGGTCATCGAACGGGTGGATGAAGGCATCGTGCGGCCCGACCAGGGTTTGTGCCAGCGCGTTGGCCTCCTGCCACGAACTGCCATGCACCACTACCTTGGCGTCTTCCTGGTGCAATAGTTCCTTGGCCCGCGCCGTGGTGGTTTCCGGCACCACCACGGTCACCGGCACGCCCAGTTTGCGGCCTGCGTAGGCCACCGCCAGGCCGGCGTTGCCACCCGACGAAGAAACGAAGTGGCGCGCGCCACGGGCATGGTGGACTTCGCAGGCATGGCCCACCCCGCGCAGCTTGAACGAGCCACAAGGCTGCAAGGCGTCGAGCTTGAGCCAGACGGCACAGCCGGCGGCCTGCGACAGCGGGCGGGATTCGATCAGGGGGGTGTGGATATGCAGGGTCATCGTGTCGCTCCATGCTTCAGTTAGAGCTCGATGGTAACGCGGGCGGCGAGAGGTATGTCGTTGAATGTGCGGTGAAGTTGAAATCGAGCGCCGCGCGGGCGGCGCTCGATATTCGCAACGGCGCAAATCTTCAGCGCAAAATCACCCCAAAGCAGGTGTACGCGGCGGGATCACGCGGCGCGAGCCGGTCGCCTCGAAGGCTGCGGCAAAGCGCAACAGGTTGTTGTCGCTGTAGGCGCGGCCAGCGAAGGTCAGGCCTGCGGGCATGCCGATGTCGGCCATCACACCCATTGGCACCGTCACGGTCGGCACGCCCAGGTGGCGGATGGCGAGGTTGCCGTTGGCCACCCAGATACCGTTGCTCCAGGCGATATCCGCCGACGCCGGGTTGACGTCGGCATCGGCTGGGCCCACGTCTGCCACGGTGGGGAACAGCACCGCGTCCAGGCCTTGGGCGTCCATCCAGTCTTCGAGGTCCAGCTTGCGGGTTTTTTCCAGCCCGCGCAGGCCGTCGGGCAGGGTTTCGATCTGGTCCCAGGCCTTCAGGCCGCGCTTGGCCATGTTGACGTATTCGTCCATGCCGGCGGCCAGGTCGTCCTCACGGTTGGGCAGCGTGCCGGGGTCGTGGGGGAAGATCTGCGGGCCATCGACGTCCGCCAGGCGGTTGAGCGTGGGGTCGTTGTTGGCGCGCAGGAAATCGTCGAAGCCCCAGCCGGACAGTTCCCACAGCTCGTCGTGGAGAAATTCCTTGCTGACGATGCCACGGTTGTACACGGTCGGTGCACCCGGGCGGTCACCTTCGCAGTTGGACACCAGCGGGAAGTCCACTTCCAGCACCTCGGCACCGGCTGCTTCCAGGGCCTGGCGGGCTTGCTGCCACAGCGCGATGACGGTAGCGCGGGTGTTGATGCGCTGGCCGGTCGGGCCACCGATGCCGGGCTTCTCGGAAGTGCCGGCTTCAGGGTCGGCATTGATGTACATGCGCGGCACCCCGAAACGCTTGCCCTTGAGGGCGCTGGCGTCGACGGCCAGCGCCAGGTAAGAGGCCGGGCGTACCGAGGAGGCGGGCGGGATCGGTACCCAAGGCTGCAGGCGCCACAGGTCGCCGCGCTTGTCAGTATCGTCGGCGACCACGACATCGAGAATTTCCAGCAGGTCGGCCATGGTGCGGGCATAAGGCACCACGACGTCCATGGTCGGTGTCAGCGGCCAGTTGCCGCGCACCGAGATCACCCCGCGCGATGGGGTGTAGGCGCACAGGCCGTTGTTCGATGCAGGGCCACGGCCGCTCGACCAGGTTTCCTCGGCCAGGCCGAAGGCGCTGAAGCTGGCGGCAGTGGCGGTACCGGCGCCGTTGGACGAGCCGGAGGCGAACGGTGCGGTCAGGTAGTTGGCGTTGTACGGGCTTTCGGCACGGCCGTAGACGCCACGCTGCATGCCACCGTTGGCCATGGGCGGCATGTTGGTCTTGCCCAGGCAGATGGCGCCGCCGGCACGCAGGCGCTCGACGGTGAACGCGTCGCGCTGGGCGACCAGGTGCTTGAACGCCGGGCTACCGGAGGCGGCAGTCAGGCCCTTGACCAGGTAGCTGTCCTTGGCGGTGTAAGGGATGCCGTCCAGCGGGCCGAGCAGTTCGCCACGGGCGCGGCGGGCGTCGGAGGCTTCGGCCTCCTTGAGCGCTTCTGGGTTGCGCACTACCACGGCGTTCAGGGCGGTGGCGGTGTTGGCTCCATCGTAGGCGTCGATACGCGCCAGGTAGGCCTGGACCAGCTCGACCGCCGTCGTGCGGCCCGCTTCGAGCGCGTCGCGCAGCTCGGCAATGGAAACCTCGGTTACCTCGATCATGCTTTCACCAAAAATTGTGCAGGTGGGGGCTTTTGCGAGGAGTGTACAAGAAGGGCACGGGGGAAGCAGGTTTGCGCGGGGGCAAATGGATTTTTGCAACGGGGCATTGTCGGGGCCGCACGGCGGCCCCTTTTGGTATCAGTCCAGATCGGCGGCTGAATGCCGTTCTGGCACTTGGCTGTGTTCGTCGCCCCAGGTCCGATTGACGCGTGTCCCCCGTTGCACGGCCGGCCGCTGGGCAATTTCCTCGGCCCAACGCTGCACGTGCGGGTATTCGTGCACCGCAAGAAACGCTGCGGCGTCATACAGGTTGCCGCGCACCAGCTGGCCATACCAGGGCCACACGGCGATATCGGCGATACTGTATTCGTCGCCACCGAGGTAGCGGCTTTCGGCCAGGCGGCGCTCAAGCACGTCCAGCTGACGTTTGGCCTCCATGGTGAAGCGGTTGATGGCGTATTCGATCTTTTCCGGCGCATACACATAGAAGTGGCCAAAGCCACCGCCCAGGTAGGGGGCCGAGCCCATCTGCCAGAACAGCCAGTTCAGGCTTTCGGTACGCGCGGCGGCTGCCTTGGGCAGGAACGCGCCGAACTTTTCGGCCAGGTACAGCAGGATCGAGCCCGACTCGAACACCCGCACTGGCGGCTCGACGCTGCGATCAAGCAGGGCGGGGATCTTTGAATTGGGGTTGACCCCCACGAAGCCGCTGGAAAACTGATCGCCTTCACCGATGCGGATCAGCCAGGCGTCGTACTCGGCGCCGCTGTGGCCAAGGGCAAGCAATTCTTCGAGCAGAAGGGTGACCTTCACGCCGTTGGGGGTGGCCAGGGAGTAGAGCTGCAGCGGCTGTTTGCCGACGGGCAGATCCTTGTCATGGGTAGGGCCGGCGATCGGGCGGTTGATGCTGGCGAACTGGCCGCCGGAGGCTGCGTCGTTGCGCCATACCGTTGGCGGGACGTAGGGATGCTTGCTCATGCCTGGAACTCCTTCAAGGGCGCAATGCGGTCACGTTCAGACGTTGACCTGCATCTATGCCATGGGTTCTGTGCGATGTGCAAATGCATTGGTTGCATCGAGCCTTGGCTGTTGTGGGCGCCGGTTTGCCGGCCCCCACAGCCAAGCAGCGGTAGTCAGGCCACCGGAATGGTCGGGTCTGCCGCTGCCAGGGCCGCCGCGCGGTCGTTGGCCGCCGGCGGGTAGATCCAGACCGAGTTGATCTGCGACTTCAGCGCCTTGGCCTCGGCCTTGTCAGTTGGCGGGGACACCGTGCGCTCCCAGCCCTCGGTATACACCGCGCCCCAGGCGCCAAGGTCGAGGCAGGTTACATACTTGGGTTGGCTGTAGGTCATCGGCGCCACGCCGATCAGCTCGGCCACGGCATTGTTGCCCGCATACCGGCCCAGCGGAATGGCATGCTGGCAGGACATCACCGCATAGTTGCCCGCTTCATCGCACGCCGCGTAGGCCACGTCACCGGCCGCATACACCGCATCGTTGCCTTTGACCTTGAGGTTGCCGTCCACATGCAAGCGGCCTTGGCGGTCGCGTTCGCCGTTGATCTGCCCGGTCAGCGGGTTGGCCTTGAAGCCCACGGTCCACACTACCGTGCTTGCCTCGATGCGTTGGCCGTTGTCCAGCAGCACCCCGTCGCGATCCACCGAGGCGACCGTGGCGCCGCAGATCCATTCGATGCCCAGCGCTTCGCAGGCTTTTTCGATGGCCGGGCGAATGCCGTCGCCCAGCGCGGCACCGATCTTCGCGCCGCGGTCGATCACCACCACGCGCAACTGCGCCTGTTCGCCGAGGATGGCACGCAAGCGCGCCGGCAATTCGGTCGCTGTCTCGATGCCGGTGAAGCCGCCACCGGCCACTACCACGGTATTGCGCGCAGGGGTATCCGGCTGGTTGGCCAACGACTTGAGGTGCGCTTCAAGGCGCGCGGCGCTGTCGATCTTGTCGACATCGAAGACGTGCTCGATGCCGACCATGGCTGGCCGGTTGAGCACGCTGCCGCAGGCCATGATCAGGCGGTCGTAGCCCAGGCTGCACTCGGTGCCGCTCTCGGTGCGGTAGCTCACCCGCTTATGGTCTTCATCGATATGGAACGCGGTGCCTTGCACGAAACGCACGTTCACCGCGTCGAACAGTTCCTGCAGCGGGGCGGCCATGGTGTGCACCTCGGGTTCGTAGAAGCGTGGGCGCACGTGCAGTTCAGGCTGTGGCGCCAGCAGCGTCACCTCGACATCCGTACGGCCGTGCAGGTCCAATTGGCGGACCGCGCTGAGCGCGCTCCACAGGCCGGCGAAGCCTGCGCCAATGATCAGGATATTTTTCATCGTTGTGCTCCTGGAAGGTCCGGATAGAACAAGGTAGCCCTTGTTTGCAGGCAACGATGCTACGGGCGACGAAGCAACACGCCCTAGGCCAAAGAACCCTGAATTTCGGCCAGCGGCACGCTGCGGGCGAAGCGTGCGCGGTAGTCGCGCGGGGTGACTGCCAGGTGGCGCTGGAAGGCCAGGCGCATGCGCTCTTCGCTGCCGAAGCCGCACTGCCGGGCGACCTGCTCGACCTGGCTGTTGGTGTTTTCCAGCTGGCGCCGTGCCGCTTCCAGGCGGAACACCTCGATGGCCTTGGCCGGGGTGCGGCCGGTCTTTAGCTTGTAGACCCGGGTGAAGTTGCGCAGGCTCATGTGCGCCTGTTCGGCCAGGCGCTCGACGGTCAGCAGGGGGTCGCCAAGGTGGTCGTTGAGCCACAGGTGCAGCGCTTCGAACTCAGCGCAGTCCTGGCCCTGCAGCTTGAGCAGTTCGCTGAACTGCGCCTGGCCGCCGGGGCGCTTGAGGAAAACCACCAGCTCGCGCGCCACTTGCATCGCCACTTCGCGGCCACAGTCCAGCTCGACCAGCGCCAGTGCCATGTCGATGCCGGCACTCACACCCGCAGAGGTCCACACTGTGCCCTGTTGGACGAAGATTGATTCGTGGTCCACCTGCACCGCTGGGAAGTCGCGGCGCAACACCTCGCACATGGCCCAATGGGTGGCGGCGCGGCGGCCGTCGAGCAGGCCGGCGCTGGCCAGCAGGAAGGTGCCGCTGCACACCGATGCGGTGCGCCTGGCCTGCAGGCTGGCCCGTCGCAGCCAGGCCACCAGAGGACCGTGGCCAGGGAGGGCGCGGAGGATGTCCGGGGCACCGGGCACGATCAGCGTATCGACGGCCTGGGCCATGACGTCATCCAGGCGCTCGGTGGCCACGGTCAGGCCTTCGGCGGTTGGCTGCAGGCCACCGTCGAGGCTGGCGGTGTGCAGGCGATAGCCCGGCAAGCCGCGTTCGGCCATGGCCTTGGTGGCGGCCCAGAACACGGTTTGCGCGCCGCTGAGGTCAAGCAGGCCCATGGCCGGGTAAGCGACGAAGACCACCACCCGGGGATGGTCGACGGGTAGCAGAGGCGGGTCGAGCTGGTCAGCGATGTCGGTCATGGTCACGGCCTGATCTGAAACCCGCCAACGGCTGGCAAACAATCCGCTTGTATCATACATGCCAGCCCCCGATGAGTTCATGTCGCCTGAGCGGTCAGCGTGCTTGCGGCACGATCATGCTGGTCGGTGCTTCGGCGGCGCGGTGGCGCGCCACGCAGTAGTACAGCACGCTCGGCACAACCAGGCCGATCAGCCAGGACACGTCCACGCCACCCAGGTGCGCGACCATGGGGCCGGTGTACAGCTTGGTGTCGATGAACGGCATCTGGATCAGCACGCCCACCGTGTAGACGCTGATGCCAGGCCAGTTCCAGCGGCCATAGCGGCCCTCGGGGTCGGCCAGGGCTGGGATGTCGTAGCGTTCCGTGGTGATGAAGTAGTAGTCCACCAGGTTGACCGCGCTCCAGGGCACGAAGAAGGTCAGCAGGAACAGAATGAACGACTTGAACGCACTGAGGAACGAGTGCTGGCCAAGCAAGGCCACCAGGGTAGCGGCGCCGACGATGGCAAGGACGAACACCAGGCGTTGGGTGCGGCTGATCGCCAGGTGGCCACGAAAGCCGCTGATGATGGTGGCGATGCACATGAAGCTGCCATAGGAATTAAGCGTCGAGATGGTCACCTTGCCAAAGGCAATGCAGAAGTACAGCAGCGCTGCGGTGGTGCCGGCGCCGCCAAGGCCGACGATGTAGGCCACTTCGCGCCCGGTGAACTGGCCACCGGCGATGGCTGCGGCGAACACCCCGAGGATCATCGAGGCCTGGGCGCCGATCACCGAGCCCAGGCCGGCGGCGAGGAAGGTCCTGACCGGCGAGGTGCTGCTCGGCAGGTAGCGCGAATAGTCGGCGACGTAGGGGCCGAAGGCAATCTGCCAGGACGCGGCGAGCGAGACTGCCAGCAGGAACGATGCCCAGCTGAAATGGCGGTTGTCGAGCAACTGGCCGATGTCGGCGATCATCAGGATGCGGCTGAACAGGTAAACGAAGGCAATGATGCCGAGCACGCTGGCGACCCGGCCGATCCAGTGGATGACCCGGTAGCCGGCCAGGGTGGCGAGCACTATCACTGCAGCGAAGATCAGGATGCCGGTGCTGTCGCTGACACTCAGCAACTGGCCGATCGCCTGCCCGGACAACACCGTGCCGGTGGCGGTGAACCCCATGTACATCAGGCACACCAGCACCATCGGGATGGCCGCGCCATACACACCGAACTGCACCCGGCTGGAGATCATCTGCGGTAAGCCCAGGCGCGGGCCCTGGGCGGCGTGCAGGGCCATGACCGCGCCGCCGACCACTTGCCCCAGCAGCAGGCCGATCAGCGACCAGAACACATCGCCACCCAGCACCACGGCCAGTGCACCGGTAACGATGGCGGTAATTTGCAGGTTGGCTCCAAGCCACAGGGTGAACTGGCTGTACACCCGTCCATGGCGTTCAGTTTCGGGGATGTAGTCAATCGAGCGCCGCTCGAGCACGGATTTGCTGGACATTGAGGGCTCCGCTTCATTGTTTTTGTGTCAGGGAGGAAGCCATTGGCGGGACGTGGCGCTATGGCGCTTGGCGATATGATCATGTCTATACAAGCTCGGTCAAGCGGCGCCATTTCCGCCATTACACCGGGACTGTTGCGCAAGGGTTGGTCGCAACTGTGCTGGTCCTTGCCGAAAAAATAGCCTTATGCTGTTACGAAATATGTCTAGAACGCCAGAAGAAGGAAGTTGCAATGCCGCTCAAGGACCTGCTGATCGCCCTGGTGGTGATCGTCGCCTGGGGAGTCAATTTCGTGGTCATCAAAGTGGGCCTCGATGGCCTGCCGCCGATGCTGCTGGGGGCATTGCGCTTTCTGCTGGTGGCTTTTCCGGCGATCCTTCTGGTCAAGCGGCCGAAGCTGCCTTGGAGCTGGCTGATTGCATACGGTGCGACCATCTCTTTGGGCCAGTTCGCCTTTCTGTTCCAGGCCATGTACAGCGGCATGCCGCCGGGGCTGGCTTCGCTGGTGCTGCAGTCTCAGGCCTTCTTCACCCTGGGCTTCGCCGCGCTGTTTCTAGGTGAACGCTTGCGCATGGCGAGCGTGCTGGGGCTGCTGGTGGCGGCCAGTGGCCTGGCGCTGATCGGCAGCGAAGACAGCGGGCATGTACCACTGGTGGCGCTAATGCTCACCTTGTGCGCGGGTGCCATGTGGGGCATGGGCAACATCATCACGCGCCGTTTCGGCTCGGTGGACCTGGTGGCGCTGGTGATCTGGGGCGGGTTGATTCCGCCGCTGCCGTTCCTGGCCTTGTCGTGGTGGCTGGAAGGGCCGGAGCGTATTGGCCATGCCCTGGCCAATATCTCCTGGAGTTCGGTATTGGCGCTTATTTACCTGGCGTTCGTCGCCACCATGCTGGGCTACAGCCTGTGGAGCAAGCTGCTGTCGCGCCACCCGGCGGGCAAGGTGGCACCGTTCTCTTTATTGGTGCCGGTGATTGGCTTGAGTGCTTCGGCCTGGTTGCTGGGCGAGCGGCTGACTGCGGTGCAGGGGTGGGGCGCGTTGCTGGTCATGCTCGGGTTGCTGGTCAATGTGTTCGGGCCGAAGCTGGGGCAGCGGCTGCGGGCGGCGAGCGCAAGTTGATCGACGCTTTTGTTAGACTTGGCCTCTTTTGCCAAGCCAACGGAGCTTCCCGATGATCATCACCACCACCAGCCAGCTCGAAGGCCGCCCGATTGCCGAATACCTGGGCGTGGTCAGCTCCGAATCGGTGCAGGGCATCAACTTCGTGCGTGATTTTTTTGCACGCTTTCGCGACTTCTTCGGCGGCCGCTCACAGACCTTGGAAAGCGCGTTGCGCCAGGCCCGTGAGCAGGCCACGGAAGAATTGCAGGCACGGGCGCGAAAGTTGCAGGCCGATGCCGTTGTGGGTGTCGATTTCGAAATTAGCATGCCCTCGGTGAACGGCGGCATGGTCGTGGTGTTCGCCACGGGCACGGCTGTGCGCCTGAAATAAGGCGAAGTGCCACTGGTCGGTTCTGGTGCTTTTGGCCGGGCAGTCCGCATATGACCGGCTAGTCTCACTTTCACAGGTCGCGTTTTTCCAGGCAAAACCTCTGCTTGCCGGCGCGGTCGCCACTGAAGGGAGAACAGGGCATGAGTGAGTCCTTTTTCGAAGACATGAACGATGCGTTCCCGATCAACAGCCAGGTGCGTTGTGGTCAGGCGGCCTTCCGCCTGGGCTTCGCACACATGACCCTGGACGATTCGGAACAGCTGCAGCCGGCACATCTGCAGCGCAGCAAAAAGGGCCGCTTCACGCCGCGGGTGCCACCGAAAAAGTGATCCCGTTCACACAACCCCGCCCAGTGGCGGGGTTTTTGTTGGCTTGGGTTGATCCTGCTCATGGCATCGATGGGTAGCACTCGCCGAATCGATGCCGCTGTGGTTTTCTGGTGCGGTATATCAGGAAAAGAGGATTGTTTTTCCATGCGAGTCAGGGAAGAGACCTATTGGCAGTGGGCCGATGCGCAACTGCACAGCCGCAGCCACGACGAAGCACTGAGTGACGGCACCACCCTCGATGTACAAGTGCGCCTGTCGCGGCTCGGCGCCACGCAATTGTTCCTCGGGGTGTATGGCCAGGACGGCAGGGCGTTGCTTGAGGAGTATTATCCGGCGCGCCCTGGCGAAACCATGACCCGCGCGCTGGTGTGGGGTGTCGACCGCGCCAGGGCGCTGGCGACGGGGGCGCTGGCGTTGCCGCAATGCCAGCGTCGGCAGGCATGAAAAAGCCCGGCCTATGCGGGCCGGGCTCAGGAAGTGGTGTGGCTGCTCAATGACGCATCAGTTGAGCGGCTCGATCACCTTGACTGCCTGCCGCTCACGGGCGGCGGGCCATTCTTGTTGCAGGGTCTGCAGCACGCGGCCGACGAACTCGGTGTCGGCGGCGGCTTTCTTGCCGACGTAGCCCTGGCCACGGCGGTAGACCTTGAAGCGGGCGCGCATGCTCGGCAGGTGCGCTTCGAATTCATCTTCGACCGTGTTCGGCGGCAGGCGGTCCAGGCGCACCTCGCCGGTCTGGTTGACCCACAGCAGGTGGTCGTCAAGGCTGTCCTTGCGTGCGGCGAACAGCTGAGCCAGTTGGTCGATGGTCGGATTGTTGTTCAAGTTCATCATAAAGCCCCCATTACCCATTTTTTTGTTGGTGATTTTCACAGTTGGCGCTACAGCATGTAGCGCGCTACCAAGGCTGCTACAGCAGCATCGCAACAGGGGCTTTCTCACGCTGCCTTTTGGACAGTTCCCTCTCCACGGACGGCCTGCGTTACCGCGCAAGCCGTCTGGAACACCCTTGCCACCGCTCCCGATCAGGGAGACGGCTTCATCATGCCCAAGGGCGATCAGCGGCGTCAATCGTTTTGTAGTGAATATTTTTTGTCACTACATCTTGTCGGACAATCCAGCTTGCAGTGTGTTTCAGTGGTCGATAAGGGACAGGATCTGGTAGGCGGCCCGCACACGTTCTTCGTTGGGATAATTGCGGTTGGCGAGCAGAACGATGGCCCTGCCTTCGGACGGAATGAACGCGGCATAGGCCCCGAAACCACCGGTGGAGCCGGTCTTGTTGTACCAGGCTGCCGGCAAGGTGGGCAGGGTTGGATTCAGGCGTTGGGTAGGCTGAGGCTCACGGATGAGCCGTGGGCTGTTGCCATCGACCAGCGTGTCGAGCGTGGCGGGGTAGGGGTAGCGTTCCCAACCCAGGCCTTGGGTCATTGCACCGACCTGGAAGTAGCCTGCCTGGGTAATGGCGGCCGCTTTGCGCAAGGCGGGGGGCAACTCGGCCGGCTGCATGTGCAGGCGCACGTAGCGCAGCAGGTCGCTGGCACTGGTCTTGATGCCGTAGGCCTCATCGGCGTACGGCCCGGGGTTGACACGGGCCGGGCGGTCTTGCGCATCGTAACCCTGAGCGTAGAGGCCTTGGGCGCTTGCCGGGACCTGCAGGTAGGTATGCGTGAGGCCCATCTGCGGCAACACGTCCTGGGTCATCAGCTCGGCAAACGGCCGCTGCTGCGCGCGTGCAGCCAGGTCGCCAAAAAGCCCAAGGCTGGCGTTCGAATAACAGCGTTGGGTGCCGTGCTCGGCGCGTGTCTGCCACGTGCGGAAAAACGCCAGGGTCTGCTCGGCGGTCTGTACCGCGTCGGGGAGCTGCAACGGCAGGCAATCGGCGCTGTAGGCGCCAAGTTCGAGCACGCTGGCCTTGCCCAGCGGTGTGCCAGCCAGGGCAGGCTGGTAGCGCTGAGCCGGCGCGTCGAGGTCGAGCTTGCCCTGGGCGCTGGCCAAGGCGGCGAGGGTGGCAGTGTAGGTCTTGCTCAGTGAGCCGATCTCGAACAGCGTGTCGGCGGTAACGGGTTGCCCGTTCGCCTTGTTGGCCACGCCATAGCTGAAGTAGTGAGTCTGGCCATTAGCGTACAGGGCCACGGCCATGCCGGCGATGCCCTGCTCCTGCATCAGCGGGCGGATGATGGTGTCGACCCGCGCTTGCAGAGGGTCGGCGGCGTGCGCACCGAGGGTTGCCAAGGCCAGGGCCGTGGCGACAGTGAATGGCGCAAGATGAACGAGGGGCATGCAGGCGTCCTTTTCAGGTATGTGTCCGTTGAGCGACACCGGTGGGGGTTCCGGCGTTAGCAGGAAAGAGCTTCAGACCTTATCGTCTGCCCTTGCTCAACAACAAGATGGAAACGGTTATGAAATATTTGCGCATGTTGTTCGACAACTTCACTCTGGCGTTGCTCGGGGTGGTGTTGATCGCCACCGTGCTGCCCTGCTCGGGCGACGGCGCGGTGTATTTCGGCTGGCTGACCAACCTGGCCATCGGCCTGCTGTTCTTCCTGCACGGTGCCAAACTGTCGCGCGAGGCGATTATCGCCGGTGCCGGGCACTGGCGCCTGCACCTGTTGGTGTTCTCCTGCACCTTCGTGCTGTTCCCGTTGCTGGGCCTGGCATTCAAGCCGCTGTTCGTGCCGCTGGTGGGCAACGAGCTGTACCTCGGCGTGTTGTACCTGTGCGCCTTGCCCGCCACCGTCCAGTCGGCGATTGCCTTCACCTCACTGGCCCGTGGCAACGTGCCGGCAGCCATTTGCAGCGCTGCGGCCTCCAGCCTGATCGGTATCTTCCTGACCCCGCTGCTGGTGATGATGTTGCTGGGCGCCAGTGGCGACACCGGCTCTGGCCTGGATGCGGTGCTGAAGATCACCCTGCAGCTGCTGGTGCCCTTCGTCGCCGGGCAGGTCGCGCGGCGCTGGATCGGAGCCTGGGTCAAGCGCAATGCGCGCTGGCTCAAGGTGGTGGACCAAGGTTCGATCCTGCTGGTGGTCTACACCGCGTTCAGCGAGGCGGTGGTCACCGGCTTGTGGCATACGGTATCGCCACAGCATCTGGCGGGCCTGTTCGCCGTCTGCGGCATTCTGCTGGCCGTGGTGCTGTTCGGTACGCGCCTGTTGGGCAAGGTGCTCGGCTTCAGCCTGGAAGACCGCATCACCATCCTGTTTGCCGGTTCCAAGAAGAGCCTGGCGACCGGCGTGCCGATGGCGCAGGTGCTATTCGTGGGCAGTGGCATCGGCGCGATGATCTTGCCGTTGATGCTGTTCCATCAGATCCAGCTGATGGTGTGTGCGGTGCTGGCACAGCGGTACGCCAGCCGGGTGGAGGAAGGTGAAGCTTCTACGGTTTCCTCCTGAGCCTTTTGAGCTGTTTGCACCGGCTTTTTTGCGGGTAAGCCTGTGAAGAGGCCGGTGCGGGCTACCGAGCCTGCCCTGAACTGCGCTCGCGCAGGGCCTTGCCCACCTCGGCTTCGATCGTGTAAGCCGGCCCCTCCAGCGCCTCATGGTTGCGCGTATAGCGCCGGGCGAACTCCTCCACCCCCAGCGCCTGATACTGCTGCACATGCTTGAGCTCGTGCGCCCACAGCGCCACGTTGTCTTCGGCATCGCTGGCATGGCGGAAGATGATCGTGTCGATCAGCGTTACCGCGTTCACATCCGGGTTCTGCAGCATGGCGTTGGCAGCGCTGATCTGCTGTTCGTCGCCCACCCGGTACCGCGCGGCATCGAGCACGGCAAAGTCATACCACGGTTCGAGTTGGGCGCGGATGTGCAGCGGGATCGGCTCGCTGCCGCTAGCGGTTGCCTCGTCGCGAGCCTGGCGCAGGGCGAACGCCAGGCTGCTGGAGGCCATCACCTCGACGTCCTTGAGCACCTGGCCGGCCTGCCCCGGGTCGATGGGAGCGCAGAAGCAACCCATCAGGCAGACCTGGAATTGCCCCGGGGGGCAAGCCTGTTCAGCGAATGTCGTCGTACTCAGCAACAACCCACACAACAGGCTAGCGGCTCTCATTCAAGGCCCTGTCGACGACGCTGCGGCTGGCTTCAAGTACCTGGGTCTGAACCGCCTCGCTGGCCAGCATGCGCCCCACCACCAGTGCCCCGACGCACTGGCTGATCAACGCCCAGGCCAGTGTTTCATCCTCCAGCGTCTGGCTCCAGGCGTCATGCAGGGCCACCAGCCAATGCTCGGCTTCTTCGCGCACCGGTCGTTCGGCCCGAGCAATCTCTACGCCCAACGGCGGCAGCGGGCAGCCGCCCTCGGCGTTGTGCAGGTGTGCCAGGCTCAGGTACTGCTGCAGGCAACGCGCCAGGCGTTCGCGGTTGGCGCCTTCGTTGGCCAGGCGCGACAGCGGGCTGTTGCAGAGTTCCTGGCGGACCACTTCGGTAAACAGGTCATCCTTGGACGGGAAGTGGTTGTAGAACGCGCCGCCGGTCAGGCCGATGGCCTTCATCAGCCCGGCGACGCCGGTGCTGGCAAAGCCGCCGCGCTTGGCCAGTGCGCCGCTGCTGGCTAGCAGCTTGTCACGGGTCTGTTGCTTGTGGTCAGTGGAGTAGCGCACCGGGAACCTCTTTGCGCGGGCTTGACGATGGCAGTGATCGTAACATAGCGTTCGTTTACTAAACGATCATTCATCAATGGAGGCGCGCATGACAGAACAACAAAAAGTGGTGCTGGTAATTGGTGCGGGGGATGCCACCGGTGGGGAGATCGCCAAGCGGTTTGCCCGTGAAGGGTATATCGCCTGTGTGACCCGGCGCCAGGCTGAAAAGCTGCAGCCCCTGGTGGACGAGATCCGCGCTGCAGGCGGGCAGGCCCATGGCTTTGGCTCCGATGCGCGCAAGGAAGAGGACGTTGCCGCGCTGGTTGAGACCATCGAGCGCGATATTGGCCCGATCGAAGCCTTCGTCTTCAATATCGGCGCCAATGTGCCCTGCAGCATTCTCGAGGAAACGCCGCGTAAATACTTCAAGATCTGGGAAATGGCCTGCTTTGCCGGTTTTCTCACTGCCCAGGCGGTGGCGCGGCGCATGGTGGGGCGTGAGCGCGGGACCCTCCTGTTCACCGGTGCCACTGCCGGCACCCGCGGGGCAGCGGGCTTTGCCGCCTTCGCCGGGGCCAAGCACGGCCTGCGCGCACTGGCGCAGAGCATGGCGCGGGAACTGGGGCCGCGAAACATCCACGTTGCCCATGTGGTCGTGGACGGCGCCATCGACACCGCTTTCATCCGTGACAGTTTTCCCGACCGCTACGCCCTCAAGGATCAGGACGGCATCCTCGACCCTGCACACATTGCCGACAGCTACTGGTTCCTGCACGCACAGCCGCGCGATGCCTGGACCTTCGAACTGGACCTGCGCCCGTGGATGGAGCGTTGGTAAGCCCTGACTCATCAAAGGAGTGTGTTGCATGAGCAAAACCGTCGAATTCTTCTTCGATCTGGGTAGCCCCGCCAGTTACCTGGCCTGGACGCAGCTGCCCGCCCTGTGCGCCCGCCATGGCGCAACACTGCGTTATCGGCCGATGTTGCTTGGAGGGGTGTTTCACGCCACGGGCAATGCGTCGCCCGCGATGATCCCCGCCAAAGGGCGCTACATGTTCACCGACCTCGGTCGCTATGCCATGCGCTATGGCGTGCCGTTCGGGCTGCCGCCGGGTTTTCCGATGAATACCCTTGCCTTGATGCGGGGTGTGATCGGCATGCAATTACGCTCCCCGGAACGCTTCGAGGCGTTGCTGGCGGCACTGTTCAACGGGTTATGGGCGCAACGCCGCAATCTCGCGGATGCCACGGTACTGGATCAGGTGCTTGGCGAGGCCGGTTTCGATCCGACAGAGCTGCAGGCTTTGGCGAGTGACGGTGACGTGAAGGCGGCGCTCAAGGAGGCGACTGAGGAAGCGGTGGAGCGCGGTGTGTTTGGTGCGCCGACCTGTTTTGTCGAGGGGCAGATGTACTTCGGTCAGGATCGGCTGGACTTCGTCGAGGATGCACTGAGCCAGTAAGTGCGTGCATGGCAGGCCCGACCTCTTCGCGGGCTTGCCCACGAAGAGGTCGGTAGGCTCATCGCCAGATCAGAAGTTGGCCGGGGTGTTGGCGCTGATGATTTCCGCCTCGTCCTGGCCAATGTTCTTGAAGCTGTGCGGCAAGGTAGTGGGGATGTAGTAGCCATCGCCGGAGTTGAGGATGCTGACCTGGCCATCGACCCACAGCTCCACGGTGCCACGGGTAACCAGCCCGCATTCCTCGCCCTCGGCATGCACGATCGGCTCGCCCGAATCGGCGCCCGGTGCGTACAGCTCACGCAGCATGCGCATCTGCCGTGCCTCGACACTGGCGCCGACCAGCAGCATGCGCAGGCCATTGCGGCCCAGGTCCGGCTGCTCGCTGGCGCGGAACACGAAGCGCTCTTCCCGTACCGGCTCATCGAAGCTGAAGAACTCCGCCAGGGACATCGGGATCCCTTCGAGCAGTTTTTTCAGGGAGCTGACCGAGGGGCTGACGCGGTTCTGTTCAATCTGCGAGATCGTCGAGTTGGTCAGCCCGCTGCGACGGGCCAATTCCCGCTGGGAAAGGCTGTTGCGTTCACGCACCAGTTTGAGTCGTGTCCCTGTGTCCATAGCCGCCTTGTAATCAGAGGTGTTAAAAATAATGAGCGCATTAAAACACACTCTGCACGCTTGCGCGCTGTGCTTGTCAGGCGCGTTGGTCGCGTGGCATCGGCCACAGGCCGACCAGCAATAACAGCAGCGCCACCGCAAGGAACGGCAGGCGCGGGTCGAGGGCGTAGACCAGCGTCCCGGCCAACGGGCCAATGACGGCCCCCATGCCTTGCACGGCGCCGATTGAGCCGGCTGTGGCGCCCTGTTCGGATGCCTGCATGGCATTGGCCGCCAGCGCCGAGAACGACGGGAATACAAAACCCATGCCGGCAGCGGCGACGAAGTAGCAGCCCCACAGCCACGGTGCGCTGGTGGCCAGCGCGCCAGCCGCAAAGCCCAAAGCGGACACCGTGGCGCCGACGCGGATCATTTTCAGCGGTGGCCACTCCAGTTGGCGCAGGATCACCTGCGACAGGATCAGCGCCACCCCCACCGTGGTCAGGGCGATGCCTGCCGTTTGGGCCGCCTGCGCCGGGCCCAGGTGCAAGCGATCGAGGGCGAAGAAACCGACGATGATCTGCGACACGGTCACACTGAGCATCGCGCTGAAGGCCACCAGCAGCGGTCGGCGCAGGCGCGGGTCGCTCAGACGCACCGGGCTCGGCGCATGGCTGACAGCCAATGGTTGTGGCTTGAGCTTGAACAGCAGCACCAGGAATGCGCTGGCGGGCAGCAGCGACATCACATGGAACGGCAGGCTCAGGCTGTGCCGTGCCAGCAGTGCTGCCAGCGCCGGCCCCAGCACCAGGCCGACGGCGTTGGCTGCGCCCAGCGAGGCCATGGCCCGCGCCCGCTGTTGCGGTGCGACATGGTCGGCGATCAGCGCATTGCATCCCACCGGAATGGCCGCATAGAAGGCGCCGATGCAACCCCGCGCGATCATCAGCCCGACAAACGCCAAGGTCGCCCCTGGCAACCACCGCAGGGCGCCTTCGACGAACAAGCACAGCACCCAGTAGGCCACGGTGAAGCCGGCAGTACCCAGCAACAGGACCCGCCGCCGGCCCAGCCGGTCGGCGGCGCGGCCCCACGGGCGTGCCAGCAACACCCAGACCACGCCGGCCACGGTCACCGCGGCGCCGGCTTGCCAGGTGGCCATGCCGAGCAGGCGGGCGATGGGGCCGATCAGCGCCACGAAGGCCATCATCGACATGGTGCAGGCCATGGTGGCCAGTAGCAGTGGTCGCAAGTCCAGGGTACTGGCGGGGGTCAGGGTGGCAGGTTCCTTTGCAGCATTCATTGGGCAGTCCAGGCAAGGTAAGCAGAAGGCGCTCATGTTAATGAGAGTATTTATCGTTTGTCGACCTTGCCCTGGACCACATGCCATCACGCGTTGCGGCGCAGGGGGCCAGGCCACATGCTACGCAACACCCCGTCCCGGCGCACCAGTGCATGCATCAGTGCCGCGCCCAGGTGCACCAGCACCGTAGCGAACAGCAGGTAGCCCGCCCAGCCGTGGGCCTGGCGCAGCACCGCATACAACTGCAGGTCATGCGGGGCGATTGCGGGCAGTTGCAGGGGGCGTGGATAACCGCCTGCGGACAACATCGCCCAGCCCAGCAGCGGCATGCCCAGCATCAAAGCGTAGAGCAGCAGGTGCGAGGCGCCCGCCGCGATGCGCTGCAGTGGGGGCAGGTCGTGTGGCAGGGGCGGATGAGGCAGCGTCAGGCGCAGGCCGATGCGCACGATCACCAGCAACAGCAGGGCCAGGCCGGTGGCCTTGTGCAGCTCGACGAGCAGTGGATGGCGCAGCGACAAGTCGCCCACCATGCTCACGCCAATGAACAGCATGGCCACGATCAGAATCGCCATCAGCCAGTGCAGCAGACGGGCCAGCGGGTGGAAGGCTTGGGGTTTCATGGCTGGGCTCCTGTGCCGAGCGATTCGCGGCTGCGGCGGTTGAAGGATTCCGAATAGGCTGCCGAGCGGGCGGCGAGGATCGGGTCATCGGACGCTTGGATGCCAGATGGCAGGATCAGCGGGTCGAAGTTCAGGTCACGGCAGGCACCTTGCTCGGGGGCGTCCACCTGTTCGATGACCAAGGTGCCGGCATCGACAGTGCGTCGTTCGGCGGGCCAGGGGTGGGCGGGGTCGTTCTGCGGGTCGCCGGGGTTGGCCAGGACCAGGCGCAGGGTCCAGCGCAACGGCCCTTGGGCCAGGCGCTGTTGCAGGTCATGTTGCAGGAACTGTTTGTCGTCGACCTGGCCGGGCAGGGCGGCGAAAGGCGCCTGAGGCTCAAGCTGCCAACGCACGGGATGGGCAGCGCCGGCGGCATCGATCAGGCGGAACGCGTTGATGCTGTGGTATTGGGTGCTGGCGAAGCTGTCGCTGGGTGTGTAGCTGGCCGCCCATTGGCGGAACGCCGCGCTCTCCGGGTGCGCGGCAAAGAACGCCTGCAGTTTTGCCGGGTCCGGTTTGCCGGTGGCCGGGGCTGGCGCACTGGCCAGTACCTGGTCGTAGAACCCTTCTGGCGTGCTTACCGCCAGTACTGGCGGGTTGTTCATTCCCGTGCGCCACACCTGACCATCGTCGGTGCTCAGCTGGATCGCCAGGCTGCGCACCGGTACCCCGGTGTCCGGGGCGAACGGGTTGGCGCCGCCGATGGCGAAACGGCCGATCACCGGCACGCGGTCCTGGCTGAACGCACGCGCTGTCGACAGTGCGGCGGCCTGGCCGCTGGGCTGGAAGTAGCCGCTGACGCACAGGCCCTTGGCGTGATTTTTACGGTACCCCGGGTAGTGGCCTGCCTGGGCCTCGAAGGTGTCGATGATGCGCTGCGGGGTCAGTTGCGGCCCGCCGATCCAGCCGGCGGTATAGGCAAAGCCGGCGCCCAGGGCCAGCATCACGGCGCCGATACCGGCCAGGCGCAGGGCCTTGGCCGGGCCGTGCAAAGGTGAGTTCATGGTGTTCGTCCGGTTCAGTGAAGATGCGGGTACGACGGGGCAGGGAAAAACTTATTCCCTCGGTGGGAATAGATTTTGTTGCCGGGCGTCTGCCCCATACACTGAATAACCCCGAAGCCGGTACCTTGCCATGCACGACCTGGACGAACAGCAGTGGCGTGAGCTGCTACAGCGCCTGCGCCGCTTTGCCTTGTGGCTGACCCGCGAGCCAGGCAGTGCCGACGACCTGGTGCAGGGCACCGTCGAGCGCGCCCTGAGCCGCAGCAGCCAGCAACGCGACGCTGATGCGCTGCGCGCCTGGTTGTTCACCATCCTTTACCGGCTGTTTCTCGATGGCAAGCGCCGCGAGCGCCTGCACGCGCGTTGGCTGGCGTGGTTCGGCCGCGCCGAGCAGGAAGATGAACCGGTTGGCGGCAATGTCGAGAACATCGTGCTGGCCCAAGCCGACCTGCAGGCCTTCGCCCAGTTGTCGACCGAACAGCGCGCCTTGCTGTTGCTGGTCAGTATCGAGGGGCTGAGCTACAAGGAGGCCGCCCAGGCGCTGCAAATTCCCATCGGCACCGTGATGTCGCGCTTGTCCCGTGCCCGTGCCGCCTTGCGTGAACTGACCGAGGGCAACCCCCAGCCCCCGGCCTTGCGGAGATTGAAATGACTCGCCTGATTCCCAGCGAAGACGAACTGCATGCCTACGTCGATGACCGGCTCGCGCCGCCGCGCCGTGCCGAGGTGCAGGCCTGGCTTGCGGCCAACCCGCAGGAAGCCGCGCGCATCGACGCCTGGCGCAACGATGCCCGGCGCTTGCGGGCGGCGCTGGCAGGGTTTGGCGAACGCCCTGGTGCTCCACAACTCGACCTGGGCCACGTGCAGCGGCGTTTACGGCAACGTCGGCAGCGGCGTTTTGCTTCCGCAGCGGCCTTGCTGCTGGCCCTGGGCGTGGGTGGGCTGGGTGGCTGGCAGGCGCGGCAAGTGACGTTGGTTGGCAACGCGCTGCCGATGGCCGATGCTGTCCAGGCGCACCGTTTGTTTGCCGGCAGTGAAGCACTGGATATACAGGCCAGTGACCCTACGCAGTTGCGCGACTGGCTTGGCAGGCACTTCAACCGGGTGGGGCAATTACCGGACTTGACCGGGTACGGCTTCCAGCCCGTGGGCGCGCGGTTGCTCAGCAACGAGCAGGGCCCGGCGGCCTTGCTGGTGTTCCAGGACCGCAATGGCCAGCGCATCAGCCTGTTCTTGCGTTCGCCAGGCGAACACTATGAGCGCATGCCGCAGGGGCAGCGGGTCGATGGGCAGCTGGAGGCGCGGTATTGGTCGCACGGGGCGTACAACTTTGCGCTGGTCAGCGCGGCGGATGATGTGCGCGGAGCGGGGGTTGGGGAAGCGTTGCGTCTGGGGCTTTAGGCACTGTACGAATGTATCCGCACTTGCCCCTACTGCGTTGAAGCGTGGCTCGGAATGCTCATGTACGCCCGTACAGTCGTGTGCGTCCCCGGCCGTTCCTCGCCACGTTTCGCCTGGTCTGGCGTTCGCGCATATTTCATACAGACCCGAGCCACCCACTTCGCGGCGAACCCGCGAAGTGGGTGGCTCGATGATCAGCTCAGCTCCAGCCAGATCGGTGCATGGTCCGAAGGCTTCTCCATCCCGCGCAGGTCATAGTCCACGCCCGCCGCCTTGATCCGCGGCACCAGGTGCTGCGACGCCATGATCAGGTCGATGCGCAAGCCACGTTTGGGCTCGTCCTCGAAGCCGCGGCTGCGGTAGTCGAACCAGCTGAAGCGGTCCGCGACTTCCGGGTGCAGGTGGCGGAAGCTGTCCACCAGGCCCCAGCCCTTCAGGCGCTCCATCCACTCGCGCTCTTCGGGCAGGAAGCTGCATTTTCCGGTTTTCAGCCAGCGCTTGGCGTTGTCCGGCCCGATGCCGATGTCGCAGTCCTGGGGCGAGATGTTCATGTCGCCCATCACCAGCACCGGCTGGTCGTTCTTGAACTGCCCCTCAAGCAGCGCCTGCAGGTCGCTGTAGAAGCGCTGCTTGGCCGGGAACTTGGTGGGGTGGTCGCGGCTTTCGCCCTGCGGGAAATAGCCATTCATGACGGTAATCGGCGTGCCGTCGGCATCGGCGAAAGTGCCCCAGATGAAGCGGCGCTGGGCGTCTTCTTCATCGGTGGCAAAACCTTTGAACAGGCTCAGCGGTGGCTGGCGCGAAAGCAGGGCGACACCATAGTGGCCTTTCTGGCCGTGGTAGTGCACGTGGTAGCCCAGGGCCTCGACGTCGGCCAGGGGGAACTGATCGTCGCTGACCTTGGTTTCCTGCAGGCCGATCACGTCCGGCTGGTGCTTTTCGATCAGCGCCGCCAGCTGGTGCGGGCGGGCTCGCAGGCCGTTGATATTGAAACAGACGATCTTCATGGAAAGACAATCCTGGTAAAAGGCCGGATGCTAGCCGACATCGGCGTCCATCACCAGCGTGGCAGCTGGGTGCCGGCACTGCTAACGTGCTCTGTGAGGTGAACGAAGCGCTGTGGGGCACCTCCAAGGCACTGTATGCCCTATTCCAGGAGGACTGCCCGCCATGCCCGAAGCCACTGCCGCCCAGGCTCGCATCTGCTCGCTCGATGACGGCTACAGCCGTGAGGCACGCTCGCTGCTGTACAACGCCTACCGCCACGAGCCAACCTTTGCCTATATCTTCGAAGCCCAGCGCCCTGGCTACGAACGGCGTTTGCGGGTCATGGTGCGCGAATGGGTGCGCCAGCATTTCTATCTGCAGTTGCCAGCCATCGGCCTGTTGCTGGATGACCGCCTGATCGCGCTGGCGCTGATCGTCCCGCCGCAGCGCAGGTTGGGCGTGGCCGACAGTTGGGCCTGGCGCCTGCGGATGTTACTGGGCACCGGCCAGCGCTGTACCCGCCGCTACATGGACTACCAGGCAGCGCTGTCGAGCTGCCTGCCGACGGACCAGGTGCACATGCTGCCGCTGCTGGGCGTGCACCCGCAGTTCCGTGGCAAGCACTACGGTGAACAATTGCTACAGGCAGTGCACGACTGGTGTGCGGAAGACCCCAACACCCATGGCGTGGTGCTGGACTCGGGCAACGAGCACTATCTGGCATTTTATGAGCGCCAGGGCTATGAAGAGATAGGTGAGGTGGCTGTAGGGCCAATCCGAGAGAGGGTGTTCTTTCATCCCAATCCGGTGTCATCCTTGTCCTCAATTGCCTGACAGGCGGCTCCCTTGAGCGCCTGGCTCTGGTAGCATGCGCCGCATGACGTATTCAGGAAGACTCACCTGGGGCCTGGTATTCTGGGCCGCCAGTTTCGCAGCATGGGGCCAGAGCGAGTTGCTGGTGCAGGTAAAACCAGCCAACAAGGCGCTCAAGGCCAATGTCGAAGGCTACATCGGCACCCTTGGAAACCGCGATGAAGAGGCGCTGCTGCGCTTCAGCCGCGGGGCGCAGGAGCAGGCGCGCAAAGCCGCGCAAGCACTTGGCTACTATCAGGCGCAGATCGATACCGAGGTCAAGCCGCCCGCCAAGGCCGACCAGCACGCAACGCTGATCATCCACATCGACCCTGGCGAGCCTGTGAGGCTGCGCAACGTCACCGTGCGCATCGAAGGGCCGGCCAGCGAGATGAAGGCATTCCGCGTACCCGACAGCAAGGCGCTGCGCGCTGGGGAACAACTCAACCATGGGTTGTACGAGGACGCCAAGCGGCTGATCCAGAACCAGGCCTCACGCTACGGCTTTTTCAGCGGCCGCTTCAGCCGCCAGCGCCTGTCGGTCGACCCGCAGGCCGGGGTGGCCGATATCGAGCTGATCTACCAGAGCGGTCCGCGCTATCGCCTGGGAGCGGTCAGGTTCAGTGGTGATACGCCGCTGGATGAGGACCTGCTGCAACGCATGGTCTCATTCAAGCCTGGCACCCCTTACGATTCCGAACTGATCGCCGAACTCAACAACGACCTGCAATCTAGCGGCTATTTCGAGGGCGTGCGGGTCGATGCCGCACCTACCGCCGCCGTGGCCGAGCAAATCCCGGTGGACGTGCGCCTCGATACCCGCAAGCCCAGAACCATGGGCCTGGGCCTGGGTTTCTCGACCGACGTCGGCCCTCGTGGCAAGGCCAACTGGACGCGTCACTGGGTCAACCCCCAAGGCCACAGCTATGGCTGGGAAACCGAACTGTCGGCGCCCCGGCAGAACGTAGGCCTGTGGTACGACGTGCCCCTCGACCCACCCCTGACCGACAAGCTGCGCTTCGCCGGCGGCTACCAGAACGAAGAGATCGCCGGCACCGACACCCTCAGCAAGCTGCTGACAGTGGGCCCCGAGTGGCACAGCAAACTGCCCAGCGGCTGGCAGCGGGTGATCTCGCTCAAGTACCAGCGTGAAGAGTACCGCTTGGGCGACGACTCAGGCTTGAGCAACCTGTTGATGCCGGGTGTGAGTTTCTCCTACCTGCGCAGCGACAACCGCATCGACCCGCACAACGGCTACCGCCTGCAGTTCGATACCCAGGTGGCCAAGGAAGGGCTGGTTTCCGACACCAACCTGCTGCACGGCAACGTGCTGCTCAAAGGCCTGACCACCCTCGGTCACAACCACCGCTTGCTCGGCCGGGTGCAGTTTGGTGGCAGCGCCACCAACGGTTACAAGAACAACATCCCGCCGTCGTTGCGCTTCTTCGCCGGTGGTGACCAGAGCGTACGGGGTTACGACTACCAGACGCTGTCGCCGAAAAACAGCGACGGCGACCGCATCGGTGGCCGCTACCTGGTGGCCGGCAGTGTCGAGTACCAGTATTCGCTGACCGATAAGTGGCGTGTGGCGACCTTCGTCGACCAGGGTAATTCATTCAATACACTGGAACTGCCCAGCCTCAAGACCGGGGTTGGCTTCGGTGTGCGCTGGGTATCGCCGGTCGGGCCGTTGCGCCTGGACCTGGCCAAGGCCCTCGACGACGACGGTGGTATTCGCCTGCACTTCTCCATGGGGCCTGAGCTGTGATGCGTGTGTTCAAATTCATTCTGCTGGGTGTGCTCGGCAGCGTGCTGCTGGTGGCCCTGGCCCTGGGCATGTTGCTCGGCACCGAAGGCGGAAGCCGTTGGCTGCTGGCGCGCGTGCCGGGGCTGGAGGTCAACGACTTTCAGGGGCGTCTGGCGGGCAGTTGGCAGGCCAGTCGCTTGAGCTGGGTCGACGCTGGCAACCGGGTTGAAGTGCAGGCACCGTTGCTTAACTGGTCGCCCGCCTGCTTGCTGCGTGCCACGTTGTGCATCAATCAGCTGCACGCCCAGCGCATCGACATGGCCTTTGCGCCAAGCGATCAACCTGCCGAGAGCGGCCCGTTGCAATTGCCGGCGTTGCGGCTGCCGGTGGCGATCGAGTTGGGTGAAGTCAAGGTGGGCCAGTTGCGCCTCGATGGCAGCGACTTGCTCGGTGATCTGCACCTGGCGGCGCACTGGACGACCACCGGGCTGCGAGTCGATAGCCTGCAGTTGCAGCGCGATGATCTGCAGCTGAACCTGCAGGGGGACGTGCAGCCCGAGGGCGACTGGCCGGTGCAGCTTCAGGGGCAGGTGCAATTGCCAGCGGTGGAAGGCCAGGCCTGGCAATTGGCGCTGACCGCCAAAGGTGAGTTGCAGAAAAGCCTCGAACTCGACGCGACCAGCAGCGGCTATCTCAATGCCCGGCTGACCGGCGAGTTGCAAGCCTTGGCCGAGCATCTGCCGGCAACGTTGCAGATCCGATCCGACAGCTTCAAGCCTGCGGCATCGCTGCCGGACACGCTGCAACTAAACCAGCTCAAGCTCGATGCCAAGGGCGACTTGCTCAAGGGGTATCAGCTGTCGGGCAGTGCCAGCCTGCCGGCCGAGCAGGCACCGATTGCCCTGGTCCTGGCGGGCAAGGTCGATGCCAAGGGCGCAAAGCTGGATGCCCTGGACCTCTCCGCAAGTGATACCCAGCGGGTCAAGCTGCAGGCCAGCGCCGACTGGCAGCAGGGCCTGGTGGCCGATGCCCGACTCGACTGGCAAGATTTCCCCTGGTTGCGCCTGTATCCGTTGGAGACGCCACCAGAAGTCACGGTCAAGCGCTTCAATGCCCAGGTGCAATACCGTGATGGCAATTACCAAGGTACGTTCCACGGCGACCTCGACGGCCCTGCCGGGGCGTTCACCCTGGCCAGCCCGTTCGAGGGCGACTTGGGCCAGGCCCGTTTGCCACAGCTCGCCCTCACGGCGGGGCAAGGCAAAGCCGCGGGCAGTGTGGCCGTGCGCTTTGCCGATACCCTGGCCTGGGATGTCGACCTGCAGTTGTCGGCACTCGACCCGGCCTTCTGGCTGGCCGAATTGCCCGGCACCTTGGCTGGCCCCTTGCGCAGCAAAGGTGAAATGAAGGGCGAGCAGCTGACCCTCGACGCGCAGCTTGACCTCAAGGGCCGCCTGCGTGGCCAGCCGGCAGTACTCAAGGTCGAGGCGCAAGGAGCCGGGCAGACCTGGACCCTCGGCGCCCTCGCGGTGCAGCTGGGCGACAACCGCATCAACGGCAGTGGCAGCCTGCAGCAGCGGCTGGCAGGCCGCGTCGATCTCGACTTGCCGCGCCTGGGCCAACTGTGGCCGGGGCTGCAAGGGCAGGCCAAAGGCAGGCTGGACCTCAGCGGCACGCTCACTGCTCCCCAGGGCACCCTGACACTGCAGGGCCAGCAACTGGCTCAGGAGGAGAACCGCATTCAGCGCCTGGACCTGGATGCGCGCCTGGACAATGCCCAGCGCGGCGTTGTCGACCTCAAGGCCAACGGTATCCGCCTGGGCGACACCGTACTGGGCACCTTGCGCGCCAACGGCAAGGGCGATATCCGCCAGCAGGCCTTGACCCTTGGCCTCGATGGGCCGCAGTTGAAACTCGACCTGGGGCTGGATGGCCAGCTGAGCAAGGGCGACTGGCGTGGCCGCCTGGCCAGTGGCAGCGTCCAGGCCGGCGGCCAGGCTTGGCAGCTGCAGGCACCGGCACGCCTGCAACGGCTGGCCAGCGGTCAGCTGGACTTTGGCGCGCACTGCTGGCGTTCCGGTCAGGCGAGTTTGTGTGGCGAAGATCAGCGCCTTGCGCCCGAGCCGCGCCTGCGCTACCACCTCAAGCAGTTCCCGCTCGACAGCCTGGCCCAATGGCTGCCGAAAGATTTCGCCTGGCAGGGCCTGCTCAATGCGGACGTCAACCTGGACATTCCGGCCAGCGGCCCCAAAGGCACCTTCAGCGTCGATGCCAGTGGCGGCACGCTGAGGGTGCGCGACAACGGGCGCTGGATCGATTTCCCTTACCAGGCCTTGCGCCTGGACAGCACCCTGGCGCCGCGTCGTATCGATACACGTTTGAGTTTTCGTGGCGAGCGCCTCGGTGAACTGAACCTAGACGCCCGCATCGATCCGCTGGGCAAGGACAAGCCGCTGTCGGGTAATTTCCGTCTTGCCGGCCTGGACCTGTCGATTGCCCGGCCGTTCGTCCCTATGGTCGAGCGCCTGACCGGGCAATTGAATGGCAGCGGCCGGTTGACCGGCACCTTGCTGGCCCCGCAAGTCAACGGCAACCTCATGCTCAGCGGTGGCGAAGTCAGTGGCGCCGAGCTGCCGGTCAGTTTGAAGGAACTGTCGCTGCAGGCGCTGATCGCTGGCGAGCAGGTGCAGCTCAATGGCAACTGGCGCAGCGGCGAGGTGGGCCGTGGCCAACTGGCCGGCCATCTGACCTGGGGCCAGGCCCTGGGCATGGACCTGCGCTTGCAGGGCCAGCAGTTGCCGGTCACCGTCGAACCCTACGCAACGCTCGAAGTAGCGCCGGACCTTACCCTGCGCCTGATCGACGACAAACTGGCGGTCACCGGCAAGGTGTTGGTACCCAAAGGCAAGATCACCGTGCGTGAGTTGCCGCCGTCGACCGTCAAGGTGTCGGATGACACCGTCATCGTCGGCCATCAGACGGAGGAGGGCAAAGCGCCCATGGCGATGGCCATGGACATCGATGTGCAGGTGGGGCAAGACAAGCTGTCGTTCAGTGGCTTCGGCCTGACCGCCAACCTGCTCGGCCATGTGCACATCGGCGACAATATGGACACGCGCGGCGAGCTGAGCCTGGCCGACGGCCGCTACCGGGCCTATGGGCAACGCTTGACCATTCGCCGCGCGCGCCTCTTGTTCGCCGGGCCCATCGATCAGCCCTACCTGGATATCGAAGCTATTCGTCAGGTCGATGATGTGATCGCGGGTATTCGCTTGAGTGGCAACGCCGAACAACCCACTACCAAGGTGTTTTCGGAGCCGGCCATGAGCCAGGAACAAGCGTTGTCTTACCTGGTGCTGGGTCGCCCGCTGAGCACCTCAAGCGAAGACAACAACATGCTGGCACAGGCTGCCCTGGGGCTGGGGCTGGCTGGCAGTGCTGGAGTCACCGGCAGCCTGGCGTCTAGCCTGGGCATCGATGACTTCCAGTTGGACACCGAAGGCTCCGGCAACACCACCAGTGTGGTGGCCAGCGGCAACCTGACCGAAAAGCTGAGCCTGCGTTACGGGGTGGGAGTGTTCGAGCCGGCCAACACCATCGCACTGCGCTACAAACTGAGCAAGAAGGTTTACCTGGAGGCGGCCAGCGGGCTGGCGAGTTCACTGGATATCTTCTACAAACGCGATTTCTGAGAGCCACCGTTGGCGCACGGTGGCGGCCGCATTTGACGCGTTGGAGTCGGGCGTGCGCGGTGCAGTTAGCGGGCGCAGGGCTCCTGACGGCGGATGTTTCCAATCTGACGCAGGCTCAGGCCGTACTTGTCAGCCAGCAGGCTGCGCGACAAGCCGTCGGCGCTCTCCTTCTGGATTTGCAGATTGCGCAGTTGCCGCAGGAAATGATCGGCCTTGGGGATTTCCAGGGCCACGCCGGCAAAACGCTTGATCAGGGCGTCGAGCGCCTCGCGAGGGAGGACGTCGGCGAGCTTGGTTCGCTCGCGGTGCTTGGGAATGTATTTTGGCCTGCCACCGTACACGCAGGTCAGCTGGTAGGCGTTTTCGATACCGATGCATTCAATCAGCGCCTGCAGCGAATGGGGTAGCTGGCTGATGTCGATGGCTGTTAGATCTGGCAATTCCATGTGAGGCTCCCTCGCGCGAGATGGGGCGCGATGTTTTGAAGATCCGTGATAGCGGGTCAGCGATGGCCAGCGGCGGGCTGTCGTTGGCAGGACTGGATTGTCTGTGAGTGGCAAAGGCTGTCGCTAGGTGGCAATTGGGCTGGTGCTTGTAGCCTTGGTAGGCAGAACTTGCAGGCATTAATTTCGCTGCATGTAGGACATCGCTTCAGTGGTGCCCCGCAAGCCCTGATTTTTCATTACGTCACTTTTCATGAGCCAAATGGGTGCCTGCACCCTCATGCGCAAGGGGAGCTGCTAATCAAGGGGAGGGACTGCTACCTGTCCAGGGCATGGGCAGGGAGGGGGGGGCGTAACCCGATGAGAGGGCGAATTGGAGCCCGGTGGCTCCAGTCTGGGCGGCAATCCAACCGCAACGCTTTCAGCCCTGGGCTGCTCCGCAAAGCAGGAAATGCAGCGCCGAAGGGCGCCGGCGTTGTATCATTGCCGCGGCTCGCTGCGAGCCAATTGCCCCCGATGTTGCAAGGACATTTCAATGACACACGTGCAGCGCCTTAAATATTCACTCCTGATCATCCTGGTGGTGCTGGGCCTCATGCTGGGCCTCTCTCACCTGCAGAAGCAGGGCACGATCACTGAGCAGACCTTCCAGATGCTGGCCATCGCCATTGCGGTGGTGGTGGTCGTGATCAACGGGATTCTACGGCGCAAGGTCAAGCCCTGACCCGTGCCGGCCGGCCAGTGCTGGCCGGCCCTGCGTTCAACGCGGCGCGGGTTGCTCGAGCACGGCGCGCGCTTGCGGGTTGAGGCTGTAGCACTTGTCGCTGCCGAGGCTGATCACGCCTTCCGCGCACAGCCGCTTGAGCACTTCGCGCACGCTCAGGAACGACAGCGGAATGTCCAGTTGCTCGAGTTGCGCGTGCACACCGCGCACGCCAATACTGCGGCCGGTGCGGCCAGCGCTGTGCAGGGCATCGATCACCTTCAGGCGGATCAGGCTGGTGCGCAGGCCATAGGTGCGCAGCAGCTCGCGAATCTGTTCGTTACCGACACGCTCTTCCCCGCAGGCGTCCTGTCCATTGGTCGCCTTGGCCGGGGCGCGCCCGGTCTGCAATGTGGGTTGCGGGTTGTACATGTGAATGCTCCTTTTCGTGGACTATCCCGAAATATGGGTGCCTCACTTACTAGGACGAATGAGAACGGAAAATCTGCAGAATTTGTGCGAAAAAGTTTCGTTGCTGTTCATGAAGACGATTCAGCCGCCCGTCCTGCGTAAAATTTTCATCCATCCGTTCGTCTGATCGGGAATGATCCCTGAATCCGAGGAATGCCTGTGTTCTCTATTTCGCGTCCCCTGACCTGCGCGAGCCTGGCGGCTGCGTTGGTCGCCTCCAGCATTGCCGTGCAGGCGCGGGAAACCAGTACTGATGTGAGCGCGCAGATCCGCCGGACCAGTTTTGGCGTGCCGCATATCGTGGCCAAGGATGAGCGTGGCCTCGGTTACGGCATTGGCTATGCCTATGCCCAGGACAACCTGTGCCTGCTGGCCAACGAGGTGCTGACCGTCAACGGGGAACGCTCGCGCTACTTCGGCGCGCAAGGCAAGACCGTCGAACAGCGCGGCAACCTGGCCAGCGACGTATTTTTTACCTGGCTCAATTCGCCGGCCGCAGTGAGCGGCTTTCTCCAGGCCCAACCTGCCCCGGTGCGTGACTTGCTGGAGGGCTATGCCAGCGGCTTCAACCGCGCGCTTGCCGAGCGTCGTGGTCAGGGGTTGCCGGCGGAGTGCGGGGATGGCGAATGGCTGCGGCCGATCACCAGCCTGGACCTGATCAAGCTGACCCGGCGCTTGCTGGCGGAGGGCGGCCTGGGCCAGTTCGTCGAGGCACTGGCGGCCGCGCAGCCGCCGCAATTGGCGAGCCAGCACGCGATGCCGGCGTTTGGCCCGGCACTGGCCCTGCAGCAACGCTTCGCTTCCGAGCGCGGCAGCAACGCCGTTGCGGTGGGCGCAGAACGCTCGGCCAATGGCCGTGGCCTGCTGCTGGCCAACCCGCATTTTCCCTGGATGGGTGGTATGCGTTTCTACCAGATGCAATTGACCATCCCCGGCCAACTGGATGTGATGGGCGCCGCGTTGCCCGGCTTGCCGGTGGTGAACATCGGTTTCAACCGGCACCTGGCCTGGACCCACACCGTGGACACCTCCAAGCACTTTACCCTCTACCGTTTGCAGCTGGACCCCAAAGACCCGACCCGCTACTTGCTCGATGGCAAGTCATTGCCGCTGGCCAAGCAGGCCGTGAGCGTCACGGTCAAGGCCGCTGATGGCACGCTGAGCCAAGTCGAGCGGCAGATCTACAGCTCCAACTTCGGGCCGGTGGTGCAGTGGCCCGGCCGTCTTGACTGGGACAACAAAGCAGCCTACAGCCTGCGTGACGCCAACCTGGACAACACCCGGGTGCTGCAGCAGTGGTATCGCATCAACCGGGCCGATAGCCTGGATGCCCTCAAGGGTTCGGTCGAGCAGCTGCAAGGCATCCCTTGGGTCAATACGTTGGCCGTCGATGCTGGTGGCCGAGCGCTGTACCTGAACCAATCGGTGGTGCCGTATGTGGACCAACAGTTGTTGAGCCAGTGCAGCAACCCAGCGGCGCAAGGGCCGTTGGTGGTGCTTGACGGCTCGCGCAGCGCCTGCCAATGGAAGGTGGATGCGCAGGCGGCGCAGCCTGGTATCTTCCCGGCCCACCGGTTGCCGAGCCTTGAGCGCGACGATTTCGTGCAGAGCTCCAACGACCCGGCCTGGATGACCAACCCGGCCCAGCCGTTGACCGGCTACTCGCCGCTCATCAGCCGCAGCGACCAACCCCTGGGCATGCGCGGGCGCTTCGCCTTGGCGCGCCTGCAAGGCAATGCCAAGCTCGGCGTGCAAGACCTGCAAGACATGGTGATGGATGACGAGGTCTACCTGGCCAGCCTGCTGCTGCCGGACCTGCTGCAATGGTGCAAAGGCGCCGAGGCCGACCTGCAGGCGCTGTGCACAAGCCTGGCAAGTTGGAATGGCAAGGCTGACCTGAACAGCGGTATTGGCTGGGTGCATTTCCAGAATATCGTCCAGGCATTGGCCAAGCACCCAGAAAGCTGGCGAGTGGCTTTTGACCCTGCAGACCCCCAGCACACCCCGCGCGGGTTGGCGGTTGAACAGGCGGCGGTGCGCACGTTGCTGCGCGAAGCGGCGCTGGCTTCAGTGCAGCAGGTAGCCAAGGCCGGTGTTGCTGAAGACAGCCGTTGGGGGCAGATCCAGCAGGCGGCCGACGGCACGCCGGTGCCGGGTGGTCCGCAGGGGTTGGGGGTGTACAACGCGATCTACAGTGTGCCGCATGGGCCAGGCAAGCGCCTGGTGGTCAGCGGTACCAGTTACTTGCAGCTGGTCAGCTTTACCGACAAAGGGCCGCAGGCGCGGGGATTGTTGGCCTTCTCACAGTCCAGCGAAGCCGCTTCGGCGCATTCGGGCGACCAGACCAAGGCGTTTTCGGCCAAGCAGTTGGCGCCGATTCCGTTCACCGAGGCGCAGATCAAGGCTGACCCTGAATACCGACAGTATGTGATCAGTGAGCGGGACAAGGGGACGGTAGCGCGCCAGCCCTGAGTTGTAATCTGCACCGCTCTCATCGCCGGCAAGCCGGCTCCCACAGGTAAACCGCTGCTCTTGCGAACAGTAGAGTGCCTTGTGGGCGCCGCCTTGCCGGCGATGAGGCCGGAACGACAAAGCGATCGGTTTCAGGAAAACTCGAACGGCTCCAGCTGAAAGCCCTGCGTATCCACCTGCAAGGTCCAGCCGCGACGGTCCCAATCGCCCAACACGATGCGCCGGGCAGGCTCACCGTTGACCACCAGCTTGTGTATCGCGGGCCGGTGGGTGTGGCCATGCACCAGCGTTTTCACACCGTGCGCCGCCATGACCTTTGGCACTTCCTCCGGCGTGACGTCGACGATTTCGGTCGCCTTCATGCGCGTTTGTGCGCGGCTTTCGCTGCGCAGCTTGCGTGCCAGTTTCTGTCGGGTGGGCAGCGGCAGGTGCCGCAAAATCCACAGGCTCAACCGGTTACGCAGGTAACGGCGCATTTTCATGTAGGCCACGTCACGGGTGCACAGGGTGTCACCGTGCATCAGCAACACCTGTTCGCCGCCGAGCGTGATCACGCTCGGGTCGGCCAGCAGGGTGCAGCCGGCGGCCTTGCAGAACGCCTCGCCAATCAGAAAATCACGGTTACCGTGCATCAGATAGATTGCCGTGCCACTGTCGCTCAGCTGGCGCAAGGCCTGGCAGATCGACTGCTGGAACGGTGTCATGGCGTCGTCGCCGATCCACGCTTCGAAGAAGTCGCCAAGGATGTACAACGCCTTGGCGTGGCGTGCGCGGCCGTCGAGCAGATCAAGAAACGCCCGGGTAATGTCCGGGCGTTCTTCTTGCAGGTGCAGATCAGAGATCAGCAGTATCACTCAATGATCTCGGCTTTCTCGATGATCACGTCGTCCTTCGGCACGTCCTGGTGGCCAGCCTTGGAGCCGGTGGCGACCTTTTCGATGGCGTCGACGACTTCAGTGCCTTCGACCACTTCACCGAATACCGCGTAGCCCCAGCCCTGGGTGTTCTTGCCGCTGTGGTTGAGGAAGTCGTTGTCCGAAGCATTGATGAAGAACTGCGCGGAGGCCGAGTGCGGGTCCATGGTGCGGGCCATGGCAATGGTGTACTTGTTGTTCTTCAGGCCGTTGTCGGCTTCGTTCTGGATGCTCGGACGCTTATCACGCTTCTCGTTCATGCCCGGTTCGAAACCGCCGCCCTGGATCATGAAACCTTTGATCACACGGTGGAACACGGTGTTGGTGAAGTGGCCGGCTTTGACGTACTCGATGAAGTTGGCGACGGTCACCGGCGCCTTCTCGGCATTCAGTTGCAGGACGATGTCGCCGTGGTTGGTGCTCAGTTTGACTTTGGACATGCTGAAATTCGCTCTTTCATGGCATTCGGGAATTAGGGTGCGCAGTGCGCCTGTAGTCACCTGACGCAGGATCGGGCGACCGCGACACATGGCGCGCACTGGCCATTTTGCCAGCCTGCGGCAAAAAGCTGCGATAAATCACGGCAGTTTGTCCGGGCCCGGCTGTCAGCAGCTTGACTGCTTCGGCTATGATAGGCCCTTTGATTCAATCGGCCTACCCAGGCCGGACACGTGCATTCAAGGATCCTATGAGCAAGCCCACTGCCGACAACGCGCCCAACGCCGCTGCCAAAGGCGCCCCCGCCGTCCCTGCGAACTTCCTGCGGCCGATCATCCAGGCCGACCTGGACTCGGGCAAGCACACCAGCATCGTCACTCGTTTCCCGCCGGAGCCCAATGGCTACCTGCACATCGGCCATGCCAAGTCGATCTGCGTCAACTTCGGCCTGGCCAAGGAGTTCGGCGGCGTCTGCCACCTGCGCTTCGACGACACCAACCCGGCCAAGGAAGACCAGGAATACATCGACGCCATCCAGAGCGACGTCAAATGGCTGGGCTTCGACTGGGCCGGCGACGTGCGTTATGCCTCCAACTACTTCGACCAGCTGCACGACTGGGCCGTTGAACTGATCAAGCGTGGCAAGGCCTATGTCTGCGACCTGACCCCTGATCAAGCCAAGGAGTACCGTGGCAGCCTGACCGAGCCTGGCAAGAACAGCCCGTTCCGCGAGCGTAGCGTCGAAGAGAACCTCGACCTGTTCGCACGCATGAAGGCCGGTGAGTTCAAGGATGGCGAGCGCGTGCTGCGCGCCAAGATCGACATGGCCTCGCCGAACATGAACCTGCGCGACCCGATCCTGTACCGCATCCGCCACGCCCACCACCACCAGACCGGTGACAAGTGGTGCATCTACCCGAACTACGACTTCACCCATGGTCAGTCCGACGCCATCGAGGGCATCACTCACTCGATCTGCACCCTGGAGTTCGAAGGCCATCGCCCGCTGTACGACTGGTTCCTCGACAACCTGCCGGTCCCGGCGCACCCGCGCCAGTACGAGTTCAGCCGCCTGAACCTGAACTACACCATCACCTCCAAGCGCAAGCTCAAGCAACTGGTCGACGAAAAGCACGTCAGCGCCTGGGACGACCCGCGCATGTCGACCCTGTCGGGCTTCCGCCGCCGTGGCTACACCCCGGCCTCGATCCGCAACTTCTGCGAGATGGTCGGCACCAACCGTTCCGACGGCGTGGTCGACATGTCGATGCTCGAATTCAGCATCCGTGACGACCTCGACCGCACGGCGCCGCGCGCCATGTGCGTGCTGCGCCCGTTGAAAGTGGTGATCACCAACTACCCGGAAGGCCAGGTCGAGCAGCTCGAACTGCCGCGCCACCCGAAGGAAGACATGGGCGTGCGCGTGTTGCCGTTCGCCCGCGAGCTGTACATCGACCGCGACGATTTCATGGAGGCGCCGCCCAAGGGCTACAAGCGCCTGGAACCGGCCGGTGAAGTGCGCCTGCGCGGCAGCTACGTGATCCGTGCCGACGAGGCGATCAAGGATGCCGACGGCAACATTGTCGAGCTGCGCTGCTCGTACGACCCGGACACCCTGGGCAAGAACCCCGAGGGCCGCAAGGTCAAGGGCGTGATCCACTGGGTGCCGGCAGACGCCAGCGTCGAATGTGAAGTACGCCTGTACGACCGCCTGTTCCGCTCGCCGAACCCGGAAAAGGCCGAGGAGGGCGCCAGCTTCCTCGACAACATCAACCCGGATTCCCTGCAAGTGCTGACCGGTTGCCGCGCCGAGCCGTCGCTGGGCCAGGCGCAGCCTGAAGACCGCTTCCAGTTCGAGCGCGAAGGCTACTTCTGCGCCGACCTCAAGGACAGCCAGCCGGGCCGCCCGGTGTTCAACCGCACCGTCACCCTGCGTGACTCCTGGGGCAGCTAAGGAACCGCCGTGCTTACCATCTACAACACGCTGAGCAAAACCAAGGAAGCCTTCAAGCCGCTCGATGGCAACAAGGTGCGCATGTACGTCTGCGGCATGACCGTGTACGACTACTGCCACCTGGGCCACGGCCGCAGCATGGTGGCCTTCGACCTGGTCACCCGCTGGCTGCGCAAGAGCGGCTATGAGCTGACCTACGTGCGCAACATCACCGACATCGACGACAAGATCATCAACCGGGCCAACGAGAACGGCGAAACGTTCGACGCGCTGACCGCCCGCATGATCGATGCGATGCACGAGGACGAGCGCCGCCTGAACATCCTCAAACCGGACCTGGAGCCGCGTGCCACCGACCATATCGCCGGCATGCACGCGATGATCCAGACCTTGATCGACAAGGGTTACGCCTACGCACCGGGCAATGGCGACGTGTACTACCGCGTCGGCAAGTTCGTCGGCTACGGCAAGCTGTCGCGCAAGAAAATCGAAGACCTGCGCATCGGTGCCCGCATCGAAGTCGACGAAGCCAAGCAAGACCCGCTCGACTTCGTGCTGTGGAAGGGCGTCAAGCCGGGCGAGCCCTACTGGGATTCGCCGTGGGGCCCGGGCCGTCCGGGCTGGCATATCGAGTGCTCGGTGATGTCCACCTGCTGCCTGGGCGAGAGCTTCGACATCCACGGTGGCGGCAGCGACCTGGAGTTCCCGCATCACGAGAACGAGATCGCGCAGAGCGAAGCGGCCACTGGCAAGCAATACGCCAACGCCTGGATGCACTGCGGCATGATCCGTATCAATGGCGAGAAGATGTCCAAGTCGTTGAACAACTTCTTCACCATCCGTGACGTGCTCGATGTGTACCACCCGGAGGTGGTGCGTTACCTGCTGGTGGCCAGCCACTACCGCAGCGCCATCAACTACTCCGAAGACAGCCTGCGTGATGCCAAGGGCGCCCTCGAGCGGTTCTATCACGCACTGCGCGGCCTGCCGCGCGTGGCGGCCAAGGGTGGCGAGGCGTTTGTAGAGCGTTTCAGCGTGGCGATGAACGATGACTTCGGCACCCCGGAAGCCTGCGCCGTGCTGTTCGACCTGGTGCGCGAGATCAACCGCCTACGCGACAGCGACCCGGAGGCTGCTGCTGGCCTGGCCGGTCGCCTGCGTGAGCTGGGTGATGTGCTGGGTGTGCTGCAGCTGGAGGCCGATGATTTCCTGCGTGCAGGGGCTGAAGGCAAGGTCGATGCGGCTGAAGTCGAAGCCTTGATCCAGGCGCGCCTGCAGGCGCGGACAGACAAGAACTGGGCCGAGTCCGACCGTATCCGTGACCAGCTGACCGCCATGGGCGTGGTGCTGGAAGACAGCAAGGGTGCGACTACCTGGCGTCTGGCTGACTGACTGATGCAGCTGGGGCCGCTTTGCGGCCCCGGGCTTTACTTGACGGGCCCAGCCAGCGGGCAATGCAACACCAGCTTCGCCCCACCCAACTCACTTTCGCCAATCTCCAGCCCAAACCCATGCAGGTCGACGATCGCCGCAACGATCGACAACCCCAGCCCGAACCCCGCATGGCGGTGGCCTTCCTCGCTGCGATAGAACCGCTTCAGCACTGCAGTTCGCTCTTCTTCGGGAATCCCCGGCCCACTGTCCTCGATGGCAATATGCACGCCCGCATCATCCTGGCTCGCCGTGATGCCCACCCGTCCGCCTTCAGGCGTGAACTTGATGGCATTGCCCACCAGGTTGGCCAATGCCTCGAAGAGTAACTCACGGTCCCCATGCAATGCCGGCAATTGCGCAGGCTGCTGCAGGTTCAGGCGAATGCTGCCGTCTTCGGCCAGCGGCAGGTAAAAATCGTGCAACTCCACCAGCAAATCATGCGGGTCCAGCTGAACGAAGCCGGCTCGACGCTGGCGGTCCTCCAGCTCACTGATGCGCAATAACCCGCGAAAACGCGCCATCAGGGTATCGGTTTCGCCAATCGCCTGGTCCAGCGCCTCGGCTTGTGGTGAGTCCACCGCGCTTTGCTGGCGAATGCGGTACAGCTGCGCGCGCAGGCGGGTCAGCGGCGTGCGCAGGTCGTGGGCAATGTTGTCGCACACGCCTTTGACCTCGTGCATCAGCCGTTCGATACGGTCGAGCATGGCGTTGACGATAGCGGCCAGCATGTCCAGTTCGTCACGCCGCGCCGACAGCGGCAGGCGATGGGTCAGGTCACCGGCGACAATCAGCTCGGCTTGGGCCTGAATCGCGCGGATGCGCTTGAGCGGCCTGCGTCGCAGCAGGTACCAGCCGGCAAAACCTGGTATCAAAGTCAGGGAGATGCCCCACAGCAACGCATCTAGGATGATGCGGGTCACCACGAACAGCGAGCCATTGTCGCGAAAGAGCACCAGCCAGCGGCCATCCTGCACCTTGATCGCAACCGCATCGCAGCTGTCACGCGGCATGTGCGGGTCATCGGCGTCCAGGCAGCGCTTGAGTTCATGCACCTTGCCGTCCATGCCAAGCTCCGGCGGAATGGCACGGATGCGCCCGCCGATCGGGTTGAGCTGTGCATCGAACAGGCCGTAGGCGTCGAAGGCGCGCTCCTCGAATGCCTGGCTGGCGATCAGGGCGTCGTCCAGTTGCTTGCCGCTCATGTGCGCGAACAGGTGCTGGCGCTGCAGCATCGAGTGGCGGGTGAGCTTGTTCAGGTAACTGGAAACCTCAAAGTACAGCACCCCCATGAGGATGCTGCTCCAGGCCACGAAGAGGAAGCTGTACAGCGCCAGCAGGCGGCTGGTCGAGGAGCTCCAGCCCTTAGACGGGTTCAGCAATGGCATAGCCGGAGCCCCGTACGGTACGGATCAGCGGCGACTGCCCGGGGGAATCGATCTTCTTGCGCAGGCGGCCGATGTGCACGTCGATCAGGTTGGTACCGGGGTCGAAGTGGTAGCCCCAGACTTCCTCGAAGATCATCATCCGGGTGATCACCTGGCCGCTGTGGCGCATCAGGTATTCCAGCAGTTTGTACTCGGTCGGCAGCAGGTTGAGCGTCTGCTCGCCGCGGCGGGCTTCGTGGCTGATCAGGTCCAGCTGCAGGTCGGCAACCTGCAGGCGGGTCTGGGTCATCGGCACGCTGTTGCGCCGCAGCAGCACTTCGACCCGGGCGGCCATTTCGTCGGAGGCGAACGGCTTGGTCAGGTAATCATCGCCGCCGGCGCGCAGGCCACGCACGCGCTCATCGACATCGGACAGGGCACTGATCATCAGAATCGGCGTGGCGATTTTCAGATTGCGCAGGGTGGTGACGATCGTCAGGCCATCGACTTCGGGCAGCATGCGGTCCAGGGTGATCAGGTCGTAGCCGCCGGCAATAGCCTTGGCCAGGCCTTCGCGGCCATTGTCGGCCCAATCCACATCCAGACCGTGGCTGGAAAGTTCGGCGACGATTTCCTGGCCGGTGACGGCGTCGTCTTCGATGGTCAGTACGCGTGGCATGCTCGTTCCTGGGCGTCTATGGGAGACTTGATTGTGCCAAAGAATAGCCAAACGGCGATTTAAGAAAAATTCATCTACCACCGCCTGAAAACAAAACGGGGCATGCCAGCGTCTGGCATGCCCCGTTTTTCAGCGTGGCGCGGCCGCTCAGACGACCTTGACGATCCAGCCGGCTGGCGCTTCGACGTCGCCGCTCTGGATGCCGGTCAGCTCGTTGTAGAGCTTCTGGGTGACGGGGCCGACTTTTTCCAGGTCGTGGAACACGTGCAGCTTGCCGTTGAACTCGATGCCACCGATCGGGGTGATCACGGCGGCAGTGCCGCAGGCACCGGCTTCGATGAAGCGGTCGAGTTTGTTGATTTCGACATCGCCTTCGATCACGGTCAGGCCCAGGCGCGAGGACGCCAGTTCCATCAGCGACAGGCGGGTGATGCCTGGCAGTACCGACGCCGATTTCGGAGTGACGAATTCGTTGTTGGCCGTGATGCCGAAGAAGTTGGCCGAACCGACTTCCTCGATCTTGGTGTGGGTCAGCGGATCGAGGTAGATGGCGTCGGCGAAGTTGGCTTTCTTGGCTTCAGCGCCCGGCTGCAAGCTGGCAGCGTAGTTGCCGCCGACCTTGGCCGCGCCGGTACCTTGCGGGGCCGCACGGTCGAAGCTGGAGATCTGGAAGTTGTGCGGCTTCATGCCACCTTTGAAGTACGAGCCAACCGGGATGGCGAATACCGAGAAGATGAACTCAGGGGCGGTGCGCACGCCGATGTTGTCGCCGGTACCGATCACGAACGGGCGCAGGTACAGAGCGCCCTTGCCGTGCGGCGGGACGAACTTCTCGTTGGCCTTGACCACTTGCTTGCACGCCTCGATGAACACATCGGTCGGCACGTGCGGCATCAGCAGGCGCGCGCAGCTGCGCTGCATGCGGGCGGCGTTCTGGTCAGGGCGGAACAGGTTGATCGAGCCGTCCTTGCAACGATAGGCCTTGAGGCCTTCGAAGCACTGCTGGCCATAGTGCAGGGCCGTGGAGCCTTCACTGATGTGCAGCACGTTGTCTTCAGTCAGGGTGCCTTTGTCCCACTCACCATTGCGCCATACGGACAGGTAGCGTTTGTCGGTCTTGATGTAGTCGAAACCCAGCTTGTCCCAGTTAATGCTTTCGTTACTCATGACACCCTCGATTGTCTTGCAGGTGCCCGATCGCTCGGGCTGCTGTTATATGCGCACCTCGCCACGATAATACATCCGTCGCGGATCGGGAACGGCCAGTCACGAATTGGCCGCTATCTGCCGGATTTCCGAGGGTTGTTGGCATCAGCGCCCCTGCAATCGCCGGTTCCAGTCGCCGGCGTGGCTGCGTGCGCAGGCTTCTTCACTGTCAAAGCGCACATGCCATGCGGGGTGATCAAGGCTGACACCGGCCTCGTCAAGCGCCTGGCAGGTCAACTTGACCATGCGTGCCTTGGTGTCGCCCGCAAGCGCCGCGGCCTTGTCGGCTTCGCGCTCGAACACCCAGGTAATGCGCAGGCTGGTTGGAAATTCGTCAGGGTCCAGGCGGTGAGTCAACCAGCGGAACCCGACAATTTCTGCCTTGGCGGTTTCGCAGGCATCCGTCAGGCAGGCGACCAGTTCGCGCTCGAGGCGCGCCAGTTCGCGTTTGCCCAGGGCTTTCATTGCGTGGCCTCGTCGTCGATCTGCTGGCAGAAGCGCAGCAAGTTGCCGAACGGGTCGCGGATCTGCATCTGCAGGCCCCAGTCGACGCGCTCGGCCTGCGGGCGCGCGTAGCCGTACTGTTTATCCAGCAACTCGCGCTCCAGCGCCAGCAAATCCTCGGTGCGGGCGAATACAGTCGAGCCTGGGCAGGCGTCGCCGTGATGCTCGCTCAAGTGCAGGATCAGCCCGTCGCGGTGGATTTGCGCATACAGCGGCAGGTCCGGGCTGAAGCGGTGCTCCCAGTCCAGGCTGAAGCCGAGGAAATCGAGGTAGAACTCCTTGGCCTTGTCGACCGAGAAGATGCGCAGAACGGGGATGGCAGGGGCGAGGGGCATGGCGATTCCTTGGCCGTGGGCGATAGGTAACGAGGTCGCAGTCTACGGTTTGTGCCGGCTGGCTGTCTTGTGCGGCGTCTGGCGATGCCGGGGTGGCTGAGCACCGAAACAGGGCCCAGTCCCGCCCTCGTATCGTGCGTAATCTGCCGGTATGCCCCATGCCAGAGCCTCTGCGAAAATATTTCATGCGCCTTCACCTGCGTAGTTGGCCCGCAAACTGCTATATCCCAGCCAATCGAATTTGATCGAGTGGTCAGGCCTGCAGCACATCGGTGCCTTGCGCTGATGCTCGTAACGGCCGCCGGGCCACGAATATCAGGGGCTATAGGATGTTGCTGGCAGAGCGCCTCGAACACACTGAACAGGACGCAGGCTGGAGCGCCCACTTGCAGTTGCGCTTCGTCGAACGCAGTGGCGTGACCCGCCTTGGTGCGCGTCGGCATTTCGGCCCGCTTTTGGTGCAGCGCCCGTTCTACCCAGAAGGCGCACCGTGCCACGTTTATGTGCTGCACCCGCCTGGCGGCATCGTCGCCGGTGACCGCCTGGAGCTGGATATTCACCTGGAACCCGGCAGCCATGCGCTGCTGACCATGCCGGGTGCCAGCAAGTTCTACCGCAGCATTGGCCCTACCGCATGGCTGACCCAGCGCTTTCACCTGCAAGCTGGCAGCACACTGGAGTGGCTGCCACAGGACAGCATTTTCTTTTCCGGCGCCCGTGCCAGCCTCGACAGCCGCTTCACCCTCGAGCCCGGCGCCCGTTTGCTGGCCTGGGAAACCCTGTGCCTCGGGCGCCCGGTAATGGGCGAACGTTTCGAACAGGGCGCCCTGGACAGCCGCCTGTGTATCGAACTGCCTGACGACCCCGGCTTGCACGAGCGCCTGCGCATCATCGGCGGCCAACTCGACAAACTCGGCGGGCACCCGCTGCTCGCGACTTTTTGCGCATACCCGGCAGACCCGTCCGTACTGGAACAGGTGCGGCCCCTGCTCGATGAACTCGACACGCCCGCAGGCGCGACCCTGCTCGGTTCGCTGCTGGTGATCCGCCTGCTCGACCACGACAACCAACACTTGCAACACACCCTGCAGCGCCTCTGGCACGTGCTGCGGCCGGCCGTTCTCGGCCTGCCGGCGTGCCCGCCGCGCATCTGGGCCACCTGAGAGAGCGCCATGGAGCTGACCCCAAGAGAGAAAGACAAACTGCTGCTGTTCACCGCCGCGCTGCTGGCGGAACGGCGCTTGGCCCGTGGCCTCAAGCTCAACTACCCGGAAGCGGTGGCGTTGATCAGTGCCGCAGTGCTCGAAGGCGCCCGCGATGGCCGCACGGTGGCTGAGCTGATGAGCCTGGGCCGCGAAGTGATCGGCCGCGAGCAGGTCATGGACGGTGTGCCCGAGATGCTCCATGACGTGCAGGTCGAGGCCACGTTCCCCGACGGCACCAAGCTGGTGACCGTGCATGACCCCATCGTCTGACTTGGCCGAGGAGCCCAGCATGATCCCAGGTGAAATCCAGACCGCCGCCGGCGACATCGAACTCAACGTCGGCCGTGAAACGGTCAGCGTCAGCGTTGCCAACCATGGCGACCGGCCGGTGCAGGTCGGTTCGCATTACCACTTTTATGAAGTCAACGACGCGCTGGTGTTTGATCGCGAGCCGAGCCGCGGCTTTCGCCTCGACATCCCGGCAGGCACCGCCGTGCGCTTCGAACCCGGCCAATCACGTACCGTGCAGCTGGTGGCCTATGCGGGCAAACGCGAGGTCTACGGCTTCCAGGGCAAGGTGATGGGCGCACTGGAGGGCAGGGCATGAGCCGTATTTCACGCCGCGCCTATGCCGACATGTTCGGCCCCACCGTCGGCGACCGGGTGCGCCTGGCCGACACCGCGCTGTGGGTGGAGGTGGAGAAGGATTTCACCGTCTATGGCGAAGAGGTCAAGTTCGGCGGCGGCAAGGTGATCCGCGATGGTATGGGGCAGGGCCAGATGCTCGCCGCCGAGGCCATGGACCTGGTGCTCACCAACGCCCTGATCATCGACCACTGGGGCATCGTCAAGGCCGACATCGGCGTC
This sequence comes from Pseudomonas sp. NPDC087185, assembly GCF_044744955.1. Taxonomy (NCBI): domain Bacteria; kingdom Pseudomonadati; phylum Pseudomonadota; class Gammaproteobacteria; order Pseudomonadales; family Pseudomonadaceae; genus Pseudomonas; species Pseudomonas sp. NPDC087185. The sequence continues at coordinate 595,804 of NZ_JBIUZK010000003.1, read as the reverse complement.
AAGCACGGGCGTATCGCCGCCATCGGCAAAGCCGGTAACCCTGACGTGCAGCCGGGTGTCACCGTTCCCGTCGGCCCCGGCACCGAAGTGATCGCGGCCGAAGGCAAGATCGTCACCGCCGGCGGCATCGACTCGCACATCCACTTCATCTGTCCGCAACAGGTGGAAGAAGCGCTGACCAGTGGCGTCACCACCTTCATCGGCGGTGGCACCGGGCCGGCCACGGGCACCAATGCCACCACGTGTACCCCTGGCCCGTGGTACCTGGCGCGGATGCTCCAGGCTGCCGACTGCCTGCCGATCAACATTGGCCTGCTGGGCAAGGGCAATGCCTCGCGCCCCGAGGCGCTGCGCGAGCAGATCGCCGCGGGAGCGGTAGGGCTCAAGCTGCATGAAGACTGGGGTTCGACCCCGGCCGCCATCGACTGTTGCCTGGGCGTGGCCGAGGAGATGGATATCCAGGTGGCGATCCACACCGATACCCTCAACGAATCCGGCTGCATCGAAGACACCCTGGCCGCCATCGGCGACCGCACCATCCATACCTTCCACACCGAAGGCGCCGGCGGCGGCCATGCGCCGGACATCATCCGTGCGGCGGGGCAGGCCAACGTGCTGCCGTCGTCAACCAACCCGACCCTGCCGTACACGGTCAACACGGTCGACGAGCACCTGGACATGCTCATGGTCTGCCACCACCTGGACCCGAGCATCGCCGAGGACGTGGCCTTTGCCGAGTCGCGCATCCGCCGCGAAACCATTGCTGCCGAGGACATCCTCCACGACATGGGCGCCTTCGCCATGACCTCGTCCGACTCGCAGGCCATGGGCCGGGTCGGCGAAGTGGTGCTGCGCACCTGGCAGGTCGCGCACCAGATGAAAGTGCGCCGCGGCCCACTGGCGCCGGACAGCAGCTACAGCGACAACTTCCGGGTCAAGCGCTACATCGCCAAGTACACCCTCAACCCGGCGCTGACCCATGGCATCGCCCATGAAGTCGGCTCGGTAGAGGTCGGCAAGCTGGCCGACCTGGTGCTGTGGGCGCCGGCGTTCTTTGCGGTCAAGCCGGCCCTGGTCATCAAGGGTGGGATGATCGTCACCGCGCCCATGGGCGACATCAACGGCTCGATCCCAACGCCACAGCCGGTGCACTACCGGCCGATGTTCGGCGCCCTGGGCGCGGCCCGCCATGCCACGCGCATGACCTTCCTGCCCCAGGCCGCCATGGACCGAGGCCTGGCCCAGGAACTGGGGCTGCAGAGCCTGATCGGCGTGGCCCACGGCTGCCGTCGCGTGCGCAAGGCCGACATGGTCCACAACACCTTGCAACCGGTGATCGAAGTCGATTCGCAGACCTACCAGGTGCGTGCCGACGGTGAATTGCTGGTCTGTGAACCGGCCCGCGAACTGCCGCTGGCCCAGCGTTATTTCCTGTTCTGAAGGAGTGAAGATGATTGTCCTGAACCGCCGCATCGCTGAATCCGACACGATCACCGGCAGTGTGACCCTGGACGTCGACAGCCGCATCAAGAGCCGCCTGCGGGTAACCCTCGACGATGGCCGCGAGGCCGGCCTGATGCTCGAACGCGGCCACCTGCTGCGCGGCGGCGAGCTGCTCGCCGACGCCAGCGGCAGCCAGGTGGTGCGCGTGCTTGCGGCACCGGAAGCAGTGTCGACGGTGCGCTGCAGCGACCCGCACCTGCTGGCGCGCGCCGCCTACCACCTGGGCAACCGCCACGTACCGCTGCAGATCGAGCCCGGCCTGCTGCGCTACCAGCACGACTACGTGCTGGACGACATGCTGCGGGGCCTGGGCTTGACCGTGGAGGCCGAGCAGGCGCCGTTCGAGCCAGAAGCCGGGGCCTACCAGAGCGCTCCGCACGGCCACAGCCATGGCCACGCCAACGACCATCCGTTCGTGCGCCTGCCAGCCCATTCCTGAACTGCCCCTAGGAACCCACAATGAAAAAGACGCTCGCCCTTGTCTTGCTGATGGTCGCACTGCCGGCCTTCGCCCACCCAGGCCATGACAGCAACCCGCTGCACGACGGCCTGCTGCACCCGCTGACCGGCCTTGACCACCTGCTGATGCTGCTGGGCACCGGCGTGCTGGCTGCCTTGACCCGACGCAACCTGAGCCTGCCGCTGGCGACCCTGGCAGCCATGTTCGCGGGCGCCGTGGCTGGCCACCTGTTCGGCGGCGTGCTGGGCATGGAAACCGTCATCGCCGTGTCCGTGCTGGTGGCTGCTGCCGCTGTGCTGCTGCCCAGCCGCCAGGCGCTGCTGGCCTTGGCGATGCCGGTATTTGCCCTGTTCCATGGCTGGGCGCATGGCGTGGAAGCCACGCCCAGCGCCTTCTGGCTGTTCAGCGCCGGCTTCGTCACCGTCAGCGGTCTGCTGCTGGTAGTGGGCTTTGCGGTCGGCTGCCTGCTGCGCCGCCACAGTGGCCTGCAGAAAGCCTTCGGTGGCGGCCTGCTGGCCGGTGCCGCCCTGGTGCTGGCCGGTTGATGAACAGCGACCTGGCACTGTTGCGCCTACTGCAGCTGGCCAGCCCCGGCCTGCCGGTGGGAGGCTTCACCTACTCGCAAGGCCTGGAGTGGGCCGTGGAGGCTGGCTGGGTGCGTGACATCGAAGGCTTCAGCGCCTGGCAGCGCGAGCAGATGCACGACACCCTCGCTTACCTGGATTGGCCGCTCCTGGCGCGCCTCTACTACGCCTGTCAGGCCAACGATGCCGAGGCGTTTGCGCGCTGGAGCCGCTTTCTGCTGGCCAACCGCGAAACCGCCGAGCTACGCCTGGAAGAGCAGCAGCGGGGCGCGGCCCTGGCGCGCTTGCTCGATGGTTGGCAACTGGGCCAGGACCCGGCCTGGCGCAACAGCCTCGAACTCAGCCAGCTGGGCGGCATGGCTTGGCTGGCCGTGCACTGGTCGATCCCGCTGCGCCAGCTGGCCCTTGGGCATGCCTTCGCCTGGCTGGAGGGGGCGGTGATGGCCGGGGTCAAGCTGGTGCCGTTCGGCCAGCAGGCGGCCCAGACGCTGCTGCGTGACCTGGGCGAAACGTTGCCCGAGGTCATCGATCAGGCCTTGGCCCTTGGCGACGATCAGCTCGGCGGCGGCCTGCCGCTGCTGGCCATTGCTTCATCACGTCACGAAACCCAATACACCCGTTTGTTCCGTTCTTGAGGACTGCCAACATGCAAAGCTATCAGCAACCCCTGCGCGTCGGTGTCGGCGGCCCGGTCGGCTCCGGCAAGACCGCGCTGCTCGAATGCCTGTGCAAGGCCATGCGTGATCACTACCAGATCGCCGTGGTCACCAATGACATCTATACCAAGGAAGACCAGCGCATCCTCACCGAGGCCGGCGCCCTGGAGCCCGAGCGCATCGTCGGCGTCGAGACCGGCGGCTGCCCGCACACCGCCATCCGCGAAGATGCCTCGATGAACCTGGCTGCCGTGGAGGGGCTGGCGCGTAAGTTCGGTAACCTCGAAGTGATCTTCGTGGAAAGCGGCGGTGACAACCTCAGCGCCACGTTCAGCCCGGAACTGGCCGACCTGACCATCTACGTCATCGACGTCGCAGAAGGCGAGAAGATCCCACGCAAGGGCGGCCCCGGCATCACCAAGTCGGACTTCCTGGTGATCAACAAGACCGACCTGGCACCTTATGTCGGTGCTTCGCTGGAGGTGATGGAGCGCGATACCCAGCGCATGCGCCCGCAGCGCCCGTGGACCTTCAGCAACCTGAAGAAAGGCGAAGGCCTACAGGCGGTGATCGACTTCATCGTCGAGCGCGGCATGCTGGGTGTGAGGGGCTGACTCGATCACTCATGGCAGCAGTGCGGCTTCCCGGTTTGCCCTTCGTAGCGATCGTGATGCCGCACCCAGTCCATGGTGCCTTGTTCGTTGCGCCCCAACGGCGCAAGGTCGAGGAAGTTGTAGGTATTGACCAGTATGTCCAGCCCGCGGGCATAGGTGGAATAGGTGTGATAGACCGCGCCGTCGTGGTCACGGTAGAAAGCGCTCAAGCCCGGTAGTTCGCTCTCATCGCCGCTATAGGGCGCGTAGTTGTATTGCCGCGCGCCTTGGTTGCCGACACTCACGCCAAGGTCTTCATTGAAGCCGCTGCCGCTCGACGAGTACCAGGGGAAGCGCCAGCCCATGCGTTGGCGAAATGCCTGGAACTCGGGGTAGGGCGCGCGCGACACGGCCACCAGCGAGACGTCGTGATGGGCCAAATGCAGGTTGGCACCGTCGAAGTGGTCGGCGAGGAACGAGCAGCCAGGGCAACCTTCGCTCCAGCCTTCGGCGAACATGAAGTGATAGACCAGCAACTGGCTACGCCCGGCGAACAGGTCGGCCAAGGCCAGTTCACCGTCCGGGCCGTGGAAGCGGTAGGGTTGCTCAACCTTGACCCAGGGCAGCGCGCGACGGGCAGCGGCCAGTTCGTCGCGCTGGTGGGTGAAGGCCTTTTCGTGCAACCAGAGTTGGCGGCGGGCGGCCAGCCATTGATCGCGCGAGACGATAACGTGTTTTGCATCGGGGGTGCTCATGGGACTGACTCCGCGAGGGGGTTCAGTCCATGGTCGAATGGCGAGGGTAAGGATTCGACAGCGTCAGCGCGCGTGCGACAAACGGTAGTTGGCTGTATGGCCATTTCAAAAGGCTGGCACGGGTATCGCCCCAGCCTTAAACAATTTGCCAGTCAGGTGCAGGGTTGGAGGGCCTCAACCGTGCAGGGTTTCGATCAGTTCCCACAATCGCAGGTCATTGAAGTCGTTCACCACCAGCCGCGCCCCGGCTGCCATCAAGCGCTCCGGCGTCTGGGTGGTGGCGATGCCCACGGTGAAGATCCCGGCGCCGCTCGCCGCAGCCACCCCGGGCAGCGAGTCCTCAAACGCCAGCGCCTCGCCGGCCAAAGCCTCCAAGCATTGCAGCCCGGTCAGGTAGGGCAGTGGGTCGGGCTTGGGCCGCGCCAGCTCCTCGGCCACCAGCACGTGCTCGAACCGTGCCCCCAGCCCCATGGCGTTGAGCATGTGCTCGGCATTCAACCGGGGGGCATTGGTCACCACGCACACCCCCACATCCCAGGCCTGGGCATGGTCCAGCAGGCGCAACAGCCCGGGCATCGGCTTGAGCTCGGGCGCCAGTTCACGGAACAACGCCTCCTTGCGCTCGGCCAATGCCTGGCATTGCGCCTCATCGGCTTGTGGAAACAGCTCGGCAAACAATTCGCCATTGGCTCGGCCACTGACTTGGGCATCGAATTGTTGCTGGGTCAGTTCACGGCCATCGTATTCGTGCAGCAATTGGCGGAAAGCCTGCAAATGCAGGGTGTCGGTGTCGGTCAAGGTTCCATCGAGATCGAACAGCAGGGCAGTCAGCATCAGGTATCCAGGTATTGAAGAAACAAAAGCCTGGGGATGATAGCGAAACCGGACGATGAAGGGGGCTGTTCAGTGTGCTCTAAAAAGAGTACAAATGTGCTCCATGAACACTCTGACTCCCAAACGCCAGGCAATCCTCGCGTTCATTCGCGAACGGATTACCGACCACGGCCAGCCACCGAGCCTGGCCGACATCGCCAGCCGCTTCGGTTTCGCCTCGCGCAGCGTGGCGCGCAAGCACATCACCGCGCTGTGTCAGGCCGGCTACATCGACGTCACGCCCAACCAGGCGCGGGGCATTCGCCTGGCCGAGCCACTGCGCCGCCCTGAAATCCTCGAAGTGCCGGTGCTCGGCCAGGTGGCGGCAGGTGCCCCCATCGGCCCCGACCTGGGGATCCACGAGCAACTGCTGCTTGACCCCAGCCTGTTCCGCCGGACGCCGGACTATCTGCTCAAGGTGCGCGGCGATTCGATGGTCGATGACGGCATCTTCGACGGTGACCTGGTGGGTATCCGCCAGCAGGGTGATGCGCGTGACGGCCAGATCGTCGTCGCGCGCCTGGACGGTGAAGTCACGATCAAGCGCCTGCAACGCCAAGCCGGCGGCTACCGGCTGTTGCCGCGCAACCCGGCCTATGCGCCGATCGATGTCGGGCCCGAGCGCGAGTTCTTCATCGAAGGCGTGTTCTGCGGCCTGTTGAGGCGTGACTGATGGGCGCGGTAGTCGATCTCGATCGGCTGCTGGATCAGCGCCAGGTCTGGCGCGGTCGGCAGGCCCAGGCGCGGCCGAGCGGGTTGCAGCCAACGGGCCATGCCGTGCTTGACCAACGGCTGCCGGACGGCGGCTGGCCTGTAGCGGCGCTCAGCGAGTTGCTGCTGGCAAGCCCCGGCTGCGGCGAGCTGCAATTGCTATGGCCCACCTTGGCTCGGCTGACCGCCGAAGGCGGGCGCGTGGTGCTCGTCGCACCCCCGTTCATACCTTTCGCGCCAGCCTGGCAAGCGGCGGGCGTTGATTTGCGCTGGCTGGTCCAGGTCGATGCCGAACAGGCCGACGTGCTCTGGGCTGCCGAACAATGCCTGCGTTCTGGCAGTTGCGCTGCCGTGTTGTGCTGGCCGGAGCGTGCCGATGATCGTGCTCTGCGGCGGCTGCAGGTGGCGGCTGAAACGGGCCAGGCGCTGGCGTTTGCCTGCCGACCACAGCAGGCCGCGCACAACCCTTCGCCGGCTGCGCTGCGTATCGCCATCGACACCCGGCCCGCGCAATGGCGTGTGCTCAAGTGCCGGGGGGGTATGCCCCCGGCGACTGCTATCGCCTGCCCTGGGCGGGGCTGATGCAGCATGCTCTGGGCCTGCATTCTCCTGCCGCAGCTGGCGCTGGACGCGATCCTGCGCGAGCGCGACGGTGCCGATGCACCGCTGGTACTGATCGGCGGGCCGGTGCAGCGTCGGGTGTTGCAGGCCGTCAACCCGGCTGCGGCAGCGCTCGGCTTGCGCGCCGGGCAAACCCTGACGGCCGCGCGCGCGCTGGCCGACGGGTTCAACTGCGTCGAAGCCGACCCTGCACGTATCGAACAGTTGCAACAACTGCTCGCGGCCTGGGCCTATCGCTACAGTGCCCAGGTCAGCCTGCACTACCCACGCGCCGTGCTGCTGGAGGTGGGCTCCAGCCTGCAACTGTTCGGCCCATGGCCGTTGTTCGAGGCGCGACTGCGTGAGGAGCTGGCAGCACTTGGCTTGCGCCAGCGCATCGTCCTGGCCACCAACCCGGTGGCGGCGCGCATGCTTGCCAACGGTCATGATGGCCTGGCGCTGACGTGTGCCGAGCAAACCCGCGCTGCGCTGGCGCGGATGCCTATCGCGCGGGTGGGGCTGCCCAAGGTGTCGGCCGAGGCTTTTGCCCGCATGGGCCTGCATCAGCTGGGCCAGGTGCTTGCCCTGCCGCGCGATGCCTTGGCCAGGCGTTTCTGCGCGCAGGTGCAACTGCACCTGGACCAGTTGCTTGGCCTGCGCACCTTGGGGCTGGATTTTTACCAACCGCCGGACCGCTTCGAATCGCGGCTGGCGCTCAATTTCGACGTCGAATCGCACCAGGCGCTGCTGTTCCCGCTGCGGCGCATGCTCAACGACCTGGCTGCCTTTCTGGCCGGGCGTGATTGCGGCGTCCAGCGCTTCTGCCTGCACCTGGAGCACGCCGATGGGCCGGACACCTTGTTGCAGGTTGGCCTGCTGGCTGCCGAGCGTGATGCGGCGATGTTGTTCGAGCTGGCACGTGGTCGTCTGGAACCGCTGCGCATCCCGGCGCCGGTGCGCAATCTGCGCCTGGTCGCCGAAGACTTGCCACCGTTCGTGCCCCAGCACCAGGCCTTGTTCGACCCACGTGCCCAGCAAGCCCAGCCTTGGGAGCAATTGCGCGAGCGCTTGCGTGCGCGCCTGGGCGACGAGGCGGTCAAGGGCCTGCGCGCCGAAGCCGACCACCGCCCCGAATGCGCCTGGCAGCTCGCCGATCAAGGCGCTCGAAGCAGCCAGCCAGGGGTGCACGGGAGCCGCCCTGGCTGGCTGCTGGCCCAGCCTAAGGCGCTGGATACCAACGGCCACACGCTGCTTGGGCAGGCCGAGCGCATCGAGTCGGGCTGGTGGGATGGCGGCGACGTACGCCGCGACTACTACCGCATCGAAACCCGCGAAGGCCTACGTGGTTGGGCCTATCGCGACCTCGCGCAACCCGGCCCGCTGTGGCTGCAGGGTTGGTTCGCATGAGCACGCCGGGCTACGCCGAACTGCAGTGCTTGTCCAACTTCAGTTTCCAGCGCGGTGCTTCCAGCGCCGAGGAGTTGTTCCAGCGCGCGCGGGAGCAGGGCTACCAAGCCCTGGCTATTACTGATGAGTGCACCCTGGCCGGTATCGTACGTGCATGGCAGGCGGCCAAGTCGCAGCAGTTGCGCTTGATCGTAGGCAGTGAAGTGCGCCTCCAGGATGGCCCGAGACTGGTGCTGCTGGTGGAGAACCTCACGGGTTACCAGAACCTGTGTGCCTTGATCACCCGCGCGCGAAGGCGTGCGCAGAAGGGCGATTACCAGTTGTTCAGCGACGACCTGCTTCAGCACCACCAAGGGCTGCTGGCGTTGTGGCTTGCCGAGGCGCCCAGCGACCCGGCACCGGGCCAATGGTTGCAGGCCTTGTTTGGCGAGCGGCTATGGCTGGGCGTGCAGCTGCATCGCGGCAGCGATGACGACAATCACCTTGCTCAACTGCGCGGCCTGGCGAAGCAGTTGGGCATCCGCGCCGTGGCCTGTGGCGACGTGCATATGCATGTTCGGGGCCGGCGTGCCTTGCAGGATTGCATGACCGCCATCCGCCAGCACTGCAGCGTCGCCGAGGCTGGGCGTTTCCTGTTCGCCAATGGCGAGCGCCACCTGCGCACACTGGAACAACTGGCCGAGCTTTATCCGCCCGACTTGATGGCAGAAACCCTCAGCATTGCCGAGCGTTGCCAGTTCGACCTGGGCGAATTGCAATACCAGTACCCGCGTGAGCTGGTGCCAGAGGGCCAAACACCTGGCAGCTGGTTGCGCGAGCTGTGCGAGCGTGGCCTGCCGCTGCGCTGGCCGTCGGGGCCGAGCGACAAGGTGCGGGAAGTGCTGACGAAAGAACTCGCGCTGATCGAGGAACTGGGTTACGAGAGCTACTTCCTGACCGTGCACGATATCGTCGCCTTTGCCCGCAGCCAGCACATCCTCTGCCAGGGCCGAGGCTCGGCGGCCAACTCGGTGGTGTGCTTCGTGCTTGGCATCACCGAACTCGACCCGATGGAGCATCGGCTGCTGTTCGAACGTTTCTTGTCCCGTGAGCGCAACGAGCCACCGGATATCGACGTGGACTTCGAGCACGACCGCCGCGAAGAAGTGATCCAGTACGTGTTCCGCCGTTATGGCCGGCACCGCGCAGCGCTCACCGCCGTGGTCAACACCTACCACGCTGCCGGCGCGGTACGTGATGTGGCGCGCGTGCTTGGCTTGCCCGCCGATCAGGTGGATGCCCTGGCCAAATGCTGCGGCCGCTGGAGCGATCGCATCCCGGATGAGCAACGCCTGCTCGAGGCCGGCTTCGAGCCAGGCAGCCCTTCGTTGCGGCGCATCCTGGTGCTGGCGGCGCAACTGATCGGCTTCCCGCGTCACCTGTCCCAGCACCCCGGGGGTTTCGTCATCTCCGAACAGCCACTGGACCATCTTGTACCGGTGGAGAACGCCGCCATGGCTGAGCGCACGGTCATCCAGTGGGACAAGGACGACCTGGACATGGTCGGCCTGCTCAAGGTGGATGTGCTCGCCCTGGGCATGCTCAGCGCCTTGCGCCGCTGTTTCGACCTGCTGCAACACCACCGTGGCCGGCACCTGACCCTGGCGACCATCCCCAGTGAAGACCCGGCCACCTACGCGATGATCAGCCGCGCCGAAACCATGGGGGTGTTCCAGATCGAATCGCGGGCGCAAATGGCCATGCTGCCGCGGCTCAAGCCTACGACCTTCTACGATCTGGTGATCGAGGTGGCCATCGTGCGCCCGGGGCCGATCCAGGGTGACATGGTGCACCCCTACCTGCGCAGGCGGCTGAAGCAGGAGCCTGTCACCTACCCATCGCTCAAGCTCAAGGAGGTGTTCGAACGCACCTTGGGGGTGCCGTTGTTCCAGGAGCAGGTGATGGAGCTGGCCATGGTCGCCGCCGACTACAGCCCCGGCGAGGCCGACCAACTGCGCCGCAGCATGGCCGCCTGGAAGCGCCATGGCGGCCTGGAACCACACCGCGAGCGGCTGGTCCAGGGCATGCTGCGCAATGGTTACGACCTGGCCTTTGCCGAGCGCATCTTCGAGCAGATCAAAGGCTTTGGCAGCTACGGCTTCCCCGAGTCGCACGCGGCCAGTTTTGCCCTGCTGTGTTATGCCAGCAGCTGGCTCAAATGCCATGAGCCGGCGATCTTCACCTGCGCACTGATCAACAGCTGGCCGATGGGGTTCTACAGCCCCGACCAACTGCTGCAGGAGGCGCGGCGTCAGGAGATCGAGGTGCGGCCGGTGGATGTGCTCCATAGCCAGTGGGATTGCACCCTGGAGCCTGTCGCAGAGGGTCGCTTGGCCATTCGCCTGGGGTTGCGGCAGATTCGCGGTTTCGCCGAAGCCGATGCCCGGCGGTTGGAAGAGGCGAGGGCGGTCAGGCCGTGGCGCGATGTCGAAGACTTGTGCTTGCGTGCCAGCCTGGATAGGAGGGCCCGTGCTTGCCTGGCCGATGCCGGCGCTTTACGGGCCCTGGCTCGCGACCGCCACCAGGCACGTTGGCAGGTGGCTGCCGTGCAGGCGCAGTTACCGTTGTTTGCCGAGGTCGAGGCGGTACCTGAGGTGGCCGTGGCATTGCCTGCGCCGACCGTTGGCGAGGACCTGGTGGCCGATTACCAAACCCTGGGCACGACGCTCGGCCCACATCCATTGACGTTGTTGCGTCCGCGCTTGCGGGCGCTGGGTTGTCGCAGTTCGCGCGAGCTGGCGGACGTCGAGCATGGCGATGCGCTTGCCGTGGCCGGGCTGGTGGTGGGGCGGCAGCGGCCGCAGACGGCCAGTGGAGTGACCTTCGTTACCCTTGAAGATGAGTTCGGCATGGTCAATGTGGTGGTCTGGCGCGAACTGGCCGAGCGGCAGCGGCGGGCGCTGGTGGGGTCGCAACTGCTCAAGGTGAGTGGGCGGCTGGAGCAGCAAAACGGCGTTCGGCACCTGATTGCGCGGCGGCTGGAAGATGTCAGCCCGTTGCTGCAAGGGCTGGATGTTCGTAGCCGGGATTTTCACTGAGCCTACTGGCCGCTTCGCGGGCAAGCCTGCGAAGCGGCCATTGAAAAACTGTCAGACCATCGCCAGGTGCTGCTTGCGCGTCGGCGCCGGAAACGCCCGATCAATCGCTCTCAAGTCCTCGCTGGTCAAGGCCAATGCCCCCGCCGCTGCATTCAAGCGCACATGCTCGGGCGCCACCGCCTTGGGAATGGCAACTACCCCATCATCACGCGTGACCCAGGCCAGACTGACCTGCGCCGGCGTTGCCCCATGCCGCTCGGCAATCTCGGCCATGACCGGGTGCTGCAACAGCCGCCCAGCCTGGGCCAGCGGGCAGTAGGCCATCGTCGGCAAGCCGCGTTGGCGGCTCCACGGCAACAGGTCGAACTCGATGCCACGCTGCGCCGGGTTGTACAGCACCTGATTGGTGGCGCAATCGGCGTTGTGCAGTTCGCGCAGGTCGTCGACATCGAAGTTGGAAACGCCCCAGCGCCGGATCTTGCCCTGTTCGCGCAATCGCTCGAACGCCTCGACAGTCTCTTCCAACGGGTATTGGCCGCGCCAGTGCAGCAAGTACAGGTCGATGACGTCGGTGCCCAGGCGTTTCAGGCTACGTTCGCAGGCCGCAGGCACACCGCGCTGGCTGGCATTGTGCGGGTACACCTTGCTGATCAGGAATACCTGGTCGCGCCGCCCGGCGATGGCCTGGCCGACCACTTCCTCGGCGCCGCCTTCGGCATACATCTCGGCGGTGTCGATCAGGTTCATGCCCAGGTCGATGCCTTGCTGCAGTGCAGCAACCTCGGCTGGCCTGCGCGCCGGGTCTTCACCCATGTACCAAGTGCCCTGGCCAATGGCGGGCACCTCGCTACCTGCCAGTTTCACGTATCGCATGTCACCTCCGGGGGCTGGGTGTGGGAAAGCAGTACTTCAAGCAGCGCCTGCGCTGCCGTGGAGAGTTTGTGGTCGCCCAGGGCGATCACCCCGATGCGCCGTTCGACGGCGGGCTCGACCAACGTGATGCAGCGCGCGCCAAGTTCCTGCATCTGGTTGATGCACAGCGCCGGCACCGCGCTGACACCCAGGCCGCTGGCGACCATGCGGCCGACGGTCGACAGCTGGTGGCTTTCGAACGCCACCGCCAGTTTGCCGTGCAGCGCCGCGACGTTCTGTTCCAGCAGCAGGCGCACCGCCGAAGGGCGCTGCAGGGCGATGAAATCCTCGGCCAGCAATTGCGCCCAGCTGACTTCGGCTTGCAACGTCAAAGGTGAGTCGGCGGGCACAACCGCGACAAAGCGGTCCATGTACAGCGGGTAAAAGCGCAGGCCTTCGGTGTTTTCCGGTTCGAAGCCGATGCCCAGTTCGACGCGGCGGTGGCGCACCAGTTCCAGTACCTGTTCGTTGATCACGTCGTGCACCGTGACGTTGACCTTCGGGTAGCGCTGGCGAAACACCTTCAGCGAGTGCGGCAGCAGGTTGCCGGCGAAGGCCGGCATGGCCGCGACGGACACCCGCCCCAGCTGCAGGGTGAAGCGCTGGCGCAGCATCTCTTCGGTGTCGTCCCAGTCGGCCAGCAGGCGCCGGGCCAGTGGCAACAGCACTTCGCCTTCGGCGGTCAGGCTGACGCTGCGGGTGGTGCGAGTAAGCAGGGCGCCGCCGAGGTTGTCCTCCAGCGCCTTGATGGTGAGGCTCAACGCCGGTTGGGATACATGCAGATGCTCACCGGCCTGGGCAAAACTCTGGTACTTGGCCACGGCGACGAAGGCGCGCAGTTGCTTGACGTTCATGGCGGGCTCACGGTTATTTTGAAAAAGTTATCAATCGATGATGAAAACAAAATTAACAAATCAGTCGCCAACGGTGAAGATGCAGGCACACGCTCACCGACAGCCTCGTCGGTCAACAACTACAAAAGGCGGATCAGCATGGCCGGACTGGACAAGCGCGTAGCAACCTATGAACAGGCCCTCGAAGGCCTGACCGACAACATGACGGTACTGGCCGGCGGCTTCGGCCTGTGCGGCATCCCGGAAAACCTCATCGCCGAAATCAAGCGCCGTGGCGTCAAGGGCCTGACCGTGGTCTCCAACAACTGCGGCGTCGACGGCTTCGGCCTGGGCGTTCTGCTGGAAGACCGGCAGATCCGCAAGATGATCGCTTCCTACGTTGGCGAAAACGCCGAATTCGAACGCCAGCTGCTCAGCGGCGAACTGGACGTCGAACTGACCCCCCAGGGCACCCTGGCCGAGAAAATGCGCGCGGGCGGTGCCGGCATCCCGGCCTTCTACACCGCCACCGGCTACGGCACCCCGGTCGCCGACGGCAAGGAAGTGCGCGAGTTCAAGGGCCGCAAGTACATCCTCGAAGAGTCCATCACCGGCGACTTCGCCATCGTCAAGGGCTGGAAGGCCGACCACTACGGCAACGTGGTGTACCGCAACACCGCGCAAAACTTCAACCCGCTGGCCGCCACCGCCGGCAAGATCACCGTGGTCGAAGTGGAAGAAATCGTCGAGCCTGGCGTGCTGCTGCCCAGCGAAATCCACACCCCGGGGATCTTCGTCGACCGAGTGATTGTCGGCACCTTCGAAAAACGCATCGAAAAGCGCACCGTCAAGGCCTGAGCGCCGTCCTCCAGAACAACAAAGAGATCCTGACCATGGCACTGACCCGCGAACAGATGGCGCAACGCGTCGCCCGTGAACTGAAGGACGGCTACTACGTCAACCTCGGTATCGGCATCCCGACCCTGGTGGCCAACTATGTACCGGCCGACATGGATGTGATGCTGCAGTCGGAGAACGGCCTGCTCGGCATGGGCGAGTTCCCCACCGAGAGCACCATCGACGCCGACATGATCAACGCCGGCAAGCAGACAGTTACCGCGCGCCGCGGCGCTTCGATCTTTGACTCGGCGCAATCCTTCGCCATGATCCGTGGCGGCCACGTCGACCTCACCGTGCTGGGTGCCTTCGAGGTGGACGTGGAGGGAAACATCGCCTCGTGGATGATCCCCGGCAAGCTGGTCAAGGGCATGGGCGGCGCCATGGACCTGGTGGCCGGTGCCGAGAACATCATCGTCACCATGACCCACGCCTCCAAGGATGGCGAGTCCAAGCTGCTGCCGCGCTGCAGCCTGCCGCTGACCGGCGCCGGCTGCATTCGCAAGGTACTGACCGACCTGGCCTACCTGGAGATCGAGGACGGCGCCTTCATCCTGCGCGAAACAGCGCCGGGGGTAAGCGTTGAGGAGATCATCGAGAAAACCGCCGGCAAGCTGATCGTGCCGGACAATGTGAAGGAAATGACCTTCTAAAACCCTCCACCGACCCTGTGGGAGCGGGCTTTTCCCGCGAATGCTTTGGTGAGCCCACCATCGTATTCGCGGGAAAAGCCCGCTCCCACAGGGTTTTGTGCTTTTAGCTCGATACTGTTCCAACCCATAAAACCAATAAAAGGAAGTGACCGTGGCCGCTGATATCCAAGACAGCCGCTCCGCCCGTTTTGCCTTGCGCTGCTCAAACTGGGCCGAGCGCTGGTTCCCCGACTCGTGGGTGTTCGCCGCCCTGGCAGTGATGCTAGTGAGCCTCGGTGCCCTGGCCATGGGCGCCAAACCCACCGACACTGCCAAGGCCTTTGGCGATGGCTTCTGGAGCCTGATCCCGTTCACCATGCAGATGGCCTTCGTGGTCATCGGTGGCTATGTGGTGGCCAGCTCGCCGCCTGCCGCACGGCTGATCGACCGCCTGGCGCGGGTGCCGAACAACGGCCGCTCGGCAGTGTGCTGGGTGGCGCTGATCTCGATGCTGGCCTCGTTGCTCAACTGGGGCCTGTCGCTGGTGTTCGGCGGCCTGCTGGTACGCGCGCTGGCGCGCCGCAGCGACCTGAAGATGGACTACCGCGCCGCCGGTGCCGCCGCCTACCTGGGCCTCGGTGCGGTGTGGGCGCTGGGCCTGTCGTCTTCGGCGGCGCAGTTGCAGGCCAACCCGGCCAGCCTGCCGCCGTCGATCCTGTCGATCACCGGGGTGATTCCGTTCACCGAAACCATCTTCCTCTGGCAGTCCGGGGTCATGCTGGCGGCACTGGTCATCGTCTCGCTGGTGATTGCCTACGCCACCGCACCCGGCCCGAACAGCGCACGCAGTGCAGAAGACTGCGGCGTTGACCCCAGCTTCACGGCGCCGCCCGCACCCCAGCGCACTCGCCCAGGCGAATGGCTGGAGTACAGCCCGATCCTGATCCTGCTGATGGTCGCCCTGGCCGGCGGCTGGTTGTACCAGGAGTTCGCCACCAAACCTGCGATCACCGCGATCTCCGGCCTGAACACCTACAACCTGCTGTTCATCATGCTCGGTGCCTTGCTGCACTGGCGCCCGCGCAGCTTCCTCGATGCCGTGGCGCGTGCGGTGCCGACCACCACCGGTGTGCTGATCCAGTTCCCGCTGTACGGCTCGATCGCCGCCATCCTCACCCAGGTGAAAGGTGTCGACGAACAGACCCTGGCCCACCACATTTCGCTGTTCTTCACCCAGATCGCCACCCATGACACCTATGCCGTGCTGATGGGCGTGTACTCGGCGGTGCTGGGCTTCTTCATCCCGTCGGGTGGTGGCAAGTGGATCATCGAGGCGCCCTACGTGATGCTGGTGGCCAACGACCTGCAGTACCACCTGGGCTGGGCGGTGCAGATCTACAACGCGGCCGAAGCGTTGCCCAACCTGATCAACCCGTTCTACATGCTGCCGCTGCTGGGTGTGCTGGGGCTCAAGGCGCGGGACCTGATCGGTTTCTCGTTCGTCCAACTGCTGGTGCACGTGCCGTTGGTGCTGGTGCTGCTGTGGGCGTTGGGCACGACATTGCAGTATGTGCCGCCGGTCATGCCTTGAATTGACGGGTCGCTGTACACAGAAGGGCGGCTGAACACCGCCCTTCTTTACGTTTTGCTGACAAATCGATAACGATTCCCATACGAGATTCGTTTTCATGTGAATGCCAAGCAACGGCAGCCATGGATTTTCATCGAACGTACAAGGAGTAAGGCAGCGATGTTCGCGCCCATCAACCGTTCCACGACCCTGACCCTCGGCCTGTGTGCCACCCTCTTAGGTTCGGCCGAAACCCAGGCAGAGGAGGGGGTACTGGAACTCGGCTCCACCGAAATCCTCGCCCAGGGCCTGGGCAGCACCACCGAGAACAGCGGCTCCTACACCACCGGCAGCATGAGCACAGCCACGCGCCTGAATCTGTCGATCAAGGAAACCCCGCAATCGGTCTCGGTCATCACCCGCCAACAGCTCGACGACTTCCAGCTCGACAGCCTGTCCGAAGCGCTGGCCCATGTCACCGGCGTGACCGTGCAGCGCAACGACTCTGAGCGGCCGACCTATTTTTCGCGCGGCTACGCGATCAACAACTTCCAGATCGACGGGATGCTCAACACCTTCTCCGGGCTGAAGTCGGACTCCGACACCATCATTTACGACCGTATCGAAGTGGTGCGCGGCGCTACCGGCCTGACCACCGGCGCGGGCGACCCCTCCGGCACCATCGCCATGGTGCGCAAGCGCCCCACCCACCAGTTGGCAGTCAAGAGCGGGGTCAGCGCCGGCAGCTACGACAACTACTACAGCTACCTGGACGTCGGCGGCCCGCTGGGCTGGGACGGGCGCCTGCGCGGGCGCACGGTGCTGGCCTACCGCGACAGCAAGTCCTACATGGACAAGTACGCTAGCCAACGTGAAGTGGCCTACGGCATCCTCGAAGCCGACCTGACCGACAGCACGGTGCTGGCGGTGGGCTACGACTACCAGAACAAGGATGTGCAGGGGGCCTCGTGGGGCACGGTGCCTTATTGGAACGCCGAAGGCGGCAAGGCCGACCTGCCGCGGTCCACCAACATGTCGGCGCCCTGGTCGTCCTGGCCGCTGAAAGACAAGACGGCCTTCATCACCCTCGACCAGCGGTTGGCCAATGACTGGCTGCTGAAGGCGGCCTACACCCACCGAGAGAGCGATACCGACGGCAAGGTCTACTACGGCGGCAGTGGTTTCCCCGCCGCCGACCGCAGCGGCATGGGCGCCTATATCAGCCACTTCTCCGGCGAAGAGAAGATGGATGCGCTGGACCTCAACCTGGCTGGCCCTTACCAACTGTTCGGTCGCAGCCATGACTTCATGGTCGGCTACGGCGTTTCCGAGCGCCGCAACCGCGCGCCGGCCTTTGCCGGGCGCAACGACCCGGTTGGCTACAACGCGATTCCCGACTGGAAGTACATGGGCAGCATCGCCAAGTTCAGCGACTACGACACCGGCCTGGACTCATCGCGCTCGAACATCAAGCAGAAAGCCGGCTACATCGCCACGCGCCTCAACCCGACCGACCGCGTGCACTTCGTGCTCGGTAGCCGCTATGGCAGCTGGGAAACCGAAAGCAAGTCCTGGTCCTATGACAGCAACCTGGCGGTCACCCGCAGCACGCGCAGTGAACAGACCCAGAACGACCAGTGGACGCCGTACGCCGGGGTGCTCTATGACCTGTCCGAGCAGTACACCGTGTATGCCAGCTATGCCGATATCTTCAACCCGCAGACGGTGCGCGACGTCGACGAGAAATACCTGGAACCCATCGTGGGCAAGGTCTACGAAGTCGGCCTCAAAGGCGGCTTGCTGGACGACCGCTTGAACCTCAGCACCGCGGTGTTTCGCAGCAAGCAGGACAACGTCGCCGAGCAGGACGACTCGGTGCCGCCAGGGCCCAATGGCGAGATCTACTACAAGTCCGGTGGCAAGGGCGTGGTGGTCGAAGGTTTCGAAGCCGAGATTGCCGGCGAACTGGCGCCTGGCTGGCAGATGAGCCTGGGCTACAGCTACACCCACGCCGCGACGGGTGACAAACAGCGCAAGAATACCGAGCAACCCCTGAACCTGGTGCGGTTCTCCACCACCTACACGTTGACCCCGGCGTTGACCGTGGGTGGCACCGTGGATTGGCAGAGCGACAACTACAAGGCCGCCAGCCGGCCGGTAGGGCGCAATGCGGAAGGCAAGATCATCACCGTCGCCGACACCATCAGCCAGAAGGCCTTCTCGGTGGTCGGGCTGATGGCGCGCTACCGCTTCGACGAGCACCTGTCGGCATCGCTGAACGTGAAAAACCTGTTCGACGAGCACTACTACAACAACCTGGGGTTCTATAACGGCGTGTACCACGGTGAGCCACGCACGATGATGGTGAGCCTGGACTGGACGCTGTAATCCCGACAGCGCCGCCGCAGCCGATCACGACATTGCCATCGCCCACCGATGCGGTGCTTAGTAACGCCTTGAAGTTCAAAGAGGCGCAGACCGGTGCTGTACAATCTGCAACGCAATGGCGGTTCACCCCTGAATGCGTAATCATGCACGGCAGTATCGGCAGTGGCGAGTGAGGGCAGGGTCATGATCGAGGTATCGCGGTTCTGGCGGGAGCCGGCCTTGCCCTTCGTCGAAGCCCGGCGCGTGGGGGATGGGCGCAAGGTGTGCTATGCCGCCCATTCCCACGAGAGTTTCTCGATTGGGGTGATCACCGGGGGGCGTAGCAGCTACCTGAGCGGTCACAGCCAGGTGGAAGTGACTGCAGGGACCACGGTGCTGATGAACCCGGGTGTGGTTCACACCTGTAACCCGATTGCGGGGCAGGCGTGGTCGTACCTGATGATGTTCGTCGATTGGCAATGGTTACAGGCGCTGGGTTTTGCGCTGCCAACGCAAACCTGCAGCACCTCGTCTGCGTTGTACAGCAGATTGCTGCACCTGTTTGCCGACCTGTTCGATGGCGAGCTGAAGGATCGGGAAGGGCGCTTGGCGAGCTTTTTCAACGAACTGCCAGGCTATCTGCAGGCCATTCCCGTCGAAATGCCTGCCGAGCACCCGCGCTTGCAGGCGGCAGCGGCGTTCATTCGCGCCCACCGCCTCGACCCGCTGACGCTGGAGGACATCTGTGCTGCCAGCGGCTTGTCGCGGTCCTACCTGATCCGCGCCTTTGGCCAGCGTTTTGGCCTGACGCCCCATGGGTACCTGCTCGATCAGCGCGTGCAGCACGCCCGGGCGCAACTGCGCAGGGGGCGGGCGATTGCCGAGGTGGCGCTGGAGGCGGGGTTTGCCGACCAGGCGCACCTGCAGCGGGTGTTCAAGCAGCACCTGGCGACCACGCCGGGGCATTATCAAATGACCAGGTAGCCGGCACTGATAACCAGCAGCAGCGCAAGGCTACGATTGAGCAACCGCATATACCGCCGCTCACTCACATATTCCCGAATGACGCTACCGGCCCACGCCCAACTGGCCACTGAAACAAAACAGATCGGCCCATAGATCCCGGTGAACAACCACAGCAGCTGTTGCTCGCCGCCGGTATAGGCACCCACGCCTGCCACCGCCGCCAGCCAGGCCTTGGGGTTCAGCCACTGCATTGCCGCGCCCTGCCAGGCCGAGGGTGCGCGTTGCCCGCGCTCGCTGCCCAGCTGGCCGTCGTCCCAGGCCAGCTTCCACGCCATGTACAGCAGAAACACCACGCCGCCCGCCTGCAGCGCCATGCCCAGCAACTGCCAGCGCGTCAACGCTGCATGCACGCCCAGGCCAACGAGCGCCAGCAGCAGGCAGAAGCCCAGCGTTGCCCCCGCGACATGTGCAAGGCTTGCGCGCAGCCCGTGTCGCGCGCCACTGCCAAGGGCGACGATATTGACCGGGCCGGGGGATATCGAGGCCGCCAGTGCGAATGCAGCCATGGAAAGGGACAGGCTCATCGGGGTATTCCAGGTGAAGGACGATGGCCGTCATCGTGTGCCTGGGCTGATTCCACAGTATTGAAGAAAAGTCCCCTAAACGTTTTTACAGCTTTTGTAATAGTTTTGCGCTATCAGAAAAACCTGCTGTGCTTGTAGGATCATTTCCCCAATTTTCTATTCAGGTCCCTATGAGCACCTTCGCGGAGCCCCCCAGTTTTCGGCCGTCCCGGCCATCCTTCCAGCGTCCTGGTGACGCGTCCTTCGTGAGTACCCGCTAATGGAATGGCTAGCTGACCCCACGGCCTGGCTAGGCCTGTTGACGCTTATCGTCCTCGAGCTGGTACTGGGTATCGACAACCTGGTGTTCATCGCGATCCTGGCAGACAAGCTGCCGCCGCATCAGCGCGACCGCGCACGGGTGATCGGCCTGAGCCTGGCGCTGATCATGCGGCTGGGCCTGCTGGCCAGTATCTCGTGGATGGTCACCCTGACCGCGCCGTTGATCGACGTGTTCGGCAAGAGCTTCTCGGGCCGTGACCTGATCATGCTGTTCGGTGGTGTGTTCCTGTTGTTCAAGGCCACCATGGAATTGCACGAACGCTTGGAAGGCCATGTCACCCAGGCCAGTGGTACGCTGCGCCATGCCGCGTTCTGGCCGATCGTGGCGCAGATCGTCGTGCTCGACGCGGTGTTCTCGCTCGATGCGGTCATTACCGCCGTGGGCATGGTCGAAGAGCTGTCGATCATGATGATCGCGGTCATCTTCTCGATCGGTATCATGATCGTCGCCAGCAAGCCGCTGACCCGCTTCGTCAACGCCCACCCGACCGTGATCATGCTCTGCCTGGGCTTCCTGATGATGATCGGTTTCAGCTTGACTGCCGAAGGCCTGGGCTTCCATATCCCGAAAGGCTATCTGTACGCGGCCATCGGTTTCTCGATCCTCATCGAGCTGTTCAACCAGTTGGCCCGTGCCCGCCGCAAGCGCAGCCTGCAGCAGCACAGGCCACTGCGTGAGCGCACTGCACATGCTGTCTTGCGTCTGCTGGGCGGCCGCCGGGTCGAGGCTGACGAGGTGGGCGAAGAAATTGCCGACCTGGTCGAAGGTGGCGAGGAACATGTGCTGTTCGACCGCCGCGAGCGGGTGATGATCAGCGGTGTGCTAAACCTCGCCGAGCGGCCGATCCGCACGGTGATGACTGCCCGGGCCGAAGTCGATGTCATCGACTTGGCTCTGCCAGCCGCTGCGATTACCGAGGCCCTGGCCCATTCACCGTACTCGCGCCTGCCACTGATCCGCGATGGCCGTATCGATGAGCCGCTGGGCTTCGTGCACAAGAAGGAGCTGCTCAAGGAGTTGCTGTCGGGCAATCAGCCTGACCTTGAACGCATGGCCCACGCACCTTTGAACCTGCTGGAGAGCTTCAGCATCCTCAACGCCCTGGAACAGATGCGCAGCCAGTCGACGCACATCGCCTTCGTGGTCAACGAGTTCGGTGATTTCACCGGCCTGTTGACCATGACCGACATCCTCGAGTCGATCGCTGGCGAGCTACCCGATGCCAGCGAGGTCGAAGGCCCCGGCATCGTCGAAGAGGCGGACGGCTTTGTGGTCAGCGGCGCGCTGAACCTCAGCCAGGTGCAGGCACGAACCGGTTTCTGCGCCCGCGCCACCGAGGACTACCAAACCCTGGCGGGCCTGGTGATGAGCCTGCTGGACCGCCTGCCAGTGGTCGGTGACTGCCTGGCCTGGAACGGCTGGAGCATGACCGTGGTAGCGGTGGAGGAGCGGCGGGTGCGCCAGGTGCGCCTTACACCGAACGCCGACGCTGACGCATCAGGTGCCTGAAGCCTTCGAGCACCAGCACCAGCACCGCGGCCCAGATCGGCAGGTATGTCAGCCACTGATCCGGGCCGATGGTCTCGCCCAGTAGCAGCGCCACGCCTACCAGCAGCACCGGCTCGACGTAGCTGAGCAGGCCAAACAGGCTGAATGGCAACAGCCGGCTGGCCAGCACGTAGGCGATCAGCGCGCAGGCACTGATCGCCCCGAGCAGGGGAATCAACCCGTACAGGCCGGGGTGCTGGAGCAGGTCGGCGCTCGACAGCGGCCCCTGGATCACGAAGTACAGGGCCCAAGGCAGCAGCAGGCACATGTCGCACCACAAGCCACCCAGGTGGTCGGTGCGGCAGCGCCGACGCAACACGAAGTAGATCGGGTAACCGATCATCACCAGCATGGTCTCCCAGGCAAAGCTGCCGTTCTGGTAAAGTTCGTGGCCCACACCCAGCGCCGCGCAGCTCACCGCGACCTTTTGCAGGCGTGACAGGCGCTCGCCATACACCAGGCGGCCAGTCAGTACCATAGCCAGTGGCAGCAGGAAGTAACCCATCGACACTTCCAGGCTGCGCCCATGCAGCGGCGCCCAGAGAAACAGCCACAACTGCACCCCCATCAACCACGAGGTGCCGACCATGCCCAGCAGCAGCAGGGGCGTCTGGCGCACGCGCCCGAGCAGATCGCCGACCCGCTTCCAGTCTTTGCTGACCAGCATGAACAGCGTCAGGCAGGGCAAGGTCAGCAGTGTGCGCCAGCCAAAGATCTCTTCGCCATCAAGCGGCGTGAGCAGGGAGGTATAGAAGTACATCACGGCGAACAGGCAGGACGCCGTGACCGAACAGAGAATGCCTTTTGACACGAATGCCTCGAACAGGGGGATGAGCGGGTGGATCAGCCGCGCATGATCTCAGGGGGCGCGTCTTGCGGCAACCGCGCGACGCCTGGGCGGGTGGCCAACGCTTGCAGGAACTCGGCGGCGGGCATGGGGCGACCGAACAGATAGCCCTGCTGGAAGTGCACGCCGTGCCGGGCCAGATAGTCACGCTGGGCTTCGGTCTCGACGCCTTCGGCAACGATGCCCAGGCCCAGCTTGGCGGACAGTTCGATGATGCTGTCGAGGATGTGTTGCGACAGCGCATCGCCACCGATCATCGCCACGAAGCTCTGGTCGATCTTGAGGTAATCCACGTTGAACTGGCGCAGGTAATTGAGGCTGGACTGGCCGGTACCGAAGTCGTCCAAGGCGATCATCACGCCCATTTCATGCAGCTTTTCAAACAGCTCCAGGGTAACCGGGGACGCCTCGACCAACTTGCGCTCGGTCAGCTCCAGTGTCAGCACCACACGCCCGGGCGGAAATTGCCGAAGAAAGGTCTGGCAGTCGTCGATGAGGTTCAGGTCACGGCAATGGTCGGCGGTGATGTTGACACTGATATGGAAGCCATCCTCCATCAATGCCGCGTAGGGTGCCAGGCTTTGCGCGGTGTGCAGCATCAGCGCGCGTGTCATGTCGACGATCTGCCCGCTGTGTTCGGCATAGGGGATGAACAGGTCGGGGCGTACCAGCCCCTCATGGGGATGGTTCCAGCGCATCAGGACTTCGGCGCCGGACCAACGGTAATCGCCTTTGCGCACCACGGGCTGGAAGTACGGCAGAAACTCGTCGGCCTCCAAGGCGCGGCGCAGTTCGGCGCGTGGCGAGTTGGCGCGGCGGATCTGCCAGCGGCATACGGTACCTGCCACCACACCCAGCAACAGCAGCAGGCTGAGCAGGGGCGGGTAATGGCTGCGCAGCAGTTCGCCGCGCTTGTCGGCGGCATAACCGCCCTGCACGCTGAACGGGTAGCGGGTGGAACCCAAGGTAGCTTGGGCGACGACCGCGGCGGGTGGCTGGCCTTGATGCACGACGCCTTCTTTGCCTATCCAGGCATTGCCGACGCGCAGTTGCAACTGCTCGTCGGGGCCGATCAAGCGCAGCGCAGTCAGCAAATGGTCGCCATCCACGGTGGTGATGGCGCCGCGGTCGCCTTCGCTGGCGCGGTACACCAGCAACGCGTGGCCCGGCGTCACCGAGTTGCCATCCATCAGCCATAGCGTGCCATCGGTGTAGTCGCTGGCATCGACGGGTTCATCGAATTCGCCGAACAACGAGGTGCAATACAAGGTGTTTTGCCGGAACAGATTGGTCGAGCGGACAAAGGCATTGCGCGTGACCTGGCCGCGCAGCGCCAGCTGGGCCTGCTCGCACGGCCTGCCTGCCAGTGGCAGCAGGGCGTCGGCAGCCGTGGCGAGGTTGTCCAGGATATGTTCGACCTGCTCCACTACCTGACGTGTGGTGGCCTGGCTGCTGGCGCGCAGTTCGCGCTCGATTTGCCAGTTGATCACCAGCAGGCCGAACACCAGCGGCAATACGCCGACTACCCAGGGGAGGAGGGCGCGCCAACTCCAGCGGGCAGTCCGTTTAACCGTGAGAGGCATGCTGGCCTAATCTTCATGAAGGGAGACGTTTTGAGGATAGCCGTTTGTCGGAACAGGTGGCGAACTAATGCGCGACAAAGATATTTACGCAATGTAGAATCGATTTACGAATACAACAATAAGGTCCTTCTTCGTTGAAGGGTCAATTCCACCGAGAATGGATCCCTATGACTAACCATGGGTTCAAGCTGATCATTGGTGACTTCCTCGCCCGCAGCGTGCGCGGCATCCCGTGCGCCCCGCCGTTTGTGTTCCACATCCCACGCATTCAATAATTTTCGCTGCAGATGAGGACACGAACATGGCTGATATCTTCGACAACCCAATGGGCCTGATGGGCTTCGAGTTCATTGAACTGGCTTCGCCGACCCCTGGCGTTCTGGAGCCCGTGCTTCAGATTCTCGGTTTTACCAAGGTAGCCACCCACCGCTCCAAAGAAGTGCACCTGTACCGTCAGGGCGGTATCAACCTGATCCTCAACAACGAGCCCAAGAGCATCGCCTCCTATTTTGCCGCCGAGCATGGCCCGTCGGTGTGCGGCATGGCCTTCCGTGTGCGCAACGCCCATGAAGCTTATGCCCGTGCCCTGGAGTTGGGTGCTCAGCCGGTCGAAATCGAAACCGGGCCGATGGAGCTACGCCTGCCGGCGATCAAGGGGATTGGCGGCGCGCCGCTGTACCTGATTGATCGCTTTGAAGAAGGCAGCTCGATCTACGACATTGACTTCAACTTCATCGAAGGTGTCGACCGTAACCCGGTGGGGGCGGGGTTGAAGATCATCGACCACCTGACCCACAACGTCTATCGCGGGCGCATGGCCTACTGGGCCGGGTTCTACGAGAAACTGTTCAACTTCCGCGAAATTCGCTATTTCGACATCAAGGGTGAGTACACCGGGCTGACCTCCAAGGCCATGACCGCCCCGGACGGCATGATCCGCATTCCGCTGAACGAAGAATCGTCCAAGGGCGCGGGGCAAATCGAAGAGTTCCTGATGCAGTTCAATGGCGAGGGCATTCAGCACGTGGCCTTCCTCACCGACGACCTGATCAAGACCTGGGACGCGCTCAAGGGCTACGGCATGCGCTTCATGACCGCGCCACCACAGACGTATTACGAAATGCTCGAAGAGCGCCTGCCGGGCCACGGTGAGCCCGTCGACCAATTGCAAGCCCGTGGCATTCTGCTCGACGGCGCATCCGAACCGGGTGACAAGCGCCTGTTGTTGCAGATCTTCTCTGCAACCCTGCTTGGCCCGGTGTTCTTCGAATTTATCCAGCGCAAGGGTGACGATGGCTTTGGCGAGGGCAACTTCAAGGCGCTGTTCGAGTCCATCGAACGCGACCAGGTGCGCCGCGGCGTGCTCAACGTAGAATAAGTGCAAGGTAGCGCCGTCACACCTGCTTGGCGGCGTTACCCCGTGGATTGCGTTGGACCCTGAACGCTATCACACGGTCGATTTTATCCCTCACCCAATTGCGTCTATTACTGATTGCGCGAGTTTGGCAGTGGATTGAGGGTTCTGTCCTGTGATCAACCGCTCATCACGGACCACAAAGGACTCCCAGGGTTCTTTATGCTTGCTGTAGATACCCCCGCGCGCGCCCAGTTCATTTTCCGTCAAAAATGGCACCACACTCTCCAGCTCGGCCAGTTTTTCCTCGATGTTGGAAAAGCCGGTAACCTGACGGTCCTTGAGCAACAGCCGGTTATCGCTGAGCTTGATGTTCAACAAGCCGACGACGCCATGGCATACCGCGGCAACAACGCCGTTGTTTTCGTAGATCTTGCGGGCCAGGTCTTGAAGCGCCCGGTCATCGGGGAAGTCCCACATCACACCGTGGCCACCGGTGTAATAAATCGCGCAGTATTCGTCGGCCTTGACCTGGCCGGGGCTTAGCGAAGATCCCAGACGCTTCATGAACGATTTGTCGTCGTAGTATTGCCAGTCTAGCTCTGGAGCCATCTGCAGGCTGTGCGGATCGATTGGCACGTAACCGCCGGTGGGGCTGACATAGTCGACTGCATACCCCGCTTTTTGCACCTCATCGACGAAATGTACTGCTTCACCCAGCCATAAACCGGTGGCGCGTTTCAGGCCCGGATACTTGGCGGTATTGGTCAGCACCACCAGAATCTTCTTGCTCATCACTACACTCCTGTCTGTAGTCAAACGGGAAAGTCAGTCCATGGAGCAGGGAAACCTAAACAGCATAGCTGTGGTTTACCGGCATGCCATGCACTGGTGGCGCTGTGCTAGTGTTGCTGAGGCCGGTTTGCGTGCAGATGCTAAGTGTCTGACTGCGAGCCTGTTCACACTGCGGTTATTGCGGCGGCGTACCGTGCAGCAGATGATGCGCAACCCCTCATTACCCAGATCAAAGGTGGAATCACTTCATTGGGCGCTAATGGCATTTCGCATGTACCGCCGCCACGCGGCGTCCAACTGTCCCCTGACGTGGAATCGGCAGGCGGCATGGGCGGCATGGGCGACAGGATCGCGCGGTTCGACTGGCGGCAAACGGGGCCTGGCCCGCTGCCGCATTGGCCGGCGTCGTTGCGCATCGCGGTCAACATGATGCTGCTGTCGCCGTTCCCCAGCGCTGTGGTGTGGGGGCCAGGCATGACCGTCATCCACAATGACGCCTATAGGACATTGCTGGCTGGCCTGGAGCATGCCTTGGGGAGGGGGTTCGATACGCTTTGGGAGAGTGCCTGGAGCGATATAGGCCCTTGGGTATTCAAGGCGCTCGAAGGGCGCTCCAGCTTCGTCGAAGATCAGCCACTGTCGATCGAGTGCACGACAACCGGTGTACAGGCCTGGTATGCCTTCAGTTACACGCCCATCCGTGACGAGCAACACGAGGTAAGCGGTTTTCTGCATACCGTGATCGAAACCACCGCCAGCGTCGATGCGCATTACAAATGGCGCGAGCAGGCGCAAACCTTCGAGCGGCAGATCAAACGCTACATGGATGACCGCGAATACATGTGGCGCTTGTCCCGCGATGCCATGATGATCGTCACGCGCGACCTCAAGTTGCAGGCCGCCAACCCGGCCTGGCACCGCATTCTGGGCTGGAGTGAGCAACAGGCCAGGGATTTGCCGATTCTGCAACTGATACATCCTGCAGACTGGGCCGAGGTGGAAGTGGCGGTGATCGGTGTCGCGCGCGATCAGGTTGCCGAACCCTTCGAAACCCGCATGCGCCATGCAGAGGGTCACTACCGCTGGTTGCGTTGGAATACCAGCTTCGACGGCACGCTGCTGACCGCTGTCGGGCGTGATATTACCGAGGACCGCGAAGAGGCCATGCGTCAGTCCGAAGCCCTGTTGTGCAACACCCAGCGGCTGGACGCAGCGGGCCACCTGGCGGGGGGGATGGCGCATGAGATGAACAACCTGTTGTCGGGTATCAGTGGCAGCCTGGAGCTGCTGCAGCGGCGCCTGGACCAAGGGCGGACAGAGCGCATCGGCGACTATGTGGAGCTGGCCCGCGACTCGGTGCAGCGGGCCATGGGCCTGACTCACCGCCTGTTGGCGTTTTCCCGTCATCAACCGCTTGCGCCCAAGCCTCTGGACATGAACAGCCAGCTGTCGCACATGGAGCCACTGTTGCGCCAGGCGCTCGGGGCGGAAATGCGCTTGAACTGGGAAATGGACGTCGAGCCGTGGGTCGTCTGCCTCGACATAGCCCAGCTGGAAAACAGCCTGGTGAACCTGTGTGCCAATGCGCGCGAAGCCTGCATGGGGCGCGGTAACCTGACCATCCGTACGTTCAATACGCGCCTGGCCAGCGCATTCCCTGACGAGGGCGGCTTGCCCGCCGGTGACTACCTTGCCCTCCATGTGATGGACGATGGCCATGGCATGCCGGCCGAAGATGTGGCCAGGGCATTCGAGCCGTTTTTCACCAGCAAACCCATGGGGCGTGGTTCGGGGCTGGGGCTGCCCATGGTCCACGGCTTTGTGGGCCAGTCCGGCGGTTACATCTGGCTTGAGTCGGCGCCAGGCCAGGGGGTAAAGGTCTGCATGCTGTTTCCTCGTTGTTACCAGGCGATATCGCCAGCGCCCACGCCCCCTCAGCCGCAGGCCTCGCAGGCGAACGGGCAGCGCCTGCTGTTGGTCGACGATGAGCATAATCTGCGCTTGCTCATGCGTGAGTCGCTTCGCGAGCGGGGCTTCGAGGTGTGTGACGTGACCGATGCCAATTCTGCGCTGCAGCGGTTCCGCCACGATGGCCCCTTCGACCTGGTGATCACCGACATCGGCTTGCCAGGGGGCTTCAGCGGGCGCCAAGTGGCCAAGGCGATGCGCATGATCAAGCCGGAACAGAAGATTCTCTTCATCACCGGTTATACCGACCCTCCGTTGGAGCAGCAGCTTCTCGAGATGCCGGGCACGGCGCTGCTGCTCAAGCCGTTCGAGCTGGCAACCTTGGGCAATCAGGCCATGCTGATGCTGGCCGAATAAGCCGGTTCAGCCCTCACCGAGCATATGCGCGACTTGTGCCTGCAGACGCTTGAGTTCGAACGGTTTGCAGATCAGCTGCATACCCGGGCCAAGAAACCCCTCGCGCGCCATTGCCGTTTCGGCGTATCCGGTGATGAACAGCACCGGCAGGTGTGGGCGCAAGGTGCGGGCAATCTCCGCCAGCTGTCGGCCATTCATGCCCGGCAACCCCACGTCAGTCACTAGCAGGTCGATCGCCTGCGGTGAGCGCAACACCTGTAACGCCTCGCTGGCATTGCAGGTACTGCGGCAGGGAAAGCCATATTCCTGCAAGCCCTGACACAACAGTTGGCGCACATGCGGGTCATCTTCCACGAGCAGCACATTGTGGCCATTGCCCTTGGCTACCGTGGGCGGTGAGGGTGCCTGCGCTTGCGCCTGGTCGTGATGCCGCGGCAGGTACAGGTCCACGCGGGTGCCTTGGCCTATTCGGCTGTTCAACACCACGTGACCTTGGGATTGCTTGCTGAAGCCGTACACCATGGACAACCCCAGGCCAATACCCTGGCCTACCGGCTTGGTGCTGAAGAACGGCTCGAAGGCGTGTTCCAAGGTGATTTCCGACATGCCCTGGCCTTCATCGATGATACTCAGGCACGCATAATCTCCCTCGGCCAGGCCGCCGCTGGCACAGTGCTGCGCGTCTATCTGCCGGTTACTGGCCTCGACACGCAGCACACCGCCACTGGGCATGGCCTCGCAGGCATTAATGAGCAGGTTATCCACGGCCTCATGCAATTGGCTACCGTCGGCTTGAACCGGCCATAGGTCTGCGGGCACCTTCAACTGCAGCACCACAGCATGCTCCAGCACCGCTTCCAGCCGGCCGGCCTGCAACAATGCCTGCAAGTCGATGCGTTGACTGTGCAGCGATTGCCTTGACGAAAACGCCAGCAGGCGATGGGTGAGCCGGGCTGCACGTGCCACCGCCTCCTGGCCCATGTGCAGGAGGGCATCGACACCTTTGGTGCTCCCTTGCTTGAGGCGTCGGTCAATCAGTTCAAAGCTGCCGCCAATGCTGGTCAGCAAGTTGTTGAAGTCGTGCGCCACACCCCCGGCCAGTTGGCCGATCGCTTCCATTTTGCGGGTCTGGTGCTGGGCCAGTTCGGCGGTCTGCTGGACCTGGCTGCGTGCGTCCAGGCGTTGCTGCAGGTCAAGCAATTGGTCACGCGCCAGGTACTGGCGGCGGCGGTGGCGCAAGGCGAGCTTGATCAGTTCCAGCAACTGGTCTTCCTCGAACGGAATGGCCAGCAGTGTCAAATTCCCCAATGGATGATCAGCGGATGCCGAAGCGTGTGGTGTTTGGGTCAGCAGCACGATCGGTAAATCCGACCAAGGCGGTTGCTGGTCAATGAACCCCTGCAACAGCTCGCTTTGGCCGCTGTTCAACGTGTGTTCAGCAATGATTGCCAGCCCTGCACCTTCTCCAAGCCCGTCTCGCAGGTTGGCGATATCGCGTGAACACAGGCAATCGATCCCCGCACTCGCCAGGAACTTCGAGGTGTCCGTGGCGAGTTGCGTGGGTGCCAGGATCAGGGCACGTTCGTCCAGCGACAGCGAGCTGGCCAATGCGATTCTCCTTGAGGGCACTGCCGTGCTTGGCCATGCCATTAGTGGTCCGATACCCACTGGACCACAGGCACTCACCCAGGGTTCAACGCTTCTACAGCCCTTGCTGCAAGAACGGATCGTCCGGGTTCTGCCGCTCGAGTTCGGCCAGCAGCACCTGGACATTCTGCAACTGCCCGGTTTCTTTCCAGTACTGGATCAACAGTACCCGTGCCCGGCGGTTGGCCGGTTGTCGGCTGAGCAAGGTTTCAAGCTGCTTCTGCGCGGCATCGGATTGCTCGAGGTCGTGCAGGGTAACGGCCAGGGTGTAGCGATAATCGGCATTGTCCGGGTCCAGCTCGACCGCCCGCGACAGGGCGAGCAGGGCGTACTCGCGTTGCGCGTGGCGGATCAGCCAGAGCCCCAGTTCGTGTTGCAGGAACGCTGAGTCCGGGCGCAGTGCCAGGGCCTTGGCCAATACGTGCCGGGATTGGTCGTGATGGCCCTGGCGTTCCAGCAGGCGCACCTGGGTCGCCAGGGCGTCAGGGCTTTCGGGGGCCAACGCAAGGCTGCGCTGCAGCGCAGCGGCGGCCTGGGTGTAGTCGTTTTCATGCAGGTAAAGGCGCGCCAGGTGAACCTGTGCCTCGGCGTCTTCAGGTTGTTGCTCCAGCGCCTGTTGATACTGCTCCAGTGCGGCCTGCAGCGGGCCGAAGTACAGGCCGATGGCGTCAGGGTCAAGGCCGAGCAAGGCATCGACGGCGGCGAAGCGAACGCTTTGCTCGTCATCGTCAAGCAGCGGCCCCAGCACCAGGCTGCGTTGCGCGGCGGGTAGCAGACGGCGGATGCTGGCGATGGCGGCGCGGCGCACCAGGGGCTCATCGTTTTCCAGGTCGATCTGGGCCAGTTTCAGTGCTTGCGGTGACGGGTAGTTGGGCAGCTCGGCGTACAGCGCGGCGCGGCGTATCGGCGCCAGGTCGTCGCGTTGCAGTTGTTGGTAGAGCACCCGCGCCGCACCCGGCTGGCCGTCGTGAGCCTGGCGCAAGGCCTTGGCGTAGCTGTGCGGGGGCAGTGTTGGCGCTGTTGGTGGGGTGTCCCGACGCAGGTAGACGATACCGACCGACACCAGGATCAGCAGCAAGACAGCGATCAGGTAGCGGTGACGTGCGGGCATCGGGCGGTCCATGGCGGGGGGAAGGGAGAGCTTGGGGCAGAACGCCCTGGGGTGCAAGCCGCATAAAAAAGCCCCGCAGGCCGAGGCCAGCGGGGCAAACGGTTGGGGGAGGGTCCAACCAAAGGAGTCGGTGCTAAAACGTTGCTCAGTGCGCGCTGGCCACCGTTTCCGGCTGCCAGCCGCCGCCAAGGGCCTTGTAGATCGAGACGATGCCGCGGTACAGATCGACTTCGCCCTGTGCCTGGGCGTCTTCGGCACTCAGGCGCTCACGTTCGGCGTCCAGCAGCACCAGGTAGTCCACCGTGCCTTCGCGGTAGCGTACCGAGGCCAGCTCTGCCGCCTTGCGGCTGGCATCGCTCTGGCGCATCAGCGACAACAGGCGCTGCTGGGTCTTGTCGTAGTCACTGAAGGCGTTGGCCGATTCTTCCAGGGCCAGCAACACCTGCTGCTCGTAGTTGGCCAGGGCACCTTCGGCGTCGGCCTTGGCGCCGCGCAGGCGGGCACGCACGCTGCCCAGGTCGAATGCTGCCCAGGTGATGCTTGGGCCCAGTGCCCAGGCGTTGGCCGCCGACGAGCCGATCTGCGAACCGCGTGCGGCAGTAAAGCCGAGGAAGCCGCTGAGGCTCACCCGTGGGAACAGGTCGGCAGTGGCCACGCCGACATTGGCGGTGGCTGCGGCCAGCTGGCGTTCGGCGCTGCGGATGTCCGGGCGGCGGCGCAGCAGTTCACCCGGGTCGCCCACCGGCAGGGCCTTGGCGATGGCCGGCAAGGCTTTGGGCGAAAGGTCCACGCTCAGTGCGTCCGGGCCTTGGCCGAGCAGGGTGGCGATGCGGTGACGCGCCCGCGCCTGCACGGCCTGCAGCTGCGGCACGGTGGCCTCGACCCCAGCCAGGCGGGCATCGGCGCGCACCACGTCGAGCTCGTTGCCGACCCCGGCGTCACGCAGGGTCACCGTGATGGTGCGTGACGCCTGCTGGGTCTTGAGGTTGGCCACGGCGATGTTCTCGCGCAATTGAGCGCCGCGCAGTTGGCCGTAGGCATCGACCAGCTCGGCGATCAGGCTGACCTGCAGTTGCTGCAGGTCGGCCTGGGCGGCGTCGGCCTGGGCGTCGCTGGCTTCGATCTGGCGCTGGATGCGGCCGAACAGGTCGAGCTCCCAGGCCATGTCCAGGCCCAGGTCGTAACGTTCGCTGTTGACCCGTTGCTCGGTCTGGCCAGGCACCTGGCCCTTGCCGACTTCGCTGCTGGCGCGGCTGGTGACCACCGGTAACTGGTCGTTGGCAGCATCGTCGCGAATCGCCCGCGCCGACTTGAGCCGGGCGAAGGCCACGCGCAAGTCGCGGTTGCCGTCCAGCGAGGCCTGCACCAGTTGGTTCAGCACCGGGTCATCGAACTGTTTCCACCACACGCTCTCGAAGCGGCTGCGGTCGAAGGCCTTGGTCTGCACGGCGCTGTCCAGATGCGCAGGTTCAGTGGCCGGCGCCTTGTAGTCCGGGCCTACCGCACAGGCCGCAAGGGCCAGTGCCAGCAGGCTCGGGGTCAGGGGTTTGAGCAGGTTCATGCATGGCTCTCCAGCGATTGAGCACGTTCGGCCTTGCGGGCCTGGCGACGCTCGACGAAACGGCGGATCAGGAAGAAGAACACCGGGGTCAGGAACAGCCCGAACACGGTCACGCCGATCATCCCGGAGAACACCGCGACACCCATGGCATGGCGCATTTCCGAGCCAGCACCGGAGGAGAACACCAGCGGTACCACGCCCATGATGAAGGCGATCGAGGTCATCAGGATCGGCCGCAGACGCAGGCGGCAGGCTTCCAGTACCGCCGCCAGCGGGTCGAGGCCCTTGGCCTGTTCATCCTTGGCGAACTCGACGATCAGGATCGCGTTCTTGCACGCCAGGCCCACCAGTACGATCAAACCGATCTGGGTGAAGATGTTGTTGTCGCCCCCCGAGACGATTACCCCGGTAATCGCCGACAGCAGGGTCATCGGCACGATCAGGATCACCGCCAACGGCAAGCTCCAGCTTTCGTACTGGGCCGCCAGCACCAGAAACGCCAGCAGCACGCACAGCGGGAACACCAGCAGCGCGGTATTGCCGGAGAGGATCTGCTGGTAGGTCAGGTCGGTCCACTCGAAGGTCATGCCGTTGGGCAGTTCCTCTTTCAGCAGCTTCTCGATGGCCGCCTCGGCCTGCCCGGAGCTGTAGCCCGGAGCGGCCGCGCCGTTGATTTCCGCGGTGATGAAGCCGTTGTAGTGCATCACGCGGTCGGGCCCGGAGGTGTCGCTGACCTTGAGGAAGGTCGCCAGCGGGATCATCTCGCCCAGGTTGTTGCGCACCTTCAGCTGGCCGATCTGTTCGGCATCGAGGCGGAACTGCTGCTCGGCCTGGACGTTGACCTGGTAGGTGCGGCCAAAGCGGTTGAAGTCGTTGGTGTACAGCGAGCCCAGGTAGACCTGCAGGGTGTCGAAGATGTCGGTGATCGCCACGCCGTGGGTCTTGGCCTTTTCCCGGTCGATGGCTGCATCGACCTGCGGTACGTTGACTTGGTAGCTGGTGAACAGGCCCGCCAGTTCCGGCACGTTGTGGCTCTTGGCGATGATGTTCTGGGTTTCCTTGTACAGCGCCTCGTAGCCCAGGTTACCGCGGTCCTCGATCTGCAGGCGGAAGCCGCCAATGGTGCCCAGGCCCTGTACCGGTGGCGGTGGGAAGATCGCGATGTAGGCATCTTGGATATCGGCAAATTGGGCATTCAGCGCGGCGGCGATGGCCGCAGCCGACTGGCTCGGGTCCTTGCGCTCATCGAACGGCTTGAGCGGGGTGAACACGATGCCGCTGTTCGGGCTGTTGGTGAAACCGTTGATCGACAGGCCCGGGAAGGCCACCGAGTCGGCAACGCCTGGTTGCTTCAAGGCAATTTCGCTCATGCGCTTGATCACCGCCTCGGTACGGTCAAGGCTCGCGGCGTCCGGCAGCTGGGCGAAGGCCACCAGGTACTGCTTGTCCTGGGCCGGTACGAAACCGGTCGGCGTTGAAGAAAAGCCCAGGTAGGTCAGGCCCATCAGGCCTGCATAGACGAACAGGGCGATGCCGCTGGAGCGGATGACCCGGCGCACGCCACCGACGTAACTGTGGCTGGCACGGTCGAAGAAGCGGTTGAACGGGGCGAACAGCCAGCTGCCCAGCAGTTTGTCGAGGAACCGCGAGAATCGGTCCCTGGGTGCGTGGTGGTCCTTCAGCAGCACCGCAGCCAGTGCTGGCGACAGGGTCAGTGAGTTGAACGCCGAGATCACGGTGGAGATGGCGATGGTCAGCGCGAACTGCTTGTAGAACTGCCCGGTCAAGCCGGAAATGAACGCGGCAGGTACGAACACGGCGCACAGCACCAGCGCTGTGGCGATGATCGGCCCGGTCACTTCGCTCATGGCCTTTTGCGTGGCTTCCAGCGGTTTCAGGCCCAGCCCGATATTACGCTCGACGTTCTCCACCACGACGATGGCGTCGTCCACCACGATACCGATGGCCAGAACCAGCCCGAACAGTGACAGCGCGTTGAGCGAGAAGCCGAACAGGTGCATCACGGCAAAGGTACCGATCAGCGACACCGGCACAGCCAGCAGCGGGATGATCGAAGCGCGCCAGGTCTGCAGGAACAGGATCACCACCAGCACCACCAGCACCAGCGCTTCGAACAGCGTGTGCACGACAGCTTCGATGGAGCCGCGCACGAAGATGGTTGGGTCGTAGACGATGCTGTAGTCCATCCCTTCCGGGAAGTCCTTCTTCAGCTCGGCCATTTTCGCCCGCACTTCGTCGGAGATCTCGATGGCGTTGGAGCCTGGGCGCTGGAAGATCGGGATGGCCACGGCCGGCTGGTTGTTCAGCAGCGAGCGCAGGGCGTACTGGCTAGAGCCCAACTCGACCCGGGCGATGTCTTTCAGGCGCGTGATTTCGCCATCGGCACCGGCACGGATGATGATGTTCTCGAACTCTTCCTCGTTGACCAGGCGACCCTGGGTATTGATCGACAGCTGGAAGCTGGTCGAGCCGGGGGCGGGCGGGGCGCCCAGCTGGCCGGCGGCCACCTGGCGGTTCTGCTCGCGAATGGCCGCGACCACGTCACTGGCGGTGAGGTTGCGCGAAGCGGTTTTGTTCGGGTCCAGCCACACGCGCAGCGAGTAGTCGCCCATGCCGAACAGCTGCACATCGCCCACGCCGCCCAGGCGCGCCAGCTCATCCTTGATGTTGAGGATGGCGTAGTTGGACAGATAGAGCATGTCGTAGCGGTTGTCCGGCGAGGTCAGGTGCACGACCATGGTCAGGTCGGGCGAGGCTTTGTCGACGGTGATACCGATACGCGTCACTTCTTCCGGCAGCTTGGGCTGGGTACGGGTGACGCGGTTCTGCACCTGCACCTGCGCGTTGTCCAGGTCGGTGCCCAGGGCGAAGGTGATGGTCAGGGTCAGCTTGCCATCGGCGGTGGACTGCGAGGACATGTACAGCATGTTCTCGACACCGGTGATGGCCTGCTCCAGCGGTGCGGCAACGGTTTCACCGATCACCTTGGGGTTGGCGCCGGGGAAGTTGGCGCGCACCACCACGGTGGGCGGTACCACTTCCGGGTATTCGCTGATCGGCAGCTGGAACAGCGAGATGGAACCGGCGATCAGCAGCACCAGCGACAGCACCGCGGCGAAGATCGGCCGGGTAATGAAGAATTTCGAAAAGTTCATCGGTGTGGTCCCTTAACCGCGTGGCGCCTGGGCGCTGGCGACTTTCTCAGTGGAGCCCGCTACCTTCTGCGCCGGGTTGCTGGCCTCGAGGGCCTGGCGCTGCTGGGCGAGGGCGGCGAGGGTCTGTTCGCTGGCCATTGCGGTTTCTTCCGGCGTGACGGGCGAGCCAGGGCGTACGCGCTGCAGGCCCTTGACCACGATGCGGTCGTCCTTGGCCAGGCCGCTGCGCACGATGCGCAGGCCTTCAAGCTTCGGCCCCAGTTCCACGGCGCGGTAGGTGGCCTTGTTGTCCTTGTCCATGACCAGCACGAACTTCTTGCCAAGGTCGGTGCCCACGGCTTCGTCGTTGATCAGCATGGCGTCGTACTGGGCGCTGCCGACCAGCTTCAGGCGCGCATACAGGCCAGGGGTGAACTGGCCGTCGCGGTTGTCGAACACGGCGCGGCCACGGATGGTGCCTGTGCGCGGGTTGACCTGGTTGTCGACGAAGTTCATCTGGCCCAGGTGCGGGTTGCCGGTTTCGTTGGTCAGGCCCAGGTACACCGGGGTGGCTTGGCCGCGCTGGCCTTCACGCGCCAGCTGGGTGTACTTGAGGTACACGCGCTCGTCGGCGTCGAAGTAGGCGTAGACCTTGTCAGTGGAAACCACGCTGGTCAGCGGGGTGACATCGGCGCTGACGATGTTGCCGGCGGTGTACTGGGCGCGGCTGACGCGGCCGCTGATGGGCGCGGTGACGCGGGTGAAGCTGAGGTTCAGGCGGGCCAGGTCGAGCTGGGCCTGGATCGCATCGACCCCGGCGCGGGCTTCGGCGGCGGCGCTGCTGCGCGATTCGGCAAGTTCGGCGGAGATGGCGTTGCTGTCACGCAGGCGTTCGCCGCGGCGGGCTTCGTTGGCGCTGCGGATGGCGGTGGCCTTGGCCTGTTGCAGTTGGGCTTCGAGGCGGCGCACTTCGGCCTGGAATGGGCGCGGGTCGATCTGGAACAGCAGGTCGCCTTTCTTGACCTGGGCACCTTCGGTGAAGCCGACCTGGTCGATCTGGCCGGACACCCGTGGGCGCACTTCGACGGTTTCTGGCGCTTCGAGGCGGCCGGTGAACTCGTCCCATTCGTTGATCGGCTGCTCGATCACCTTGGCCACGGTGACTTTGGGCGCGGCGGGAGCCTGCACGGCGTCTGGGGTTCGACCGCAAGCGCTGAGCACCACCACTGCCAGGGCAGCGAGGGGAAAGCGCAAGGGTTTGAGTGAGTGGTCCATGGAGAACTCCGCCAATGTATTAGTAGTGGGCGGAGTGTGAGTGCCTTGCGCGTGACGCACGAATCGAACGCAGCGAAGGTTATTATCACGCGCAATGATATGTCGGGATATTTCATCGATGATGGGCATGGTAGGGTGCCCGCACCGGCCCCTTCGCGGGCAAGCCCGCACACAGGTCCTATGCTGTTCTCAGCAAGATTCCTGTGGCAGCTTGCCCCGCGAAAGGGCGGTACTGACACTGCGCAATATGACCTAAGGCCCTACCGTGAACAGCACCCACCCACTCCCCAGACCCATTGGCATCGTTTGCCTGGGCGTATTGCAAATCCTGGTCTGGGGCGGTTCGTTCTTCCTCATGGCGGTAATGGCCGACCCGATCAGCCGCGACACCGGCTGGCCCAGCCAATGGGTATACGGCGCGCTATCGTTGAGCTTGATGGTCTCGGCCCTGTTTGCCCCATTGTCCAGCCGCCTGGTCGCCCGCTATGGCGGCCGCCCACAGATGGCGGCCAGTGGCGCGGTGGTGGCGGTGGGCCTGCTGTTCATGGCCGCCAGCCACAGCCTGGCGCTGTTCCTGCTGGCCTGGGCGGTGATTGGGGTGGGCATGGCCATGGGGCTGTACGAGGCCTTGTTCGCCACCCTCGGCGGGCTGTATGGCGAGGGCGCAGGCAAAGCCATTACCGGCATCACCCTGATCGCCGGCTTTGCGTCGACCCTGTCCTGGCCGACCGTGGCGCTGGCCATCGAACACCTGGGTTGGCGCGTGACCTGCGTGTGCTATGCGGTTGTGCTGCTGCTGGTGGTGGCGCCTTTGTATTGGCGGGTTTTACCGCCAGGCGGGCGGCTCGAGGTGCGCAAGGCGCAGGAAACCAACACTGCGCCCGGCGTGGACCGCCAGCTCTACTGGCTGCTGACCAGCATGTTCGCCATTGGTGCAATCATCATGACGGCGATTGCCGTGCAGCTGGTGGCCGTGCTCCAGGGCCTTGGGCATTCGCTGCCGGTGGCGATCGGCCTGGCGGCGATGCTTGGCCCCAGCCAGGTGGCGTCGCGGGTGCTGCAGATTCTGGCGGGCAAGCGCCACCCGATCTGGACGGCGCTGGCCTGGGTGAGCCTGGTGCTGGTCGGCCTGCTGCTGGTGACGCTGGTGCCGGCGGCCACGGCGGTGGGGCTGTTGGTGTTCGGTTGCGGCAATGGCTTGCGGGCGATCGTGCGCGGGCTGTTGCCGCTGGCGATGATGCCGCCGGCGCAATATGTGCTGCTGATGGGGCGCATGTCGCGGCCTTCGCTGATCGGTCAGGCGTTGACGCCGCTGGTGGGGGGCTACCTGTTCGAGCACTTTGGCTCGAGGGGGGTGCTGGTGACGCTGTGCCTGTTGGCGTTGGTCAATGTGGTGCTGGTGGGCGTGGTGATGCGGCGGGTGCGAAGCAGCGCTTGATCTGGGCTGACCCTATCGCCGGCAAGCCGCCGGTAGGGCCAGGCCTTCTAGATCAGTTCAATACCTGGAACCCATGCGTCCCATCGCGCTCCAGCTGTGCAATCAATCCAAACTCCCAGTCCAGATACCCCTGCATCGCCTCGCGGGGGTTATCGGTCCCTTCATAAGGGCGGCGATAGCGATCGGTTCGCGCCACAGCCAGGTGCGTCTCGCCACTCTCCAACGGCTCGCCCGCCGCAATCCATCGCGCCGTACCGCCCTCAAGCAGATACACCGGCGTTTGCGTCAGTGCCTGCAAATCAACGGCCGCAAAGCGCGCCAGCAGGCTGCTGCCACAGGTCAGCACATAGCGCTCGGCCACCGGCAGTTGCTCCAGCACTTGCGGCAGCTGCGCACGAATTGCCCAGTGTGCCCCGGGAATATGGCGTTTGACGTAGTTGGCACTGGCGGTGAAGTCCAGCACCACGGTGCCGGGTTCTTGCAGCCAGATGCGCAGTTGCTCGACGCCGATCTCTGTCGCCTGCGCCAAGGCCGGCAGCGGCGCCTGCCAGTCGCCGGGCTCGTTGAAGTCAGCAGCCGACAGCCCATCCACAACCGCCACTTGCCAGCCCATCTGTGCCAGCCATGAAGCGCTCATGTTGGCCCGCACACCGTCGTCGTCCACCAGTGCAATGCGCGCGCCGCGCACGCTGGCGACATGGTCGGTCTCCTGCACCAGTTGCCCACCGGGTACCGAACGGCTGGCCGGCACGTGGCCCTTGGCGTATTCCTCCGGGGTACGCACATCGAACAGGTAGGTGGTGCGGCCCGTGTCGGCCTGCCAGGCCGCCAGTGCTTCGCGGCTTACACGCAACACGCCGGTCCGGTCGGCCACCTTGCGTGCACGTTCGGCGGCGCTGGCGCGGGTGGTGTCGGTCACGGCCTCGAAGTGCTTGGCCTGCCCGTGGGCCAGTTGCTGGCCCGCCAGGGTCCAGCCGATGGTGCCGTTGCGCAAGGCCGCCACCGGGTTGGGGATACCGGCATTGACCAGCGACTGGGTGCCGATGATGCTGCGGGTGCGCCCAGCGCAGTTGACGATCACCTGGGTGGACGGGTCAGGTGCCAGTTCCGCTACCCGCAACACCAGTTCGGCGCCGGGCACGCTGATGCCACCGGGGATGCTCATGGTCTGGTACTCGTCGAAGCGCCGCGCATCGAGCACCACCACATCAGCCTTGGCATCGAGCAGCGCCTGGACCTGCTCGGCCGCCAGGGATGGCGTGTGGCGCACGCTTTCGACCAGTTCGCCAAACGCCTTGCTCGGCACGTTGACGTCGCGAAACAGCTCGCCGCCCGCGCTGCGCCAGCCGGCCAGGCCACCTTCTAGCAGTGCCACATTGCTGTAGCCCAGGCTTAACAAACGCTCAGCCGCCACCGCCGCCAGGCCTTCGCCATCGTCATACACGGTGATGGCCGTATCGCGCCGTGGCACGCGGGCATACACCTCAAGTTCGAGTTTCGACAGCGGGATGTTGGCGGCGAACAGCGGATGCTCCTGGGCGAACGGGTCCTCTTCGCGGACATCGATCAGGGCCAGCTCCTCGCGGGCCAGCAAGGCCCGGCGAATGTCGTGGAAAGTGCGCGTGATGGCAGTGCTCATGGGGCAGGGTTCTCTTTGGACAGGTCCCAGATGTTGGGCAAACGGGTATTGGAATAACCGGAGATGAACGGCTTCTCGCTGCCATCGGGCAGGTACACCGCCCGGTTGACCGCGCCGATGTTGGCGCCGTAGACATGGATGCTGATCGATACCTGGTCGGCGAAGGCATTGCTGACCTGGTGGATGTCGCCAATGCGCGGCGACACCGCCTCCACATGCCCGGGGTCGATGCGCACGGGAGCGCCAGCGGGTACCAGGACGCCGTGCTCGGTGCGGGCGAAGCCTTGCGAATACTCGGCGCCGCGCAGCATGCCGATCAGGCCCCAGACGCGATGGTCGTGGATCGGCGTCTGTTGCCCAGGCCCCCAGACAAAGCTGACCACCGAAAAACGCTGGCGCGAATCGCAGTGCAGCAGGTACTGCTGGTAGCGGCTCGGGTCCGGTTGGGCCAATTCGTCGGGCAACCAGTCGTCATGGGAGACCAGGCTGCGCAGCAGGCCTTGGCCGTGATCGAGCAGGGTGGCTTCGTCGGCATCCCGGTCAATCAACTCGCAAAGGGCGCCGATGAAGTGGCGCAGGCGCTCATGGCGCAGGGGTTGGCTCATGGTTCGGGCTCGGCTGACGGTTTCAGGTAACCCTAGCAAAGCCTTTGAATATTCTCAAAATTCAAATTATGCATAAGCTAATATGCAAAGAATTTATTTACAGACGAGCCATTATGTTTTGAAATCGGCGCATGTCGAAGGCATTAGGTTATGCCTAAAGCGCATTTCACAGCATCGTATCAAGCCTATAAATTATAAGCATTCGGTTATTTAGACCCAAAAAACATAAACGAGCGACGAGACCGTGCGTGCGGATCGGCCTGTCATGCCCCAAGGGCATCTGGAGATGAACGTGCGATACCTCAAGCAACTGGCGGCCGGCGTGCTGGCCACCTCCCTGAGCCTGGCCGCCGCGGCGCAAACCCTGGTGGTCGGTGACCAGAGCTACAACGCCCGCGCGGTGATGGAGGCGGCCGGCGTGCTCGACGGCCTGCCTTATACCCTGGAATGGAAGCAATTCACCGCAGGCTCGCCGGTGGCCGAAGCGCTGAACGTCGGCAGCCTTGACATCGGCCTGCTGGGCGACGCGCCGCCGCTGTTCCTCGGCGCGCTGGGCGCACCGATCAAGGTGATCGCCGTCAGCCGACAGAACCTCGATGGCGTGGCCATCCTGGCGCGCAAAGATTCCAACATCCACAGCCTGGAAGACCTGCGGGGCAAGCGTGCAGCACTCTGGAAGGGCTCCTGGAGCCAGCAGCTGTTGTTCAGCGCCCTGGACAAAGCGGGCGTGCCCCGCGACGCGCTGGAGCTGCGTTACCTGAGTGCGCTGGACGCCTCGCATGCGCTGGACGGCGGCTCGGTGGACGTGATCGCCACCTGGGAACCCTACGTGACCCAGCAGGAACGCCAGGGCGCACGCGTGCTGGCCACGGCCGAAGGGCTGATCCCGGCGCAGAGCTTCGTGGTCGCCAACGCCCAGTCGGTGGAGGCCAAACGCGCGCAGATCAACGACTTCCTGCAGCGCCTGAAGAAGGCCCGCGACTGGACCCTGAATAACCCCGCCAACACTGAGGCCTACGCTGACGCCTGGGCCAAGCGCACCCGCGCTGACCGTGACATCGCCCGCGTGTGGTTCGCCCGCGCGCGCACCGATGTGGCGCCGCTCAACCCGCAGGTGATCGTCGATGCGCAGAAGACCGTGGACTTTTTCGCCGGGCTCGGGCTGATCAAGGCCTACCCGGCAGCGACCCTGTTCGACACCTCGTTTGCCGCCGCGTTGGCCGGCGAGCACTGATCCTGCCGGCACAGGCCAAGCCTATTCAAGGAGTTCCCCATGACCACCCGCAAGATCAAACTCGGTGCCCTGACCATGGGCTGCGGCGGCCCAGGCCGGCACAACCTGTGGCTGGACCCGGAGCTGCCTGCCGACGCCAGTGTCAATATCGACTGGTACATCGACATCGCCCGCCAGGCCGAGGCCGCGCTGTTCGACCTGATGTTCATCGTCGACAGCCAGTACATCACGCCCGGCTCGCCGTCCCATTACCTCAACCGGCTGGAACCGCTGACGCTGTTGTCGGCGCTGGCAGTTTCCACGCGCCACATCGGCCTGGTCGGCACCCTGACCACGTCCTATAACGAGCCTTACAACGTCGCCCGCCGGCTGGCCTCGCTGGACCTGATCAGCAAAGGCCGCGCCGGCTGGAATGTGGTCACCAGCGGCGATGCCGGTACCGCCGGCAACTATGGTCGCGATGAGCATTACGACTACGACACCCGCTACGCCCGCGCCCAGGAGCATGTGCAGGTGGTGCAAGGCCTGTGGCACTCCTACGAGGACGGTGCATTCCCGCGCGACCGGGCCACCGGGCAGTTCCTCGATGCCTCGAAGCTGCACGCCCTGAACCACAAGGGTGAACACTTCTCGGTGGTGGGGCCGCTGAACATCCAGCGCTCGCCCCAGGGCCAGCCGGTGATCTTCCAGGCAGGGGATTCCCAGCAGGGGCGCGAGCTGGGCGCCGCCACGGCGGACGTGATCTTTACCCATGCCGCGAGCATCGAGCAGGGCCAGGCGTTTTACCGTGACGTCAAGGAACGGGCCCGGCGCCTGGGCCGTGACCCGGAGCAGTTGCTGGTACTGCCGGGGGCGGAGATCTACGTCGGTGACACGGACGCGCATGCCCGGGAGATCGAGCGCCATTACCACCAGCAGGACCATAGCTTCGAACTGGCGCTCAAGGAGTTCGGGCGCAACTTCGGCTGGCATGATTTCAGCCAGTACGAGCTGGATGCACCGTTCCCTCAACAGAGCCTGGAGTATGCGCGCAGCAGCTTCTTCACCAATGCCAAGCGCATTGCCGACCAGGCCCGGGAGAAGGGCTTCACTTTGCGTCAGGCAGTGGAATTCGGCCGGCAGTTGCGGCCGGGGGCATTTGTAGGCTCGGCCGAAACCGTGGCAGCGAAAATGGCCGAATGGTTCG
Source organism: Pseudomonas sp. NPDC087185 (assembly GCF_044744955.1). Lineage (NCBI taxonomy): Bacteria > Pseudomonadati > Pseudomonadota > Gammaproteobacteria > Pseudomonadales > Pseudomonadaceae > Pseudomonas > Pseudomonas sp. NPDC087185. The sequence continues at coordinate 552,199 of NZ_JBIUZK010000003.1, read as the reverse complement.
AGGCGCGGGCGTTGGACGGGTACAACATCTACATCGGCCACCCAGGGCAGTTCCGGCGCTTTACCGAAGAAGTCGTGCCGTTGCTGCAGGCGCGCGGGGTGTATCGCACCGAGTACGAAGGGCGCACCTTGCGCGACAGCCTGGGGTTGCGGCTGCCATGAAACGTGCCGCACGGCGGCGGTTCTGGATCAGACAAGGGCCTAATCCTTCTCTGCCAGGCATGCGGTTTTTCCCAGGGCGAGATTGACCGCAAGCCAACCCTCCACGGTGGCCTCTCCGGCCTCGGCGAACACACGTTCCAGCAATTTCACTTGCTCGCGCCGCAGGGACTGCTCGAAGCGGGCCCCCGCATCCGTCAGTTCGAGCAACCGTTTACGCTTGTCGCTCTGCGACTCCACGCTGTTGACCAGGCGCATCTCCACGATCTGGCGCAGCGGCATGCTCAGCGCTTGCTTGGTCACGCCAAGCAAGGCGAGCAATTCCTTGACGCTCAGGTTCGGGTAGCGAGAGATAAAAAACAAAATGCGTTGGTGTACTCGACTCAGTCCGCGGCGCTCAAGCATGGCGTCCGTCTTGGCAGTAAAGGCGCGATAGCCGAAAAAAAACGCTTCCATCGCCTGCTGCTGGGACTCGCGATCTTTAAGGTCAATCATGTTGACATATCCGTTCAAGTCGTCGTAGTTTCGGTCAAGCAGTTTGACTAATTCTAATAATCCTTGCTAGCGGTGACCTCCTTGGCCTTTTCCGAACGTGTGTCGCGCCTCAAAGGTTCCTTGATCCGTGAAATCCTTGCCGCTGCCCAGCGTCCGGAAGTGATGTCGTTCGCTGGCGGCCTCCCGGCCGAGGTCATGCTGCCGGAAGTCGAGTGGGCGCAAATGCCGACCTTGATGGGCCAATACGGCGTAAGTGAGGGTGAACCCGCCTTGCGTGAAGCGCTGGCCGCCGAAGCGCGAGCGCTGGGTGTGCCCTGCGAGGCAAGCCAGGTACTGGTGGTCAGTGGGTCCCAGCAAACGCTGGATCTGGCTGCAAAACTCTATATCGACAAGGGCACTGAGGTGCTGCTGGAAGCGCCAACCTACTTGGCGGCCTTGCAGATTTTCCAGCTGTTTGGCGCTGAGTGCATCACCGTTCCACTGGCCGCCGACGGGCCTGACCTGGAGGCATTGCGCTCCCGGCTGGAAAAACATCGCCCGGCATTCATCTACTTGATCCCGACCTTTCAGAACCCGTCGGCCGTTCGCTACAGCGAGGCCAAACGCAACGCCGTGGCGGATTTGCTGGATGAGTTTGGCGTGACGTTGATCGAGGATGAGCCCTACCGCGACCTGACCTTCGACAGCGGCAGCGCCACGCCGATTGTCAGCCGCTTGAAAAAAGCCAGTTGGATCTACACCGGCACTGTATCGAAAACGCTGTTGCCGGGGTTGCGAGTCGGTTACTTGATTGCCAGCCCCGATCTGTTTCCGCATTTGCTGCGGCTCAAGCAGTCGGCCGACCTGCACACCAATCGCGTGGGGCAGTGGCAAGCGTTGCAATGGATCGGTACTGAGCGGCTTCAACAGCACTTGGCCAAGCTGCGGGATTTCTACCAGAGGCGTCGCAACGCATTTCAGATCGCGTTGGAAACGCATTTTTCTGATCTGGCTGAGTGGAACGTGCCGCAGGGTGGGCTGTTTTTCTGGCTGACACTGAAGCAACCCTTGGATACTCGTACGCTGCTCGAGGCAGCGCTTGCAGCGGACGTGGCGTTCATGCCAGGTGAGCCGTTCTTCCCAGACCCTGACAATCATCCAGGTTACATGCGTCTGAACTTCAGCCACATTGACCCCGCCCGGCTCGACGAAGGCCTGAAGCGGCTCGCAGCGGTAGTGCGCAATGCCCAGCACGGGCTAGCAACGCGTTCGTAACTGCATAAGCTACGCCTTATAAAAATAGGTGATGGGTGGCCCACAGGTAGCTACAAAGCCCTGGCGCTGTGGGCGATACCGTTACTGGAAAGAGAAAAGCGGTTCACGGTTATTCGATGCCTGACGCTCAAGGCGCCCTTTGCCGGGTCCAGCAATTGCTGCCAGCTCTATCAATCCGTCTCGTGTTTTGCGTTGCCGTTTAGTACTGCAAGGAGAGCATTGCGTCAGCCGGCGTATTACTTCCGCATGCCTTCATCCTTTGGTGGCGAGGAACTTCAAGGGCCTTTCCCGGTGCTGGCGCAGCGTGACGGCAGGTATTACAACCGCACGGACATGGACACGGTGATCCCGGTCGACTATCCGGCGTTACTCGCCTTGACGGCCTTCATGAAAGCGACACGCCAGGTCCCCAATTACCATCGCCTGCAATTGGCACCCGGCGAGATGTTGATCTTCAAGAACCAGCGCACCTTGCACTCGCGGCAGAAATTCCTGGCGCGGTACAACGGCCTCGACCGTTGGATGGTTCGACTTTACGGGACCAGCGACCTTTCGCGTCATCACCCTGCCAATGCTGCCGTGCCCTATGTTGGCGTGACCTACTGAGAACTGCCCATGACCCAATTGATTATCACCGCACCCGACATGCCGCTGTCTCGCTACGCCGAGCACATCCGTGAACCGGCTTGCGTGGTGACCCACTTCGCCTCGTCGCAGTTGCTGAAACTCGGCGAGGTGCAGTCATACGATGATTTGAACACTGCGGTTGCTCAATGCGACTCCATCCTGGTGTGCGTCCATCCCGAACAGTGGGATAACTTGCTGCTGGGGGACAAAGGGATCCTGGTCAGCATCAGCGAAGGGGTTGAGATCATCAACGCTGGCGAGCTCGACGATGCCCGCCATAACGTCTACAACCACTTCCTGTCATCCAAGAACCTTAGCTACATCGTTGTCTGAGACGTCGAGCGGAGTTTGCTGTCCAGGTGTGTGCGGGGCAGGATTCAGAATGGGCGATTCGCCCAGCTGGAGAATGGCCCGCCGCACATGGCCTAGGCTCTGTATGAAAAGCCTTGAGACGAAGGTCAGGCAAGGCGAAAACAGCCGAAGAAACGGTCGAAGCCGCGCTCGACTTTACGGGTTGTAAATGAGCATTCCGAGGCTGTTTTCAACGCAGCATCACCGAGTACCAAGGCGTTTCGTACAGAGCCTAAGAACCAGCCCCCTCAGAAGTTGTAGGTCACCCGCCCAAAGTAATACCCGCCGGTAAACCCATACGGCGAATACACCCCATACCCCTTGACCATGGTCTTGCTGCTCGGCGCCTGCCGCTCGGGATACACATCGAACAGATTGCGTGCACCGATCGCCAGCTCCAGGTCCTTGGTCAGCTGATAGCCCACGTCCAGGTCGGTAATCCAGCGCGCCTTGTACTCGCGGTCCAGCGAGCGGTCATTGGCCGCGTTCACCTCACGCCACGAGCCGTAGCGGGTCAGCCCCAGGTTCACCCGGTAACGGTCCAGCCGCCAGTTGGCGCCAAGGATCAGCTTGGTGTGCGGCTGCACATCGGTCAGCAGGTTGCGTGCCTGGCGGTTCATCAGCTCATACGAGGTGCCGAGGATGTTCACGCTCTCTTTGTAATCGAGGATTTCGGTGTCGTTCCAGTTGAACGCCGCCGTCCATTTCACCGCCCCGGCGCCACCCAGGTCCTGGTCATAGCTGCTGACCAGGTCCAGGCCTTTGGTGCGGGTATTCGCACCGTTGGTGAAGTACTGGCCACCGGCGGTGGAGTCGATGCCGTTGGCCAGCAGCGTCTGCGTCACCTCTGGCCCCAGCAGCGTGCCGGTCAGGGTGATGCGGTCGCGCACGTTGATCAGGTAGGCATCGGCGGTGAAGGCCAGGCGTTCGCTGGGTTGCCAGGCCAGGCCAACGCTGTAGTTGGCGGACTTTTCCGGCTTCAGCGCTTCGGCGCCCAGCGCCTGGGCCGCCGCCGAATCGACGGGCAGCACGCCGTAATTGATCGACTGGTACACCCCATTGACCACGCCATAGGTGGTGGAGCGTGCGCTGAACAGGCTGTTGGCCAGCGACGGCGCACGGAACCCGTTGCTGACCGTGGCCCGTACGGCCAGCTCTGGCGTGAGCTCGTAGCGGGTGGTCAGCTTGCCGCTGCGGGTGGCGCCGATGCCGCGGTCGTAATGCTCATAACGCAGCGCCGCGCCCCAGTACCACTGCGGCAACGGGTTGAAACCGACATCCAGGTAACCGGCGTAGCTGTTGCGGCTGGCGCTGGTGGCCTCGGCCGGCGAAATGCCGTTGGTAACCTGGGCGCCGGAGGCGGCGCAGTTGTCGGGGGTGATGCAATAGCCACCGTCGGCCCAGCTGGCCCAGTCGCCGGCCTTGACCTGGTAGGTATCGCGGCGCTGCTCAAGGCCCCAGGACACGTCCAGTGGCTTGGCCAGGCCCACCTCGAAACTGCGCCGCAGGTCGAGGTTGCTGGTCAGTTGCGAGGAAATCCAGGTACCGGATTCGAAATGGTTCGGCGTGGCCTCGCCCAGCGACGGGTTCTGGTTGTTCCAGGTACCTTGTTCGGCCTCGTTGCGCCCGTAGGTGCTGGACACGTCCCAGTCCCACTCACCGACCAGCCCGCGCGCGCCGAAGGCAGCCTGGTAGTCGTGCTCCTCGATGTACCAGGTGGGGGTGTAACCCGACGGGTAGCCATTGGGGCCTGTGGTGATGGTGTTGACGATGGTCGGCAGGCGAAAGTTCTGGCCCTGCTCGGCCTTGCGGTAGGACCAGGTGCTGAACGAGTACAGGGTCAGGTCGTCGCTGACCGGCAGTTCGGCGTTGTAGCCCAGGGTCAGCAGGTTGATCTTCGGCGTGCCATAGCCGCCGTAGGTGACCTTGCCGGCGCGGTCGAGCGCTTCGGCCTGGCTGTAGCCGTTGGCGCTGGCCTTGTTGTCGTCGTTCTGGCTGCGCGCATCCAGTGCGAGCTGCAGGATGCCGTCGCGGCCGATCTCGAAGCCCTTGTTCAGGCTTTGCTGCACGGTCTGTTTCTTGCCGTCGTAGCCTTGCCCGGCCTGGGTCACGGCCGTGCCGCTGGCGTCGGCCTTGAGGATCACGTTGATCACCCCGGCGATGGCGTCGGAGCCATACTGGGCGGCGGCGCCGTCACGCAGCACTTCGACGTGGTCGATGGCGCTGAGGGGGATCAGGTCCAGGTCGCTGGGCGCGGCGCCGGCGTTGATGCCGCTGATGTTCAGGGTGGCACTGGTATGGCGCCGTTTACCATTGACCAGCACCAGCACCTGGGCGGCGTTGAGCCCGCGCAGGTTGGGCGCGCGGGCCATGCCGCTGGCGTCCCAGCCGGTCTTTTCCGGCAGGGTCAGCGACGGCACGCTGGCGCTGAGGGCTTCCATCAGGCCGGGTTTGCCGCTTTCTTGCAGTTGCTTGGCGCTGATCACGTCGATCGGCACGGGGCTGGTGGTGACGGTGCGTTTTTCCGAGCTGCGGTTGCCGGTGACGATCACTGTGCCCAACGCCGAGGCAGCGGGTTGGTCCGCCAGGGCGTTGGGCGTATTGAGCCCGGCGCACAGCGCAACGGGGAGCAGCGAGGCAGAGGTCAAAGCGTGCTTCATGCATGAAATTCCTTGTCAGGCGGTGTGGCGCACTCAGGGCGCCTTCGCCGCGATCGCTTCGATTTCCACCAGGGCGCCGGGCAGTGGCAGGGCCACCACCTGAATGGCTGTGCGGGTCGGTTTGCGCGGTTGTTCGGCGGTGGCGAAGAACTCGGTGTAGGCCGCTTGCAGGCCGGCGAAATCGAGGTGGCCGCCGTTGGCCGGGTCACCGACCAGGAACACCCGCAACTGGACGATATCGCCCAGGTCCAGGCCCTGGCTGCGCAGCGCCGTGCGCAATTTGCCGAGCACCGAACGGGTCTGGGTTTCGGTATTGCCGTAGGCCGCGATGCTGCCTTTGGCCGCCTGGGCGTCGGCGACATCGGGCAGCGTGCCGCTGACGAAGGTCAGGTGGCTGCCGGCCGGCACGGTCACCAGTTGCGAGATGGGGAAGTTCGAGCCTGGTGGGTCGATGCGCTTGATGCTGTCGGCCTGGGCAGTGAGGGTCAGCGACATGAGGGCTCCGGCAATCAGGGAGAGGCGTGGCATGGCGGTTTTCCTTGTGGGTCAGGCGGCCACGCCGCGGGTGGCTTGGCTGGCGTGGCGGGCGATCAGGCCGACCACCCGGCGGGCAGACTCGGCGGCGCTGTTCTGCCAGATGCCAACACCGCCATGGGCGAGGGCGTCGCTGGCCAGCCAGGTGCGGCCCTGGGGTTGGTTGAGGATGTCGTAGCCCGGCTGGGCGACTTCGTCGTGGACGATCCACGGGCTCTCGCTGAACGGGACCTTCGACCAGTTCACCGCCAGTGGCCGGCCCAGCTTGTGGCTGTGGCCCGGGTGCAGCGACTCGACCGCCTGGCGCGAGGAGGCGATCTGCGCGTCGATGGCCTTGTTGGCGAACTGCTGGGCGACATCGCCGGTGTTGTAGGTGGCCACCAGCACACCCTGTTCACTGTTGAGCCGATCGCTGGGGTACCACAGCGTGCGGGCTTCGTGGTTGATGTAGGAGAGCCCGCCGTAGATCTGGAAGTCGGTCTCCCAGAAGCGCGGCGACTGCCAGGCCACCTTGTTGGCCTTGTCGCCCTGGGCCAGGCCGATGGCCTTGCGGTATTCGGCACTGAAGTTGGTGTCCAGCCGCGCCAGCAGCGGCAGGGGCAGGGTGACGATGGCGTAGTCGGCGGTTTCCACGTGCTGCTGGCCGCTGCTGCGGTCGCGCCACACCACCTTGCTGGCGCTGTCGCCGGTCTGCACGCTGAGCACTTCCGCACCTAGCTGCACGCTGTCCTTGACCTGGCGATAGAACGCCTTGGGTATCTGGTCCATGCCGCCGACCGGCTGGAACATGGTCGAGGAAAACTCCGGGATCTCATCGAACACCAGCGGCAGCAGCAGGTTGTTGTCCAGCAGCTGCTCCAGCGGCACTGGCTGGCGCTGGATGGGTGTCTGGTCACCGGCACCGGCAAACCGGGAGTAGCCTGCGCGTACCGAACCGCGGTACTGCTGCTGGGTGTCGAGGTCGCCATAGACCTTGAGGAAGTCCAGCAACGCCTTGCGCTGTGGGGCGCTGAGCTCCTGGTCGAGGCTGTTGCGGCTGACGCTGCGCGCCAGCAGTTCACTGAAATGGCCGCGGGTATCGTTGACCGCCTGGCGCAGCAGCAGCGGTGGCCGGCTCAGATCGGGCTGGGCGAGGGCGTTGCGGCTGCTGTTGACCAGCACCTGCAGCTCGACGCCCAGCTCACGGCAGTAGCCGAGGATGGTCAGGTGGTGGCTGGCCAGGCGCGCGGCGCCAGCATTGAAGAACAGGCCCGGGTCGAACTCGACGGTCTGCCGGCTACCATCGTTGTGTTCGATGCGGTCTCCGTTGCGCAAGGTCCACACCCGGCCGCCGACGCGCTCGCGGGCTTCGAGTACCTTGACGGTGAAACCGGCCTTGCGCAGCTCGTAGGCCGATACCAGGCCGGAAATACCGGCGCCGACGATGACCACACGCTTGCCGTTGCCGCCGTTGGCAGCCAGTTTCAGGGGTTCGAAGGTGGCGGCCAGGGCGTTCTGGCCAAAGGCACCCATGGCGGCGGTGTAGCCACCGAGGGCTGCGAGGCGGGTAATCAGGTCTCTGCGGGACAATCCCATGTTGCGGTCTCCGAGCAGTCAGGTTTCGGATGTGCGCAACAGGGCGAGCGGACGCATGGCGGGCCCGACGGCGGTTGGCACAAATCCATTTGCCTCCGCCATGTCGGGGTCGGTTTACAGAACCTAATGGTCTTTTAACCGGTTGTGAAAGGCTTTTTAGTTCTATGTTAATTATGTTTTACATTCATTGTATTTGTTGAATTAAATGCAAGTAAGTAATTTTATGCTGCTTGCCAGATGACGCTCAAGGCTGCCGCTCGGCCACGGCCCGAAGCGTCCTCAACGTCACCACCGGCGCATCGACCACAAAGCGGTTCGCCAGCCACCCCGGCACATCGCCCGCTGGGTCGGCCTGCAGCTGGTAGGTCACTTCGGTCTCACGCTCGCCCAAGGGTTTCATGATCCACTCGCCACTCAAACGCTGCACACGGATCAGCCCCGGCTGCTCTGGCAGCCTTCCCGGGTCGGCGCTCAAATGCCGCACCAGGGTACCGTCGTCCAGGCGCTCGCTGGTGACCTTGAGGATGATGTCCCGTGGCAATGTCGGCCACGGCAGGTTGGTGGTCAGGTAGACCCACGTGCTGTCGCCGTCGACGTCCAGCAGGCGCATCTGCTCGCAGGCGTACAGCCATTTGCAGGCCACGCGCAGGTTCTCCTGCAGGTCGGTGAGCGTTCGCATGCTGGCGTTCATGGTGCTGACGCCACGGAACTGCTGGTACGGCGAGTCGCCAGCTGCGCGCAGGTACACGCGGATGCCTTCGCGGTCGTAGGCAAGGTTCCAGTCGTCGGCAGCCTGTGCGCAGGTGCAGAGCAGCAGGGCGGCAAGCAAAAGGCTGCGGTTCATGGTGAGCACCGCGCGGGGAGTAGGCCCTTGAGTATGTGCGGCAAACACAAAGCCCGCCAGGCGGCGGGCTGTGTTGAAGCGGTCAGGGCTTAGCGCTGTGGGTTCAGCGTCAGGTGCACGTGACGGTTCACATCTTTGTACAGCAGGTAGCTGAAGTTACCTGGGCCGCCGGCATAGCAAGCTTGCGGGCAGAAGGCGCGCAGCCACATGAAGTCGCCGGCTTCCACTTCGACCCAGTCCTGGTTCAGGCGGTAGACCGCTTTGCCTTCCAGCACGTAGAGGCCGTGTTCCATCACGTGGGTTTCAGCGAACGGGATCACGCCGCCCGGCTGGAAGGTGACGATGTTGACGTGCATGTCGTGGCGCATGTCGGCCATGTCGACGAAGCGGGTGGTTTTCCAGCGGCCTTCGGTGCCCGGCATTTCGATGACGGTGGCGTTGTCGCGGTGGGTGACGAACGACTCAGGAATGTCCAGGCCTTCGACCTTCTGGTAGTGCTTGCGCAGCCAGTGGAAGGTGACGTTGGACTTGCTGTTGTTGCGCAGGCTCCACGCGGCGCCCGGGGCCAGGAAGGCATAGCCGCCCGGTACCAAGGTGTGGTGTTTGCCTTCAACGGTAATGTCCAGCTCGCCTTCGACGATGAACACCACGGCTTCTGCGTTAGGGTCCAGCTCCGGGCGCTCGCTGCCGCCTTCCGGGGCCAGCTCGACGATGTACTGGGAGAAGGTTTCGGCAAAACCGGTCAGCGGGCGGGCGATGACCCACATGCGCATCTTGTCCCAGAACGGCAGGTGGCTGGTGACGATGTCACGCATCACGCCTTTGGGGATGACGGCGTAGGCTTCGGTGAACATGGCACGGTCAGTCAGCAGCTCGGTTTGAGCGGGGTGCCCACCGTGGGGGGCGAAGTAGGAGTGATTCGACATGAACGGTCTCGACTTGTTGTTCTCTCCCCGTGCCTTGGACCACACCGGCCGGTGCGTGCAGGGGATGCACGGACAGCATAGGGGCCAGCCCGTGTCATCCACAAATTAAATGTTGAAATACCCGGTATTTGCTTACTGAATGCGAACCTGCCGGCCTGCATGGGCCTCGGGCAAGCGGTCGCCCTGGCCGAACAGCTTGTGGCGCAGGGTGCCGTCGCGGTAGCTCAGCGGGTAGCGGCCGCGCCGTTGCAGCTCCGGCACCAGCAGCTCGACGACGTTGGCCAAATCGTCTGGTTGCACGGCATAGGTCAGGTTGAAACCATCGATGCCGGTCTGGTCGAGCCAACTTTCCAGTTGGTCGGCAATCGCGCTGGCGCTGCCCACCAGTACCGGGCCGCGGCCACCCAGGCCGATGAACTCGGCGGCTTCGCGCACGGTCCAGCGGCGGTCGGGGTCGGCGGCGGTGAAAGCGGCCAGGGCGGCGCGGCCGGCATCGTTCTCGACGTACTCGATGTGGGTGTCCGGGTCGAGGCCGGCGAAATCGATGCCGGTCCAACCCGAAAGCAGGGCGAGCGCCGCGTCCAAGTCGACGTAGCGGCGGTATTCGGCAAAGCGCGCCTGGGCCTGTTCGGTGGTCGGTGCGACGATCAGCAATGCCTGCGCGTAGATCAGCACTTCATCGCGGCCACGGCCGGCCACTTCGCTGGCCTGGCGAATGCCGTCGGCATAGCGGCGCAGTACCGTAGGCGTAGGCCCGCTGATGAACACGCATTCGGCATGCGTGGCGGCGAACTGCTGGCCGCGCGCCGAAGCGCCGGCCTGGAACAGCACCGGGGTGCGCTGTGGCGACGGCTGGCACAGGTGCATGCCGGGCACCTGGAAGTGCTCGCCGGCATGGCCGATGGCGTGCACTTTCGACGGCTCGATGTAGCGGCCGGTTTCCCGCTCCAGCAACACGGCGTCATCATCCCAGCTTTTTTCCCAGAGCTTGTACAGCACCTCCAGGTATTCCTCGGCCAGGTCATAGCGCTGGTCGTGGCCCAGCTGGCGGGCGAGGCCCAGGTTGCGCGCGGCGCTGTCCAGGTAGCCGGTGACGATGTTCCAGCCGACCCGGCCATTGCTAAGGTGGTCGAGCGTGGACATGCGCCGGGCGAAGGGGTAGGGGTGTTCATAGGTGAGCGAGAAGGTGACGCCAAAGCCCAGGTGCTCGGTGACCCCGGCCATGGCCGGAACCAGCAGCAGCGGGTCGTTGACTGGCACCTGCACGCCACCGCGCAGGGCGGCATCGGGGCCGCCCTGGTAGACGTCGTAGATACCGAGCACGTCGGCGATGAACAGCGCATCGAACAGCCCGCGCTCCAGCAGGCGGGCCAGGTCGGTCCAGTAGTCCAGGCGGTTGAAAGCCACGCTGGTGTTGCGCGGGTGGCGCCACAGGCCAGGCGACTGGTGACTGGCGGCGTTCATGCTGAAGGCGTTGAAACGGATGTGACGGGGCATCGCTGAGGCTCTCCGATCAAGGCAGCACGGAAGCCGGGTAGACCGCATCGGCCACCTGCAGCTTGTGCGGGATCAGGCCCAGGCCCTGGAAGGTGTCGGCCAGCTTCTGCTGTTCGGCGACGATCTGCGGGGTGATGGCCACGGCGTTGTAGTTGCGCCGCTCGCTGGCGACTTCCAGCACGCTGGCGTTGATGCCCAGTTGCGGCGCCAGCAGGGCGGCCACTTCAGCCGGCTTGGCATTGGCCCACTGGCTGACCTTGCCCAGTTCGGCGAAGAACGTCTTGAGCAGGTCACGGTGCTGGTCGGCGAAGGCGGCGGTGGACAGGTAGAAGGTGCGGTTGTTGGACAGCCCGCTGCCATCGCGCAGGCTCTTCAGGCCAGGCTGGCTTTGCGCGGCGGCGAGGAACGGGTCCCACAGGGTCGCGGCCTGCACGCTGCCCGACTGCAGGGCGGCCACGGCATCAGCGGCGTTGTTGACGTAGGCCGGGGTGATGTCCTTGTAGCTCAGGCCGGCCTGCTCCAGGGCGACGGCCAGCAGGTACTGGGCGTTCCAGCCACGCCCGGTGGCCACGCGCTTGCCCTTGAGGTCCTGCACGCTGCTGAGGTGGTCCTGTTCGCGCACCACCAGGCCGATGCCCCGCGGGTAGGGTTGTTCGGCGGCGAGGTAGACCACCGGCTTGCCGGCGGCCTGGGCGAATACAGACGGCGCGTCAGCGGCATGGCCGAGGTCGATGGCACCGGTGCTCAGGGCCTCGAGCAGTTGCGGGCCGGCGGCGAATTCATGCCAGCTGACGTTCACGCCCTGCGGCGCCAGGGCCTTTTCCAGTGCGCCACTGCCTTTGAGGATATTGATGCTGTTGAATTTCTGGTAGCCGATGCGCAAGGTCTTGCCGTCATCGGCACATGCAGTGGACCAAGGCAGCAGGGCGCTGGCGACGGTCGCCAGCAGGCCGCCGACGAGCAGGCGGCGCAGGGGGGAGAAGGCACGGGCGGGCATGGGAGTGCTCCTTGAACGGGGTGGGAAACGGCGTACCCAGCCTAAGGAGGTGGCGTTTGGCTTTCAATTTTTTAATTCCATTTGGTTAGATTGTTTTGTTCTTTTTATATCCTTTTGTCTCTTTGTGCCGGGAGTGTTCGTAGGGTGTTTCGCGATGACATATTTTTCACATCCGCTTGCTAGGATCCTTCGCACATCCCAGGAGCCCCCATTTCATGCCCATCCTGCGCCAGCGCGGCCCGCGCATCGCCCTTGCCTCCACCGCCGCACTGCTCACCGCCACCTTGGGTTTTTTTGCCTGGCAAAGCTTCTACCCGGTCCAGGCCAGCAAGGGGTGGGACGTCGCGGTATTGCACCGTGACGTCGCCAAGGCCGCCTCGCTGCTGCCCCAGGCGGATGGCAGCCTGCTGGTCAGCCGCGAGCTGGATGACGGCCACGGCAGCATCCTCAAGATCACCGCCCAGGGCGAGCGCGTGGTGCTGATCGACAACCTGTCCAAGCCCGACGGCATGGTTGCGGCCCAGGGCGGCTGGGTGTTCAGCCAGGAGGGTGGCCATGCACCGGTCAGCCTGTCGCGCGATGGCCAGGTCACCCACCTGTTCGATGGCGAGAGCGTGCAGGGGCTGTGGAATGACGGCGATTACCTGTATGCCATCGAAGACCGCAAGGGCAATGGCCGGCTGATGCGTTACCAGTGGGCCAGCGGCCAGCTCGACGTACTGCGCTCCGGCCTGACCGAAACCGAGGGCCTGACTCGCTGCGCCGATGGCCGCCTGCTGTACACCGAGAAAGGCACCGGCAAGGTCCGTGCGCTGTCCGACGATGGCCAGGACCCGGTGGTGGTACAAGGCCTGCGCCACCCCACCTTCCTGCTGTGCGACCCGCGCGGCCTGTGGATCAGTGAAGACAACACCCACCGCGCGCGGCTGCTGCGCGTCGATGCCGATGGCACGCAGCACACCGTGCTGACCTTCCTCAAGGCGCCGCAGTCGATCGTGCCGGATGGCAAGGGCGGCTATTTGCTGGCCGAAGGCGGCCGCAACCGCGTGCTGCAACTGACCCCACCGGCCGAGCAGAGCACCGCGCAGCGTTAACTCGGCGGGCAATCCAGTCAAAGGCTACTGAGCGATCAACAGCAATGACTGCGGCACCGCACTCTGTGGATGCTGCGGCTCCTGCAAGCTCAGCAAGCGCAACCCCGCCATGTCCAATGCATTCAACCAGCTGGCCAAGGTGCGGAAGTACCAAGGCATCGGCTGCCACTGGCCGGCAAACCCGGTAAACGATTCTTCGCGCCAGCCATCCTGGTAATCCCCGTTTGCCATGCTCCAGGGGTGCAGGGTCTGGATCACCATCGTGCCGCCTGGGGCCAATAGCGTTCTCATCGCCGCCAACAGCGGGATGATGTCCTGATGCAGCAAGGCGAAATTGGCGCAGATCAAGTCGTAGCCCGCACCAATGTCCACCGCACCAGCGGCCAGCTGCGCGTAACTGGCCTGCTGCACCCGCGCCGTGCCGGCCGCCTGTGCGGCGGCGACCAGCGCAGCATCGCCATCCACGCCGCGCGCGTCGATGCCGCGGTCAGCCAGCGCCCGCAACAGCCAGCCCTCACCGCAGCCGAGGTCGAGCACACGCTCAGGCTGGCGGCCGAGAATGGCCAGGAGGATGGCCTGGTCGGTGACTTGGCGTCGGCTTTCGATCGCGCCGCTGCGCACGGCGTCGATCCAGGCCTGGGCGTTGTGTTGCCAGCTGTGCAACAAGGCGGCTTCGGGGCTGGGCATTGCTCCCTCCAGTGCAAAACTCAAGCATAGGCATCCACGGGGCTGTTGTCTGTGGCCTTTTGCGCAGCGCCGCGCAGGGGGGGCGATCACATGTTCAAGCATGCTGCCACTCCAGGGATCTAGGCTCGGCAGGGGAGCCGAAACAGGCGGCACCTTAGCCCTGGGGTTGTGGCGCTGGAGTGAAGCGGATGTGAACATTTTCTGGAGCGCTTGGCGTACGCGTGCGCGGGCTTATCCCTGCCAGCCACCCCCCAAGGTCTTGTACAACGTCACCCGGTTCACCTGCTCCGCCAGCTCCAGGCTGATCAGCCCCTGCTGCGCCGAATACAGCGAACGCTGCGCGTCGAGCACGTCGAGGAAGCTGCTCGAACCCTGCTTGTACAAGGCCAGTGACAGGTCGTAGCGGGTACGGGTGGCGTCGGTCAGGTTGCGCTGGGCATCGAGCCGCTCGTTGACGTGGGCACGCACCGAGAGCGCATCGGCCACTTCGCTGAAGGCGGTCTGCAGGGTTTTCTCGTAGGTGGCCACTTCGATCTCTCGGCTGACCTTGGCCGCATCGAGGCTGGCGCGGTTGCTGCCGGCATTGAAGATCGGCAGGTTGATCGACGGGGCGAAACTCCAGGCCGCGCTGCCCGACTTGAACAGCCCGGACAGCTCGCTGCTGGCGCTACCGCCGGTGGCCGTCAGGGTCACGCTGGGGAAGAACGCCGCGCGTGCCGCACCGATATCGGCGTTGGCCGCCTTGAGCGTGTGCTCGGCGGCGAGCACATCCGGGCGCCGTTGCAGCAAGGTCGAGGGCAGCCCCGCCGGCACGCTGACCAGCAGCGCCGCATCCAGCGGGGTGGTGCCCGGCAGCTGGGCGTCGCCCAGGCGCTGGCCGACCAGCAGCTCCAGGGCATTGCGGTCCTGTTCGACCTGGCTGGCGTAGTTCGCTGCATCGGCACGGGCCGACTCCACGGTGCTGCGCGCCTCGGCCAGGCTGACCCCGGACGCGCCGCCCAGGCCGTGGCGCTGCTGCACCAGGGCGTAGGTCTTCTGCTGGCTGGCGTAGGTGTCGTTGGCCAATGTGAGCAACTGCTGATCAGCGGCCAAGGTCATCCAGGCGTTGGCTACCTCGGCCACCAGGCTGATCTGCGTACTGCGGCGGGTCTGCTCCAGCGCCAGGTAGTCTTCCAGCGCGGCGTCCTTGAGGTTGCCCAGGCGCCCGAACAGGTCCAGCTCGTAGCTGCTGATGCCAAGGCCGACGCTGTACTGGCTGCTGACGGCCGTGCTGCCATTGGCCAGCGCACGCTGGCGGGTGCCGTCCGCGCTGGCCGACACCGCCGGGAACAGGGCGGCGCGCTGGATGCGGTACTGCGCCTGCAGGTACTCGACATTCAACGCAGCGACCCGCAAGTCGCGGTTGTTGGCCAGGGCGAGGGCGACCGTGTCGCGCAGGCGGCTGTCGACGAACAGCGTTTGCCAGCTGATGTCAGCGCGGGTCGTGCTGGCGCTGGCAGTGCTCGGCCATTGTTCGGCGACCGGTGCCGCCGGGCGCTGGTAGTCGGGGGCGAGGTTGACGCAGCCGGTCAGGGCCAGGGCCAACAACAGGGGGGAAAGACGCATCAGGCTTCTCCTGCAACGGTATCGACGGTGGCCGCGCGACCGCTTGCCAGGCGTTGCACCAGCACATAGAAGAGCGGGATGAAGAACAGGCCGAGCACGGTGGCGGCGAGCATGCCGCCAAGCACGCCGGTGCCGATCGCCTGTCGCCCGCCGGCGCCGGCGCCGCTGCTCAGGGCCAGCGGCAGCACGCCGAGGATGAACGCCAGCGAAGTCATCAGCACCGGGCGCAGGCGGATACGCACCGCTTCCAGGGTGGCGCTCAGCAGGTCCTGGCCACGCGCGTAGCCTTCCTTGGCGAACTCGACGATCAGGATCGCGTTTTTCGCTGCCAGGCCCACGGTGGTCAGCAGGCCGACCTGGAAGTACACGTCGTTGGACAGCCCGCGCAGGCCGGTCAGCAGCAGTGCGCCAAGGATGCCCACCGGCACCACCAGCATCACCGCGAACGGCACCGACCAGCTCTCGTACAGCGCCGCCAGGCACAGGAACACGAACAGGATCGAGATGCCATACAGCAGCGGCGCCTGGTTGCCGGCCAGCCGTTCCTGGTACGACTGCCCGGCCCAGGCATAGCCGATGCCCTCGGGCAGTTGCGCCATGATCTGCTCGACGGCGGCCATGGCCTCGCCGGAGCTGACCCCGGCTGCCGGTTCGCCGACCAGCTCGTACGCGCCGAAGCCGTTGAAGCGCTCCAGCAGTGGCGAGGCGGTGCTCCAGTGCGTGCTGGTGAACGCCGACAGCGGCACCATGGCGTCGCTGTCGTTGCGCACGTACCAGGCGCCGATGTCCTCGGCCTGCATGCGCTGGTCGGCCTCGCCTTGCAGGTAGACCTTCTTCACCCGCCCGGCATCGAGGAAGTCGTTGACGTAACTGCCGCCCATCACCGTGCTCAGGGTGTCGTTGATGTCGCTGGCCGCAACACCCATGGCGCCGGCCTTGCGGTCGTCGATGGCGACGTTCAGTTGCGGGGTGTCTTCCAGGCCTTGCGCGCGGACGTTGGCCAGGCGCGGGTCTTGGGCGGCAAGGGCGATGAACTGGTCACGCGCCTTGAGCAGCTCGGCATGGCCGAGGCCGGCGAGGTCCTGCAGCTGCACGTCGAAACCGGAACTCTGGCCCAGGCCCTGGATGGCCGGCGGGGCGATGACGAACACATTGGCGTCGAGGATCTTCGACAAGGCCATGTTGGCCCGCCGCGCCACGGCAGCGGCGCTGTGCGCTTCACCCTGGCGCTGGCTCCAGTCTTTCAGCTTGACGAAGCCACGCCCGGCATTCTGCGCGTTGCCGCCGTTACCGAGGCCGCGCACGGTCAGCAGCGAGGCCACTTCCGGTTGCTGCAGCATGTACGCCTGCACCTGGCGGCTGACGTCCTGCAGGCGCTCGTCGGTACCGCCCACCGGCAGGGTCATCTGCATCATCAGCATGCCCTGGTCTTCCTCGGGCAGGAATGCGCTGGGCAGCTTCTGAAACATCAGCGCGACACCGGCGAGCACCAGGGCGTACACCAGCAGGCCACGCAGCGGGCGCACCAGCACCTTACCGACGGCCTGCTGGTAGCGCAGCGAGGTGCTCTCGAAGGTGCGGTTGAACCAGCCGAAGAAGCCACCCGCGGACTTGCCGTGGCCCGTCACCGGCTTGAGCAGGGTGGCGCACAGCGCCGGGGTCAGGGTCATCGCAACCAGCACCGAAAGCGCCATGGCCGCGACCATGGTCACCGAGAACTGCCGGTAGATCACCCCGGTGGAGCCGCCGAAGAACGCCATGGGCACGAACACCGCCGACAACACCACGGCGATGCCGACCAGCGCACCGCTGATCTCGCCCATCGACTGGCGGGTGGCCTCGCGCGGTGACAGGCCTTTCTCGGCAATGATGCGCTCGACGTTTTCCACCACCACGATGGCATCGTCGACCAGCAAACCAATGGCCAGCACCATGCCGAACATCGTCAGGGTATTGATTGAGTAACCGAGCAACGCCAGCACACCAAACGTACCCAGCAGTACGACCGGTACGGCAATCGCCGGGATCAGCGTGGCGCGCAGGTTCTGCATGAACAGGTACATGATCAGCACCACCAGCGCGATGGCCTCGAATAGGGTCTTGACCACTTCCTCGATGGAAATCTTCACGAACGGCGCGGTGTTGTAGGCCACTTCGCTGTGCAGTTGCAGCTTGCTGGGGAAGAACTGTTCCAGCTCGCCGAGCTTGGCCTGCACGGCATCGGCCACGTCCAGGGCGTTGGCGCCGGTGGCCAGGCTCACGGCCAAGCCGCCGGAGGGCCGGCCATTGTGCTCGGCGACCACATCGTAGCTTTCGCTGCCCAGCTCCACGCGGGCCACGTCGGCCAGGGTCACCACCGCGCCGGAGCTGGCGTGCTTGAGCACCAGCTGGCGAAACTGCGCGGCCGTCTGCAGCTTGCTGCGGGCACTGATGGTGGCGTTGAGCTGCTGGCCGGCGCGGGCGGGCAGGGCGCCCAGCTGGCCGGCCGAGGTGTCGACGTTCTGCGCCTGCAGCGCGCTGCTCACGTCGGAGGGCATCAGCGCGTACTGCTTGAGCTTGTCGGGGTCGAGCCAGATGCGCATGGCGTAACTCGAGCCCAGGGTGGTCACCTGGCCGACGCCACTGACCCGGCTGATCTGGTCATACAGCGTGCTGGAAATGAAATCGCTGATGTCGGTGGCGCTGACGTCGGGGTTGTCCGACACCAGCGAGAGGATGATCAGGAAGTCGCTGGCCGAGTTGCGGATCTTGATGCCTTGCTGCTGCACCGTGTCCGGCAGGCGTGCCTTGGCCTGCTCCAGCTTGGTCTGCACCAGCATCTGCGCGGTATTGATGTCGGTGCCGGCCTCGAAGGTCAGGGTGATGGTCGCGCTGCCGGCCGAGCTGCTGCTCGACGCCATATAGGTGAGGCCGTCGAGGCCGGTCATCTGCTGCTCGATGACCTGGGTCACCGAGTCTTCCATGGTCTTGGCCGAGGCGCCGGTGTAGGTGGCGCTGAGGGTGATCTGCGGCGGCGCGATGTTGGGGTACTGCGCCAACGGCAGCTGGAAGATGGCCAGGCCGCCACCGAGCATCACCAGAATGGCGATGACCCAGGCGAAGATCGGCCGGTCGATAAAGAAACGTGCCATGTAATACGCCTCAGTGGCTGTCGTTGTGGGCGGTCAGGGCGTTGCCCTGCACCTGGACCTGTTGGCCGACGCGGACCTTCTGCAGGCCCTGCACGATCACCTGGTCGCCGTCGGCCAGGCCCTGGCTGACCCACCAGCGGTTGCCCACCGCCCGGGCCAAGGTCAGTTCGCGCTGCTGTACTTTGCCGTCGACCACCACCAGCGCGGTGGCGCTGCCGCGTTCGTCGCGGCTCACGGCCTGTTGCGGTACGAGGATGGCGTCTGCCTGCACGCCTTCCTGCAGCGTCGCCTTGAGGTACATCCCCGGCAGCAACAGGCCTTCGGGATTGGGCACCAGGGCGCGAAGGGTCACGCTGCCGGTGCTTTCATCCACGCTCACGCCATTGAACGTGAGCGTGCCTGCGTGGGCATAGGTGCTGCCGTCTTCCAGCTCCAGGCTGATGCGCGTGGCGTCCTGCTGCTCGCTGGGCGCCAGCTTGCCTTCGGCCAGTTCGCGCTTGAGGCGCAGCAGGGTGCTGCTGGGCTGGGTGAAGTCGACGTAGATCGGGTCCAGCTGCTGCACCGTGGTCAGGGCGGTGGTCTGCTCGGCAGTCACCAGCGCACCGGGGGTAACCGACGAGGTGGCGGTGCGGCCATCGATTGGGGCGTTGATGCGGGTGTAGTCCAGGTTGATACGTGCGCTGCGCTGTGCGGCCTGGGCCGACTGCAGGCTGGCGCGGGCTTCGAGCAGGGCCGCCTGGGCGCTTTCGTTGTCTTCGGCACTGATGGCATCGATCTTCACCAACTGGGCGTCACGCTTGGCTTTCAGCTGCGCAGCCTTGAGGGTGGCGCGCGCGGAGCTGACCGTGGCATCGGCTTGCGCCAGGGCCGCCTGGTAGGGCTGTGGGTCGATCTGGTAGAGCGCCTGGCCGGCCTTGACCGCGTCGCCTTCCTTGAACAGGCGCTTCTGGATAATACCGCCGACCTGTGGGCGGATCTCGGCGATCAGGTGCGCGTTGGCGCGGCCGGGCAGGGTGGTGCTCAGGGCCTGCGGTGCGTGGGTCACCTGATACACCGCCACCTCTTGCAGCGGCGCGGGTACGGCGGTGGTTTCGCCTTCGCGGCAGCCACCGATCATCAGCAGGCCGGCGCTGAGCAGCAGCGCACGCCCCAAGAGCGAGCGAACAAGGATGAGGGATTGCAACAGAGTAGGCATCGCGGGCTCCGAGCCAAGTGATTTCGATGGCGCCAGCGTGCTCGGCAATTGTGCAGGCAATGTGCAGAAATCTGGGAGATTGCCCGGCGTGCCTTGCGGGGGGCACGGGCGTCGCGCTTCAATGGCGGCAATTCCAGCGTGTCGGCGGTCGCATGAAAGTCAGCCTTTCCAGCAAGTTCTTCTGCGCCATGCTCGCGGTCTGCGCGTTCGCTGTGCTGGGCATGGTGTTCGCTGCCTACCTGAGCCTCAAATACGGCTTTCTCGGCTACCTCAACCAGCAGGCCGAAGCGCGTATGGAACGCATCGTGCCGCGCGTCGAGCAGGCCTATGCGCGCCATGGCAACTGGGACTTCATCCGCCGCGACAAGGACCAGTGGTTCGAGCTGCTGCGCCCGGACGACGCGCAGCCAGACAAGACCTTCGACACGCGCTTGCTGACGGTTTCCGACCTCACCGGTGCCTTCGTGCGCTTTGCCTTGCTGGACGCGCAGCGCCAGCCGATCATCGGCTATCAGCCGGTCGCCAGCGAGATGCTGCTGCGGCCCATTCACCACCAAGGCGCAGTGGTTGGCTGGATGGCGCTGGCACCCCTGCAGTCGGTCACCAGCATCGGCGACCGGCGCTTCCAGCTCAGCCAGCTGCGCTCCAGCCTGGCGATCGGCCTTGCCTGCCTGCTGGCCACGGCGGTGATCGCCTGGTGGCTGAGCCGCGCGTTGCTGCGCCCGATCCGCGAAGTGGCCAGCGCCACCCACCGCCTGGCGGCTGGCGACTACGCGATCCAGTTGCCGGTACGCTCGGCCGACGAAGCCGGGCAACTGGCCGGTGACTTCAACCGCATGGCCGCCACCCTGGCCAGCAACGAGCGCCTGCGCCGCGACTTCATGGCCGATATCTCCCACGAACTGCGCACCCCGCTGGCGGTGATGCGCGCCGAGCTGGAAGCCATGGAAGACGGTATTCGCCCGCTCGACGGCAATGCCTTGCGCTCGTTGCAGGGTGAAGTCGGCGCGCTGAGCAAGCTGGTCGACGACCTGTTCGACTTGTCCCTGGCCGAGGTCGGAGGCCCCACTTATCGGCGCGAGCGCATCGACCTGTGTGTGCTATTGCCGGTAGTGGCCGAGGCGTTTGCTGCAGGCTTCGCCGAACGTGGGCTGGCGCTGCGCCTGGAGTTGCCGGCGCAGCCGCTGTGGGTGTTGGGCGACGAGTCGCGTCTGGGCCAGTTGCTGCACAACCTGCTGGAAAACAGCCGGCGTTACACCGATGCTGGCGGCTACACCGTGTTGCGTGCGTTCCAGCAGGACGGCGAGGTGCTGGTGCAGTGCGAAGACACCGCTCCCGGCGTCGACAGCGCCTCGCTGGCCCGCCTGTTCGAGCGCTTCTACCGTGCCGAGCGCTCGCGCAATCGCGCCAGTGGCGGCACCGGCCTTGGCCTGGCGATTTGCCGGGGTATCGCCGAGGTGCACGGTGGCAAGCTCACGGCCAAGGCGTCGGCCATGGGTGGGTTGCTGCTGGCGTTGGCATTGCCGGTTGCCGGAGCGCAGGCATGAGCCAGATTCTGCTGGTTGAAGATGAGCCCAAGCTCGCCGCCTTGGTGGCGGACTACCTGCGGGTGGGCGGCTACACGGTCGACCACCTGGCCGACGGCCTGGGGGTGATCCCGGCCATCCGCCAGGGCAAATACGACCTGGTCCTGCTCGACCTGATGCTGCCGGGGCGTGACGGCCTGGACATCTGCCGCGAGCTGCGCGGCTTCAGCCATATGCCGCTGATCATGATGACCGCCCGGGTCGACGAGATTGACCGCCTGCTCGGGTTGGAGCTGGGCGCCGACGACTATATCTGCAAACCGTTTTCGCCCCGTGAGCTGGTCGCCCGGGTGAAGGCTGTGCTCCGCCGCAGCGGGGGGCAGGCACCGAGCCTGGGGCTGGAGCTGGACGCGCGGGCGTTCCAGGCGCGGTACAAAGGCGTGGCACTGGAACTGACCCCCGTGGAGTTCCGCATGCTGGCAGCCCTGGCCGCGCGGCCAGGGCAGGTGCTGTCGCGTGACCAGTTGATGAACCACATCTACCAGGACCACCGGGTGGTCGCCGACCGCACGGTGGACAGCCATGTGAAGAACCTGCGGCGCAAGCTGACGGCGATCACGCCGGGGCATGATCCGCTCAGGTCGGTGTATGGCGTGGGGTACAGCCTGGAATTCGAGTGATGGCTTGTGTGATCGGGCCTTTTCGCGGGCAAGCCCGCACAGGCTAAAGCATCAGTTCGCTCGCCTTGATGTCGGCGATCGGCCCAAGGACAACGCCATCGAATTCGGCAATCGCTTGCCCAGCAGCCAGCCGTTGAGGGTAGTCCGGGTTGGCCAATGCAGCCTTGCCAAGGGCGATCATGTCCGCACCATCAATCAATGCGCTATCGGCACGGCTGTCGTCATGCAGGCCACCATTGGCGATGATCGTCACCTGCGGCGCAAAGCGACGTGCCAGCGCGACCAGGCTCGCCTGGCCTTTATCGAACGCCGGCTGCCACGCCTCGAATTCGGTGACATGGATAAAATCCAGGGCTGAGTCGCCCAGTGCGCCGAAAATCACCTCGGCATCCGCTTCACCTTGTGCCCACTTGTGCCCGAAGTCATTGACCTTGCCTTGGGAAATGCGCACGCCAAGGGGGACTGCGCCGCCCACTGCAGCCCTGACCGCCTTGACCACTTCGAGCGTGAGCGCGATTCGGTTCTGTGTACTGCCTCCCCAGCGGTCGGTGCGTTGGTTGGCGTAGTCGGTCAGGAACTGGTCGAGCAGGTAGCCGTTGGCGGCATGGATCTCGATGCCATCGAAGGCAGCCAGGCCGATTGCACGCGTGGCCGCCAGGGCAAAGCCTTCGATGGCCTCGGCGATCTCTTCGTCGCTCATGGCTTTTGGCATGTGGTAATGGCCCTCGCCGTAATAGAAGCGCATCTGCTCGCCCTTTGGTCGAACAGCGGAGGGTGCGACCGATTGCTGGCTGAAGCGATTACCTTGGCTCAGCGCCCCGGCGTGCATCAGTTGAGCAAACATCGCGCCGTCGTGGGCATGAACACGCTCGGTAACCTTACGCCATGCCAGTGCTTGCTGGGTATCGGTGATGCCGGGTTGGAATGCATAGCCCTGCGCATATCGCTGGTCGGTGTAGATCCCTTCGCTGATCACCAGGCCGAAACCGCCTTGGGCAAAGCGCGCGTAGTAGCGTGCCATGTCCGCACTCGCATGCCCGGTTTCGCTGGCGCTGACGCGGGTCATGGGGGCCACCGCCAGGCGGTTGCGCAGGTCAAGGCCTTTGATAGCGTGTGGTGTTAAGATCTTGCGGGCCGAGTGGGTCACTGTGAATCCCCTTGAAGTTTGTTGAATACGGTTCGTGGTCACAGGTTAGGGGTGTGAAAGGCTCGGGCCAATCCGCGGGAACGTGCAGCGGGTTTAACCAATAAGGATGTAATCGTGCTGATAGCCGACCTGCGTATCTTCCTCGCCGTAGCGTCCGTGGGCAGCCTGTCGGCGGCGGGGCGCCAGCTTGATCTTGTGCCCATGCAGGTTTCCAGGCGTATCGCTGCGCTGGAAGAAGAGCTGGGTGTGCGGCTGTTTCATCGCACCACCCGCTCGGTGTCGCTTACCGCTGAAGGTGAAGCCTTCTTGCCTTACGCCCAGACCCTGACCGACACCGAGGACAGTGCCTTGGGCGAGCTACGCCCGGCATCAAGCAAGGTATCCGGCGTATTGCGCATGACGGCGCCGAGTGTGTTCGGCCAGTCGATCGTGCTGGCGATGCTGCCGCGATTGCTGGAGCAACACCCTGACTTGCGCGTCGATCTGGATGTCTCTGACCGGGTGGTCGATATCGTCAGGCAAGGCCTCGACCTGGCCCTGCGTGTTGCGCCGTTGGCCGACTCCGAGCTGGTGGCGCGGCGTGTGGCGCCCAACCCCAGGGTGCTGTGTGCCGCCCCCGCCTACCTGCAGCGCAATGGCGTGCCTGCGTGCCTGGCAGCGTTGGATGCTCACCAGTGCATCCAGCTTCAGGCGGTGCCTCGCTGGCCCTTCATCGTCGGCGGCGCGCTGCAGCGGCGGCGGGTAAACGGGCGAGTGAGCACCAGCAGTGTCGATGCGGTCAGGGCGGCGGCGCTGCAGGGGCTGGGGATTGCCATGCTGGCGTACTGGGATGTGTATCAGCAGCTACGCGACGGTTCGTTGGTCGAGATCGAACTGGCGGATGCCGAGGCAGAGCAGCTGTCGGTGTGGGCGGTGATGCCTACGCGGCGGTTTGTACCCGCGCGGGTGCGAGTCTTTCTGGATTTGCTGGAGGCAGAGCTGGCGGGATTGGCAGGGTAGCGAGGGTTAGTTGCGGCCGCTACCGAGCTGCACGCGGCCAGCACCGCCACATTGACCAGCAGCATCTCGCTGGTGTCCCGGCTCATCACCAGCACGCCGACAACTTGCGCACCGTCCAAGGCCACATACACCTCGTTCAGGGCTGGAGCCTCATGCTCACACACGGAAGGGGCGAGGCGCCATGTCTGGCCGGCAAAGTCATCGTGCAGGCCGGCATGCCTGCACTGCTGCAGTTGTTGCTGGTGATTGCCCTGGCGAACTGGGCCATCAACGCTGGGCGCCTGATGTGGCGCCGCAGACAGGTAACCGGCATGGCGTGACGGAGCGTCGCTCCGCTTTGGCGCACGCCGTGATCGAAGCACGGTAATGGTGCGCGGCGCGCGTGCGTTGACGCAGCGCAACCGACGTAATCGTTAGCATGCATACGAGTTGGCGTACTACTTGCTATCACTTTGCCACTTCGATGTCGCATGTGGTGAAGATAATGTCGCTTACAAGCAGTTCCATGCCGTTGTCCTCAAGCGAGAGGCGTTGGCTCCCCTGGTTGGGGAAAACTGGAAGATTCAGCATGGGCTGGGCCTGCTGGCTTAACCGGGCCAGCTACCCAGTGCTCGAGCAAACCTTTGAAGCCATCGCCCACACCCGCACGCAGTTGCTGCACAGCTGGGCCCGCGAACAGTGGGAGCACTTGAGCGAACTGGCCGACCACCTGACGCCAAGCTTGGCCAATCTCGACAGTACGGCACTGCGCAGCAAGCTGGCGCAGGCTGAAGACTTCTCGGAACTGTTCGTCGTCGACTGCACCGGCACGGTCATCGCCTCAACCTGGCCGCAACGCGCAAAGCAGCGGATCGAGCAGGCAAAAGCCCTGGTCGAAGGGCTCAAGGCACCGTTCCTGCACGGCCCCTACAGGGACCCGCTGACCTTGCAGATTGGCCCCTCGTCGTCGCGCTTTCACGATGAAGTCACGTTGATGTTCTATCAGCCGCTCAAGGCCAACGGCAGTGTGTTCGGCTGCCTTTGCGGCCGAGTGCCCAACGATGTGCTGGGGGACCTTATCCAGCGCGAGGCCGGGCACATCTTTGCCGAGTCGGGCGACAACTACTTGTTCATGGCGCACTCGCGCTTCGACCCTGCGGTCCAGCCGGGCACCGCGTTGTCACGCTCGCGTTTTGAAGACGACACGTTCACCCAGGGTGAAAACCTCAAGAGCGGGGTGCATACGCGCTGGGCCACCGTGCAGGTCCAACGCCACACAGAGCTTGAGCTGCGCTTCACCGACCCGGCCACGCAGCAGCTTCACCCCGGCGTGCGGGAAACCATCCGCCACGGTGCCAACCTGTTCGTCACCTACCCCGGTTACTCGGATTACCGCCATGTACCGGTGGTGGGCAAAGGTGTCACGTTCCAGTTGCCCGGTTCACCGGACCGCTGGGGGATGATGTGTGAAGCCGACCTGGAAGAAGTCTACCGCCGGCGCTCGCTCAGCTACGGGCTGATGAAACCCTATATCGCGATCATGGCCGGGCTGTTCGGTTGCAACTTCCTGGTGCAGCACTATGCCGGCCTGGGCCAGGGGCTGAACGATGCATTGGGTGCCTTGAGCATGCTGGGTGCCACGCTGTTGTTCAGCGTGCTCGGGCCCAGAAGGCTGGCTGCCAGGCTGAACGACATGAGCGGGGTGCTGCGGACCATCGCCGAGGGTGAAGGCAACCTGCGCCAGCGCCTGGACACCACGGCCATGGCCAATGACGAGACTGGCGACATGGCGCGCTGGATCAACAGTTTCATCGACCGCCTGGATTCCGTGGTGGGGCAGGTGGTCAAGGCCAGCCGCACGGTGGGCGCCACCAACCAGATGATGCTGGGGCGCAGCCAGGAGGCGAGCGTCACCTCTGCCGAGGTGGCCGATGCGGTGCACCAGATGATGATCATCATGGAGGAGCAACTGGGCGAACTGCAGCAAGCCTCGGTCAGCGCCGAGCAGATGAAACAGGCCATGGATGAGGTGGTCAGCCGTGCCCATGAGCAATACCTGGCGGTGCAGGAAGGCACCCAGTCGATTCGTGATGTGGTGGCACGTTCTGCCTCCAGCGTGCAGTCGCTCGACAGCAGGATGACGCAGATCGGCAACATCACCGGGCTGATCAGCGACATCACCAACCAGACCAACCTGCTGGCCCTCAATGCCGCCATCGAGGCCGCGCGGGCGGGTGAACATGGCCGCGGGTTCGCGGTGGTGGCCGATGAGGTACGCAGCCTGGCCCTGCGCACTGCGCGCGCCGCCGATGACATCCGCGACAAGGTCGAAGGCCTGCAGAACGAAACCCAGCAAGCCGTGAGCTTCATGGAGGAGGGCGTGCAAAACGTCGATGACAGCTTGCGCCTGGCTGAAGGTGCATCGTCGGAAAACGTGCAGTTGCATCAAGCGGTGGAAGGCATGTTCGCGATCATCCAGCAGCTTCACACGCGCAGCCTCGTGTATGGCAAGACCATCGAGCAGGTCAATCAGTCTTCCAGCGAGATGCGCCAGACGGCGGTGGTGTTGCAGAACAGTGCAGAGACGGTCAAGGTCAACGCCAACAAACTGCAAAAACTGGTGGGGCAGTTCGAGGTCAGCAGCGAAGCAGGGCAGGTGGCTGCGGCGT
Organism: Pseudomonas sp. NPDC087185; assembly: GCF_044744955.1. Classification (NCBI taxonomy): domain Bacteria; kingdom Pseudomonadati; phylum Pseudomonadota; class Gammaproteobacteria; order Pseudomonadales; family Pseudomonadaceae; genus Pseudomonas; species Pseudomonas sp. NPDC087185. The sequence goes on along the minus strand of NZ_JBIUZK010000003.1, from coordinate 525,569 downwards.
GATGGCCTGGCGCCCACAGTCAGTCACCTAACCCGGCTGCCTTGCGTTATCATCCGCGCCCCGTAACTGGAGCCCACCATGGCCAAGGACATCGACAACCCCTGCGTCTCGCTCTGCCAGCTCAACAGCGAGCTGTGCGTGAGCTGTGGCCGCACGCGCGACGAAATACGCAAATGGCGCGGCATGAAACGCCCGGAGAAGATGGCCACGGTGCAGCGGGCGGCTACGCGGATGAAGGCCATCGTCAAGAAGAATGCCAAGCGCAAGGGCGGCGATTGATTCATTGTCAGGCACTGCCTGCGCTGATGCCGCTGGATCTCGGGTAAGATGCACGCTTCGCACTGTTCACGAGCCTGCAACATGGACCCGCACTCGCTTCTCGCCTTCACCCTGGTCGCCGCAATCGCCATTGCCAGCCCTGGCCCCGCCACGCTGATGGCCATCAACAACAGCCTGGCCCATGGGCAGCGCAGTGCCATCTGGTCGTCGCTGGGCAATGGCAGTGGACTGTTCTGCCTGTCGGCGGCGGCCATGCTTGGCCTGGGCGCGTTGCTTGCCAGCTCCGAAATGCTGTTCAACGCAGTCAAGATCATCGGTGCCGGCTACCTGTTCTACCTCGGCGCCCGGCAACTGCTGAAGAAAGCCCCGGTACAGGCCGACACGGCCAAGGCCACTGCCAACAAACCGACCCCGCTCAAGTTGTACAAGTCGGCGTTTCTGACCGCTGTGACGAACCCCAAGGCGACGATGTTCTTTACCGCCTTGTTCCCGCAGTTCATCGACCAGGGCGCGGCGCTGTTGCCCCAGTTCCTGACTCTTACCGGTATTTTCGTGGCCCTGTCGCTGGCGTCGTTGAGCCTTTACGCCGCGCTTGCCGCTCGGGCCAAAGGGGTGTTGACCCAGCCAGAGTCGTTGCGCTGGGTAAACCGTGTGGTGGGCACCACGTTCATCGGTTTCGGTGCGGCGATCCTGGCGATGCGCCGTCAGGCGAACTGAACGCAACGCCGCACACAGGTGGCATAATCGCGACCTGTTTATAGCGGGGGCGTATGAATGACTGTCGAGAGCTACGATCAACTGGCGATCTTTTCAGCCGTGGCTCAGGAGCGCAGTTTCACCCGTGCCGCCGCCAGGCTGGGCATGTCGCAACCGGCCTTGAGTCGCGCCATGCGCCAGTTGGAGGAACGGCTGGGGGTCAGGTTGCTGGCCCGCACCACCCGCAGCGTGGCGCCCACCGAGGCCGGTGAGCACCTGCTGCGGGTGATCGCGCCCCGCTTTGAAGAAATCGACAGTGAGCTTGCCTTGCTCAGCGAGTTTCGCGACAAGCCGGCGGGTAAACTGCGCATCACCGCCGGCGAGCATTCGGCGATCACCCTCCTGCACCCGGTACTCGGCAAGCTGCTGCCTGACCATCCCGACCTGAACATCGAAGTCATCGTCGACTACGGCCTGACCGATATCGTCGCGGAGGGCTTCGACGCGGGCGTACGGCTGGGTGAGCAGGTGGCCAAGGACATGATCGCGATGCGCATCGGCCCAGACATGAGCATGGCGGTGGTCGGTTCACCGGCCTACTTCAGCCGCTACCCGAAACCGGTCATTCCCAATGATCTGATGGCGCACAACTGCATCACCCTGCGCATGCCAACGTACGGCGGCCTGTTGCTCTGGGAGTTCGAGAAGGGCGGGCAGGTGCTGAACGTGCGGGTCGAGGGCCAGTTGGTGTTCAACAACATCGCCATGCGCCTGGAGGCGACCCTCCAGGGGCTTGGGCTGGCCTACATGCCGGCGGACCTGGTGCAGGAGCATGTCGCACAGGGTCGTCTGGTGCGGGTGCTCGAAGACTGGTGCGAGCCGTTCTCGGGCTACCACCTGTACTACCCAAGCCGGCGCCAGAGCTCGCCGGCCTTCACCTTGCTGCGTGAAGCCCTGCGTTATCCGGGTTGAATGCTGGCCAGTGCCTCAGCGGCGCGTTTTGCTGCAGCCCTATCGAGCAGTTGCACCAGCTGCTGCAGCTGCCCAACCGTCAAGCCCACGCGTAGGCTCGCAGCCATGTGCGAGCGTAGCTGCGACTCGACACCGGGTGTGGCGGCAAGCGCAGCGACCGTGGCCAACTCGCGGCTCTGCCAATCCAGGTTGTCGCGCTCGAAAATGTCGCCGAACAGGTGGGCCTGCAAGTACTGGTTGATGACCGGTGCGAAGTCGAACAACGGGCCCTCGACAGGCTGGCCGGAAATGCGCGTCTGGTTGGTTTTACCCACCGCCAACAATTGCTCGCCAACGGGGGCCGGCCTGCTTGGCTCGCGCCCGGCCGCATCCTGTACACCGTCACGTTTGCGTTGCTCGACCACATTCATCAGTTCATTGAGCGCATTCAGGCTGCGTGGGAAACCACTGTAGGCGTAGAGCTGCACGAGGATTTCCTTCGCCTCGCTGACGGTCAGCCCCGCATCCAAGCCCTGCCTCAATGCGCTATTGAGCCCAGGCATGTTGCTGCTGGCCATGGCGGCGGCGATCAACGGGATGGCCTGTTGCTTCGCCGAGAGTGTCTGTGAGGTCGCAGGCTCGGCTTTCACCGCCTGCGCAGTGTGCGCGTTGTATTGCTCATCGCTCACCTGCTCCAGCCAATGCACATTCTTGCCATCCACTGAGCCGGTGATCGCCAGATGCGTCATGGTGCTTGCTGCAGCAGCGCCGTGCCAGTGCTTGACGCCTGGCGGGCAGACGATCACGTCACCCGGGTGGATTTCCTGTACCGGCTTGCCCCATTCCTGCACCAGCCCTACGCCGGACGTGACGACCAGCCGCTGCCCGGCAGGGTGGGTATGCCAGGCCGAGCGCGCACCTGCCTCGAAGCTTACATACGCGGCGGAGGCATTGATCTCGTCCGTGGCGGGGAACAACGGGTCGACGCGCACGCGCCCGGTGAAGTAGTCGTCAGGGCCCACCATCGGCGCCTGGCTGCCGGCGCGGCTGATGTGCTGTGCGCTGCGCGTTTCGCTGGCATCGCCTGCGCCCGCGGCGTCGGCAAATGGCGCGGCGGCGCACACCGCGATGCCTATCAAGGTGTTTTTCATGGGTCGTTATCCTTTCAGGTCAGAGCGTTCTGGCGTAAAAATCGGCCAACTGCGCCATGGCGGCGTTCACGTAGGCAGGCACCCAGTAGGTGTCGATATGGCTGGCGCCGACGATCAGGAAGAGTTTTTTATCGTTCGCATCATGGACGTGTCCTGGATTTCAAGTGCTTGAAGAGGGCGATAGCGTCGATGAGCAAATTACCGCTCGCTGATTAATCGATAAACCGCCCTAATCACATAGCACTGATACCAGAATCACATAAGTTGATGGTCGACCCCAGGTTCAGATGGAACGTTGATTGACCCGCGCCGATAGTTGTTCGGCGCTTTCCTTGCGTTCGGAGTAGCGATCCACAAGCATGTCTTGGCGATCACGCAGCAGCAGCGTGAATTTCACCAACTCCTCCATCACATCGACAACCCGGTCGTAGTAGGCCGAGGGCTTCATGCGTCCGGCCTCATCGAACTCCATGTATGCCTTCGGCACCGAGGACTGGTTAGGGATGGTGAACATGCGCATCCAGCGGCCCAACACGCGCAATTGGTTGACCACGTTGAAAGATTGCGAGCCACCGCACACCTGCATCACCGCCAACGTCTTGCCCTGTGTCGGGCGCACGGCACCCAGGGCCAGCGGAACCCAGTCGATCTGTGCCTTGAACACCGCAGACATCGCGCCGTGACGCTCTGGCGAGCACCACACCTGGCCCTCCGACCACAGCACCAGGTCGCGCAGCTCTTGCACTTTCGGATGCTCGACAGGCACATCGTCGGGTAACGGTAAGCCCGAAGGGTTGAAGATGCGCGTTTCAGCACCGAAGTGTTCCAGCAGGCGGGCGGCTTCCTCTACCAACAGACGGCTGAACGAACGCTCACGCGTCGAGCCGTACAGCAGCAGGATGCGCGGCTTGTGGGGGCTGGTGCCGGTGATCGGCGGGGCATCGCCGAACAGCGAAAGGTCGAGGTTGGGCAATTGCTCATGCATGGGGTTGTTCCTGTTCAGAGCGAACCGATGCGGTCCAGCGCGTGCTTGAGTTGTTCGCGGTCGAGTTCATCGAAGGCGAGCGCGAAAAATGCTGTGCAGCGGGCCTCGATGCGCTGCAGCGTGGCGACGAACGCGGCGTTGATCTGTGGATCGTCACCTTTGACGTCCGAGGGGTCTTCCAGGCCCCAGTGCGACTTCAATGCGGGGCCGAAGTAGACCGGGCAGGACTCGCTGGCAGCCTTGTCGCAGACGGTGATGACGATATCGGGAGGGCAGCTTTCGAACGCATCGTTGCCCTTGCTACTCAACCCATCGATCGAGATGCCAGCCTGTTGCAAGGTGGTGAGGCTGCGCGGCAGTACCTGGCCTTTGGGAAAGCTGCCGGAGCTGACGGCTTCAAAGCCTGCCGGCGCCAGGTGGTTGAACAGGGCTTCGGACAGAATGCTGCGGCAACTGTTGGCCGTGCACATGAACAGGACTCGCATCAATGGCTCCTGCCGCGCTGTGGCGGCGTCAGGGGTTCGGGCTCAACAGCAGGTGGCTTCACGGACCGGGCGGCCGTCCATGGTGTTCAAGCGCGCGCAGTCGTGCGCGAGCCAATCGGCATTGGCCTGCAGCGTCACGCGCAGCATTTCGCCCACCCAGGCCGGCAGGGCAGGGTTGAGGCGGTAGTACACCCACTGGCCCTGGCGGCGGTCGAGCAACAGGCCGCTGGTGCGCAGCTGGGCCAGGTGCCGGCTGATTTTCGGCTGGCTGTCGTCCAGCGCGCACATCAACTCGCACACGCACAGCTCGCCCTGGCTCGCGATCAGCAGCGTGGCACGCGCGCGGGTCTCGTCGGCGAGGCTCTTGAAGACTTCTGGAGGGGTGATCATGGGGTGGGCCTAAATATTAATATGCGTATATACGCATATTCATATTTATATGGCAAGCCTGCTATCGAAGGTACGCGGCTCAACCGGGCAGCTTGAAGTCGAAAGCCTTGCGCAGGGTCGCAATCACATTATCGACCGACGGCCCCTGAAACGGCGGCGGGTCGGGCCGTTCACAAAACTCTCGCCAGACGAACAGCGTCAGCTCGGCGCCGTCGGTCTGGGGCAGGGCGCTTTCAAGCGACCCGAAGGCTTGCAGCGACCGGTAGCGCTCATCCTCCCAGAACATGGCTTCAACCCAGGGGTATACCGGGATGAAGTGGAAGTGGATCGAGAAGCCTGCCTCATGCCCGAAACGGCTGATATACAGGCGTTTGGGCTGGAGATGATGTTCGATCGCCTTCTGCACGCTGGCCTGTAGCACACCCAGTTCTACCTGTGCTTCGAGTGGCAGGTCCGCCAGGGCATTGGTCATCTGCTTTGCGCTGAGCATCAGGTAACCAGGCAATGCACTGTCCATGCGATGGTTGAGCATCCAGTACCTGGATTCATGGATGATGAGGTGAGGCGGGATATCCATATCGTGCCTTGAAGGGGAGGGTTGGGGCAGGGTAGCAAGATGACGGGCGGATGTCCGCGTCTGACGCCAGGCAAGAACGCGGACAAGGTTTGCCTGGAGCGGCTTATCGACGCTGCGATACGGCGCCTTGCTCACTGACTACCCAAGGCGTTTGATCGGCATCGATCAGCACCCCTCCCACCCAACGCGGCGCAGGCGCCTGGTCCAGCCAGTTGGCCTGGCCGTCGAGGATGCTCTCGCCAAGCGCTGTCAGCCGCAAGTGCCGTTGCGCCCAAGCCTCTCCCGCGCCTTCCAGCAGCAGTGGGCGTGGCGCATGGATCAAGGGCTTCAGCAGCACATGAAACATCAGGTCGCCCAAGTAAGGCAGCGGCTCATCGTGCATCATCAGTTGCGCAAACACGCGGCCGGCCGGCAATTCGCCCTTTTGCGCGAGGATGCGCAGCACCAGGCGTTCTGTGAGGCCGAGGCCGTCGTTTGCTCCCGGCAGCTCCTGCAGCTGGCGCGCCAACGCTGCCCCCAATAGCGGCAACGGTGGGTGCTCTCGGGCTGCAAGGGCGGCCCAGGCGCGTGGGTCTGGGGCTGTGTAGGCAGCCCACGCCTGCTGCGCCAGGGCCAGGGCGTCTTCACCCAAGGGCCGGCGTTGCGGCCACAGCCAGGCAAGCAGGTCGGGGGCCAGTTGACCGATGCCGATAAAGCGCTCGATGCCCGGCACCTGATCGGTTTCGATCAGTTCGAGCCGTCGTGGCAGGCAGGGGAGGCTGGCCAGAACACGGATCAGAAACAGCTGGTCGTAAGCGTCGCCTTCGCACCACAGCACCACCTCACTGTCGGCGTTCAGTTGTGCCAGTGCCGCGCGCTGTTTTGCCTGTCGTTGCTCGACGTCCTGTTCACCCAGGTTGAATGCCTGCTGCGTGTAGGCGGCGCGCACCTGCCAGTATCGGTCTTCAGGCAGTGCCGGCACCGGCCCCATGACCATTGGGTCGTCGAACATGTGAAACGCGCCCTTGAAGCCCGCGATACGCAAGCTGTGGGCGATGTCGTTGCCACAGCGCCAGTGCTGCACGCCGGCCTCGCCATCGGCGGCAAAGCTTGGGTGGCGCGCGGCAAACGCGACGGCATCGGCATGGGCCTTGAGCTTTGGCCAACTGGCAAAGCCAGCTTCACGGGCCAGCAGCCATTGGGCATCGGCGAGTCGATACGTCGGGCCTGCCAGGCCGAGCAGGCGCAGTTGTTCGCGCGCATCATCGGCCTCGCCCTGGTTGACAGCCTTCAGCAAGCGTTTGGCGCGTTTGCGCAGGTCGGCCAGGTCGAGCAGGCCATGGTGACGGGAAGCATTGAGGGCGGGCATGCCAACTCCTTGTGGGGCTCGGTCCGCCGACAAGCCGGGAGCTGGAATGGAAAATGGATGACGCGTGGCTTGGGCAACCCCTTTGCGCGGACCGCAGGCGCAGCGAACGCCCAACGGCAGACTCTAGCGGCAAGCGCGAGGTGAAGCAATGTGATGTTGCCTGCGAGCACGCGTATGATGTGCGCAACCTGATCACACCTGCACACCGAGTGGCACCATGAACCGTCGCAAGAAAATCAAACAGCTGCTGCAAGCCCACCAGAAGAAGGCCGCGGCCAAACTGGCGCCGAAAAGCAAGCCCAAGTACATCTGCAAGGCTGACCGGTTGAAGATGGAGGCTGAAGCTGCGGGCGAGCAGAATACCGCTTCTGAGGGTTGAAACAGCCAGCAAGCGGAGCCGCTTTTCTGGCGGCTGCCACGCTGGCCGTCTCACCCCATCAATGCCCCCGCGAAGGCTTCTGCGGTTGGCGTTTCCTGCCACTGCGCAACGCCGTCCGGCAGGGTTACCCAAGGCTGCTTGCGCCGGGTCCAGATATGCGCCACGGGGGTGAACTGGTCTGCCCCCTCCAGCACGCCAGCGCGCACCACGCGCATACCGGGCGCTGCCGTGGTTTCGTTGAACAGCCGGGTATGGCACACGCCGCAAGCGTACTGCGTCGACGTCTGGCCCTCATGTTCGTGCACATAGGTGCTGGGCTCCCCCTGCACCTGCACCGCCGTGGCCACGCACAGCAGGTGCAGGCCGAATGCACTGCCGCTCCAGCGCTGGCAGTTGAGGCAGTGGCAGGCATACAGGGGCGGGCGCGCGTCGGCTTCGATTTCGAGCGAGAGTTGCCCGCAGCGGCAATGACCGGTGAATCGCATGGTGTTAATCCTTACAATGGCGTCCGAGACGAATCAGGGGCGCATCATCCGCGTTGGCCGCCCCGGGTAGAAGAGCGAAAATGGAGCAGTCGTTGGTCAAGAATGTATGAGCGGGCTTGAATGGGAAAGCCAGCGGGTGTTTCTGGCGGTGCTGCGCACCGGCAGCCTGAGCGGCGCGGCGAAGCTGCTAGGCATTGCCCAGGCCACGGCGCGGCGGCGATTGGACCACCTGGAGCGGTCGCTGGATTTGAGCCTGTTCACCCGTACGCCTGCGGGCCTCACGCCGACCACAGCAGCGCGCGGGTTGATCGAACATGTCGAGCGCATGGACCTCGCTGCGCAGGCGTTTAGCCGCATGGCCAGCGCCGAAACGGCCACCGACAGCGGCACCGTGCGGGTGACGTGCGGCAACCTGCTTGGCGTGGAGGTGCTGCCTGGCTTGTTACGCGACTTTCATCATCGCCACCCCGGGTTGAAGCTTGAGCTGAGCATCGGCGACTCGCTGGAAGACATCGCCAGGCTGCAGTCGGATATTGCCGTACGCCTGATGCGGCCGGTTGAGTCCGACATTACCGTGAGGCGCGTCGGCAGCTTGCGCGTCGGCGTGCATGCCAGCACCCAGTGCCTGGAACGCTACGGTAGACCGGAAACCCTCGACGCACTGCGCCGCGGCCCGCTGATCGGGCCAGACCGGCGCTCGGCCGATCTGCGGCGGCTGGTCGCAACAGGGCTGTGTGAGCCGGATCAGCATTTTGCAATCGCCTCCGATAATCACCTAGCCCAACTCGCCGCGCTCAAGGCAGGTTTGGGCTTTGGTCTGTGCCCGACGTGCATCGGCAATCAGCAGGGGCTGACTCATGTGCTGGCGGACCGTTTCGGTTTTGACGTCGACGTGTGGATCGCCATGCACAGCGACCTGCGCCGGATCAAGCGTATAGCCCAGGTGTTCGAGGTGCTGGGCGAGGCTTTGCATGACTATCTGAGCGGTTGATCGGGAACTTCAATGCCTGGGCCAGGTCGATAGCCTCTTCTTTCGAGCCTGGCCTGCGTGGCCCCGTCGAGTGCTTTCCTGATGACAAGCAAGCGTATGCTGTCGGCCCTGACCCTGTTGTTCAGCGTCGCCGTGTGCCATTTCACCGTTGCCGCCGAGCGCAGTAACAATGCCTCGACCCTGCTGATCGAAACCGCCTCCAGGCAATATGCGCAAGGCCAGCTGGACCAGGCCGCTGCCACGTTGGAGCGGGCACTGCAAATCCAGCCGAACAACCCCGCCACGCTGCACTACCTTGGCGTGTTGCGCCTGCAGCAAGGGCAATACGATCAGGCGCAAGTGCTGGCGGCGCGGTCCAACCTGCGTGTCGGGCGCAACGTGGCGTTGCGCAATCGCAACCAGCAGTTGATTCAGGCGGCGAACGAAGCGCGCACCTCCGGAACGCCCCCCAATGCCGTAAAGGTGTCGGCAAGCCAGGCAATACAAGCACAGACGGCCCCGGAGCCCGCACGCTCCGTCACCCTTGCGGCTGCCGAGCAGATGCAGGGTGCAGCGGGCCCCCTCGTGGCCGATGCCGCTTTCGAGGTGCCGCGTGGCCAACGACCGCCGCCGGGCAAATGCCGGATCTGGTTCCCCGATCGCCCACCGGGGCACCAACCTGCGCCCGGTAAATGCAAGAAGCTGCAAAAGCACGTGCCTGCTGGCGCCTACCTGTTGCATCACTGAGTTTCAGACGATGCCTGGAGCCAGTCATAGAACAGCTGCGCTGCCGGGTTGAGTTCTCGGTGTCTCGGGCGCAGCAAGTAGTCGTTTTTGCCCGTGAGCAGGTTGTCCGGGAAGCGCTGTTCGGTGTCTGGGCGCCGAAGGCGCCGATGGGCATTGCCGCGATAAAAAAACGTGCGTAAAGCCACCCCGGTTCAATTAGCATGGGCTTCGCCAAGTGCATGGCCCATCCCTTTTTCTTGAACCTGACTTTGCTTTCTATGACTGCCTTTTACCTCAAGTTCCTCATCACCCCGACGCTCATGCTGGCCATCTCGCTGGCGGCCAGGCGCTGGGGTGCCCAGATCGGTGGCTTGCTCTCTGGGCTGCCGGTCACTTCGGCCCTGGTCATGCTGTTTCTCAGCCTGGAACAGGGGCCGGGCTTTGCGTTGCAGGCTGTGCCGGGAGCATTGGCCGGGTTGGCGGCGGTGCAGGCCACCTACCTGTTCTACTTCCTGGTGACTCGGCGGGTATCGGCATTTACCGGCTGCATCGCGGCCCTGGCGGTTTACGCGGCAACCGCCTTCGTCATGAGCCGGGTGGGTGTGGTGGCGCTGTCGGTCGGTGTGACCTTGCTGCTGCTCACGCTGATCATCGTCGTCTCCTCGAACAAGGCAGGCGCCCCCGCTGCGAAGGTCGTGCCGTTGCCGCGCTGGGTGATCCCGATGCGCATGCTGACGGCCACCTTGCTGCTGGTAGCGATCACCGCCAGCGCTGAATGGCTCGGGCCGGTGGCCAGCGGCCTGCTGGCACCGATCCCGGTGATCGCCTGGCCGCTGGCAGTGTTCGCCCACGTTCAGGGCGGGCACCACGAGCTGGGGGCGATCGTGCGGGGCAATGCCATCGGTGCAGTGGGCGTGCTGGGCTTCTACCTGGCGGTGAAAAGCTCAATCGTGGCGCTGGGCACTGTGCCGTCCATCGCTGCCGCGGTGGTGCTGGCGGTGGTGGCAACCTTCGTGTTGGCCAAGGTGCTGGAACGGCGTTGACCGGCCCTCAGAAGTCGTAGCGGGCGGTCACCCCCAGCGTGCGCGGCGTGCCCAGCACGCCGGTGTAGGCGCCATTGGGCGAGTTCCACAAGGTGCTGTAGTAGGTCTTGTCGAAGGCGTTCTTCAGCCACAGCGAAACGTCCCACTGGCCGTCCCCAAGGTCGCCGCGCAGCCCTGCCGCCAGATTGATCAGCGCATAGCTTGGCAGTTGTGCGTAACGTGAGTCATCGACCGTGCCCACGGCATGTGAGCGGAACGCGTAGCTGGCATTCACATAGGGCCGCAGCGCTTGCAGTTGCCCCTCGTAGGTGCCGTTGCCATTGAACATCCACTTCGAGGCGCCGACCACCGCGTGCCCGCCCAGGTCGCACGCGGCGGGCGCGCCCGGCTGCAGCGCCACTTCTGCCGGGCAGGGTGCGTCGGGGTAGGAGAGGTAGCGGACATCGTTGAAGGACCCGTTGACGTTCAGCGTCAGCCCTCGTGCAGGCAGCAGGGTGGCCTCGAACTCGACGCCACGGCTGCGCACGGAGCCTGCGTTGGTCAGGTAGCTGGTCAGGTTGGCGTCATCGTAGGCGTTGGTCTGGTAACCGTGCACCCGCGTCCAGAACAGGTTGGCGTTGAGCAGCAGGCGTTGTTCGAACAGCGAACTCTTGATGCCCAGTTCAGCGTCGTTGGCGCGTTCGCTGCCGATCAGCAGCGAGTCGGCGCCGGCCACCGGGGCGCTGGCCACCGACAGGTTGACCCCGCCAGACTTTTCGCCATGGGACAGCGACACATAGCCCATGACCTGTTCATCGAAGCGATAGCTCATGCTCAGCAGCGCCGAGGGGCTGAAACTGTACAGGTTGAGGTCACCCGAGTCGTAAGCGCCGAGCCGTGCGTTGCGCACACTGGCTGCGCGCCCGCTGACGGCCGCACCACCGACCGGCGCATCGCGGGTGACGCGCGCCTGCTTTGCCTCGTAGGTGCCACGCACGCCGGCGGTGAATTCCAGGCGCGGCGAAAGGTGCCAGGTGCCTTGGGCGAACAGGGCAAAGCTGTCGGTATCGACCTGACCGTGGCCGATGCTGGTGACGTTGTTCAGCGCGCCCTGGGGCGTGCCGTTCCAGGTATCGGCGAGCGGCCCATAGTCAGTGAACACTTTATTGCGCATCGCCTGGTGAAAGTAGAAAGCCCCCAGCACGTAGTCGAATGCGCCGCCGGAGGGCGAGGCCAGGCGAAACTCCTGGGAGTATTGCTCGTCGCGCGCCGACTGGCCGACGTTGTACATAACCGGCACGTTCAGCTCGTCATCGTTGCGCGGGGTGAAGTCCCACCCGCGGTAGGCGCTGATGGAGGTCAGGGTGTAGTCGGCGGGCGTGGTCCAGTTGGCTTCCAGGCTGGTGCCACCCTGGAACACCGTTACGCGCTGGTCGGCGTCCAGGTTGACGTGGCGGCCGCGTGCGAGTGTCGCACCGACGGCTTCGGCACGCTGCTGGTAAAGGTTCACGCCGTTGAGGGTCGGGCCGGTGCTGAACAACGAGCGGGTGCCCGCGCTGGAATGCTCTTCGTTGTAATCGGCGATCCAGCGGGCGTTGAACGCTTCGTTGGGCTCGAACAGGAGCTGGCCGCGCAGGCCCTGGCGGGTACCGCCGCCTAGGGTATGCCCGTCGAAATCGTTGTCCACATAGCCGTTCTCGCGGGTGCGGTAAGCCGAGAGGCGGCCAGCCACTGTGGTGCTCAGCGGGCCGGAAAAGCTTGCCTGGTTCTGCACGTAGCCATCCTCGCCCAGCGAGCTCGACACACGCCCCTCCGGGGTGAAGGTCGGCCTGCGAGTGCTGATGTTCAGTACCCCGGCCGTGGTGTTCTTGCCGAACAGGGTGCCTTGCGGCCCCCGCAGCAGTTCCAGCTGGTCGATGTCCAGCAGGTCGAACACGGCCATGCCCGGGCGGCCCAGATAGACGTTGTCCAGGTAGATGCCGGCACTGCCTTCAAGGCCGTCGCTGGCCGGGTTGTTACCCAGACCGCGAATCGACAGGCTCGACTGGCGCGCATGCATGAACGCGACGTTGACGCTGGGCAGTGCCTGCTGAAGGTCCTGCAGGCGGTACAGGCGCTGGTCATCCAGGGTCTGCGCCGAGAGCACGGTCATGGCGGTGGGCACCGATTGCGCATCCTCGCTGCGCCGGCGGCTGGTGACGGTGACGGTGCGCAGCGTGGTGTCATCGGCCGTTGCGGCGGTGTTTGCCGCCGCCGTGACAGCAGGGGCGGCGAACACGGGTGGCGCGCAGGCCAGGGCGAGAAGTGAAGGGGCCAGCATCCGCAAAGCGGACGCGCAGGCGAGGCGTGGAACGGGCGTGGTCATCATGAACTCCAGGCATGAATGGACCTCGCTGCGCGTGGTTTGCGTAAGCGTGATCGACGAGGGGGGAGGCGGTGGTATCAGTCGCGCAGCCAGGGGATGTCCTGGCGCTGGTAGCGATGCGCGCGGAAGATCGCGTTGTTTTCACCGGGCAGATAGGCCCGTGAGGCCGCGTCCGGGTAGGCAGCAAAATGCGGGTTGATGTATTCCCACACCACGTCGCCGGCGCGGGTCACCTCGAACAGGCGGCCAAAATTGGCCTCGGTAACCAGCACGTTGCCGTTGTGCAGGGCCTGGGCGCCACCCATGAACGGGGTGAAGAAGGCGTAGCCGGGGGTATCGGCATATTGCCAGACGATGCGCTGCGCGATGGGGTCGACCTCGATGATGCGCGAGTGCGGCATCGACACGTGCGGCCGAGAAATGCCGTTGTCGAACACCAGCACGTTGCCGTTATCCAGCTCGCTGGGGCAGTGCTGCTGCGCCACCAGGTCGTGGCCCAGGCGCCACAGCACACGGCCGCTGCCACGCTGCACGCAGATCACCGAGGACACGCTGCGCAGGCTGAGCAAAACCTTGCCATCGCTGGCCGGGGTCACGGCGTTGGTCATCGGCCAGTGATAGCGTTCAAAGCTGTCGTGCAGCGGGTAGTCTTCCGGCGCCAGGTGCTCCCAGCTGCGCCACTCCCACACCAGGTTGCCGGCGCGGTCGACCTCCTTGACCACATCGCCGTAGATTACGCCACCCGGGGCTTCGCTGCCCGGGATGCCACCCAGCACCCGCCGCGCGATCTGCGCCGGCAGCGGTTCGGCGGTGGTGTACAGCAAGTTGCCGTTGGCCAGCCACTGGGCATCGTGGTGGTGTGCCAGGTCGGTGAACTGCCAGACGATCTCGCCCTCGGGTGTCACTTCGCTGAACTGGCCGCCATGCCAGACCGACCAGCCCGGGAAACGGTCCGGTGAATCCGGGTGGTTGCCGTTGTAGCCCAGGTTGCCGTTGGCCAGCAGCACGGCATCGCGGCCGGGGCGCTGGGGCAGCGCCCAGCGATGCACTTCGCGGCCCTGCAGGTCGATCAGGAAGACAGTGCCGCCTGCCGTTTGCGGGGCGAACAGGGTGTAGCCACCGGCGGAGCGTTCTTCGTCCACGGCAATCAGGCCGGTGGCGTGGCGCCGCAGAGTGGTGCTATCAAGTCGTGACATGGCGTTCTCCAGGGTGAGCGCCGCCGTGCCGCGAAAGGCGGCTGGCGGGCGAAACGGGTTCAGTGGGCGGCGGGCAGCAGGGCGTTGTAGCGCGGATCGAAGATCTCGCTGACCTGCATGGGCCGAGGGATCAGGCGGGCCTGGACGAACGCATCGGCGAGCCGCTGCTGCAGCGCGCTGACCCGGGCATCCAGGGGGACGAAACGCAGGTGCTGATGGGCAAGCATGTCCTGTACCAATGGCAGCGGCAGCCGCGTGGCCTGGGCCAGGCGCTCGGCCCAGGGCGCGGGGTTGGCGCTGGCCCACGCCTGTGCCCTGGCCAGGCGCTGGATGAAGTCGCCGATGACTGCACTTTGCAACGGGTCGCCCAGCGCGCCCTCGCTGGCCAACGTGAAATTGAGCCCGGTCTCTGGCCAGCGGCTGCCGTCCAGCAGGCGCCGCGCGCCTTGTGCGGTGGCCTGGCCAACGAAGGGGTACCACACCGCCCAGGCGTCCAGTTGGCCACCGGCGAAGGCATTCTGCGCATCCACCGGGCTTGCATACAGCAGCTCGACATCGCTGCTGCGCAGCCCCGCCTGGGTCAGAGCGGCCAGCAGCAGGTAATGGCCGCTGGTGCCCTTGGCCACGGCGATACGCTTGCCCTTCAAATCGGCCACCTGCCGAACCTGCGAAGTGGCGGGGACGAGCAGGGCGTTGTTGTTCTGCGCGCCTTCTGCCGCCGCAACGATACGCACCTGGGCCTGGCCTGCCTGGGCGAAGACCGGTGGTGCGTTGCCCACCACGCCCACATCGATGGCCCCGGCGTTCAGCGCCTCGAGCAGCGGCGGGCCAGCGACGAAGGGGCGCCAGGCCAGGCGATACGGCATCCCATGATCCTCGCCCGCGGCACTCAAAAGCGCCCGCGTCAGGCCGCTCTGGTCGCCGACCTTCAACTGCGCCTGGGCCAGCGCTTCAGGGGGTTGGCCGCCCAGCGCCGAAGGTTCGGCCTGCACCTGGCCGGCAAGCAGCAGGTGGCTGGCCAGCACGGTGGCGAACAGGGCGCCCAGGCGCTTGGTCAGGGTCGGCTTTGTGTGCATCATGGCGGCTCTCGAATCATCGGACGGCTTGAGTATGTCGAGGCAACCGCTGCGCCACTATGCCAAACACCCCTCCTTTTCTGCCATGGAAAGTCCGCGTACGGTACTGGTGCTGGCATTTCCGGGGGCTTTGCTGCTCAACGCAGCCGGCCCGCTGGAGGTCTTCGCCGCTGCTTCGCGGGTGCTGGGTGACGCGTTTGCCAGGCAGCCGCCGTACCGGGTGGTGCTGGCATCCCCGGGCGGCGGGCCGATCGAGAGCATCTCCGGCATTGTCGTGCAGACGCGCGCGCTGCTCGATATCGGCGACGACGAGGCGCTGGACACACTGATCGTGATCGGCGGCCCTGGGGTGACGGTCGTCGAGAAAAATACCGGAGTGATCGACTGGCTGCGCGCACGCGTGCCGACGCTGAGGCGAGTCTGTTCGGTGGGGACGGGTGCCTTTGCCCTGGCGGCGGCGGGACTGCTGGACGGGCGGCGGGTGGTCACCCACTGGAAGTTCGCCGATGACTTGCAGCGCGATTACCCCACCCTGGATGTCGAACGCAGCGCGCTGTTCCTGCGTGACGAAGGGTTGTGGACCTGTGGCGGCGCCGCGGCGGGCATCGACCTCGGGTTGGCGCTGCTGGAAGAGGACCTTGGCCCCCATGCCGCGCTGGCCCTTGCCCGTTACTTCACGGTGTTCCTGCGCCGCTCGGCCGAGCAGTCTCAACTGAGCGCCACCCTCAAGGCCCAGAGCGACGCGCTGCGCAGCGACCGCGATCAGCGTCTGGTGCGCCTGCATGCCTGGATTGCAGAAAACCTGGACGGGGACCTGCGCGTCGAGCGGCTGGCCGAGCGCTTTGGCATGAGCCCGCGGCATTTCGCCCGCGCCTATGTTTCAGCCACCGGCGGCACACCGGCGCAAACGGTCGAAACGTTGCGCCTGGAAGCGGCCTGCCGGTTGCTCGAAAGCAGCGCCGAGCCGATCAAGCGCATCGCCCTGTCGACCGGCTTTGGCAATGAAGAGCGCATGCGCCGCAGCTTCCAGCGTCAGCTGGGCATCAGCCCGCTGGGCTACCGCTCAGGGGCGCGCACCCGGCAGTTGGAAGGGCAGCCGCCGCTGCAGGGGCAGACCGGCTATCGCCACGATGAAACGGTGCAGGTCGGCTTGTCGCGTATTGCCAATTGATCACGGCTGCAACGCGTCATGCAAAATCGTATGCGGGTGATTTGCAAATGAACTGCATCAGTGTCAGCAGAGTCGCATCCTTCAAACCTGGCAAAAAAGGATGTTGGCAATGAAAGCGATGACTCGACTGTTGACTGGCCTGGCACTGGTCGGTGCATTGGGCGCTTCCTCGGCCTGGGCCGATCAGCCCGGCGCCGACTGGAAGGTCACCAAAGATCAGGCCGAAGTGGCATTGAAAGGTGCCGGCTACACCCAGATCACCAAGATCGAAGCCGATGATGGTCACTGGGAAGGCGAGGGCATGAAGGCGGATGGCAAGCGCTACGAGTTCCAGGTTGACCCGCACAGCGGCAACATCATCAAGGACGAACTGGACAACTGAGCGGATCGCCAAGCGTGCTAGGGCCCGCGCTTTTGCGCGGGCTTTTCATTTGCACCATGTGATCGCCAATAACCCAGGGGCCCCGGTAAACCCTGCACAAGCCCTTGGCGCCGCAGGTAGCGGTTGCTGATCACTCCCACTGAACTCCCTGCGCACGCGCCACGTCACCCGACTGAGAGGCACAGATTCCGGCAGCCGCCGGGTCTTCACTTGCGAGGGACATGACCATGGAACGCGAGCCGAATGCGGCGTCGCCGCCGAGCAGTACCCAGGACCACCTGCATGCCATCAGCGGCGAAGCAGGCGCTTTGCTGAACGAGGCAAAGGTCCAGGGCACTGAGCAATTCGAACATTACCGTGATACCGCAGCCGAGCAGCTCGATTCGCTCAAGCAAGGGGCGCAGTCGGCTGCTTCGGCGTTGGAGGGCAACGACACGTTGGGCCTGTCCCAGTATCTGGGCCAGGCGGCCGAGTACTTGGGTAGTTTCGCCGAGCAGATTCGTCACGAAAGCGCCGAAGACCTGTTGCACAGGGGCTCGCGCCTCGCGCGGGACAACCCTGCGGTGTTCCTGGCGGGCAGCGTGGTCATCGGTTTCGCCATGTCGCGTTTCCTGCGTGCCAGTGCCGGCCATGCACCGGCTGCAGCCACCCCGGCTCCAGTCTACGGCGCCAGCGAGCCCCACCACACCGCGCCGCCCATGCCCGACCGGGCCAGTGACGTGTCCACCCACAAGCCCTATACCCCGGTCGACCCTGTTGGTATGGGCGCCGGTACGCCGGTAAGCGGCGGTCCCCTGGAGCGCGACCCGCTCAAAGGAGGTGAATGATGAACAAGGACCCTGTACATGCTGACCCATCGTTGCACGCGCCAGTGGAGGACAGCGTTGGGGTGGGCGGCCTGCTGCGCCAACTGATGCGTGAAGTTCCCGAGCTGTTCACCCAGGAACTGGCGCTGGCCAAGGCCGAACTGCAGCATAACCTCAATACCCTGAAAGCCGGCACCGCAGCCGTGGCGGCAGGCGCGATCGTGCTGTTGGCTGGGTTCATCATCCTGCTGCTGGCCGCGGTCTATGCCCTGGCCCTGTTCGTCGCGCCATGGTTGGCCGCACTGATTGTCGGGGCCGTGACCATGATGATCGGTTTCATCATGCTGCAGTCGGGCAAAAAACAGTTCGAACCGGGCCAGTTGACCCCGGATCGCACGCTGCATGCCATGCAGCAGGACAAGCATGCGCTGAAGAGGAAACTGCCATGAGTACCTCCTTCGAAACTGAAACGCACAAGGACCCCGACCTGCTCGAACAGGAAATCAACGCCAAGCGCGAGCACATCAGCGACTTGGTGGACGCCTTGGAGCAACGCCTGAGCCCAGGCCAGCTGATGGACCAGATGCTGGCCTACACCAAGGGCAATGGCGGCGAGTTCTTCCACAACCTCGGCACGACCCTGAAGAACAACCCGGTGCCGACCACCCTGACGGTGTTGGGCCTGGCCTGGCTGGGCCTTAACCAGAACCGCCCATTCAACCCCGGCCCAGTGCATTCCGGGCCGGGCATGGGGGCGAAGCTTGGCGAGGCAGTCGATGCTGTGAAAGGCGCCTTCGCCCATGCGGGTGAAGCGCTGCACGATGCCGGCCACAGCGTCAGCGGCAAAGCGCATGATCTTCGTGACCGTGCGCACGAGTTGGGGCGGGGTGCACGGGAATCGGTGCACGGCTCGGCGGACAGCCTGCGTGGGGCAGCCGATCAGGTGAGCGGGCAGGCCAGCGCGTTGAAAGGCCAGTTCGATCACTTGCTCAAGGAGCAACCTTTGGTGCTGGCCGCTCTGGGCATTGCCTTGGGCGCTGCACTGGGGGCGGCCTTGCCCGGCACCCGCAAGGAAGATGAATTGATGGGCGCCAGCAGCGACAAGTTGACCGGCACGCTGAAAGCCCAGGGCGAGCAAGCCAGGCAAGCGGTCACGGAAACGGTCAAGGAAGCAACTGCCAAACCGGCACCCAGCGGCACCCACAGGGCAGGGGACACCGACCTGTCCGAGGGCTTGGGCTTCCCGTCCTGAAGCATCGGGCGCGTGCTCGCCGGTCTACTGACGACGCAGGCGAGCACCGGCCCGTTCATACCAGGTCAGGATAGGCTGCACGCTGAGCCCATGCATCAGCACGCTCAAGGCCACTACCGATAACGTCAAGTCGATGCTCGACGCTGCAACGCTGCTTGGCAGCGGGTGATTCAGTGCGTAGAACAGGTAGTACAGGCTGCCAATCCCGCGTATGCCAAACCACCCGAGCATGAGTCGCTGACGCAGGTCCAGCAGGCCCCCCCAAGGTAGCAGAATGATGCTTAATGGCCGGATGACCACGAACAGCACCCCGGCAACCCACAACGCCCGCCAGTCCCAGTGTTCCAGCAACACCACGCCTAGCAGGGTGAGGAGAAACACCTCCATCGCCCGCTCCACCAGCCCGCCGAACGACAGCATGTCGCCCAGCATGATGCCGGCGGCCACCTGGGTGTCCTCCAGCGCCTCGATATCCCCCTTTACCGCATGCTCGGGGGCCACGTGCTGGTGGCCGACCACCGGCTGCACCAGGTGTTCGGCGGGTGCATGCGGCTCGGCGCTGGAATGGACTTCGGCCTGACGCAAGCCTAGCCCTGCAGCGAACACGGCGAGAAAGCCGTAACCCTGGATGAGGTCGGCGAATACATACGCCATCGCGATCAGGGCAAGTGCCAGGTAATCGTTGGGTGAAACGGTGCTGTCATCGTGGCGAGTGCGCAAATACAGGGTGAAATGCCCCAGCCCACGCCCCATCCAGTAGCCACACAGCAGCCCGGCAGGCACCGCCCACAACAGGTCCTGGACAAACCAGTCAGTGAGCCATTGAGCGTCCTTGCCATCCTGCAACAGGAGCAGGCCGAGAATCACGAACGGGAAGGCAACGCCATCGTTGAGCCCCGCTTCGCCCGACAGGCTGAAGCGCACACGGTCATGGTCCTGCGCGTCGTTGACCTGTACCAGCGTTGCCAGTACAGGGTCGGTCGGGGCGAGCATTGCGCCAATAAGCACCGATACGCCCCAGCTCATGTTCAAGCCGTAGTGCAGGCATGCGCTCACCCCGCCAATGCCTATCAGCATCACCGGTCCCGCCAGCAAGGCCGCTACCCGCCAGTTGCGGTTGCGCAACGGCAGGCGCAGCTTGAGGCCACTGACGAATAGCGAGAACAGCACCGCCACTTCGGTGAGGTGCTCCATCCAGCCGCTGGCATTACCCAGGTCGAGTTGCAGCAGCCCCAACCCGCTCGGGCCCAGGGTAATGCCAAGCGCCAGGCACACCACCGATGTGGTGACAGGGATCCAGCGCAGGTAAGAGGACGTCAGCGCCAGCAGCAACAGCACCACGCCAAGCATGGCGACCCAGACAATGAAGCTCATGTGCAGTTGCCTCCGCGCAATCGGGCGCCGGGACTGAAGTTCAGACTCCTCCCGGCCAATACCCGTTCCGCAGGTTCCGCTGCCGCCGGTCAGCGGCAGGCTTGCAACGCGCAGTCGACTGCGTCGATTTCCTGCGCCTGGAGCTTGTTGCCAACGTTCAGGGTTTATCAGCGGCTGAGCCGATCCGTTGGCCAACGCAAACGTGCCCGTCGAACAGCAAACGCGCGGTGCGTACAAGCCCACAACGGCCAATCGCGCCATCCTGATGGCTGATCTGGACAGTGAACTCGCCGCTGGGGTGCTCGACCGAAAGCCGCTGGTCGTCCGCTGCAGCGACCTGCGCCAGCCCTTGCGCCACCGAGCCTTCGACCAGGCAGGCAGTGGCGACGCTGACCGCGCCGAACACGCCGATGGCGGCGTGGCAGCGGTGGGGGATGAACGAACGCGTGTTGATCGCCCCTCCCTGGCGCGGCGCCGACACCAGGCACAGCTTCGGCACGTTGCGCTGGCGCACGTCACCCAGGTTCATGCGCGGGCCCGCCTGCAGGCGTATCGACTCCAGGCGTGATCTCAGCCCGCTGTCGCCTTCCAGCACCTCAGGGCGCTCATGGCCGGTAAGGCCGAGGTCCGCGGCGCGCACTATCACCACCGGCATGCCGTTGTCGATGCAGGTGACCTGCACACCGTCGATCAGGTCACGGCTGTTGCCGGTGGGCAGCAGCGCGCCGCAGCTGCTGCCTGCGACGTCCTCGAAGCTCACCACCAGCGGTGCCGCCGTCCCAGGTACACCGTCGATGCGTGTCTCCCCGGTGTACTGCACCTGGCCTTCGGCAGTGGGTACCTGGGCCAGGGCCAGTTGCCCGGTGTTCTCCATGAAAATGCGCACCGGCGTCAGCGCGCCGGTGGCCGTCACCAGGCCGCGCTCGATGGCGAAGGGGCCGACGCCGGCCAGTATGTTGCCGCAGTTCTGGCCGTAGTCCACCCGCGCTTCACCCACCACCACTTGCGCGAACAGGTAGTCGACGTCGGCATCTTCGCGGCGCGACGGGCGAATGATCGCCACCTTGCTGGTCAGCGGGTCGGCGCCGCCGATGCCATCGATCTGGCGTGCATCGGGCGAGCCCATCGCGGCCAGCAGTACACGGTCGCGCAACGCGCCCTCAGGCGGCAGGTCGTCAGCCAGGAAGTACGCGCCCTTGGAGGTGCCACCGCGCATGAGCAGGCACGGGATGCGGGTCTGGGTCATGTTCAGCCTTCCAGGTCGGTGAGCTGGTCGACGTAACGCAGGCCCTTGGCCGCCAGGCGCAGGCGCATGTCGTAGATGTCCAGGCCAAGCTCACCGGCGGCCAGCCGCAGGCGCTTGCGCTCTTCCAGTTCGGCGCGCTGGCTGGCGGCGTCCAGCACGGCGCCGGCTTCGCCGTGGCGGACCACGACCACGCCGTCGTCGTCGGCGACGATGACGTCGCCAGCATTGACCAATTGGCCCGCGCACAGCACGGGCAGGTTTACCGACCCGAGCACTTCCTTCACCGTGCCTTGCGCGCTGATGGCCCGGGACCAGACGGCAAAGCCCATCTCGCGCAAGGCCTGGCTGTCGCGCACGCCGGCATCGATGACCAGGCCGCGCACGCCGCGGGCCTTGAGCGAGGTGGCCAGCAGGTCGCCGAAGTAGCCGTCGGTGCAGGGCGAGCTGGGCGCCACCACCAGCACGTCACCGGGCCGGCACTGCTCGACGGCGACGTGAAACATCCAGTTGTCGCCTGGGGCAACCAGCACCGTCACTGCGCTACCCGCCACCCCCACACCCTGCTGGAGGGGGCGCAAGCCTGTGTCGAACAGACCTTTGCGGCGCTGTGCCTCGTGCACGGTGGCAACCCCAAGCTTGGCCAACGCGTCGATCACCTCTGTTTGCACGCGCTCGATGTTACGTACCACGATGCCGGTCTTGCCGATCAGCGCGCTCATGCCAGGTGCTCCGTCACCCGCGGGAAGACGCTCTGGAAGCCCTCGGCGTAGACGATGTTGCGCGCACTGGTGATGCCGACATTACGCTTGGCCTGCACGCCACGCTGCAGGGCGACGCGGGTGTAGTACTCCCACAGGTGTTCCTGGCCCGCCATGCACTGGATGGCGGCGTACTTCTTGTCCCACACCGGGGTGATGTCGAGGAAGGTGTCCGGCCGCCATTCGCACTGCTCCGGCTGGTGCGGCTCGAAGGCGTACACCGGGGGGGCGCCAACGATGGTTTCACCCGGCCGGTAGCCTTCGGCCTGGGCGATGATGCGCGCCTCCTGGGCCAGGTTCATGGCCAGCGGGTGGTCGTAGTTGTACGGGTCTTTCAGCGAGTGGCTGAGCACGAACGCTGGTTGAACCCTACGGAACACGTCGGCCAGGCGGAACAGGGTGTCCTTGTCGGCGCGCATCGGGTAGTCGCCGATGTCGAAGAACTCCACGCTGGCACCGAGGATTTCAGCGGCAGCCAGCGCCTCGTCGCGGCGTGCGGCCTTGACTTTCGGCTCGGTCATCTCGCCTTTGCGCCACAGCTTGGCCGACTCGCCGCGCTCACCGAAGGACAGGCAGACGATATGCACGGCATGACCCTGCTCGGCATGCAGGGCGATGGCGCCGCCGGCTCGCCAGACGAAATCGGCGGAATGGGCACTGACCACGAGGGCTGTTTTCGGTAATGCATTCATCTGGATTGGCTCCTGCGAGGGGGTGTGTGCAGGATGTCATCGGCGCCAGGCGCGGACTAATGCGTTCCAGTAGTGGGGGTATGCTTTTTGTTTATTGTTGGGGTTTTGCGGTGCATAGTCGCACACTGTGACCCGTGCTGGCAGGAGACGCGATGATCGACACCGACCTACCCAACCTCATGCAGGTGCGCGCGTTTGTCCGCGTGGCCGATGTGGGCAGCGTATCCCGGGCCTCGCAGCTGCTGTTCCGCGCGCAGTCGGTGATCACCCGCGCCATCGCCGAGCTGGAAAAGCGCCTGGCGGCGCCGTTGTTCGAGCGCCATGCCAATGGCATGCGCTTGTCCGAATTTGGCGCTTGCGTGTTGCCACGTGCCCGGCGCGTGCTGGCCGAGCTCGATGCCGTGCCGCGCCTGCTCGGTGCGGACATCGCCCTGGAGCCGCTCTACCTGTTTCAGGCGCGGCGCCTGGAAATCTTCGTGAAGCTGTGCCAAACCCTGCACATGCAGACGGTGGCCAGCCACTTTGCACTCAGCCAGCCTGCGGTGAGCTCGGCGCTCAAGGTGTTGGAAGGCGGGTGCGGCAAGCCATTGTTCGAGCGCACCCCGCGCGGGCTTCAGCCGACTCGGGTCAGCCAGGACATCCTGTTTCCGATCCGCCGAGCGCTGAACGAGCTGCGCCATATTGAAAGCGACCTGAGCGCCATGCGCGGTACCGTGCAAGGCGTTGTGCAGGTGGGGGCGCTGCCGTTGGGGCGCTCGCGCATCCTGCCCGAAGCGATTGTTCGTCTGGTCGATAGCCATCCGCAGGTGCGCGTGATCACCAACGAAAGCCCGTTCGACCTGCTCGCGACCGAGCTGCGAGCAGGGGATGTGGATTTCGTGCTGGGGGCGTTGCGGCCGCACGGCTATGCCAGTGACCTGACCGGTGAACCGCTGATCACGGAGGCGCTGGTCGTGTTGGCCCGGCGTGAGCACCCGTTGTTCCAGGCGCCGGTGACGCTGGCCGATGTCGGGCAGGCGCGCTGGGTGCTGCCCCGGGCAGGGTCGCCTGCGCGGCACCTGCTCGACGCCTGTTTTGCCGCCGAGCAACTGCCTGCGCCGCGCCCGGTGGTGGAGAGCGCAGACCTGGCCATCATCCGTGGGTTGTTGCTGCACTCGGATATGCTGGCAGCCGTGTCCGCGCATCAACTGGCCCATGAAATCGCCACCGATGAGTTGCGGCGCCTGCCCTTGTCATTGCCCGGAACCCACCGGGACATCGGGCTGACCTACCGCAATGGCTGCCTGCACGCGCCGGCAGCGGCAGCCCTGATGGCCTGCATCCGCGAGGTTATCGGGCAGCCTTGCCCGCTACCGAATAACGCACCTGCTGGTTGCGGGTCTTCATGAAGTCTTCGGTGCTCTGGCCACGCATGGCGGCGTAGATGTCCAGGTTGGACACCCCAAGCACCGCGCCGAGTTTTTCCAGCACGAAAAAGATCACGCCGTAGTGGATCAGGCCACGCCAATCGCGGCGGCGCAGCAGGTCGCGTTCCTCTTCGGTCAGCCCGGATTGATCGTACAGCGCCTCCGGTTCGGTGAGGAAACGGTGGCGCCACTGCGGCTCGATCAGGCGATGCAGAAACTTGTTCAGGGCGTAACCTTTGGCGCTGCGTTCCAGGGTGTAGGGGTAGGTGCCCTCGAGTTTTTCCACGCCCGCCAGTTGATGGCGCATGTGCTGGCGGTGGCGCTCGTTGACTGGCGCGGGCGCTGCCTGGTCGCGGTTCTCCAGTAGCAGGGTGGCAATACCGGTCATCGACGGCAGGTAGTAGCTTTGGTGCAGCCGCCCGACCGATGATGACAACGCCCCGCGCATGATCAGCCAGGTGATCACCTCGGCCCCTTCCATGCCGCCGAGGGTGGCGTACTCGGCCAGGGTCATTTCAGTCAGGCGTTCGGGGGCATCGACCAGCAGGTCGATGAACTGGGCATCCCATTGCGGGTTGTTGAAGCCACAGCGTTCGCCATGGACCTGGTGTGAAACCCCGCCGGTGGCGACGATCGCCACCTTCAGGTCTTCGGGGTAGCTTTCGATGGCGCGGCGCAGCGCCTGGCCCAGTTTGTAGCAGCGCCGCGCCGTTGGGATCGGCAGCTGTAGGACACCCACTTGCAGCGGCACGATCTGCACCGGCCAGCCTTCATCGCAAGGCAGCAGCGCCGACATCGGAGAAAAGAAGCCATGGTCCAGCGGCTTGTCGCGGAAGAAACTCATGTCGAACTCGTCGGCCATCAGGCTTTCGCCGATGTGCCGGGACAGTGCCGCGTGCCCGCCCACGGCGGGCAGGTCACGTGGGTTGCCGCCCTCGTCGGCCACCGCGTACTGCGTGTCGACACCCAGGGTGAAGGCGCTGTAGTGGTCGAAGAAGAACGAGGTGACGTGGTCGTTGAAGATGTAGAACAGCACATCGGGCTGTTGCGCCTGCAACCAGGCACGGATCGGCTCGAAGCTCTCGAAGATCGGCGCCCAGGCGGCTTCCTGCTGTTTGTCGTGATCCACCGCAAAGCCGATGGTGGGGGTGTGGGAGACGGCAAGGCCACCGATGATACGTGCCATGAAAAGTCCTCTGTTTCAGGTTACCGCACGGCCGCAGCCGGCAGCTCACGGCGCCGGGCGTGGCCGTTGGCCAGGATAGCCAAGGCTGCGACGAATGCCGGCAGGCCAAGGGCGATGAACAACAGCGGCAAGCCCAGGCCCAGGCTGAGCACGGCGCCGCCGATGAGTGAACCGAAGATGGCGCCGAAGCGGCCGATGCCGAGCATCCAGCTTACACCGGTGGCGCGGCACGCCGTGGGGTAGTAGCCCGGCGCGAAGGCGTTGAGCCCGGTTTGTGCGCCGCTCATGCAAAAACCGGCGGCGGCTACGCCGACGGCCAGCAGGCTCGACGCAAGGCCGAACGCGCCAAGCGAAACGATGCACAGCCCGCCCAGGGCATAGGCCGTGGCGATGATGCGGTTAGGGTTGCGCCGGTCCATTGCCCAGCCCACCACCAAGGCACCTGCAGTGCCCGCAATCTGGAACAGGCCGGTGATCGTGGCCGCGCGCTCGATGCTCAGGCCACCATCACGCAGCAGGGTCGGCAACCAGCCCATGGTCAGGTAGATCACCAGCAGGCCCATGAAGTAGGTCGCCCACAGGGTCAGCGTGCCGAGGCGGTAGCGCCCGCTGAACAGCAGGCGTACGGGTGCCTTGATATGGCTGGCCGCCTCGCTGACGACAAAACGGGACGCTTCGGTGAATTGGCCGCCCAGGCGATTGAGTGTGGCGGCAATCTGTATGGACGGTGCACCATGCGCCGCCAGGTAGCGTGGCGACTCAGGCAGCAACCACCACAGTAACGGCAGCAGCGCCAGCGGCATCAGGCCGCCCACCAGCAGCACCGAATGCCAGCCCTGATGCGGGATCAACCAGGCGGCAAGAAAGCCCCCCAGGCCAGAGCCCATGTTGAAGCCGGTGAACATCAGGGTGATCAACAGCGAGCGGCTGCGCTCGGGCAGGAACTCCGAAAGCAATGTCGTACAGTTGGGCATTGCTGCGCCCAGCGCCACGCCGGTCAGCAAGCGCAGCGCCGCCAGTTCATACGGGGTGTGGGCAAAGGCGCAGGCCAGGCTGAGCAGGCTGAAACCGGTCACGGCCAGTAATAGCACCCTCTTGCGGCCAAGACGGTCTGCGTAAGGGCCCGCGGCGATGGCCCCAATGGCCAGGCCCACCATGCCAGCGCTCATCACCGGGCCGAATGCCGTCCGTGACAACCCCCAATCCTGCATCAACGAGGGTGCGATAAAACCCATGACGGCGACATCGAAGCCGTCGAACAGCACGATCAGGAAGCAGAGCACCAATATCAACCGTTGGTAATGAGTGATCGGTTGGCTATCGATCCACTCTTTTACATCGACGCTGGGCGTGTGCATGCGTGTTCACCGTTATTGTTGTAGTGGTGACAATTTCTGCGAGCACAAGATAGGACAGGCCGCTAGAAATCACCCCGCCGGGTTACGACGTGGGGAGACTCTAATCGCTGGAGGGGCGGCAGCGCCGCTGGGAAATCTTTAATGAGGGATCGAATTTGGTTATGAGGCTGTCGCACAAGGGCATTTTGCCGTCCGTGGCAGAGGCCGCTTAACGCACGCTGGCCGGGTCTTCAGCCGGCACACCGAAGGACACGTAATACGCCAGCGCCACGAAGATCGCCCCGCCCACCGCATTACCGAGGAACACCGCCACCAGGTTGTGCACCAACTGCCCCCAGCTGAGGTAGCCGGCAAAGATCGCCGCCGGGATCAGGAACATGTTGGCTACCACGTGCTGGAAGCCGATGGCGACGAAGGCCATGATCGGGAACCAGATACCGAGAATCTTGCCGCTCATTTCCTTGCTGGCATACGCCAACCACACCGCCAGGCACACCAGCCAGTTGCAGCCGATACCGGACACGAAGGCATGCAGGAAGTCGGCGTTGGTCTTGCTGTTTGCCGCCGCCAGCGTCTTGCTCAGGTAGGCGCCTTCGGTCAGTCCCAGCAGGTGGCCGAAGCAATAGGCCACGAACAGGGCGCCGAGCAGGTTTGCCACGGTTACCAGCAGCCAGTTGCGCGCCACGTCGATCAGGCGGATGCGGCGGGCGAACATCGCCAGCGGCAGGCTCATCATGTTGCCGGTCAGCAACTCGCCGCCGGCCAGGATGACCAGGATCAGGCCGATCGGGAACACGGCAGCGCCCAGCAAGTTACCGAACGAGGCCCACGGCGCGGGGATCATCGCGCTGACATGGATGGCCAGCAGGAATCCCATGGAAATGAATGCCCCGGCGAGGAACCCCAGGATAAGGGTGGCGCGGGCGGGCAGGTGGGCTTTCTTGGTGCCGGCTTCGATGACTAGCTCGGTAATGCGGGAGGGCGTGTTGACGGACATTTCAGAAACTCGAACGCAAGGACGACGGCCACGCCTTGAGGCGCGCCGCAGGTCGGGTTAACCAATAGCGGAGGGTTGCTGCGAGGTATTCAGGAGGAGGGCAAAACGGTACATCTCGGGGCAACTTCGTAGGGAAGTCACGTTAGCTGAGGCAATTTGCCGCAGTCAAATCGATAGGCTGGATGGGGTGATAGACAGGGTCGATGATGGGGGTTGGCCAAGCCGAACAAGCCGTCGCCCTCGTGTAAAAAACGCTGGGGCGAGTGTATCACTGTGTATCGCAGCACCTTCCTCGACCACTCGCTTACAAATGCCGTCGTCAGCGGATACGTCACGGATACATGCCTCGGGCCAAATGGGCTAACCCGAACGAACAGACCCGACGGCCTGGCGTTCTGGCTCTTTCGCCCTTGAGGCATGACCGCGCGGCCTGGCCGCGCAACTATTCGGAGAAGCACCATGACCCCATTCCCCAACAAGACCCGCCTTGGCTTGCTGAGCATTGCATTGGTGGGCGGTATCAACCTGGCCTCATCGGCGTTTGCCGTCGAAGCGCTGCCCCAGGGTTACCAGCTGGCCGCTGCCGAAAAGGCCGGCGAAGGCAAATGTGGCGAGGGCAAGTGCGGCGCCAGCGGGGCCAAGGCAAAAGCCAGCCAGGGCGAAGGCAAATGCGGCGAGGGCAAGTGTGGTGCCAGCGGTGCCGAGGGCAAAGCCGCCCAGGCTGAAGGCAAGTGCGGTGAAGGCAAGTGCGGCGATGCCTCGTTCGCCCGTACCGATGCCGACCACGATGGTCGCGTCTCCCGGGCCGAACTGCTGGCGGTGGCCCCCAAGGCCAACGGCGAGTTCGACAAGATCGATGCCAACCATGATGGCTACCTGTCCGAAGGCGAGGTCTACCAGTTCCGCAAGCACCAGTTCGACGCCAACGGCAACCCGTTCCCGTCCGACCTGTACAGCAAACTGAGCCAGGCCAAGAACTGACCGGCATCCGCACCTCCCCGGGCCAGTGGCTCGGGGAAGGCATCTCGCTTCAAGGACCCAACCATGAACACTTCCCTGTCCCTGCAAGGTGCCGGCCTAGGCCTGCGTCGTGCGCTATTGCCTGAATTGCTGACCATGGACGCTGGGGCCGTGGACTTTCTCGAATGCGCCCCGGACAACTGGATCGGCGTAGGCGGTACTTATGGCGAAGGCTTGGCGCGCCTGGCCGAGCGCTTTCCGTTGGCCTGCCACGGTCTGTCGTTGTCGCTTGGCGGCCCCGCACCGCTGGACCACGCCTTTCTGCGTCAGATCCGAGGGTTCCTTGACCGCCATCATGCACCGTTGTTCAGCGAACACCTGAGCTACTGCGCCGACGACGGCCACCTCTACGACCTGATCCCCATGCCCTTCACCGACGAAGCCGTGCGCCACACCGCTGCGCGTATCCGTGACGTGCAGGATGCCCTCGGGCGCCGTATCGCGGTGGAGAACATTTCCTACTATGCCGCGCCCTATCAGGCGATGAGCGAAATCGACTTCCTCCGCGCGGTCCTCGACGAGGCCGACTGCGACCTGCTGCTGGACCTCAACAATGTGGTCGTCAATGCCTGCAATCACCGCTATGACGCTGCCGATTTCCTGGCCCAGGTGCCGGCCGAGCGTGTGGTATGCCTGCACGTGGCCGGGCACTACGACGAAGCGCCAGACCTTAAGATCGACACCCACGGCGCACGCGTCAGCGATGATGTCTGGCGCCTCCTGGCCAGCGCCTATCAGCACCTGGGTCACGTACCGACCCTGCTGGAGCGTGACTTCAATGTGCCGCCGCTGCCCGAGTTGCTGGCTGAAGTGGACCACATCCGTACCCTGCAAACTGCAGCACAAACCCCGGAGGTGCGTCATGGGTGAAACCCTGCGCGAGCAGCAGCTGTGCATGGCGCGTTTTATCCGTGACCCCCTGGCCAACGCACCGCCGCCCGGTATCGAGGTACGGCGTCTGGCGGTGTATCGGCAGCTGTTCTTCGGCAATATGCAGTCGCTGCTGGCCGGCAGCTTCCCGGTGCTGCATGCCAGCCTGGCGAGTGAGCAATGGCAGGCGCTGATTGAAGACTTCTACGCCAGCCACCGCTGCCAGACGCCGTTGTTCACCGAGGTGGCTGGCGAACTGGTTGATTACCTGCAAGCCCGGGACGACCTGCCCGGCTGGGTAGCTGAACTGGCCCACTACGAGTGGATCGAGACCGTGCTGTTGCTCGCCGACGATAGCGAGCCTGCGCATGACCCCGAAGGTGATCTGCTCGATGGCGTGCCGTTGCTGTCCAGCGTGGCGGCGCCGCTAGCCTACATTTGGCCAGTCAGCCATATTGGCCCTGGGAGCATTCCCCTGCAGGCACCTGCTGAGCCGACATTGCTGCTGGCTTGCCGTGGTGCCGACCACAAGGTCCACTTTTCGCGCCTGGCGCCGTTGGCTCATGCGCTGTTGGTGTCGTTGCAAACGCAGCCGCTCAGGGGGCGCGAGCACTTTGCGGCGCTTTCAATGCTCGCCGGTATCGAACTGGAAGTCATCGAATCTCAAGGTGTGGCAGTGTTGCAGGCCCTCAAAGCCCAAGGCGTGGTTCTGGGCACTGGGGAGGCAGAAAACGGCATGGGTCATTGATAGTGCAGGGCTCTGTGGGAGCGGGCCGTGTTACGTCGGCTGTATCAGGCGCTTGCCGGCGCCAGGCCATTGAGCAGCAAGCGCACCGAAGAAGCCGTCGCGGCGTGGTAGTCGATGCGCTGCTTCGAGCCCCCGGCGGCATGCCAGCCCATGTTGATGCACGACTGCGCATTGAGCTCTTCCAACAGCACCTTCGACGCGAAGGGTCGGCCTGCGGCACCTTGGGCGCCGTTGGCGTTTCACGTGGCAGATCGAGCAGCCTGCATCAGGCTGCGCAGCCACCGCGACGGCTGTGACCGATGCTGGCGTGCAGGCCCACAACGGGCAAGCGGGTAAACCCGCTGCCACAGGCAGAGCATTGTGCTTCAAATTCGTGTTTCGGCGACCGGGGCCCCGATCACGCCTTCAGGGATAATCCGTGCGAATGATGTTCAGCAGGCACAATGTTGCGGGCGACAGCCAGGCCTCCTCGCGATAGATCACCCCAAACGTACGCCGCATGCAGGCCCCTGGGATCGGCACCTCGCGCAGGCTGCCACCCGGCCGGTCAGGCCCGAGGTTGCGCCGTGACAGCAGGCTCAACAACCGGTTCTCGGCAATCAGTTGCGGCAGCAGCAAAATGAAGTTGGTCTCCACCTGCACCCGTGGCGGCGGCTGGCCGTGGTCCTTGAGCAAGGCTTCCAGCCAGCGCCGGGTCGATACCTGGTTCGACGCCAGCACCCAGCGATGCCGAGCCAGCGCTTCCAGGGTCATCGGCCCGTCGAAGATCGGGTGATCGGGGCTTGCGACGATTACCACGTCGTCGTCGATGACCGGGTGGTTGGTGAAGCCGGGTTGGCGGTTGTCGAGCGGCGCCAGCATCAGGTCGATGTGCCCGGCCAGCAAGCTATCGCGCAGCATGTCGTTCATGCCGATCTTCACATCCATGGTGACGTCGGGCGCACTGCGCAGGAACCGCGACGTGAGCGACGGCAGCAGCAGTTCGGCCATGGTGGTCGATACGCCCAGCCGCACATGGCCGGTGATGCCCATGCTGAAGTCGATGATCTGGCGTTTCGATTCATCCATGCTGCGCCGCAAAATCTTCGCCCGCTCCAGCAGCAGCGCACCGATTGGCGTCAGGACGATGCGCCGGCCGGTGCGTTCGAACAGCTCGGCGCCCAGTTCGTCCTCGAGCCGGCGGATGCACTTGGACAGCGCCGATTGGGTGCGGCACAGCGCTTCGGACGCACGACCGAGGTGGCCGAGCTCGGCGATGGTTTCAAAGTAGCTGAGGTCGCGGTAGTCCATTGGCCAATCCTCTGCGGCTGCGAGCGAGCGGCCAATGTGCCAGAACCTATTCCCCGGATTCAACGATCGCGGAAAATTAGCACTTGGACCGCGGCCGCGTGGCTGACCAACAATGCCGGCGAGCCAGGTATGCAGTGCATGCCTGAGCCTTTCTGCCATTGTGTTCAGCCAGGTGTAACCGATGTCCGAATCGACTTTAGTTTCCTACCAATCATTGCTTGCGCAGGTGAGCGGAATTTTCGCCGGCTACCTGCCCGCCGACGACGCGCATTACGTCGCCACCTGCCTGGTTGACGCCGATGCACGTGGCGTGGCGTCCCACGGCATCGGCCGCATCCCGGTGTACACCCGGCGCCTGCGCGAAGGCCTGGTCAATCCGCGCCCGCAGTTGCGCGTCGAGCGTGGCGAGCAGGCGACCGCGCACCTGCACGGTGACAATGGCATGGGCTACGTGGTGGCGCGCAGGGCCATGGCCGAAGCCATCGCCCGTGCCCAGCGCTTCGGCATCGGCATGGTGCTGGTGTCGCACAGCAACCACTTCGGCATGGCCGCCAGTTACCTGCAACAGGCGCTGGATGCCGACCTGGCCGCGCTGGTGCTGACCAACGCGCCGCCGTTGATGCCGGTATGGGGCGCACGCCAGGCGTTCCTTGGCACCAGCCCGTTTGCCTACGCCGCACCGGGTGC
Source organism: Pseudomonas sp. NPDC087185 (assembly GCF_044744955.1). Classification (NCBI taxonomy): domain Bacteria; kingdom Pseudomonadati; phylum Pseudomonadota; class Gammaproteobacteria; order Pseudomonadales; family Pseudomonadaceae; genus Pseudomonas; species Pseudomonas sp. NPDC087185. The sequence continues at coordinate 493,245 of NZ_JBIUZK010000003.1, read as the reverse complement.
GACGCCGCTGATGCTGGACATGGCCACCTCGGTGGTGGCGTTCGGCAAGATCCGTCGCGCGGCGCGCCGCGGCGAGCCGATCCCTGCCGACTGGGCGCTGGATGCCCACGGCCAGCCCACCACCGACGCGGCCGCCGCGCTCGACGGCGTGGTGCTGCCCATGGCTGGGCCGAAAGGTTCGGGCCTGGGGCTGATGATGGAGTCGGCGGCGGGGGTGATGTCGGGCTCGGCTTTCGGCGGCCAGGTGCGCAACCAGAACAGCGACTTCACCCAGCCGCAGAACGTCGGCCACAGCTTCATCGTGTTCCGCCCCGACTGCGCCATGGCGTTCGATGCCTACCGCCAGCGCGCCGATGCATTGGTCGAACGCGCCAAGGCGCTGCCGCGCGCGGAGGGCTTCGACGCCATCTACATGCCCGGCGAGCGAGAAACCCTGGCTGCCGCCCAGGCCTGCGCCGAAGGGCTGCAGGTCAGCGCGCAGGACCTCGACATGCTGCAACAGGAGGTTGCCCTGGCCCGCCAGCACGCGGCCTGACGCTGCATCGCTGCACACCGCCAGACCGGCGGTGCCCATAACAACAATAACCGGCATCCGTACCGCGGATGTTTTTGGAGGACGCCTCATATGCTGACCCTTCTGGGTGGTTCGATGGTCGCCACATTCATGGCGCTGATCATGACGCGGCGCATGTCTGCGCTGGTGGCGCTGGTCGTGGTGCCGATTGCCTTCGGCCTGATCGCCAACGGCGGGCACATCGGCCCGATGATGCTCGAAGGCCTGCTCAAACTTGGCCCTACCGCAGCGCTGCTGATGTTCAGCATCGTCTACTTCAGCCTGATGACCGACGCCGGGGTGTTCGATCCAGTGGTGCGCGGGGTGGTCCGCGTGGCCCAGGGCGACCCGTTGAAAATCTACCTGGGCACCGCGGTGATGGGCATCACCGTGGCCTTGGATGGCGATGGCACCACCACCTACATGATCTGCGTGTCAGCGTTGCTGCCGATCTACAAACGCCTGGGGCTGTCGCTGCAGTACATGGCGACGTTGCTGGTGATGTCGATCGGCATCATGAACATCCTGCCTTGGGGCGGCCCGACGGCCCGCGCGGCATCGGCCCTACACCTGGAGGTGGGCGATGTGTTCGTACCGCTGATTCCGGTGATGGCCACAGGTTTTGCCTACAACCTGGTGGTGGCGCTGGTGTTCGGCCTGCGCGAACGGCGCCGGGTCGGTGTACTGTCGGTCGAACAGTTCCAGGCCATGAAGCGCGACATCGCCCAACTGCCGGACTACCGACGCCCGCGCATGCTGTGGCCGAACGTGATCCTCACCGTCGCGCTGCTGGTGGCGCTGACTGTCGGCGTGCTGCCGTTGCCCATCTTGTTCATCACCGCAACCGCGCTGGCCCTGATGATCAACTACCCGAGCCTGGCCGAACAGAAGGAACGTTTGAGTGCGCATGCCTACAACGTGATGTCGGTGGTCGGCCTGATCCTCGCAGCCGGGGTATTCACCGGCATCCTGTTCGGCACCGGCATGGTCGACGCCATGGCCAACGACCTGCTCAAGGTCACCCCCGCATGGCTCGGGCCTTACCTGGCGCCGGCCACGGCGCTGTTCAGCGGTGTGGCGACCTATGCGGTAACCAACGACGCGTTCTATTTCGGCATGCTGCCGATCCTCGCCCAGACCGCCCAGGAATACGGCATCAGCGCTGCTGAAATGGCCCGCGCCTCGGTGCTCGGTCAGCCGATGCACCTGCTCAGTCCATTGGTGGCATCGACCTACGTGCTGGTCGCGCTGCTGGACCTCAACTATGGCGACAACCAGCGACGCTGCATGCCCTGGGTGATAGGGCTGATGGTGGTGATGCTGATCAGCGCCATGGTCTTCGGCGTGCTGCCGCTCAAGGCTGGCGTGGCCTGACTCAACCCTTCGTAAAAAGGAAGTTCTCATGACCTATACCGTTCTGGTCACCGCACCGACGCTTGCCGCCGCAGGCCTGGAGCGGCTCGCCGCGCGCAACTGCCGGGTGCTGTTCATCGAGCAGGGGCAGGGCGCCGGTGAAATCGAAGCCTTGATAGCCCGCGAGCCGGTTGATGCGGTGATCTCTCGCACGCTCGACCTGACCTCGGCGGCGCTCCAGGCCAGCCCGCGCCTCAAGGTGGTGTGCAAGCATGGCGTCGGGGTCGGCAACATCGATGTCGATGCCGCCACCCGTTTGGGCATCCCGGTCTTCGTCACGCCGGGCGCCAATGCCCAGTCGGTTGCGGAGATGACCCTGGCGCTGATGTTCGCCGCGGCCCGCCGCGTGCCGTGGATGGACCGGCAACTGCGCCAGGGGCAGTGGGCCCGTGTGCAGGATGGCTTGCAGTTGAGCGGTCGCACGCTGGGTTTGGTCGGCTTCGGCCAGGTAGCGCGGCGTGTGGCTGCCGCCTGCCAGGCCATCGGCATGTCGGTGGTGGTGTACGACCCGTTTCTGCCTGAAGGCGCCGCGTTGGAAGGTGTCGAACGGGTAGAGCGCCTGGACCAACTGTTGCCGTTGAGCAACGTGCTCAGCCTGCACGTCCCGCTGACCGCGCAGACGCGGCAGTTGATCGGTGCTGCCGAGCTGGCGGCGCTGCCCGTCGATGCGCTGTTGATCAACACCGCACGTGGCGAAGTGGTCGACGAGACCGCCTTGATTGCCGCCCTGCGCGAGCGCCGGCTGTTCGCTGCCGGGCTGGACACCATGGCCGTCGAGCCCTTGCCGGCAGACAGCCCGTTGCTGCAACTGGACAACGTCGTGCTCACCCCCCACGTCGGCGGCTCGACGCCGGCCGCGCTGGCGGCCATGGCCCGCGATGCCGTGCAGCACGTTCTGGCTTACCTGGACGGCGAGCCCGGTGTAGCCGCTTGCTGCGTAAACCCCCTTGTTTTCAACCGTTGAAACGGAGATTCCCATGACTGCATCCACTGCAAGCCAATGGCCTGTCGGCTATCGCATCAACCCACGCGTCGCCCGCCTGGCTGAAGACCTGGTCGAGCAATTTCGCCGTATCCCGGTGGCCGTTGCCGGCGACTGCATGGGCCGCTGCATCGGCGCCCGCGGCTTGCGCGCCTACCATGGCGACTTGTCGCTCAAACTGTGCGGCCCGGCCTTTACCCTGCGCGTGCGCCCGGGCGACAACCTGATGGTGCACAAGGCATTGATGATGGTGCAGCCCGGTGACGTGTTGGTGATCGATGGCGGCGGCGATGTCAGCCAGGCGGTGATCGGCGGCCTGGTGCGTACCACTGCGCTGCGGGTGCAACTGGGCGGGATCGTCATCGACGGCGCCGTACGTGACCTCGAAGAGTTGGCCGAGGGCGTGGTACCGGTGTTCGCCGCCGGCCATACCCACCGTGGCCCGAGCAAGGACGGCCCGGGTGAAATCAACGTGCCGATCGCTTGTGCCGGCCTGTGCGTGATGCCCGGGGACCTGGTGCTGGGGGACGGCGATGGCGTGATTGCCATCCCGGCCGAAGAGGCCGCGGCCTTGCTGCCCAGGGCCCTGGCTCACTTGGACCGGGAGGAGGGCATCCGCGCAACCAACCGCCTCGGCACTGCAGACCCTGAACGCTTCGATGCCTTGCTGAGGGCCAAGGGGTTGCCGGTTTGAAGGCGGGAGCGGGCTTGCCCGCGAAGAGTCCACTGCGGTGAGTGGCACAAGTTTCGCCCGTGCTCGCGGGTAAACCCGCTTCTACAAGGCCTGCGCACGCCTCAAGACGTTGAGCAAGACACTGGCCCGCGTAGGGACCGTGTTGCATCCGACATTGGTAAGTGCATTTTCGCACCACGCACGCTGGGTTATCCTGCGGGCCTTCCGTCGTTGCCGGTTGTGGCTGGGCCGGCCGCGGGGTTGTTCAGCGGCGATAGTAGTGGTGGTCGGCCTCGTAGCGGTGGTGCGCGGCCCGGTCATGGTGGCGCTGCCATTCGCGGCGGCGTTCGGCGTCGCGGCGCGCCTGCTCGCGGCGCCATTGCTCACGCCGCCAGTTTTCGCGGCGCCAATCGTCGCGACGGTCATGCCGGTAGCCGTCGCGGTAGTAACGGTCATCGTGGGCCAGCAGTGTGGCGGGCTGCTGTGCAGCCACACTCGCCAGGCTTGGCCAGGGGTTGTTGGCGTCCTCGTCTGGGGCCTGCACGGGCATGGCTTGGGGTGTGTGAACAGGCGCTGAAACCTTCATCGGTGTTGCGGAAGCCGAGCCCATTGCCGCGAACGCGAACAGGCCGAGGAGCACTATCCGTGGGACATGGATTTTCATGAGCGAAGACAACCTCTGCTGGAAATCGGGACGTTGGGCCATGCAGTAGCGGGCCAGCCTGAGGGCTGCCTGGCGAACCGTATGTGCCTGATCACATAGACCAGCAAACAGGAAAAAGTTCGGGAAAACCGCTACTTAAAAGCCAACGTCACACGGGCGGCGACAGCCGGAACGGGCTCAAGGCCTGCCGGGAGCGGTATACTGCGCGCCTTTGCCAGTGCCTCGGAGAACGTCATGCGGCAGGTTTTACTCATCGTCGATGTCCAGTCCACCTTCAGCCCGCCGGAGTGGCTGGTCGATGGCGTGCGTGCGTTGTCGGCGACGATCCCGACCATCGCCTCGGTCGAGCTGCATGACGAGCAGGTGACCCCGTTCCAGCGCCAGCTCGGCTGGCACCCCGCAGCCGAAGACGAAAGCCTGGTCGAAGCGGACAAGGTGTTCATCAAGCACGGTTATGGGCAGACCGCCGAAACCCTCGATCACATCAGGCAGCTGGGCGTCGAGCGGGTGCTGGTGTGCGGGTTGCAGACCGAGACGTGCGTGCTGGCCGCAGGCTTCGCGCTGTTCGATGCGGGGTTGATGCCGACGCTGATCACCGACCTGACGGTGGGGTCTTCCCTGGATCGCTCAGGCAAGATGGGCATCGAACTGTGGAAGCACCATTTCGGCAATGTCACCACCCGGGCCGAGGTGCTGGCCGAACTCGACCCCTGAGCCCGCGGCAGGCTGGATCGCTTATCCAGACCAGCGGGCGCGACGGGTCGTTGCTGGCCATGCGCTTGAAGGTGTCCGATTCGAGCATGGCCTTGAGCTGCCTGCCCAGGGCCAGCAGGCGCTCGGCGAAGCCTGGGCTGAGGCTGCCGCTGTCTTCCAGCGACAGGCCGCTGCCGTCCGGCTGGATCGCCAGGTGGTACTGGCCGTCGCCACTGCCGCAGAGGGCAACCGTGTAGCGTGGGCCGAGCAGGGCGGCCAGGCGTTGCTGTACCAGGGCGAGCAACGCAGTGGGGACTTCTTCTTGCAGCATGGAGGGGTACCTGCCAGGCGAATTCTAAGGGAAGCCAGCTTAGGCAAGTGGACTGTCAACTTGGGTTAAGCCGGGGTAAAAGCGGGTAATACCTGCAGTCAGAAGGTCTGCCCCAACGAGAACTGGAAGATCTGCGTTTCGGCGTTATCCGGTTTTTTCAGCGGGGTGGCCAGGCTGAAGGTCAGCGGCCCCATCGGGCTGTACCAGGTCACCCCAACCCCCAGTGACACCGCCAGCTGGTCCAGGCCCACGCTGCCGCAACCTTGCGTGGTAGACAGGTAGCAGGTGTCGGAATAGACGTTGCCGGCGTCGACGAACACCGAGCTGCGCAGCTGGCGCTGGTCCTTGATGAAGGGCATCGGGAAGATGTATTCGGCGCCGCCGGTGATCAAAATATTGCCCCCCAGCGCATCGGTGTCGCGGTCGGAATAATAGGCCTGGCCGGCGCTGGCATAGGTGCCGGTTGCCGGCGTGTTGCGTGGCCCCAGCGATCCATCCTTGAAGCCGCGTACCGAGCCCTGGCCGCCCGCCGTGTAGTTCTCGTAGAACGGCAGGCCGTCGGTGGCGCCGTAGCCATTGCCGTAACCCAAGCTGGTATGCAGGCGCAGGGTGCTGCGCTCGCTCAGCGGCAGGTAGGTCTGGCCGTTGTAGTCGAGTTTGTAGAACGACAGGTCGCTGCCGGGCGTGGTGGCCATCAGCGTCAAGCTCTGCGAGTGGCCACGGGTCGCCAGCACCCCTTTGTTCAAGGTCGACTCGGACCAGCCGATCGAGGCCTTGAGGTTATTGAAGCTCTCGCCCTCGCGCTGGATGAAGTCGTAGATCTCGTCGGCGCTATAGGTGCCGGGGGAGATGTCGTCGTGCTGCAAGGTCAGGCCATAGGTCAGGCGCGAAGTTTCGCTGATCGGGTAACCGAGGCTGACGCCTGCGCCATAGCTGTTGATGGCGTAGTACGAGACGCCGTCATCGTAGTAATCGCTGTAGTCGGTGCTGCTGTAGAACAGGTTGTAGCCCAGGCTGACGCCATCTTCGGTGAAGTAGGGGTTGGTGAAGCCGAAGTTGTACTTGGTCTGGTATTCCGAACGGGTCAGGCCGATCGACACCTTGTTACCGGTACCGAGGAAGTTGCTCTGGCTGATCGTACCACCCAGGATCAGGCCCGCGCTCTGGGCGAAGCCGACGCTGGCGGTGATCGAGCCGGAGGCTTGCTCTTCGACGCTGTAGTTGACGTCGACCTGGTCGTCGGTGCCCGGCACAGGCGGGGTCTCGACGTTGACTTCCTTGAAGAAGCCCAGGCGCTCCAGGCGTGTCTTGGACTGGTCGATCAGGTAGGTCGACGCCCAGCCGCCTTCCATCTGGCGCATTTCGCGGCGCAGCACTTCGTCTTCGGTCTTGGTGTTGCCGCGGTAGTTGATGCGGTTGACGTAGGCACGCTTGCCCGGGTCGACCACGAACATGATGTCGACGGTGTGGTCTTCATCGTTCGGCTGTGGCACGCCGTTGACGTTGGCGAAGGTGTAGCCTTCGTTACCCAGGCGACGGGTGATCAGCTCGGACGTGGTGGTCATCACCTTGCGCGAGAACACCTGGCCTGGCTGCACCAGCAGCAGCGACTTGACCTGGTCTTCCGGCACCTTGAGGTCACCGGACAGCTTCACGTCGCGAACGGTGTACTTCTCGCCTTCATTGACGTTGACGGTGATGTAGACGTGCTTCTTGTCCGGGGTGATCGACACCTGGGTCGAGGCGATGTCCATGTTGATGTAGCCGCGGTCCAGGTAGTAGGAGCGCAGGCGCTCCAGGTCACCGGAGAGTTTCTCGCGGGCATACTTGTCGTCGTTCTTGAAGAACGACAGCCAGTTGGTGGTCTTCAGCTCGAACAGCTGCGACAGCTCCTCATCGTCGAACACGGTATTGCCGACGATGTTGATGTGCTGGATGGCAGCGACGGTGCCTTCGTTGATCTTGATTTTCAGCGCGACGCGGTTGCGCGGCTGCGGCACTACCTCGGCGTCGACCTCGGCCGAATAGCGGCCCTGGGCCACGTACTGGCGCTGCAGCTCGTTACGCACACCTTCGAGGGTGGCGCGCTGGAAGATCTCGCCTTCGGCCAGGCCCGACTGTTTCAGGCCCTTCATCAGGTCTTCGGTGCTGATCGCCTTGTTGCCTTCGATCTCGATGCTCGACACCGACGGGCGCTCGACCACGTTGATGATCAGGACATTGCCGTCACGGTTCAGCTGGATGTCCTGGAAGAAGCCCGTCTTGAACAGCGAACGGGTCGAATCCACCAGGCGCCGGTCATCGGCCTGATCACCGACGTTCAGTGGCAAGGCGCCGAACACGCTGCCGGCGGATACCCGCTGCAGGCCGTTGACCCGGATGTCGGCGATCCTGAACGGCGCCGCCTGGGCCACGGAGGCTTGCAGCAGCAGGAGGGAGAGCAACAGTCGCGGGTAGTTCATCGGGGGATCCAGGCAGGCATAGAGGAGCAGCGCGGTGGCTGCCGGGCAGCGGGCGATGAGGATAAGGGCGGCCTGTGTTTGGCGCGGTTAACCCAGGGTAAAGATGTGTAAAGTTCGCCCGGCCTGCGGTGACAGGTTGTCGCTGCGCGGCGATCATGGGCGCTTTGAAGCCCTGCCAAAGCGTGCCCACCATGATTCCCGTGCTGCTGGTCGATGACGACCGCGAACTCACCGAAATGCTTGCCCTGTACCTCGCCCGCGAAGGCTTCCAGGCGACCGCCGTGGCCACTGGCGAGGAAGGCGAGGCCCAGGCGCTGAGCGGGATCTACCGCATGGTGGTGCTGGATGTGATGTTGCCGGGCATCACCGGGATCGAAGTGCTGCGGCGCATTCGTGCGCGCAGCCAGGTACCGGTGCTGTTGCTGACTGCCCGCGGTGACAACATCGACCGCATAGCCGGCCTGGAACTGGGGGCCGATGATTACGTGCCCAAGCCCAGCTCGCCCGGTGAACTGGTGGCGCGGCTGCGCGCGATCCTGCGCCGGGTACAGCCACAGGCGTTGGCCGACAGCCTGGCTGCCGAGTCCATCGGCAGAGGCTCGTTGACCCTGTGGCCAGGCAGCCGCAAGGCGCAGTGGGGGGTGGCCCCGCTGGAGCTGACCGGAACCGAGTTCAGCCTCCTCGAAGCGTTGACCCGCCAGGCCGGGCAACTGGTGAGCAAGCAGGACCTGTCGCTCAATGCCTTGGGGCGCCCGCTGACCCGTTACGACCGCCGTATCGATGTGCACATCAGCAGCATTCGCCAGAAACTCGGCCCGCGCGCCGACGGCAGCAGCTGGCTCCAGAGCGTGCGCGGCATGGGCTACATGTTGATCGTCGAATGATGCGCCGGCGTTTGTTCTGGAAGCTGTTCCTGGCGTTCTGGCTGGCCAACTGCCTGACGTTCCTGGTCGGCGCAGGGGCCTTCATGCTCGATGAACTGCGCGGCGACACCCCGGCCCTGCGCTCGCTGCTGGCCACCGAGCTGAACATGCTGCACCGCTATGGCGAACAGGCCGGCCGCCAGCTGTTGCAGGTTTCGCCACAGCCCCAAGGTGTGCAGGTCGGGCTGTACGACGGCGCCGGCCACTTGCTGGCCGGCAGGGCCGTGGTTGAGCCGCGCTTCGAGCGGGCGCTGCTTGACCAAGGCGGCCAGGCCCTGGTGCTTCGGTCCTCGGTGGCGACCACCCTCGATGAGGCACCGCGCCCGCGCGGCATGGGCCCGCTGGTGACCGGCACGCTGATGAGCGCACTGTTTGCCTTGCTTTGCAGCTTGTACCTGACCCGCCCGCTGGCCTGGCTGCGCGAAGCCATGGGCCAGGTCGCCGTGGGCCGTTTCGAGGTGCGCGTCAAGCCCCGCCTTGGCAGGCGCCGCGATGAGATCGTCGACCTCGCCGAAGACTGCGACCGCATGGCCGGCCAGCTCAAGGCGCTGGTCGAGGCGCAGCAGCAGCTGCTGCATGATATTTCCCATGAGTTGCGCTCGCCGCTGACCCGGCTGCACGCGGCCATCGGCCTGATACGCCAACAGCCGGAGCGGGGTGAGATGCTTGAACGCATCGAGCGGGAGTCGCGGCGCATGGATGACCTGATCGAACAGCTGCTGACCCTGGCGCGTGTGCAGTCACAGACGGCGGATGGCGCCAGCGAGCCGCTGGATGTGGTCGAGCTGCTGGCACAGATTGTCGAGGATGCACGGTTCGAGGCGGGCATGAAGCGGTGCCAGGTGTCGTTGAGCGCGGACGCTGCGTTCGTCACCCGTGGCCATGAAGAGCTGTTGTATCGCGCGTTCGAAAACGTGGTGCGCAATGCCGTGCGCTATACCGAAACCGGTACCGAGGTACGCGTCGAAGCGCGGCTGGCGAACGCTGGCGAGCAGTTGCAAGTGAGCATCATCGACCAAGGGCCGGGCGTTGACCCGGCGCGCCTGCAGAGCATCTTCGAGCCGTTTGATCGCGGCGTCGACAGCGGCAACGATGGCTTCGGCCTGGGCCTTGCGATCGCCCGTCGGGCCATCGGTTTGCATCAGGGCAGTATCACCGCCCAGGCGGCCGAGCAGTGCGGCCTGCGGGTGAGTATCCTGCTGCCGTGCCTGAGCTGACCTGGCACATTCCCTGTGGGGGCCACTGTCTTCTTGTGGAAGCTGGCCTTGCCGGCTCAAGGCGTTGTCAGATCAATGGCAGCTCGAACCCCTCGATCCCCCGCCCAAGCTTGAGCGCCTGCGCGTGCAGCACGCGCATCAGGTGCAGCGCCGCCTGCGACGGTGGCTCGAAGCGCGAATAGACGAAGCTGATGTCGAAGTGAATCTCTTCAGCCAGTGGCACCACCTGCAGGCCGCTGTCCTGCGCGACGAATTCGTCGATCAGGGTGATGCCCATGCCTTGCTTGACCAGCGCCACGGCTTCGTTGGCATTGGTGAACGACAGCAATGAGTCCAGTTGCAGCCCACGTCGCGCGATTTCGTCCGCCAGCAGCTTGCCGAACGGCATGTCCGGGCGGAACAGCAGCAAGGCGTGGCCTTCCAGTTGCTGCAGGGTCAGTGCGCGTTGCGGTGCCAGCACATGGTCGGCGGGCATCACGGCCACCATGCGCCCGCGCATGAAGGCCTGCGAATGCAGGTGGTCATGGACCACCGGCAGGGCGGCAATCGACAGGTCGACTTTTTTCGACAGGATCTGGTTGGGCATCTCGCCCATCAGCGACGTCTGCCATTCGATCTGCAGCGCCGGCGCCTCGCGCTTGAGCTGGGCAAGGGCTATCGGGATGACCACCGTCGACAGCGATGCGCTGCAGGAGATGCGCAGCTTGCGGTGCGTGCCTGAGGCCAGCGAGAGCGCGGTTTCATTGACCTGCAGCGCCGCCTGGTACACCCGCTCGACCTCACGGAACAGGATCTGTGCTTCAGCTGTGGGCACCAGGCGATTGTTGATGCGCTCGAACAGGCGATACGCCAGGCGCCCCTCTATGTAGCCGATCAGCTTGCTCACTGCCGGCTGCGAAACGTAGAGCATTTTAGCCGCAGCGCTGATCGAGCCGGTCAGCATGACTGCCCGGAACACTTCCATATGCCGCAGTTTGAACAGCATGGCGCTGGTATCGGCGCCGTCTTGCCCGGGGAGCATGAGCATTACCTTCGGTTATGGTCTTGGCCATCTGTGTATGAGCGTGGTGGCGGCGCCCGCAGTATCGTGAGCCCAGGCCAATCGCCCTGGTGGCGAACAATAACAAGATCTGCAGGCAAGCGCAGTGGCGCTTGAAGGAACCGCCTTTGAACATCTTTGACGAACCGAAGATCGATTGCCATAACCATTTGTTTGATCCCGCACGCTTCGCTTATCACCCCGATGCGCCTTACGCACCGTCCGGCCAGGAGGTCGCGCCGCTGGAACAGTTCAACCAGGTGATGGACGCCTACGGCGTGCGTCATGCCTTGCTGGTCGGGCCGAACAGCGGCTACCACACCGACAACCGCTGCCTGTTGCATGCGCTGGCCAGCGGCCAGGGGCGCTTCAAGGGTGTGGCGGTGGTCGAGCGGCAGATAAGCCTTGAGCAACTGGCTGCGCTGCGTGAGCAGGGCGTGGTTGGCGTGGCGCTCAACCCCGCGCTGTATGGCGTAGCCAGCCTGCATGACGTCGAGCCGCTGTTCGGCAAGCTCGCCGAGCTTGGGTTGTTCGCCCAGATACAGGTGTGTGAAGACCAGTTGCTCGAACTGCTGGGCCTTATCGACCGCAGTTCGGTGCGTGTGCTGATCGACCATTGCGGGCGCCCCGATGCCGCCGCCGGTATCCAGCAGGCTGGCTTTCAGGCGTTGCTCAGGCTGGCCCGGCATGGGCGGGTCTGCGTGAAGCTCTCGGGCATGCAGAAGTTTGCCGCTGCCGATGCCCTGCTCGGGCAGAGCAGCGCCTACGTGCATGAATTGATCAACGCCTTCGGCCCGCAGGCCTGTGTGTGGGGCTCCGATTGGCCGTTCATTCGCCAGCGCACGCGGGTGGATTACGGCCCCTTACTGAAGCTGGCCGAGCGTTTGATGCCCGACCCGCAGCTGCGCCGCACCATCATGTGGGACACCCCTAGGCGCCTGTTCGGCTTTGCCTGACGCCTGCGCATTTGCCATTCCAATAACAAGAGAGCAATTGTCATGAACGCTGATCAGCACATCGGCGCCGGAGTGTTCGACACGCCCGCGCGCCTGCAGCAACGCACCCGCACCCGCTTCATGATCCTGGCGCTGATCTCGGGCGGCACCATGATCAACTACCTTGACCGCAGCGTCATGGGCATTGCAGCGCCGAGTATCAGCGCCGACCTGGGCCTGAATGCCGCGATGATGGGCCTGATTTTCTCGGCCTTCTCGTGGACCTACGCCGCCGCGCAGATCCCCGGCGGCATCCTCATCGACCGGCTCGGCACCAAGCTCACCTACTGGCTGGCGCTGACCCTGTGGTCGCTGTTCACCGGCCTGCAGGGCCTGGCCCAGGGCTTTTTGTCCCTGCTGGGCATGCGCTTTCTGGTCGGTGTGACCGAAGCACCGTGCTTCCCCACCAACAGCCGCGTGGTGGCGACCTGGTTCCCGCAAAGCGAGCGGGCCCGGGCGACCGGCATCTACACCTTTGCCGAGTACACGGGCCTGGCGTTCCTCACGCCGCTGCTGTTCTGGGTGCTGCACGCCTATGGCTGGCGTTTTCTGCTGATGGCGGTCGGCCTGATGGGCGTGCTGTACGGCCTGGTGTGGTGGCGCAAGTACCATGAGCCGCACCAGTCCAAGACGGCCAACCAGGCCGAGCTGGACTATATCGCCGCGGGGGGTGGTGTGGTCGATGGCGGCCAGAAAGCCACGGTGTTCCGCTGGTCGCAGATCCCGGCGCTGCTCAAGCACCGCAACATGCTGGGTATTTGCCTGGGGCAGTTCGCCTGCAACTCGACCAACGTGTTCTTCCTCACCTGGTTCCCGACCTACCTGGTCACCGAACGGCACATGCCTTGGCTGAAGGTCGGCTGGGTCGCGGTGCTGCCGTTCATTGCCGCCTCGCTGGGCACGCTGGTCGGCGGTTGGCTGTCCGATGCACTGCTGCGCCGCGGCTACTCGCTGAACGTGGCGCGCAAGCTGCCGGTGATCGCCGGGCTGCTCACGGCGTCGGTGATCGTGCTGGCCAACTATGTCGAATCCGACGTGCTGGTGATCGCCATCCTCTGCGTTGCCTACTTCGCCCAGGGCATGTCGGCGCTGGCCTGGATGATCGTCTCTGACATCGCGCCAAAAGGCCTGCTGGGCCTGAGTGGCGGGTTGTTCAACCTGTTCGCCAATGCCGCCGGCATCGTCACACCGCTGACCATTGGCCTGATCGTCACGGCCACCGGGTCGTTCGTCTGGGCACTGGTTTTTGTTTCCTCGATCACCGCGCTTGGTGCGCTGTGCTACCTGTTCATGGTGCGCGACCTGCGTCGCCTGCCGGATATTCCCTGTGTCGAAAAAGGAGCTGAACAATGAGCCAATCCCTGCAAGGGCAAACTGCAATCGTCACCGGCGGCATGCGTGGCATCGGCCTGGCCATCGCCCAACGCTTGCATGCCGCAGGTGCCCAGGTGGTGATCTGGGACCTTGCGGTCGAGGGATGGGACAGTGTGGGCAATGGCTTCGAGCCGGTGTTGCGCCAGGCCGTGGATGTCGCCTCGCTGGCCTCGGTCGAGGCAGCGTTCACTGAGGTGCTGACCCGCGTGGGGCCGGTGGAGATCCTGGTCAACAACGCCGGTATCAACGGCCCGGTAGTGCCGTCCTGGGAGTACCCGCCAGAGGCGTGGGACAAGGTCATCGCCATCGACCTGAACGGCGTTTTCTACTGCTGTCGCACGGCCATCCCGCACATGCGTGAACGTGGCCATGGGCGTATCGTCAACATCGCCTCGATGGCGGGCAAGGATGGCGTGCAGTACATCTCGGGGTACTCCGCGGCCAAGGCCGGGGTCATTGCCTTCACCAAGGCTGCGGCCAAGGAGCTGGCGCAGGATGGCGTGCTGCTCAACTGCATCGCGCCGGCCATGGTCGAGACGCCGCTGATGGCCGAGATGACCGCCGAGCATATTGCCGCGAGCAAGGCCAAGATCCCCATGGGGCGCTTTCTCAAGGCCGAGGAGATCGCCAACATGGTGGCCTGGATCGCCGGGCCTGAATGCAGCTTCACCACCGGCTTCGTGTTCGACTTGAGTGGCGGGAGGGCGACCTATTGAGGCCGTTGGGGGTTGCCCACCTAACGGCATTGGACCTCGCCCCTGAGGCGCTGGTGCGCGAGGCCGGCCGGGCCGGCTTTACCTCGGTGGGGCTGCGCTTGCACCCGGTGATGACGGGTGGGCAGGCCTATCCGTTGGCGGCGGGTGGCCAAGAGCTGCGCGAGCTGAAGGCGGTGATGGCGGGTGAGGGGGTTGGCGTTGCCGATATCGAATTCGTCTCGCTGACGCCGCAGCTGCTCGTTGCCGATTGCGAAGCCTTACTGGCGGCCGGTGCCGAGTTGGGGGCGGCGAGCCTTACGGTTTCCGGCGATGACGAGGATGGCGTGCGGCTGGCGCACAACTTCGCGGCGCTGTGTGAACTGGCCAACGTTTACGGCCTACGCGTGGACCTGGAGTTCATGCGCTGGCGGCCGGTGGCGACACTGCAGCAGGCGCTGGCCGTGCTGACGGCGGCCGGGCAGGGCAACAGCGCGGTACTGGTGGATGCCCTGCACCTGTTCCGATCGGGTGGCGACGTGGCGGCGATTGCCCAGGTGCACCCGCACTACCTGCGCGCCGTTCAGCTGTGCGATGCGCCGTTGCAGGCACCCGCTGAAGCGCTGATCATCCAGGAAGCGCGGGAAGGGCGGTTGTTGCCGGGGCAGGGGCAGTTGCCGTTGGTGGCGTTGCTGGATGCATTGCCAGCGGATGTGCAACTGAGTGTGGAGACGCCTTCTTCGGCACTGCAAGGTGAGCGCAGATTGAAAGCGGCACGTGATGTTACCCGCGCCTGGCTTGATCAAGGTTGATTATCGGGGCCGCGCGGTGGCCCCTGCAGCTGGGTCAGATCACCCGAGCACTGTGCAGCGCCTCCAGCGCTTCGCTGCGCAACCGCGCCAGCCGGTCATCACGCCGCTCGCGCGGATACTCCAGGCCAACCTGCAACTCCCGGCACACGGTGCCGGGGCGGTTGCCGATCACCAGCACCCGATCACTCAGGTACAGTGCCTCATCCACATCATGGGTCACCACCAGCAAGGCAATCCCGTGCCGCTTGGCCAGTTCCAGCAACAAGTCCTGCAGCTTGAAGCGGGTGAACGCATCCACCGCGCTGAACGGCTCATCCAGCAACAGCAGCTGCGGCTGACCATACAGCCCGCGCGCGATGGCGACGCGCTGGGCCATGCCGCCTGACAAGGCTTTGGGCAGCGCATCGGCAAAACCGCCAAGGCCCACTTCGTCGATCAGCGCGGCAACCCTTGCACGGTCATAGGCGTTGTCCTCGCTGAAACCAATGTTGTCAGCCACGCTCAGCCAGGGCATCAGCCTGGGCTCCTGGAACACGAAGCCGACTTGCTCAGGGCGGCGCTGCAAGCGGCCGACAAAGCGTTGGTCCAACTGCGCCACCAGACGCAGCAGTGTGCTCTTGCCGCAACCACTCGGGCCGAGCAGGCTGACGATTTCGCCGGGTTGCAGTTGCAGGTCGATCTGGCCGAGGACCTGCGTGTCGCCGAACGCTTTGCTTTTAACCTGCAGCGCCAGCAAGGGTTCTGTTGCCCGCGGGGGCTGATGAATACGTAACGGTTGATTCATGGGTCAGGCCTTTGTGTCGGTGCCATCGAAGGTGTCGCGCCAGGTCAGCCAGCGTTTCTCCAACCCCGCCAGCAACCCGTCGCTGAGCTTGCCAAGCAGCGCCAGGACGATGATCGCTGCCAGCACCAGGTCGGGCCGCGAGGTTTCTCGACCGTCGCTGAGCAGGTAGCCCAGCCCGCGGGTGGCCGCGATCAGCTCGGCCGCGACCAGGAACATCCAGCTCAGGCTCAGCGCACTGCGCAGCCCGGTGAACACCCCGGGGATGGCCGCCGGCAGCAGTACCCGGCGCGCCAGGCGCAGGGGGCCGAAGCCATACATGCGCGCCACCTCCACCAGTTTGCGGTCGATGTTGCGGATTGCCGCCACGCCATTGAGGTACACCGGGAAGAACGCGCCGATGGCAATCAGCGTGACCTTGGACGTTTCGCCGATGCCCAGCCACAGCAGCAACAGCGGTACCCAGGCCAGGCTGGGGATTGCCCGCAGGCTGGCGAAGGTGGGCTCCAGCCAGGCTTCGGCTTCGCGGCTCAGGCCCACCCAGGCAGCGAACAGCAGGCCGAGCAGGGCACCGATGGCAAAACCGGCCAGCACCCGCGACAGGCTGGCGCCGATGTGTTTCCACAGCGCACCGTCGGCAAGCTGCAGCAGGGTTTGCGCGACCTCGCTGGGCGCGGGCATCTGGTAGGAAGCGATCCAGCCCAGGCGCACCACGGCTTCCAGCAGCAGGATGATCGCCACCGGCAGCGCCAGGCCCTTGAGCCGGCGCGGCCATTGCCGTGGGCGGGTGGGGCTTGCGGCCAGAAGGTTGCTGTGGGTGCTCATCACTCGATACTGGCCTTGCCGAAGGAAGGGTCGATCAACTGATCGACAACGGTATTGACGTCGACGCCACGCTTGACCAGCTCTTCAGAAACCAGGATAGGCGCCGCAGCCTTGGAGGCGGTGACGTCCTGGGCGTTCAGTTGCGGGGTGGAAAGGTCGGTGCGCGACAGCTGCAGCTTGGCCACATCCAGTGGCAGCCTGGATTCGTCAGCCAGCAGTTTGGCGAACGCCTCCGGGTGGGCGACTGCCCAGTGGCGGGCCTGCTCGTAGGCCTTGATCACCGTGGCGACGGTCTGCGGGTGCTGTTTGGCGAACGTCTCGGTCACGCTGACCACGCCATAGCTGTTGAAGTCCTTATTGCGGTACAGCAGTCGCGAGCCGGCTTGCAGTTCACTGGCGGCCATGTGCGGGTCGAGGCCGGCCCAGGCGTCGACGTCGCCTTTTTCCAGCGCGGTGCGACCGTCAGGGTGCTGCAGGTGCAGCAGTTCCACGTCGTCTTTTTTCAGCCCGGCCTTTTCCAGCGCGCGCAAGGTGAACAGGTAGGGATCGGTCCCTTTTGTAGCCGCGATCTTCTTGCCCTTGAGATCTTCGATGCTTTTGAGCGGTGAATCCTTGGCCACCACCAACGCGGTCCATTCGGCGCGGCTGTATACATACACCGACTTGATCGGGCTGCCGTTGGCGCGGGCCAGCACGGCCGAGAGGCTGGCGGATGAGCCGAAGTCGGCGCCGCCGCTGTTGAGGTATTCCAGCGAGCGGTTGCTGCCCTGGCTGAACACCCAGCTGACCTTGGAATCAGGCAGGGCTTTTTCCACCCAGCCGAAATGCTTGAGCACCAGGCTGACGGGGGAGTAGTAGGCGTAGTCCAGGCGCACGTCCTTGGGCGAGGTTTCGGCCTGGGCCGTGGGGGTGAGAATGAGCGCGACCAGGCCGGCGGCGGTCAGGGTCTTGAGGCTACGAGGGAGGGCGAAGGCCAGGTCGGTCAGGCGCATTGCAAGGTCCAGTCGAATGGGGGTGTGCCCATTCGATTGCAGAGTGCATGCCATATAGCCACCGTCGTGCTCGGCAAACATCATCGACCGGTTTGCCAAGCACCTGTGGCCACGCCTTTACCTGCGAATACGGACCAAGCGCGAGGCGTACGCCGCCATGGCTCGGTTGCGAAGAGATCGCTGGCAAGGCAGATGCAGCGGGTAGCGGTCTGTACGCAGTGGGACATTCTGCTGATGTGCTGTTGCCAGGCAGACAGCGTGCGGTTTCATGGGGTGACCTGGTAACCGCGCCCCTGCAGGCAACCGCTGTAGGCGTTGGCCTGCGCCGAGCTTTGTGCCTGGCTTTGGCTACGTCGGTCCTGCCGGCGCTCCTGACGTTGTCGCGCTCCGCCGACTACCGCACCGGCGGCGGCAACTTCGCCTGCACGGTTTTGCCGGTATTGCTGCTTGGTGTCGTCGCTGGCCCGGTCGTACAGCTCATCGTGCTGGTTGCCCCGCACCTGCGCACCCACCGCTCCGGCGGTGGCGCCCACGGCTGCACCTTTCACCCGGCCACCCACATGCGGGCTGGACGGGGTGGCGGCGCTGTTGGCCGCGTTGGCGGCCACGCTATTGCAGTCGTTGATGTCCAGTTGCATTTGCTGGCTGCTCTGGCCTTTGAGGGGAACTACCGATTGGGCCTGGAGGGTTGGGGC
This sequence comes from Pseudomonas sp. NPDC087185, assembly GCF_044744955.1. Classification (NCBI taxonomy): domain Bacteria; kingdom Pseudomonadati; phylum Pseudomonadota; class Gammaproteobacteria; order Pseudomonadales; family Pseudomonadaceae; genus Pseudomonas; species Pseudomonas sp. NPDC087185. Next base: position 475,129 of record NZ_JBIUZK010000003.1, on the reverse strand, counting down.
TGCGCACAGCAGCACTATCAGACAACTCCATGTGAATGGACGCATGGCACACCTCCATGGGATGGGAATTGCACCAGAGAGGATAGCTCGGATTGGCAACGTCACCGCAAAGGTGCCTAGCGCCAGTATTAACTGCAGGTAAATAATGACGTGAATTCAACTGTATTACCGCACTTGTGAAAACGCCTTACCTTAAGCCCACGTGACCAACCACACGTAATCTGGGCTAACGCGCGTCCTGCCTGCACGCACCTGCTAGCCCAGCCGCCACATTCATCCGACCACAACAATAATTCGGAGACGGCAATGGCCAAGCGATTGATAGGCAAGCTGTACGTACAAGTGCTGATAGGTGTGACACTGGGCATCCTGGTCGGCGTATGCTGGCCGCAGGTCGGCACCGATATGAAACCGCTGGGTGACGCCTTCATCAAGCTGATCAAGATGGTCTTCGCACCGATCATCTTCGCCACGGTGGTGCTGGGCATCGCCAAGATGGAGAACATGAAGGAACTCGGCCGTGTCGGCGTGCGGTCGTTAATCTATTTTGAAGTGCTGTCGACCTTCGCCCTGGTACTGGGCCTTGTGGTGGTCAACCTGGTGCAGCCGGGGCAGGGCATGAACGTCGACCCTGCCACCCTCGATGCCCAGGCCATCTCCAGCTACACCGCAGCGGCCGCCAGCGGCTCGGGTGGGTTCATCGATTTCCTTCTGCACGTCATCCCCGGCAGCGTGATCGACGCGTTCGCCAAAAACGAGATCCTGCCCATCCTGCTGTTCTCGACCTTGCTGGGCATTGCCTTGGCCAACCTGGGTGAGCGCGGCAAGCCAGTGGTCGATGTGCTTGAGGCGTTTTCCCACGGCATGTTCTACATCGTCGGCATGGTCATGCGGGTTGCACCCTTGGCGGCCTGTGGCGCCATGGCCTTTACCGTCGGCAAGTATGGCCTGGGCTCGATCGTGTCACTGGGCAAGCTGATGGCGACCATGTACCTGACCTGCTTCCTGTTCGTGGTGATCATCCTCGGTGCCATCGCGCGCCTGTCGGGTTTCAGTCTGTGGAAGTTTCTCAAGTACCTGCGCGAAGAGCTGTTCACCGTGCTGGGCACCAGTTCGTCCGAGTCGGTGGTGCCGCAGCTGATGAACAAGCTGGAGAACGTGGGGGTATCCAAGCCGGTGGTGGGGCTGGTGATCCCGTCGGGCCTGACCTTCAACCCCGATGGCCAGTGCATCTACTACACCATGGCGGCCATTTTCATTGCCCAGGCCACCAACACCCCACTCACCTTGATGGACCAGCTGATCGTGCTTGGTGTGCTGCTGCTCACCTCCAAAGGTTCGGCGGGCGTCACTGGCTCCGGCTTCATCACCTTGGCCGCGACCCTGGCGACCATGGACAACATTCCGGTGGCCGGCATGGTCCTGCTGCTGGGCGTTGACCGCTTCATGTCCGAGGCCCGCGCCATCACCAACACCATCGGCAATGCGGTCGGCACCCTGGCGATCGCCAAGTGGGTCGGTGCGCTGGACAGCACCCGCATGGCCCAGGTGCTCGACGGCCAGGTAGAGCCGGAGCCCGATAAAAGCCAATCACCTACCCCTGTAGTGCAGGCCGCGACAACCCCCACCAGCGCCTGAACCGACAAGCAATACCTGCCTTGTGATGCCCTGAGGAGATAACCCGTGGATAAAGAAACAGCCGTGTCATCACTGACCGACGTGATGGCCAAGTTCACCGCCTACATCGGCAAGCGCCTGCCCAAGGACGTGAAGGAAAAGACCGCCAAGCTGCGCGCCGCCGAAACCAATCCGCTGGCCATCGCGGTGTACGACTCGATGGCCGACAACCAGGAATACGCCGACAAGCTGGACCGCCCCAGCTGCCAGGACACTGGCGTCATTCAGTACTTCATTTCGGCGGGTGCACGCTTCCCGTTGCTGGGCGAACTTGAAGCCATCCTGGAAAACGCCACGCGTGAGGCGACCATCAAGGGCCCGCTGCGCCACAACGCGGTGGAAACCTTCATCGAGAAGAACACCGGCACCAACACTGGCTCGAAGATCCCGTGGCTGGACTGGGAAATCATCCCCGACGCCGACCACGCCATCGTCGATGTGTACATGGCCGGTGGCGGCTGCACCTTGCCCGGTTCGGCCAAGGTGCTGATGCCGGGGCAGGGCTATGAAGGGGTGACTGAATTCGTCTTCGATGTGATCACCTCACGCGGGGTGAATGCCTGCCCGCCGTTGCTGGTTGGGGTCGGCGTATCGACCTCGGTGGAGACGGCGGCGCGCCTGTCCAAGCGCGCCATCCTGCGCCCGGTGGACTCCAGCCACCCCAACGAAAGCGCGGCGATGATGGAAAAGCTGCTGGAGGACGGCCTCAACGAAATCGGCATTGGCCCGCAAGGCCTGACCGGCAACAGCAGCGTCATGGGCGTGAACATCGAGTCCTCGGCACGCCACCCCTCGACCATCGGTGTCGCCGTGTCGACCGGCTGCTGGGCGCACCGCCGCGGCAAGATCCGCATCAACGCCGATTTGTCCTATGACATCCTTTCGCACGAGGGCGTAGTCCTGTGAGCCAGAGCACCGTGAACAAAAACACCGTGAAAAAGATTCTCAGCACACCCATCAGGGACGAAGACCTGGCCGACCTCAACGTTGGTGACGTGGTCTACCTGACCGGCCAGCTGGTCACCTGCCGCGACGTCGCCCATCGCCGCCTGATCGAACTGAAACGCGAACTGCCGGTGGACCTGCGCGGCGGCGCGATCTTCCATGCCGGGCCGATTGTGCGCAAGAAGGACGATGGTAGCTTCGAGATGGTCTCCATCGGGCCGACCACCAGCATGCGCATGGAAAAGTTCGAGAAGCAGTTCATCGAGGAAACCGGCGTGAAACTGATCGTCGGCAAAGGCGGCATGGGCCCGGAGACCACCACCGGCTGCCTGGAGAACAAGGCCGTGCATGCAGTGTTCCCCGGGGGCTGCGCGGTGCTCGCTGCGACCCAGGTCGAAGAGATCGAACGCGCTGAATGGCAGGACCTGGGCATGCCGGAAACCCTGTGGGTCAACCGCGTACGGGAGTTCGGGCCGTTGATCATCTCCATCGACACCAAGGGCAATAACCTGTTCGAGCAGAACAAGGCGCGGTTCAATGAGCGCAAGGGGGCGGTCATCGAGAAGATCAATAGCCAGGTGCGGTTCATCAAGTGACCTTAACGATGCCCGCTTCCTTTTGCAGAAGCGGGTTTATCGAGATGCCGATTACGCCTTGCGCGTACGCGGTTTACGCGGCTTTTTCTCCGGGCGTTTACCCGGCTTGAGTTGCCAACGGTCAGCATTGGCGAGCAGGCGTTCTTGCACCTCTGGTGGATAGTCAGCCAGGGTGGTCAACGGCGGAACAGGCTTGCCAGGCATGCCTGCTTCACGGATGACCTTGGGCCAGCGGGGCCTCCAGCACAGCATGAGGCTGACCCAGTGCGCGGTCCCAAGGATGACGAAAGCAGGCCAGACCAGCAGCAAGATGACTTTGAACTGCCAGCTGCTGTTGCGGAAAAATCGCCCCATCCCTTCGAATTGAGCGCTGAATGCCTGGATCGGAGAAGGGAGTTGCGTGCTCAAGCGGGGGCGGGGGATGGAGTCTGGGCCTTCTTCCATGTAGCGGCGGATGAATTCCCACTGGTCGCGCAGTTCACTACCGCCCTGACCTTGTGTACCTATCATCGCCATCTCTAGATGAGGTAACCCGGTCAGTGCGGGTTGCCAATGAAGAATTTGGCACATGCCAAGGCTTGTATGATCGTCTCTGGGGTTCACTGCACTGCTACCGGTGGTTCGCCATGGCAGGGTGACGATGCCTCCGCAATATTTTGGGCGATGAAGATGCACCTGTTGCGTAATTCGATTGAAACGGATTATTAGGTGGCGGCTGGTGAAGGCTTCCAGTCGAGTGATCTGGAAACCGTATTTGAAATATAGGTAGATAATAGTTGAGCTTAATGCGGTCATGAACAGTGTCAGCAATATTGTCACAATTGAGCTGAGGTGCGGCTCGGTAATATCTAAGTAGGCGAATCCAATAGCCGAAAATGTTGTTACATAGATCGCTGGGAGTATGCCTCCTATTGTCATGAGTGTGATGAGTCCGCGCTTTTCTTCAGAGCCTCCGCAGCGAATATCCATGTATTTTTCATTAAAACTATATAGAGGGGTCGGCTGTTTGGGGGTGTTGCTTGCACTCCGAAAATGGACTTCATCTAAGTCGCTCTCGTAAATATCTTTTTCAATTTTTTTACGGGTGTGTGATTTTGAAAGATCAGTCTCTCTCCGCTTGTCGGCAGATATCTTTTGCAATCCCCACCAGCTCCACTCGATCAGATACATCAGATTACCCCTCGTACAGCCGAGAAGAGCGCCTTGAGCTCAATTTTCTCTGCAAGAACCTTATTGTGAGCTCGATTGCTGCGATATATTGATTGCTTGCACCATTTTTCCAGGGCGTCATCATCAAATATAATAATCAATACCGTGATGGCTAACCCTATCCAAAATGCCCCTAAAACCAAGCGTGCGAGGAGAAGGCGTGCGGTTTGCGAACCAAGGCTTGCCGATAGCTCGCTCATCGTGCTGCCAAGAATGCGAATAAGTTTGTTCTCTGAAGTAAGCGTCAGATAGTCAAAGAAGGGCTTGGCAATCGCGATAGCGGTCCCAAGCTCTGCCAATGATAATGAAATGGTTGCCACGCCCCGTGCAGCGTAAGCGATCGCGATAACACTTGATCTTCTTCTACTCTGCGGAGTGGGCCCATGCCGGTTTTCCGTGTAATGGTCCTTCCAATCGGCAAAGTCCCACCAAGACAATACCAAGCCTCCAATACCCGCAAGGCTGGCTCCCCAAAGCTTCAATCGTCCCAAGGTTGCTGCTGCACCTTTTCCAGTTACGCTGTTCCCGCCATACCGTGCCACCACCTGATCCACATAACTGGCCCCCACGGGGCCGCGAAGTTCGCGGATGATCGCGTACAAGTCCATGATCAGGCATTGCAGGCTTTCTTCACCTCTGGGCTCGATGGCGTATTTGCCCTTCAGGCCAAGGCACACACAGTAATACATGAACTCAAGCACGTCCTTGAAACGCTTCGGTTCCTGCATCATCCCTTGCAGTACGCTGAATACCTTTCCTGCACAATCGCCGTGATCTGGATGTGCACCAGCTTGCGCACCTCGACGATGTTGGGCAAGGCATCGAGCTTGCGCACGCGCATCACCATGCCGAACAAGGGCATCGCGGCGTCGACCATGGGGTTCTTGAAACCGCCGCGCATCTGGAATTGCGGGTCGGCCATGCAGGTGAATGGTATCTGGCCGATCACTGACTCGGGTTCAGAATGTGTGACAACTGCCCCTTTCGCCTCCACTTTCGTTTCAAGCTGCGCCAGCAATTTGTTTTTGCTCATGTGTGGGCATCCTGATGTTCTTGCCGCCTCGCACATTCCTGAATGCTTGGGGAAACATTCAGGTCAGAAAGGCTCTGATCACGGTTGTGTAAAGGATTTAGATGTTTCTGTAGGAAAATTCTTTCTTAATGGTGTTATCTGGATAATATGTAGGAGTGTTCCTACAGGTGGTCGTCTTATATCGGCGCTGAAAGATTTTTGTTTGTGCTGTCGCTTTAGAAAGATGCTCTTATGAAAGGGCATTGGTCGAGCCTGAAAGTGTAAATTTATATTTGTTTGTTGAGATTATGAGCGGGCTCTATGCTGGCTCGCTGTTGTTATTCAACCCATGGAGTTCTGAAAACGATGTGCTCAGTCACGAGTTGACGTGAAAATCAACCCAACTGCAGCGGGGGTTACAACACAGGGTAGGATTCGGCTTATGCTGCAGAGCACGGGTGAACCCTGTGCTCTGCAGCATGCTGTTTTTTTGAGGGCATGCCACTGCGGGCAGATTACTCGGCGTGCGCTGTACGCAACGGCACCTCCTGCAACCACCACGACAACCCGAACGCCACGCAAGTCACCACCGCCGCCAGCAGAAACACCCCGTGCATGGCCTCGGAGAACGCCGCGAGGTAAGCCTGCTGCAGGGGCGCCGCCAAGGCATGTACCGCCGTCGGCGACAGGCTCGCGGCCCCGCCGGCGCTGGCGGCGAAGTCGGCGGGCAGCCCATCGAGCAAGGCATGCGAGAACAGCGCGCCGAACACCGACACGCCAACCGAGCCGCCAATGGAGCGGAACAGCGTGGCCCCTGACGTCGCCACGCCCATGTGGCGGCGTTCGACGCTGTTTTGCACGGCCAGGATCAACACCTGCATCACCATGCCCAGCCCGGCGCCCAGCAGGCCCATGTACAGGTTCATCTGCCACATCGGCGTATCCAGCTCCAGCCGGCTCAACAGCCCAAGGGCGATCACCTGCAGCAGCGTGCCGACGATCGGGAACACGCGGTAGCGCCCCCAGCGGCTGATCAGCCGCCCGGTAATCGCCGACACCACCAGCAGGCCGCCCATCAGCGGCAGCATCTGCAGGCCGGCGCTGGTCGGCGAGGCCTCCTTGACCACCTGCATGTACAGCGGCAGGAAGGTCACCGAGCCAAACAGCGACACGCCGACGATGAGGCCGATCAGCCCGGCCAGCACGAACGTGCGGTGGCGAAACAGGTGCAGGGGCATGATCGGTTCGGCGGCCCGGCGCTGCTCGCAAACGAAGCCGACCAGGCCGATCACGGCGAACAGTGCCAGGCACAGCAGATCGAGCGAGGCCCATGGCAACAGGCTGCCGCCCAGGCTGGTGATCAGCACCAGCGAGCCCAGCATCACCGTCAGGAAGAACGCGCCGATGTAGTCGACCACGTGCTTCACGGGGGCCACATGCGGTCGGAACACACTGCCGATCACCACCACCGCCAGCAGCCCCAGCGGCAGGTTGATGAAGAAGATCCAGTGCCAGGACAGGTGCTCGACCAGAAAACCGCCGATCAGCGGGCCAACTACCGTCGCCAGGCCGAACACGCCGCCGAACAGGCCTTGGTAGCGCCCGCGCTCGGCGGGCGGGATGACGTCGCCGATGGCCGCCATGGCCACCACCATCAGGCCGCCGCCGCCCAGGCCTTGCAAGGCGCGGAACACAACGAGCTGGGTCATGTCCTGCGCCACACCGCACAGCGCCGAGCCCAGCAGGAACAAGGCAATCGCGATCTGCAGCACGCGTTTGCGGCCATACAGGTCGCCGAACTTGCCATACAGCGGCACCACCACGGTGGACGCCAGCAGGTAGGCCGTCACGACCCACGACAGCCAGCGCAGCCCGCCAAGGTCGCTGACGATGGTTGGCAGCGCCGTGGAGACGATGGTCTGGTCGAGCGCGGCGAGGAACATCACTAGCATCAATGCGCCGAGCAGCAAAGGGATGGAGGCCTGCGCCTGCGGCACGGCCAGTGCGGGTAGGTTGTCGGGTGTCGTTTGCATGGGGCCGCCTTGCAATGAAGGGTGCGTTTGAGGGCTGCGTTGGGGGGCGGTCACTGGCCTTTGCCCTGGGCATACTGACGGCTGCTTTCCTGCAGGCCGGCCAGTGCGAAGCTGTAAAGGTGGGCGGCAACCTCGTCGGCGGGCATGCCGAGCATCTCGTGCAGGGCGCCGGATGTACCGCGTGGCCCGATCAGCAGCATCGCCCAGGGGGCAGTGACGCAGAGGATGCAGCGGGTGAGGGCCGGGTGCTCCGGCGGGATCGCGGTTATTTCGCTGAACAGCCCCTTGAGCAGCGCCAGCTTCAACGGCGCGCCGGTTTGCAGGTGCGCCTGGCCGTGCGGGCTGGGGGCAAGGATCTCGGCCGCCAGCACGCGCAGGTGCCAATTGTTGCGCCCCTGCGATGCCTTGCGCACCACCAGCTCGACCAGGGCGCGCAGTTTTTCGCTCGCCGGTTGCTCGCCCAAGGTGATCCGCTGCAGGTCGGTAATGTCCAGAAAGCGCCGCCGGGCTTCGTCCAGCACGGCCAGGTACAGGCCGTTACGGCTGCCGAAGTGGTAGTTGATCGAAGCCAGGTCGACCTCGGCCCTGGCGGCGACCGCCTTGTTGCTGGCTTCGGCGTAACCTACTGCGGCGAACAGCTCGCCGGCGGCCTGGAGGATGCGGGTACGGGTGGCTTCGCCATCCTTGCGTGGTTCGCGCGGCGTTGTCGCCATGGCTTCGGCTCCTCAATAAAAATACGTGAGCTTAGGCTGGGTCACTTTTAACTTAAATTCAATTTAAATTTAAGCTGTGCGACAAAAGGGATGCCGGTAATCGACCGCCAACCCTGCAGGCAACCGGACGGCGCACACCGCTAGGGCGACAGGCCTCACCTATGGTATACAAGCCCCATAACGACACCACCAACGCCTGGCACCCGGATGCGTCCACCCTTGGTCGGTGATTTTCATGCAACTGCTCCTTTTATAGAGAAACGGAGATTCGAAGATGACCGCCACCGACCGTCTGAGCCTGCTTCAGTATGAGCACCTGGGCCTGGACGATGTTGCCGCTGCAGAATTCAAGGTCGCGCTGGGTGAACTGCGCACGTTGGCGCTGGGCGACCGTTATGAACATCATGCCGCGCTCCACCTGGGCGATATCGCTGAAGCCGAAAACCGTCAGCAGCTGGATCAGACCAAGAACTGGGGTATTGGCTTCTTGCAGGGGCTGACGTGCGCCCAAACCCTTACAGAAGCGCAGATCAAGGCGTTGCGCGGTGTGTTCCAGGCGGCCGCAAGGCGGTCTATGGCGCGTATGCCCGCTTGATCTGAGCAGGGTGAAAAGTGCTGGCGGCCGGCTGATTCTGGTCCAGACTGTGTAATACATGCGGACAGCCGTACAGCAGACGTCCACAGGATGTGGCAGCCTTTCGCGACCACGCCTGGCCGCCGAAGGCCGCATGTTCCGAGGGTGGCGATGGTCGAGCGTGGGTCTGGCCGGTCCTTGTTGTTAACGCTGTGCCTGTTGCTGCTGCCTCAGCTGTCGGCGGCGGACGATGCATGTCAGCAATTGACGGCCACCGGCAACCCTGAATACCCCCCTTACTTGTGGCGTGACCCTCACAACCCCCAACAATTGATCGGCGCTAATGCCGACCTGCTCAAGTACCTGGGCGAGGCGCTGGGGCTGAAGATACAGGTGCTTTACGGTGGCCCCTGGTCGCGGGCGCAGGAAGAAGTGCGCACCGGCCGTATCGACCTGCTGGCCGGCTACTTTCTGACCCAGGCGCGTCAGCAGGAGATGCACTTCGTCAAACCGCCGTTCCTGCATACGCCGAGCGTTGTCTGGGTTCGCCAGGACGCGGCTTTTGCCTACCGCAGTTGGCACGACCTGCGGGGGCACACGGGCGGTACCCTGGTCAGCAACAGCCACGGCCAGCAGTTCGACGACTACGCCACGGCCAACCTCACGCTCGAAGCGGTGCCCAGCGCCAGGCAGGCGTTCGAGAAGCTGCTGCACAAACGCAACGACTATGTGATCTACGAACAGTACCCCGGCATGGCGCTGGCGCGCACGCTGCGTATGGAAAAGCAGCTGAAGTTCCTCGAACCGCCGGTGTCCAGTGAAGGCTTGTACCTGGCGCTGTCCCGCGAGTCGCGGTGCAATCAGCCTGCGCTGCGTGAACGGTTGGCGCAAAAGATGAAGGAAATCGTCTCCGGCCCGTTACCGGGGCAATTGCTGGAGAAAAACCTTGAGCGCTGGAGGCAGGAGCAGGCGAACGTGCAGCATTGAACCGGTTAGAGGTGCGCAGCATCCGGACTGGCATGCACGGCTCTGGCAGTTGGCAATTCAGCCCTGGTTTCTTCAGCTCCCTTGGCCACGGTCACACTGACCTCGCCGGGTAGCGCCACGCCATTTTTGATCGCGAGAATCTCGGCCATGACGCTGACCGCGATTTCCGCCGGTGTCTTGCTGCCGATGTAGATGCCGATGGGCCCATGCAGGCGCTTGAGCGAGTGTTCGCTTTCGCCGAAATGCTCGATCAGTCGCGCACGGCGCAGTGCATTGTTGCGCCGTGAACCAATCACGCCGATATAGAACGCCGGGCTGTGCAAGGCTTCGAGCAGGGCCAGGTCGTCCAGTTTGGGGTCGTGGCTGAGGCCGACGATGCAGCTGCGCAGGTCGGGGGTGAAGGCCTTGACCACGTCGTCCGGCATGCCGACGATCTTCTCCACGCCCGCGACGTTCCAGCCGTCCATGTATTCCGGGCGAGGGTCGCAGACGGCCACTTTGAAACCGTTGAACAGTGCCATGGTCGCCAGGTATTCGGCCAGCACCCCGGCACCGATCAGCAGCATGCGGTAGCCGGGGCCCAGGGTGTTGACCATGCGCTGGCCATCGAAGCTGAATTGCTCGGGCGCGCGGGTGGTGGTCAGTTGTACGTCACCGCTGCCAAGGTCCAGCTCGCGACGCACCAGGTTACCGGCGTCCAGGCGTGGCAGAAGCTGCTGCAGGCTCGGCAAGGAGGGGCCGAACTCGAGGATCAGTTCCAGGGTGCCGCCGCAGGGCAGGCCGAAGCGGTGAGCCTCGTCGGCACTGACGCCATAACGGACCACGCGGGGCGGTCCCGCCGGCATGCCATCGCCGTGGTAGGCAGTGGTATAGCGGTGCACGAGATCATCCTCGATACAGCCGCCGGACACGCTGCCAATCACCCGGCCATCACCGCGCAGGGCCATCATCGACCCGACTGGCCTTGGCGATGAGCCCCAGGTGCGGGCCACAGTGGCCAGCAGCACCCGGTCGCCGGCCTGGAGCCAGTCGCGGGCGGTACGTAGCACCAACAGGTCGATACTTTCCATGGGCAGGGCTCCTCAGCGCATGTGCAAGATGATCGGGCTGCTGCTGGCCGGGTCGGTATCCCCGCGCAGCTTGCCGACGGCCTGGGCATCCACCGCACCGCCCTGGTTGCCCCAGGTACTGCGCACGAAACTCAGCACATCGGCGATCTCCTGGTCCGACAGCTGCTCACGGAACGCTGGCATGCGGTAGGCATCCGGCAGGCCGGCGGCGACGATGCGTTGCGAGCCATTGAGGGTGATGTTGATCGCCGAGGCATTCTCCTTCGCCAGAGCCGAGGTGGCCCCCGCCAGTGGCGGCATCCATTCGGCCTGGCCTTTGCCGTCCAGGCCGTGGCACGTTGCACAGCGGGTCACGTAGGTGTGGGCACCTGGGGCATCCAGGCGTGTGGCCGCGGAGACCGCCTGGTACTGCCAGGGTGCGCCGTCGCGTTGCGGGTCGCCCGGCAGTGATTTCAGGTAGTGGGCAATCGCCGCCAGGTCGTCATCACTCATGAACTGGGTGGAGTTGTTGAACGCCTCGGTCATCGAGCCGTAGACCACCGCGTGCTGGTTGCGCCCGGTCTTGAGGAACTGCACGATCTCGGCCTCGCTCCAGCGGCCCAGGCCGGTGTTGTGGTCGTCGCGCAGGCTTGGCGCGTACCAGCCATCGAGCAGTGCGCCCGCCAGGAACGGCTTGCCACTGTCGTCCAGGGCTTTTTCGTTGAACGCCAGCCCCCGTGGGGTGTGGCAGCTGCCGCAGTGGCCGGGGCCCTGGACGATGTAGGCGCCGCGGTTCCACAACGCGTCCTGCCCGTCCTTGGCCGCATAAGGTGTGGTGGCGGCGAATACCCCGTTCCACAGGGCAATCGGCCAGCGCATGTTCAGTGGCCAGGGGATGTCGCTGGGGATATTCGCTTGTTGCGCAGGCTGCACGCCTTTCATGAAGAAGGCATACAGCGCCCGCACATCGTCATCGCTAAGCTTGGCGTATGAAGGGTAGGGCATGGCCGGGTACAGCCGTCGGCCACCTGGCGCGACGCCATGGCGCACGGCACGGTCGAAGTCGGCGAGGCTGTAGGTGCCGATGCCGGTTGCAGCGTCTGGCGTCACGTTGGTGGCGTGGATCGCCCCCAGCGGTGTGGCCATTTCCAGCCCGCCGGCGAAGGGCTTGCCGTCGGGCAGGCTGTGGCAGGCGACACAATCGCTGAGCCTGGCCACGTACTCACCGCGGCTGACCAGCGCCGGGTCGAGGCTGGCGTTCTGTTCGTTGCCGAACGGCGAGGCAGGCTCGCGGGTGACGTACCAGGCCAGCAGGCCTGCCGCGACCAGGCACGGCAGCGCCAGCCAGGTTGCGGTTCTTGCGAAGCGACTCTGGGTCATGGGGCGGTCCTTGTCCGGTCAGCTGAAGGTATGGCGGCTCAATGGCAGGCTGCGCACGCGCTGGCCCGTGAGCTGCGCCACGGCGTTCGCCACGGCAGGTGCCACGGCTGGCAACGGCGGCTCGCCAATGCCCCCCATCTTCGCGCCGCTTTCAACGATGCGCACATGCACCCGGGCCATGCGCGAGGCCGGCAGAATCGGGTACAGGTCGTAGTTGCGCGCGCGTGGCTTGCCATCGATGAACACCGCTTCCTCGACCAGCGTCTGCGACAGGCCAAGCGCCACGGCACCATTGACCTGGGCTTCGATGATCGCCGGGTTGACGATGCTGCCGGGGTCGATCGCCTGCCAGATGTCGTGCACCTTGACCTGGCCGCCTTCCAACGACACTTCGGCAATGACCGCCGCTTCCGAGCCGAACGGCGAGGCCATGGCGATGCCACGTGCCCGTTTGCTGCCGTCTTCGGCAGTAAACGGCCCACGCTTCCAGCCGCCGGACAGCTCACCCACTGCCTGCAGCAGGGTGGTCAGGCGCGGGTTGTCGCGCAGCAGGTGCAGGCGCAGCTCGAACGGGTCCTTGCCACCTTTGTCGGCCAGTTCGTCGAGGAACGATTCATAGAAGAAGTCGTTCAGCGAGTTGCCCACCGAGCGCCAGTAGCCCAGCATGGCTGGGCCTTTGACGTAGATCTGGGCGATGCGCTTGTTGGCGATGGCGTACGATTTGCCTGACAGCCCTTCGAGCGCGGTCGGGTCGATCTTCTCGCCTTGCTTGCCGGCCAAGGCTTCGGTCGGGCCTTCAGTGGCGCTGACCGCTTCGATGGCTACAGGCAAACCGTCGGCATCGAGCCCGGCGCGGAACTTGACCACGGCGACGGGCCGCAGTACATCACGCAGGAATTCTTCTTCGCGGCTCCAGATCAGCTTGACCGGCCGGCCGACGGCCTTGGCCAGCAAGATCGCCTGCGGGTAAGGGTTGGCCGAGTCATACAGGAAGTGGCGGCCGAAGAAGCCGCCCAGCAGCGGCGAATGCAGGGTGATCCGGTCTGCCGCGAGGCCAGTGCGCTTGGCGATGTCATCGCGGAACATGTCCGGCGCCTGGTTGGGTAGCCATACCTCAAGCGAGCCGTCCGGGTTGAAACGCGCGATGGCTGAAGGCGGTTCCAGCTGAGCGTGGTTGAGGTATTGGTTGTGGTAGGTGGCCTCGACCTGGGTCTTGGCGTTGGCCAGGGCACCGGCGATATCGCCTTCGTTCTCATCGTCGCGGGCCGGGCCCTGCTGGGCGGCCAGGTGGTCGCGCCAGGCGTCACTTGAGAAGTCGGCAGGCATTGGCCGCACCTTGCTGTCGGCACCCGGTTCCTGCCAGTCCACCTGGATGGCTTCGACCGCGCGCTTGGCGTGCCACCAGCGTTCGGCCACCACCGCTACGGCGCCGGGCAGCGAGTGCACCGAGTGCACGCCTTTCATGGCTTTGACCTGTGCTTCGTTACGCAGGCCACCTACGGTCATGCCCAGCCGCGGCGCATGCTGCACGGCGGCGTGGAGCATGCCGTCGACCTTGATATCGATGGTGTACAGCGCCTTGCCGGTGGATTTGTCGTAGGCATCGACGCGGCGCACCGGCTTGCCGATCCAGCGGAACTGGCTGGGGTCGCGCAACGGCACGCTGGCCGGGTCCGGCACCGGCAGGTCCATGGCGCGTTCGGCCAGCTCGCCATAGGCCAGCGAACGGCCGGAGGCGGCATGCAGCACCTTGCCAGGTTCGGTGGTCAGTTCGGCCACCGGCACGCCCCACTGGTCGGCCGCCGCCTGCAACAGCATGGCCCGGGCCAGGGCACCGAGGCGGCGCATGGTGGGGTAGCTCATGCGCACCGACATGCTCCCGCCGGTAATGCGCATGCCGTTTTCCATCACCACATAGGCTTCGCCGGGTGGGGCACTGTCGACGACAAAGGTCGCCGGGTCGGCGTCCAGTTCTTCACCGACGATCTGCGCCATGGCGGTGTAGGTGCCCTGGCCGCCTTCCATGAACGGGCACAGCAGGCGCACGGTGCTGTCGGGGCGGATCTCCAGGAATGCAGGCACCTGGGTGCCGCGTTCCTGGGCGGCAGCCGTGGCTGCCTGAACCCGGGCGGAACCCAGCGGCAGGCCGAAACCGAGGACCAGGGCGCCGACTGCCGTCCCGGCCAGGAAGCGCCGACGCGACAGGTTGACCGTTTCGCCCAGGGGCAGGTCGCGCAGTGCTGCAGGGATATCGACAGGCGTGTTCATCAGGCCTTCTCCCCTTGGGCAAGTTCGTGCACGGCGGCATGGATGGCGTTGTAGGTGCCGCAGCGGCACAGGTTGACCATGGCCGCATCGATTTGCGCATCGCTGGGTTTGGGGGTGTGCTTGAGCAGCGCGGTGGCCGCCATCACCTGGCCGGACTGGCAGTAGCCACACTGGGCCACCTGGTGTTCGACCCAGGCGGCGACCACGCGCTTGCCCACATCATCGGCCTCTATGGCTTCGATGGTGGTCACGTCACGCCCGACCACCCCGGCCACCGGCGTGACACAGGCACGCACCACATTGCCGTCCACCAGCACTGAGCAGGCGCCGCACTGGGCCAGGCCGCAGCCGTATTTGGTACCGGTCAGGCCCAGATCGTCGCGGATCACCCACAGCAGCGGCGTGTCGGCGTCGGCCTCGACCTGGTAGGTCTTCTGGTTGATTCGAAGTTCCATGGCTCACCTGCTGATCATCGGTTGTCGTCGTTTGCGGTCCGGTGGGGAATACGTTGTTCCCCAATCCAGAAACGCTAGCACAGGGCTGTGACCGGCGGTCTGGCAGGCACTGCAGGTTCAGAGGATCAGGCAAGCAATCCGGTGGAATGCGCAATTGGGCAAGGGCAGGGCGGCGCCCCAAGACTTCCCGGTAAAAAAACCGGATAATGCCCGCCATTCGTTCCGCACGCTTTCTGGTACCCCCGCATGGAAATCAAGGTCAACTTTCTCGACAACCTTCGTCTTGAAGCCAAATTCGACGACTTCACGGTAATCGCCGACCAGCCGATCCGCTACAAGGGCGATGGCTCGGCCCCGGGGCCGTTCGACTATTTCCTTGCCTCGTCGGCCCTGTGCGCTGCTTATTTCGTCAAGCTGTACTGCCAGACGCGCGATATCCCCACCGAAAACATCCGCCTGTCGCAGAACAACATCGTCGACCCCGAGAACCGCTACAACCAGATCTTCAAGATCCAGGTCGAGCTGCCGGAAGACATCTCCGAGAAAGACCGTCAGGGCATCCTGCGCTCTATCGACCGCTGCACGGTCAAGAAAGTGGTGCAGACCGGCCCGGAGTTCATCATCGAAGAGGTGGACAACCTCGACGCCGATGCCCAGGGCCTGCTGATGCCGGTGGCTGACACCACCACCTACATCGCCGGCAAGGACCTGCCGCTGGAGCAGACCATCGCCAACATGTCCGCCCTGCTGGCCGGGCTGGGCATGAAGATCGAGATCGCCTCGTGGCGCAACATCGTCCCCAACGTGTGGTCGCTGCACGTGCGTGACGCGCAGTCGCCGATGTGCTTCACCAACGGCAAAGGCTCGACCAAGGAGGCCGCGCTGGCCTCGGCGCTGGGCGAGTTCATCGAGCGACTGAACTGCAACTTCTTCTATAACGACCAGTTCTGGGGCGAGGAAATCGCCAACGCGCCGTTCGTGCATTACCCCAACGAGCAGTGGTTCAAGCCAGGGCCGAAGGACGCGCTGCCGGCCGAAATCCTCGACGAACATTGCCTCGAGATCTACAACCCGGACGGCGAGCTGCGAGGTTCGCACCTGTACGACACCAACTCGGGCAATACCGAGCGCGGCATCTGTTCGCTGCCCTTCGTGCGCCAGTCGGACGAGCAGGTGGTGTACTTCCCGTCCAACCTGATCGAAAACCTGTTCCTCAGCAACGGCATGAGCGCCGGCAACACCCTGGCCGAAGCACAGGTGCAGTGCCTGTCGGAGATTTTCGAGCGGGCGGTCAAGCGCGAGATCCTCGAAGGCGAGCTGTGCCTGCCGGACGTACCGCAGGAGGTGCTGGCCAAGTACCCGGGCATCGTCGCCGGTATCCAGGGCCTGGAAGAGCAGGGCTTCCCGGTGCTGGTCAAGGACGCATCGCTGGGCGGCGAATTCCCGGTAATGTGCGTAACCTTGATGAACCCGCGCACCGGCGGTGTGTTCGCCTCGTTCGGCGCACACCCAAGCTTCGAAGTGGCGCTGGAGCGCAGCCTGACCGAACTGCTGCAGGGCCGCAGCTTCGAGGGCCTCAACGACCTGCCACAGCCGACGTTCGAAAGCCATGCGCTGACCGAGCCTAACAACTTCGTCGAACACTTCATCGACTCCAGCGGCGTGGTGTCGTGGCGCTTCTTCAGCGCCAAGGCCGACTTCGAGTTCGTCGAGTGGGACTTCAGTGGCCATGGCGAGGACTCCAACATCCAGGAAGCCGCCACCCTGTTCGGCATCCTCGAAGACCTGGGCAAAGAGGTGTACATGGCCGTGTACGACAACCTCGGCGCCAACGCCTGCCGCATCCTGGTGCCGGGTTACTCGGAGATCTACCCGGTCGAGGACCTGATCTGGGACAACACCAACCGCGCCCTGGGCTTCCGTGCCGATATCCTCAACCTGCACAGCCTCGACAACCGCGCCTTGCGCGCGTTGCGCAAGCGCCTGGACAACTGCGAGGTGGACGATTACACCACCATCACCACGCTCATCGGTGTCGAGTTCGACGACAACACGGTGTGGGGCCAGCTGACCATCCTCGAGCTGAAACTGCTGATCTGCCTGGCGCTGCAGCGTTTCGAGGACGCCAAGGAACTGGTCGAGGCGTTCCTGCAGTTCAACGACAACACGGTTGAGCGTGGCTTGTTCTACCAGGCGTTGAACGTGGTGCTGGAAGTGGTGCTGGACGACGAGCTGGAAATCGAAGACTACGAGGCCAACTTCCGCCGCATGTTCGGTAACCCGCGAATGGATGCGGTGCTGGGCTCGGTGGACGGCAGCGTGCGTTTCTACGGGCTGACCCCGACCAGCATGAAGCTTGAAGGGTTGGACCGACACCTGCGCCTGATCGACAGCTACAAGAAGCTGCATGCCGCACGGGCCAAAGCGGTCTGAATGGCCCCCAGGGGCGCTTTGCGCCCCATTCGCTGCGGTTCGTCGCCACGAATAGACTACAAAGCAGCCCCTCTTATATAGCTCAACGGGATGACGACTATCGCCAATCTGTATGGCTATGCAGTCGCTTTTACTTGCCCAGCTGTCCAACGCGCGCTTAGCTATTGGCCGGCCTGAACAAGCCATCACACTTCCCACATTCCATGGCGCGCAGACCGCCAGAAGGACCTCGGCCGCGCACAGATCAAGAGGGCGCAGACCATGAGCACTCCTTTGGATACCAACGCACTGAAGGCCCGCCAGCAGGCGGCATGGGCCAGCGGTGATTACGCGGTGATTGGCACTACCTTGCAACTGGTGGGTGAGCGGCTTGCCGAAGCCTGCGACCTGCGCTGGGACGAGCAGGTGCTGGATGTGGCGGCGGGCAACGGCAATGCCACCCTCGCCGCTGCCCGGCGGGGTTGCCGGGTCACTTCCACCGATTATGTGCCCGAACTGCTCAAGCGCGGGGAAGAGCGCGCCCGTGCCGAACACCTCAACGTCGACTTCCAGGTGGCCGATGCCGAGGACTTGCCGTTCCGCGACGGGAGTTTCGATGCCGTCGTTTCGACCTTTGGCGTGATGTTCGCCCCCGATCAGGCGCAGGCCGCCCGTGAGCTTGCCCGCGTTTGCCGGGCCGGTGGCAGGGTGGGCCTTGCCAACTGGACCCCACAGGGCTTCGTCGGGCAGATGTTCAAGACCCTAGGCCGCCATGTGCCACCGCCTGCCGGTGCGTTGCCGCCGTCGCGCTGGGGCGATGAAGAGCAACTGCGCGCGATGTTCGAGGGCACCATCGGTGCCATGGACGTCACCCGCCAGCACTTCAACTTCCGCTACCGCTCGGCGGCGCATTTCATTGACGTGTTCCGCACTTGGTATGGGCCAGTGCACAAGGCGTTTGCGGCGTTGCCAGCGGAGGCAGGCGGGGCACTGGAGCGTGACCTGACGGCATTGCTGAATGAGCATAACCAAGGCGGGGCATCGTCGCTCGTGGTGCCCAGTGAATACTTGGAAGTGGTGATCATGAAGCGTTGAAGGCAGTTGATTTCACCGGCCTGTTCGCGGCGTCCGTTGTCCCGTGACAGGCCTAGGGATACCTGCAGGAGCGGGTTAACCGCGAAGAGGCCGGTACAGTCAATTCAGGGTTCAAGGTAACATTCAATGCTCAAACACCTTCAAGGATGGCCTGGTGAACAAGCTCTTCAACCGCCTGAAAGGCTGCCTCATGGCTACGGCAGGCAATCAAAAAGCAGTGGAACCGACTTTTGCGCCCTCCCGCACGGAGCAGAACCTGGCTTGGCTGCCCCATAACGGGGTGTTGGAGCCACTCGACCTGCCGCCCCCTGATTGCCCGCTGCTTGGTCTGGTTGGCGCGCCTTTGCAACAGCGCTATTCGGCATTCATGGCGCAGGTGGCGAAGACCCCAGCGCCAGTAGCTGATGCCACCCTGGGCGAAGCAGGACGACACCTGGCCAGTGATCTGCTGAGCCAGGCAATCACCCTGGGCAGCAACAAGGCTCACGAAACTTCGGACGAGATCTACTGGCTGGTGCAGAGCGCCGCGACCGTCTCCATGTTTACCGATGGCGCGCAGTCCGTCGAGTTCGCGCGGTATCACCCGCATGTCCGGTACTACGAAGCGGCTCCCCGAATGGCGGCTCAGGTGCAGGCATTCGACCGTTACGTGGCCGCCTGTGGCCTGCCCGTGGCAGACAGCGAAATACAGTCCCGCTCAGCGGATGGCGGCTACCGGGTGATGGTCAGGCCATGGGAGGCGGCAAATTCGCATTGGGTCTATTCGCCGAGGATTGTCGATACCCGCCAAGGCACTTGCCTGCTGCGTTTCGAGGATGCGCGATGGTCAGCGCAAATCAGCACCTGGCGTACCCCGTCGACTGTCGAACTGGTGCTGCGCAAGTACCCGGGCAATCAGCCTCGCAGCGAATTGAGGGTCATCATCGATTGTGCGAACCGCTGCGCACGGCTGGAGGAGGGGGGCGAAGTCGAGCTGACGAAACTGGAAGGGGAGCTCGACGCTCGTCTGGATAACGGCTAGTTCTTGCACTTCGCCATGACCACCTGGCACGTATTCGGCGTACCTCCGGAGCGGCCGGCATAACGAATGCAGTTGTTCATTGATTTCTGCCGGGCAATGCTCAGCGTATTACCCCAGGCCAAGCCCCCTTCGCCCAGGCTGGGCACTGCCTTGGCAAAACAGTTGGAGCCAGGCGCCGCCGCAGAGTAGCGCGCCTGCTTGTGCTTGCTCGAACACCCTGCAGCCAACGCCAGGCAGAGGGCAAGCAGGGCATGCCCGGCCCAGCGTGCGTAAGGTGCTGCGGTGTGAAGGTTCATGCCAATGCCTCTGCAGGGGATGTTTCGGGGGGGTTAATGCTTTCAGGATATGTCAATCAAGCCAAACGGTGAACTTATCGGACGACACAGCGATCCTTTGCAGTGCGCACCCCGCGCACGCCTGATGGACCGGGCACCCGCGCCAGGTCATCAGTTCCGGGTCACTGACTGATAAGGAGGCGCCGTGACCGCTACTGAGCAAACCCTCTACCGATGCACGCCCAGCCCGTTGCATGCGATTCTGCTGGCTGGCACGGTGCCGCTGTTCCTCGGCGCCCTGCTGAGCGACATCGCCTACTTCAAGAGCTACCAGATCCAGTGGAGCAACTTCGCCGCCTGGCTGATCGCCGGTGGGCTGCTGTTCTGCGGGCTGGCACTCTTGTTCGCACTGGCCAACCTGGTGCGCGCCGAGCGCAAGGGAGGCCGGCCGAGGCTGTATTTCCTGTTGCTCCTGGTAACCTGGGTGCTGGGCCTGGTGAATGCGTTCGAGCATGCCAAGGACGCTTGGGCGGTGATGCCGGCAGGCCTGGTGCTGTCGCTGGTGGTGACGGTGCTGGCCTGCGTGGCAGCTTGGCTGGGCATGTGCAACCTGCGTTCGGGAGGTGCAGCATGAAGCCTTTGCATGCATTGCCCGTCGTGAGTATGGCGCTGCTGTTGAGCGCCTGTGGCGGTGAGGGCGAGGCCACCCAGGCGCTCGGCCCTGACCCAAAATTGCCAGCCCCCGAGCGAGGCCTGCTGCCAAGCATGAAGATTGCCCAGCCGGCGCAATGGGGCGAGCAGAAGCCGACGGTGCCCGAGGGCTACAGCATCAGCGCTATCGCCACCGACCTGAATATCCCGCGCCAGAGCCTGGTACTGCCCAACGGCGATATCCTGGTGGCCGAGGGCCGTGGCGGCAGCGCGGCCAAGCTCAAGCCCAAGGACGTCATCGCCAGCCAGATCAAGGCCAAAGGCAATACCCAGGTCAAGGGCGGCAACCGCCTGACCTTGCTGCGTGACGCCGACGGCGATGGCACCTACGAGGTGCAGACGGTGTTCGCCGAAAACCTCAACGCCCCGTATGGCCTGGCCTTTGCCGATGGCAAGCTGTACGTGGCCAACCAGGATGCGCTGGTGCGTTTCGACTACCAGGACGGCCAAACCCAGGCGTCCGGCGCGCCAACCAAGCTCACCGACCTGCCAGGCGAAATCAACCATCACTGGACCAAGGCGCTGACCATCAGCCCTGATGGTCGCTATTTGTACGTGGGGATTGGCTCGAACAGCAACATCACCGAGCGCGGCATGGAGGCCGAGGTCGACCGCGCCATGGTCTGGCAGATCGACGCCGCCACCGGCGCGCACAAGCCCTACGCCACCGGCCTGCGCAACCCGACCGCGCTGGCCATCCAGCCCGGCAACGGGCAGCTGTGGACCGTAGTCAACGAGCGCGATGAACTGGGCCCGGACCTGGTGCCGGACTACCTCACCTCGGTGCGTGAAGGGGGGTTCTATGGCTGGCCCTACAGTTATTGGGGGCAGAACGTCGATGAGCGGGTGAAACCGCAGAACCCGGAGAAGGTGGCCGCTGCGATCAAACCCGATTACAGCCTGGGTTCGCACGTTGCCGCGTTGGGTGTGGACTTCTCCATCCCTGCCATGGGCGAGCGGTTTGCCGACGGTGTGTTCGTGGGTGAGCACGGCAGCTGGAACCGGCCAAATCCGGTGGGTTACAAGGTGATCTTCGTGCCGTTCAGCAATGGCAAGCCTGCGGGTGAACCCATCGACTTTGCCACGGGCTTCAGAGGTGACGATGGCAAGACCCGGGGGAGGCCGGTGGGGGTGACGGTCGATCCGAAGGGCGCCCTGATCATTGCCGACGACCTGGCTAACACGGTGTGGCGGGTCACGCGCAATCAGTAAGTCCAGCTATGGTGTAGGAGCGGCGCGTGAACAGATCACGCGCCAATCCGGACTTGATGACAGGGAAGCAAGCCTATGAATGCTCTGTGCGCACGTGCTCGTGCTGTTGCTCTTGCCTCGCTGGTTGGCACTGCCAGCTTTGCGGTGCAAGCGGCTGATATACCGATTGCCAGCGAAGCGCTGGAAAGCCATGTCACCACACAGGTCACGGCCATCGACCAAGCCAACCGCCAGGTCACGGTCAAAGGCCCGCATGACAAGGATGTGACGTTCCAGCTTACGGAAAAGGCCAAGGCGCTGCCCAACCTCAAGGTGGGAGACAAGGTCGACATCTACGTGACCCGCGCGGTGGCCTATGTGCTCAACACCGATGTGGGTGGGGCACCGAAGGCCAGCGAGGAGTCCGGCACCATCCGCGCCACCAAGGACAACCCCAGCCCGGGCGGTGAAGCGTTCCGTCAGGTCAGGGTGACTTCGCAGATCAAGAAGATCGACCTCAAGACCCATGAGGTGAGCTTGTTGCCGCCGGAGGGCAAGCTGCAGGTGGTCAAGGTCGAAGACCCCGAACTGCAGGCGCGAATGAAAAACCTCAAGGTCGACCAGACGGTCGATGCGATTTATACCGAGGTGCTTCGGGTCGAGACATCGCGCTAAGTCAGTAACGGCCTCTTCGCGGGCTTGTTCCGCGAAGAGACCAATACATACAGTCGAAGCATATCCATGAGACGAATGTACGGAGTGCATATTTTCGATTTCCATAAGCCATGTCGATTAAAGCACTGTCGGTTCATCCTCTTTCCCGATGAGTGCATACATGGTTAACAAGGCGCTGATTATTGCTTTTCTTCCTCTGGTATTGGCCCTGTTGGCGGGTGTCGTGCTGCCGTACCAGGCCGCCAGCAACGCGGCGGTCGGCCGTGCGCTCGGGCATTGGCTGTGGGGCGCTTTCACTTCGTTGACGGTCAGCTCGGTGGTGGTCATCGCCGCGCTGCTCATCCTGCGCGTCCCCATGCCTGACCTGGGCAAGGCGTTGCAAGGCCCGTGGTGGCTGTGGATTGGCGGGGTGCTGGGTGCGTTGTATGTGGCGGCAGCAGCGGCTTTGACGCCCAAACTTGGCACGGCGGGCTTTCTGGTGCTGGTGGTGGCGGGGCAGATCCTGACCTCGGTGATCGTCGACCACTTCGGCCTGATGGGGTTTTCCGCCAAACCGGTGAGCCTGCCCAGAATCGCCGGGGTGATACTGATTCTGGCCGGGGTCTTTCTGGTCCAGAGTACTTGGGCGGCGAGCCCGTCGGTTGATCGGGCGGCCAGCGCCAAACAGTCGGAAGGCTGATCAATGCCCAGGTTGGCAGCTGGCCCAGACCGCCTCGCGCAGCCAGCGATGGCCGGGGTCGCTGTCTTTCCTCGCATGCCAGGCTTGTTGGTAGGCCAGGGGAGGGATGGGCAAAGGCGGTGCGAACTGGCGCAGACGCGTGTGCTGCCGCATGGGGCCCACCGCGCGTTTGGCCACGGTGAGGACCAGGTCGGTACCCGCGAGCACCTCAACCGCTGCGCTCCAATGCGGCAATGCCAGGGTGATGCGCCGGCGCAAACCGTGCGCAGCCAATGCCCGTTCGATCTCGTCATGGGCATCTGGGCGCATGGCCATCAGCACATGCGGCCGCGCCAGCCAGTCGTCCAGCGCCAGGCCACCTTTGGCCGGTAGCACTTGGCGGTCGGCGATGCTGACGAAGCTGTCCTCGAACAGGGTCTGGGCAGTGATGCCATGTGGTAGCTCGGGGAAGATGCCCAAGGCCAGGTCGAGTTCGCCATCGAGCAACTGCGCCATCATCGCCTCGCGGCTGGCCTGGCTGATCGCCAAGTCGATGCCGGGAGCGGCCTGGCGCAAGTAGCGGACCAGGGGCGGCAGGATGATCCGCGAGGCGTAATCGGACAACGACAGGCGGAAACGGCGTTGCGCTTGGGCGGGGTCGAAGCGCGGAGCCGCCAGCAGGCCGTTGAGGCTGCCCAGGGCGTCTTGCAGGGGCTTGAGCAGGGACTGGGCGCGTGCGCTCAGGGTCATCTGGCCGTTCTGGCGGATCAACAGCGGGTCGTTGAAATGCGTGCGCAGTTGCGCCAGGGCGTGGCTGACCGCGGGCTGGCTGCGGTGCAGGCGCAAGGCGGCGCGGGTGACGTGCTTTTCGCTCAAGAGTGCGTGCAGGGCCAGCAGCAAGTTGAGGTCGATCTTGCGCAGTTCATCCATGGGGCGAATAGTCTGGTTGTCTTCTGAGGCTTTGTATCAGCCTAACAGATGTATTGGCCCATTCGCGGGCCAGTACCGGCAGTACAAAACTGCAGGGTTCAATGCGCGGCGCTATAATCGCCGCCCGTTTTACTGTAATCCGAGCACTCCAATGGGTCTTTCCACCACCGCCACACCCGAACCGCGCCGCCTGGGCGCCCCCGTGATCGCCTTGGTCCTGCTGCTGGCCGGCGCCTGGTTTCTCAACCTGAACGCAGGCTTCAAGCAGGTGCTGCTGCTGATTGTCGGCGCGGCCCTTGGCCTGACGCTGTACCACGCCGCCTTCGGCTTCACCTCCGCCTGGCGAGTGTTCATCAACGAACGCCGCGGCGCGGGGTTGCGCGCCCAGATGGTCATGCTGACCCTGGCTGTGCTGTTGTTCTTCCCGGCACTCTCGGCCGGCAGCCTGTTCGGCAACCCGGTGTCCGGGCTGGTGGCGCCGGCGGGTGTTTCGGTGGTGTTCGGCGCCTTCATCTTTGGCATCGGCATGCAGCTGGGCGGCGGCTGCGCCTCGGGCACGCTGTTCACGGTAGGTGGCGGCAACGCGAGGATGCTGGTAACCCTGCTGTTCTTCATCATCGGTTCGGTGACAGCCACGCACCATGCCGACTGGTGGTTCGCGTTGCCGTCGTTCCCGGCAACTTCGATCGTCCAGGCCTGGGGCGTGGGGCCGGCGCTGGTGGTGAGCGTGGCAGTGTTCGCGCTGATCGCCTGGGCCACCGTGCTCCTGGAAAAGCGCCGACACGGTGCCCTGCAAGCGCCGGTCAGCAGCGAATATCAGGGCCTGCGCCGCGTCCTGCGTGGCCCGTGGCCGTTGCTGTGGGGCGCCATCGCCTTGGCCTTGCTGAACTACGCCACCCTGGCCCTGGCCGGGCGCCCTTGGGGCATCACTTCGGCCTTTGCGCTGTGGGGCGCCAAGACCCTTTCCAGCTTTGGTGTTGACGTCGGCAGCTGGGTGTTCTGGCAGGCGCCCGCCAATGCCAAGGCACTGGCCGCACCCGTGTGGCAGGACGTCACCACGGTGATGGACCTCGGCATCGTGCTCGGCGCGCTGCTGGCAGCAGGCCTGGCGGGGCGTTTTGCGCCAAGCCTGAAGATCCCGCTGCCGTCGCTGATCGCGGCGGTCATCGGTGGCCTGCTGCTGGGCTACGGTTCGCGCCTGGCCTACGGCTGCAACATCGGCGCCTACTTCAGCGGCATTGCCTCGGGCAGCGTGCACGGCTGGCTGTGGCTGATTGCCGCCTACACCGGCAACCTGATCGGTGTGCGCCTGCGTCCCTTGTTCTTTGCCGGCGAGCGCCGGCCGCTGGCGTTGACCGGCTGCTGAGCACATTGCTTCATCAGGTGCAGAAATCCTCTGCACCTGCCCTGATGGGCGCGTTCAGGGCGGGCTCACCCTGGCGGCGTTCAACGGCTGAAACATCAAATAAATTAAATTAAGAATATTCGATAAAGCACTGATATTTATAGCTTTATCTCTTCGCTACGACATGCTGAACGCATTGTTCGTAATACGTTTGCTTGATCGCTGGCGGCTTGAGCTGCGAGCGGCTGTTGTAGGTCTGTTCGGTGATGCCGAGGGCGGTCATGCGCATCCATGGCTTGGCGAACCGGCGCACCTGCAGCTTTTTGCGCGTGGCATACAGGGTGACGCCGGAGAGCTTGGCCTGCTGGGCCTCAGCGGCAATCTGTGCACCCCAGCCACAGGTATGGCGATCGTTCTGGCTCAGCGCTTTGGCGTGGGCGCCGAAGGCAGTCGTGGCCAACATGCAGCCGGCCACTGTTGCTAGAAATACTCGCATATTGCTGTCCTAAGCATCTGATGGAGAAGGGAAGTTTGCCTTCGCTTCAGAGGCCTGGGGGCCAGTATATAGCGGGTCAGGTAGTGGCGATGCAAAGGCGATTTGCCAGTGCTGGGCGCAAGCTCCACAGCGCAAGGCCCGCCACCCAGGTGACCGACACTGCGTAGTTCAGGCGTTGGTACAGGCCGAACAGTTGGCCGCTTCGTGCCGCTTGCGCCATCAGAACGACGGTCACTGTCGCTGCGACCACGCAGGCAAGGGAAAACAGCCCGAGTGCGCGCGAGCCGGCCACACGTTTGCCGGCCCAGATCCAGAGTGCGCTGGCCAAGGTCAACGAAAGGAACATCAACAAGCCAGACAGGTTATGCAGGTGTTGCGACGGCGAAGGCTGAGCAGGCGCACAACCCTCGTCACAGGGAAACCAGCCGGTGCCCAGGCTGCCCACGCCATGCAGCACTACGAGCGCTGCGCTCAGTAGCGCTAGCCTGGATCCACGCCAGCGCCGCGCCAGGCCCCAGGCAAACAGGGCGAACAACACAGCGAGGGGGAAGTTGTTGAGCAGTGGCGACCACTGCTGGGTCGGGGCACCCACGGCACCGAGCTGGCTCATGGCCTGTTGCAAATGGTCGTAGCCGGGGTAAGCCCGGGCAGTCAACCAGACGCCCAGCAGCAGCCAGAACGGGATGAGCAGGCCGCAGCAGAGCAGCAAGCGGTCGAGTGTTTTCATCAGTGGGTTCCCTCCATGGAATGCCAGTTCAAACGTGACAGTACCGAGATCGTTGCAGTCTGTCTCGGCCTCATAGCGCCGAACCGCCGCGAAGAGGCCTGGACAGACAACCCAGGCGCTCAGCCAGTCGCCTTATCCCGGCGCATCTGCGTCACCAAGGTAAAACGGTCATCCGGGTGCACGGTCTCGGACACGGCCATCAGCTCCCCGTCGTCATCCCGGTAATGCCGCAGGATTTTCAGCCCCGGCGCCCCGGGTTGTGCCTTCAAGGCGTGCGCCAGTTCCGCCGTCAGCAACACCGCACGCACCTGCTGGTCGACCACCGCGATGGCGCGCCCGTAGTGCTGCTCGATCAAGCTGGCGATCAGTTGGTCGGGGTGTTCGCGGGCCAGTTCGATAACGTCGGCATAGTCACGCTGGGCGTAGACATCGGTCCAGCACAGCGGCGCAGCATTGTGCTGGCGGTCGACACGAATGCTCGACACGCAGAAGTAATGCTCGCCCGGCACCAACCCCAGCCGCGCCGCTTCGCCAAGGTCGGCGACGAAGTGGCGCACGTCCTGGATCTCGCGCTGCTGGGTTTCCGCCAGGTGCGCAAGGTCGGCCACGGTGGCCAGCGACTGCGAGTAGCCGCCGCGCGGGCTGCTGGCCTCGACCCGCGTACCGACGCGCTTGCGACGTGATACCAGGCCCTGGTTGAGCAGCTGGTTGATCGCTGCACGCACCGTGTGCCGGCTCACTTCATACAGGTCACACAGCTCGAATTCGGTCGGCAACAGGCTGCCGACCGGGTAGCGGCCGTTGGCGATGCCTTCCATCAAGTCCCTGGCCACCACGGCGTAGCGCGCTTCGTTCATACCTTCGGTCAGTCCCTTCAATTTCTTCGGTTGACAGTGTAACAGTGGCAGGGCAAGAATTATGTACGGACATATTTAATATGTACGCTCAATAACAACATTTCAGGATCCCTGCCCATGTCCACCACCGTTTTCGACTCCACCCTGTTTCGCGACATGTTCGGCACCGCCGAAATGCGCGGGGTGTTTTCCGACCAGGCGCTGATCGAGCGCTACATCGAAGTTGAAGTGGCCTTGGCCAAGGCCGAGGCACGCTGTGGCGTGATTCCGCAGGAGGCCGCCGAGCAGATCGCCGAGCTGTCGCGCTACGCCTCCCTCGACCTTGCGCTGATGCAGCACGAAACCGAAATCGTCGGCTACCCGATCCTGCCGCTGGTGGAGCAGTTGTCGACGCTGTGCGGTGACGCGGGCCGTTATGTGCACTGGGGTGCCACCACTCAGGACATCATGGACACCGCAGTGGTGCTGCAGGTACGCGCCGCGCTGGCCATCGTCGAACGTGACGTGCAGGCCGTGCGTGGCCTGTTGGCGGAGCTGGCGCAGCGCTACCGTACTACGCCGATGGCCGGGCGTACCCACCTGCAGCACGCGCTGCCGATCACCTTCGGCTACAAGTGCGCGGTGTGGCTGAGCATGTTCGACCGCCACGCCGAGCGCCTGGTCGAGCTGCGCCCACGCGTTGAAGTAGGGCAGTTCGCCGGTGCTGCCGGTACCCTGGCCTCGTTGGGCGACAAGGGCCTGGAGGTGCAGGCTGCGCTGATGGACGAACTGGGCCTGGGCGTGCCGCAGGCGACCTGGCACGTGGCCCGAGATGGCCTGGCCGAGACCCTGAACTTCCTCGGCCTGGTCACCGCCTCGCTGGGCAAGGTGGCGCTGGACGTGATGATGATGATGACCAGCGAGCTGGGCGAGGTGTACGAGCCGTTCGTCAAGGGCCGTGGCGCCAGCAGCACCATGCCGCAGAAGCGCAACCCGATTTCCTGCGAGCTGATGTACGCCGCCGCCAAGGGCGTGCGCCAGCAAGCCGGGCTGATGCTCGATGCGATGATCCAGGACTTCGAGCGCTCCACCGGCCCGTGGCAGGCCGAGTGGATCGCCATCCCCGAGGCGTTCGCCCTGACTGCCGCCTCGCTGGGCCAGGCGCGCTTCATGCTGGCCGGCCTGGAAGTGCGCACCGAGCGCATGCGCAAGAACCTCGACATGACCCAGGGCCTGATCGTCGCCGAGGCGGTGATGATGGGCCTGGCGCCGGCGCTGGGCCGCCAGGTGGCGCATGACGTGGTGTATGCCGCCTGCCGCATGGCCAACGACCAGGGCATCAGCCTGCTGGAAGCGTTGCAGGCCCAGGGGGAGGCCACCGCGCGCCTGGACCTGGCGACCCTGGAGCGCCTGTGCGACCCGACCCACTACCTGGGCCTGGCGCCACAGATGGTCGACCTGGCACTGTCGCGCCCCGGTGCCGTCGCCCGCTGATGCTGCACGGGCCTGGCTGCGGCCAGGCCCCTCCGACTACAAGAACAATGAGAACACAATCATGTCTTGCGCCACCCCAAAACCGCTGTACAAGGACCTGACGTTCCAGGTCATCGCGGCGATGCTGCTAGGCATCGCCTTCGGTTTCCTCGCCCCTGAGCTCGCTGCCCAGTTCAAGATCCTCGGGGACATCTTTCTCAAGCTGATCAAGACCGCTGTGGCACCGCTGGTGTTCTTCACCGTGGTTCATGGCATCGCTTCGGCTGGCGACATCAAGCGTGTCGGCAAGGTCGGCTGGCGGGCGCTGGTGTATTTCGAGCTGTTGTCGACCCTGGCGCTGGCCATCGGCCTGCTGTGGGGCAACCTGATCGGCATCGGCTCAGGGATGCACGGCGCTCATGCCAGCAGCGCGGCCTCCGCCGCTGCCAGCGCCGCCGTTGCCAAGGGGCATGCACCGACCTCGACCATGGACTTCATCTACGCCATCTTCCCGGACAACTTCGTGGGTGCCTTCGCCGGCGGCCAATTGTTGCAGGTGCTGGTGATCGCAGTGCTGTTCGGGTTCGCGCTGCTGGCCCTCAAACATGAGCGCCGCGCGGTGATCGAAGACGGCCTGAACCGTGTTTCGGAATGCTTCTTCGAGTTCATCAACCTGATCATGAAGTTCGCCCCGCTGGGCGCGTTCGGTTCGGTGGCCTACGCCGTGGGCAGCAATGGCTCGGCGGTGCTGATGTCGCTGGCCAACCTGGTGCTGATGTTCTACCTGGCCGTGGCGTTCTTCCTGTTCGTGGTGTTGGGCGCGGTGTGCCGGTTGTCCGGTTTCAGCCTGTGGCGCTTCCTGACCTACATCAAGGACGAGATCTTCATCGTGCTGGGTACCGCCTCGTCGGAAAGCGCCTTGCCGCGCCTGCTGCAGAAGCTCGAGCGGTTTGGCTGCTCGAAGCAGAGCGTCGGCCTGGTGCTGCCCACCGGTTATGCCTTCAACCTTGATGGCACCTCGATCTACATGTCGATGTGCGTGCTGTTCATCGCCAACGCCTACGGTGTGCCACTGGGTTGGGAGCAGCAACTGGGCATCTTGGCGATCATGCTGGTGACCTCCAAAGGCGCGGCGGCAGTCTCCGGTGGCAGCTTCGTGGTGTTCGCCGCCACGGTGACCGCCATCGGCGTGTTGCCGGTGGAAGGCCTGGCATTGCTGTTTGGCGTGTACCGCTTCATGTCCATGGCCATTGCCACCTGCAACACCATCGGCAACAGCGTGGCGACCGTGGTGGTGGCCAAGTGGGCGGGCGAGTTCACCGAGCAGGCGGCACGCGAGGAGTACACGCGAGTGCTGGGCCGTGCGCCGGGCGCAGCGCTGTAACAAATACCCTGTCGGGTGTATGTGATCGTACAACTGCATGCGCTATCATGACGGCTGTCTTTCTAGGTGAAATACAGGGCATGACAGAGCAGCAGGTACAGGCAAGGACCCGGCGCAAGCCGCGCAGTCTGGCCCAGGAACTGGTCACGGTGCTGACCGAACGCATCCGCAGCGGCCAGCTCAAGCGCGGCGACAAGCTGCCGACCGAATCGCAGATCATGGCCGAGGAGGGCGTCAGCCGCACCGTGGTGCGTGAGGCGATCTCGCGGCTGCAGGCCGCCGGGCAGGTCGAGACGCGCCATGGCATCGGCACATTCGTGCTGGATACGCCAGCCACGGGCGGTTTTCGCATCGACCCGGCCACCGTGGTCACGCTGCGTGAGGTGCTGGCGGTACTCGAATTGCGCATCGCCCTGGAGATCGAGTCGGCGGGCCTGGCTGCGCAGCGGCGCAGCGACGAGGAACTGGCCGGCATGCGCGCGGCGCTGGATGAACTGAACGAGGGCGCCGCCCATGCCACCGATGCGGTGTCGGCGGACTTCCAGTTCCACCTGCGCATCGCCCAGGCCAGTGGCAACCACTACTTCGCCGACATCATCAACCACCTCGGCACCAGCATCATCCCGCGCACCCGGCTCAATTCCGCGCGCCTGGCGCATGATGACCAGGCGCACTACATGAGCCGGTTGATGCATGAGCACGAGGCAATCTACGAAGCCATTGCCCGCGCTGACAGCGAAGGGGCGAAGATGGCCATGCGCATGCACCTGAGCAACAGCCGCGAACGCTTGCGCCAGGCGCATGCGGAGGCTGAGGCGCAAGGGGTTTGAGAGGCGAGGGCTGTTGGCCCCTTCCTTGAGATTTAGGGCGATGCGCAAATCGAGCGCCGCCGGCGCGGCGCTCGAGCTCAATGGCGCTACAAGGCTCACCTCTGGCAACTCGCGCCCACACCATAACCAATAAAAAGCCCCGCACATGCGGGGCTTTCTATTGCATCAGGGCATTCAGACCGCCCCGTCACTCCACTGCCCATTCACCAAGCGGCGCAGCCCCAGCGGGTTGCTGTCGCGCAGGGCCTCAGGCAGCAGCGCCTGCGGATAGTTCTGGTAGCACACCGGGCGCAGGAAGCGATCGATGGCCAGGGTACCGACCGATGTACCACGGGCATCGGAGGTGGCCGGGTACGGCCCGCCGTGGACCATGGCATCGCACACTTCCACGCCGGTCGGATAGCCGTTGACCAGGATGCGGCCAACCTTTTCTTCAAGCAGCGGCACCAGCCAGGCAAAGGCTTCGAAGTCTTCCGGCTCGCCGATCAATGTGGCCGTCAGCTGGCCACGCAGGCCGAGCAGGGCGGCGCGCAGTTGCGCGGTGTCCTGGGCTTCAACGGCAACGGTGGTTGGGCCGAACACTTCCTCTTGCAGCAGCGGGTCGGCTTCCACCAGCAAGCGGGCATCGGCCTTGAACAGCTGGGCGCGCGCCTGGCTGCCTTCCTGAGGTTGGCCGGCCAGGTGCTCGATACCGGCGTGCGCCTGCAGGTGCTCCAAGCCGCCGACATAGCTGCGCAGGCCGCCGGCGTTGAGCAGGGTCTGGCCGGCTTGCTGGTCCAGGTGCTGGCCGAGGTCGGTGAGCAGCTGGTTGAATTGCGGCGATTGCAGGCCGATCACCAGGCCCGGGTTGGTGCAGAACTGCCCGGCGCCCAGGCACACGGAACCGGCCAGCTCGCGGGCGATGGCTTCGCCACGCTTGGCCAGCGCGCCCGGTAGGATGATCACCGGGTTGATGCTGGACATCTCGGCGAACACCGGGATCGGCTGCGCACGCTCGGCGGCCATGCGGCACAGGGCGTCACCGCCCTTCAGCGAGCCGGTGAAGCCGACGGCCTGGATGGCCGGGTGCTTGACCAGCCATTCACCGACACCACCGCCGAAGACCATGTTGAACACGCCCTTGGGCATGCCGGTGCGCTCGGCGGCGCGCACGATGGCAGCGCCGACCAGGTCGGCAGTGGCCATGTGGCCGCTGTGCGCTTTGAACACCACTGGGCAGCCGGCGGCGAACGCCGCAGCGGTGTCACCGCCGGCGGTGGAGAAGGCCAGCGGGAAGTTACTGGCGCCGAACACGGCGACCGGGCCGACGCCAATACGCATCTGGCGCAGGTCTACGCGCGGCAGCGGCTGGCGATCTGGCAGGGCCAGGTCGATGCGTGCGCCCAGGTAGTCGCCACGGCGCAGCACTTGGGCGAACAGGCGCATCTGGCCGCTGGTGCGGCCACGCTCACCTTGGATGCGCCCGGCGGGCAGGGCGGTTTCACGGCAGACAATGGCGACGAAGGCGTCGTCCAGTTCGTCCAGTTCCGCGGCGATGGCGTCGAGGAACTCGGCACGCCGCGCCGGGGCCAGCTGGCGGAACTCGGCGAAGGCGGCGGCGGCAGCTTGGGCCGCCTGGTCCACTTCGGCCTCGGTGGCCTGGGCGAAGCTGTAGGGCAGGGCCTCGCCGGTGGTGGCGTCCAGGCTCTGCAGGCGTTGCGCGCCAGCGGCGCTGCGCTGGCCGGCGATGAAGTTGTGGCCGAGGATC
Source organism: Pseudomonas sp. NPDC087185 (assembly GCF_044744955.1). Lineage (NCBI taxonomy): Bacteria > Pseudomonadati > Pseudomonadota > Gammaproteobacteria > Pseudomonadales > Pseudomonadaceae > Pseudomonas > Pseudomonas sp. NPDC087185. The sequence continues at coordinate 442,425 of NZ_JBIUZK010000003.1, read as the reverse complement.
TCAGGCATGGGGTGCTCCTGTCGATGTAGGTAAAGGAAGAATGCAGGTGCGACGGGCGTGCTCGGACCCTGTGGGAGCGATACACCAGGATATCGTGCAGGGCCGCGCCATCAGGTAATAGGCGCCGGGTTGAACAGGGTGATGTCGTTGTGCAGGCGGTGCTGTTCGGCCCAGGTCTGCTTGCGGCCGCTGGCCACGTCCAGGTAGTAGTGGAACAGCTCCCAGCCCAGCTCTTCGATACTGGAACGGCCACTGGCGATGCGCCCGGCGTCGATGTCGATCAGGTCCGGCCAGCGCTGGGCCAGCTCGGTACGGGTGCAAACCTTGACCACCGGGGCCATGGCCAGGCCATACGGGGTGCCGCGGCCGGTGGTGAACACGTGCAGGTTCATGCCAGCCGCCAGTTGCAGGGTGCCGCAGACAAAGTCGCTGGCGGGCGTTGCGCAGAAGATCAGGCCTTTGCGCGCGACCCGCTCGCCAGGGCCGAGCACGCCCTGGATGGCGCCGCTGCCGGACTTGACGATCGAGCCGAGGGATTTCTCGACGATATTCGACAGGCCGCCTTTCTTGTTGCCCGGCGTGGTGTTGGCGCTGCGGTCGGCCGCCCCTTGCTGCAGGTAGCGGTCGTACCAGTCCATTTCGCGCACCAGGGCCTCGGCGACGTCCTGGTTTTCGGCGCGCGAGGTGAGCATGTAGATGGCGTCGCGCACTTCGGTCACTTCCGAGAACAGCACGGTGGCGCCGGCCCGTACCAGCAGGTCGGCGGCATAGCCCAGTGCTGGGTTGGCGGTGATGCCGGAGAACGCATCGCTGCCGCCGCACTGCATACCGAGGATCAACTCGCTGGCCGGTACGGTTTCGCGGCGGCGCTTGTCGAGCTTTTGCAGGCGGGTTTCGGCCAGGCCCATGATCTGCTCGATCATTTCGGTAAAGCCGAGGCTGGCGTCCTGCAGGCGATACAGCCACGGCTCGCTGAGGTCGACCGACGGGTCGTTGTCGTGCATGACCTGGCCGGCCTGCAGCTTCTCGCAGCCCAGGCTGATGACCAGCGCTTCGCCGCCCAGGTTGGGGTTGCGCGCAAGGTTGCGCACGGTGCGGATCGGGATATAGGCATCGCGGGCGTTGATCGCCACGCCGCAGCCGTAGCTGTGGGTGAGGGCGACCACGTCGTCGACGTTGGGGTATTGCGGCAGCAACTCGGCGCGGATGCGCTTGACCGCGTGTTCCAGCACGCCGGTCACGCACTGCACGGTGGTGGTGATGCCGAGGATGTTGCGGGTACCGACAGTGCCGTCGGCGTTGCGGTAGCCTTCGAAGGTGAAGCCCTCGAGCGGTGGCAGGGGGGCTGGGACAGCATCGCAGCGCGGCAGGCTGTCCAGCTCCGGTGCCGACGGCATGGCCAGTTGGCTTTCCTGTACCCAACTGCCCTGGCGCAGGTCCTCCAGGGCGTAACCGATGATCTGACCGTAGCGGCGCACCGGCTCGCCTTTGGCGATCAGCACGGTGGCCACCTTGTGGCTTTGCGGTACGGCCTCGACCAAAGTCAGGCCGTCGGGGAAGCGGGCACCTTCGCCCAGGCCGCCATCGTTGACCACCACCACGACGTTATCGTCGTCGTGCAGGCGGACGTAGCGGGGCGAGTCGGAGTGTTCGATCAACTGCATGTTCAGGCCCTACTTTTAGGTTCTCAGGCTTTTGTACATCCGCCCGCTCCGGCATGCCGGCGCGGGCGTGTCCACTCAGTGACGCGAGCTGGCCAGTTCGCCATTGGCGCCGGGCTCAGCCTGTGGCTTGGGGGCGTCTTCGCGCAGCTCGATACGCTTGATCGGGCCGACGATCACCAGGTAGCTGAACACCGCCACCAGGGCATTGGCACCCACATACACCAGGGCCCACTTGAACGAGCCGGTGGCGCTGATGATGTAGCCGATGACAATCGGGGTGGTGATCGAGGCAATGTTGCCGAAGGTGTTGAACAGGCCACCGGACAGCCCGGCGATCTGCTTGGGCGAAGTATCGGCGACCACGGCCCAGCCCAGTGCACCAATGCCTTTGCCGAAGAAGGCCAGGGTCATGAAGCCGACCACCATCCATTCGGCGTCTACATAGTTGCAGAAGACCATGGTGGTCGACAGCAACAGGCCGCAGACGATCGGCAGCTTGCGCGAGAAGGTCAGCGAATTGCCACGGCGCAGCAGCCAGTCCGACAGTACGCCGCCCAGCACACCGCCAATGAAACCGCAGATGGCCGGCAGCGAGGCGATGAAGCCTGCCTTGAGGATGGTCATGCCGCGTTCCTGCACCAGGTACACCGGGAACCAGGTCAGGAAGAAGTAGGTGATGGCGTTGATGCAGTACTGGCCCAGGTACACGCCCAGCAGCATGCGGCTGGTCAGCAACTGTTTGATGTAGCCCCATTTCGGGCCGTCATTGCTGCGCTTCTGGTCCATGTCTACCAACCCGCCGTTCTGCTCGATGTACTCAAGCTCCTGCGGGCTGATGCGCGGGTGTTGGCGTGGGTTGTAGATGGTCCTCAGCCACACTGCGGAGAACACGATACCCAGTGCGCCCATCACCACGAACACGTGCTCCCAGCCGAAGCTGAACACGATCCAGCCCATGATCGGGGCGAACAGGGCCGTGGCGAAGTACTGCGCCGAGTTGAAGATCGCCGACGCCGTGCCGCGTTCCGCGGTAGGGAACCAGGCCGCGACGATACGGGCGTTGCCCGGGAACGACGGGGCTTCGGCAAAACCGACCAGAAAGCGCAGGGTGAACAACGTCACCACTGCCCAGGCGACCGGCAGGCCACCGACAAAACCCTGCAACAGGGTGAACAGCGACCAGGTGAAGATGCTGAAGGCATAGACATTCTTGGAGCCGAAGCGGTCCAGCAGCCAGCCACCAGGGATCTGGCCAGCAACGTAAGCCCATCCAAAGGCGGAGAAGATATAACCGAGGGTTACGGCGTCAATGCCGAGGTCTTTCTGCAGGCTGGAGCCTGCGATGGCGATGGTGGCGCGGTCGGCATAGTTGATCGTGGTCACCAGGAACAGCATGAACAGGATCAGGTAGCGCACATGCGTCTTTTTAGTCGCTTGCATGCTGGTAATACTCCCACTAGTTATTTTTGTGCGGGCTCACGAGTTGTAGCCGGAGTGGGGGCTTCCCACTCCGGTTGCGGCAAGGGCAGGCCGCAGGGTGCGCTTATTGCGGACCCATCTTGTCCATCAGGGCTGCGAGCATTTCGTATTCTTCAGCGGTCAGGTCGGTCAGCGGGGTGCGCACCGGGCCTGCGTCGTAACCGGCGATCTTGGCGCCTGCCTTGACGATGCTCACGGCGTAACCGGCCTTGCGGTTGCGGATGTCCAGGTACGGCAGGAAGAAGTCGTCGATCAGCTTGCCAACGGTGGCGTGATCTTCACGGGCGATGGCGTGGTAGAAGTCCATCGCGGTCTTCGGCACGAAGTTGAACACCGCCGACGAATACACCGGCACACCCAGGGCCTTGTAGGCCGCAGCATACACCTCGGCGGTCGGCAGGCCACCCAGGTAGCTGAAACGGTCACCCAGGCGGCGACGGATCGACACCATCAGCTCGATATCACCCAGACCGTCCTTGTAGCCGATGAGGTTCGGGCAGCGTTCGGCGAGTTTTTCCAGCAGGTCGGCGTTCAGGCGGCAGACGTTGCGGTTGTACACCACAACACCGATGTTCACCGATTTGCACACGGCTTCGACGTGGGCAGCAACACCATCCTGGCTGGCTTCGGTCAGGTAGTGCGGCAGCAGCAGCAGGCCCTTGGCACCCAGGCGCTCGGCTTCTTGCGCGTATTCGATGGCCTGGCGGGTGGAGCCGCCGACGCCGGCGAGGATTGGTACCGACTTGGCGCAGGTGTCGACCGCGGTCTTGATCACCTGGCTGTACTCGCTGGCGGCCAGGGAGAAGAACTCACCGGTGCCGCCGGCGGCGAACAGGGCGCTGGCGCCGTACGGGGCCAGCCATTCCAGGCGTTTGATGTAGCCCGCCTGGTTGAAGTCGCCCTGGGCATTGAAGTCGGTGACCGGGAAAGACAGCAGGCCGTGGGAGAGGATGGATTTCAGTTCTTGTGGATTCATTGTTGTTGGCATCCTGTGGCGCTTGGGTGAAGGGTGATGTGCTGCGATGGAGGTAAGTTATCGTACAACTTGTACGATGACTAGTCCCTCTGCGCAGATTTTTTCAGCGTCGCCAAGAAATAGGCAGGATGTCGCCCGATAAAAGGCCATCACCGATGACCAGACGGTTGAAACCGTATCCGCAGCGCTGGCTACGGCAATCAGTCATCATATCTCTTGAGGGGGAGGGAAAAAACGATCGCGGAGACAGGCACAAGCCCGCCGCCCGCTTCCACGGGAAGTGTTCTGGGACCAGCAGAGGGTGACCGGGGAAGCGGGGGCGACCTTGCGCCGCCCCGCGATCAAAACTAACGAAGCTGAGTGTCAGGCGGCCTGTTGGCGCTTGATCTGGGACTTGCGCACCTGGGCGCGGCAGGCATCGCCGAAGGCCTGGAAGATCTTGATCGAGTCAGGGTTCTTCGCCGCTTGCCACTCCGGGTGCCACTGAACGGCGAACAGGAACGGCGAGATGCTTGGGCCGTGGATCGCTTCGACCAGGCCGTCTTCGGCGTGGGCTATCGGCTCGATGCCGGCACCCAGGTTGCGCAGGCCCTGGCCATGCAGCGAGTTGACGCGGATCTCGTCGGTGCCGAGGGTGTCGCGCAGCCAACTGCCCGGTTTGATCTTCACGCCATGCACCTGGGCGTACTGCACCTCGACCGGGTCTTCCGGGTTTTCCCGGTGGTCGTTGAAGCCTGGCTCTGCGTAGACCTTCTGGTAGATATCGCCGCCCAGGGCCACGTTGATTTCCTGCATGCCACGGCAGATACCAAAGATCGGCAGGCCGCGCTTGAGCGCAGCTTTTACCAGCGGGATATCGAACAGGTCGCGGTTGACGTCCTGGCCTTTACCTGGGGTCTGGTTTTCCTGGCCATACAGGCTTGGCTCGATGTTGCTGCCGGCGCCGGTCAGGTACACGCCGTCGGCCATGTCCAGATAGGTCTCGAGGTCGTCGATGCCACAGCAGGTGGGCACCAGGACCGGGACGCAATCGGCGAAATCGACCAGCGGAGTGATGTATTTGTGGGTCATGACCTGGTAGTCATGGCCTTTGCGCTCTTGGCTGCCCATGGTCATCAGGACGACGGGTTTGCGCAGGGAAGGTTGCTTGTTGCCAATGTTGCTGTTGGACATATGTCACCTTATGACAGGTTCGACCTGTCGTTGTTGTGCAGGTGCACGGCCCGGGGCCTGATGTGCTACCTGAAGCCCCGAGCACTGCCGGCTCGTCAGAGGCGACGATTCCGGTCGGGGCTTGTAGATAGCTTGCCAGAGCCGTTCGATATGTCAAACGACTGACAGGGGTGTGGGAGGGCGTAAGGCGCCGAAATTCGGGGGGTGAAACCCTTGCGAGCCTCAGGCGGCAAGGGTTTGGCAGCGGCGGAGGTCAATAATATTTAACGATGCAGTTGGGTCATTGCAGCGGTGCAATGAAGTGGGGCTTTCTTCAATGCAGGATCTGCGACAGGAAGGCCGTGGCCCGCACCGTGCGTGGCTGGTTGAAGAACACCTGCGGCGGGCTGTCTTCGATAATCTGCCCGCCCTCAAGAAACAGCACCCGCTCTGCCACCTGCCGGGCAAAACCCATCTCATGGGTGACGCAAAGCATGGTCATGCCGGTGCCGGCCAGTTGGACCAGCACATCCAGTACTTCGGCGACCATTTCCGGGTCGAGTGCCGAGGTCGGCTCGTCGAACAGCATGATGCGCGGCTTCATGCACAGTGCGCGGGCGATTGCCACGCGTTGCTGCTGGCCACCGGACAACTGGCTGGGGTATTTGTGCGCCTGGCTTTCTATGCCCACCTTGCTCAGGTACATCCGCGCACGCTCCTCGGCGTCCTTGCGCGACAGCCCGCGCACGGTGGTGGGGGCCAGCAGGCAGTTGTCGAGCACGCTCATGTGCGCAAACAGGTTGAAGTGCTGGAACACCATGCCGATCTCGCTGCGCACCTGGGCCGCTTGCCGGGTGGTGGCTGCCAGGTCGGTGCCCGCTACGTGGACGCTGCCTTGTTCGGCGACTTCCAGGCGGTTGATGCAGCGGATCAGGGTGGATTTGCCCGAGCCGGACGGGCCGCACAGCACGATGCGTTCACCTTCGCGCACCTGCAGGTCGATGTCGCGCAGCACATGGAAGGCGCCATAGTGCTTGTTCAGGCCCTCGATGCGGATCAGCACCGGGCGCGTGTCGGTTTCAAGGGCAAGGCTGGCAACGCTCAAAGGGGCGGTCATGTTCTTGTTCTCCCGCGTGGTTTCAGTCGAAACGTGCCGCGCTGTAAGGCGCAGGGTCGGTGAAGGGGGGCTCGCCGGTGAGCAGTTCGGCCACCAGCCGGCCGCTGACCGGGCCAAGGGTCAGGCCGTGGTGCGCGTGGCCGAAGTTGAACCACAGGCCTTTGTGCCGCGGCGCCGGGCCGATCACCGGGCGCATGTCCGGCAGGCACGGGCGGCGGCCCAGCCACGGTTTGTCGTCCAGGCGCTCGCCCAGCGCCGGGAACAGCTTGCGCGCCAGCGCTTCGCAGCGTTTGAGCTGGATGTCATTGCCCGGCGCGCCGCTGGCGGCGAACTCGATGCCGGTGGTCAAGCGCACGCCGCGCGCCATCGGCGCCAGCACGTAGCCGCCCTGGGTATCGCAGATCGAATGCTGTAATTGGGCGCCGTTGCGGGTGCCGTAATGCATGTGGTAACCGCGCTTGATACCCAGCGGGATCTGATAGCCCAGGCGCTCATACAGCTCGGCCGACTGCGGGCCCAGGCAGGCCACCACCTCGTCGGCGGTGACCGGCCCACGTTGGCTGTCGACCCGCCATTGGCTGCCGACCTGGCGCAGGCTGCGCGCATCGCCATGCAGGAACTGCCCGCCACGCTGGACGAACAGCGCGGCATAGCCACGGGTGAGGGCGCCGGGGTCATTCACGGTTTTCGGGTCCAGCCAGTGGATGCCGCCGACCACGGCGCTGTCGAGCTGGTGTTCGCGGGCCTGCAGCTGCCCGCGCTCAAGAATTTCGTACTGCAGGCCATAACGCGCCAGGCCTTTGAGCTCGGCCTTGGCCTGCTGGAACAGCGCAGGGTCGCGGTACACCTCGATCCAGCCCTTGGCCTGCACCAGCCCTTCAAGGCCGGCGGCGGCGATCAGCAGGTCATGCTCCTCAACGCAGCGTTGCACCAACGGCAGCATGTCGGCGGCAGCACCGGCCAACCGCCCGGGCGCCGATTGCCGCCAGTAGCGCAGCAGCCAGGGCGCGGCCTTGGGCAGGTGCAGCAGGCTGTAGCGCACGTCGGGTTGGCGGTTCAGGCCATAGCGCAGCAGCGCGCCGAATTGCCGGGGGAAGGCATAGGGGATAACGCTGGAGCGCTCGATCAGCCCGGCATTGCCATGGCTGGTGCCGCTGCCGGGGGCGTCGCGGTCGATCAGGGTCACCTGGCGCCCGCGAGCCTGCAGGTGCAGCGCGGTACTGACGCCGACGATACCGGCGCCAAGGACAAGGGTCTGGCAATGCATGAATGTATCCTTCGGTCAGTTCAAGTGGCGGCCCAGGCGGGCTTCCAGGTGTTTCAGCAGGCGCCGTACCAGCTCGACGATCACCAGGTACAGCACGGCGGCCCACAAGTAGATCTGGAAGTCGAAGCTGCGCGAAAAGGCCAGTTTGGTCACCCCCATCAGATCGTAGATCGTCACCAGCGAGGCGATGGCGCTGGCCTTGATCATCAGGATCAGTTCGTTGCCCAGGGGGCCGATGGCCACCAGCAAGGATTGCGGCAAGATCACTTTGAAGAAGGTGGTCGAGCGTTTCAGGTTCAGCGCCCGTGCGGCTTCGTGCTGCCCCGGCGCAACCGCCATCAGGCTGCCGCGGAAGATTTCGGCTTGGTAGGCAGCGGTGTTCAGGGTGAAGGCCAGCAAAGTGCACAACCAGGCTTCGCGGAAGAACCACCAGAGGCCGACGTCTTGCCAGAAGCCTTTGAGCGAACCCAGGCCGTAATACAGCAGAAACAACTGCGCCAGCAGGGGCGAGCCGCGGAAGAAGTAGACGTAGCCGGCGGCCAGGCGTTGCAGCACCCGGTGGCGTGACATCCGCGCCAGCGCCAGCGCCAGCCCAAGTACAGCGCCAAGGCTGAAGGAAATCGCCACCAGCTTGGCAGTTACCAGCAGACCGTCGACAAAACGCGGCCCGTAACGCTCCAGCAGGTCGGGGTCGAGCACCAGGGCCAGCAGTTGTTCGGCACTCATGCGCGTGCTCCTTGCAGATGGCGGTTGCTACGCCGTTCTATGTAGGCAAACACCTGCCCCGACAGCGCCGAGAACAGCAGGTAGCCCAGGCAGGCCACGCCATAGAAGAACATCGGCTCTTTGGTCACGCTGACGGCGAGGTTGGTCTGGCGCATCAGGTCGACCAACGAGATGGTCGATACCAACGAGGTGTCCTTGAGCAGTGATAGCCAGTTGTTGGAAAGCCCTGGCAGTGCAATGCGCGTCAGCTGTGGCAGCACCACCTTGAAGAATGCTTTGCGCTTGCCCAGGCCCAGTGCCGAGCAGGCTTCCAGCTGGCCTTTGGGCAAGGTCTTGAAGGCGGCGAGCCAGATCTCGCTTGAAAACGCGGCGAATACCAGGCTGAAGGCGATCATCGCGGCGAGGAAAGTGTTGATCAGGAACTCGCCCTGATAGCCCATTGCGGCCAGCAGCTTCTGGGCGGCGATCTGGCAGCCGTAATAAATGATCAGCAGGGTCAGCAGCTCGGGCAAGCCACGGAACACGGTGGAAAAGCAGGTCGCCCAGGCGCGCGGCAGGCGTTTGCGTGAGCGCGCCGCCAGGGCTACCGCCAAGCCCAGCGGCAGGCCGATGGGCAGGCAGGCGAGGGCCAGCGACACGGTGACCAGCGCGCCGGCCACGAGCGCCTGGCCCCAGCCGCCACTGGCGAAGGACAGCAAGGACAATTGATCGAGCATGACATATCCCTTGTATTGGCTGGCCCGGCCTCAATCGCCGGCAAGCCGGCGATAGGGGCCGAAAGTCAGTTATAAATGTCGAAGTCGAAGTACTTGCTGGCGATTTTCTGGTAGGTGCCGTTGGCGACGATTGCCCTCAACGCGGCATTCAAGCGCTGGCGCAGCGCCTCATCGTCCTTGCGCACGGCAATGGCGGCATCGGCTTTGGTCCCGGCCACGTCGCCGAGCACCTTGCAGCAGTCCTGGCCGTTCTTGTTCATCCACTCGTGCAGCGGGAATTTATCGGCGATCACCCCGTCCAGGCGGCCAGCGGCGAGGTCGGCGTTGGCCTCGTCCATGGTCGGGTACAGCTTCACGTCGGCGCCGGCCTTGGCATACACGTCCTCGGCATAGATGGCCTGGGTGGAGGACGACTGGGCGCCCACGGTGTAGCCGTCGAACGTGTTCTGGGCGTCGCTGATCTTGCTGTCCTTGGCCACGGCGACGGTCAGCGGGGTGCGGTAGTAGTGGTCGGTGAAGGCGATTTTCTTGCGCCGCTCCTCGGTGTCGATCATCGAGGCCACGACGGCATCGTACTTGCGCGCCATCAACGCGGGGATGATGCCTTCCCAATCCTGGGCGACCAGGGTGCACTCGACTTTCATCTGTTCGCACAGGGCGTGGGTGATGTCGATGTCGAAGCCATGCAGTTTGTTATCGGCATCTACATAGTTGAAGGGCGGGTAGGCGCCCTCGGTGGCGAAGCGCAGGGTTTCGGCACTGGCGGCACCCGCCAGCAGCAGGGCACACGCACCCACCATAGCCATGGTCTTGTTCATCTCGCACCTCTTGCACTCTTGCTATTGTTGTTTGCCCGCCGTGTAGCCGACGAACTCGTTATGTAGAGCGGCAGTCGCTTCCAAGCGTTTTTCAACATCAGGCCCGAGCTTCTTGCAGACCTCGTTGACCATCAGGTGCACCCACGACAGCATCGCCGAGGTGGATTCCCAGAACAGATTGAACTCGGTGGGGATGCGGAACACTTCGTCGGCATTGGCATCGCCCCAGTCGCAGAACGTGTCGGTCACCAGCGTGACCGGGATGCCGGCCTGGCGTGCCTTCTGACACAGCAGCAGGGCATGGCGGGAATAACGGCGTGCCTCGAACACCACCAGGGCGCTGTTTTCCGGGCGTCCCAGCAGCACCTCGCCGAAGTGCCCGGCGCTGCCATCGACCCCCTGTACGCCATCGCGCAGGTAATGCAGCAGGTGGGCCATGCATTGGGCGACGCCGCGCTCGGTCTGAAAACCTGCGATGAATACCCGTGGCCTGTCTGCCAGGCGCTGGGCAGCCTGGTGCCAGGCATCGCTGCGGCTGTATTCATGCACCCGCACCAGCGCGGCGATCTCCAGCTCCAGGCTGCCCGCGCGGCGGCTGTCGTCGTGCTGCTGGCGGTATTCTTGCAGGCGGTCGCCCACCAGCCACGGGCCATCGCCCAGGTCGCTCTGCAGGTCTTGCTTGAGCGCCTTGAGATGGGCATAACCGAGGGATCGGCAGAAACGCCCGACGCTGGATTCGCTGACACCCAGCTTGTCGGCAATGCTGGCCGAGGTCTGGAACGGCAGTTCGTGAAGGTTGGCGAGCATGTAGCTGGCGATCTTGTGGCCCGAAGCCGTGGCCCCTTGCAGGCTGTTTTCCAGGCGTTGCTTGATCGGTTGGCTCATGCCACTGCTCCAGGTGAGGCGTGAAATAGAAAATGAATGTTTTCTGTCACTGCGTCAATATTTGACAGATAGCTGTCACATGCAGGACAGTTTTTGTCGCTGCCAATGCTGTTGCCATTCCAATTCCAATTCCAAGAAAGGAGCTTCAGATGTCTGCACCCTCCACCCACCCCATCGTGCGCGTGCCTCTTGCCGAACTGCAGGGCCTGCTGCATGGGATCTTCCAGCGTCATGGCTGCAGCGAGGCGGTGGCCGGCGTGCTTGCCCACAATTGCGCCAGTGCCCAGCGTGATGGTGCCCACAGCCACGGCGTGTTTCGTATTCCCGGGTATGTCTCAACCCTGGCCAGCGGCTGGGTCAATGGCCAGGCCACGCCGCAGGTGACCGATGTGGCGTCGGGTTATGTCAGGGTCGACGCGGGCGGTGGCTTTGCCCAGCCGGCGTTGGCAGCGGCACGTACGCTGCTGGTCGAAAAGGCCCGTAGCGCAGGCATCGCTGTGCTGGCGATCCACAACTCACACCATTTCGCCGCGCTGTGGCCAGATGTCGAGCCGTTCGCCGATGAAGGCCTGGTGGCGTTGAGCGTGGTCAACAGCATGACTTGCGTGGTGCCGCACGGTGCGCGCAAGCCCTTGTTCGGCACCAACCCGATCGCCTTCGCCGCGCCGTGTGCGGGGCATGACCCGATTGTCTTCGACATGGCCACCAGCGCCATGGCCCATGGCGACGTGCAGATCGCCGCGCGTGCCGGCCAGCCATTGCCCAAAGGCATGGGCGTGGATGCCGGCGGCCAGCCGACCACCGACCCCCAGGCGATTCTTGAAGGTGGCGCCCTGCTGCCGTTTGGCGGGCACAAGGGTTCGGCGCTGTCGATGATGGTCGAATTGCTAGCGGCGGCGTTAACCGGTGGGCATTTCTCCTGGGAGTTCGATTGGTCGGGCCATCCGGGGGCGAAGACGCCGTGGACCGGGCAGCTGATCATCGTCATCGACCCGAGCAAGGCCGAAGGCGATCGCTTTGCCCAGCGCAGCCGCGAGCTGGTCGAGCAGATGCAGGGCGTGGGGTTGACGCGGATGCCGGGCGAGCGCCGTTATCGGGAGCGGGAAGTCGCCGAACGCGAAGGGGTGGCCCTGACCGAGCAGGAGCTGCAGGGGCTCAAGGCGCTGCTGGGCTGATCGGCCGTGCATTCATGCATAGACGACCTTGCACATTAGGTGATGTTCCTAGCCGCCGACTCCGGGTATCCTCAGGTCAGCCTTTCCGAACTGTCCTGATCCAAGGAGCTGCACGCTGTGTTCAAACATGTCGATGCCTATGCCGGCGACCCGATTCTCTCGTTGATGGAAACCTTCAAGGCCGACCCGCGCGCCGACAAGGTCAACCTGAGTATCGGCCTGTACTACGATGAGGCTGGCGTGGTGCCGCAGCTGGCGGCCGTGGATGCGGTGGAAAAACGCATTGCCGGCGTTGATCACGAAGCCTCGCTGTACCTGCCGATGGAAGGCCTGGCCAGCTACCGCCAGGCTATCCAGGCGCTGCTGTTCGGTGCCGACCACCCGGCCGTGACCGGCAAGCGCGTGGCCACCGTGCAGACCGTAGGCGGCTCCGGCGCGCTCAAGGTCGGTGCCGACTTCCTCAAGCGCTACTTCCCGCAGTCCGAAGTCTGGGTCAGCAACCCGACCTGGGACAACCACCGTGCGATCTTCGAAGGGGCCGGGTTCAAGGTGAACACCTACCCGTACTTCGACCAGACCACCCGTGGCGTCGACTTCGACGGCATGTTGGCCGCCCTGCAGGCCCTGCCGGCCAACAGCGTGGTGCTGCTGCACCCGTGCTGCCACAACCCGACCGGTGCCGACCTGACCCAGAACCAGTGGCAGCAGGTGGTGGAAGCGGTCAAGGCGCGCCAGTTGATCCCGTTCCTCGACATCGCCTACCAGGGCTTCGCCGAAGGGCTGGTGGAAGACGCCTACGCCATCCGCGAAATGGCCCGTGCCGGCGTACCATGCCTGGTCAGCAACTCGTTCTCGAAAATCTTCTCGCTGTATGGCGAGCGGGTAGGGGGCCTGTCGGTGGTCTGCGACGACGAAGCCACCACCCAAAGCGTGTTGGGCCAGCTCAAGGCCACCGTGCGCCGCAACTACTCCAGCCCGCCCAACTTTGGCGCCCAGCTGGTGGCCGGCGTGCTCGGCGATGCTGCCCTGAATGCCCAGTGGGAAGCTGAAGTGGAAGTGATGCGCAAGCGTATCCTCGACATGCGTCAGGCGTTGGTCGATGCACTGGCCGTGTTGCTGCCAGGCCAGGACTTCCAGTTCTTCCTGCGCCAACGTGGCATGTTCAGCTACACCGGTTTCAGCGTCGAGCAGGTCCGCCGCCTGCGTGACGAGTTCGGTGTCTACCTGATCGACAGCGGCCGCGTGTGCATGTCCGGCCTGCGCCCGGCCAACCTGCAACGGGTTGCCGAAGCGTTCGCCGCCGTTCAGAAGTAATACCGCCTGGGGCCGCCCTGCGGCCCCCTTGGTTACACCTTGTTGTCATGACAAGTGCAACCGTCCCTCGGACGGGGCTTCGCAACCGCCCACTTTCAGTGCACAATCGCGCCCCTCTTTTTGGTTGGGTTGCGCGAAGCGTCTGTTTCGCCATTCCCAGCCCTGTTGCAGTCTTGCGAGTGGAGCTACACCCGGAATGAATGAGCAGGCCCCAAGCGTCGAACGGCGCTATGAAGAATCGACCCCGGCAGCCCTGGGCAGCTGGGCACGTCACGACACCACCTGGATGCTGGGCCTGTTTGGCACCGCCATCGGTGCAGGTACCTTGTTCCTGCCGATCAACGCCGGCCTCGGCGGCTTCTGGCCATTGCTGATCCTCGCCGCACTGGCGTTCCCGATGACCTACTTCGCCCACCGTGGCCTGACCCGCTTCGTCCTGTCCGGCCGCAGCGGCGGCGACATCACCGAAGTGGTCGAAGAGCATTTCGGCATCAAGGCCGGCGCACTCATTACCGTGCTCTACTTCTTCGCCATCTTCCCGATCCTGCTTATCTATAGCGTGGCGCTGACCAACACGGTTACCAGCTTCATGGAGCACCAACTGCACATGGTGCCGCCGCCGCGGGCGCTGCTGTCGTTCGTGCTGATCCTCGGCCTGCTGGCCATCGTCCGTTGCGGTGAGCAGGCCACGGTCAAGGTCATGAGCCTGCTGGTCTACCCGTTCATCGTCGCCCTGGCGATGCTGGGCCTGTACCTGGTCCCGCACTGGACCGGCGGTATCCTCGACAGCGCCACCCAGCTGCCGACGGGCTCGGCATTCCTGCACACCGTGTGGCTGGCGATCCCGGTGATGGTCTTCTCGTTCAACCATTCGCCGATCATCTCGGCCTTTGCCGTTGACCAGAAGCGCCGTTACGGCGAGCACGCCGACGAGCGCAGCGGCCAGATCCTGGCCCGCGCCCACCTGCTGATGGTGGCGATGGTGCTGTTCTTCGTATTCAGCTGCGTGCTCACGCTCGACAGCGCGCAACTGGCCGAAGCCAAGGCGCAGAACCTGTCGATCTTGTCGTACCTGGCCAACCACTTCAGCAACCCGACCATCGCCTTTGCCGCGCCGCTGATCGCCTTCATCGCCATCGCCAAGTCGTTCCTGGGCCACTACATCGGTGCCAGCGAAGGGCTCAAGGGCATCATCGCCAAGACCGGCGCACGCCCGGGTGCCAAGGCGCTGGACCGTATGGTTGCCGCGTTGATGCTGGTGGTGTGCTGGATCGTCGCCACCCTCAACCCGAGCATCCTTGGCATGATCGAATCGCTCGGCGGCCCGATCATCGCGGTGCTGCTGTTCCTGATGCCGATGTACGCCATCCGCCGTGTGCCATCGATGCGCAAGTACAGCGGTGCGCTGTCCAACGTGTTCGTGGTGGTGGTAGGCCTGGTCGCGCTGACTTCCGTGGTGTACGGCCTGCTGGCCTGATTCACGGCTTGCTCTAGGAAGTGTCCGGGTCGCTTGTCGCCACCCGGACATTTTTTTGTCCACAGGAATTGTCCGGCAATAGAACAATTTCATCATCCCCCATAGGCACCCGCCCGCCTTCATGCTTAACTCAGGGTCCTTTTCAAACCCCGCATAAGGATTTCGTCCATGGCTCAAGTGACTCTCAAAGGCAACCCGGTTCAGGTCAAAGGCGAGCTGCCGAAAGCCGGTGCCCAGGCGCCTGCCTTCTCCCTGGTCGCTGGTAACCTGGCTGATACTTCGCTGAAAGACTTCGCCGGCAAGCGCAAGGTGCTGAACATCTTCCCGAGCGTCGACACCCCAACCTGCGCCACCTCCGTGCGTAAGTTCAACGCCCAGGCCAACGAAGTGGCCAACACCGTGGTGCTGTGCATCTCTGCCGACCTGCCATTCGCCCAGGCACGCTTCTGCGGCGCCGAAGGCCTGGAGAACGTGCAGAACCTGTCGACCCTGCGTGGTCGCGAGTTCCTCGAGAGCTACGGCGTTGCCATCGCCGACGGCCCGCTGGCCGGCCTGGCTGCCCGCGCCGTGGTGGTGCTGGACGAGAACGACAAGGTGCTGCACAGCGAGCTGGTTGGCGAAATCGCCGACGAGCCGAACTATGACGCGGCGCTGGCGGTACTGAAGTAAGGATTGCGTGGGGGCAGGGCAGGTTTTTGTTGCCTGTTCCGGCCCTATCGCGGGCAAGCCCGCGATAGGGTGGTGCTGACAGCGGAACTCTCCACCCCTCAACCTCTCCAAGCAACACCCTGTAACGGCCCGGAACGCTTTCCGGGCCGTTTTCATTTAAAGTTCAGCCTCTTGGCTACGTCAGGCAAAGGTAAACCTCTGGTAAAGGGCCTTTGCTAAAACGATGCCAGTGCTTATCGTTCACCCTCCCCAAGCCGTCATTCCGAACAAGGTTCGTTCAACCCATGCAAGCTTCTGTCTCCCGATCCCCCCGTCGCTGGCTCGTTGGCCTGCTGATCCTGCTGCTGGTGGCCCTGCTGGCCTGGTGGCTGTGGCCCGCTGCAACGCCTGCCCACAAAGAGGCTGGCGGGGGGCGCCCAGGCAAAGGCATGGGCATGGGCATGGGGCGCCCAGGCTTCGGCGGTTCGACCGAGGCGGTGCCGGTGCGTGTCGAACCGGTGCGGGTAGGTGACTTCCCGCTCTACTACAAGGCGTTGGGCACGGTCACCGCGACCAACACGGTCAACGTGCGTAGCCGGGTGGCCGGTGAGCTGGTGAAAATCCACTTCAAGGAAGGCCAGCAGGTCAAGGCCGGCGATTTGCTCGCCGAGATCGACCCACGTTCCTATCGCATCGCCCTGCAACAGGCCGAAGGTACGCTGGCGCAGAACCAGGCGCAGCTGAAAAACGCCCAGGTAGACCTGGCACGCTATAAAGGGCTGTACGCCGAAGACAGCATCGCCAAGCAGACCCTCGACACCTCCGAAGCCCAGGTGGCGCAGTTCCAGGGGCTGGTGAAAACCAACCAGGCCCAAGTCGCCGATGCCCGCCTGAACCTCGACTTCACCCAGATCCGCGCACCGATCAATGGCCGCGTGGGCCTGCGCCAGCTGGACCTGGGCAACCTGGTGGCGGCCAACGACACCACCGCACTCGTGGTCATCACCCAGACCGAGCCAATCAGCGTCGCCTTCACCCTGCCGGAAACCGAGCTGAGCACCGTGCTCGAGCGCTACCGCAGCGGCGCCAGCCTGCCGGTCGAGTCCTGGGACCGCAGCGACAGCAAACTCCAGTCCACGGGCGTGCTGGGGAGCATCGACAACCAGATCGACACCACCACCGGCACCCTGAAGTTCAAGGGCCGCTTCGAGAACAAGGACCTGGCCCTGTTCCCCAACCAGTTCGTCAACGTGCGCCTGCTGGCCGATACGCTCAAGCAGGTGGTGATGGCCCCGGCAGCGGCCATCCAGTTCGGTAACGACGGCACCTTCGCCTATGTGGTCAATGCCGAAAACACCGTCAATGTGCGCAAGCTCAAGGTGGGCGCCAGCGACGGTGAGAACAGCGTGATCCTCGAAGGCCTGAAGGCGGGTGACCGGCTGGTCCTTGAAGGCACCGACCGCCTGCGCGAAGGCACCAAGGTGGAAGTGGTCGAAGACAGCTCGCAAGTGCCGACCACCCCCGGGCAGCACCTGCAGGGCCAGGACGCCAAAGGCTCGGCGCAGTCCGGTGAAGCGGCAGGCAAGGCGGGCGCATGAACCTGTCGCGCCTGTTCATCCTCCGCCCGGTCGCCACCACGCTGAGCATGCTGGCCATCGTCCTGGCCGGCCTGATCGCCTACAAGTTGCTTCCGGTGTCGGCCTTGCCGCAGGTCGATTACCCGACCATCCGTGTCATGACCCTGTACCCGGGCGCGAGCCCGCAGGTAATGACCAGCGCCGTGACCGCGCCGCTGGAACGCCAGTTCGGCCAGATGCCGGGCCTGACCCAGATGGCATCGACCAGCTCCGGCGGCGCCTCGGTGCTGACCCTGCGCTTCAGCCTGGACATGAACATGGACGTTGCCGAGCAACAGGTGCAGGCGGCCATCAACGCTGCCAGCAACCTGCTGCCCAGCGACCTGCCGGCGCCGCCGGTGTACAACAAGGTCAACCCGGCCGATACGCCGGTGCTGACCCTGGCCATTTCCAGCAAGACCATGCCGCTGCCCAAGCTCAACGACCTGGTCGACACCCGCGTGGCGCAGAAGCTCGCGCAGATCAGCGGCGTGGGCATGGTCAGCATCGCCGGCGGCCAGCGCCAGGCCGTGCGCATCAAGGTCAATGTCGATGCATTGGCCGCCAACGGCCTCAACCTGGATGACGTGCGCACCCTCATCGGCGCCTCCAACGTCAACCAGCCCAAGGGCAACTTCGACGGCCCGACCCGGGTGTCGATGCTCGATGCGAACGACCAGCTGCGCTCCCCCGAGGAGTACGCCAACCTGATCCTGGCCTATAACAACGGTGCGCCGCTGCGCCTGAAGGACGTCGCCGAAATCGTCGACGGCGCCGAAAACGAACGCCTGGCGGCCTGGGCCAACCAGAATCAGGCGGTATTGCTGAACATCCAGCGCCAGCCAGGCGCCAACGTCATCGAAGTGGTCGACAGCATCAAGCAGCTGCTGCCGTCGATCACCGACAACCTGCCTGCTGGCCTGGACGTGTCGGTGCTGACCGACCGCACCCAGACCATCCGCGCCGCGGTCAAGGACGTGCAGCACGAGCTGCTGATCGCCATCGTCCTGGTGGTGATGGTCACTTTCGTCTTCCTGCGCCGGTTCAGTGCCACCATCATTCCGTCAATTGCCGTGCCGCTGTCGCTGATCGGCACCTTCGGCGTGATGTACCTGGCGGGTTTCTCGATCAACAACCTCACGTTGATGGCCCTGACCATCGCCACCGGTTTTGTGGTCGACGACGCCATCGTCATGCTGGAGAACATTTCGCGGCACATCGAAGAGGGTGAAACCCCGATGCAGGCTGCGCTCAAGGGCGCCCGGCAGATCGGCTTCACCCTGATCTCGCTGACGTTCTCGCTGATCGCCGTACTGATCCCGCTGCTGTTCATGGCCGATGTGGTCGGCCGCCTGTTCCGCGAGTTCGCTATCACCCTGGCGGTGGCGATCCTGATTTCCCTGGTGGTCTCGCTGACCCTGACGCCGATGATGTGCGCGCGGTTGCTCAAGCGTGAACCCAAAGAGGAGGAGCAAGGGCGCTTCTACCGGGCCAGCGGCGCCTGGATCGACTGGCTGATCGAACACTACGGCCGTGGCCTGCAGTGGGTGCTGCGGCACCAGCCGCTGACCTTGCTGGTGGCCGTGGCTAGCCTGGGCTTGACCGTGGTGCTGTACATGGCGGTGCCCAAGGGCTTCTTCCCGGTGCAGGACACGGGGGTGATCCAAGGTATTTCCGAGGCACCGCAATCGACCTCGTTCGCTGCCATGAGCGAACGCCAGCAGGCCCTGAGCAAGGTGATCCTGCAGGACCCGGCGGTGCAGAGCCTATCGTCCTACATTGGTGTGGACGGTGACAACGCCACGCTCAACAGCGGCCGCCTGCTGATCAACCTGAAGTCCCACGGCGAGCGCGACGTGACCGCCGGGGAAGTGATCAGCCGCCTGCAACCACAGCTCGACAAGCTGGTCGGTATCCGCCTGTTCATGCAGCCGGTGCAAGACCTCAGCATCGAGGACCGGGTCAGCCGCACGCAGTACCAGTTCAGCCTGTCGTCGCCCGACGCCGACCTGCTCGCGCAGTGGAGCGGCAAGCTGGTCAACGCCCTGCAGCAGCGCCCGGAGCTGCAGGATGTGGCCAGCGACCTGCAGGACAAGGGCCTGCAGGTGTACCTGGTGATCGACCGCGACATGGCCAGCCGCCTGGGAATCAACGTTTCGCAGATCACCAACGCCCTGTACGACGCTTTCGGCCAGCGGCAGATTTCGACCATCTACACCCAGGCCAGCCAGTACCGCGTGGTGCTGCAGTCGCGCGATGCCGCGACCATCGGCCCGCAGGCGCTGGAGTCGATCCACGTCAAGGCCAGCGATGGTGGGCAGGTACGCCTGTCGGCATTGGCGCGCATCGAGCAGCGCCAGGCGCAGCTGGCCATTTCGCACATCGGCCAGTTCCCGGCGGTGATGATGTCGTTCAACCTGGCCCACGGCGCGTCCCTGGGCGAAGCGGTCAAGGTCATCGAGCAGGTGCAGCAGGAAATCGGCATGCCGATCGGCGTGCAGACCAAGTTCCAGGGCGCTGCCGAGGCCTTCCAGGCGTCGCTGTCGAGCACCTTGCTGCTGATCCTCGCCGCCGTGGTGACCATGTACATCGTGCTCGGCGTGCTGTACGAAAGCTACATCCACCCAGTGACCATCCTCTCGACCCTGCCGTCGGCAGCGGTCGGCGCCTTGCTGGCGTTGCTCATCAGCGGCAACGACCTGGGCATGATCGCTATCATCGGCATCATCCTGCTGATCGGTATCGTCAAGAAGAACGCGATCATGATGATCGACTTCGCCCTCGAGGCCGAGCGCCACCAGGGCATGAGCCCGCACGATGCGATCTACCAGGCCGCGCTGCTGCGCTTCCGGCCGATCCTGATGACCACCCTCGCGGCACTGTTTGGCGCCGTACCGCTGATGCTCGCCACGGGTTCCGGCGCAGAACTGCGCCAGCCGCTGGGCCTGGTGATGGTCGGCGGCCTGCTGGTAAGCCAGGTACTGACGCTGTTCACCACCCCGGTCATCTACCTGTACTTCGACCGCCTGGCACGCCGCTGGCGCCCAGCCACTGACGTGAAGCAGGCCGAGGCATGAACCTGTCCGGCCCATTCATTCGCAGGCCCGTGGCGACCATGCTGCTGAGCCTGGCGATCATGTTGCTCGGTGGTGTGAGCTTCGGCTTGCTGCCGGTGGCGCCTTTGCCGCAGATGGACTTCCCGGTCATCGTGGTGCAGGCCAACCTGGCAGGTGCCAGCCCCGAGGTGATGGCCTCCACGGTGGCCACGCCGCTGGAGCGCAAGCTCGGCAGCATCGCCGGCGTCACGACCCTGACCAGTAGCTCCAACCAGGGCTCGACGCGGGTCATCATCGGTTTCGAGCAAGGCCGCGACATCGACGGCGCCGCGCGTGAGGTGCAGGCGGCCATCAACGCCACCCGCAACCTGTTGCCCAGCGGTATGCGCAGCATGCCCACTTACAAGAAGATCAACCCGGCGCAAGCACCGATCATGGTGCTGTCGCTGACCTCGGACGTGCTGCAGAAGGGCCAACTGTACGACCTGGCCGACACCATCCTGTCGCAGAGCCTGGCCCAGGTCAGCGGCGTAGGGGAGGTGCAGATCGGTGGCAGTTCGCTGCCGGCAGTGCGCATTGCCGTCGAGCCGCAACTGCTCAACCAGTACAACCTGTCGCTGGACGAGGTGCGCACCGCAGTGGCCAATGCCAACCAGCGCCGGCCCATGGGCTTTGTCGAGGACAGCGAGCGCAACTGGCAGGTGCGCGCCAACGACCAGCTGGAAAAAGCCAAGGACTACGCGCCGATCGTGATCCGCCAGCAGAATGGCACGATCCTGCGTTTGTCCGACGTGGCGACCATCACCGACAGCGTCGAGAACCGCTACAACAGCGGCTTCTTCAACGACCAGAGTGCAGTGCTGCTGGTGGTCAACCGCCAGACTGGCGCCAATATCATCGAAACCGTCGACCAGATCCACGCGCAACTCCCGGCGCTGCAGTCGCTGCTGCCTGCCAGCGTCCAGCTGAACGTGGCCATGGACCGCTCGCCGGTGATCAAGGCCACCCTGAAAGAGGCCGAGCACACTCTGCTGATCGCCGTGGTGCTGGTAATCCTGGTGGTCTACCTGTTCCTCGGCAGCTTCCGCGCCTCCTTGATCCCGAGCCTGGCGGTGCCGGTATCGCTGGTTGGCACCTTCGCGGTGATGTACCTGTGCGGCTTCTCGCTGAACAACCTGTCGCTGATGGCGCTGATCCTTGCCACCGGCCTGGTGGTGGACGATGCCATCGTGGTGCTGGAGAACATCTCGCGGCACATCGAGGACGGCCAGCCGCCGATGCGCGCGGCGTTTCTCGGCGCCAAGGAGGTTGGCTTCACCTTGCTGTCGATGAACGTCTCGCTGGTGGCGGTGTTCGTCTCGATCCTGTTCATGGGCGGCATCGTGCGCAACCTGTTCCAGGAGTTCTCGATCACCCTGGCGGCGGCGATCATCGTGTCGCTGGTAGTGTCCCTGACCCTGACGCCGATGCTGTGTGCCCGCTGGCTCAAGCCACACCGAGCCGAACCGTCGCGCCTGCAGCGCTGGAGCGACAAGGTGCACAAACGCATGGTCGATGGCTACGACCGCAGCCTGGGCTGGGCCCTGCGCCACAAGCGCCTGACGCTGCTCAGTCTGCTGGCGACCATCGGTATCAACATCGCCCTGTACGTGGTGGTGCCGAAAACGCTGATCCCGCAGCAGGACACCGGCCAGTTGATGGGCTTCATTCGCGGCGACGACGGCCTGTCGTTCAGCGTGATGCAGCCGAAGATGGAGATCTACCGCCGCGCCTTGCTGGCCGACCCGGCGGTGCAGAGCGTTGCCGGCTTCATCGGCGGCAACAGCGGCACCAACAACGCCATGGTGCTGGTGCGCCTGAAACCGATCAGCGAGCGCAAGATCGACGCGCAGAAGGTCATCGAGCGCTTGCGCAAGGAAATGCCCAAGGTTCCCGGCGGGCGGTTGTTCCTGATGGCCGACCAGGACCTGCAGCTTGGCGGTGGCGGCCGTGACCAGACCTCGTCGCAGTACCTGTACACCCTGCAGAGCGGCGACCTGGCCGCCTTGCGCCAGTGGTTCCCCAAGGTGGTCGCGGCGCTGCGTGCACTGCCCGAGCTGACCGCCATCGACGCCCGCGACGGCTCCGGCACCCAGCAGGTCACCCTGGTGGTCGACCGTGACCAGGCCAAGCGCCTGGGCATCGACATGAGCATGGTCACCACGGTGCTGAACAATGCCTACAGTCAGCGGCAGATCTCGACCATCTACGACAGCCTCAATCAGTACCAGGTGGTGCTGGAGATCAACCCCAAGTACGCCTGGGACCCGAGCACCCTGGAACAGGTGCAGGTGATCACCAGTGACGGTGCACGTGTGCCGCTGTCGACCATCGCCCACTACGAAAACAGCCTGGCCAACGACCGGGTCAGCCACGAGGGCCAGTTCGCCTCCGAAGACATCGCCTTCGACGTCGCCGAAGGCTACAGCCCGGATCAGGCCATGGTGGCGGTGGAGCGGGCGGTGGCCAGGCTCGGCCTGCCCGAGGACGTGATCGCCAAGCTTGGCGGCACTGCCGACGCCTTCGCCAAGACCCAGCAAGGCCAGCCGTTCATGATCCTTGGCGCATTGGTGCTGGTGTACCTGGTGCTGGGCATTCTTTACGAAAGCTACATCCACCCGCTGACCATTCTCTCGACCTTGCCTTCGGCAGGGGTCGGTGCCTTGCTTGCGCTTTACGTGACGGGCGGGGAGTTCAGCCTGATCTCGCTGCTGGGCCTGTTCCTGCTGATCGGGGTGGTGAAGAAGAACGCCATCCTGATGATCGACCTGGCCCTGCAACTGGAACGCCACCAGGGCCTGACGCCGGAGGAATCGATCCGCCGCGCCTGCCTGCTGCGCCTGCGGCCGATCCTGATGACCACGCTGGCGGCCATGCTGGGTGCCTTGCCGCTGTTGCTGAGCCGCGCGGAGGGCGCGGAAATGCGCCAGCCGCTGGGCCTGACCATCATTGGCGGCCTGGTGTTCAGCCAGGTGCTGACCCTATATACGACGCCGGTGGTGTACCTGTACCTGGACCGCCTGCGCCACCGATTCAACCATTGGCGCGGCGTGCGCACCGATGCCGCTCTGGAAACTCCGCTATGAACTTTGCCCAGACTCCACTCCACCACGCCCTGCAGCTGCTGACCCGCGGGCGTGGCTCGCGCCTGGTCGGCGCCGGGCTGTGCGCGGTGCTGCTCAGCGCCTGTACCCTGAGCCCCGACTATCACCGCCCTGAACTGAGCACACCTGCGCAGTTCAAGCAGGCCGAAGGCTGGACCCAGGCCAAGCCGTCCGATGCCATCGCCCGAGGCGCCTGGTGGGAGGTTTACGGCGATGCGGGCCTCAACGCGCTGGTCGAAGAGCTCAACCGTAGCAACCAGACCGTTGCGCAATCGGCAGCCCAGTACCGCCAGGCTCAGGCGCTGGTGCGCAGCAGCCGCGCCTCCCTGTTCCCAAGCTTGGACCTGACCACCGGGAAGAACCGCTCGGCGCAAGGCACCGGCAGTTCCAGCTCAAGTTTGTCCAACAACAGCAGCGGCATCCGCAACACCTACAACGCGCAACTCGGCGTGAGCTGGGAAATCGACCTGTGGGGCAAGCTGCGCGAGACCATGAACGCCAACGAGGCCAGTGCCGAAGCCAGCTTCGCCGACCTCGCCGCGATCCGCCTCAGCCAGCAGTCCGAGCTGGTGCAGAACTACCTGCAACTGCGCGTCATCGACGAGCAGAAACGCCTGCTGGAAGCCACTGTCGCAACGTATGAACGTTCGTTGCGCATGACTGAAAACCAATACCGCGCCGGCGTCTCGGGCCCTGACGCAGTGGCCCAGGCGCGCACCCAGCTCAAGAGCACCCAGGCCGACCTGATCGACCTGATCTGGCAACGCGCGCAGTTCGAGAACGCCATCGCGGTGTTGCTGGGCAAGGCGCCTGCAGCGTTTGCCCTCGCCGACAGCAAGACTATCCCGGCCTTGCCGCAGATTCCGGTCAGCCTGCCGTCGCAGCTGCTTGAGCGGCGCCCGGACATCGCTTCGGCCGAGCGCAACGTGATGGCGGCCAATGCCAACATCGGCGTGGCCCGCGCGGCGTATTTCCCGGACTTGAGCCTGAGTATGAGCGGTGGCTATTCCAGCAGTACGTTCAACAACTGGATACAGCTGCCCAACCGCTACTGGTCGGTGGGCCCGCAACTGGCGTTGACCCTGTTCGATGCCGGCAAGCGCAGCGCGGAAGTGGACCGTACCGTCGCGGTGTATGACCAGACCGTGGCGCAGTACCGCCAGACCGTGCTCGACGGTTTCAAGGAAGTCGAGAACTATCTGGTGCAGCTCAAGGTGTATGCCGACGAAGCGGTCGTGCGCCAGGAAGCGCTGGATGCCGCGCGCGAATCGCTGCGCCTGACCGAGAACCAGTACCGCGCCGGGTTGATCGGCTACCTGGATGTGGTGAACGTGCAGGCCACGGCGCTCAGCAACGAGCGCAGTGCCCTGAACCTGCTGCAGGGGCGCCTGGTGGCCAGCGTGCAGCTGATTGCCGCACTGGGTGGTGGTTGGGATGCCGAGCAGGCGTTTGCCGAACAGGAGTGATTGGACCTGCATCGAACCTGGTGGACTGGGCTTGCCGGTTTTCCAGGGCCACGTAAGTCTTTGATTACCAGGAACGATAGTGCAGATGAACCGACAAGTGGCTATTTGATGTCACTTGTCGCCGGAAGCGCTCTAGCTCGGGCTTTAAGCTGTATTTTGATTATTTTTGGATCCATTCCCATTCGCAAAAACCCCGTGCGTTTCGCCAAAGCTTGAGTACAATCGTCAGTTTTTTCGGGCCCCTCTGTCCCGTTGCTGGAACTCCCCATGCTGACCGGTAGTTACTCCTCTTCGCTGGTGTTGATTTCGCTGTGCGTGGCCATCCTCGCGTCTTACACCGCGCTCGACCTGACCGGTCGCATCGCCACGGCCAAAGGCCAGGCCGTGTACCTGTGGATGGGCGGGGGAGCGTTGGCGATGGGCATCGGCGTCTGGTCGATGCACTTCATTGGCATGCTCGCCTTCAGCCTGCCGATCGACCTCGGCTACGACATTGGCCTGACGGCTTTGTCGCTACTGATCGCCGTGCTGTCGTCGGGTTTCGCCCTGTGGTTGGTGAGCCAGCCGCGCCTGCCCTTGCTGCAGTTGGCGTTTGGCGCGCTGATCATGGGGGCGGGCATCAGTTGCATGCATTACACCGGTATGGCGGCGCTGCGCATGTTGCCCGGGATCGACTACGACCCGACGCTGTTCGGCGCCTCGCTGGCCATAGCGGTGGGGGCTTCGGCGGCGGCGCTGTGGATCGCCTTCCGCCTGCGCAGGCATACCCCGTATGTGCGACAGATCCGTGGCCTGGCGGCTGTGCTGATGGGGGTTGCCATCGTCGGCATGCACTACACCGGGATGGCGGCGGCGAACTTCCCGGCGGGGAGTTTCTGCGGTGCTCTGGCCGGTGGATTGCAGGGCGAAGGGCTGGTCTATCTGGTATTGATCACCACCTTGGCGGTACTCGCGGTGGCCTTGCTGACCTCGGTGCTGGATGCGCGCCTGGAGGCGCGTACCGCCGAGCTTGCCCGTTCGCTGACCCTGGCCAACCAGGAACTGACCCAACTGGCGCTGCACGACACGCTGACCGGCCTGCCCAACCGTACACTGCTGTCTGACCGTATCGAGCAGGCGATTGGCAAGGTGGCGGAGCAGGGCGGGTGTTTCGCGCTGATGTTCATCGACCTGGACGGTTTCAAACCCGTCAACGATGCGTTCGGTCACCATGTGGGCGACCTGCTGCTCAAGGCGGTGGCTGCGCGCCTGCGTGGCCACCTGCACAGCCAGGACACCCTGGCGCGGATCGGTGGCGATGAGTTCGTGCTGCTGGTGGAACTGCAGGAGCCGACAGACGCCATGGACGTGGCGGTCAAGCAGGTCAACCTGGTGTCGCGGCCGTTCCGCGTGGCCGAGCATGACCTGCAATTGACGGCGAGCCTGGGCATTGTCCTGTACCCGGGCAACGGCCAGGACCAGCTTGAGCTGCTGCGCAACGCCGATGCGGCCATGTACCACGCCAAGAGCGCCGGCAAGAACGGCTACAGCTTCTTCGACGTGTCGATGAACAGCAATGCCCGCCAGCAATTGCAACTGTTGCAAGACCTGCGCCTGGCCCTGGAGCAGCGCCAGTTCTGCCTGCACTACCAACCCAAGTTCGATGCCCAGGCGTGCCAGCCGATCGGCGCCGAGGCCCTGCTGCGTTGGCAGCACCCGCAGCACGGGTTGTTGCTGCCGGACCGTTTCATCGGCCTGGCAGAGAAAACAGGCCTGATCATCCCGATCGGCGAGTGGGTGCTGGACGAAGCGTGCCGGCAGATGCGCCAGTGGCTTGACCAGGGGCGCACGGGCTGGCGCATGGCGGTGAATCTGTCAGCCATCCAGTTCTGCCATGCCGGCCTGGTCGACAGCGTCGCCCGCGCCTTGCGCGACAATAGCCTGCCGGCCAACTGCCTGACCCTGGAAATCACCGAAACCACCGCGATGCATGATGCCGATGCCAGCCTGACGGTGCTGCAGCGCTTGTCCGACATGGGCGTGGACTTGTCGATCGACGACTTTGGTACCGGCTATTCGAGCCTGATGTACCTCAAACGCCTGCCCGCCAACGAGCTGAAGATCGACCGCGGCTTCGTGCGCGACCTGGAGCAGGACAGCGATGACGCGGCCATCGTTTCGGCCATTGTCGCGCTGGGCCAGGCGCTTGGCCTGCGCATCGTTGCCGAGGGCGTGGAGACGGGCGGGCAGCAGGATTTCCTGACGCGTCTGGGCTGTGATTCGTTGCAGGGTTATCTGTTGGGCCAGCCGGTGCCGGCCGAGCAGTTCATGGGCAACTTGCAGGCATTGCAGCAGAGCCCGGAAGCGGTCGCCTAGCCCGCGTCTCGCAAGCCGAAGACCGGTACGAAAGCCTCCATCTCGGCCTCCACTGCCTCGATGATGCGTTCGACATCGGCCGCCGCCATGATGGCGGTGCAGGGGATGCCGGCAATTGCCAGCAAGGTTTCGCCCGTGGCTCGGTCGAACAGCCGCGCGATCATGCTGCGTGGCGCATCCATGCTGGCCTCGAAGCCGAGCGGGTGAAAATGCCAGCGCATCACCTGGCAGGCGTTGGGGAACGTCATCTTGTTCATGCCAGCCTCCTTGTCCTTGCCTGGACGCGGTGATCGAGGGGCCGTGAGCACGGCTGCCGGGAACCTAAAGATAGCACCGGCCACGCCGTTGTTCTGCGTAAAGCGCGATAAAAGAATCCATGCATGAACCCGGTCACAAAGAGGCCATGCTCACCGTCTGGCGGCAAATGGCCAGGCAAACGTTTTCGCTCCCTGAGAGCAGCAGAAGCCCGGGTGGGTTCTGCTATTTTTAACCCCAATCGGCGCACGACGTTTTCGGACGAGCGGTGCGAGCTGGGCAGACAGGGAGACAGTCATGCGCTATTCCACGCTCACTCAACGCATCGCCGGCGAAGCCGCTGCTGCCTGGGATATCCATTATCAAGCCCAGACGCTGCGCCGCGAAGGGCGTGAAATTTTCCTGTTGTCGGTCGGTGACCCCGACTTCGATACGCCGCCTGCCGTCGTCGAAGCTGCGGTCAGCAGCCTGCGCCGCGGCGACACGCATTACAGCGATGTGCGTGGCAACCTGGCCCTGCGCCAGGCCATCGCTCGGCGCAGCGGTGCGCAGGTCAGCGTAGAGCAAGTGATGGTGCTCGCCGGCGCCCAGTGCGCGCTGTATGCCGTTTGCCAATGCCTGTTTGAAGCGGGCGACGAGGTGATCGTTGCGCAGCCCATGTACGTCACCTACCACGGCGTGCTCGGCGCCTGTGGGGCGCAGCCGGTGCAGGTGCCGGTCAGCCCCGAGCAGGGCTTTCGCCTCGACCCGCAGGCCGTGGCGCAGGCCATCACCTCACGTACCCGTGGGCTGCTGCTCAACACACCGCACAACCCGACCGGTGCGGCGATCTCCCCACAGGACATGGCGCAACTGGCACAGCTTTGCCTTGAACATGACCTGTGGTTGATCTGTGACCAGGTCTACAGTGGCTTGCTCTACGAGGGTGAACCGGCAAACCCGGCCAGCCTGCCGGGGATGAGCGAGCGTTGCGTGATCATCGACAGCGTGTCCAAGTCGCATGCCATGAGTGGCTGGCGCGTGGGCTGGGTGGTCGGCCCTCCGGCACTGATTGCGCACCTGGCCAACCTGGCCATGGCCATGTTGTTTGGTTTGCCCGAGTTCGTCATGCAGGGCGCCCGGGTGGCGCTGGAGCAGGACCTGGTTGCCGTGCGGACGATGCGCGAGGCCTACCGGCAACGGCGCGATTGTGTGTGCGCTGCCCTGGCCGATTGCCCTGGGGTACGCGCCCATCGCCCGGCTGGCGGCATGTTCGTGATGCTGGATATCCGCGCCACCGGGCTCAGCGCCCAGGCCTTCGCCCAGCGGCTGCTGATGGAGGAGGGCGTAGCGCTGCTGCCAGGGGATGCCTTTGGGCCCAGCGCAGCGGGGCATGTACGCATGGCGTTGGTGCTTGCAGGCGTACAACTGGAAGAGGTGTGCCGGCGCATCGGCGCCTGCGCGCGGCGCGTGCTAGCCGAGCAGGCCGGCGGCAATGTTGATGGTGAAGCCGAGGATTGCCGTGTTGAACACGAAGCCTACCAGTGAGTGGGCCAATACCACCCGGCGCATGCCGCGCCCGCCCACGCCGATGTCAGAGGTTTGCACGGCGACGCTGATGGTGTACGAAAAGTAGTGGAAGTCCCAATAATCCGGGTTGCGCTCCCCATCGGCAAAGCGCAGCGCCGGTTCGTGACGGTCGCCGGTGTAGAACAGCCGGGCATAGTGCAGGCTGAAGATGCAACCGATCAGCAGCCACGAGCCCGCCACGGTCAATCCGGTGTAGAGGTAGTGCAGGGCCAGGGCAGTGCCTTGCAGGCCGCGGCTGGACACCAGTTGCAGGGTAACGGCAGCGAGGCTGGCGATGGCCGCGATGCACACGGTGAACAGCACCAGGCCGGCGTTTTCATCCTCGACACGGGCCACGGTGCGCACTTGCTCGGGGGTAGCCCGGCAGGTCAGCCACAGCACCAGCAGCAAATACAGCCAGACCCCGAGGTTCCAGCCGGCGAGGATACGCTGGACGGTGTCGGCGGCAGGCATGAACCAGGCACTGGCAAAACCGACCAAGGCCGCGAAGCTCAGGCGGGGGTGGCTGCGGGTCAAGCGGTGAAGGGCCATGGGGCCTCAGCGGCAGTGAGTCATGGCTACCACGATAGCCTATGGGATACCATTTCAGCTCATGCTCGTGCCGAAGCCCCTGAAATTCAAGGTAATGGCACGGGCCGCTTTACGCCGGGTGGCCTGCCCGCCAGGCATCGCTACAGGATTCACGTTTTGTCCGACCTCTCGCAAAACCCGTTGTTGCAGTACCTTGCCCGGCTGGCACCGTCCAGCCAGCAGACCATGCGCTATATCCTCCAGGACGCCGCCGACCGGCTGGGTTTCGTCGACTGCAACCTTGCCGAGGTGCCCTGGCACAGGCTCGAGCCTGGCCATGTGATCGGCCTGGTGGCGGCATTGCGCACCGATGGCTACGCGCCCAACAGTTCGTCGTTGTACGTCAACGCCATACGCGGGGTGATGAACGAAGCCTGGCGCCAGGGCCTGATCGACCACGAGCAGTTGCTGCGTATCCGCGAGGTCAAGCCGGCGACCGGCAGCCGCCTGCCACCCGGACGCAACCTTCGTCGCAGCCTGATTCGCGAATTGATGGACGTATGCGCCGCCGACCCCCGCCCGCAGGGTGTGCGTGATGCGGCGATCATTGCGCTGCTGTACGGCACCGGCATGCGCAAGTCGGAGTCGGTGGACATCGACCTTGACCAGGTGGACTTCGAAGCCCGTAGCCTGCAGGTGTTGGGCAAGGGCAACCGGCAACTGATCAAGTATGCCCCGGTGTGGGCGTTCGAAAAGCTTCAGGCGTGGCTTGAATTGCGCCGCCAGGACTTGCCCGAAGGGGCGTCGGACGACCCGTTCCTGTTCAACCGCATCCGCCGCGGCAACCACATTACCCGCGCGCGCATCACCAAGCACGCGATCTACTACATCGCCCGCCAGCGGGGGGCGCAGGTTGGGGTGAAGATCATGCCGCATGATTTTCGCCGGGCATTCATCACCCGGGTGATCGAAGAGCACGACCTGTCGATTGCACAGAAGCTGGCGCACCATGCCAACATCCAGACCACGGCCAGCTATGATCGGCGCGATGACAATGAGCGGCGGCGGGCCGTGGACCGGTTCGACTACTGAGCTGCCTGCGCGGGCCTCTGGGCGGGCATACCCGCGAAGGGGCCCGCGCAGGTTAGTGAATACTCGATGCCAGCTCGAAGATCGGCATGTACATCAAGATCACGATCACCCCGATCAGCAAGCCGATGAAGGTCATCAGCAGCGGCTCGAACAGCTTCACGAACCACTCCACCCAACGGCCGATCTCCTGGTCATGAAAATCCGCGCAGCGTTCGAGCATCTCACCCAGGTTGCCCGATTGCTCCCCCGCCCGCAGCAGCCGCAGTGACACCGGTGTCACCAACTGCCCGGCCTCCAACGCCTCCGACAGCGGCAAGCCTTCACCCACCCGCCGGCTGGCCTGTTCCAGGCCCTGTCCCGCAGCGCTGCCCAAAAGCCCGCGGGCCATGCCCATGGCCGTGAGGATGGGGATGCCGCCTTGCAGCAGAATCCCCAGCGAACGATAGAAACGTGCCAGTTCGTACATCATCAACCGTTGGTGCAAGGCCGGCATGCGCCTTACCTGGCGTGACAGCCAGCGCCGCAGCACAGGGTTGCGGCGCAGCAGCACCAGCGCGCCAATGCTGCCCGCCGTGGCCAGGGCCAAGGGCAGTTGATGGGCATGCAGGAACAGGCCGACTTGCATCAGCACCCGCGACATCAACGGCAGTTCGCTGCCCATGCCCTCGAACACCAGGCTGAAGCGCGGCACCACGTAGCCGAGCAGAAACAGCACCACGCCACCGCCCACCAGCAGCAGCAGCAGCGGGTACACCGAAGCGCCCACCAGCTTTTGCCGGACCAGGTCCAGGCGCTGGCGATAACCGATGTAGCGGTGCAGGGCGTCGCCCAGGGCACCGGTGCGTTCGCTGGACTGCACCAGTGCCACGTACAGCGGCGGGAATATCCGCGGCTGCTGGGCCAGTGCCTGGGACAGCGAGCGGCCCTCGTAGAGCTGGCGTACCAGGGCTGACAAGACTTTGCGCGCCGCCCCGGCAGGGGCTTTTTCCGCCAGGCTTTCCAGGGCATCGATCAACGGCAGGCCGGCATGCAGCAGCGTGGTCAATTCCTGGCTGAACAACACAAGGTCGAACGCGGCCTGGCGGCGCCAGGCCACATTGCGCAAGGTACCGCCCTGGCCGCGTACGCTGACCACCCGCAAACCTTGACCCTCGGCCTGGCGGCGCGCCTGGTCGGCGTCCTCGGCATCGATCTGCAATTGCACCACGCCCTGTCTGCCCAGGGCCTTGAGGCTAAAGCGCATGGTCTTGCTCCTCATTGCCAGCTGGTGACTTCGGCGTTTTCACCGTCACCGCCGGGTTGGCCGTCCTTGCCCATCGACAGCAGGTCGTACTCGCCGCCGTTTTCGCCCGGCTGCCGGTAGATATAGGCGCGGCCCCACGGGTCCTGTGGCACGGCTTTCTGCAGGTAGGGGCCAGACCAGCGGGCCTCGCCGCTGGGCGCGGCCACCAGAGCCTGCAGGCCCTGTTCACTGTTGGGGTAGTGGCCGACCTCCAGGCGGTACAGGTCCAGGGCCTTGCCCAGGCCTTCGATCTGCGCCCGGGCCACCTTCGCTTCCGAACGGCCGAGCTGGCTGAAGTACTTGGGTGCGACGATGCCGGCCAACAAGCCGAGCACCACCAGCACCACCAGGAGTTCGAGCAGAGTGAAGCCTTTTTGGCGATTGGGTTTGCGCTGCATGGTGAAGCCCTCCTGCATGGGGACATGCTTGCTCAGGGTTTTGCTGCTCCATGCAACAGCCGTGCACGTCTGCCTCGGGGCCTTGCGCCATGCGCCATGGCAAGCGGCACAGTGCTTGCGTCATCAGCGTAAAGCCCGGGTTTTCCGGGGCATTTCCCCCACATCGGGGGCACGGCGGGGAGGCGACCGACATGCGTGGGATTATCCTGGGAATGATCTGGCTGGCAGGGGCTACCGCCCAGGCCGACGTGTATATCTCCATCGATGCCAAGGGCGGCTATGTACTGACCAACGTCCATCGGCCCGGGCGCCACTATGAACGGGTGATCAGCGAACCCATTGCCCAGGCTGGCCCGGCCAACGCGCAGCTGATCACCGGGCGGCCGTACGCTGAACTGGTGGCCACTGCAGCGCGCCGGCACAACGTGCCGCAGGCACTGCTGCATGCGCTGATCAAGGCCGAGTCCGGCTACAACCCCAAGGCCCGTTCGGCGGCCGGGGCGGTCGGGCTGATGCAGTTGATGCCGGGCACGGCGAAAGAAATGGGTGTGGAAGATGCCCTGGACCCGGAAGACAACGTGCTGGGCGGTGCGCGCTACCTCAAGCGCATGCTGACCCTGTTCGACAACGACATCACCCTGGCGGTAGCTGCCTACAACGCTGGCCCCGATGCCGTGCTACGCCGCGGGGCGGTGCCGCCGTTCGCCGAAACCCGGCGCTATGTGCCCAATGTGCTGCGCGAATACCGCAAGCTGCAGGGGCTGGCGGCGGATTCGCCGCTGTAACTGCCGCCCACCTTGCATCGGCATGATGAAAATCAGTGCCATGGATTCCCCAACTCTGGGCTATAACCTTTCACAGGTGCTCAGCAGTGGAAGCCGCCATGGACATCGCTCCCCGTTCCGAGACGCCAGAGGCACCTGCCGGCGCTGAAACCGGCACCCCGCGCAAACCGTTCAACCTGTTGCGCTGGTACGCCTGGGTCAGCCTGGCCATCATCCTCTCGGTGGCCGCCGGGCTGGGGTTGATTTCCAGCCGCTTCATCATCAATGAAAGCGTCGAGCGGGACGCGTTGCTGACCGCCCAGTTCATTACCTCCATTGCCGACGCCGAAGTGCGCCATGTGGCAATCCCCAATGTACGCACCATGGGCGAGCTGCTCGACCCGCGCACCGACCCTACCGCCTTGCCAGGCGTGGCGCCCGAGGCCCGGCGCAAGGCCCGTGGGGAGTTTCTCGACCACATCGCCCACCTGCCGGACATGCTCCTGGCCAATATCTACGCCCCTGACCGCACGGTGATCTGGTCGAGCAACCCGGCGCTAATGGGCAAACTGATCGAAGGCGATGAAGACCTGGACCGGGCCTTCGAATACAAGATGCGGGTCTCGGCCAGCTATCACCATTTTGAACAGGCCCGCGCCGAGCGGAAGTTCGTGACCCCACCCGAGCAACTGTTCATCGAGAACTACATCCCGCTGTTTGACGCCGATGGTGAACGGGTCACGGCGATGGTGGAGATCTACAAGGAGCCCCACGACCTGATCGTGCGCATCGAGCATGGCCTGATCCGAATTTGGTTGGCCATGGCCCTGGGCGCCGGGCTGGTCTATATCGGCCTGTACGGCATCATGCGCCGCGCTTCACGGCTGATGGCGGTACAGCAGAAGCGTCTGATCAGCAACGAAACCTATGTCGCGCTGGGCGAGGTGTCCTCAGCCGTGGCGCACAGTCTGCGCAACCCATTGGCGAGCATCCGCTCCAGTGCCGAACTGGCCCAGGTGTTCGACGAGGGCCCGGCGCAGCGCAACATCGATGAAATCATCAACCAGGTCGACCGTATGTCGCACTGGATCCGCCAGTTGCTGCAGTCGCTGCGGCCGTTGAACGACGAAGCGGTCGCCGTGGACCTGCTCCAGACTCTGCAGGAAAGCCTGCAGACCTTTGCCGTGCCGCTGGCCCGCAGCGGCGTGACCCTGGACCTGCAACCGTTACCGGCTGTGCAGGTGCTTGGCCAGCCGGTATTGCTCGGGCAGATTTTCAACAGCCTGATCGACAATGCGCTGGAGTCCATGGAGCAGGGTGGCCGGTTGCGGGTCGAGGTGGTCAAGCAGGATCGGCGCAGCGTTACCTTGCGCATGTCCGACACCGGCAAAGGCATGAATGAGCGGCAGCAGCGCATGGCGTTCAGGCCCTTCTTTTCCACCAAGCAAGGCGGGCTTGGGGTGGGGCTGGTCCTGGTGAAACGCATCATGGAACGCTTTGGCGGGTCGGTGAGGTTGAGCAGCAGCGAGGGACATGGCACCCGAGTCTCACTCAATTTTCGGCTGGCTCAATCTTGATATATCGCTTCAAGAAAGATCTTCAACGTACTGATTTTAAAGTAATTATTTGATATTGGGTAATACCCACCCAAATGTGGGGGTTGCTTCTCGATTCATTATCAATAAAGCAGTGTATGTCTCTAATAAATAAGGTTTTATTGTTTTTTTGGTGGCAATGGCTGGCTTTTTGCAATGTGAAATCTACGACGACTGGCAGCTGCAGTCGCAGTGGCGCAGTGACATCAAGTTGCTACTGACGGTAGCATCCGGTTGGTGGCCTCCTGACTACAAGCCTTGGGCGGGAACGAAGCGATGCAGACGCTGGAAACCGATGCTCCCGGCAAGACTTCCGCACAGCCCGGCAGTGGCTTCGCTGCCCCCCTTCGCGAGTTCAATCTGCTGCGCTGGTTTTCCGTGATCAGCCTGCTCATCATTGCTTCGGTCGCCGGCAGCCTGGGCTATGTGTCGACCCGCTTCGTGGTGCGTGACAGTGTCGAGCGCGACGCCATGCTCACCGCCCAGTTCATTCAGGCGATGGCCCAGGCCGAGGTGCGCCATTCGCAGCTGCCGCCCGGCACCACCATGGGGGAGCTGCTCGACCCGCGCCTGGACCAGCAGCACTTGCAGTTCAGCCCGCAACTGGCCGAGTCGACCCGGGTCGAGTTCCTCGACCATGTCGAGCACCTGCCCGACACGTTGCTGGCCAACGTCTATGCCCGCGACCGTACCATCGTCTGGTCCACCAACCCGGTACTGGTGGGCAAGCGTATCGAGGCCGATGGCGACCTGGACCGCGCGTTCCGCTCGCGCAAGGCGGTTTCGGCCAGCTACCACAAAGCCGAAGAGGACCGCGAAGAACAGAAGTTCGAGCGCGCCCCCCAATACCTGTTCATCGAGAACTACATCCCATTGTTCGACAGCCAGGGCGAGCAGGTGATGGCCATGGTCGAAATCTATAAAGAGCCTCAGGACCTGATCCGGCGTATCCAGCGCGGTTATGTGCTGATCTGGGCCTCGACCCTGCTGGGTGGGGCGCTGATCTATTTCGGCCTGTTCTGGATCGTGCGGCGCGCGGCGTCCATGTTGCAGCACCAGCAGGACCGCCTGGTGGCCAGCGAAACCTATGTGGCACTGGGCGAGATGTCTTCGGCGGTGGCGCACAGCATGCGTAACCCGCTGGCCAACATCCGCTCCAGTGCCGAGCTGGCCCAGGAGATCGCCAACCCGCAGGCGCAGCAGAACATCGTCGACATCATCGGCCAGGTCGACCGCATGTCGCGCTGGGTGCGCGAACTGCTGGTGTCGTTGCGCCCGACCAGCGATATCGCCGAGGCGGTCGACCTGGTGGCCGCCATTGAAGACACCCGCGTGGCGTTCGTGCAGCAGATCGAGCGTAACGGCGTACGGTTTGCTTTCGACGGCCCGCAGGTGCAGTGGGTGGCCAGCCAGCCGCTACAGTTGACGCAGATCCTCAACAGCCTGTTTTCCAATGCCATCGAAGCCATGCCTGCAGGCGGCGAGTTGCGTGCCCAAGTGAGTGTGCAGGGCGGCCAACGGGTCGAGTTGCTGCTCAGCGACACCGGCAAGGGCATGACCAAGCAGCAGGAGCGGATGGTCTTCAAACCGTTTTTCACCACCAAGCAGGGCGGCCTCGGTGTAGGCCTGGCGCTGGCCAAGCGCATCATGGAACGTTTTGGCGGCTCGGTCAGCCTGAGCAGCCGTGAAGAGGAAGGAACCCGCGTCAGCCTCACTTTCAACATTGCAGCGGGAGGGGAACATGGAGCACAACATCCTGGTAGTCGAGGATGATGAAATCCTTGCCAACAACATTCGCACCTACCTGAGCCTGAAGGGTTTCGAGGTGACCCTCTGCAACAGCGCTGAGTTGGCGTTGGAGCAGATCAAGCGCTGTCAGCCCGACGCGGTGCTGACCGACAATTCGCTGCCCGGCATGAACGGGCACGACCTGTTGCGCACCTTGGTCGCGCAGGCACCGGAGCTCAAGGTGATCATGATGACCGGCTACGGCAACGTCGAAGATGCCGTGCAGGCGATGAAGGAGGGTGCTTTCCATTACTTGACCAAACCGGTAGTGCTGGCCGAGCTCAAGCTGACGCTGGAGAAGGCGCTGGCCACCGAGCGCATGGAGCGCACGCTGTCGTTCTACCAGGAGCGCGAGGCGCAGAAGTCCGGGCTGCAGGCGCTGATTGGCGAATCACCGGTCATGCTCACCCTCAAGCACACGCTGCGCCAGGTGCTCGATGCCGAGCGGCGCATGGCCAGTGACGACCTGCCGCCGGTGCTGGTCGAGGGCGAGACCGGCACCGGCAAGGAGCTGGTAGCCCGCGCCTTGCATTTCGATGGCTCACGCAGCAAGGGGCCGTTCATCGAGTTCAACTGCGCATCGATCCCTGCCAACCTTCTCGAGGCGGAGCTGTTCGGCCATGAGAAGGGCGCGTTCACCGACGCCAAGGAGCGCCGCGTTGGGCTGGTCGAGGCCGCCGATGGCGGTACGCTGTTCCTCGATGAGATCGGTGAGATGGACCTGGTGCTGCA
The DNA here is from genome assembly GCF_044744955.1 of Pseudomonas sp. NPDC087185. Taxonomy (NCBI): domain Bacteria; kingdom Pseudomonadati; phylum Pseudomonadota; class Gammaproteobacteria; order Pseudomonadales; family Pseudomonadaceae; genus Pseudomonas; species Pseudomonas sp. NPDC087185. The sequence continues at coordinate 405,390 of NZ_JBIUZK010000003.1, read as the reverse complement.
GGCCAAGCTGCTGAAGCTGCTGGAAGACCGTAGCATCCGTCGCATCGGCGCGGTCAAGGAACGCAAGGTCGACCTGCGGGTGATCAGCGCCACCAACTGCAACCTCGAGCAGATGGTGCAGCAAGGCAAGTTTCGCCGTGACCTGTTCTTCCGCCTGCGCATCATCGCCCTGAAAGTGCCGCGACTGTTTGCGCGGGGGCAGGACATCCTGCTATTGGCGCGGCATTTCCTGGCCCATCACGGGCGCCGCTATGGCAAGCCCAACTTGCGCTTTAGCGCCGAGGCCGAAGCCCTGATGCTGAGCTACAGCTGGCCGGGCAATGTGCGCGAGTTGCGCAACATGCTGGAACAGACGGTGTTGCTGGCGCCCAACCAAGTGGTTCAGGCGCATCAGCTCAACCTGTGCATGTCCCTGGTTGACGAGCCGCTGACGCAGCCGACCGCCACGGTCTACGAAATGCCGCGGCATGAGCCGGAGCCTGGGACCAGCCTGCCGGACATGGAGCGGGACCTGGTATGCAAGACGCTGGACCGCACTGACTGGAATGTGACCAAGTCGGCACGGATGCTCGGCCTGTCTCGGGACATGTTGCGTTACCGGATCGAGAAGCTGGGGCTGACCCGGCCTGACAAGCGGCAGTGGTAAGGCGGGGCGCATTGCGCCCCAAGCACTGGCTTGCCAGCGATTGGGCTGCAAAGCAGCCCTTGAGCAGGATCAACGCTGGCTACCCTCACTACCGCCTTGGGCTCCATTGCCCTCCGACCCACTACCATCCATCCCCGGCAGGTCGCGGTTGTCATTCTGCTTGGCCGGCGGGCTTTGCGGGTCGTTGCCCTGAATGCGCGGGTCGGTATCGCGCGGCATGGGCTTTTCTATGGGGTTGAGCGTGCTGTCGACACCCGGCTTGGGTGCCGGGTTGTGCGGGTCGTCGGGGTAGGTCGTACCGGTGCCGACCGCCATGGCCAGCGGGGCGGCGAGCAGGGTGGCGAGCAATAAGCTTGAACGGATCATGGGCAGGCTCCTTTGCGAGGGTAGGGCGTGTATGTCCGTTCGGCCCTACCCGCAGCGCCAAGGTGCCATTACCCCGATCAGCGGTCACACCACCGTCGACAACGCCATGATGAAGATGATGCCGACCACCGAAAGGATGGTCTCCATCATGCTCCAGGTCTTGAAGGTCTCGGCCACGGTCATGTTGAAGTACTGCTTGACCAGCCAGAAACCGGCATCGTTGACGTGGGACAGGATCAGCGAGCCTGCGCCGGTGGCCAGCACCAGCAGTTCACGGTTGACTCCAGGCACCAGGTCGATCACCGGGGCGACGATGCCTGCACCGGTAATGGTGGCCACCGTCGCCGAACCGGTGGCGATACGAATTACCGCCGCCACCAGCCAGGCCAGCATGATCGGCGAAATTTCCGCCTGCACGGCCATCTGCCCGATCACGTTGCCGACACCGGTGTCCACCAGCATCTGCTTGAAACCGCCGCCTGCACCGACGATCAGCACGATGGCCGCAGTCGGTGCCAGGCTCTGGTCGAGCATCTTCATGATCTGCTGGCGGCTGAAGCCGCGCGCCGAGCCGAAGGTGTAGAAGGCCAGCAGCAGCGCGGCGAGCAGCGCGGTGATCGGGTGGCCGATCAGGTCCATCCACTGGCGCACGATGTGTTCGGCCGGCAACACCACGTCGGCGAAGGTCTTGAGCAGCATCAGCACCACCGGCAGCAGCACGGTGACCAGGGTGATGGTGAAGCTTGGCAGGTTGCTCTGGTCGGACTCCTTGGCGATCTGGTCCATCAGCTCCTGCGACGGGTTACCCGGGATGTAGCGGGAGATGAAGTTGCCGAACAGGGGGCCGGCGATGATCGCCGTGGGCAGCGCCACCAGCAAGCCATAGAAGATGGTCTTGCCGATGTCGGCCTTGAAGATGCCAATCGCCAGTAGCGGGCCCGGGTGCGGCGGCACCAGGCCGTGCACGACGGAGAGGCCTGCCAGCAGTGGAATGCCGATCTTGATCAGCGACACGCCCGAGCGCCGGGCGACGATGAACACCAGCGGAATCAGCAGCACGAAGCCGATTTCGAAGAACAGCGGGATGCCCACCAGGAACGCGGCGAACATCATGGCCCAGTGCACATTCTTTTTGCCGAACGCGCGAATCAAGGTTTGCGCGATCTGGTCGGCGCCACCGGAATCGGCCATCAGCTTGCCGAGCATGGTGCCCAGGGCAAGGACGATGCCGACGAAGCCGAGCACGCCGCCGAAACCGTCCTGGAACGACTTCATGACCTTGGCCACCGGCATGCCGGAGGTCAGGCCGAGGAAGCCCGCAGCGATGGTGAGGGCGACGAAGGGGTGCACTTTGAAATGGGTGATCAGCAGGATCAGCCCGACGATGGTTACCAGGGCGTCGAGCAGCAGGTAGGTATCTGTAGCCAGTCCGAACATGGTTTTAAGGCCTCGGTCTTATCGTTGTTTTTGGCGTTGCATTGATTGAACTTTCGCCGCCTTGAGGCGTCGAGACAGCGCTGTCTTTGGTGGGCCGGAAGAACCGCCAGGGTCAGGCAGTCCGCGCCAGGTTCCGCTCACCGCAGGGCTTTAGCCAGGCGTCCACCGACTCGGCCAATGCCTCGATCGGCAGCGTGGCATCCAGGGGCAGGGTCAAGGGCTCGCCATGTGGCGGTTCAAGGGCAGCGAACTGGCTATCAATCAGGCTCGCTGGCATGAAATGGCCAGGGCGCGCGAGCACGCGCTTTTCGGCTTCGGCGGGGGTAAGTTCGAGGAATACGAACACCAGTTCCGGCATCGCCTCGCGCAAGGTGTCGCGATAACGGCGCTTGAGGGCCGAACACGTGAGGATCGGGCGTTCACCCGCATTGACCGTGGCTTGCAACTCCTGCCCCAGGCGCACCAGCCAGCCGGCCCGGTCGTCGTCGTTCAGGGGCGTGCCAGCGCTCATCTTCTGGATATTTTCGGCAGGGTGGAACGCGTCGCCTTCGATCAGGCGGCCGCCGCTTCTGGCGGCAATGGCAGCGCCGACGCAGCTTTTGCCGCAACCGGCCACGCCCATCACCACGATGGCGGACAGGGAAGAATTCATCAGTACCTCCTGCGGGGTGAGATAGCGCTGTCTCGTCGCGGACGAAACGCCACCTCCCCGGTGTTATTGATCTTGTCGTTACGCAGTATGGACGCTTGGTAGCGGGCGTGTAGTGGCCACTGCCAAAGATTACATTGCCTGCGTCCTGAGACAGCGCTACCTTAGTGGCCGTTCCCCTCCCTTGGCAAGTAGTAAAATTACAACACCCATGTCCCGTTCAGGCTCCCGAACCACCGGCCGTCCCACTCTGGCAGAAGTCGCCAGGCATTCCGGGGTTTCCCCGATTACCGCCTCCCGCGCGTTGCGCGGTATCAGCACGGTTGCGCCAGAGCTGGTGGAAAAAGTGCTGGCTGCGGCTGCCAGCCTGGGTTATGTCGCCAACCCGGCGGCACGGGCCTTGGCTTCGGCGCGCAGCCAGTCGGTGGTGGTGCTGATTCCGTCGCTGTCCAACCAGTTGTTCATCGACACCCTGGAGGCCATCCACGAGGTGATGCGCCCCCGCGGGCTTGAGGTGCTGATCGGCAACTATCACTACGACATCGATGAAGAAGAAAACCTGATCCGCAATTACCTGGCCTACCAGCCCTGCGGCATGCTGCTCACCGGCTTCGACCGCAGCGATGCTTCGCGGCAGATGCTGGCGGCCAGTGGCGTGCCCTGTGTACACATGATGGAGCTGGGCGGTGAGGCAGGCGCGTTGTCAGTCGGCTTTTCCCAGCATCAGGCTGGGCGCGCTGCGGCGCGGCATCTGATTGAACGGGGCCGGCAGCGCCTGGCGTTCATTGCCGCGCAACTCGACCCACGGGTGATGCAGCGCGCCGAAGGTTTCCGCCAGGCCCTGGCTGAAGCAGGCATGCCTGCGACCGAACTGGAGATCCTGTCGCCGCAGCCGTCCTCCATCGCATTGGGTAGCGAGCTGTTCAGCCAGTTGCTGGCGCAAGCGCCGGACGTCGATGGCATTTTCTTCTGTAACGACGACCTCGCCCAGGGGGCGGTATTGCAGGCATTGCGCCAGGGCATCGAGGTGCCACGCCAGGTGGCCATGGTCGGCTTCAATGACTTGCCGGCTTCGGCGCACATGGTCCCGCGCCTGACCTCCATCCGTACGCCAAGGGCCGCCGTGGGGCGCGGCGCGGCACAAGCCTTGCTGGCCTTGCTCGATGGCAAGCGGGTGCCGACCGGGCAGCAGGACTTGGGGTTCGAATTGATGGTGCGCGAGAGCTCCTGACGTTTCTTTATCATTAATGACTAAGTGATAGCAGTTTGCTTGCACGCTTTCTGCGCCGATCTATGCTCAGGAAACCCCGCGCATAAAGGACCCCGGCGCCATGTTCGATTTTCATCGCAAGTCAGATTTGATCGAAATTCAGCGCACTCGCCAAACCCTTGCCGAAACTCAGGCCAAGCTCGCCGCGATCAGCCGTTCCATGGCGATGATCGAGTTCGCCCCTGACGGCACCATCCTTGATGCCAATGCGCAGTTCTGCCAAGCGATGGGCTATACCGCCGAAGAGCTGCGCGGCAAGCACCACCGGCTATTCTGCGATCCGGGCTTTGCCAAGACCGCCGAATACCAGCAACTGTGGCGTGACCTGGGCCAGGGCAAGGCGATCAGCGGCACCTTCGAGCGTATCGACAAGGCGGGCCGTGAGGTCTGGCTGGAGGCCAGCTACATGCCAGTGCTCGACGAGCGTCAGCAGGTCACCCGGGTGATCAAGGTGGCCTCCGACATCAGCCAGCGGGTAACGGACGAGCACGAAAGCCAGAGCCTGCTCAACGCCATCGGGCGCTCCATGGCGGTGGTCGAGTTCAACCCCCAGGGGCGCGTGATCAAGGCCAACCAGAACTTCCTCGATACCATGGGCTACCGCCTGGAAGAGGTGGTTGGCCGCCATCATGGGCTGTTCTGCCTGGCGCACGAGCGCGAGTCGGCCGGCTACCGCGAGTTCTGGGCTTCGCTGAACCGGGGCGAATACCACTCGCATCGTTTCGAGCGGGTCGACAAGCAAGGCCGGACGGTGTACCTGGAGGCTTCTTACAATCCGATCTTCGACAGCAAGGGCCGGCTGTACAAGGTGGTCAAGTTCGCCAGCGACATCACCGCGCAGGTCAGCACCCAGCAAAGCGCTGCCGACGCGGCCCATGCCAGCTCGGTGCAAACCGATGCCTGTGCCCGCAAAGGGACCGAGGTGGTGCAGCAGACCGTGCAGGTCATCGAACAGATCTCTCAGGAACTCAACGATGCCGCGCGTAGCATCGATGCAGTCAGCAAGCAGTCGGATGTGATCGGGCAGATCGTCCTGACTATCCGCGGCATCGCCGACCAGACCAACCTGCTGGCGCTGAATGCTGCCATCGAGGCTGCACGCGCCGGTGAACATGGCCGCGGCTTTGCCGTGGTTGCCGACGAGGTGCGCAGCCTGGCGGCACGGACCAGCAAGGCCACCTTGGAAATCGTCGATGTGGTGCGGCAGAACCATGACCTGTCGCTGACAGCCGTGGCCAGCATGCAATCGAGCCTGACCCGCACCGGGCGGGGGGTGGCCCTGGCCAACGAGGCCGGCACGGTGATCATGGAAATCCAGCAGGGCTCACGCCACGTGGTCGATGCAATCAGCCAGATCAACTCGACGCTGCAATTGCACTGAGGGCATCAGCCAGCTCGCGCTGCAAGGCCTGCAGGCTGGTCTGCAACTGCAGCTGCAGCGCAGCGGTCGGCAAGCCCTTAGCCTGCGCCTGTTCGATGGCTTCACAATCGCGGACCACGCTGCGCACCTTGAGCATCTTGGCGCCGCCCTTGATGCGATGGGCGACGGCACGCACCGCATCGGCGTCCGGGTCAGTGCCCAGACCCTTCAGCGCGTCAAGGTCCTCACTGGCACTGTGCGACAGTTGCTCCAGCAGGCGGCGCACCAGTTGTTCATCGTCCTGGGTCAGGTGGCGCAGTTCGCTCAAGTTGAAGCCGCTCGCCGTTGGCGCTGGTGCATTCAGCTCGGCACGCGCCTGCGGCACGTGAGCTTTGAGCGTGCGCAGGCCGATCGGCTTGAACAGGCAGTCATCCATGCCACTGGCAAGGCATCGAGCGCGTTCCTCGGCCTGGGCGTTGGCGGTAACACCGAGAATCCTGCACGCGGGCAGCGCGAGCTCCTGCTCCTGTTGGCGAATCCTGCGGCTCAACTCATGGCCATCCATGACGGGCATGCTGCAGTCGGTGATGACCATGTCGAAGGTCTCAGCTTGCCAATGGGACAGGGCCGTCTGGCCATTTTCAGCCAGGGTCACCTTGTGGCCCAAGGTGTTCAGCTGTTTTTCCAGAAGCAGCAGATTGGCCGGGTAATCGTCGACCGCCAGGATGTTCAGCGGTCTGCTTACCGTGGCCTGGGCTGGGGTGTCTTGCTCGATGGGCGCGGCGGCTGCGCTGGCTGGCAGTCGCAGCAGAACCTGCACCCGGGTGCCCACGCCCTCGACGCTTTGCAGGTTCAAGGTGCCGCCCATCAGCTCGGTCAGGGTACGGCTGATCACCAACCCCAGGCCGGCGCCTTGGTGCGCCCGCGGGCCGTCGGCCTGGGCGAAGGCACTGAACAGCCGGGCTTGGTCGGCAAGGCCGATGCCGATGCCCGTGTCGCGTACGCTCAGCTCCACCAGCAGGTGGTCGCCGAGGCTTGCCGGCTTGATGGCGAGGCAGGTGTGCACGTCGCCGCGTTCGGTGAACTTGATGGCGTTGCTCAGCAGGTTGGAGAGGATCTGCTTGAGCCTCAGGGCGTCCGCCAGCACCCAGGCCTGGCCCTCTGGCAACTCGCTCTGCAGGTGCAGGCCTTTGATGCGTGCATTACCCTCGAACACCCGCAAGGTGCTGCGCACCAGTTCGACCAGGTCGGTGGCCACCGGTTGCAGGGTCATGTGCCCGGATTCCACGCGCGAGATATCGAGTATGTCGCCGATCAGCCCCAGCAGCCCGATGGCCGAATCGTGCGCGGTCTGCAGGGCCAGGGTATCGCAGCGGCCGCTGCGGCTATCCTCCAGGGCCAGTTCGAGCAGGCCGATCACCGCATTCATGGGGGTGCGGATTTCGTGGCTCATGGTCGCCAGGAAGGTGCTCTTGGTCTGGCTGGCCTGTTCGGCATCATCTTTTGCCTGGCGCAATTGTTCGAGCAGCCCGCGGCTGAGCGCCAGTTGCGCTTGCAGCGCGCGCTGGGCCTCGGTGCGCTGGTGGATCAGCTTGCGCAGGTAGCTGTTCCAGAACACCACGCCGGCCAGCAGCAGCGCCGACAGCACCAGCACCTGCAGCGCCAGCGTGCGGTAGTTGCGCCAGGGGCTGTCACTGACCAGGGTGCTGGTGCGCCAGCGATTGATCAGCTGGTCCAGTTCTTCGGGTGGCATGCTTAGCAGCGCTTTGTCGAGAATCGCCTGCAGCTGTGGCTGGTCGGGAGCGACGGCGAACGCCGCGACGGCCGGGTCTTCCCCCAGCACGCTGGCGATGCGCAACTGACCTTTGAATACATGGTTGATGTAGTAGGTGGCATTGATGTGGTTGCTGTAGGCGACGTCCGCTTCACCGTTGGCCACGGCTTCCATCAGCGCCAGCGGGTTGTCCACTTCGACGACCTTGGCCTCTGGGTACTGGCGCTGCACGTCAGCGCGCAAGGGCGAGCCACGCAACAGGGCAATGCGCTGCCCGTCCAGGCCTCTGGCCTGCAATGGCCAGGGCGCCTGGCTGCGCGTGACCAGGACCCTGGGGCTGACCAGATAGGGGCGGGTGTAGCGCAGTTGCGTCGCGCGCTCTGCGCCGTAACCCAGGGCGCCGATCATCTGCGCCTCGCTGCGCGCCACTTGCTCGACCATGGTCTGCACGGCGCGGCGTTCGATCAGCTTGAACTGCAGGCCGGTGCGCAAGGTGATCTGCTTGAGCAGGTCGATGGTAATGCCACTGGAGCGCTGCTGGGTATCGTTGAAGGTCAATGGCGCGAGCGCCGTGTCGACCAGTACGCTGACGGTGGGGTTGTGGTCTATCCAGGCCTGTTCTTCAGCGGTCAGCGCGGACAGGTGGCGCTCGAGCAGCAGGCTGGTGTTGCCGCTGGTCCAGCGGCGCAGGATGCTCAGCCGCTCGCTTTCGGTAATCCTCGCCAGGGCCGTGTCGACCAGGCGCCGCAGGCGTGGGTTGTCGCTGGCCAGGGCAAAGGAAAAGGTTGCGGCAGGCACCTGGCAGAAATGGTCGATCTTGATCATGCCCTGGTAACTCTTGCCGATCAGAAAGTCGGTACTGATGGCGTCGCCCAGGTAAGCGTCCGCCTCGCCCAGTTCAACGGCCGCCAGGCCCGCCAGGGTAGAACGATAGAAGCTCAACTGCGCGTTGGGGTAGAGCGTGCGGACCGTCTCGCCCGGCAGGTAGTGGTCGACCATGGCCAGGCGCAGGCCTGCGAGATCCTTGTTGTTTTTCAGCGTGCGCCCTTCGCGTGTAACGATGACCGGCAAGTCGTCGGCATAGGGCAGGCTGAGGCTGAGCTGGGCATCGGCTGCCTCAAAGGCGTTGGAGCTGCCCAGCAAGTCGATTGCGCCATCGCGCAGGGCGGCAATTGCTTCGTGGCGGCTGGAAAAACGTTTGACTTCGATCGGTACCCCCAATTGCTCGGCGATCAGCCCGGCGTAATCGGCGCTGAGGCCTTCGTAATCGGCCGGGCTGATGTTGATCTCGAAGGGCGGATAGTCGGGGCGCGAACTGCCCAGCAGAAGGGCCTTGCGCTGTTGCAGCCACTGGCGGTCCTGAGAGTCCAGTTGCAAGGGGGGGGCGGCACTGACGGCGCGCGCCAGCAACTGCCGTGGCTCGGCATCGGCTAGCGTTACCCGCGGGCAGCATGCAAGGCCGATGACCACGAACAAGCCAGCCAGCGTGCGCTTCATGTCGATTGCGCTCAGTTGACGCTGTTGCGCTTGGCCAGGTCCACCATTTCTACCAACGATTCCGTTTTGAGCTTGTCCATGATACGGCCCCGGTAGGTGCTGATGGTCTTGGCGCTCAGGTTCATCTGAGTGCCGATGTGCTTGTTATTTTCGCCATTGGACAGGCGCCGCAGCACTTCCATCTCGCGGTTGGACAGGCTGCCCAGGCGGGTCGGCTCGCTGTCCAGGGTATTGCTGTTGACCGCCATCTGCGGGAACGTCGAATAACCTTTGACCAAGGCTTTGAGCGCAAACACGACGGCGTCGAGGTCTTCACTTTTGGTCACGAAAGCACCAATGCCGGCATCCAGGCAGCGGCGTACGTACAGGTCGGTGGCCTGGCCGGTCAGCACCATGATCCGGGGGGCATGCTCGAGCTGCTGCAGCCGTTTGATCACTTCCATGCCGTCCAGGCCAGGAAGCCCGATGTCCAGGACCACGACATCGGGTTGCAGCTTGCGTGCTACCTGCGCCACTTCGCTGCCGTTGTCTACTTCACCTATGACGTGAAAGCGCTCGCGCTCAAGCAACATGCGTATCGCGAATCGAACGGTAGAGTGATCGTCGACGATCAGTACAGTTGTCATGAAGAAAACTCCTGTCGGAATGTGGTCCGTTTCCTGAGGATAATCAGGAATACGTCTGCAAGGTGTTTCTGCAGCGCAGCACGATACGTCCATTCCGACCCCTTGGTAATGGCGAGTATAGATGTGTTGACTAAGGAGGCTGACTTTGTTGAAAAGTCCTACAAAATCACATGAAGACAGGCATCGCCGATGCTGATTTCGACGATGCCAGCAAAAGAAAGTTACTTATGCGCAGGCAGCGTGGGGCTTGAGTACGCGTTGGGTCGAAGCGGGGTTGTTGCTCAACGCCTGGCCCACCCGAGTGGGGCGGGCCAGCAGTTGGCCTGAGCAGTTGGGGCAGCGGCCATGGAAACGGGTTTCGGCACAGCTGCGGCAAAAGGTGCATTCGAACGAGCAGATCAACGCATCGGGGCTATCGCCTGGGAGGTCTGCATCACAACATTCGCAATTGGGGCGTAGCGCCAGCATGGGTGTCACTCCGGTCCGCGGGTAGGAGCCTGGAGTCTGCTACGGCCTTTGGCCGGTTGGCAATGCTCAATCGCCAGGGCGGTAGAGGTGCGCGTGCCCGGCGTGATACAGCGCGGATGAGGCGAACGGCGCGTCCCCCAGCACGTGGCCGACGAGGATCAGCGCGGTGCGGCGAAAGCCCTTGGCGGCGACCTGCCCGACGATATCGCCAAGCGTGCCGCAGACCCAGTCCTGGTCCGGCCAGGTGGCGCGGTGCACGACGGCCACGGGGCAATCGGCCCCGTAGTGGGGCTGCAGCTCGTCGACGATGCGAGCCAGATGCTTGACCCCAAGGTGGATGGCCATGGTGCTGCCATGGCGGGCCAAATCGCCCAGTTGCTCCCCGGCAGGCATCGGGGAGCTGTTACCGAAGCGGGTGAGAATGAGCGTCTGTGCCACGTCCGGCAGGGTCAGTTCACAACCCAGCAGTGCGGCGCTGGCAGCAGTGGCGGTAACCCCGGGGATGATCTGGTAGTCGATACCCAGTTCCCGCAGGTGGCGGATCTGTTCGCCGATGGCGCCATACAGGCTGGGGTCGCCGCTGTGAACGCGGGCCACGTCCAGGCCTTTTTCATGCGCCTTGCGCATGGCCTGGATGATTTGTTCCAGGTGCAGCTCAGCACTGTTGATGACCGTCTCGGCCTGGTGGCCTTCGAGTACCGCCGCAGGCACCAGGGAGCCGGCGTATATGATGACCGGGCACTGGCGGATCAGGCGTTGTCCCTTGACCGTTATCAGCTCCGGGTCACCGGGGCCGGCGCCAATGAAGTAGACCGTCATGAAAAATCCTTGCAGGTAAAAGAGGTATCGATTATCCGCCGCAGGCGAGGGCGAGGGTAGCGGGGCCAAGTGATTGCCGTGTCACTCGGAGGGTGGCTTTGCCGACATCGCGGTGCGCCAGGGCCAGCGCCGCGCTCTCTGCAACGCCCCAGCAGCCGCTGTGGGCGAAGGCTTGCGCAGAACGGTGGCTGAGCAGGGGCTCGAAGGCCTGCAGCTGGCTGGCCTCGAACACCACCAGCGACAAGTTGTAACGTTTGGCAAGTTGTTGAAGGCCTGGCTCGTCAGCTTTCAAGGCGATGCTAGCGATGCCCTGCAGCGCAGTCAGTGCTAGGCCATGCCGGTCCAGCGCCTGGCGCAGCAGCGCGTCGAGCACTTCCACCGGGCAGCCCCGGCGGCAACCGAAGCCGGCGTACAGCGCCAGCTGCAGCTTTTTGCTGGTCATCAAGCCTGGCTGGAACGGCGATACAGCCAGGCGCTGAGCAGGCCCAATGCCACCCAGAAGGCGGCGTTGGTTGCCCACGAAGCGACCTTGAACTGGGTTTCCAGGGCTTCGGGGGCCAGGCTTTGATGAACGTCGGGTTGCGGTGCACCGATCACGTGGGGCACCACCAGCAAAACCATGCCGAGTGCCTTGAACAGCCAGTGCCGCGCGAACACCACCAGGGCCAGGCCCACTGCAGTGGCAGCAGCGGTACCGATCCACCAGTTCTGGCGCTGGCCGAGGTCTGCGGCGGCGGTGCCCGGTAGCTCAGGCGGCAAGCCCAGGGTGGGCGCCAGGCAGAACACGGCGAACCCGGCCAGGCCCCACAGCGCACCAGTGGCGACGCGGTTGGGCTCACGCAGGCTGTACAGCGCGGCGAGGATTAGGGCGAAACCGACCGCTACCACCAGGTTGCCCCCGGTGGTCGACAGGATGCGCTGCCAGCCGTCTTCCGGCGACCAGGCCTCGTCGCTGTGCTCATGGCCGGCCGCATGTTCATGGGCAACAGCCGCTTCGCCGTCATGGTTGTGGTGCTCGGCGGCAGGGGCGGCCGACTCATAGGTTTCCGCCTGCAGGATCAGCGGGGCGACCCAGAAGCTCTGCAGCAGGGTCAGCAGCAGGGCTGCGAGCAGGCCGCTGAACCCGGCGGTGCGGGCAATACGCTTGATCATCGGGCGGTCTCAGTGGCAGGGGAAGGCGGCGCTGTGGCGGGTGTCGTGGGCGGCGTTGTGCACGGCCTCGATGTGCGAGAAGCCGGCGAAGTAGATCAGGCACAGGCCCAGCAGGCTGGCACCGGCGGCGATTACCACGCGCTGGCTGAGGGTGACGGGGGTGCTGATGCTGTGTTTGGCGCTGGTGATGGGCATGACGCATTCCTCTGCTTTGCTTTTATAGGGGCATAGGCGAGCGCGACAGCCCCGGGCTTGGATGGCCCAGGGGAATGCGACAGCGCCCGCCCACCGCGGGGTGTTCATGAACGTCAGGCCGGTCTCCGGGCTTGCGAGGAGGAGCAGGGCTCCTGGTAAAGCGTCACCTTCCCATGCCGTACTGCGTGGCACAGTGGTCTCGACGCTTCACTCGCTTACCGTTGCGGGGGCAGCACCGGAGTTGTCGGGCCCTTATCGGGGGCCTGCGACGCACCGGTTTCCCGTTTCACCCCCTTGGGGGCACCTGAACGCAGGGTGTAAGGAGAGCACGGGGCAATGTTTCCGTCAATCGCAGCGCGTGTTGCAGGTTTGCTCTTGCTCTTGCTTCTAAGTGCGCGGTAGTTCAGGCGATGCAGATTGCGACTTCAGGAGGCCGGAGCGCAGCGTAGGGGCCGGATGATGGGAGCGGGCCCACCCAAAAAGGCTGGCTCCTGTCATCCGGCCCCTGCGCTGCGCTTCGGGGTTCCCTCGCTCCGGCCTTGCTCCCGGGAGGACCGCGCTCGCAAGACCTGCGCTCGGCCTCCTGAAGTCGCATTCGGTGGCGCCTGAACTACCGCGCGCTTAAAAGCAAAAGCAAAAGCAAAAGCAAAAGCGAAAAGCAGTTTGCGTTGGGATTTGTGGGGGGTGGCTCGCGGCAACTGTTGACCATCCCCCACCCCCCGCGTAGCCTTGCCGCTTCGAGGTTCTTCGGCCAGGCCGAAGCTAAGACGGGAACGCGGTACAAGCCGCGGCTGCCCCCGCAACTGTAAGCACCGAAACGGATCGACACAGCCACTGCGCCTCGGCGCGGGAAGGCGTCATCCCGCCATCTCCGTTCGATCGGGGCCGGAACGGTGCAAGCCAGGAGACCTGCCTCGCAACGTTTTCGACTTTCAACCGGGCGGGGTGATCCGGTGGCGAACGAGCCCGGCCGGTCTGGCCCGCGGCTTTCGTCCCGCATGCCCGCGCCATCCTGCCAAGGGCAACGCGACATGAAAACACTGGCCAAGCTCCCCGTCACCATCGTCACCGGCTTCCTCGGCTCGGGCAAGACCACCTTGCTCCGGCACATGCTCGACAACGCCCAGGGCCGCCGCATCGCGGTAATCGTCAACGAGTTTGGCGAGCTCGGCATCGACGGCGAAATCCTCAAGCAGTGCAGCATCGGCTGCACCGAGGAAGAGGCCAGCGGCCGCGTCTACGAACTGGCGAACGGCTGCCTGTGCTGCACCGTGCAGGAAGAATTCTTCCCGGTGATGCGTGAGCTGGTGGCGCGCCGCGGCGACCTCGACCACATCCTCATCGAAACCAGCGGCCTGGCCCTGCCCAAGCCCCTGGTGCAAGCCTTCCAGTGGCCGGAAATCCGTAACGCCTGCACCGTCGACGCAGTGATCACCGTGGTCGACAGCCCGGCCGTGGCCGCCGGCACCTTCGCCGCCTACCCGGACCAGGTCGACGCCCAGCGCAAGCTCGACCCCAACTTGGACCACGAATCGCCGCTGCACGAACTGTTCGCCGACCAGTTGGCCAGTGCCGACCTGGTGGTGCTGAACAAAGCTGACCTGATCGACGCCGAAGGCTTGGCCAAGGTCCGCGCCGAAGTCGCCGAAGAATTGCCGCCTGCGGTCAAGGTGATCGAAGCCAGCAGCGGCCGCCTGCCGCTGGACGTGCTGCTGGGTGTGGGCGCGCAATCCGAAGCACACATCGATGGCCGCCGTACGCACCACGATTCGCACCATGACGGCGACGACCATGACGACCACGATCATGACGCCTTCGACTCCATTTCCATCGACCTGCCCGAAGCCGATGAAGCCCTGCTGCTCGACGCGCTGACTCAGCTGGTGGTGGAATTCGGCATCCTGCGCGCCAAGGGCTTCGCGGCGATTCCTGGCAAACCGATGCGCCTGCTGGTACAAGGCGTGGGCACCCGTTTTGACAAGCACTTCGACCGCGCCTGGCGCGCCGACGAGCCGCGCATCACCCGCCTGGTGCTGATTGGCCAGGACCTCGATGCCGCGCAATTGGAAGCGCGCCTGCGCCAAGCCCTGGGCGCCTGACCCATGCACCTGCTGCGGACCCAGCCCGGCGGCTTCGTGCCGGACGACAGCATTGCCGACCTCGGCCAGACGTCCGCCGAACTGGTGATCCTCTGCAGCGGCGACTCGCACCTGGCCTTGCTCGCCGAAACCGCCGAGCAACTGCCGGATGACTTCCCCAGCTTGCGCCTGGCCAACCCCATGCAGGTGCAGAACCACGCTTCGGTCGATTTGTATGTCGATGAGGTGTTGCGCCATGCCAAGGTCATTTTGGTGTCGTTGCACGGCGGCGTCGGCTATTGGCGGTATGGTGTCGAGCAGCTGGTCGAACTGTCCTCGCGCGGTGTCCAGCTGATACTGGTGCCGGGCGACGACCGCCCGGACCCGGAGCTGACCGGCCTTGGCACGGTCACTGGCGAGTCGGCCGAGCGCCTTTGGCACTACCTGCGCCAAGGCGGCAAGGCCAATGCCGTCAACCTGTTCAAGTGCCTGGCCAACCAGTGGCTGGGCTGTGATTACACCTGGGATGCGCCGCAGCCGTTGCCACGCACCTCGGTCTATCACCCGAGCAAACCGGCAGCGGTCCTTGAAGATTGGTACGGCCAGTGGCTCCCGGAGCACCCGGTGGCGCCGCTGCTGTTCTACCGCTCGCACCTGCAGGCCGCCAATACGGCCTTCATCGACGTATTCTGCGAACGCCTGCTGGCAGCCGGCCTCAACCCGCTGCCGATTGCCGTCGCCAGCCTCAAGGAAAGTGCCTGCCTGGAACAGGTGGAAGCCTGGCTGGACGAAGTCGGCGCCGACGTATTGATCAACACCACAGGCTTCGCCTTGTCCAGCCCGGAGCGCCCCAACCTGCGGCCGTTTCGACGTGATATCCCGGTGCTGCAGGCGATCTGCGCGCAGGACAACCAACCCGGCTGGGAAGCCAGCGAGCAGGGCCTTGGCGCCCGCGACCTGGCCATGCACATTGCCTTGCCTGAACTGGACGGGCGCATCATCACCCGCCCGGTGAGTTTCAAGGACATGGCCTGGCGCAGCGAGCGCAGCCAGTCAGACGTAGTCTGCTACCGCGCCCACCCCGAACGCATGGATTTCGTCGCCGAACTGGCAAGGCGCTGGGTGGAGCTGGCGCGACTGCCCAACGGGCAGAAGCGCGTGGCGCTGGTGCTGGCCAACTATCCGACCCGTGATGGGCGTATCGGCAACGGCGTCGGGCTGGACACGCCCGCAGCGGCCTTGAATATTCTCAAGGCCCTGCAAGCCGAAGGCTATCCGTTGGCCGAGCTGCCGGGCAGCGGCACGCAACTGATCCACCAGTTGCTCGGCGGCGTGACCAACGACCTCGACCACCTCGACCAGCGTCCCTGTGCCCAGAGCCTGAGTCTCACGGATTATCAGGCGGCCTTCGAGCGCCTGCCTGAAGCCAACCGCCAGGCCGTACTGGAGCATTGGGGGCCACCCGAGCAAGACCCGATGTACCGCAGCGGCCGCTTGATGGTCGCCGGCCTGCGTTTTGGCCTGACGTTCGTCGGCATCCAGCCGGCGCGTGGTTATCAGGTCGACCCCAGCGCCGTCTACCACGACCCGGATCTGGTGCCGCCACATGGCTATCTGGCGTTCCATTTCTGGCTGCGCCATGCCTTTGCCGCCGACGCGGTCATCCATGTCGGCAAGCACGGCAACCTGGAGTGGCTGCCCGGCAAAGGCGTCGGCCTGTCTGCCCAGTGCTGGCCGGATGCGCTGCTGGGCCCACTGCCGAACATCTACCCATTCATCGTCAACGACCCAGGCGAGGGCGCCCAGGCCAAGCGCCGCACCCAGGCGGTGATCATCGACCACCTGATGCCGCCGCTGACCCGCGCCGAAACCTACGGGCCGTTGCGCCATCTGGAGCAACTGGCCGACGAGTTCTACGAAGCGCAGATGCTCGACCCGCGGCGCGCCCGTGAACTGCAGCGCGATATTCTCGAACTGGTCAAGGCCAACCATATTGATCGCGAACTGCAGCTGGAAGGCCAGTTGGACGATGCTGCCGTGTGGTTGCCGCGCCTGGACACTTACCTGTGCGACCTCAAGGAATCGCAGATTCGCGATGGCCTGCATGTGTTCGGCGAATCCCCGCAGGCCCGCCTGCGGATCGACACCTTGCTGGCCCTGCTGCGGGTCGAGCGCGGTGATGGCCGGGGGGGCAATGCCAGCTTGCTGCGCACGCTCGCCAAAGCACTGGTGCTGGGCTTCGACCCTTTGGATTGCGACCTTGGCCAAGCGTGGTCGGGGCCGCGCCCGATGCTTTTGCAAGCCATCAGCGAAGCGCCGTGGCGCACCTTCGGCGACACCCGCGAACGCCTTGAGCTGTTGGCGTTGCAGGTCATCGAGCAAGCGTTGGACGGTACGCTACAGTTGCCCGCCGAGGTGCAATGGCAGCCGCTGCAGGAGGTGGTGCAGGCCCTGCTGGAGCAGGTAGCACCCAACCTGGACGCCTGCGGGGCAGCGGAAATCAACGGCCTGCTTGCGGCCCTGGCCGGGCGCTTTGTGCCGGCCGGCCCCAGCGGCGCACCCAGCCGTGGGCGCCTGGATGTGCTACCCACCGGCCGCAACTTCTATACCGTGGACGTGCGCAACTTGCCCACCACCACCGCCTGGCGCCTGGGTTTCGCCTCGGCCAGCCTGGTCCTCGAACGCCATCTGCAGGACCACGGTGATCACCTGCGCCAGCTGGGCCTGTCGGTGTGGGGCACGGCGACCATGCGCACCGGCGGCGATGACATCGCCCAGGCCATGGCGCTGATGGGCGTGCGGCCGGTGTGGGCCACCGGTAGCCAACGCGTCGACGATTTCGAGATTCTGCCGCTGAGCCTGCTCGATCGCCCGCGGGTGGATGTGACCTTGCGCGTCTCGGGCTTTTTCCGCGATGCCTTCGGCAACCTGATCCGCCTGTTCGATGCGGCGGTGCAGGCGGTAGCGGCGCTGGACGAGCCGGATGACTACAACCCCCTGGCCGCGCGCGTGCGCAGCGAGCGTGAAGCGCTGCAGGCGCAGGGTGTGGCCGCCGAGCAGGCGGCACGCCAGGCCGGCTGGCGCGTGTTCGGCGCCAAGCCCGGCGCTTATGGTGCCGGTGTGCAGAATGCCATCGATGGCCGCTTGTGGCACAGCCGCGACGACCTTGCCGAGGTGTACCTCAACCATGGTGGCTATGCCTATGGCGCCAGTGACGAAGGCACCCCGGCGCGGGCCCAGTTCGCCCGGCGTCTGGGCCAGGTGCAGGCGGTTCTGCAAAATCAGGACAACCATGAGCACGACCTGCTCGATTCCAATGACTACTATCAGTTCCAAGGGGGCATGCTGGCGGCATCCGAGACCTTGTCCGGCAGCGCGGTGGCCAGTTACCACGGCGATCACAGCCAGGTCGACCGGCCGCGTATCCGCACCCTCAAAGAGGAGCTGAACCGCGTCATCCGCGCCCGCGCGCTCAATCCCAAGTGGATCGACGGCGCCAAGCGGCATGGCTACAAAGGTGCCTTCGAGCTGGCGGCGACAGTCGACAACCTGTTCGCCTTCGATGCCACCACGCACCTGATCGATGACCATCATTATCAGTCGCTGGCCGATGCCTATGTGCTCGACCCGGCGACCCGCGACTTCATGCGCGAGCACAACCCCGAGGCGCTGCGTGACCTCACCGAGCGTTTGCTGGAAGCCCAGCAGCGCGGGCTCTGGGAAGCCCCCGGTGACTATCGCGAAGCGCTGGAGGAGCAACTGCTCGACGGCGAGGAACAGGCTTGAAATGAGTGAACCCGTGCAATTCCCCCTGGCGGCCGTGGTCGGTGCCGACGATCTCAAGCTGGCGCTGTGCCTGACGGCCATCGACCCGAAGATTGGCGGCGTGCTGATCGAGGGGCCGCGCGGGATGGCCAAGAGTACCCTGGCCCGTGGCCTGGCCGACCTGCTCGGTGAGGGGCCGTTCGTAACCTTGCCGCTGGGTGCCAGCGAGGAACGGCTGGTCGGTACGCTGGACCTCGATGCCGCGCTGGGGCAGGGCAAGGCGCAGTTTTCGCCGGGTGTGTTGGCCCAGGCTGATGGCGGCGTGTTGTACGTCGATGAGGTCAACCTGCTGCCCGACACATTGGTCGATCTTTTGCTGGACGTGGCCGCCAGTGGCACTAACCGCATCGAGCGCGACGGGATTTCCCACCGGCACAGTGCCCGTTTCGTCTTGATCGGCACCATGAACCCCGAAGAAGGCGAATTGCGCCCGCAATTGCTCGACCGCTTTGGCCTGAATGTGATGCTCGAAGGGTTGCCGGCGCCCGCAGCGCGCCAGCAGATCATTCGTCGCCGGCTGGCCTTCGACAGCGACCCGCAGGCCTTCTGCGAGCAGTGGGCAGCCGACCAGGCGCAATTGCGCGAGCGCTGTCAGGCGGCGCGTCAGGCCCTGGCAGCCATTGCCCTGGACGACCAGGCCCTGGCCTGGATCACCGAGCGCTGCTTTGCCGCCGGAGTCGATGGCTTGCGTGCCGACCTGGTCTGGTTGCGTGCTGCCCGCGCGCATTGTGCCTGGCGCGGGGGCGAGGCGATCGAGGAGGCCGATGTCGATGCCGTGGCGGAGTTCGCCCTGCGCCATCGGCGTCGGGTGTCGCCTGAAAGCGAGCCGCCATCTGCGCCACCCCCTGCAGGTGGACGTGATGCGCCCAATCCAGGCGGGCAGGGCGATTGGGGGGCATTGCCAGCACAGCCGGTGGCCAGCGGTGCCCGACGCGAGGTGCCGAACTGGGCAAAAAAGCCCTGAGCATCCGCCCACCCGGCAGCCAGGTGGCGGATGCCATGCCCCGTGTCGGCAGACTGGACGGTGCCAGCCGTGGCCGTGTGGTTGCGGCGGCAAAAGGCCGGGTGGCCTGGCTCGCGACCCTGCTCAAAGGGCGCCCACGCCTGCGCCAGGACCTTTGCTGGCAACAGCGCCGGGGCCAAGCCGTTGAGCTCTGGCTGGTCATCGTCGATGCATCGGCCTCTACACGCCGCCACCAGGCGTTAGCGCTGAGTAAAGGGCTGTTGGCGGAGTTGTTCGACCAGGCGTATCGCCAGCGTGCCCGCTTGGCGCTGCTGACCGCCAGTGGCGGTGCGCCGCAGTGGCAACGGCAGGGCCTGAAAGCCTCGGCTGCACTGCAACCGTGGCTGCAAGCCTTGGGGGCAGGCGGCGGTACACCGTTGATCGCAGCGCTGGACCAAGCCCGCCACTGGTTGCAGGCAAGGCAAAAGGCCCACCCTCAGGAACTGCAGCGCTGCTTGGTTTTTACTGACGGGCGCCTGCAACGTTGGAATGCCTTGCAGCCCATGCCGTGTGCCACTTTAGTGGTGGACATGGAATTGGCGCCCGTTCGGCTGGGTCGGGCGCGGCAGTTGGCCATGCATTTACTGGCCGACTATCAGCATCTTGAGCAATTCAAGGTGAAACAATGAATTATTACGGCAGGGCGTGCCGCGACACTATGTCGCAAGGGCAGAAGTTGCCTGAGCGCTAATAGCAAAGTTGCACAAGTGCGTGCCGGGCACGCACTTGCTGGCAGCACGGCTATTACTTTGGCATCGACCAGGGTTGCAGGTCATAGCCTTTCTGGCACAGTTCGGCGCGCACTTCCTCGATCAGGCTGGCCCATTGAGCTGGGTCGGAATAGATACGCGAGGACACTTGCTTGCTGCCGATACGGGTGCTGGTCCGGTCGATCACTGCCAGGCTCAACTCACCGGTACCATTGGGCGCATCCCAGGCGACGCACTGGAAGGGTTCGAAGGCGTGGTCGGCAATCAGCAATGCTTCGTTGACACGGAGCGGGGCATTCATGGTTCGGTCTCTCTATGGTCCCAAACATCGAAATTCAAGTCCGCGTAACTGCAACGTCGCTTCAGGTTATCGCGATCTGCAGTGCGGGGTTATTTGTACTGATGCTCCAAGTTGGGGGTGAAGTCACACCGTGGCTGTAAATTTTTCACGGTGGAACAATTTTTTAATTGTCCTGCGCCGCCTGTGACGCTGATAAATTTGAAAAATTCCCGTTTGCTCTGAAACCGGCCGAGCTCGGCAGACAGACGGTAGTGGGCGCCATCATGTTCGTTGCTACTGTTAAACAGGCGCCGCAACTTACTGTTTTCATGTAAAAAACCACAATTTGGCGCCAAGGAACGGTCATGCACGAAACCGCCTCCCTTCGCCGTCTGCTCATTGTCGACCCCTGCGACGACTGCCACCGCCTGCTTCCGGGCCTTGAACATGCCGGCTGGGATGTTCACAGCTGTAGCCTTGACCTTGCCCTGGAGCATCGCTGCGATATCGGCCTGCTGCGCCTGCAGGAATCGCACCTGCGCCACCCGGATGCGGTCAAGGACATGATCAAGCGCAGCAATACCGAGTGGATCGCCGTGCTCAATGCCGAGCAATTGCGCATGCAGAATGTCGGCGACTTCGTCTGCGAATGGTTCTTCGATTTCCATACCTTGCCGTTTGACGTCTCTCGCGTGCTGGTGACCCTGGGCCGGGCCTTCGGCATGGCGCGCCTGCGGGGCAAGGGGGCGGTGCCAATCGATGGCCTGGAAGACGAACTGCTGGGTGACAGCAGGCCGATTCTCGAGCTGCGCAAACTGCTGGGCAAACTGGCACCTACCGAGTCGCCGGTATTGATCCGCGGCGAAAGCGGTACCGGCAAAGAGCTGGTCGCACGCACCCTGCATCGTCAATCGCAACGGTGCGAGATGCCGTTCATTGCCATCAATTGCGGGGCGATCCCCGAGCACTTGATCCAGTCCGAGTTGTTCGGGCACGAGAAGGGCGCCTTTACCGGTGCCCACCAGCGCAAGGTGGGGCGTATCGAGGCCGCACACGGCGGCACGCTGTTTCTCGATGAAATTGGCGACCTGCCGCTGGAGTTGCAGGCAAACTTGTTGCGCTTTTTGCAGGAAAAGCACATCGAGCGGGTCGGCGGTAGCCAGCCGATACCGGTGGACGTGCGGGTGCTGGCGGCGACGCATGTGGACCTGGAGCGCGCCATCGAGCAAGGGCGTTTTCGCGAGGACCTGTATTACCGGCTCAACGTCCTGCAAGTGGTCACGGCGCCGCTGCGCGACCGGCATGGCGACCTGTCGATGCTGGCCAATCATTTTTCGCACTTCTACAGCTTGGAGACAGGCCGCAGGCCACGCACGTTCAGTGACCATGCCTTGGCGGCGATGGGCCGGCATCACTGGCCCGGTAATGTGCGGGAGCTGGCCAACCGGGTGCGACGCGGGTTAGTGCTGGCCGAAGGGCGGCAGATCGAGGCCCAGGACCTCGGCCTGCACGTGCTGGAGCAGGAGGACCAGCCTTTGGGCACCTTGGAAGACTACAAGCATCGGGCCGAACGCCAGGCGCTGTGCGACGTGCTGGACCGGCACAGCAATAACATGAGCATTGCCGCGAAGGTGCTTGGGGTATCCCGGCCGACCTTCTATCGGCTGCTGCACAAGCACCAGATTCGCTGAAAACGCCCCGGGCAGGGGCGTGAGCGGCCTAGCGGTCAGCTCGATTGGGCAATATGCCCATCCGACAATTCCTCGACCGTCTCTTCCTCATCCGGCAACGCCGTGATCACGCTGAAGTCGCTGACCTCGACCTCACCGCCACCATAGCCCAGCAAGTGGAAGGAAAACGCCTTGCGTACCGTCGGGTTATCGAAGCCGAACTCCATTTCCAGCGGCTCATCGGCCGTCACCCGGATCTCGTCGGGCAGCCCCAGCGGCACATCCTGTTCCAGCTCCTTCGCCTTGAGTTGAATGTAGGCTGCGTGCTGCGGATCAAGTGCGCGCACCTTGACCCGCACCCGTGTCCGCGAGCCTTCGGGCATCTCCAGGTACTGCGCGCCAATCAGGTTGTCGGCCCAGTCATCGCGTATCTGCGCCTGCAGCTGGATGGCCGAGGGGCCACCAAACTGGTAGCGCAGGTTGAGCGGGGTTTGCAGTAGGGACTGGTCGAGCACCCCGGCCAGGGCGCCGAGTTGCGGGCCAACACTGCTGTCACCGGGGCCGAGGTACTTGGCCTGGTCGGCGATGAACCCCTCGCTGGCATAGCGACGGCAGCGCTGCTGGAAGTCGCATTCGGTAAATACCCCCTGGCCGTCGTGGTAGCGCAGCATGCCGTTGGTGTAGGAAATCATCTCCCGGCCAGTGTCGTAATCGCGAAACAGCGAGCGACCGGCCAGCGCCACCGGTATCGGCAGGGCAAAGTAGTCGAGCAGGGAGTTGGCCAGGTCCACATGGCCGTAGGTGCCCAGCTTGATGTGCGGCAGTTGTGCCTGCTCCGGTGCCAGGGTCAGGTTTAAGCCCCAGGAGGACGCCAGGCGCACGCCGTCGATCCCGTGGGACTCGTCCGAAGTCACGACCACCAGGGTGTCCTTGAGCACACCCTGGCGCTCGAGTTTGTCGAGGAACGCGCCTATTGCGTCATCCAGGTAGGCCACCGCTGCCTGCTTGGCGGTGTCATAGCGTTCGAGGTACTCGGCGGGCGCAGAGTACGGCTGGTGAGTACCCACGGTCAGCAGGGTCAGCATCCACGGGCGCTCCTGCTGGCGGAGCTGGCCGACGTAATCCAGGGCGCCTTCGAAGAACGCCCGGTCATCCTTGCCCCAGGGGAACTCCAGGTAGTTCTCGTTGCTGAACCACTCCAGGCCATGCACCGAATCGAAGCCGATGTGCGGCATGATCCGGTCCTTGGCCATGAAGCGCAGACCCGCACCTTGCAGGTAGTGTGTGGTGAAGCCGGCCTGGCGCAGCTGGGCCGGCAGGCAGGCCTCGTTACGTTGATGCTGGGTGAGCAGTTCCATGCCCTTGGGTGTGCCGTTGGCCAGCTTGTCGTAATCGCCGCAGAGCATGGCGTACAGGCCGCGGATGGTCTGGTGGGTATGCAGCACGTAGTCCGGGGTGTTCATGCCGCGCTCGGCCCAGCGGCTGAGGTTGGGCATCAGGTCTTCGTCAAAGCGGCTGTGCATCGCCTGGCGGTTAGGCCGCACATAGGCCCCAGGAATGCCTTCGACGGTGATCACCAGCAGGTTGCGCGCGCTGCCGGGTGCGCTCAGCAGTTTCTGGCCATGCAGGTCGGACTGGGTCAGCCCGGCGCTGGGCAGCGGCGTGACCGGTTGCGTCTGACCGGCCCAGCCCAGTGCCCGCTGCTGGAAGTCGGCGACCCCAGCCGAAAGCAGCTGATGAGGGAGGTTGTACTGCCGCCACTGGTCGGCGTCGGACGGTGCCAGGTGCTGGCTGCCCCAGTGCACGCCGAACAGCGCAAGCGGCAAGGCCAGGGCCTTGAACCCCAGTGGGGTGCCCCGCTGGCCGCGGCTGCGCCAGGCTGACAGTGCCCACACCAGCACGCCAGCACCCATGGCCCAGGGCAACCAGGCGTGAGCCAGGCCACCACCGGTGGAGTTTTCCATGAATTGTGGATCGAAAAGGTAAGCCAGGTCGGCGCTGTTCGGCAGCCGCCCGACGGCACTGACCAGCTCGGCCGAGGCGACCCACAGTACCGCCCAGGCCAGCAGCACGGGCAGGGCCAGCCACCCGGGCCGACGGTGGAGAAGCAGCACGAGCAAGCTGCCAAGCGCAAGGTCCGAGACATAGCCCAGTGGGTTGGACCAGCCCAGCAGGGCGCGCGCAGCCAGAGGAATCACCAGCACCAGGGTTGCCAGGGCAACGAGCCGGGTCTGCGGGTGGCCGAGCAGGTTTTTCACGAAAACTTTCCTTAATTGCCGTTAAAACGTCACATATCTGTGCGCGATGATAACAGGCTGGGGTCAGGAAAGCGGTTGGCTACAAGCTTGGTTACCAAAAGCCGGGCCCGCTGTGGGCCCGGTAATCCTGGCGTCAGAAGTAGTAAGGGAATTTCAGGCTGAAGGAAAAGTCTGGCGCATCGTCGGTCAGGCCGATGGAGAGGTTCGGCACGATGGTCAGGTTGTTGGAGGCCGCGAAGGTCATCCCAATGTTGAAGTTGGCTGCGTTGTAATCACTGTTGGTGATCGACTGCCAGTCGCCGCCATCGGGTTTGATCTTGCTCTTGCGCGAAAACTGGTCGGTGACCGAGAACGACATGCTCATTTTTTCGTTCAGGGCAAAGGCGATACCGCCACCGATCTGCCAGGAGTCCCCCAGTTTCACGTCGCCAGGTACTTTGGTGTTGACCGTGGGGCTGATGTCGCTGAACGAGTCTTGCATGTTGTAGGTGTAGGACAGGCTGCCAAACAGCACGGCCGGGTCGAAGGTCTTGACCAGCGAGATACCGGGCGTGATCGCCCACACACCGTTACCCGTCGGCAGGTCTTCTGGGATGGCCAGGTTGTCGTTGCCGGCCACCGGGATGAGCTTGATGCCATAGGGGTCATCGCCGGTGGGCGCCTTGACCCGCAAGGTGGCGACGGCATCAGGCCAGTTCTCCGATTCGTCGATGAACTTGTACGCCACGCCGACGTTGACGTCGCCGATGGTCGGGTCGCGGGTCACTGTGCCGTCGGAACTTACACCGGCTGCACCGCCTGCGCCGCCGGAGGAGTAGGTCGATTCGCGGTAGACGATGGGTACGTTAATGTCGAATTGCCAGCGCTGGTCGACGTTGTAGCGGGCGGTGAGGTCCAGCGTCCAGTTATCGGCCTTGATGCGGTCGATATTGATGTTGCCGAGGAAAATCGAGTCCAGTGCCAGGAACCCGTTGAGGGTCAGGGCACGGGTATCGTAGTGGGTGTAGGTCAGGCCGGTTTCGACACTGAACTTGCCGCCGCCGAAGAAGCCGCTGGCTTCGTCGTACAGGTTGGACACGCTTTGCGCGGGCTCGGAATTGTCCTGCAGCGACTGGCCGTAGGAGCTGCCAGTGGTGCCCGGCGCGCCCGAGGCCACCGTCTGCGCACCCTTGACACCCTCGGCGGGGGACTTGGTCAGGCGCTTGGGTGCGGGGGCCGGCGGGGCTTCCTCTACCTGCCGCAGGCGCTGTTCCAGCACCATCAGTGCATTTTGCTGGGCTTCGTAGCGCTCCTTCAGCGCGATGAGTTCCTGTTTGAGTGCTTCGACCTGAGGGTCGGTTGCCGCCTGTAGCAGAGTGGCCGGGGCCAGGGTTGTCAAACAAACGATAGCTCTGAACGTCAACAAACGGTGCATGGATTAGCCGTCCCTTCTGACTACATACGATGAGACTGAGCGTAGATCAGTATCCGAGATTGCGAAGGCCTTTGAGCTGGTCCAGGTTTGTGCCCATCGAGCCCGCCGTAGGCGCGTTGTCACGCAGCACCACGTTGAGCGACGTCAGGTTGCTGACGCGGTTGCTGGCCCCGAGCAGGGTGGTGTTCTGCATCAGCCCACCCTGGCCCAGACGCTGCACGGTGCTGCCCTGGTTGTCATTGGCGACGATACTCAGTTGTACCCCCGTGCCGCTGGAGGAAACGCTCAGCGAGCCTGCGCCATTGGCGCCGACCAGCGTGGAACCGGCAGCCAGGGCCTGGCCCTGGGGTTGTGATGCCGGCGCTTCGTTGGCCTTGGTAACGTTGATGTCGACATTGTTGTGGGCGGTGTTGTAATCGCCGGCAGCACGCACGACCTGGGTCACGCCTTCGGTGGTGTTGAGGCCACTGCCGCCGGTGACGCTACCGGTGCCGGCGCTGTTGGCGCGCGAGCTGCCAGTGCCTTTCTCATCGATCATCGACACGTAGAATTGCGGCTTGATGGTCGATTGCTGGACCTGCATGGCGGAGGTTGCGCCAATCACCTCACCATTGGCGTTCTGCCAGGTGCTGGTCATGACGATGCCGAAGCTGACGATCCGCCCAGGCATCACGTAGCGCCCGCGCAGGTTGGCCAGCTCCTGATCCTTGAGTTCGATCGGTTTGAACGTTTCTGCCTGGGTCGGCAGGCTGGCGGCCAGGCAAAGGGCGGCCAGCCAGATTGAAGTCTTCATGGGGAGCTCCCGGAGCGTCTGGCCCATCGTGGTTAGAAGAAGTCGCTTTGGATGAAACCGAAGTCCATCAACTCGGCGTCCTGCACCGGGGTGAAGTTGCTGATGCGGTTTTTGGCGCTCAGCGGCAGTGGCGGGTCGAGCAGGGCATTGGCCTTGTCGTACCCCTGGCCGATGACGGCAAAGATGATGCCGTTCCAGCCTTTTACGAAATCATCGAGCTTGAAGCGTTTGTGGCCGAGCACCGGGTCGCCGATGTACACCCAGCCTTTGTCGACCTTTTGCATGACCACGAAATGCTTGTAGCCGCGGATGTCCATCAGCACCACCACCGGGATTCGGATGCTGTGCAGCGTGTCGGGGGCTACCTTGTAGCCGCGTGCGCGCATGCCCAGGCTTTCCACGTAATGCTTCATGTCGAGCATCGAGAAGCCTTGAGTGCGGACCAAGTCCTGGTTGGCGTGGGCCAGCATGCCTTCGATCACCTGATGTTCGTCCACATCCAGCCAGTAGGCCTGGCGCAGGATGGTTGCCAGAGAGGCTGCGCCACAACTGAAGTCGGTTTTCTGCTGTACCAGATCAGCGAACTTGCGCTCGCGGATGCTTTGGATGGGCTTGTAGATCACCGCGCCACCCGGCAGGACGGACAACGGCATCTGGGCTGCTTCGCTCACACTGGCCATGCACAGCAAAAACGCCAAGGCGATAATGCGCATGTTCGACGCCCCCTGCTTTTTCTTGTTAGTAAGAGGCCCCCCGAGGGGGGCCTCCAGGCCGCAGTTGTTACATGGAGGTGTTGGAGATGGCCAGCGAGTTGCTTTGCTGGTTGCCCACACCGGCTGCCACGTTGACGCCCAGGTTGCCGCTGCCACCATTCACCGAGCCACTCAGGGTAGCGGTGTTGGTCACAGGGTTGGCCCAGCCGGTCGGGGTCAGTACTTGGAACGACACGGTGTTGCTCAGCGCGAACTCACTAGACTCGCTGAAGCTCTTCGAGATGCTGTCCGAAGATTGCGAGGCTTTTTCGCCGGCTTTCTCGTAAGCCGAAGCACTCGCTTTTTCCCACGCCGAGGCGTTTGCCTTCTCGTACGAAGTATCGCGAGACTTGTCATAGGACGAGTCGCGGGTACGGTCATACGAAGAGTCATACGCCTTGTCGAAGGACGAGTTGTAGGACTTGTCGAAGGACGAGTTGCTGGCCGACTCGTGCGACCTGTCGATCGATGCGTCAAGCGAAGCACTGAGCGATGCATCGAAGTCGGAGCTGCGCGAACGGGTGAAGTTGCCGAAGGTTTGCGACGAGGATGCACTGCCGTTGGCACTAGCATCGAGCGACGCGTTCAGCGAAGCGCTGGACGAAGAGCTGTGGTCGCGGCTGGACGAACCACTGGCATCCCAGCTGTTGGAGCCGCTGGCGGTCATGCTGTTGGTGCCACTGGCGCTGCTGCTGTTGGAGCCGCTGGCGGTCATGCTGCTAGACCCGCTGGCGCTGCTGCTCTTCGAACCGCTGGCGCTGCTGCTGTTGGAGCCAGACGCGCTGAAGCTCGAACTGGAGCTCTTGTCCACGCTTGCATCATACGCACCGCTACGCGAGGCCGAGCCACTCGAAGACGTGGTGAAGGTCAGCGTATCGATGGTGTAGGTGCGATCGGCGCGGTTGTTCACTTCCAGGCCAGGACCGTTCTGATCGGCCGAAGCGGTGGCGCTCGAGTTACCGATAGCCGCGGCATTGTTGGCAATCGCCATGGTATTTTTCTGCTGGTTCAGGTCGCCGCCAGCAATGTTGATACCGATGTTGCCGCTGCTGCCATCAGCCGAGCCGCTCATGACCGCAGAACTTTGCGTCGACCAGTTGTTGACGACGTTGTTGTTGCTGCGCTGAACAACATCGGCACTGGCGGTGGCGGTGCCGAAGACGAAGCTGTTGTCGATGTCGGCGTTATCGGACGAAGTGTTGGCGATGGCCGCAGCGTTGTCCTGCTGGTTGCCGTTACCGGCCGCCACGTTGACGCCGACGTTGCCACTGGCACCCGCGCCAGAGCTGCTCATTTCGGCTTCGTTGATGGTGCCTTCGTTGCGGATGCTATTGCCAGTGCTCCGTTGGGAGTCAGTGGCTGTGGCATCGGCGTTGGTATAAACCGCCCTGTCCATCTGCCGGGGGTTGTTATTGTGGCCGTGGCCACCGCGTCTATCGTTCTGATCCGCTTGTGCAGCAACAGCCATGACCGCAGCAATTGCGAAAACCAGAGGCTTGATTGCCATCGAGGGTTTCATGGTGTTTCTCCGTCTTCTTTAGGTTAAGTGTTGTTCTTACCTGTTTTGGGTCAATTGGCGACCCGTACGCTCAGGGTGTTTGCCGTCTGGTTACCCACCCCGGCGCTCTGATTCAACTGGATTACCCCGCGGCTACCGGTGAATGCCTGGTCACCGGTGGTGACCTGGCGATAGCCGGGAGAGGTATCCGCTGGATCGGAGCTATTGATCAGCGCCACGTTCTGCTGCAACAGGACGCTGTCATCGATACTTTGCGGTTGTGTACTGAGGCTGATGCGCAGGGCGTTGGCCTGCTGTGTGCTCGCGCCGGCGCTCTGGTTGACGCCCAGTGCACCGCTGCCATGGCTGAAAGCGTCGCCCTGGATACTGGCGCTGGCGCCCATGTTGGGGTCAACGATGGAAAGCTGGCGTTGGCGGATCTGCGTGGTTGCGGCCGCCTCGCGGCCGGTGGCGATGGCGCGGGCATTGGCCTGCTGTTGCTGGTCGCCCGCCGCCTGGTTGACGCTGAAATTGCCCTGGTATTGCGCGCCAGAACTGTCGATATTGGCGCTGTTGATCACGGGAACGGGTGATTGGGCGAGAGCCGGTGCGCTGCACAAGGCAGCCAGGATGAACAGCGTCTGCCTCATCTCACTTGCCTCCGGTCAGGATCTGCAGAGGGGCAAGGCCGCGTTGGACGCTGGAGTTGACCATGTTGGAAATCCCGTTGCCGGAACTTGTACTTCGGCCCGCGGCCATGTTCGGTAACTGGTTCTGGTTGCTGATGCTACCGCCGAGGTTGTCGGTCTGCTGGGTGATCAGCGAGGAAATCCCGGTACCGCTGGTGATGCTCGCAAAGTCGCCATCGCTCAGTTCGGTGCTCTGCTTGAGCACGTAGGCGGACGGGTTGGCGTTGGCGGTAGTCGGGTAGGGATCGGGCGCCAGTGGCGCGCGGATGGCCATGCGTGGCTGTACATCGCGGGTAATCACGATGATGCCGTTGTCAGCCTGGGCCGGCAGGCTCAAACCGGTGCTCAATACACAACCGGCCAGCAGCAGGTGAGCGATGCCTTTGTCCAGTTTCCTCATGACGGCAATTCCTTCTTCGAGCGCTGGCCGGGTGCAGCGTTGCGAGGAGGAGAGCAGGAGGCGTGCCGCTTTTGGATAATGCTTTGCATTCAGCAGCTTGCAGTGCCTGGCTGAACGCGACATGACGTTGTTGTATCAGCGCTGAGACAGATGCCGCGCGATTTGCCGTTTTGCCCGGTGTAGACGTTGCCCGAAGGGCTTTTCCCGGCGCTGTATCACCGGCTTGACACTGGCCCCGGAATCGGTAGCAGAACGCGCAAATACGGGGTGCGAAGCCCTGCGAGGTGTGTCACCTGCTTAACACTCGGTGGGGCATTCTGGCGTTTTCCCCTGCAGCAGGCGCTGTACCGCGCGCAATGCCGCCGCGCTGCGAAGGGGCCAGTCACCGTCAATGATCTGCAGAGGCTGCTGATGGCGTTTTAGCCATTGCAGGCTGTCATCAAAAAATGCCTGGCGGTCAGCCAGGTCAGGTTGGCAGCGCTGGGGGTCGGCCACCCAGTTCACACCGTGCGGGCTGAGCAGCAGGTGCAGGTCGTAGTGCCGTGTTAGCAAGGCCTGCTCCAGCCACGGGGGGCAACCCTGGAACAGCGCATGGCTCCACAGCATGTTGCTGAGCAGGTGGGTGTCGAGAATCAGCAACTCCGGGGCTTGCGCCCGGGCGTGGTCTTCCCAGGCCAGTTGGCCCTGGGCGATGGGGGTGATGTCGGCGTAGCAGGTGTCGCGGCATTGCTGGTCGATGAAATGGCGCACGTACTCGCTCACTACCACGCCACCGAAATGCGCCTGGATCTCGCCGCTGAGCCAGCTTTTACCGCTGGACTCAGGGCCGCACAGCACCAACACCTTCATGCCTGCACCTTCGCGACCTTCAGGGCCGGGTCGCGGCGCCATTCTAGCCAGCCACGCACGGCAATCAGGGTAAGCACGGCAAAGAAGCCTGCTGTGAAATAGAGTTGCTGGTGCAGGTATTGCCCGACATAGACCACGTCCACCACTACCCAAAGTGGCCAGCATTGCACGCGTTTCTGCGCCATCCACAGTTGCGCGACCAGGCTGAAGCCGGTCAGCGTGGCGTCGAGCCAGGGCAGGGCGGCATCGGTCCAGTGAGCCATGCCAGCGCCGAGTGCGACACTCAGCACCAGGCCCGCCATCAGCCCGCCGAACACTGCCGGGGAGGGCAGCCGGGACACGACGCGCGCATCCTCCGTGCGGTCGGGGCGCTTCCATTGCCACCAGCCGTAGAGTTGCAGCACGGCGTAGGCCACTTGCAGCAGCATCCCCGAATACAGCTTCACCTCGTAGAACAGCCAGCCATAAATAAGCACCATCACCAAGCCGATCGGCCAGCACCAGGCGTTCTGTTTGACGGTGAGCCACACGGCGGTGACGCCAAGTACGGCAGCGATGAGTTCGAGGCCGGACATCGGCGCTCCTTGGCGAGGGGAAGGGGCGCGATTGTAGCGTGTGAGCGCGGGGAGGTGTAGTTGGGGCCTCGGGCTGCCCATACCGGCCGGTACGGGCGGCCGGTGCCTATACGCGGAATTGGCGTAGCAGTTGCTCCAGTTCCTCACTCAAACGGCCCAGCGCCACGCCAGCATCGCTGGATTGACGCGCCGCATCGGCGGTCTGCTGCGACAACCCGGCGGTGTCCAGCACATTGCGGTTGATCTCCTCGACCACATGCGACTGCTGCAGCGTGGCGCTGGCGATGGTGGCATTGAGCACAGTGAGGTTGTGCAGTGCCTGGCTGATGGCATCCAGGCTGGAGCCGGCCTCACGGGCCTGCTCGACGGTCTGGCGCGAGGCTTCACTGCTGGTGTCGATGGCCTTGACCGCCGCGTCCGATTGCCCTTGCAGGTGTTCGATCATGGTGTGGATCTCGGCGGTGGACTGCGCGCTGCGCTGGGCCAGCAGGCGCACCTCATCCGCCACCACTGCGAAGCCGCGGCCTTGCTCCCCAGCGCGGGCGGCTTCGATGGCGGCGTTGAGTGCGAGCAGGTTGGTCTGCTCGGCAATGGAGCGGATTACCTCCAGCACGCCGCCGATTTTCGTGCTGTGCCCGGCCAGGTTGCGGATCACCTGCACGGCCTGGTCGATGGTCGCCGAAAGCCGGTCGATCTGCTGCAGGCTGCCGTGGATGGCCTGCTGGCCATGTTCTACCTGCTGTTGTGCGGCGCGCATTTCGCCGGCGGCCTGTTCGGCCGTCTTGGCCACGTCCTGCACCGCATAGGTCACTTCGTTGACAGCGGTTGCCACCTGGTCCATCTGCATCGACTGCTGCGCGCTGTGTTGCTGCGCGGCACCGGCGTTGTCACCGACACGCCCGGCGGACTGCGCCAGCGAATGCGCGGCACCCTGCAGCTGGCTGACCACATCCTGCAGCTTGCCGTTGAAGCGGTTGAAGTGTTCGCCCAGGTGGGTGATCTCGTCGCGGCCGTGGGTATCCAGGCGCCGCGTCAGGTCGCTTTCGCCGCTGGCGATGTTGCCCATGGCCTGCACGGCCTCCTGCAAGGGCTGGGCGATGCTGCGGGCGATCAGCATGACCACCAGGGCCATCAGCAGGGCAATGCCCAGGCCGAGCAGCGAGGCATCGCGCAGTTGGCGAGCGAACTCGGCCTGGACGTCATCGATGTACACGCCAGAGCCGATGATCCAGCCCCAGGGTTTGAACAGTTGGATGTACGAGGTCTTGGCCACCGGGTCGCTGGCGCCGGGCTTGGGCCAACGATAATTGACCGGGCCTGCGCCCTGGCTGCGGGCGAGGGCGGCCATTTCGTTGAACACGGCAAAGCCGTCGGGGTCGCGAATGGCCGAGAGGTCCTGGCCGTCGAGCTTGGGGTTGGCCGGGTGCATGATCATCTTCGGCCCGAGGTCGTTGATCCAGAAGTAGTCGTTCTGATCGTAACGCAGCGCCCGCACCACCTGCAGGGCCTGTTGCTGGGCGGCCTCGCGGCTGAGGGTGCCGGCGCTTTCCAGGCCCTGATAGTAGGCCAGCACGCCAGCGGCAGTCTGTACCACATGACGGGTTTTCTCGGCCTTGGCCTGGTACAGGTCGCCATGGATCTGGCGCAACATCAGCAGGCCGAGCATCACCAGCATTGCCACAGCCACCAGCAGAATCAGCCACAACCGGCGGCTGATGGACATTGACCTCAAGGTCTTCATGAACGGCACTCCCGCATTGTTCTTTTTATTAGGTGCATCCAAGCATGCATTGGCACTGGCCCCAACACGACTAATAGCTAAGTGCCATTTATCGCCTAGTCTGCAACAGCCCGCGCAAGCGATTGCAACGCCGCTCTGCTAGGATTTCGGCCGCGCAAGATGAAACCTTTAGGCTGGCTGAACTTTTCTGCTGGCATTGGTCCCAGCAGTCACTGTAAAAATGCCGCGCCGCGTGCGGCAATCACAAGCAAATCAAGAACAAGGGGCCTGCAAGCAGCAGCGCTCCATCCGGGGGAATGATGGATTTTTGGACTGCCTTCCAGGCAATCATCTTGGGCGTGGTAGAAGGGCTGACAGAGTTCTTGCCAATCTCCAGTACCGGCCACCAGATCATCGTGGCCGACCTGATCGGTTTTGGCGGTGAACGGGCGATAGCCTTCAACATCATCATCCAACTGGCGGCGATCCTGGCGGTGGTGTGGGAGTTCCGGCGCAAGATCCTCGACGTGGTGTTCGGCCTGACCAGTCAGCCCACGGCGCGGCGTTTCACCGGCAACCTGCTGCTGGCGTTCATGCCCGCCGTGGTGCTGGGCGTGCTGTTCGCCGACCTGATTCACGAGTACCTGTTCAACCCGATCACCGTGGCGACGGCGCTGGTGATCGGAGGCGTGATCATGCTCTGGGCCGAGCGCCGCACACACCGTGTGGAGGTCGATCATGTGGACGACATGCGTTGGTCGCATGCCCTGAAGATCGGTTTCATCCAGTGCCTGGCGATGATCCCGGGCACCTCGCGCTCCGGCTCGACCATCATCGGCGGCCTGCTGTTTGGCCTGTCGCGCAAGGCGGCCACGGAGTTCTCGTTCTTCCTGGCAATGCCAACCATGGTCGGTGCGGCGGTGTACTCGGGGTACAAATACCGTCATCTGTTCGAGCCGAGCGACTTGCCGGTGTTCGCCCTCGGCTTCGTGACGTCGTTCATCTTCGCGATGATCGCCGTGCGCGCGCTGCTCAAGTTCATCGCCAACCACAGTTACGCCGCGTTCGCTTGGTACCGCATCGTCTTCGGCCTATTGATTCTTGCGACCTGGCAGTTCGGCTGGGTCGATTGGTCGACGGCGCACGGCTGACATGGCGCGCACGCAAACGGCTGAGCGACGTGTGGCTCGCAAGGAAGATGGCGTACGCAATGTGGGCCTGAAGCTGCTGGTGCTGGGTGTATTGTGCCAGCTGCCGCTGGCAGGCGCCGCCAAGATGGCTTGGAGCGGGCTGTCGTGGCTGCCACTGGCGGTCTACCCGGTGATGAGCCTCCTGACGGCCCTGTTGTATTGGCACGACAAGCGCCAGGCCCGCGCCCAGGCGTGGCGTACACCCGAAAAACTGCTGCATGCCGGCGAGTTGGTCGGCGGTTGGCCGGGGGCGTTGGTCGCCCAGCAGCTGTTCAGGCACAAGACCCGCAAGCTTTCGTACCAGTTGGTGTTCTGGGGCATTGTGTTGCTGCATCAGCTGTTCTGGTTTGACCGCCTCTTTCTGGGTGGGCGGCTCCTGCCTCTGGGCTGATGGCCCAGGCCACTCACATCAGCAAACCTGCCTGCAAGCGCTTGGCCAGCCGCCTTACCACCAACTGGTGCGAGCGCTGCAGCACATCGCACAGTTCCTCGCGGCCCATGGGATAGGGCGGCGCCATGCTGATCCAGCGCGCTCGCGCCAGGTACGGCGCCGGGCGCACGCCCGGCCGGTCGCAATAGCCGAGGAACAGCTCATCGGCCACCTTGAACGACAACCCCGCCCCGGCCAGATCGAGCACCGCGAACATCTTGTTGCCGGCCACCGAGAACACCCGGATGCCGCCCCATTTGTAGTCTTCCCGCGCCCCTGGCAGGCTCAGGCAGAACGCCGCCACCTGCTCCTCGGTCATTTTCTGCTTAGACATAACGCTCTCCACACGCTTCGAACGATGCAGCCAAATGGTCGATCCACACCCGTACCGCCGGCAACAAACCCCGCCGATGCGGGTAGACCGCTTGCAGGTAGCCGCCCGGCAACGACCAGTCCGGCAGCAGCCGCACCAGATCGCCGCGTTCCAGTTCTTCCTCGCAGAACATGCTCGGCAATGCCGTAAAGCCCAGCCCGACCTTCACCGCGGCGTTGCGCACGACGAAATCATCAATAGCCAGGCGCGGCTCCAGGGCGATTTCCTGCTGCCGGCCGTCGGGCCCGTGCAGGCGGAAATGCACCAGCCGGTCGGCTTCGGCGGCACCCAGCACCGGCAGGGATGCAAGCTCGGACGGCTCGCGAACATGGTCGGCAAAGCCAGGTGCGGCGACCAGCTGCATCTGCGCCTGGCGCAGCCGGCGGGTGACCAGTGCCGGGTCTTCGTCGCCGAGGTCGCGAACGCGCAAGGCAACGTCGATACCTTCGGAAATCAAGTCGACACGGCGGTTGAGCAGCACCATGTCCAGTTGCACCTGCGGGTACTGGGCCAGAAAACGGCTGATCACATCTGGCAGAAACGCATGGGCCAACGCCACCGGGCACGACACCCGTAAACGCCCGCGCGGCTCGC
Organism: Pseudomonas sp. NPDC087185; assembly: GCF_044744955.1. Lineage (NCBI taxonomy): Bacteria > Pseudomonadati > Pseudomonadota > Gammaproteobacteria > Pseudomonadales > Pseudomonadaceae > Pseudomonas > Pseudomonas sp. NPDC087185. Next base: position 370,030 of record NZ_JBIUZK010000003.1, on the reverse strand, counting down.
TGCTCATGCTTGCCACGGCTTCGTCGGCGGCCTCGGCTTCCGACAGCATGGCCTGGCAGTGGTGCAGGTAGCGTTCGCCCACTGCGGTCAGCTTGAGCTGGCGCGTGGTGCGCTGGAGCAGCCGTGTACCCAGGCGCTCTTCCAGCTCGGCGATGCGCCGCGACAGGCGCGACTTGGGGATGCCCAATTGGCGCCCAGCGGCGGCGAAACCGCCGGCTTCGACCACCCGGGCAAAGTAGAAGAGGTGACCTGTTTTCCTAGAGAAACCATTGATCAAAACCGACATTTCCTTTATCGATCAACGGGCTAGAAAGGTTTTGCTTTTGACGAATGATCAAAATCAAGGCTTTGATCAGGCTCATTGATTGAAACTAGGATAGCCCACGAGGAGAGCCTGGTGGAGCTCTCCATATGCTGAAATCAACGTATTGGCTACGGACGCAACATCACCTTTTACAGGGGCCGGTCACCACAGCGATCGAACGCATGTGCCAGGTGATCCAACCAAGCCCTGACAGCCGGCAACACTCCACGCCTGTGCGGGTAGACCGCCTGGAGCCACGCAGGGGCGCAATGCCAATCAGGGAGCATGCGAACAAGCTCTCCGCTGGCTAGCTCGCTCTCACAGTGCATTAACGGCAAAACCGTGAAGCCCAGGCCACCCAGCGCTGCTTCCTTACGCATGATGAAGTCTTCGACACCCAAACGGGCAGGCATGGCTATCTCGAAACGCTCGCCGGCCTGATTGAACAAGCGCATTCTGGCCAGGCGATCAGAGTCTAGAGCCCCCAGGAAGGGCAGAGCCATGAGTTCTTTGGGGTGAGAAACAGGGTGGGCGGCCAGGAAGTCTGGAGAAGCCACAACCTCCGTACGAGCCTCACGCAAGCGCTTGGTGACGAGATTTGGCTCCTCATCTTCGGCTTCGCGAACGCGCAGGGCGACATCAATACCTTCATTGATCAAATCGACTCGGCGATTGACCAACAGCAGATCGAGCTGTACTTGTGGGTACCGGGTGAGGAAATCACGAACCAGTGGATTTAAGAATTGATTTGCCAAACCGACCGGGCTGCTCACCCGTAGCGGGCCCCGTGGCTCACTGGTTGCGCTGGCAACCACCTCATCGGCTTGCTCTGCTTCCAAGAGCATTGCCTGGCAGTGGCGCAGGTACCGTTCACCTAAAGCAGTGAGCTGCAATTTACGTGTTGTGCGTTGAAGGAGGCGAGCGTTGAGCCGCTCCTCTAATTCCGCAATACGGCGGGATAACCTTGACTTTGGAATGCCCAGTAGGCGGCCTGCCGCAGCGAAACCACCGGCCTCCACGACCTTCGCGAAATAGAAGAGGTCATTCAAATTTCGGGGTTCACCAATAGCCACTTTCGGACGACCTTAGGACATAGGGAGCGAGGCATGCAGGGCATGCATTATGCCTGAGTCGTCCTAGGCCTGTACCCGTTCACAATCAAGGTATGAAGGTCAGCTACGCCGCTGGGCTGTGAGTCATGACGCTTGTACGCTGAGCTTCACGACTTCTTCAGGCGATTGCTGACGGTTTGCCTTGAAATCCCCAGCCTCCTAGCCACCTCGGCCTGACTATGACCCTGATCGGTCAGCTCCTTGATTCGCACTCTCAGCTCCAATGACGCTGCCACCACCGGATGAGTTTTTTTTGGAAGCAAGGCCGGTATCTCGCTGCTGAGAAAGCCTGTGGACTCAAGGTCTTTTGCAAGGTGATCCAGAACCTGTTTGGGCGTTTGCCCGCGATGTGCAGCGTAAGCGAGCGTCAACAAGGTCAATGGATCCACCCCCAGCGCCTTCGCGATGTCTTGGCTAACGTCTAGCGTCACAGATCGAGCACCCGATTCGAGACGACTGATGTAGCTAGGGTCGACGGCCTCTGCCAAATCCTGCTGCGATGACTCGCGGCGGGTACGAAGCAATTGCAAGGCTGCGGCAAAGGCTGTGCGAAGCGACATGAGCGTTTCCGGCAAACGCAACGATATGCGGAATTTGCCTTGTCATATGCAAATGACTATAGTCATGGCAAGTGACATTGAGGCACTCTTCGCCAGCGGGCCCCTCTGCCAAGCGGGTTTATCAATATACGTTTAAACCGAATTTCAGCTCCGGCGTGCAACGAATCGGGTCTCGACCCAGCGAGCGCATTCCAGCAGCCAGGCCAAAATCACCAGCCCATGAAAGTACTGATCTACTCCGACCTCCACATCGAGTTCAAGCCTTTTGACCCCCCTGATGTCGAGGCAGACCTAGTTGTGCTCGCTGGCGATATCAGCATTCAAAAAAGAGGCGTTTTGTGGGCAAACGAGACCTTCACGACTCCAGTCGTCTACTGCGTTGGGAACCATGAGCGTTACAAAGGTCATCTCGATCGAACCGTCGAAAAGATGAAAGCCGTTGCCGCTCCCCACGTGCACGTGATGGAGAACGAGTCGCTGATCCTGGGCAAGGTGCGGTTCTTGATTGCCACCGGCTGGACAGATTTCGGAAGCACTGGTGATTGGGTTGCCGCGTCAAAGACCTGTGCGCGGGAGATGAATGACTTTCGAATGATCAGAGCTGACTCGAACTACCGTCGACTGCGGCCTCACGATTTGATGGCTAAGAACGAGGCCACCAGGGCGTTTCTCGATCGCGAATTGAGCCATCAATTTAATGGCAAGACGTTTGTCATCACTCATCACTGTCCAATTCCAGAAGTCGCCGGGGATGAACAAGATGGGCATCTCAGCGCGGCTTATTTCAACAGGTGGCACGCTTTAGTGGAGCGGGCAGACTATTGGATGTTCGGCCACACCCATCATTCCGTCGACACTGTATTGAGTGGCTGCCGCTTGCTCTCAAATCAACGCGGATATCCCGGCGAAGATTGCGGGTTCGATCCAAAAAAGTTAATTGAAATTTTATGAGGGATGGAGAGCGTGAGTGCTTGTGAATTGATCGAACTTCCACCGAAGGTTGTACAGGCAGCCGGTGTTGGCTGGGGAGTTACGGTTGACGCCTATCTGCTAAACGCGGCGCGAGTGGGTGATCGCTTCACTGCGCTGGTCTATTGCGATCTGTCAGGTATCAGTAGCAATGGCATGACCGTCGTGACACCGGAGGTTCATGTGGTGGAGCAGAAGGGCGGTTTTACATTGGTACGAAGCCTGTCGGGAATGGATCACTACGTGATTGTGTCTGCGATGCCTGACAACGCAGGTGCTCCTGTATGACCTCTGTTTCCTAGGGCTTTGAACAATTGATTTTCTGAACGGTTGCGACTCATCACTCTGTGAACCGCAGTCAACCTAACAACCTGATTTGAAAAAGCTGGCCTTGACCACCAGAGCATGGATCTGGCGAGTCCACGTGCCTGTTTTTCTGGCAAATATCCTCTTTACACCTCTTACTAAGGAACGGTATGTCCGAGCTCAAGAAGATTGAACTAACAGTCAAGAACTATAATATTAAAAATTCTGCTGACATTGACACGCTCTATGACCAGGTTCGATGTGAAGACAGTGAAGGGAAGACCTTTCATTTTAAAGAAGTTTGCATGCTAGATTACTTGAAGAGGCACGGTGCAATTGTTACGGATAAGCCTAGGACTTGGTATTACAAGCATTTGAATAAGAAAAGCATCGTTCTAGTGGCGTTCCAAAAGTCGGATGGCAAGGTCGAGTATGACCTTGATCACCTGCGTCTGGTTGCCAGATCGAGTATTCTCAAAGGGATCGTCTTCGCCGTAGCGGCAATTCCAGCGGGAGTGATCATCGGGACGGCCACATTTGGCATCGGGCTTCTGTTTACACCTTTCTGTCTCTTCTATGCGTACAGAAGTCTCTTTAAAATCCCCCGCATGCTGCGCCGGGACACGTTGATAAATGAGCTCGCCACCCATGGAGTGATTGTGCGATAGCGGCGAGTTTGGACAGTGAGGCTTGCGTGCCGATAAGGAGAAAATAAATGACCGTAGCAGTGATTTTTGATCTATTTGGTACGCTCCTCGAAATCCGGAACCGCCAGAACCCCTATAGGCAACTGCTGCGTATCGGGGCGAAGCAGGGCCGCGCTGCATCCTCGAAAGACATGCGTGCGATCATGGCTTTCAATGGTGGGATCAGCGAAGCCGCTGAGGCATTTGGAATCTGTCTGTCCTCTGCTGAGCTGGCCAATCTGGAGTGCATGCTTGAGCTGGAGCTCGAATCCATCGCGCCCTTCGATGACGCCATGATCGCGATCGAGTTGCTGCGAGAGCATGGGGTAAAAATCGGAGCGTGTTCAAACCTTGCCGGGCCGTATTGCTCGAAAGCACGGAGCCTGCTCCCTGGCCTTGATGGGTACGCACTGAGTGCTGAGTTAGGCATGCTCAAACCTGACCCTGGTATGTACCGCAGCATCTGCAACATGCTCGGCGTTCTGCCGGAGCAGGTGGAATCTATGCAGGTGCTGATGATCGGGGATTCAAGGCGGTGTGACGAGCACGGGCCGCGTGCCTTTGGGATCCCGGGTTATCACCTGGATCGTAACGGAGCGGGGCCCTACAGGGATTTGATCTCGTTTGTTCAGACCGTCACCGCTGATGAGCATCGAGGATTGCACAAATAAGACACTTGAGATTTTGGTGAACAATTTGTCCTATCTGATACTAAAGTCTCATTTATGATGACTCACCCATTAAAACCTCATGATGCCCTGATGTACCTCTTATGCTACTCTGCCTCAAATAGCTTCAATAGAAAATCTACAGTCATCATTTGCCCCGTCCCACCGCCGGCGGTGACGAACATCCCTACTAGGGCGTATGAAGGCTCGTTGTTTTTTTTAAAGTGGATGAAAACAGGCGATCCGCTTAGTCCGTTGGTAGTCCCTGACCATGTGACATTATTAAGCTTTACTCTGTCATCATATGCACCTGGCCCTACCTCGCCTTTAAAGCCTACAGGCGTTGCTCGCATCACGGCTAATTCATTGTCGTTATCTGAGTATTCTGCTACTGTAAATTCATCATCAAGTGGAAAGCCAGCGCCTGTAAGTTTTATTCCGGCACCACTTTCAAAACATGCTTTGGCCTGAACGCTATTCAGAAATTTGCGAAACCACTCACCACTTGGAGGAAGCTTTACTGCTCGCTTCATCAATAGCTCTCTCTTTTCAGGTGATATCCAGTTGGCCACCCTAAATGCTACCGCATCCAAATATACCCCTGGCAAATCTTCAGAGTTATGAATAACTGAGTAGGCGCAATCAAATGGTACAGTGCTGCGATCTAAATCTGTTGAGGAGGAAAACGGAATTCTCAAGAATTTAGCCAGATTGGAAATGTCTACGGAATTATCTTTGGTCAGGCAGTGGCGTGCAGTCAAATAAAATAATGAATTATTTTTTACGCAGAAAAATCCTGTGCCCTGAAAGCCCGGATACTGCTCCAGCCCTTCACTCACCAGTATATTTGGTAAAATTGATTCCGCTGGAAATGCTGGATGTACAAAGGAAATATCAAAATCCACAGGTCACCTTTAATAATTGCAAGGATTTAGAATCCATAAGTCACAAAGCTGGCAGCCTACAAATTAATCGCTAGTGGTTTGCTTCAAAAATACAATGCTCTCTTTTGGCTGTGCTTCTAAAATTTTTGGGAGCATGGGGCTCGATACTAACAAAGCCCCGTACAAATCCTGAAGAGCGCCAGCGTTAATTGGTAGTGTGACTGCTCTTCCTTTCCGCAGTAGAGGTAATCATGCTTCTGCAGTTTCAGTCCAACGCTGATAGCTGCGCTCGGCATGCTCCGGATTTTCGAGCTTCGGCTTCGTACGCAAGGCGAATGCTTTCTCGGCCAAGACCTCTAGCCGCTCAGCTGCTTTGGGCAGCCAGCCATTCTTGATTGCCCAGAGTTTGATGTTCTGCGCAGGCTCCTGGTGATCACGTGCGCGCAGGATCCGCAGAATGCGTTTGGCCTGATCCTCGTCAGAGGGATGCAGGGTGTTGTGGGCCCGGTTGACCATGGCGGTGAGCGACTTCATGGCCTGCTCAACAATTGGGTCGGCGATCAGCTTGGTAGGTTTGGCAGTTTTTCCCGCTTTTGCCGGCTTACCCAGCATCTTGGGTGACCAGGTTTTTGTCCAGTTGTCGACTGCATCTGGTGTCCATGGGACAGCCACAATTGCTGCCAGGTTTTGCAGTGCATCGACCTTGTCCATCATATTCTGGTTGGCAAACACGGCAATCAAGACGGCTGGCTTGGTGACCCATTGCAAGGTTTTCATGGTTTCGCAGCGCATCTGTGCGCCGCAAGGAAGCTTCACGGGCTTTCCTTTGACCAGCGCGTCATACACGCCCGCACCCAGTACCTTAGGGAGGTCACCGGTGACGAGAGATGGTTTGGCCGGCACCAGGAAGATGGCGTCGAGAGCGCCCGATGTCTCGCAGAGATGATTCGCAACGCTGACCCCTGTCAGGATGTGCTCGAAGCTTAGGCTGGTGTCGGGCAGAAGTACCCTTTGTACGACAGGCATGCGTTCGTCCTTGTAAGAAGCGGTGTACGAGAATGTGAACCCGTTCAGGTTTTTCGAAGCTTCACCCGCTTCGCTCAAGAGATCAAGCGATGGGCTGCCCGCCCTTTGTTTGTGCGTGCAGAGGCGGGTGCAACACCGATGGCGAGACGCCGCGAGGATGGTTATGATCTGCCGATCCCAATGCCAAGGACTCTGCAATGTTGCTCGGGTTGAACCAGCTGAAAAAGACCAAGGACGAATTCCTCACAGAGCTGGCGGATCTGGCGAAGGCGCCCACCACGCTCATCTTCATTGACACCAATATTCTGTCCTACCTGTTCAAGCTTCATGCGGCAGCTCGGCAGGAGTTCTTTGATTGGGCCGCCGTGGCGATTAGTGAAAACCGCTTCTACCTCCCTGCGTGGTGCGCAGGCGAGTACCTGGCGCGCGTCAGAGAAAACCAGCTGAGCTCCTATACCCCTAAGGGTAAGGGTGATCAGCAGGCTAAGGCCCTAGAGGCGATGCTCGATACTGCGTCGCTTTTTGTCGATGATGCGGTGTTACGATCCACGTCCTTCACAGGCTCCCGTGCTGAGTATCTGGCAGGATTTCGAGCGGCTATCAACGAGCTCAGTACGTTCACTCAAGCCTTCAAGCACCAATTTGATCCCGACAAAATCCATGCTGAGATTGAAACCTTTCTAGGCCCGGTTGTCTTGGACTCCCCGATTGCCCAGATCTGTGATCGCGCTGCGAAGGAAGGCCCTTCGCGGATTGAGCACCGCCTACCGCCCGGATTCAGGGACGAGGCGAAGCCGGAAAATCGCTTGGGCGACTTGATTATCTGGTTGGAAATTCTTGGCTACAGCAAAACTCGAAGGGAAGACTTCACCCACGTTCTGTTTTTGACGAATGACGAGAAGTCCGACTGGGTGTATGCGCCGGCCAAGCGTCTTGACGAAGGGCGAAAAGGGAGGCGACCGGTTCCCAACACAGCGCCAGTCCTGAAGATCATTGACCCCCGACTGGTATCGGAGTTTAAGCAGGAGGTAGGTCGGGAACATGTTGAGATTTGTACCCTCTCGACACTGGTTCAAGGCCTGTCAAAAACTGATCCAACTGTAGTTGGACAGCTCGCTGCCGCGATCCAGATCGAGTTGGTCGCGAGTGACGGTCTTGCGGCAGAGGTCACCATAGCCGGTTCGGAAGAGCCAATTGCCGAAGCTGTCGAAGAGCAGGCCGCTGTCGCAGAGCCGGAGGCACCAGAGGTGGCTGCTGAAGCACCTGCGCAGGCTGAGCCGGAACAACCTCGTGCTCCTGTTCAGGCAGCGCCTGAGGCCAATGAAGTTCTCGCTAACGCATTAAGCCTTGCCATTCAAATGACTGGTTTGCGCGATGCTGAGTATCAGTCGGATGGGCCTGATGAGCTCAGCGAGATCATCAGCTCGCTTCGATCGCACAACTGGTACATTCAGAACCCCGCCATCACTAAGCTTGCATCGATATCAGAGAAAGAATTTCCGGCGACCTCGTGGTTTGTCCTAGGGCGCAACATTTACCAAGCGGCTTGTGGAAACGCACAGAAGGCCATGGATTTCATTGCCAACCTTGATAACAGCTTGAGGCGTTTTCCAGAGCCGGTTTCGAAGTACATTCTTGCAGGCATTCTTTACGAAATTTACTTCGATAGTCAGGGCGCGCTGCGGCAAACGGCTAAGGCCGGATCCATTGTGAAGCCGTTATCACTTGTTGCAAAAGAAGGATATGAGGATGTTCGTGCCTTCATTCGCTTGAAGCTGGACGAGGCGAATGCAAATCTCTTCTTCTATCCTGGCGATGACCAAAAGCGAATGATCATTGTGCAATCGGAACCTGAGGAGGGGGCAGGGGACGAGTCCGATAAGAAGCGGGTTTTGACTTCGGTCACACTGCAAGGGCGTGAGATCTTGGTGGACGTTGTACCTGAGAACCATGACTGGTATAGCCGCTATCGAGCGGCTTATCGAACTAAAGACCTCTTGGACGACATTTCCACCAGTCTTACAACGCCGCTTTGGGCGCTAGAGATGACGGTCGAACCACTGGTCAGTGTTAACGCCCGATTTGCTGTACCTGCGGGCCGTGTGCTGTATCCAACCGCTGTTCTAACGCCTGTTGAGGAATAATCGGCTCAGCATAGAGCCTAGGCAGGCTAGCGCCCCCATCCGCTATCCTGCATACCCATAGTCGACTTTGGCATTAGAGCCTAGGGGCATAGAGCAGTATGGTGTAGGAGCGCACTGCGCGAAGGATGCCTTGCATCAACGCTGGGGGACGAGTCCTAGTCTCGGATAGACACTGTCAGAACGGCAATGTAATGTCTTTGCGACGATGGCGTTGGGCCATTACTTGGCGGTGCCTAGAGGGACTTAGAGTGCGCGTTAAATCGATTAAGCTGACCAATTTCAAGAAATTCAAAGATGATCATCTTGAATTCAACGATGACGTGAATATCTTTGTCGGCGATAACAATGCTGGTAAGAGTACGATTCTAGAGGCGTTGGAAATCGTTCTTAACTACAGTTACCGTGGCCGTGCCTTCGGCACCGAGTTCACACCAGACATTTTTAATACGGACTCTGTCCAGCAGTTCTTGGCTTCCGACAAATCGGCCAAGCACCTGCCTAGTTTGGTCATCGAGGCGTTCATCGAGGGCGTGCCTGACTATCGTGGCGCGAACAACTTCTTGAAGGTGGATGCTCAGGGCGTCACGGTGCAGGCTTGCTTCGATGCCTCCCTTGAGGATGCTTATGCCGAACACCTGAAGACGAAGCCGAACTTCACGAGCATTCCGGTCGAGTTCTACAAGCTGGAGTGGCTGGATTTCGGGTGGAACCCCATCAAAGCGGTGGCCAAGAAATTCAGGGCGTTGTACATCGATCCAACCCGCATCCATCCCACTCTGGGGAAAAACCAATACATCTCGACCATCCTAAACACCGCGCTGGACAAGGAAGAGCTAATCAAGCTGACCCTTAATTACCGCGAGAACCAGCAGGTGTTCAACGAATCGGGTGAGGTCAAAGCGGTCAATGCGGGTCTAGATGCAGAGCACCTGATCACTGACAAGAAGCTCTCCATTGCAGCGAGCACCTTGCCAGCTGGGTCTATCCAGACCGGGCTGCAGCTTGAGGTGGATGATGTGCCATTCCAGTTTATCGGGAAAGGTGAGCAGAGCAATGTGCAGATCAAACTCGCCATTCAGAACAAGTCGAAGGACATCGACCTCGTGATGATGGAGGAGCCGGAAAACCATCTCTCGCACACCAACCTCAACAAGCTGGTGCATTACATCGAGACGCAGCGTGGCACCAAACAGCTGTTCCTGACGACTCACAGCTCATACGTGCTCAACAAGCTGAGCATCGACAAGATCTGCCTTGTGCAATCGGGCTACCAGCGTCTTCACAAGCTGGATCCCGATGTTGTCAAAACCCTCAAGCGGTTGCCAGGCTATGACACGTTGCGCGTGGCCTTGTCGCGTAAGGTCATCCTGGTTGAGGGGCCCTCCGACGAGTTGGTGCTCAAGAAGATTTATTACCGCAAGCATGATCGCCTGCCAGAACAGGACGGCATCGACATCATTGTGGTACGCGGGGTCGGATTCGATACCTTCATATCTGTAGGCAAGGAGATTGGCACCCGGATTAACGTGCTCAGGGATAACGATGGTGATTACCAGGGCAACGTCGTGAAGGCCCGTGAAGTCTACAGGCCCTACCCAAATATCAAGCTCGTCTCCTCAGGCAAAGATGAGGAATTCTCGCTTGAGCCCGCGATGATCCATGCCAACTCGACTGACTTGAAAACGCTGAATGCCTTCGCTAAGGCGGTGCTCTCGAAGCAAACCTATAACCTCTGCATGGAGGTGGACGGCCTAGATAAGCGGCGGGAATTTCTGATCGACTGGTTCCGAAGTGTGAAGGGTAATGGCAAGGGTGCGCGCAAGGTCGATTCGGCAATCAAGCTGTTTGATGGGAGCCTAGACTTCAAGTATCCGGCATTTCTGGATGAGGTGTTCGACTTTGGCTAATGAATTCTGGATCGCCGGAGCCGGGTCGGGCAAAACCCACAAAATCATTGAAGACGCTATCGAAGTGATCAAGGCGGGTGGGCGCGTCTTGGTCGTCACTTACACGACGAGCAACCAAGCGGAGCTGCGTTCTCGCTTCGTGGCGGTGTATGGCAGTAGCAGTGATGACTTTGTCGTCAAAGGCCTGTTCACGTTCTACTTGGAAGATCTGGTGAGGCCTTATCAAAACGTTGTGTTCTCTGAGCGTATCGCTACCACAATGTTCACGGAGCAGAACCCTCACCTGAGGCCGGGTACGAAGAATTGGTATCCGAATAGAGGAGAGAAGATCGGTAGCGACCTCAACCCGCTTCATTACCTGACCTCTTGTAAGACGAAAGCCTACACAGGCCTACTCGCGAAACTAGCGTCGAGAATTGCGACTGCGTCGAAGAACTCCCCGGCCAAGCGGTTGAAGGACATCTATCAGCGAGTCTTTTTTGACGAGGTTCAGGACTTGGTGGGGTGGGATTACGACGTCATCAAAGCGCTGAGTAAGGTGATGCCGGATTCAATTTGCTGCGTTGGCGATTTCCGTCAAACGATTTACACGACCACGTTCGGCCAAAAAGCGCCTCAGACGCCGCTGGAGAAGATCAAGTATTTCCAGAGTTTGAAGTTCGAACCACGTTCGTTGCCAAAGAATCGACGATGCATTCAGGAGATCTGCGACCTATCCGATACGATCCATCCTGGCCTCTATGAGAAGACGAAGTCAGAGGTAGAGAAAGTTCCTGATGAGGTCTCGCATCACTACGGTGCTTTTGTTATCAAGCCATCGCAGGTGAGCGATTATCTCGCTACGTTTAAGCCCCAAGTGTTGCGGTGGTCATCGTTGATGGGCAAGGGCTACCTGCCGCCGAATCTGTCCTGTCACACCTTTGGTTCAAGCAAAGGGCTTGGTTTCGACCGTGTACTGATTGTCTCACCGGAGAAACATCTCAAGTACCTGGGCGGTGATGATACGGCGTTCGACAAGGACAAAACGGAAGAGTCGAGAAACAAGCTGTACGTGGCGATCACCCGTGCACGCTATAGCTTGGCGTTTGTGGTTGATGATGCATTGATAGATAAGATGCAGATGCCTGTTTGGGATGGAATTCCACCAGTCGGTTGCGGGGCGGCTGTCTAAATAGGCTGTTGCTGAAAAGTCATTGGTACAGCCTCTACGGGTTAGACGTTAACCTGGTGCTCTGAAACTCTGATCATGGTGAAGGAAATCGTATGGAAATGATCTATTTGGGGCGGTACACGCTTGAATTTGATGCGACGACATTTAAAGTTCTGTGCCCCCTCAAGAAAGAGAAATTTTCTGGCCTGGCCACATCTGCATTACCAAAGCTCTACGTGATCAGTGCAGAGGGATATCAGTATCCTGTGTACGTGGGAATGACCAAACAGTCGATGGGAAACCGTCTACGTATGGGGTGGAAGGCTGACGGTAAAAATGGCTACCACGGTTACGCATGGCGTAGGCATTTTGCCACGGCAGCCATGGATATCTGGTGTCATACCGATTCCATTGAGGGCAATTGCATCGACGTCGAAACAGTAGAAGCCGAAATGGTTCATTTGATCCGCCAGGCCGGTCAGTGGCCGGCCTTCCAAACTGAGATCCATTTTCACGAGTCCACGGCAGAGCACCGCAGGGTAGCCGGGGAGATTGGAGCTCGTTATGGCCTCGGCCCTGAGGTGAATCAGGAGAAATCTGAGTCGTCCGAGGCGATCCAGTCGGTCGAGACCGTTGAGACCCAGAGCAACCATCCAGAGCAGGAATTTCCCTACGATTGATAAATCCGGAAACGCTTTAGGTGGTTGGAGCGCTAGGACGTATTGCTACCACCAAGGGTGGGCTATCGGTGCTGGCGATTTCGCAAGTGGAGACTATGAAGGCAGGCGAGGGCAGCGCACCTCCTTCTAGCAATAATCAAACCGCTCACTAGCTGAAGTGTGGCGCGTGGGTGCCTCTTAGGTTGATCATTTGAAAGTCCAGAGGCAGCCCAAGTGCTGCCCCTGCTGTGCCGCGCGGCAAGAGTGCCTGTGCTGGCGATCAGTGGGAGACCCAAGATTCCACAGTTTCTGAGCCGTGCTTGGCTTTCCACTCTTTGAGGGTTTTATGATTGCCACCCTTGGTCTCGACGCGCTCGCCAGTGTGCGGATTTTTGTAGATTTTAACCTGCCGTGGTTTGCGGGAGGTCTTCTCTACACCGGGGGCAGCGCGACGCGAGGCCGATGGATCCAGCAGGTCAATGACATTGCGAAGGCTAAAGCCATACTCGGCGAGTAGCGCTCGCAATTTCTTTTCAAACTCAATTTCTTTCTTAAGACCTTCGTCATTTTTGAGGCTTTCAAGCTCGGCGAGCTGCTGAGCGAGTTGCTGTTCGAGTTTTCTAAATTCCACGAGACGGGACATATAGCACCTCTAGTGATTGATCACTGAGTATACATCGACTGCTCTGCTGAGCCATGATCAGTGCGTCAACTGGAGTGCATGCCACTGCAACAGGTTGTGGGAATCGGAAAGGGCCGGATCACATGTCTAAAGTCTAGGGAACTGCTCGACGAGGAGCATGAGCTGTCTTTTCCGTACTGGGCAGGACGTATTGAGCTCTAGGAAACTCACAAGTGATCCGCTCCATGCGAAGCGTTATCCAGCGTATCCCAGAGGCTTCTCATCGTAGGGTTCTGGTTCAAGAGCGAGCAGTACGAGCGGATCTCCAGTTGAGTGCTCCATTCGATGCCGCCAGCTTGTACGAGCAACCCTCTTTCCAACTCATCGCTCACAGCGCTGTAATCGAACTGTTTCACCGACGGCAGCAGGCACAACCCTGGCGAAACGTCTGGCCATTGGCTTTCAGGAGATAGGAGGTGCATTGGCAGAAGTGGATCAGCATCGTGATCGACCATCTGGACGTTTACGCATTAACGTTCTGAGCGATGGCGCCAGGTTGCTATTCACCAAGCACCTCCCGGCTTACCTGGATGCTTATCCTGACGTGTCCGTTGAAATTGCGATTGATGACCGAATGGTGGACATCGTCGCTGCAGGATTCGATGCAGGTGTGCGGTACGGGGAAACCATTCCGGAAGACTTCATCGCGGTAGCGATCAGTGACCGTATCCGATGGGTTGCCGCCGCGTCACCACGGTACATCAATCAGAGCCCTCGGCTGGAAACCCCGGAAGACCTCCTCAATCACAAGTGCATCCAGATCCGAACAGGGCAGGGCACCATCTACCGGTGGGATTTTGAGAAAGAGGGTGATCACCGGGTGATCGATGTGCCAGGCCAGTTGTGTGTCAATGAAACCGAATTTGGGATACAGATGGCACTGGCCGATCGAGGCATCACCTATTGCCCCGAGGAGCGCATCCGAGCGTATCTCGATACCGGGCGCTTGCAGGTAGTGCTTGCGGATTGGGCGCCGATAGAGCCGCCTTACTACCTGTATTACCCTGGGAGGCGTCAAATGCCGCCGGGCCTGCGTGAGCTCATCAACATGATGCGTGCCAGGATAGTTGCGCAGGCGTGAGCGGCTTGCCCTTAGGACATCAGGACGGTGTAGATATTCTCACTGGGTTCGACTGCGCCAGGTGTAGGCCCAATCGACGGCAATCATGCACTCGGTCGCTGTGCTACAGCGCTTGTCAATAGATGTCCTGCCAGCCGGAACTACTTCGTGTAGTCCCAGAATTTGTGGTTCATCGTGTTTTCAATCTCGCGGATGGATTTGATCAGTTCCTTCGCCTTTTCTTTGGAAATTGCGTTTTTGCTGGCCGCCAGTTGAATTTGCTTAATCTGAGCTTTTCTTTCTTCGAAGCGCTTCCGGTTTAGCTTGAGGCCTTCGGTCATGAGTCGAGTGGTCATGCCCATCAACTTGGGGTATTTCATACAGAATTCGATCGCAGGCTTGGCCTGTTCGGTGACATCTTCCCATTGGGGATGATTGTCAGCTAATTCATCAAATTTCCCCGGGCTCAACACGCGGTCGTTAGGAATGCCAATACCCGTGATGCCGGTGTGGAGAAAGACCTTCCGCGCTAGCTCCGAGCAATATGCAGCAGCTTTCATCGGCTTCTTAGACGGCAGGATTTTGTAGGGTTGTGCCAAGTAGAATGCACAGGCCTGATAGACTCTGTCCATGTGCTCTGAGCCCAGTTTCCTGCACCGGATTACACGCCAACCGGGCTTCACATCAGTCAACACCTCCGACACTAGCCTATTGGAAACTCCCAGGCTGGGCATCGCATCGACGCATACGAACTCTGCGTGCATTAGCGCGACATGGCTTGATCTCGCATGCTCATAGCCGAATTTTTGCCCCTTGGTAATGACTTTAGCTCCGAAGGTGTCTCCCGTGCTGAGAATCACATCACCAGGTTGCAGCAGATTGTGGACAAGGCTGAGCTCTTGGTTGAACGCGTTGTCTTGGCCTCTGACCATGGCACGATAGATTTCCAGTTGGTCAGCTGGCACTCCCTCATAGCGTGCACCGAAATCGATTTGGGCATCGGATTGTCCTTGGATTCGAGCGAGCAACTGCTCGCTTTTTTCCTCTGAAGACATAGCAGCAAAAATACGCGCTGCAGCAGCATGCCGAGCGTTCTGTCGCATCTGATCCAGATCCATGTGAGTCACCCATCCAGTCAAAAATTGAGCAACCAGCGTCCATTCGCCGGGTTTGGTAACCCCTGTTGTTCACTACAAGCCTTGGCCTGTGGTGGCCCGCCAACAGGGGGGCGTAATGTACACGGCGCCACCGAACCTGCGCTAAGGACTTTTATGCGCCTACCTGAATAGTTCACAGCAGCGCGTTCTACGTATGGCGGGTATTGGATGCTCTAGCCGGGCTACATACACCCAAACACAGTCGCATCAGGCGCTTCAAAGCGTTGCATTTACAGAGGAAATACCATGAGCAGCGAACTGTTCGAAAAAGGCTTCAACAACCGTAAAGCTGTACTGGGCGCTGCCCACTTAGAGCGTTCCTGGTCAGCCGCCGACGATTTCAACAAACCGATGCAAGCGCTCGTCACCGAGTACTGCTGGGGCGCCATCTAGGGTGATGACACGCTCCCCTTCAAGACCCGCAGCCTCCTGAACATCGGGATGCTGACCGCCATGAGCCAACACCATGAGCTCAGTGTTCACGTCAAAGGTGCTCTCACCAATGGCGTAACGAAGGACGAAATTCGTGCCGTCCTGATGCAAGCGGGTATCTACGCTGGCGTGCCGCTGGCCTTGGCTGCCTTCCGCGTTGCTGGTGATGCAATCAAAGCTTGGGAAGAAGAGCACGGCGCTCGATAACACTTCCATAGGCTGGAGTCGATATCGTCGGCTCCAGGCTCTTAGCCTTTCTGTAGCCCCTCGAAGTATTCCCTTCCTGCAAAAGCCGCTTGCTCCCTCGGTTTCCTAGCCTCCAAGATGGCTAGCTGATATCGTCATGTCTCTTCAGCTACTTTCGGCAACTAGGTATAGACGTCTCATGCCACCAGTGCTTGCTTTAGCAACGCAGATGTCTGGCTTTAGCGAACCTCAACAGATAGGACTCAAGGGAAAATTTCGCCAATGGAAAGTAACACCACTGAGAAAGAGTTGGATATGGCAGCAGAGGGCGGTGTCCTAGGAGACTGCGCGCTGTGTGATGGCAAAAATGTTCTACTGAAAGAATCTCACAGCATTCCTAAATTTGCTTATGACTGGCTCAAGCAGACGTCAAGTACAAATTTCATAAGGGACACAAGGGACGTCAATGTCCGACACCAGGATGGGCCAAAAAAACATCTTTTGTGCGGGGGCTGCGAAGGGAAGCTTTCCGCCTGGGAGAAAAAACTTGCCGAGGGTCTGTTCAAAAAAATTGCAAACTACCGAAAGCAAAATTCAGTAGTGGTAATTAGCGAAGAAATAAAACTGGCTGTATTGTCTGTTTTTTGGCGGGCTTTGCTCACTACCAAGGACGATGGGAACAATCGAACAGATGAAGATAAGGCAGTTGTAGACGCTTTCTTAGAAGCGTCCAAACAAGATATTTTGAACAATCGATGTGGTTCTACCATTTGTTTTGCTCCTTTCTACGGGGAGCCACCACTTTATGGGCTTCCCATAGCGCACACGTATGGGATAGAACGCTCTGTTGGATCTCAAGACATAAGATTCTTTGATCACCCCCATCGGTATTTTGCGGTTTTTAAGCTGCCTTTCATTTACTTCTATATTCTGAGTCCTGGCTGGGGCTTCGAAGAAACCAACAAGGCGACGAAGCTTGAGGTCGGCGATCTTGATGTGAGCAAAATTCAAGATATTCCGCAGGTCTTAAAGGACTACATAGAGTGGGAGTATGAGGGGTTTTTGAAATCAAAAGCCGCTATGGACGAGGTTAATCAGGAGCAAATACGTAGGGAAGTCCAAAAGAATTCCGGCAAAGTTACTGGGTCGGATAAATCGCTGCGCCGATCAGGTCAGTAACATGCGGATCTGGAGAGATAGCTGATCCTATTCAGGACTGCCCACATGGGCTTTCTGAGTAACAATTTCCTTTAGAAATAATATGCCTGGAAATCCACCACAAAAATCAATGGCGTTTCCAGGCCTATTTTGCTGGTCACCTGGTGGTGACTTTTCACGGCTCAGTCTTAGGGATCACTTCCACCAGTATTCGATTTGTACGCCGAAATTGGAGCCATGCCTATCTGTGCCGAAGGCACCAGTGTTCGACAAGGCCGATCCAGCTACCAGCTCGGACGCGGCGGCTTGAGCTTCTTTGTTCCACAGCGCGTAGGTGTAGTACAGACGGATTTCCGGACGAGCCCAGAAGTCTGGCCCGGCGGGTGACCAGGTCGGCGCGAAGGTGAATTTGTCGAGCTTGCGTGTTCCACCCGGGGCCGAGACCTGGTCATGGCGAACCCAGCCACCAGCTTGAACAGTGGCTTCCAGATGTGGGTGAGGTTGGCGTCTACGAGCGTGATTTGTGCCCGTCCTGTGCGCCCCAGCCGCCCCCTACGATAACAATGTGATGATTCATTTCCGCTGCCACTTAATGTTTGTGGTTAAGCATGCCCGTATGAGGAGCAGTGAGAAATTGAGCATTTAAAAAGGGAGGCTTCGCTAAATACGAAGCTAATTTCAGCAACGAGCCAAGACCGGGGCCTACCAAGGCCGTGAGCGCGCTGACGCTCGCATGACTTGGCTGTTTAGACCTAGCTTGAATCCATTGAAGAGGTGAGTGGTAACATCTAGCGCGAAGTCAATGGAGGACTGAAATGGCAGAGGTTGATGACAGGCTTTTTCAAGCCATGTGTGATCTGTGGAGCATACGCAGCTCTCAGAATGGAGTTTTTGCAGAACCTGAATTCAAGCGGCTTGAGCAGGTTTGCGCTGATCTGTACGAGGGAGGAGATCGTAATCTTGGGCGTACTTTCGCACTCAATCATGCATTGAGGTCTCTTGGCGCCCCGTGCTTACAGGCTCAAGGGGGCCAGGGAAACATTGGCGATGTAGTGGTATCTGCAAAGGCAATCGATAAAGCCTTCAGGCAGACGCACGCGGGCTACACGCACATCTGTCCGCTTGATTACGCAGAGGATTTGCCATCCCTCGAATTCGGCCCGATCAAGCTTGAGCGATTCAGTAAAGCGGATCTCGAAGCGCTTTTCGATCTGCCTAGGCTCGCCAGGCACTATCCAGAACGCTCGCTCGAAGCTGCTCGGCTGTCGCAATTTCACTGGCTTGTGGTCAAGGAAAACCGGCCTGTCGCGGAAAGCGCCGGGAGGCGCGCATTACCGGATTTTTTCGGGTTCATGGATAGGGACAATGGTGCTATCGACCCCCACGAAGGCCGCTTTCCCCAAGCGGTTGAGACAGCTTTGTTTTTCCTACTGCTAGCTCCCTGGGAACGATGGTCAACGATGAACGAGATAGATTGGCGTGGCTTCCGAGTGCCTTGGATTTACACCCGGAACGATGACTTGTTCGTCCCGCCGGCGCCGCCTCCTGACGCAGATTCCCTTGCATGGCAGCCGCATATCTACACAAATGAATACGGAGAGTGTGTTGAAACAGAGCGTCCTATCGAGTTCCCGCTGACAGCTTCTGCGGAGCGCGAGATGTCTCAGTTTTGTCAGGAGCGATGGAACAGGTTCCAAACCGCCCTCAGATCCGATCTGCTGAAACCACCGATCATGCATTTTTTGGTGAGGGCATTTCTATCCGACGGCATTGATGAGTTCATGGCTCATATGACGACGATTGAGGCTGCTCTGGGGCTTCATGCTGATCACGATCGTAGGGCCCGGAATCTTCACCACCCGGGATGGTGGGCCACCAGACGAGTGGGGGCACGAGTGGCATCGATCCTGGACGATGCTTCAGCTGCTGGCCTTTATACCGAGCTGTTCGATTTGCGTAGCGCCTTCATCCATGGACGCGAGAGCATGGAAAAAATCTCAACGTTCAAGCGTGTTGAAGCACGACGTTTGGCGGCAGCAATCGCGGCAGCGGTCGTTCACTACGCGAGCCAGGCTACACAACCCAGAGATAGCTTTCTGCGGGAACTGTTGGATAACGGGGTAGAACTGATCACTCAGAATCAACCAAGCTGATCGATATGAGCGTCAACAGAAGGGGCCTGGCATCTTCAAGGCATCAGCCTAGAAGGGAAGCTCTGTTTGCCCGGCAGCCGGTCTGGAAGGTCGGCGCTGCATCCTGGTTGGAGATGTAGTTACCTCGGGGACGGGTACCAATGCCTTAAGGCCAGGCACGCCTCCATCACGGGCCAGTTCGCGCAGCTCGACCCTTAACTTGTCGAGTAAAGCTGCCGCTGGCTCACCGGTCTCCTCACTAACCGTCAAAACGAGCAACGCCAGCGGCGAAAGATCAAGCCGTTCGCTCAGTTGCTCCAGCTTGTCCAAGGTGATGCTGGATTTTCCGCTCTCTAGCTTCGACAGGTATGTCCTGCTCGTTGTATCCGCGAATTCACGTTGGGTGATATTCCGCTTGCTGCGCAGCGCACGCAGCACGACAGCAAATGACGACTTCAGTGCCATGAGGCCTTCCTCGCATCGAGATGATCATCACGCATGATTCTGGATCTTCCTTGGTGCCCGTATCCCAGCATTTGATGCCTACGTCCTCCAGCGGAGTCGGTTTTCAGCATACCAGCACGGTCGATCAAACCGCTCAGTGGTTGAGTAGGTACTGTTGAAATATACAGTGGTCGCCTTTATTCTTCCAGGAGAACATTTGTACTCCTATCGCATTTAGGGCTCATAGCGTATGCACGACCACGCCAGTGACAGACTCATCGAACCATTTTTCAGCCGCGAAGAACTCCTTGAGCAACGCTGCGACCTGCTCGAAAGCGAGCTTGCGGAACTGGGGGATGAGCTGCAGGCGAGCCGTGAAAAGATCTCGACCCTAGTGGTGATGTGGTCTGGCGTCACAGCAAAGCTACGAGCAGCGGAGGCGAAGCTCATCAAAATGAGCTCTCTGAATCATCATGATCAATCCGGCCTAGGCTGAATGCAGGTAGGCCATCGAGTACTTATGCTCATGCGAATTAATCACGACGTCTGCATTTAATTCCTACAGTCTCTCGTGGTGAGGGCTTGGTACACCCCCCTTACAGGCATCTGTGGCCAACGCGCTTTGGAAGTGGCCAATTAAGTTATTGAACAACCTCGTTGTCTAACCTCGCCAGACTGGCGCTAGGCATAAATGGAGCCCCCTTATGAGTAAGCTGACCCAGCACAGAGATGTCACCGTGACCTTCGAGGTCGAGGGCCGTCAGGCGGATGCCGAAATGAGCCACGAGGAAACTGTGGCATTAGCCCAGTTCTTCAAACGGCTCAGTTGGAGTGAGGTGCGTGAGTGCGCAATGAAATTCTCCGCGCCTGCGAGTCGCCATCGCCATGGTGTGGTCAACGCTCCTATAGCGGGAAACTCCGGAAGAACCTCGGTATTCCAGTCGACCAACCTGTTCTGGGCAAAGTCGAAAATCGACTGCATTGGGTCGCCCAAGACATACGTCGGCAACGTGCCGGCCAAGCAGGTGATGATGGCGTGCTGCACCTGGTTGCAATCTTGGTACTCGTCGACCAGCACATGTGAATAGGTCGACCGCAATACCTGATCAAGATGTCTCGCCCTCAGTAGTCCGAGGGCAGCTGCGCGGATGGCCGGGTAGTCAGTGGCTCGATTAGCCAGTTGCATGATTGCAGGATTGTGCCCACTTCTGCCTGGAAACCTGCTGATAAGTTTCATGGTGAAGCCATCAAGCGTGGCAATTCGAAATGAGGTCGGTGCTACTCTGGCCCGAGCCATCCGTGCGCGGAGGGCTGCAACTCCGGCGTTGGTATGTGTGAGGATCAGAATGGGTTTGGGGCCACTGTGCTGAGCCAAGGTATCTGTGATCAGCTGGGTCTTGCCGCAGCCCGCCGGCGCGGTGACTGATCCCCTAGGAAAATCGAACAGTGTGATCTCAGGCGGCATGTATCCAGCCCCTGATCAAATTGATGGTCGTTTGAAGGCTTTGGTGAGAAGCGTTCAGTTCAGGGCCGATGATGTTCTTGGCAATGAACTCGTACGTTGTCACTGACTTGAACCAACCATTATTGCGAATGCGAGACGCCTGGCCCAGTGAGGTTAGCGTAGGTGGAGCATAGGGAACACCTCGCTCCCGAAACCCTTGGATCGCCTCAAGATTCAATGCATTCTGAGAGCGATCGCGTATGTGGCTATCCACCAGGTCACGATCCCGCACTTCTATCGCCAGGGTAATCAGCCGATCAACTGCATGATGCGGCAAGCTTGCGAACAGCTCATCTTCTAGAGCTCTCTGCTGTCCCCAAGTCGCAGACTGCCCACCTGCAGCCAGGAAAGCGTTCCGGACTTCAGGGGTCACGGGCTTGTCTGCGTCGATAATGACGAGCACTTGATAGCCAAGGCTTAGCAGTGCGGAGCCGCGCTGGTAGGCCCTGTCGGGACTGCCCCCATTGACGTTGACATATGCTCCACCGAGGGCCAGGAAAGAGGGATAACCCAAGGTGCCCCAGTACTGATCCAGGCCACGCATCAGCCCCACCTCGCTGGCTCCCTCGCACACCACCACGCGCCTGGCCAGAAATGCCTCAGGATCTGCTCGAAGTGTGCTTTGCACGTCATCGGTGACGCCGGCCTGGAGTACCTCATGGTGATTGGCGAGAGAGCGAACGACGAAGAGTTGATGGCCTGAGAGTTCTCGCAGGGCTACTGGGGAGTGGGTAGTCAGGAACACCTGCAGCGGTTCAGGATTGTTTTTGGCACCAAGAGAATCCATGAAGCGGATCAACCGGTGCGGTTCCAGACCGAACTCCACCTCGTCAACCAAAGCGATAGACGCTGCCTGGGCTGCTTGGCGCTGCAGCCCAGCGACGAGTAGACGAGATGATCCCGTGCCCAACGATCGCAGGGGAATACCTTGCTCATTGTGCAAGGCAATGGCGCCATCACCAATTGAGACAGAATGCGCATCCAGTAGGGCCTGGGTGAATGCGCCCACTGGAACCCCAAGCTGTATGGCGGTCTGCGTGACGATTTGAAGTGGTTGTTCAAGCTGCGCGCCGGCTTGTACGCCGAAGCTGTTGCGGGCATCCCGCGCCGCCGCTGCCAACGCACCGCCCAGAGCAGGCCGATCATCAGTGAGGCGATTGAGAATGGAGTTGCGACTCCATGACAAATTGGTATTGGCGTAGCTGCCGATACGAGCTGGTGAGATTCGAGCGCGATCCTTCCAGGCAAGGTTGCGCTCAATCTCCTGTTGGTGTGCACGCTCAGAATAGAGCCGCCAGAGTGGCTCCAGGTCACTCTCTACCTTAAGCTGTAGCGTCAGGACGGTCTCAATACCGAAGCGCGGTTCGTCTTCCAGGGTTCGATTGACAGGGTCGAAGCCCCGTAGGAAATCTCCGTAGCTATCCAGATTGATCAGGTCATCGGGCAGGTCGCCTATGGTCGCCGTGATCAGGATCGGGCGGGTAACATCCAACCGGTAGAAATCAGTGTCGCCGAAGGGGGCGTTGCGGCGGGCGCCCAAGCAGAGGTCGATAGCATCGAGAATGCTGGACTTCCCACTGTCGCCAGGGCCAACCAGGCAATTGAATCCCGGGGCAGGAGTCCAATCCAGGCGTTGGATTGAACGGAAATTCTCGATCTGAAGTCGACGAATCCTTGCCATACGCTGCGTTCCTGAATGCTGAGCAGCCCGATGCCGCTCCGCTCTGAATCATAGCCATATTTTGGATGACGGCATGGTGGTGCCACGGCCCGATTGCATGCTCGTGCAATCCCTTTCCCGGCACTGAGTGATACCGGTTTTGCCTTTCGGTTTTCGCCTTTAGGTTGCCTTGCCGCATGGAGCGGGGGGCGTTCAGGGAGATCGGTTTTTAGGGCCGTAGGCCCTGCTTACGCTTTGAATACAAACGACCGCGATTCCCACATTTTTTTTGAGTGAATCGCTCCGCCTGGAATTGCACCCGTCTCATCAATTCCGGCTATGTTGGCTGAGCTCACCCCGGCATGTTCAGCCAGTGGGATGGGCACCGTTAGCCCTGGTTATCGATAAATTGATCTCCAGTGCCAGCCCGGTGCATTATCGTGATGCATTAGCATCCCTCAGGGCTTCCTCCAGAGCCTCTAGCGCGTCTGCCAAACGCTGATCCTCCCGAGGGTCGCCGCTGTCAGGTCTAAACGCTTCACAGTGCCTTAGAAGGGCTTCTAGATCGTTTCCGTTGAGATCGAATTCTACATGCATGATTGATCGTCCTTGGACTGGGTAAATGGTTGGCTCGTTTGAAAACCGCCCGATGCGGTGACGAAGTAGACGCGAGGTTTGAGTTGGACGGTGATGTAGAGAAGCTGATGTGGGAGATGGCTTGGAAGGTCTACGGGGATTCCCTAAGCGGAATTCTGAGGGAGGCGTTATCAGGCTACAAGCGCAGTGCCGGCTTCGATGAATTGACCCGTCTGTATTGCAGCACTGCCGGGCAAGAAGCGCTTCCGATTTTGCGGGAGGCGCTGCTGGAATGCTGGCCTGACGGCGACTATGGCACTGAGTGATGATGAGTTCACGGCCATGATGAGAGAATTCGATTCTGCAGGCGGGTGGATGCGTAAGGCCTTGGCGGTGAAAAGTGCAGCTTCGACCCCCGACGCTTTGAAGCAGTCCAGCGCGGATGCGACAGGGCAGCAGGTCGAACAGAATCGTAACGAGCATTTCGCCGCCGATTTGGGGCTCTAGCTCAGTGTTTTTTCCCTGGCCTAAACAAAGGCTAAGTGGTGAGTGCGGCACCGCGTGATCGCTGATTTCGGGGTATTCGGAAAGTGATCTTCCCGGATTTAGCTCAGCAAGCCAATCAGGTAGGATTGCTCGCATCTGCTACTGTCTGGCAATTGGCCAGCGCGCACCCATCCATGGAGGGAATCGATGTCCGACCAAACCCGTCATCTGTCGTTGTTTGAGGAGGACTATCTTCTCCGAGAGTTGGGCCCCGTCGCACACGTACCGCAGGTGGCTCTCACTGAGCTTGTGGCCAATGCCTGGGATGCCGGTGCGAGCAGTGTCGACCTGATTTTACCCACTGAGCCAGGCGGGACGCTGACCGTGGTTGATGACGGTCACGGAATGACAGCTCAGCAGTTCAGCAAACGCTGGATGACGCTTCGGTACGACCGTCTCAAGCATCAGAGCTCCAAGGTTGAGTTTCCCAAGGGCAAGAACGGCAAATCCAGGAAGGCCTATGGTCGCAACGGGGTTGGTCGGCATGGCCTTCTTTGCTTCGGTGACCAGTACCAGGTAGAAACCTGGCGCGATGGCAAGCTCAGCACCTTCATCGTGGGTACCGAATCCGGGCCCAGTCCTTTTGTGGTGCGCTCCGAGGAGTTTGGTGAGCGAGAGGGTTCGGGCACACGGTTGTCCGTGTCGGTTACCCGCAAGATGCCGGATGTGGATGAAATCATCACGGTGCTGGCCGCAAGGTTCATTCATGACCCGAGTTTCCAAATTCGAGTCAATGGCACACCGCTGACCCTCGCCAAGCTTGAGCAGCATGCTCGCTCGCATACTTTGAAGCTGAGTGATGGGCGCACAGCAAAAGTCATCGTCATCGACTCCACGCAGCAGAACCATGCCTCCATCCACCAAGGTGTGGCGTTCTGGGTTGAGCACCGACTCGTCGGTAATCCCTCGTGGGTTATCGGCCAGGTAGCGAACTTCGATGGCCGCACAAGGTTCGCCAAACGCTATAAGGTCATCGTAGACACCCAGGGCTTTGAGGGGCATGTGATTCAGGACTGGACAGGATTTCAGTCAACGCCCGCTGTCGAAGAGCTGTACAAGGCCGCCGCAGAATGCATCGGCCAGGTGGCGGATGAGTTGGCGGCTGAGGTTGTGGAAGCCACTTCAGAAGATGCGTTGGTACAGAATCGGTCAGAGCTCAAATCGCTGGGGCACGGCGCCCAACTCGAAGTCACTGCCTTCACGAAAGCAGTTGCCCAGGCTCACCCCATGGTGTCCCCGGAGTTTCTCGCCACGGCGGTGAAAGCCGTGATCAACCTTGAGAAATCCAAGAGCGGGGCATCGCTGCTTCACAAGCTGGCCAACCTTCCTGCGACGGACATTGAGGGCTTGGACTCTCTTTTAGCCGATTGGTCAGTCAAGGACGCCTTGCGTGTGCTGGATGAGATTGATGGCCGGCTCAGCGTCATCGAGGCGATCACCAGGCTGGCGGAGGATCCTGAGACGGATGAACTCCACACGCTGCATCCGTTGATACTGCGGTCTCGTTGGTTGTTCGGGCCAGAGTTCGAGTCAGTGGAGTACTGCTCGAACATGACCCTGAAAAGTGTGGCGAAGCAGCTCTGGGGGGATGGGGAAGCTTCGTTCATCAACGATCGGAAACGGCCTGACATCGTGGTGCTGCCAGACCGGGCTACTGCCCAACTGGTAGGTATCGAACAGTTCGATCCGCAGGATGCGTCAGTCGCCCAGATGCAAAACATCCTGCTGATCGAGCTCAAGAAAGGCGGCTTCAAACTCAATCGTAATGAGGTTAACCAGGCCGACGGGTATGTCCAGGACATCGCCGCATCAGGCTACGTCAATGGCTCTCCGTTCATCACGGCTTGGGTAGTTGGTCAGTCGATCGCCGCCGGGGTGAGTACGTCCAAAACAGTGGGTGATGAATCTCGTAGCTACGGCCAGGTGAGGGCTACCACCTACGGCACTCTGGTGAGCACTGCCAACCTTCGCCTGATGCGCTTACGGAAAACCCTTGAGGACAGGTACGACAATCTCACGACGGACACGCTTCTGGCCAAGGTACTGTCTACACAGGAGCAGGGCAGTCTTGACCTGGTCACACCCAGTGCTGCAGAGCCGGCAGAAGCGGAGATCAACGAAGTCGTCTGATCAGCAGCTACCGGGCGGAGCTTGTAGTCTTGTGTTCACCTACGTGGTTCATACTGAAGCAAAAATATAAAACTTGGGCGAATTTGTAGACTGACAATTAGCGGAATACTGGAAGTTAACAAAAAAGGGAGCTGTGAGTGGGCGGAATAATTTACATGATTGATAGAAATATCATCGGAAAAATCAAGGATAATTTTAAGGATCTGAAGCCGGAGCAAATTTCAAGGATTAAGTCCTTGGATCGCAAAGGGGTAACTATAAGCTTGATGTTTGCTATGCTTGAGGGAAATAAAGGGTTGCCTCAGACAACGGAAGAGGCTTTTGAGGGTATAAATAAAGAGCTCGATTATTTTCCAGACTTTTTCAAGAATGCAAAGGTTGATAAGGACTTCTTTAAAAATGAAACGCTTCTTAGCGCAATTGCTGCTTCAGATCAGCAGCCTCGCGACTTTAAAAGGTACGCGCCATTAGTCCAGTATATGCAAGAAAACCTATTTCAAAGACTGAAGAAAGAAAAAAGGCGTCCTATACTGGAAAAAATTGGAGAGATTGCGGATCGATCGCAAGTTGAGAGAGGTAATTTAATAACTCTTTGCGGAATTGCAGCTCTTTATGGTAATCGTAATGCATTCGACGTTTTGAAGCCCAAGCCTCCTTCAAACGATAAAGTGGTAACTGAGAAAAGAGTGTACAATGCTATCGCGGACTTAATGACAATCCCGAGAGTAGCTAGATTGATGCAAGGGGGGTACGGCGTAAATTCTCGCGGCAGAATATTTTTTAAGACTCTAGATGCAGGGCTTGAAGAGTTTTCTAAAGAGATAGTTACCCTCTCTAGTGGGGGTGAAAAATTTCCTGGTTATACGATCCAAGAAACCACAATTGGCATCAACAAAACACTGTTCCCAGATCTAAATTCTGCGGAATTTGAGGAGCTAAAAGCCTGGATAAAAAAAGGCCCAGAGCCTCTCATCGTGCCGTAATAAGTCTCCAGCGCTCGGATAGTCATATCATAAGCGCTGGCTTTAAATAGATACTCTAGGGCGAGATTCTTGTTTCTCACACGTCTGCATTGCGTTGATGTCAGCGTTGGCCAGGGTGGTTAACTAGATAGATAGTGCGTCTGAATCGAATGGGAAAGCTGTATAGCATGCGCCACTCCTTCGCCCAAACGTTATTGTAACTGGCAAGAGCCCTGTTACCCTGTGATCGCCGCAATTGCAGTTGCGCAATTCTTACATAATTTGGCTATGTGGATTTCAGCCACCCATTTGGTTTGAGTTTGATTGCCACTTTGTAGTATGTAATGAGCGCCTCTTCCATCGACACGAAAAGTCGTATTCTTCCAGTGGGCAATCTTATTAAGGGCATTGCGGAGACTGATAGTTGTAGACCTAGTGCGGTCAATTTTTTCTGCTCCATCATGGCAAGCTGTTCATCTATGGAGTCGCAAATAACCAAGTATCCGGTTCCTGCTTCCATCGGCTCAGATGCCAAGTTCCCTAGATCCTGTTCCCCGCGAAGTATCTCAAATAACTTTACCATGGTTTCCCAGGCAGCAATAGATTCTTTGCTTTGCTTTTCAATGTTTTCTTCTGCTAAGGCAAGTTTAAATCTCGTGGAGTGCAATTTTAATTTAGATGTCAAGCCTCTGGCCCGATTTCGTCTTGGAATATGTCTGAAATGCGAAGTTCTCATGTTTGTTAGTCATCACCAAAGCGGGCAGTATAGCACGTGATTGATAGTAAATAATGCTTTTTAGTAGGCGGTCAGTGGGGAAGTAATCACAGAGTTAATTTATTGAGAGATAAACAGGCCATTTTGTATGACGCGGCGATCAGTAAGGAGATAATCATTTGGGATTAGTCTTGTCTCAATTATTCCACTGGTAAAGTTGTTTATGGTCGCGTGGCAATGGCATGTACCAACTGCGCGCATTCAGAACTGCCCCTTCCTCAGCTTCTCAGACACAGGGTGATCTGCTGCGATCTGCCGGGCCGCATGCAGCGGGGAGGGGAGCCGTAGGAATCCATCCCAGAGAGGTGCGTTCTTGCACCAATACCCAGCCTGCAGTGCCAGCTGGTCTCTGGTTCCGAAATTCCCTTCCTGGATCATTACGAACTCCGTCACGCCGAGCTGCTGCCACGCGTCTTTGAGCTCCGACTGCGTGACGTCGTAGCGCGTATGGTGGCGATGGGAGCGCACTTTGTTGAAGGTTCTGGAGTAGGACGTGAAGTAGTACACCAACTCCTGATGCTCGGCCTGGTGTACGCCGATCCGATTGCCTATGAACATCGGTGCCAAGGGCGAGAGAGAGTGCACACCGGTCATCTGAGCTGTTTGATTATCGGCGCGAGTGCGTATCAACCAGGCGTGTTGGGGAGTGGGCGGCAAGCCGTGACCTTCGCCATCGTTCATTCCTGGGTACAAGCGCTTTGCGCCGGCGTTGATGAAGATAATCAACGGGCTGTCCGCCACCGCAGTGGGTGCCAGCAATGCACGCGCGACTGTCAATTTGGCAGCCGCTTCATCGAGCAACGTAGGCGCTGC
Organism: Pseudomonas sp. NPDC087185; assembly: GCF_044744955.1. Lineage (NCBI taxonomy): Bacteria > Pseudomonadati > Pseudomonadota > Gammaproteobacteria > Pseudomonadales > Pseudomonadaceae > Pseudomonas > Pseudomonas sp. NPDC087185. Next base: position 341,438 of record NZ_JBIUZK010000003.1, on the reverse strand, counting down.
ATGGATGGCGCAGAGCCCTTCACGGTAACTTTTCCATTCGCCTGGTTGACCTTCCGATCCATGAACATAGACCTGCAGCTCACGGGTATTGACCTGGGTTCGCGTGATGACGGGGAGGTACATGCCAAGCCGCGAGATGTAGTCGACAAATATGGATACAACGGTCGTTCCGGCAGGTATGCCTGAAGTGCGACCCAGCGGCAGCGGCAGATACCCGGTTCCTCGAACGGCATCGATGAGACTGTTGACCGCAGGGTAATCCTCGGGCTCCTTTGGCGTTGGAGACTTCGATTTACGTAGGCGACTTTTCAGCCCTGGAGCCATGCCCTTGGGCGAAGAAGCACCTTCACCTTCGGATTGGATGTGGAAGATGAACTGCGTCGCGATGCCATGTTTGGCACAGAGCGCCCGCAGAATATGCTTCGGATCGTTATCGTCCTTCGTGGCTACCTCGGGTGCCGTCTCGATGATCGCAGCGTCTGGTGCCATGGCAACCAGGCGTGGCAGCAATTCTTGGGTAAACCAGCGCTGAATCTCAATCGACTCAGCTCTGGTCGTCAGAATTCGCTGAGCATCTTTGCACTGGACTTGCTGCAGGATGACCTGGGGTTTTGGCTTCACTTTGAACACGGGCGACAGAGAGGGCAGGTTCTCGTAGGCCGTGTTGATGCGCATCATGATGTCCGTATGCGCGGTGACCACCGCGATTCGAATCGGGCGGGCAGCCTCAGCCGGAGGCTCGACTCGCTGAGCGATGAGCCGGCCCACGTACCGTGTCAGCATGGGCTTGGCTGAGGTCAGCATCTTCTGCATGTGAAAGCTTGCCTGGTCGAGAATGACCGTGCCAACGCCACTACCGATAGGTGATCCTACTGGGGCGCGAGTGTGGATAGGGCGGATCGCCCCTGCGAGCGAGATCTCATTGCCACCCAGTGCGGGCAGAACGCCTTCCCCCATGTGCTGGATGAACTCAGCGGCAGGGCTGGAATAGACGGTTTGAAACTGCCCCTCATCCGTTCGCAACGTCCGGATCTGGAACTTTGAAATCCCCCGATCGGTTTTGACCCAGGCCGAATGCGTGGTATGGCGCCACTCGGGCAGGATATGGCTCAGGTGAACCGTGACAGAGGCATATTTGCTGGGCACTTTATGCAGCAACAACAAGCCGGGAGAAATGGAGTGCATGGCCACTGCCCGGCGTTCACCACGGTTGTACAGCAGCGGGCTGTCCCACGCGAGCAATGAGCCGTCACTACAAACAGACAGGTTGAGCGGGACAGAAGAGTCCATGGGTTTGCTCGATAGCTGCTGCGCGAGCATCCAGGGGACGACCTTGTAAGCCACCGTCGCTTGCCGAGGGTCGTGCATGACCTCGGAGGCGTGGATCGAAACCGCACGGTCGGGTACCAGCAGATCGATGAAGTCCTTTTGCCCGGGCTCTGTCTTGCGCAGTATGTACTGGGCCCATATGTTGATTGCCCGGTTGAGCTTGTCTTGGTCGATGAGCTTGAGTGAGGCGATGGCTGGCACTGCTTTGGTCTTGAGCAACTGCGCGTTTACCCAGACTGGCCCACCTGACAGGTAGCAAAGGAACTCCTCCAGCCATTCAGTAGGTAGGTAAGGTTTCCCGAAATGATTGGTCAGTAGCTGCCATCCATTCATGAAATCCCGGGACGCATGGTATAGCTGGGCGGGTGGCAGCTCAGCCGGGTCGAACCGGAACAGGTTAGTCCTCAGGGAAATATTCATCGTCTAGCCCCTCAAGTTCTTGAGTGCCTGGCGCTTTCTGGGGGCCGGAAGCTTCGATGTACAGCATCATGGCTTCCACCAGGCCCGCATGATGGGTTGCAAACTCGCCCCAATGGCCATCCTCCTTGAGCTTTTCAATCGTGCGGCTCAGAAGCGTTGCCCAAGTGTAGCGGCTGTCAAAAAACGCAGCGTCAGCGAGGTAGCAGGTGACCGGCGTTCCACCGCGCCTGGCGCGGCCCACAAGCTGAGTCAGGGTCACCAGCACGTTCATGATGGTGTAGAACCGAATCGCCTTTGGCTGGCTGTAGAAGTAGGGAGGAGCGAGCCGTATTCCATTGAGTATGCGGTTCGCCATGGCGCGTTCCTCCAGCAGGGCAAGTCCGGGGCTGGCAGAGGGCAGAACACTTTCGCCGACGCGATAGCAAAGGTGCGCAAGATTGTTTGCCGCCTGGTCAGAGGAGGGCAAAGGCCTCACACAGACGACCACGCCACCTAGTGCCGACTTCGCCTCCTTGGTCACGATGTTGTGACCCCGCGCCATTGGGTAGATAGAGCTGACCAGCAACTGGACATCAGCATTGGGGCCACTAGCAAACTCGACGAGATCGTCGTATGTCAGCCTGTTGGCCAGCGGTAACCGCTCCTGTCGATCCGCTTTCTTACCGCCCCGTATCCAGGCGACCTTGTACAGGCCTGCAGAGATTTCATGCAGCGTGGAGGCGAGTTGTTCTGCCTCGGCATCACTCCCGGTGACCAGCAACAAACGAGCTCGGGCGCGGGTGTTGTCATCGGCTTCTAAAGCCTCCAGGCGGCTGGTGAGCCAGCCCCACAGTTCACTGGCCAGATCCCTGACATTCAGCAGCCGCGATTCGAGCCCCGCCCCGGATACGTGGACGGAGACGGGGACGTTTTCAAAGCGGATATTTCCCTTAGCATCTGGCACGTCAATAAGGGTCTTGGCGCTCAGGTCGAAACAACTGGCACCAGGAAAGAACGCGGTGGCACTGAAACCGATGAAGGTTCGATTCACGCCGGCATGGATCTTCGACGTGAGGTTGGGCAGATACTGAAGTGTCCGATGGGGATCGCCGGACAAGGCCACCACCTGGAGCGACCATGTATCACGACCGGACAACTTGCGCTTGAAGCCATAAACCACGCGCTGCAGCGGGCCCAGGGGCGTAGGGCTGAAAGGTGCTGACCCTGAAAGATCCTGCTGCACTCTCAGCGCTGCGGCCACCTTGGCGCGCGCCAGGACGGGAACGTCTGAATACAGGGTGCGCAAACTGTCCTCAATAAAATGTAGGCTCGTTCTGATGACCAGCGCCGACTTGAGCTTTTCGAGCTTCGCTTCGTTCAGCTTCTGCCCCAGCTTCTTCTGCCTGGCCAAGTCCGCCAGCTGCTTACCGATGTTGACGACCACCTCGATCGGGCTTGGCTGCGCCTCGTTGTGAGAAAAGGTTTGCAAGAGCTCCTGCAGGGGTTTTAGGTGTTGCGGGATGCTTTGCTCCACATAGCCACAGACGCCATCAAGTAGTGAACGGTCGACGCCCAGGTAGTCGCTGATCATCTGGTCTTCGGCACGTTCCCATACAGTTTCTCGGTCAGGCCACTTGATGTGCTTCAACGCCAACTGCAATAGCCGCGTCGTATGCAGGATCACCGCATTGCAGCCCCTCTGAGCGCGGTAGTGGGTGGTGGCATCGACATCTGGAATGCTGTCTCGCCCAAAGATCTCCATATGCAGCTCAGCAAGGCTGCTGTGCTCAATGTGGTTGCTGAGCGGCAACTCGAACACGCTGGTGTCGATAGCGCTCAGCAAAAGGCCGTCAATTTCGTCGACCATGAACAACGAGGCTGATCGAAGCAACAGCTCAAGCAGACTTCGCGACTCGGAACCACTGCCTTCAACCGCTATGCGAGTTGTTCCAGAAATCAGTGCATGGTGATTCACAACCACGATGTCGGCTGCCAATGCCTGTTCGAGCATGGTGCGTTTGCCGCACTGGTTCAGAAACGGACAGCTGCGAATGCGTTTGAAGGTCTCTCGTCCTCGGCGCTCACCAGGCAATTGCAGATTGAAGCAGGGTTCCTCATCGCTACGACTCACGCTTCCGTCGGTCGCGCAGGCGTCCAGCAGGCAGCGATAGTCGTACGGGTGATCCTCTCGGCCCCGTGCGAGGTAAAAGTCGGCTGCACTGGCTATGCGGCGCTGTGAATGCAAAGGTGCGACTTTGAGGTGAGGTGCCACGACACTCACCGACCGTTTCAAGGTTTCAACCATGTTGCGCACGTCAGTCAGATTGGGAACTGCGATGACAACCCGGTGCCCCTGCAAGGCGCTGTCGATACCCATCAATCCCATGACCACGGTTTTGCCTGTGCCCGTGGGTGCGTTTACACGGTAGAAGTTCCCCGCGTCCGCCTTGACGTCCTCGTCGCTGCGCACGATCAAATCCAGCGACGCCTGATGGCTCTTGTGCAGGGGACTCAGCGGATCACTCCCAGCTTGATCCAGCGCGACAGCCAGCTTGCGCAACGAAGCTTTTTCCCAGCGGAAGGTTGCTACAGCAGGAGCGTCGACCAAGGGTAAGGCTGCATTCTCCAGCTTCAAGCGAGGACGCTGCTCTTCAGAGATGACGAAGGTGCGATAACCATCGGGTTGTGTTTCGCGCAGAACGATAGGGCCCTCAGTCGGCCACTTCGTGCACGTCGCGCCGGCGGATTCAGTCTGGAGGGTACGAAGCTTTTCCTCGATGAGCCCCTCAAGGTCAAAACCCTCTTTGAAACAGTAGACGTCGGTTTCCTTGAGGCGCGGCAGGATCACCTGGTCGTCATGGCTTTCAATGCCGGCCACTCGAAACGGCGCACCTGGGGCAAACATCACCCGTCCAACCTCTTCGAGAAATCGTCCGGTTTGATTGAGGTCTATGGGGCGGTACTTGATGAGGGTGATGATCTGGTCACGGGCTACCCCAGACGCGCTGGCCCAGCCGCTCCAAAGGTGAGGGCGGCCCACCAAGAAGACCTCGGCGTCGGCAAGTATCGGCTCTTTGCTTATATGCTTCACGGCCAAGGCGAGCGCCACGGTTGCGGCATTTTCTGTCAGTGTCGGCATAGTTTTTTCACCCAGCGCAGACACTGAGACTCAGACATGATCTGCCTGGGATCGAACTGCTCTTTCAGCGAGGGCACATACTGCGCCTGGTAATCAGGAATCACGATCACGGCCTTTGTCGGCGCGCTGCCGGACAGATGCTGGCCAAGATTCTTGGTCGAATGCCACACCTTGGCATCCAGCGAGTAGGTGCGTTCGTCAATCGTGAAGCGCAGATCGGCCTGGTCTACGTCTGGCCACAGCTCAGCGGTTAGCCCGAGTCGGGTGATGCGGTCACGCAGGCGCAGCTCTAGCAACCCCGGAATCAGCGTGAACGTCCACAATGCCGGGGTCAGCCTGTACTTGTTTTTTGCTGAGCACCCCTGGAGCACTTTTGAGGTTTTAACGCTCACCAGCTTCTCGCCCACCCACTGTGCAATCCCTACCGTTTGCTCGCACCAGTAAGCCCCGCAAGACACCGCACGGCGGCTAATTTCCATCGGCCAGCCACAGCTTGGACACAGGTAGACCTGGCCGGCTCGGATGAAATGCTCTGGTATCGGTTCGTACAGCGAGTTGAAGCTCACCTGCAGCGGGATCAGAAAGTCCAGGCTCCGATCAGCGTCAACGACGCCGTGATCGATCAGGAACATGCGGAACATTCGATATTCATCGTCGCCGTGAGGGCGTGTTCTGCAAAGGTCGCGAACATTCTTGACGGTCTGCTGGACGAGCTCCCAGCCTTGGCGGGGATTGTTCTCCATGGCTATGGCGTGACAAAGCATGGTGGGTTCGTCTGCAAACTGCAGGGCGCCCCGGTACCCTTGCGTAAAGCTGCTGTCCAGCCACTGCTCAAGGGGCAAGCTAAGGCAGGCAAGCAAGCTGGCGATCGTGCGGGGAGGGCATTCAGGCTCCAGCCACCATAGCAGGGCGCTGACCTGGCGCAGAAGATGGTGCCGCTCGGCGTGTTGGCGGGCATTAAGCTGCGCCGCCTTCACGATCAGGCCAAGCAAGCGTTGGGCTTCGCGATCCACCGAGTCCATAGGCCCCCCTTCACTGGAAGCATGTCTCTGCGGAGCATCGTGCTCTGCACGTTTCATTGCCTGATCAAGCAGGCTGGATCAAGATGGCTAAACCTGCAAGGTCACTCGGCAGGCGGGCCCTTTGGCGACACACGAAACGACGCCGGTTGCCTAGGCTTGCCATAGGTTAGAAAATGCTGAGCCGGCGCTGCGATACAGCGAACCCAGAAGGAGTTGCCCATGAGCACGTTGCCCCCTGACCAACAGATTCGTTATTTGGAAGTGCTCGATGCAGCAACGCGCCTGTTCGGCGGAGATCTTGATTCAGCCCTGAATTGGATGTCACGTCCCATTGACGCGCTGGGTGGTAAAACACCGGCTAGCATGATCACGACAAAACTGGAAACTCGCACCATCATCGATTTCATCTGGCGCCTGGAGCATGGTTTCGTAGCCTGAGTGCCCTTGAAAGCCTCCATCGAGTTTGGGTTGCCTTTGCGCCGGGAGTCGCCGACCACGTGGGACTCGCTCCAATACCCGAGGCTCAGACAGCCTTGCCTCCGGGGACTCACTTAGATGCCACACAACACTCCCTCGATCCTCACTGACGAGGAGTTCGAGACCATGATGGGTTAACGTCGACACGGCAGAGGGCTAGATGCTTGAGCGATTGTTGCTGAACCGTACCCAAAGCAGCTCAGTGTCGTTCAGTCGGAACAGCAATGGTCGACTGATCGTCGTCAACCAATCGACGATGGCAGTCACTGAGCCACAAGCATGTGGCGGCTCAGCAACCGACGCCCACGACCAGCCCTTTAAGAGTAATAGACGCATCTGCTTGATACGGTTTGTCTGGGCCTGTCCTACTTAGAGGCTGTAGATCTCTGCATTTATCCAGGTAGTGAGGATGCGGCCTCCATCAGTTTCTGAGTCATCACTGACCGTCTGTACGCATGCAACGTAACACCCTGCCCCCCGAGGCCAGCACGAAGTACCCACTGGTGGAATATTCGAGCAATTTTCACCCTGTGCAAAGGCCCAGGCCCGGTGCGACTTGGGAAAAGTAATTCGCCCGGAATAGCGTTCGAAAATTCCACGCTCCGCAAAACTACAGATTCTGTAGGGAAGTGAACGTCTTGACGATGAGAAGATTTGGATGCACGCAGAATTACGGAGTTACCAACTCCATGTTTTGCTCCAGCAACATCGAACGCTCGAAATCCTAATGAAAGCAGTTCGTGCAGTGCCATCTCCATTTTATTGCCAGAGTCGCGCGCTGCAATTGCGATCTGATTTAACTCGTCAGCAGTTAAGGCCCGTACTACAAGAGTGCGAGCCTGGGATTTGTCACGGTTGGAAGGTTTTGTAGCCATCTTGACTCCAAAAAGCTTGTGAACTGCCGTTAGGGAGGATTCTGTAAGGGGCGATTACTTATCTAAGTGCTGGTGCGCAAAGTTGTCAATATTTGATTTTCGTTAAGTTGAGCGTCTTTCTTGCCCAACCCCTTTGGCGACGGGGGCAGGCAGGGCACTGCAGCTCGACCGAGTGTGCTGACAGAGCCAACCTAGAGAATCGTGAAGCAATAATATCTATATATATCAATAGGTTAGTTTATTTTTGAATTTGCTCTGACTCCAGCAGATAGCCCTCTCGTTGGGTTTTGCCCAAATTGGGCAAAACCCATCACCTGTGGTTGAGCCCACCGTAGCAGGTGCTTAATCAGCGCCATAAAAACATGCTCAGCAGATGCCTAGGCGTGAACGGATAATCAATATTTCTCAAATTTAAATCGCTGGCCTTTATGATGCTGGTCAATATATATGCACGATAAAAAATAGTTGCCATCCCGGATAATAAATGTTAGGTGTAATATAAAGAATTAATGTTGCTAGTCATGATAAACACAGCCGCCTATTCATACTTTCCAAGTGTTAATTTTTCAGCAAGCGAGTTGGCGCAGGCTCGCAACTTCTTTCCTGACCCTAAAGTCAGAACCACCTTGGATCAAGGGTTAAGGTTGTTTGACATGTTTATGGTCGTTACTAATTTGAAGCGAGAAAACTTAGATGACGAGCTAATAATGTCTAAATTTTGGGGCTTTCTATTGGTGGAGACCGATGTTGTTTATACACATGCTTGGTTGCTATTGACTAAGGTCAGACATGTTGCACACCTGTTGGGCATCAATGTTGATAGATTTCGTGATACTTGTGGTGCGAAAAAAGAGAAGGAATGTCGGCTTGCATATTCCAGGGTGCCAAAAAATTACATCAAACTTAAATACTATAAGGGTTGGTGGGTAAAATATCACGATGACAAGCCTATATTTATAAATCTGGTGGCAGTGCACCATCAATATGGTGAGGGCTTGTGTGAGAAGATATATCGGAGATGTAGAGACTACATACAAAAATTCCCGAGAACTACTGGGGTCTCAAAAAATAGAAGTATCTCGATATTAATGAGGATTGTAACTGAGCACTTCTGGAATGTCGAAGAATTGCGCCTCCTTGAAAATCCTTTAGAAATGCACGAATTTTTTTCCACGACTTTTGACATCGAATATGATCGCTGGCTAGATCAAGGATTTAAGTCCAAGGTTTTCTTGAGTGATTGGCGTGCAATGATGCTAGTTGTTGAAGAGGTTTTTATTACGCATGGCTTCTTGCCGAAAAAGTTATTTGACTTCACGTTTCATGGACGTGTGGAGCTGGCAGGGAATAATCCGTTTCAATCTCAAGGAGAAGACAAAGGAATTGTCAGTGCGATTACTGCTATTCCTTTGCATATTGAGAATGAGGACGCTGCGCAAAAGTTATATCATCAAATAAATAATGACGCCGCGAAGCTGAGAGCTGCTTGTGAGAAAGCTAGAGAAGCCACGCTTGCCAACCACAGGCGCCGGATCGAAGCGAGCAAGGTTGACGTAGACTCGCCTGGTTTTTGTGATACTTACAGTAAGGAAGAGCAGTCGTACATTATTCTTTGCAGGAAATGGGCGCAGCGACCCTATTTTACTGACGATGATCGGGAATTCGAAAATTACTTTGGTGCAAGTAAAACTTATGTGAGAAATGCGCTAGGCCTGCTGGATAGCACAACGTTGCTACCCTTTATTTATCTTCTAATTCTTGAGTGCCCTAGCATTACGGGCTCTTGGTTGAATAACCATCGTATCACAGATAAATTCGGACAGAGATTTGGCTTTGATGATGAACTCAACAGTGCTGTGAGTTCTAAGCCCAGGAGAGGGGCGAAACTAGCGCGTCAGGTGGTCAGGTCAACACCGAAGGCACGAGAGTTGTTTCCTGAAATATATGAGCTGACTGCTGAAGCACGGGAGTATTTGAAGCGCGAGAACGATCCGGCTTACCACTACACTTTTCTAAGCACTGCAACAGGTATAACACGGCCTAAAAGGATTCCAAAAATCAGAGGAATGGCTGTTCAAGGAAATGGGCAATCATTGCTGGCCATGCGTATTTTGGATCAATTTGGTGATCAAGGGTCAGTGATGCTTAAACGGATTTCCTTGAAAAGAGTAAGGGTCACCGCAGCCGTAATCGTTTATTTTCAAACAAACAGCGTGCAAGCCATGTCAGAGGCTTTGGGGCATGCAGATTATAACGTCAAGCTCATTGACAAGTATCTGCCAAAAGCGATACGTAAGTTCTATCTCGGGAGATGGATCCGGCTCTTCCAGAATGGGATGATTCTTGAGGCATTCCAAGGAACTCGATACTTGATGGAAGTAATGGACGTGAATTCACTCGATGAGATGAACGAGTTTATTCGCCTTCATAAATTGAAACCATTGCCCCCTCAACTTACCTTGGAGAACTGGCTTCCTGCAGATCAGCGAAATCCCTCCCAAACACAGGCTGAAGGCGTCCTGCCGGTAGATTACGGTATATCGACTTTTATGATCTGCATTGATCACGTAATAGTTCAACTGCAGAACGCAGGGCGTGAGGTGCCGCAGGTGCTTGAATCATGGCAGCTACATGCGGCGTTCACACGGCATGCTGTGGAGCTTTACAAAACAGGTGAACTGGAAATGATTTCTGATGAGGTTGCCACCATCTTGTCCAGCATCGAACTATCAATTCCTCTTGTGGCAAATATTTACCAATGGATTGGTTTGGAATATTTGGAGGAAGCATGAAGGGTTCTAAAGAAACCAAGGATTATAAAAATGAAGATGTTCTTGAAGAAGATCAAGCCGATCTTGGCTCAATGCGCTATTACGAACGAAGGCTGTACCTTAAGCAGTTAAGAGATCAAGGAGGATTTGGCGATCTGGAAATGGACTTCCCCAGTTGGCTGGTTGAAGGTACGTCATTCGAATCCAATGTGTGGGAATGCCGATTCGGAAGTGAAGGCAATTATGTAAGAATGTCTGTGGATTTTAACGTAAGCTTAGAAGATGGTAGTTTTCTTACGGACGTTGCCAATGCTCAGTTGCTGAGAGGGTTCAAGGCCTTCTTGGCTGTGCAGTTGCATCCCAGGTACAACAATAACCAAAGGCGGCAAGGTGAAACAGAGGCCGAAATATTTAAATGCGGCCTTAAATTTGTCGATCATATACTGATGAATGGTGAGCGATTTCAGCTATCGAAGCTGGGGCTTAACTTGATGAGGAAGGTAGACTTTACGGACTACCTGATAAATCATACGAAATATCCCGCATCCACCTACCTTTACAGTTATCCAGCCAGGCTTGCAGTACTTCTCAGGAAAGTGTCTTCCGGTATCATGCCTAGTGATATTGAGTTGATCGCTGAAAGTTTTCCCTTCCTAGATGAGGTTTCACCGGAGTGGGAGCGTGAACTAGATTTAGATGATGACGAGTTATTGCGCGCGCGTGCTTATATTTATGAAAATGCCTTGTACAAAAATGTACTTGGAATAAAGCAGTACAATTCAGCCACCTTTACACAAATATTGTACAGAAATACGCTAGCTGGTAAAAGCCTGGTGCCGAAGACCTTTCCTGAATTAAATGAAGGTTTTACGTGGAAGACCGAGTTTCCGCCTGTCCCTGTTCGTAACGAGAGCACAGTTCCGGTTTCCAGAAAAATGCTGAGTAGGCATTTTAACGCTGTGCGACTAATGGGCTTGGCGCAACAGTTGGTACCCGGATTGAATTTTAATCTAAAGGTGCTAACCAAATTAACTTACCGCTCGGTATATAAAAGGATTCCCAAAAAGGTTGAGGGGAATTTTCGCTCCTTGCCAGGAGAGGTTGTATATAAGTTGATTCGCGACTCGCACGTGTATATTAGAAACAATGCGAGGGCAATATTCTGGAATGTTATTGCTCGCGCCATTGATAATAAGGTGCATGGCAGATATGTCAAGGCGAATCACCGATCAGCTTGTAATGACAAAATTCGGCGCGGAATGATGTCGAATGCTAATAAGTACGAGTGTTGGCTCACGCCGTTCTCAGAGCGAGATGAGGAGTACTATGAATATTTCAGGTCTGATAAAAGTCTGCATGACTCATTTGTAACGCTGATGGGGGCGTATTTAATAATACTCGGCGCGCTAACTGCAAGAAGGCAAAGGGAGTTGCTGGGAATGGTGGAGGGCAATTGTTTAAAGCCAAACAAAAATCCTAACCTTCCCGAAAACAAATGCGTACAGTACGAAATCGGCTTCATGGCCGGAAAAACAGGTGATCGTCATACAAAGGAGTTTCTGACTGTACCCATCCCTAGGTTGGTAGCGAAGTTGTTGTGGACGCTTAAGGAAGTACATCAGGATTGTGTTCGGCTGGATTTGATTCCAAAAAATACTCCGCTACTTATTTTTATTCGGCCTGATAACTTAAGCTTTAGGCAGATGTGCCCCACAACTTACAATGCATGTTTGAGTACTATTTGTGATTTCACTCAAACACCCACGGTCGTATTGGAAAGCGGGCAAGTAGCACGCTTCTATGTCAGGCAGCATCAGTTGAGGCGCTTCTTTGCTATGGCTTTCTTTGCGGCTGCTGGCTTCAAAGACCTCGATGCTCTCCGTGCATTTTTGGGGCACAGTGATATTCAGCATCTTTACACATATATAGTGGAGATTACGCCAGGTGCTATGCTTCAAAGTGTGAAGACGGAAGCCCTTGCGAAAGCCGTGCTAGCTAAGGATTCGAGTATTGAACACCTTAACACTGTCAAGTATGCATTGTGTAAGATGCATGAGCTTCACGATCTGAGTATTAAGACCATCCCTGAATTGCGCATGATTTTGGAGAAAGCTGCTGCATGTGAGGATGCACCCAGTGCCGAGGAGTTGGCCAAGTTATCTGATTCCGAAATTTACTCAAACCTTAAGCATCTTGTAGCTTCGAAACTGATTGACCTTGTTCCTACACGTGCATGCCTGATGACCAGCAATGGTGTGCAGGCCGATATCCATCTGATGGTGAGGGTAAATCATTGATGGATGGCAAGCGTAGGGCCACCAAAGCCTCAGTTGTTCAGCTAATTGAACTGCTGACCCAAGCAGCAAATATACCTTCCGAATTTTCACAAGATGACCCTCTGCGGGAAGCTGTCAAAACTCAAGTGAAACTGGCTGCATATTGCAACGAGGAGCGAGGTATTGTCGGATGTAGCCTTAATACTTTCAAGGCACTGGCTTGCACTCTAGGGGAGGGCTTTACAGGGGTTGAAGCCTTAAGGATTAAGGCCGAAAAAGCCCTCAGTCGACGTCCTAGGCCACGTGTCGCTAACTCTCGCAGGGATTTGCAGGAGAAGAAGGCTAGCCTTCAAAAAATTATAGCGTCTCAAGATCGAGATTTGCAGCAATTGAGTCTTGTGATCAGCGAAATGAAAAGTCTCTGCAATCACTTGGTTGATCTGGACTTGATTGATAGGAAAGCCTATTACGAACTTGAAATAAGCAGAATCAATCAGATGCTGCAGAAAAGGAGGAAATAAATGACTGACTCACAGTTGCATCGCCCACTTCCTCCCGGAGCCAAGCTGAACGCCGGATTGACTTATGACGCCGATATAGGGGAGGATGCTGAGGGCATTCCATGTTTTTATTGGACTAACGGACAATATTGCTTTGAGGTGAACTCGTACATTCTACATATGTGGGTCAATGAGAAAAAGTCCCTGACCAATAAAGGTGGCTCACTCAGGCAAGATTGCATGCTGCTCAGCCATTTGATTAGGTTTGTAGAGAAAAACCGACTTAGTTTCCTGCGGCTGACTGATACTTATTTTACGATGTTTATAAAGGGATTAAGCGCAGATGTCGATGAGCACGGTGAATTAGCTCGTCAACCCAGTATGGTACGATCTATTGGCTCGCGCTGCTTAGATTTCTTATCTTACTGCGGTGAATTTTTTGACTTGCCGGATTTTGTGGCACTTGGCGGAGTCATTCGTGGAGTTAAAGTAGATGCCGCCATGCGAAGTAAGCACAAATCGACCTGTCGTCGAATCGCTTGGTATCATCACTCTTTTCCTGTTTCCTCAGAAGACGGGCGCAGAGAGCCTGTTACTGACAGTTCAATAAAAGCGTTGAGGGTCGCTGCCAGGAAGCAGCCATTAAAGAAAGGCGCGAGATCCAAGATAATTATTTCGGTGCTGATAAATACTGGGTGCAGGCGTATAGAGGCCGCTCGCATCACTGTGCCGGATATTATGGAGGCATACCGATCAGGTTTGAGTCATCCATTACTGCGTGTGCCGTCCGCTAAAGGGCATAATGAGTATCGATTTGTGCCTGTACCGCACGTAGTTCTTAAGTCCTGGGTCGACTACATAACAGACTTTCGGATACCTATGGTTGACGATTGGTGTGCTAGGCATAAGAAAAAATTTGATGATCATGGCTTTCTTTTTATTTGTATAAAAAGTTGTCAGCCGCTCTCCATAAATACACTGACGAATGAAATTGGCGACCTTAAAAAGCTTGCCGGTCTTGAGGTGCGTTCTCACCCCCATATGTTTCGTCATCGTTTCATTACGGACAAATTTAAAGAACTCATTATTCAGTACGATCTTCAAAATACTGATGTGATGCGCCGGGCTCTTGCCAATTCTGAAGTAATCAAAAGGGTGCTTCAGCAATGGTCAGGGCACAAGCTTACGGAGAGCCTGGATCGCTACATTCATCTTGCGTTCAACGAATTGGCCCGGATGGAGAAGGTAGTAGAAGGGGTGTTCGTTGAGGCCTCTGTGAAAGCCCTGGATGCATTGCTTGAAGAGTATTACGAGGACTGGCAAGCGGGGCTGATCTCTGCGCAAGAACAAGCGGAGCGGACGAACAAGGCCGTGAAGGACTTCCTTCGCACCCGGGGTAAGCATTGACCAAGCTGGTGGGCTGCTCGCCTGTAAAAGATCTCCGGAGAAGATCAGACTCACGCCTTGGAGGCGAATGCTGCACCAATGGCTGTCAGGGCCCACCGGGAGCTAAGTCTGTACTCAGGGCGCGCTCCTGGCCCCTTTGTACCGCGCTCAGCCGTCATGGCATTATCGAGCCAGACGAGAAGCCTGACGAAGGAAAGAACGATGAACCTCAAGGGAAGAGATGGAGTAGAAGTCACGATCCCAGATGGATGCCATGGACTGGAAGGTCGCGACGGGAGAATGGTGGCTATCCCCAAAGGTGGCCATGGTCTCCAAGGGCGCGATGGACGCATGGTTGGGATCAGGCCGGGCGGTCATGGCCTTGAGGGTCGAGATGGAAGGATGGTTGCGATTCCCAAGGGTGGTCACGGCCTTCAAGGGAGAGATGGACGCATGGTCGGCATACCTCCAGGTGGACATGGCCTTCAGGGGAGGGATGGGCGTATGGTCGCCATCCCGAAAGGTAAGCACGGCGTGGAAAATGAGAAGGGCAGGATGCAGGCGAAGGGCTAGCCGCTCCGGAGACCCAGCCTCCATTCCCTCAGCTATGACCACAATCAGCAAGCGAAGCTGGTTCGCATGGTGAGCATCAACGCACGGGGTCGGGCCCAGCGATCAATGGTTCAGATGCAGCTCCGGCAGGCTTATCCTCTAAAGCTCGAAATACGGCGCCGCAGATCTTTGGTTTACAAAGCCCGGGGTCAGAAGCCTCGTGCCGGTAGGTTGGCTGGTCTGAATGCGGTGGAGAGTATTGATGGATAAGTGGCAGGGAGGGGATTGGGGTAGGGCGATTTTGAGAGAGGTTCAGGAGCAGTGAGTTAGGTCGATTATCTCGGTTATTGCGTTATCTACCCCCTGAGTAGGCTGCGAGATTGATGTCAGTTACGCGCTCAAAGCACTGGAGCTCAATGTTGAAGAGGGTAGGGTTTTGATCAAAATCGGGGGGTTAAGTGGTTCGTCTAGGAAAACGTTGAGGTCTTGCATGGCGCGGTCTCACTGTTCTATCTGTGGGACAAACTAACGCATTTTTGCTGGCTTATCAGCTATTCGACGCTTCGGTAGGATTCTCCCCATCGTGATCGCCCACCGCTGCGGTCTTCATTCACAGGAGAGTCCCATGAAACTGTTGCACATCGATTCGAGCATCCTGGGCGACAATTCCGCCTCCCGCCAACTGAGCCGCGAAGTGGTCGAAGCCTGGCAAGCCGCTGAGCCTGGCATCGAAGTGGTCTACCGCGACCTGGCCGCTGACGGCATCGCCCACTTCTCGGCAGCCACCCTGGTAGCGGCCGGCACCCCGGAAGACGTACGCGATGCAGCCCAGGCCTTCGAAGCCAAGCTGAGCGCCGAAACCCTGGAAGAATTCCTCGCCGCCGACGCCGTGGTGATTGGCGCGCCGATGTACAACTTCACCGTGCCGACCCAACTCAAGGCCTGGATCGACCGCGTTGCAGTGGCCGGCAAGACCTTCCGCTACACCGAAGCCGGCCCTGAAGGCCTGTGCGGTAACAAGAAAGTGGTGTTGGTATCGACGGCTGGAGGTCTGCATGCTGGCCAGCCGTCTGGCGCCGGCCATGAAGATTTCCTCAAGGTGTTCCTCGGTTTCATCGGTATCACCGAGCTGGAAATTGTCCGTGCCCACGGCCTGGCCTACGGCCCTGAGCACCGCAGCAAGGCTATCGACGCCGCCCAGGCGCAGATTGCCAACGAGCTGTTCGCTGCGGCCTGATCGTCAGGCGTGGAAAACCCGGTTGTCGCCTGCGCGTCAGCCGGTTTTTTTCATCCAGTTTTCATCTGCCGCCCGGCAACACCGGCCTATTCTGACGCTATCCCCTCGCTCCATGCGGAATAGCCGGCCGATGAACACCGCGCGTTGGTTGCTGGCACTGCTTCTGTTCGGTGGCCTGTTGGCCCAGGCCGAGGCTGCACCTTGGGTGGCCGGCCTGCACCATATGACCTTGACCGACCCGGTCGACGCCCGCCCGATGCAGGCATTGGCGTTCTACCCGGCCCAGGGTACGCCCCACAGCAGCCGGATCGACGGCTACCCCGTCGATGTCGCTGATGAAGCCCCGGTGGCCCTCGGGCAATTTCCGCTGCTGGTGCTGTCGCACGGCAACACCGGCAGCCCGCTGGCCTTGCACTACCTGGCCACGTCGCTGGCACGCCAGGGGTTTGTCGTCGTCGCAGTTGTGCACCCCGGCGACAATGCCCGTGATCACAGCCGCCAGGGCACCCTGAGCAACCTTTACGGGCGCCCATTGCAGGTCAGTGCCGCGATCACCGCCGCCCGTGACGACACACTGCTCGGGCCTTACCTGAATGACGGTAAGGTCGGCGTGATCGGCTATTCGGCCGGCGGTGAAACCGCATTGATCCTTTCAGGCGCCCAGCCTGACCTCGACCGCCTGCGCCAGTACTGCCTGGAACGTCCCACCGACGGCGATGCGTGCAAGACCCACGGCGTGCTGATCGCCGACCGCAGTGAATTGGCCCCGAAGGCGGATGCAAGGGTGGGCGCGGTGATGCTGATGGCCCCGTTGAGCTTGATGTTTGGGCGCCATGCCCTGTCTAGCGTCAACGTGCCGGCCCTGATCTACAGCGGCGACAATGACCAACTGTTGGCCGTGGACCGCAATGCCGAAGCGCTGGCGCGCAAGTTACCGGTAACGCCGGACTACCGGCTGTTGGCCGGCGCTGGGCATTTCGTGTTCATGGCCCGCTGTGATGATGAGCAATGGCTCCGCATGGCAGCGCTGTGCAAGGACGCAGCCGGCGTCGACCGCCGCCATATCCACCACTCTTTGCAGCGCGACACCGCGGCCTTCTTCAGCCAGGCCCTGGGCGCGCCTGAACACGCCGAACGTTCAGCCGCGACGGCTGCGCCGCGCCAGCAGCAACGTTAGGCCAACCCCAGCCAAGGCCAGCAGGGCTGCGACGCAGAAGATCGAGGCATACCCCAGGTGCACCGCCACGGCGCCCATCACCGGCCCGGCGACTGCCAACGCCATGTCGAAGAACACCGCATAGGCGCCCAACCCCGCGCCGCGGCTGCTGCTGGGCACCTGCTTGATCGCCTCGACGCCCAGCGCCGGGTACACCAGCGACAGGCCAAAACCGGTGAGGCCGGCACCGACCAAGGCCCACAGCGGCGAGGGCGCGAGCCACAGCAGGGTCAAGCCGACCACCTCGGTGGCCATGCAGGCGATTGCCACGTTGTAGCCGCCAAAGCGGTTGACGGCGTTGACGAACAACAGCCGCGAAATGATGAAACACACGCCGAAGGCACTCAGGCACCAGGCTGCGCCTAGCCAGCCGCGCTCCAGGTAATAAAGGGTGACGAACGTGGTCAGGGTCCCGTAGCCGATCGATGCCAGGGTAAGCCCCAGGCCACACGGCGCAACACGGCCGAACGCCGACCAGAACGGCAGCCGCTCACCCCGCACCACCACCACGTCCGGCCTTTTGCGCAGCACCAGCAACCCCAGCACGGCAAGCACCAGCAAGGTGGGCCCGAGTACGCTGAAATCCAGGCCATCAACCGCCAGCACGCCAACCGGTGCGCCGATGGCGATGGCGCCGTACGAAGCAATGCCGTTCCAGGAGATCACCCTCGCCGTATGCTCAGGCCCTACCTGGCTGATGCCCCAGCTTAGCGTCGCAACGCCGATCAGGCCCTGGGCAAGCCCCAGCAGCAAGCGCCCGCCCAGCAACAGCAACAGGCTCAGCAGTGGTGCGCTCAGCGTCCAGGCCGAGGCGAACGTCAACACCCCGCAAGCAGCAATGCCCATCAGGCCGTAACGGATCGCCTGCTTGCCGCCCAGTGTATCCGCCACGCGTCCGGCAAAAGGCCGGCTGAGCAGGGTGGCCAGGTACTGCAGGCCGATGGTCACCCCGGCAATCACCGCACCAAAGCCCAACTGGTCGTGCACATAGCTGGGCAACACCGCGATCGGCAGGCCGATGCAGAGAAACGCGATGAAGGTGTAGAAGACGATCGACAAGATCTGCAGGGTGATACTGAAAGTGCTGCTGGCGGGGGCGGGCTGTTGCGCGGTCATGGGCTCGTTCGCGGGCGGGCGGTTGGGCGTGGCTTCATCATGGCCGTTGCGCGAAGGAAATGAAAGCAGGCTAACGAATTATTCCTCGGGGAATCTCAGAAGGCGGGATAGCGATGGCCTGGCCATCCATAGATGGCCAGGCCCGCTCAGTTACTTCAGACCACTACGCCCTGGCTGCGCAGGTAGTCGTCATAGGTACCGCTGAAGTCCACCACACCGTCCGGCGACAGTTCGATGATGCGGGTTGCCAGCGACGACACGAACTCACGGTCGTGGCTGACGAACAGCAGTGTCCCCGGGTAGTTCTCCAGCGCCAGGTTCAGCGCCTCGATCGATTCCATGTCCAGGTGGTTGGTCGGTTCGTCCATCACCAGCACGTTCGGCTTCTGCAGGATCAGCTTGCCGAACAGCATGCGGCCTTGCTCACCACCGGAAATCACCTTCACCGACTTCAGGATCTCGTCGTTGGAGAACAGCATGCGCCCCAGGGTGCCGCGGATCACCTGCTCACCGGAGGTCCACTGGCCCATCCAGTCGAACAGGGTCAGGTCGTCTTCGAAGTCGTGTGCGTGGTCCTGGGCGTAGTAACCCACCTCGGCGCTGTCGGTCCACTTCACCGAACCCGCATCAGGCTTCATCTCGCCGACCAGGGTGCGCAGCAGGGTCGTCTTGCCGATACCGTTGGGGCCGATGATTGCTACGCGCTCGCCGGCTTCGACGGTGATATCGAAGTTCTTGAACAGCACCTTGTCGTCGAAGGCCTTGGCCATCTTCTCGACGACCACCGCCTGGCGGTGCAGCTTCTTGGTCTGCTCGAAGCGGATGAACGGGCTGACCCGGCTCGAAGGCTTGACCTCGGCCAGCTGGATCTTGTCGATCTGCTTGGCGCGCGAGGTGGCCTGCTTGGCCTTGGAAGCGTTGGCCGAGAAGCGGCTGACGAAGGTCTGCAGCTCGGCGATCTGGGCTTTTTTCTTGGCGTTGTCCGACAGCAGTTGCTCGCGCGACTGGGTGGCCGCGGTCATGTACTCGTCGTAGTTGCCCGGGAACAGGCGCAGCTCACCGTAGTCCAGATCAGCCATGTGCGTGCACACGCTGTTGAGGAAGTGCCGGTCGTGGGAAATGATGATCATGGTGCTGTTACGCGCCGTCAGAATCGTTTCCAGCCAACGGATGGTGTTGATGTCCAGGTGGTTGGTCGGTTCGTCGAGCAGCAGCACGTCCGGGTCCGAGAACAGCGCCTGGGCCAGCAGCACACGCAGCTTCCAGCCTGGCGCCACTTCGCTCATCGGGCCAAAGTGCTGTTCCAGCGGAATACCCAGGCCCAGCAGCAGCTCACCGGCGCGCGATTCGGCAGTGTAGCCGTCCATTTCGGCAAATTCGGTTTCCAGCTCGGCGACAGCCATGCCGTCTTCTTCGGTCATTTCCGGCAGCGAGTAGATGCGGTCACGCTCGGCCTTGACCTTCCACAGCTGGCCGTGGCCCATGATCACCGTGTCGATCACGGTGAATTCCTCATAGGCGAACTGGTCCTGGCGCAGCTTGCCCAGGCGGGTGTTCGGCTCGAGCATGACCTGGCCACCGGACGGCTCCAGATCGCCGCCGAGGATCTTCATGAAGGTCGACTTTCCGCAACCGTTGGCGCCGATCAGGCCGTAGCGGTTGCCGTTGTTGAATTTGACCGAGACGTTTTCGAACAGCGGCTTGGAGCCGAACTGCATGGTGATGTTAGCGGTAGAAATCAAGTGCTTGTCCTGCGGGGGTTCCAGAGGTGTATTTAGGCCCTCTCGTCATTTTTGGGCCAATTTTGGGCCAATTCGACGCGGGGCGGCAGCTTCTCCAGCTCCCTCCAGTCCGAGGAGGAGCTGATCCATTTCGCGTAGGTAGAAAGCAACATCTCGACGCTGTGGCCAAGCCGATTTGCAATGAACGCAGGGTTCATCCCAGGCATCAGGCACATGGTTGCGTAGGTGTGGCGGGTGTCGTACTGACGGCGTTCACGGATGTCCAGCGCCTTGAGCGCTGATTTGAAGTGGCGGATTGTAACACTTGGCTCGTTGATCCACAGCCCACCTTTACGAGGGTGGAACACGAACGGACTGACGGGGCGAGCAGATTAGAGGCCATGCGCTTCAGGTTGGCCATTCGCCGTGCCTAGCTGATGGCGTTGCGCCCGCTCATTGAGCAGGATTATCCGGTGATGCGTGGTCTTCGTCCGCTCTTGCGGCGCTCGTTCTACGAGGCTCAATGGCTAGCGGCTGAATCAGTTACTTTCTCCAGGCATGACGTCGTGCTTGGCCGCTATATCACGGCAAAAGTTGTACAAGTTATTGGTGGTGTAGAAGTTTTTGGGCCGGCGGTCCGATTCAGTTCGCAGTTCGGCCTTTTCCAGTTGTGCAGCGGCTGCGCTTCGCTATCGTGGTTTTTGGCCATACACGAAATGACTTCAGTCGTAGGAGGCGGCATGCGAATTCGCGGAGACGTTTATTGGCAGTGGGCGGATCCCACACTCCACCACCGAGAGCACGACGAAACGCTCGATGACGGCACGTTTATCGATGTTCAGGTGAGGCTGGCGCGGACGGGCAACACACAGATGTTCATCGGCGTCTATGCGCCCGCTGGCGCTGCGCTTCACGAAGAGGTCATCGACTCCCGCCCAGGCGAGTCGATGACCAGGGCACTGGCTTGGGGCGTGGGACGTGCGCGCCGAATCGCCACCGAGGGCCTGGTTGCAACAGAACATCTCGCGGCCTGCTCGAAATAGAGCGGAGAGTAGTCACAGCTGGCTGGAGTACACATGTGCTCCAGTCAGCATCTTCGCTACAGGATGGCTTTCGGCGCAAGAGCGAACCCCTTCACGGCCTCACTATAAATGAAGTGATCAGATACTCGGGCTGGCGCCTGATCTCAACTTCATTCAGCAGCGGCACCCACTTTGCTTGAGGCGCCTCAGGCACGGTGAAGCGATACGTCAAAGCTCACTGCGACGGAACAGGTGCACAGGGTTCAGCCGGGACCGATCGCGCCAGCTCGGGTAGGATGGCCGGCAAACTACCCTGCTGACGTTTTAAAGTTTGTACTGAATGGTGTAGGACGCATCAGTTCTTGGTTCTATCGTAATGGGAATGCCGAATAGCTTTCCTTGACACTCACTGACGATACAGCGATACACGGCCCCCTGCCGGAGCTGGTTCCACAAGCCTTCGTCATGTATCGATATACGCAATACGCGGTTGTTCGGATCCTCTCTGACCTGAGCAACGTGGTGATCCAGGTCGCAGCCGAAATCCGCAGGCGTCAGTTCTGGATCGTAGCCGATGAGCACGCCGTGCCTTTTCAGATCGTCCCTGATACGCTCAATTACGTCATCTGCTTCTTGTTTTAGCATGATCGTTATCTCGCGGTGCTTTCACTCATCAAAACTCTAGCTGACCCTGATGGTTTTCGCTGTCTATCGGCGTAACCAACGATTCTCCCTCATTCCTGACCTCACTCACCGGCTTATCTACTGGATACCAACGGAAATCCGCTGCCGGCCTGAACCCCTGTTTCAGGATTGACGAAGCCCGCTCCGGTGATGCACTCGGGTCGAGCCATTCCCGGGCAAGCCCAAGGTCAACGCCGAGGGGTTCCTGTCGTTTATATCGACCGGACCCTGGTCGCTTTCAGAGCAGACTGCGGCGTTCGGCTTCTCGTTTCGCTACAAGGGGCAGTGGAGCCCGTTCGCCCATCTCTACAGTTATCACTGAAGGTGCTCCGCAGCCATATCAACTACCACCGCTGCCGGAACCACCGCTGGACCCGCCACTGTCTCCTGTGCCGCCTCCTGCCCCACTACTACCGGTTCCGCTTCCACCGGTGCTACTACCTGGGCCAGGCTTGCCATCCGACCCGCTGGATTGACCGTTCTTGTTGGTGCCATCTCCCCCAGTATTGTCAGTGCCGTTGCTCCCGGTACTATTTCCTGTGCCAAGGCTGTCCCCGGGCGTTCCAGAGCCGCTTGCTCCGCCGCCCTTGGGGCTGCTCCCACTATCAGCGCCCGGCGTTCCTGGTGAGCCCACGCTGTTGTTGTCGTTCATGCTGCTTGCCGCTAACGCGAGTGGGGACCCAATGCCGACGCACATGGCTATCAGCAAGGTTTGGAGTCGAATCAGTTTCATAAGGACTCTCCCGTTATAGGGGTACATCCATTAGGGCGCTGGCGAGGGTACAGAGTGCCAACGGGGTGATAGGCGGTGGTGACATCGATTTATTCGGGTGGGGCAGGTAGATCGACGCAGGTCGTATGCCGGATCGGCATGAGTGGTCGATGTCGGGTGCCGGACCCATTGCCATTCCCACGATGCCGTTTGACTCAAGGTCGCGTTTTCCTTTTTGAAGGTAAGGCGCTGGCGGGCAGCGCCGTAGGGTTTATCCAGCGTCCGCTGACGCAGCCCATGTCTCGCGTCTTATCGAGCGGTGTTGCGCATCTCCTTTAGGGTCGCCCAAGAGGAGTTTAGATGGTAAGACAGATTTGCTGGTTGCAACTGGTTACAGCGGTTATCGAACTGATGACCGAAATGCTTCGGTACTTGAATACTTAATCGTCAAGCAAACAGGAGGCCGAAGCCGAGGTGGCACCAATAGGTGCTGCCTCGCAAGCGCGGGCAGCGACCATGCGGCAGGGCAAATCTTGAAGATCAGCATGGCTGTCGCATCGTTGTTGAAGCACGTGGCCAGTTCTTCGTAGGCCCGGTACTTTGCCTGGCTGTGTGTGGCTGCCCAGCACGCTGCACGTAATGGCGCGCATCGCCCAGCATGTACTGAACTTCATCCCTGTCGTACGTGCCGTTGGTGAGGACTTCCCACTGCTTGAGCGGGAGCATCTCAGCCACCTCGCCGCACTGCACATTCCTGGTGGGGTCGCTGTGAATACGCCGATGCGGGTCGCTGTCGAGGATGACGCCGATGTAGTTGCTCATGATCTTTTCCATGTATGCGCGCGCTCCGTGACCCGAGTGAAAGCGCGGGGTATCTTGGGTCCAAGGATGAATCATGAAAGGAGGATTGCATGCTGTGGTTCGGAACTGAAAAGGCCAGGTTTAAGGTTCAGCGGCGCATCACAGGCGTGGCTCTGTTGATCGCGATCTTCTTTTTGGCTGTTCAGGTCGAAGCGTACTTGTCAGGTAACGCTACTTGCGGCGATATATGGGACGGCGTTTTCATCACCGGCGTTGCTGGAGGTATGTTCTTCCTCGCAGGAAGATGGTGACCTAGTGCTGCCCTCCGCGGCCGGATGCGGCAGGGGGATTATCTGGCTTGGGAGGGGGTAGTGGCAGGAGTTCGAGTCGGAACTTCAGCCCATCTCAGGCTCATTCAGACGACAGCGCAACATCATCGAGTGCATGTTTGGGTGGCTGAAAGAAAAACGCCGGATCGTGACACGTTTCAACGAGCTCGCGAAAGGCTATGCCGCTCGGGGCTCGCTGATTTGTTCAATGCGGCGTTTGCGACATCTCTTTTCCATAGATCGCTCAATTCACGCCGGCCCACTGCACGGTTTTATGGCTGGGAAACGCTTAACGATCCTGTGCGCAGATGCTCATCATGACGCCCACCATTCATCCAGAGCAACCAGCCGCTGAATCGCCATACGATACCGACACTCAGCGGCAACAGTTCCCCTGATGGTTCCGCCGATGCTCTGCTCATAGAGCCCGTTGCACTCCGCTTGGGCGTACTGTTCCCAAAGCCCCTGGGACCGTCATCGCGATGCGGCCTTGGGCCGCACTGGAAAGATGGTTGAGCTTCGGCTATTGCTGGAACAGCGGCCATTGAATCTGGAGGTTTGAATGAAGCGCTTTGTGTTGGGTGCAATGGTGTTTTCTGTAGCCGGTATGGCCAACGCCGAGATTCCCTTGGTAAACGCGACCTGCCCGGGCGGAATCGAAGTGCACGCGGATGAGGGCGGCCCCGTGTACATCGATGGCAAGGAAGCAAAGCTGAAGAAGTTCAGTGACGCGTACTTCGAGGCCAAGGGCAGTGGGGTGACCGTGTCGCTGATGATCAACCCGGATGGCTCCCTGGGTGTTTCCTACACCGGCAAGGGAGGCGCCAATGGCGTGTGCGAGTTGACGGAGCAAGACTGAGCGTAACGCCATTTCAAGGTGATGGGTTGTTACCAGCGCCCTGTGCTGCCAACCACACGGCGCTGGTTTGTCTCATGGCTTCGGGCTCCTCACCATTGGCCCGAGAAGAGGCAGGTCAACGCTTCGATCCCGCTGAACTTCCACCAGGAATCGCTACAGCTCTCGGCGAACGCATAGGCGTTGGAGGTGGACAGCGCGAAGGCGATCGCCGAGGCGTAGAGGATTTTCTTTACTGACATGGCCAATATCCTTTTGGAGTGGTGCTTGAGGTGGAGCCACCCTGGTAATGGATGGCTCAGACACTGTAAGCCCTGGCGCTGTCGCCGACGATTAGGCCTGTTGTGCTAATGGCAAAGGGGCAGCAGTTACCCGTTCAGCAAAAATGTTGGAACTGTCTTCACCGGTAGGAAGCCAAGTTTGTCGATATAGCAAACGAGAATATTGGCTTGATACGGGGGCGGAGTAACATGGACCGGTCATAAAACTAAAACAGGGGCTTTTCTCGGTCGCTACTTTTTGCAGAATGCTTGAAGGGGGCAGCTGGAGTGTGTCGCGTGAAAAGTTCACTATCATTCGCAGGCGCAATACTGATGTCAGCGTTGGCTACAACTTTTATATCGGGGTGTGCACAAAACCCTGATGTACGTGATGGCCACGATTATACGTCCGGCATAACCGAGAAAAGCCCGCCGGACTACCTGGGCTGTGTCAAGGAAGAGTTGCACGGCAGCGCCATGACGTATGAAGTCGGCAGTGGCGACTCGGTGAAGCTGTTCGTCGACAGCACCGACCCCAACATAGCCAACGGCCTGGTCGAGTTGCGCAACACCGGCACGCATCATCAATTCACCGCTTACCAACGTGATGCCTGGTACGACCATGGTCGGCTGCTGGATGCAGCCCTCATGTGTTCAAAAGCCTAGACAGCAGCCACAGGAACAAAAAGCCCGCACCCGTGAGCGCGGGCTTTTTGTGATGGGTGCTGATCCCTCAGCGCGATTGATTGTAAGTTAATCATTCGCATTTGGAATGCGACAGAAGTCTGGAGTGCTACGTTGGTGGATTAGTGCTTTGGCAAAAGCATGGCTAAAATGCACCCTGTTCATTGGGGTCAATTGCAAATGCCTATTTTTCGTATCCTGTTCAGTGCTGCGCTGGTCGTTTCCCTCGCCGGTTGCGCAAACCCGGGTAAGCCCACCGCCAGTAAGCTGACCCACAAATCGCCCCAGGATTATGCCGCTTGTGTATTGCCCAAGTGGCAAGCGCTGGCGCCGCTCACCACGCAAAAGTCCATCAGCCACGGTTATCGGCTGACTGCACCCAGTGCAGTTACCTCCGACGAAATTCTGGAAGTGGTGGAGAACCGCGAAGGCAGCCGGGCGACCTTCTACAAAGGCAGTTTTCTTTCCGGTGACAAGCTGCGCCAGGCGGCCAGGGAATGCCTGGATTGAACACTCGGTAACCCGAACCGCCCATCCCCCCAGGCTGGGTGGAGGCCGCCTGGTTTTGCGCTGCGCTGACGGGGCCAGCGTGTAGTCAAAGCAAGTGCCCGGCACCACGGTGCGGTCCGACTCGGCGTGTGTTTTGCCACCGATTTGCAGGACTTGCTTCTTGGTCAGAGCGCGCGGGCGTGCAGTCGCATTATTGCAGTCGGCTATTCATCATGCGCTTGTACTGTTTTACTCGGCGCAGCGTGCAGTATTGCTCCAACAACAACGCGCGCAGCGGCGACGCATGGGCTGTTGGCCTGTTCCCGGCTGCCAGCCGACGCATCTGCAACTTCACCAAAGCCATGTAAGCCAGTGCGGCGAACGCCTTGCGCTTCCAGCGAATGGGCGGCAAAGCTGCCGTGGCGCTGGCCTCGCCATTTTTCCAGCGCCGGGGCAGGGCCGGGTCAACCGCCAGCGCTGTGGCGATGCCGGCCATGGCCACCCCTTTTTCCAGCACCTGTTCGACCACCGGCAGGCGGCGAATGCCGCCTGTAACCATCACCGGCATCGTTGCGATGGCGGCAATTTCCTCGGCGAATTCCAGGAAGTAGGCCTCGCGCGCCAAGGTGCGGCCGTCGCGGGCATCGCCTTGCATGGCCGGTGCCTCGTAACTGCCGCCAGACAGTTCCACCAGGTCTACCGGCAGTTCGTTAAGCCACAGTACCACCTGGCGGGCATCCGCCGGCTCAAAGCCACCACGCTGGAAGTCTGCCGAGTTGAGTTTCACCGCCACGCTGAAACCGGTTGAGACCACGGCCCGTATGGCCTTGATCACCTCCAGTAACAAGCGTGCGCGGTTTTCCAGGCTGCCGCCCCAACGGTCCTGGCGCTGGTTGCTCAGCGGTGAAAGAAACTGGCTCAGCAGGTAGCCGTGCGCGGCATGAACCTGCACGCCGCTAAAACCGGCTGTTTCGGCGAGCGCGGCAGTACGGGCGAAGCGTTCGATCAGCGCGGCAATTTCCGAGTCGTCCAGTGCCTTGGGCAGCGCGAACAGCTTGGACAAGCCGCCCATCTCCAGGGCTATCGCCGAGGGAGCCACAGTGGCCTGGCCGAGGTTGGCCTGCATCTGCCGGCCTGGGTGGTTGATCTGCATCCAGAACTGCGCGCCGTGGGCCCTGCCGATTTCGGCCCATTGGCGAAAGCGCAGCAATTGCTGGCTGTCATCCAGCATCACACCACCGGGGCCAGTCATGGCGCTGGGGTCGATCATGACGTTGCCGGTCAATAGCAGCCCGGCACCGCCCTCGGCCCAGGCCTGGTAAAGGCGCAGCAGCTGGTCTGACGGGGCCTGGTCGGGGCTGGCGAGGTTTTCTTCCATCGCCGCTTTGGCGATGCGGTTGGGGATAACGCTGCCATTGGGCAAGAGCAGTGGCTGGAAGGGCGTCATGACGTTCTCCGAAATGCTGCGCCGTGCACCTTCAGGTGCCAGGCGGTCGTGGGTTTCGAAGAAGGCTAAGGTTAAAGTAAACCTTAAGGTCAAGAGAGAAATCACCCCATCATGAAAATCGGCGAACTGGCGCGGCGCACCGGCCTCAGCGCATCGCGCATACGTTTCTACGAAGCCAGCGGCCTGATAGCGGCCCGGCGCCTGGGCAATGGCTATCGGGATTACCCCGAGCAGGCGGTGAGAGCGCTGGAAATCATTACCTGCGGGCAGCAAGCCGGGTTCAGCCTGGAGGAAATGGGCAGGCTTACCGGCGCATCGGCCATGGGCGCGGAGCGTCATGAGCGTCTGTTGGCCAGCCTCAAGGGCAAGGTAGCCGAGATCGAAGCGATGCAGCAGCGCCTGGCTCAAAACCGCGCGCAATTGTTGGCGATTATTTCGGGTATCGAAGGCAAGCCCCAGGGGATGGACTGTGATGAAAATGCACAACGGTTGATCGCCGACTGGCAGCGCGGTGAGGGGGGCGTTTCAAAGGCTTGATAGGGGCCCGCTCCCCGGACGCTCAGCTGATTCCTTAAGGCGCGGGCATGGCTGTACTTATCGCTTTTCAACCTTCTGGTTCAACTGGCGACATTGTACCTCTGCATCCACCTTGCTCGGGTAGCTGGGCGTGAGCCGCTCCTTGGCCTGGTTGTCATAGATGTCGAACCCACCGCACACGGTAGCTGCGTAGTACCTGGCACCAACGCGGAAGGCGTCCCGTTCGATGGGCACAGCTGGAACGATAACGAATCGTGGTTGCATGGTTCGTGCCTCCCCAGGCTGAGACTTAAGTATTAGTTCCTTGAGGGATAACCAGCAAGGAAACTAATGAATAAAAGACGGTTGCGCACGAGAACGAAACGTGACCCGTTCGTCGGATTTTGTAAGGGTTATGTAAAACTGACTGCATGTTGGGCAAGGGTAGGTATTCTTTCTGCATAGTCCAAACCGATGATGTACGTGATGAACACACTTCCGTCGCAGCTCAATGCTGAACGCGGGGCGTTCTCCAGTTTCGAGGCGTGTCGCAATACCCAGAAGGGCCCCGTGGTGATTCTCGCCTCGGGCGCCTCGGCCAAGCAGTTCCCCATGCGTGAATTCGCGCACCTTCCGGTCATCGCCATGAATGGCTCCGTCGCGCTCACCGCCGAGTGCGCCGTGAAGCCCTTCTTCTACCTCTGCACCGACAAGAGCTTTCGTGATCAACAGCCCGAGCTGTTTGCCCTGGCGCTGCGTGACAGCCAACGCCTGGCGTTGTGGCCCGAACAATTCGTCGGCGCCGATATCCCGGCTGGCACCGAATGTTATCCGCTGCACAAAGCCGAACCCCCGGGCCTGATCGATGGCTTGCGTGGGCACGGCGGCAGCCATGTGTGCAGCCGGGCGCTGTGGAGCAAACGGGCGCGCTCGATCGCCTTCAGCAAGGACCTTTCAACCGGTTACTACGATGCCCGCACGGTGGCTTACGTGGCCTTGCAACTGGCGTATCACCTGGGGTTCGAGCAGGTACTGATGGTTGGCGTGGACCTTGATCAGTCGCTTGGGCGCTTTTACGAGGGTGATGAAGGCGAACATTCGCCCTGTGGTCTGGATCAGCACTGGGACAGCAGAATTTTGCCCTCGCTGACCCTGATGGCCGAGCAGGTGGTGAATGAACATTTTCAGGTATACAACCTGTCTGCCGTCTCGCGCATTCCTGGGGCACTGATCCCGAAAATCGACTTGACGGAGGCAAGGCGTATCGCTTTTTAAAGATTACCTGCGCAAGAAAGCGGGTGCGTTGGCCTGGGGGCAGCGTTAGAGTGCGCGGACTTTGCCACGCAGTGAGTGCCTCTCATGTCCAGCGCCTTCACCCTCATGCAATCCCCGGTCGGTACTTTGACCCTGGTCGCCCGTGGCGGGTGCCTGGCCGCCGTGTTGTGGGAAGAAGAGCGGGAAAACCGCGTACGTCTGGGCGAGCTGCACCGGGATGATCACCTGCCGATCCTGCGTGAAACTGCGTGCCAGTTGGGTGAGTACTTTGCCGGCAAACGCCAGTGCTTCGAACTGGCACTGGACTTTGTCGGCACCGAGTTCCAGCGGCAGGTGTGGGCGGCCTTGTTGACCATTCCTTTTGGCGAGACCCGCAGCTACAGCGATATCGCCCGGCAGATCGGCAACCCCAGTGCGGTGCGGGCGGTAGGCGCGGCCAATGGGCGTAATCCGATCTCGATCATCGCCCCGTGCCACCGGGTGATTGGTGCGTCTGGTGGTTTGACCGGCTTTGCTGGTGGGTTGCCGGCCAAGCAGTACCTCTTGGCGCTTGAAGGGCGTCAGAGCCTGGCTCTGGATTTTTAGCCAAGGCTGCATGTTCAGCTGAACCAGAACGCCAGCAGGCAGAGCACCACTGCCAGCACCGCCCCCGCCATCAGCGTGTAGTGCCGATGCGCCCGCCGCGCATGCGGCCGCACTTCCCGCAGGTATTGCCCGGGCGATGGCGCGTCTGGGCGGTGGCGCAACCCCTCGGCGATGTCGGCCAATTGGCCCTGAATCAACAGCCCCACCAGGTAATAGGTACTGGCAAAACTGGCCAGGATCAAAAGCAGGTATTTCATCCGGCAAGCGCATCCAGCGGCACGCCAATGGCGCTGCAGGTAACGGTGTCCAGCACGATCATGCCTTCATGTCGGTCGTCCAGAACCGCCAGCAGATTGCCTTGGCTATCCCAGGCCGCCGAGCCGCCGGCACCGATGAAGTTGTCGGCTGGGCCTACGCAGTTGGCCATCAACAGGGGGATGCCCAGGGTACGCGCCACCTCCGGGTAGTGTTCATGGCCTTCGCGGATGCCCTTGGCGGTTTTCGCAACGCTCACCAGGTACAGTTGCGCGCCCATTGAGCGCGCCTGCTCGGCATGTTCAATGAACATTGATTCATAACAGATAGCGGGTGCCACCTGCAGTTGCCCAACCGTAAAAATCAGTGGTTGGCCACCGGCTTTGAAAAACGCCAGCTCATCGTCGTGCAGGCGCTGTTTGGCATACGCCAGGCGCGCATGGCCTGGGCGCAGAATGGGCATGCCGATCTGGATGCCATCCGCCGTGCTCAGCGGCAGGCCCACAGCCATGCAAATATTCAGTCGATCACAGATTGCCTGCAGTGGCTCAAGGTGGGCGCAGGAAACAGGTAAGGCCAGTTGCTGGGCAAGAGTGGGCTCATAGCCGGTCAGTGACAGCTCGGGGAACACCACCAGTTCAGCGCCCAGCGCCGCAGCCTGCTCGATGCAGTGCAGGTGCCGGTTGAGGTTGCCCTGCAAGTCGCCTTTGCGTGATGCCAGTTGTACGGCGCACAGTTTCATGGATTGAATACCTTCCTTGGTGCAGGTCGAAGGGCCGAGCATACTACCGGCGCGATCGCTTGTTCCAGTGAAGGGTATTTCAGGATGCGGGGTGCGGCGCGAAACGTTGGCGGAACCACTCGTTCAACATGGCCTTTTCCGCATACAGGCGGTCACTGCTGCTGGCCGCGCGGCCCGGGCGGCTGAGGTACATCTTGTCGCTTACCCGTTCCTTGGCCTGCTGGCTGGGCATGCCGGGCTGGCTCAGGGTGTAGCTCAGGTCGATGGTCGGCCAGGTAATCTCGCGCATGAAGCGCACATCGTAGGCCCGGCTGTGCCAAGGTTCGAAACGGCCGGCCAGGTCGATGTCACGGATGTCGATGACCAGTTGCTGGCCTGGCTGCAGGTAGCGTTGGCCAAGCTTCTGCAGGTATTGGGTGAGGGTTTTCATGACGTATTCGTCGGCCCCGCGTTCGTAGCCTGGGCTGTCCAGGCTGGCGTCGCGGAATTTTTCGGGATGGTCGAAGCGCACCTCGACCTGCGCAGGTGGGGTGGCTTGTGCCATGCTGTTGGTTGACAGCGCCATGAGCACGGCGCAGACGAGAGCGGTACGCATGATGCACCTCCAGGGCGTGCTGCGTGTTCGTCCATTTTACGCCTGCCAGGGTGCGGCAGCAGAGGAACATTGTAATGAGCCGGTTTCGGCGGGTAGCCACCAACAGCCAGGGGCGTGACTTGGCCGTTGGCGATATTCACGGGCATTTTCGGCGCCTTGAGCAGTGCCTGGGTGCGGTGGGCTTCAACCCCGAGCTCGATCGGCTGTTCAGCGTCGGCGACCTGGTCGACCGCGGCCCGCACAGCGAACAAGCCCTGGCGTGGCTCGACAAACCCTGGTTTCACGCTGTGCAGGGCAACCATGAGTCATTGGCCATCACCCACTTCAATGGCGGATGGCTCGACCTGGACATGTACCGGGCAGCGGGGGGTGGCTGGTTCATCGACCTGCCGAAGGACGTACAGGCGCTCTTTGTCGAACAATTCCTGCGGTTGCCGATTGCCATGGAAGTGCCGACGCGCGACGGGTTGATCGGCCTGTTGCATGCCGATAGCCCATTCAATGACTGGGCCATCCTGCGCGACAGCTTGCTGTTCGACGATGACGCACAGGTGCGCGAGGTCTGCCAATGGTCGCGACAGCGCCTGAAAGACGGTGATACCGCAGCCGTCGAAGGCGTGCGGGCCATGTTGGTCGGGCATACCCCGGTGCTGCAGGCCAAACGGTTGGGCAACGTCTGGCACCTGGACACCGGCGGTTGGGCCAATGGCCATTTCAGCCTGATGGACCTGAGCACCCTGCAATTGCTCAGCCCTGCGCCAGGTGAACCAGCAGCACCCCGGCCAGCACCACCAGCATGATCCCCGAGGCCCGCTCCAGCCAGGGCAGGGCATGCGAGAAGCGCCGCAACAGGCGTTGATTGCCGACGGCCATGGCCACCAACAGGTCCCACAGCAGCACGATGCTGAACATCCACGTGCCATAGGCCCACTTCCAGCCTGGGCTGCTGCTGGCGACCATGCTGGCGAGGCTGGCATAGAACAGCGCGTTCTTGGGGTTGAGTATGCCGGATACAACGCCCATGCCCAGCCCCCGCCACCAACCGTCAGCTGCCGCTCGCGTGCCGACAGCTGCCAGCTCGGATTGCCCGGCATGGCGCAGGAACAGCACGCCGATATACAGCAGATAACCCGCACCGGCCAGTTGCAGGGTGATGAACAGCGCGCTGCCCTCGCGCAGCACCGCCAGGCCAGCAAAGGCCACGCCGATGAACACGCCATTGGCCAGGGCAATGCCCAGGCAGGCACCGCTGGCGACCCGCCAACCGGCATTGACCGAAGCCCGGGCGACCAGGAAAAAGTCCGGCCCAGGCGAGAGCAGGGCGAGAAAGTGGGCGAGGGCGACGATCAGGAACTGCTCCATGGGGCGGTTTTCTCAGAATGGAAAGCCGCAGTGTGGAGGCAGGTCGGGCACGGGTATTGAAGAATATTGCAGGCCGCCGAGGCCTATCGATACTGCCCGGGCGTTACACCCACATGCGCCTTGAACACTCGCTGAAAATGGCTTTGATCGGCGAACCCCAAGCGGTAGGCCACCTCGGCCAGCGCCTGGCCGTCGCGCAGCAGCTGCCGGCCACGGTTGACCCGGGCGTTGATCAGGTAGGCATGCGGCGTCAGCCCGGTGGCGGCGCGGAAGGCCCGAATCAACTGGTAACGGCCAAGGCCTGCTTGCCGCGCCAGCGCCTCCAGGCTCAACGGTGCCGGGTCGTCGGCTTCGATGCGCGCGATCAAACCACGCAGGGCCGGCAAGGCCAGCCTGGGCGCAGGTGCAGGCGCCAGCGGCGGATGCTCGGAAAAATCATGATCGCCCATGAAGGCGATCAGTGCGGCTTCCTTCTCGGTAACGCCCGCGCCTGAAAACAGCAATTCGTTCAACGCGCAGAACGCGCGATACAGCGCGGGTTGCCGGCTGATACGCGCTGGCGCCCCAGGCTCGGCCGCGCGCAGCCCCGACTCCAGGCGCAGTTGCGCCAGCCAGTCGGCCGCCACGTGCAGCATCTGGTAGCTCCATGCCTGGCCGGGCTCGGGGTTGCACGCGTGGACCCGCTGTGCGGGCACCAGCACCAGGGTGCCGGGTGTCAGGCGCTGCTGCCCATCGGCTGCGCCGCTGAAGTGGCTGAAGCCCGCGTCCACGGCACCGATCGAAAACGTCGGATGGCTGTGGGCCTTGTAGCAGGCACGGCTGTGGCAGGCGCGGCGGCTTTCCACCCAGGGCAGGGCCGGGTCACGCCAGAGCAAGGAGCGGGTACGGGGCATGCAGGAATCCTCGGTCAGCTCGGCAGCTTAGCAGCGCCGCGGGCACGGTCGTACAGTTTTTGCCAATGGCTGTACCTTGACCGCCCACCGCTCAGGCACCGACATTAGCGGCAGATTTCCAGGAGAACAAAATGGACCTGTCGAGCCTGCTGCTATTCATCCCTGCCTGCTTCGCCCTGAACATGGCGCCGGGGCCGAACAACCTGCTGTCGCTGCACAATGCCAGCCGCTACGGCCTGCGTACCGCGTGCGTGGCCGGTGGCGGGCGCATCGTCGCCTTCAGCGGCATGATCGGCCTGGCGGCCATGGGCCTGGCGGTGGTGCTGCACACCAGCGAATACCTGTTTCTGGTGATCAAGGTGGTCGGCGCCGCCTACCTGTTCTACATCGCCTGGCAGCTGTGGCGCGCACCGGTGGGCGAGGCGCTGATGACGAACGATCAGCCCCGTGGCAGCTGGCGCCTGGCGCGCCAGGAGTTCTGGGTGGCGGCGGGCAACCCGAAGGCGATCCTGATCTTCACGGCCTTCCTGCCACAGTTCGTTTCGGTTGGCAGCGCCACGCCGGTCAGCGAGCAGTTCCTCTGGCTGGGCCTGCTGTTCCTGTTGCTGGAGTGGGCGGCGATTGCCATCTACGCAGGGTTGGGCGCCTACCTGCAGCGTTGGTTCAGCCAGCCGGGGCCACGCCGTCTGTTCAACCGGGTCAGTGCCACCCTGCTGGGCTGCGCCGGCCTTGGATTGCTGGCGGCGCGGCGCTAGCCCCTGCGGGGGCTCAGTCGCGGTAGAACGTCTGCACCAGGTGATAACCGAACTTGCTCTTGATCGGGCCGTGTACCACACGCAGGGGCTTCTTGAAGATCACCTGGTCGATTGCACCCACCATTTGGCCTGGGCGTACCTCGCCCAGGTCGCCACCGCGCTTGCCCGAAGGGCAGGTGGAAAACTTCTTGGCCAGCACGTCGAAAGCCTCGCCGTTGGCGATGCGCTGCTTGAGCTTTTCGGCTTCGTCAGCGGTCTTGACCAGGATGTGGCGGGCTTGAGCTTTCATCGGACACCTGTGTTTCGGGGTAAAAAAAAGGGCGCCATTATGCCTGATCGCGCAGCTCCGCGCGGTCGCGAAATTGCTCGAGCGCCTCAGGGTTGGCCAAGGCGTCGGTATTTTTCACCGGCAGCCCGTGCACCACGTTGCGGATCGCCAGTTCCACCAGCTTGCCGCTGATGGTGCGCGGCATGTCGCTGACCTGGGCGATCACCGCAGGCACATGGCGTGGTGTGGCGTACTGGCGGATCACCTGGCGGATGCGCTGGCGCAAAGCCTCATCGAGCTCAAGGTTATCTCGCAGGCGTACGAACAGCACCACCCGCACATCGCCTTGCCAGTCCTGGCCGATGGCGACGCTTTCCAGCACCTGCTCGACCTTTTCCACCTGGCGGTAGATTTCTGCGGTGCCGATGCGCACGCCGCCCGGGTTGAGCACGGCATCGGAGCGGCCGTGAATCACCATGCCGCCGGTGACGCCTTGTTCGGCATAGTCACCTTGTGCCCAGGTGCCTGGAAATTGGCTGAAATAGGCATCGTGGTAGCGGCTGCCATCGGCGTCGTTCCAAAAGCCCAAGGGCATCGACGGGAAGTGGCGGGTGCACACCAGCTCGCCTTTTTCACCCGTTACCGGCTGGCCATACTCGTTCCAGACTTCCACTGCCATGCCCAGGCCCTTGCAGGCGATTTCGCCGCGGCGTACCGGCAGGGTCGGGTTGCCCAGTACGAAGCAGGACACGATATCGGTACCGCCGGACATCGATGCCAGGCATACGTCCGCCTTGATCTTGCCGTATACGTAGTCGTAGCTGTGCGGCGACAGTGGGGAGCCGGTTGAGAGGATCAGCCGCAGGCTGTCCAGGCGATGGCTGCGGGCCGGCACCAGGCCTTCCTGCTCAAGCGCCGCCAGGTACTTGGCACTGGTGCCGAAGGCCTGGATGCGCTCGGCATCGATCAGGTCGAGCAGGCGCTCGGGCCCGGGGTGGAAGGGCGAGCCGTCGTACAGTACCAGCGTGGCGCCAGCCGCCAGGCCGCTGGCCAGCCAGTTCCACATCATCCAGCCGCAGGTGGTGTAGTAGAACAGCACGTCATCGGCCTTGAGGTCGTTGTGCAGGCCGTGTTCCTTGAGGTGTTGCAGCAGCACCCCACCGGCGCGGTGGACGATGCACTTCGGCACACCGGTGGTGCCGCTGGAATAGAGGATATACAGCGGGTGATCGAATGGCAGCGGGGTGAAACTGGGTTCACCACCCGCCTGGTAGAAGTCGTCCCACAGGCTGACCTCGGCGGCGCTGAATGCGTCGGCACGCGTCTGCTCACGGGTATAGGGCACCACGACCAGTTGCTCAAGCGTGGGTAACTGGGCGCACACCTGGTTGATCTTTTCGACCTGATCGATCGGCTTGCCGGCGTACGCGTAACCTGCGCAGACGATCAGCAATTTCGGTTCGATCTGGCCGAAACGGTCGATGATGCCGTGCAGGCCGAACTCAGGCGAGGAGGTCGACCACACCGCGCCGAGGCTGGTGCAGGCCAGCATCGCTACCAAGGTTTCCCAGCAGTTGGGCATGACGGCGGCGATACGGTCACCCGGCACGATACCGACGGCTTTGAAGGCTTTCTGCAGCCCGGCCACCTCGGCGGCCAGTTGCGCATGGCTGAACGACCGGCGCCTGCCATCTTCACGCACCGATACCACGGCCGGGCGATCGTCGCGGCGGCGTAGCAGGTGTTCGGCGAAATTCAGCGTGGCGCCGCTGAACCAGCGGGCGTCGGGCATCTGCGTGCCCTCGCTGAGTACCTGAACCGGTGGAGTGTGCCATAGGACCTGGAAGTAGTCGGCAAGGGTTTGCCAGAAGGCCGGCCGCTGCTCGATGCTCCAGCGGTGCAGTGCCGCGTAGTCATTGAGCTGCAGGTTGTAGCGCAGGTTGACCCTGCGGCGGAAGGCGTCCATCCGGCTGGCTTCGATCTGCGCCGTGGAGGGGCGCCAGAGCACATCGTTCATGCCGTACCTCCGGGATTCAATGGCCCCCTGCAGAAGCCATTAAAGCCGCTTCTACAGGGGCGTGGTGATACTTACTCCACTTTAGCCTTCTGCACGTCCTTCGACGCCGACCACACGCGGTAACGCACCTCGATACCTTCCGGCACATACACCACCACCGGCAGCTTGCTGTTGTAGCGCAGCATGAAGCCTTCACCGACCACCGGCACGAAGGCTTCGGTCTTCTTGCCATCCGGGCAGGCCATCAAGGTGCTGGCCGGGCCGCTGACTTTTTCCAAGCGATAGTAGTTGTAGCCCCAGCCTTCGAGGGTGCGCTGTTCCAGGCTGCCGCCCAGGCGCTGGCGGTTGCAGTCCACTTGCAGTGTCTTGCCGGCAAGAATTTCAAGCTTGTACCCGTATTCATCGGTTTGTGCTGGCAGGTGGATGACCTGCCGGGTGAAGCCTTTTTCGGCTTCCGGGTAGGGGGCGACATCCTTGAGGCTGGCGGCCATCACCGGGGCGGCGGCCGCCAGGGTCAGGGCCAGGATCGCGGACAGAGGGGTTGGGCGCATAGGGCCTCCTTGCAATTGACGGGTGCAAGACCAGCGCCAGGCCCAGGCCGCCCTTCACTGGGCCAACCAGCCACCGTCGACGTTCCAGGCGGCGCCGCGGACCTGGCTTGCGGCCTCGCTGCACAAGAATAGTACCAGCTCGCCCAGGTGCTCAGGGGTGACGAAGGCCAATGAAGGTTGCTTCTCTGCCAGCAGGTCCGCCTGCGCCTGCTGTGGGTCGACACCCTTGGCGGCACGCTCGTCGATCTGTTTCTGCACCAGCGGGGTCAGCACCCAGCCTGGGCAGATGGCGTTGCAGGTGACGTTGCTGCTGGCGGTTTCCAGCCCCACCACCTTGGTCAGGCCGACCACGCCATGCTTGGCCGCCACGTACGCCGCCTTGCCGGTCGAGCCGACCAGCCCGTGCACCGAGGCAATGTTGATGATCCGCCCCCAGTTGCGCGCGCGCATGCCCGGCAGGGCCAGGCGCGTGCCATGGAACACCGCCGACAGGTTCAGCGCGATGATCTTGTCCCAGCTTTCGACAGGGAACTGTTCAACGGGCGCGACGTGCTGGATGCCGGCGTTGTTGACGAGGATATCGACACCGCCGAACTCGCCTTCGGCGAAGGCGAACAGCGCTTCGATCTGCGCCACATCCGACAGGTCGGCGGGGTGGTGCGCGGTCTTGACGCCATGGCGCGCTACCTCGGCCCGCGCCGCTGTGGGGTCGCCGAAACCATTGAGCAGAATGTTAGCGCCAGCGCGCGCCAGCACCTGGGCGACACCCAGGCCAATACCACTGGTGGAACCGGTGACGAGTGCAGTCTTGCCTTTGAGGGTCATGCAAATGCTCCTTGTCATGCTCGAAAAGATGAAGTCAACGTTGGCCCTGAGGGGGCAGGCACCTACCGCCGTGGGTCGAACGCCTCACGCAGGGCATCGCCGATAAACACCAGCAGCGACAGGATCACCGCCAGCGCGAAGAATGCCGTGAACCCCAGCCACGGTGCTTCCAGATGCTGCTTGCCCTGGGTCACCAGTTCACCCAGCGAAGCACTGCCGGCCGGCATGCCGAAGCCCAGGAAGTCCAGCGCGGTCAGCGTGGTGATCGCCCCGGTGAGCATGAACGGTACATAGGTCAGCGTGGCGTTCATCGCATTGGGCAAAATGTGCCGGAACATCACCTGGCTGTCCGGCAAACCCAGGGCGCGGGCGGCCTTCACGTACTCTAGGTTGCGCCCCCGGAGAAATTCGGCGCGTACCACATCGACCAGCGCCA
Organism: Pseudomonas sp. NPDC087185; assembly: GCF_044744955.1. Taxonomy (NCBI): domain Bacteria; kingdom Pseudomonadati; phylum Pseudomonadota; class Gammaproteobacteria; order Pseudomonadales; family Pseudomonadaceae; genus Pseudomonas; species Pseudomonas sp. NPDC087185. The sequence goes on along the minus strand of NZ_JBIUZK010000003.1, from coordinate 303,063 downwards.
ACCACGAAAACAGCGCCATGATCCCCAGCAGCCACCAGAAGTCCGGCTCGACGAAGCCGCTGAGAATGATCAACAGATACAGCACCGGCAACCCCGACCACACCTCCAGCACGCGTTGCCCGAGCAGGTCGACCCAGCCACCGTGATAGCCCTGCAAGGCCCCGGCAAGTACGCCGATCAGCACGCTGATCACGGTCAGGGCAAAGGCGAACAGCAGTGATACCCGGGAGCCGTACAGCACCCGCGCCAGCACGTCGCGGCCCTGGTCGTCGGTGCCCAGCCAGTTGCTGCTGCTCGGCGGGCTGGGTGTGGGCACCTGCAAGTCGTAGTTGGGGGTATCGGCACTGAACGAGATGGGGGCGAACAGCATCCAGCCGCCCTGGCCCTCGATCAGTTGGCGTACATAGGCGCTGCGGTAATCCGGCTGGAACGGCAGCTGGCCGCCGAACTGCTGTTCGCTGTAGCGTTTAAGCGCCGGTACGTACAGCTCGCCCTTGTAGCCCAGCAGCAGGGGTTTGTCATTGGCCACCAGTTCGGCGCCGAGGCTGAGCAGCAACAGGCCGGCGAACAGCCACAGCGACACCCAACCCAGGCGGTTGCGGCGAAAACGCTGCAGGCGGCGACGCGAGACGGGCGAGAGCATCAGTGGGCCCTCGCGTCGAAATCGATGCGGGGGTCGAGCAAGGTATACGAGAGGTCACCGATCAGGCGGATCAGCAGGCCCGCCAGGGTGAAGATGAACAGCGTGCCGAACACCACCGGGTAGTCACGCGACACCGCCGCCTCGTAGCTCATGCGGCCCAGGCCATCAAGCGAGAAGATCACCTCGATCAGCAACGAGCCTGCGAAGAACACCGTGATCAGCGCTTGAGGCAACCCCGCCAGCACCAGCAGCATGGCGTTGCGCAGCACGTGCCCGTAAAGCACCCGGCGCTCGCTCAGGCCTTTGGCCCGTGCGGTGACCACGTACTGCCGGGAAATTTCATCGAGGAAGGCGTTCTTGGTCAGCAGGGTCAGCGTGGCGAAGCCGCCGATCACCAGCGCACCGACCGGCAGCACCAGGTGCCAGAAATAGTCGGCGACCTTGCCCAGCAGGCTGAGCTGGTCGAAGTCGTCCGACACCAGCCCGCGCACCGGGAACCAGTTCAGCGACGTGCCGCCGGCGAACAGCACGATCAGCAACAACGCGAACAGGAACGAGGGCAGGGCATAGCCGACCACGATCAGCGCGCTGCTCCAGGCGTCGAAGCGGCTGCCGTGGCGCACTGCCTTGCGGATGCCCAGCGGGATCGACACCAGGTAGGTGATCAGCGTGGCCCAGAAGCCCAGTGACAAGGTCACCGGCAGCTTGTCTAGGATCAGGTCGGTGACCTTGGCGCCGCGGAAAAAGCTCTGGCCGAAGTCCAGCCGCGCGTACTGGCCGAGCATCAGCCACAGGCGTTCGGGTGCCGACTTGTCGAAACCGTACTGGCGCTTGATCTCTTCGATCAGCTTCGGGTCCAGGCCGCGGGTGGCGCGGGACTCGCCGTGCATCACCTCGGCTCGCCCGCCCGGTGCGCCGCCGCCGATGCCCTGAAGCCTGGCCACCGCTTGTTCCACCGGCCCACCGGGCGCGGCCTGGACGATGGCGAAGTTGACCAGCAGGATCGCCAGCAGTGTGGGGATGATCAGCAGCAAGCGCCGCAGAATATAGGACGTCATGGCTTGGCCTTCTGGCGCTCGGCCATCTGTGCGTTGGTCAGCGCGCTGGGGCTGATTTCCCACCAGCTGTCCAGGCCTTCGTCATAGGCGGCCTGCACCTTGGGCAGGCCAAAGCGGTTCCACCACACCGTCGAGCTGCCGGGCGGGTAATAGTTGGGGATCCAGTAGTAGTTCCACTGCAGCACCCGGTCCAGCGCGTGGGCGTGGCGCAGCATGTCGGCCTGGGTGTCGGCGCGCACCAGCCCGTCGATCAGGCTGTCCACCGCCGGGTCCTTGAGCACCATCAGGTTGTTCGAGCCCGGATCGTTGGCTGCCGCAGACCCGAAGTAGTTGTACAGCTCGGCCCCAGGCGAAAGGGTGGTGGTGTAGCCGGTGACGATCATGTCGTAATCGCGGGCCATCACGCGGTTGATGTACTGGGCCGAGTCGACGTTGCGAATGTTCAGGGTGATGCCGATCTGTGCCAGGTTGCGCTTCCACGGCAGAAGCAGGCGCTCGACGCCGGCCTGGCCGTTGAGGAAAGTGAACGTCAGCGGCTCACCGGCAGCGTTCACCAGCCGATCGTTCTGCGGGTGCCAACCCGCGTGTTCGAGCAAGGCCAATGCCTGCAGCTGTTGCGTGCGGATTATCCCCGATCCATCGGTCACCGGCGCCGTGAACACTTGGCTGAATACCTCATCGGGCACCTTGCCGCGCAGCGGTTCGAGCAGCTTCAGCTCGCTGGCATCCGGCAGCGCGCGCGCGGCCAGCGGCGTGTTGGAGAATACGCTCTGCTGGCGGATGTACATATTGCGCATCATCTGCCGGTTGCTCCATTCGAAGTCCCAGAGCATCGCCAGAGCCTGGCGCACGCGGCGGTCCTGGAACTGTGGCCGGTCGAGGTTGAACACGAAGCCCTGGGCGGTTTGCGGCTTGGCCGGGCCGAGGTGGGCACGCTGCAGGCGGCCGTCGTCCAGTTGCGCGCCGTTATAGCCGAGGGTGTAGGCGGTGGCGGAAAACTCGCGGTTGTAATCGTAGCCGCCACCTTTGAGCACCTGGCGCGCCACCTCGGTGTCGCCGAAGAACTCGATGCGCATGCGCTCGAAGTTGAAGCGCCCGCGGCTCACCGGCAGGTCCTTGGCCCACCAGTGCGGGTCGCGTTCAAAGGTGATGCTGCGGCCGTTGTCGATCTGCCTGATACGGTACGGGCCGCTGCCGACCGGCGTGTCGAAGCCGGCGCCGTTGGCAAAGTCGCGGTGTTGCCAATCGTGTTCGGGCAACACCGGCAGGCTGGCGAGGTCCAGAGGCAGGGTGCGGCCGTGCGGCTGTTTGAAGTCGAAGCGCACGTGGTGCGGGCCCTCCACGGTAACGCCGGCGACCTCGGCGAACAGCGTGCGGTACTTGAGGCTGCCCTGGCTCATCAGCTTCTCGAAACTGAAGCGCACATCTTCGGCGCGCACGGGTTTGCCGTCGGCGAAGGTGGCCTTGGGGTCAATGTCGAAGCGCAGCCAGGCGTCTTGCGGGCCGCGCTCCATGCGCCGGGCGATCAGGCCGTAGACGGTGTAGGGTTCATCGAACGAGCGCACGGCAAGAGGGGCGTACAACCAGCCATCGACCTCGCTGACACCGGTGCCTTTGTCGATGTACGGCAGGATGTGGTCGAACTGGCCGATCTCGGTGGCCGAGCGGCGCAGGGTGCCGCCCTTGGGGGCGTCAGGGTTGACGTAGTCGAAGTGGCGGAAGCTTTCAGCGTAGCGGGGCGCTTCGCCGTAGACGGTGAGGGCGTGGGTGGGTGCAGCCAGGCCCGCAAGGCTCATGCATGACAGCACGAACCCCAGAAAAACCTGTGGGAGCGGGCTTGCCCGCGAATGCGTCGGTGGATTCACCCTTGCATTCGCGGGCAAGCCCGCTCCCACGCGTAACACTACCGGGGACCTTGGCTTAGTCCTGACGGCTGGTCACTTCCAGCAGGTGGTACCCGAACTGGGTCTTCACCGGGCCTTGCACAGTGTTGATCGGGGCGCTGAACACCACGGTGTCGAATTCCTTGACCATCTGGCCTGGGCCGAACGAGCCCAGGTCACCGCCTTGGCGGCTGGACGGGCAGGTGGAGTTGGCTTTGGCAATTTCAGCGAAGTCGGCACCGGCTTCGATCTGGGTTTTGAGCTCGTTGCATTTTTCTTCGCTGCTGACGAGGATGTGGCGGGCGGTGGCGCGTGCCATGGGGACTACTCCTTGGGTGAAAAGGGCAAGCCTAGCGCACTTGCTTGGGTCATGTCTCGCCAGGCTTGCCTTGCGCGCTCACAGACGGGCCGCGGCCTCGCGCAGCAGGGTTTGCGTTGCCGCCCAGCCCAGGCAGCCATCGGTAATCGAAACGCCGTACTTCAGCGCGCCCTTGCCCAATGCCTGGCAGCCATCGAACAGGTGGCCTTCGAGCATCACCCCGACAATCGAGCTATCACCGGCCAGGCGCTGGGCCAGCACGTCCTCGAACACTGCCGGCTGGCGCGCCGGGTCCTTGCCGCTGTTGGCATGGCTGCAATCGACCATGATCCGCGCCTGCAGGCCAGCCTTGGCCAGCCCTTGGCGGGCCTGGGCGATGCTGGTGGCATCGTAGTTCGGGCCTGCGTGGCCGCCGCGCAATACCAGGTGGGTGTCCGGGTTGCCCAGGGTCTCGATGATCGCCGGGTAGCCTTGCGCATCCATGCCGAAGTGGCGGTGCGCGGCGGCGGCGCTGCGCATGGCGTCACAGGCGATGGCCACACCACCGTCGGTACCGTTCTTGAAGCCGACCGGCAGCTCCAGGCCGCTGACCATCTCGCGGTGCACCTGTGACTCAGTGGTGCGCGCGCCAATCGCGGCCCAGCCCAGCAGGTCGTCGAAGTAGCCGGCGGCCATTGGCTGCAGCAGTTCGGTGGCGATCGGCAGGCCGCGCTCGATCATGTTCAGCATCAAGCCACGGGACAGGGCGATGCCGGCATGCATGTCGTCGCTGCCATCGAGGTGCGGGTCGTAGGCCAGGCCTTTCCAGCCCACCGTGGTGCGCGGTTTCTCCACGTAGGCGCGCATCACCAGCAGCAGCTTGTCATCGACTTCGCGGCTGAGGGCGGCCAGGCGGTCGGCGTATTCCAGGGCCGAGCGCGGGTCGTGGATCGAGCAGGGGCCGACGACCACCAGCAGGCGTGGGTCGCGGCCTTCGAGGATGGCGCGGATGGCCTGGCGCTGGGCCTGGACCTGCTGGGCGTGTTCGAGGCTGAGCGGCATCTGCTGCTTGAGCAGGTGCGGGCTGGGTAGGCGGCGGCTGACGGTGGTGTTGGCAGCGTGCGGCTGGGTCAGGGGCAGAGCGAGGTTAGAAGCTGGCATGGCGTGGATTCCCTGGGCGGACGGCGGGTTCTGGCCCGCGCGGTCGGCCCCTATCGAGGTGTTCGACTGATCGTTGAATTCAAATTGGCTGCAGCATTGCCACCACTGATGGACCGATCGGAGGCGGCAGGCTGGCCCGAACGGGATTGGCTAAATCGCCAGGCGTAGGTGCTTGCGTAGTAATAAGTGGCGTAGTTCATGAAAGTGTCCTCAACGTGATTCGGTAATGTTCAAAAGGCCTGAAAAGCAAAACCCCCGGTCGGGGAGCCGACCGGGGGTTTGAGTGTTCTCATGTTCGGCGGCCCCTCGAAGGTGGGCGCCGTGTGGGTATCGGCGCCTAGTGGCTAAACCAATACCCAAAATAAAAGCGCGCAGCAGCCTTGCAGCCGGCAACGGCCAGCACAGGGCGCAGGGTGCGACCGGTGTGGTTGGCGTGGTTGCGGGTGTGTTTCGGCATGTTGCTCTCCAGTGAATGAGCCCGAGCTTACTTCAGGTGGTACGCGCCGTTCAATGAATAAATGCTATCGCGCCGATTTCTGCACGAAGTGGATAGCGCTGTGCAGCAGGCGGATATTGCCGGTGTGGTGCAACCCCTAACCTGACCCGGTCTGAACAATAACAATGGAGACCCTGGCCATGTCCCTGGGATTCGACTACCTCAATGCCATGCTCGAGGACGACCGTGAACAGGGCATCTACCGCTGCAAGCGCGAGATGTTCACCGACCCACGGCTGTTCGACCTGGAGATGAAGCACATCTTCGAGGGCAACTGGATCTACCTGGCCCACGAAAGCCAGATCCCCGAAAAAAACGACTTCCTCACCCTGACCATGGGGCGCCAGCCGGTGTTCATCGCGCGCAACAAGGACGGTGAACTCAATGCCTTCCTCAATGCCTGCAGCCATCGCGGCGCCATGCTCTGCCGGCACAAGCGCGGCAACCGTTCCAGCTACACCTGCCCGTTCCATGGCTGGACCTTCAACAACAGCGGCAAGCTGCTCAAGGTCAAGGACCCAAGCAACGCCGGCTACCCCGACAGCTTCAACTGCGACGGCTCCCACGACCTGACCAAGGTCGCCCGCTTCGAGTCGTATCGGGGCTTTTTGTTCGGCAGCCTCAACGCCGACGTCAAGCCGCTGGTCGAGCACCTGGGCGAGTCGGCCAAGATCATCGACATGATCGTCGACCAGTCGCCCCAAGGCCTGGAAGTGCTGCGCGGTGCCAGCTCGTACATCTACGAAGGTAACTGGAAACTCACCGCCGAAAACGGTGCCGATGGTTACCACGTAAGCTCCGTGCACTGGAACTACGCCGCCACTCAGAACCAGCGCAAACAGCGCGAGTCGGGTGACGAAATCAAGACCATGAGCGCCGGCTCCTGGGCCAAGCAGGGCGGTGGCTTCTACTCCTTCGACCACGGCCACCTGCTGCTGTGGACCCGCTGGGCCAACCCCGAAGACCGCCCGGCCTACGAGCGCCGCGACCAGTTGGCCGCCGACTTTGGCCAGGCGCGCGCCGACTGGATGATCGAGAACTCGCGAAACCTGTGCCTGTACCCGAACGTGTACCTGATGGACCAATTCAGCTCGCAGATCCGCGTTGCCCGGCCGATCTCGGTGAACAAGACCGAAATCACCATCTACTGCATTGCGCCCAAAGGCGAGAGCGCTGATGCCCGCGCCAAGCGTATCCGTCAGTACGAAGACTTCTTCAATGTCAGCGGCATGGCCACCCCGGACGACTTGGAAGAGTTCCGCTCGTGCCAGACCGGCTACGGCGGTGGTACGGGCTGGAACGACATGTCCCGCGGCGCGAAACATTGGGTCGAAGGCGCTGATGAGGCGGCCAGGGAGATTGAGCTTCAACCGCTGCTCTCTGGCGTGCGCACCGAAGATGAAGGCCTGTTCGTGCTGCAGCACAAGTATTGGCAGGACACCATGATCCAGGCCCTCAGGGAAGAACAGCAACTGATCCCCGTGGAGGCCGTGCAATGAGCCTGCATGACACCGTGCGCGACTTCCTCTACCGCGAAGCGCGCTACTTGGACGACGCCCAGTGGGACCAGTGGCTGGAGCTGTACGCCAGCGACGTGACCTTCTGGATGCCCGCGTGGGATGACGACGACCGCCTTACCGAAGACCCACAAAGCGAGATTTCGCTGATCTGGTACGGCAACCGTGGTGGCCTGGAGGACCGGGTGTTCCGCATCAAGACCGAGCGCTCCAGCGCGACCGTGCCGGACACCCGTACCTCGCACAACCTCAGCAACATCGAGGTTGTCGAGCAGGGCGAGGGCTACTGCCAGGTGCGCTTCAACTGGCACACGCTGAGCTTTCGCTACAAGACCACCGACAGTTACTTCGGCAGCAGTTTCTACACCCTCGACCTGCGCGGCGAACAACCGCTGATCAAGGCCAAGAAGGTGGTGCTGAAAAACGACTACGTGCGTCAGGTCATCGACATCTACCACATCTGATCCGAGGTAACGCGAACTGCCCGGTGTGCCCCATGGCGCGCCGCGGCCAGGTTCGCCTGCGAGGTGCAACATGAGCTTCCAGATCGCGCTTAATTTCGAAGACGGGGTCACCCGCTTCATCGAGGCCAGCGGCCATGAAACCGTGGCCGACGCCGCCTACCGCCAAGGCATCAATATCCCGCTGGACTGCCGCGACGGCGCCTGCGGCACCTGCAAGTGCAAGGCCGAGTCCGGCCGTTACGACCTGGGCGACAACTTCATCGAAGACGCCTTGAGCGACGACGAAATCGCCGAGGGCTACGTGCTGACCTGCCAGATGCGCGCCGAAAGCGACTGCGTGGTGCGCATCCCGGCATCTTCGCAAGTGTGCAAGACCGAACAGGCCAGCTTCCAGGCCGCTATCAGCGATGTGCGCCAGTTGTCGGCCAGCACCATCGCCTTGTCGATCAAGGGCGAGTCACTGAGCCGCCTGGCCTTCCTGCCGGGGCAGTACGTCAACCTCAGCGTGCCGGGCAGCGACCAGAGCCGCGCCTACTCCTTCAGCTCGCTGCAGAAGGATGGCGAGGTCAGCTTCCTGATCCGCAACGTGCCGGGCGGGCTGATGAGCAGCTTTCTCACCAGCCTGGCCAAGGCCGGCGACAACATGAGCCTGGCAGGCCCCTTGGGCAGCTTCTACCTGCGGCCGATCCAGCGCCCCCTGTTGTTGCTGGCTGGCGGCACCGGCCTGGCACCCTTCACCGCGATGCTGGAAAAGGTCGCCGAGCAGGGCAGCGAGCACCCGCTGCACCTGATCTACGGCGTGACCAACGATTTCGACCTGGTCGAACTGGACCGCCTGCAGGCCCTGGCTACGCGCATCCCCAACTTCACCTTCAGCGCCTGCGTCGCCAACCCCGACAGCCAGTACCCGCAGAAGGGCTACGTGACCCAGCACATAGAACCTCGCCACCTCAATGACGGGGATGTGGATGTGTACCTGTGCGGGCCACCACCGATGGTCGAGGCGGTCAGCCAGTACATCCGCGAGCAGGGCATCACCCCGGCCAATTTCTACTACGAAAAGTTCGCCGCGGCGGCCTGAGTTGCCTTGGGGCCGCCCGCATCGTGCGGGTGAGGGTGGCCTCCTTTTATTTCGAAAACGCCGCCGCCCACTGTGGGAGCGGGCTTGCCCGCGAATAGGCCAGCAGGGGCAACGCGGGTGACTGCTCGGGCCTCTTCGCGGGCAAGCCCGCTCCCACAGGGATGGCGGGTAATGGAGGGACAATGATGAACAACAGATTCCAAGGCAAAGTCGCCCTGGTCACCGGTGCCGCCCAAGGCATCGGCCGGGGCGTGTGCTGGCGGCTCAAGGCCGAAGGCGCGCAGGTGGTGGCGGTGGACCGCTCCGAGCTGGTTCACGAACTGGCTGGGGAGGGCATGCTGACCCTCATTGCCGACCTCGAGCAGCACACCGACTGCGCCCGCGTCATGGCCACTGCAGTAGAAACCTTCGGCCGTCTCGACATTCTGGTCAACAACGTCGGCGGCACCATTTGGGCCAAGCCGTTCGAACACTATGAAGTGGCGCAGATCGAGGCTGAAGTGCGCCGCTCGTTGTTCCCCACCCTGTGGTGCTGCCACGCGGCGCTGCCGTACATGCTCGAACGCGGCAGCGGCGCCATCGTCAACGTCTCGTCAATCGCCACCCGTGGCGTCAACCGGGTGCCTTACGGTGCCGCCAAGGGCGGGGTCAATGCGCTGACCGCCTGCCTGGCCTTCGAAACCGCCGGCCGTGGCATCCGCGTCAACGCTACCGCGCCCGGTGGCACCGAAGCACCGCCCCGGCGCGTCCCCCGCAACGAAGCCGAGCAAAGCGAGCAGGACAAGCGCTGGTACCAGCAGATCGTCGACCAGACACTCGACAGCAGCCTGATGCACCGCTACGGCAGCATCGACGAGCAGGTCGGCGCAATCCTCTTCCTGGCCTCCGACGAGGCCTCGTACATCACCGGCGTGACCCTGCCGGTTGGCGGCGGTGACCTCGGCTGAGCACCTCCCCGGGCAGTTTTCCTCCACAAGAACAACAAGAGAGACAGATGCCATGCGAACCCTTGACGTGCACCCGATCATCGACAACGCCCGTTTCACCGCCTTCCATTGGCGGGTCATGGCCTTGTGCGGCCTACTGCTGATCTTCGACGGCTATGACCTGTTCATCTACGGTGTGGTCTTGCCGGTGATCATGAAAGAGTGGGGCTTGACGCCCTTGCAGGCCGGCGCCCTGGGCAGCTACGCGCTGTTCGGCATGATGTTCGGAGCGTTGGCTTTCGGCAGCCTGGCCGACCGCATCGGGCGCAAGAAAGGTATCGCCATCTGTTTCGCATTGTTTTCGGGGGCGACCATCCTCAACGGCTTTGCCAGCAGCCCGAGTGAGTTCGGCATCTACCGCTTCATCGCCGGCCTTGGCTGCGGCGGGCTGATGCCCAATGCCGTGGCGCTGATGAACGAGTACGCACCCAAGCGCCTGCGCAGCACGCTGGTGGCGATCATGTTCAGTGGCTATTCGCTGGGCGGCATGCTGTCAGCGGGTGTGGGCATCTTCATGCTGCCGCGCTTTGGCTGGGAGTCGATGTTCTTCGCGGCCGCCGTGCCGCTGCTGCTGTTGCCGGTGATTCTCTGCTACCTGCCCGAATCCATCGGCTTCCTGGTGCGCCAGGGGCGTATTGATGAGGCGCGTACGCTGCTTAGCCGTCTCGACCCGCATTGCGATGTGCAGCCTGACGATCAGTTGCAGGCGAGCGACCGCAAAGGCAAGGGCGGCTCGTTGATGGACCTGTTCCGCAACGGCCTGGCCACCCGCACCCTGGCCCTGTGGCTGGCGTTTTTCTGCTGCCTGTTGATGGTGTACGCGCTCAGCAGTTGGCTGCCGAAACTGATGGCCAACGCCGGCTACAGCCTGGGTTCGAGCCTGTCGTTCCTGCTGGCGCTGAACTTTGGCGGCATGGCCGGGGCGATCCTCGGTGGCTGGCTGGGTGACCGCTACAACCTGGTCAAGGTCAAGGTGGCGTTCTTCCTGGCGGCGGCGCTGTCGATCAGCCTGCTCGGCGTCAACAGCCCGATGCCGTTGCTGTACCTGCTGATCTTCATTGCCGGCGCCACCACCATCGGCACGCAGATCCTGCTGTATGCCGGCGCTGCCCAGCTGTACGGCCTGTCGGTGCGCTCCACCGGCCTTGGCTGGGCCTCGGGCATTGGCCGCAATGGCGCCATCGTCGGGCCGCTGCTGGGCGGCGCGCTGATGGGCATCAACCTGCCGCTGCAACTCAATTTCATCGCCTTCGCCATCCCCGGCGCGATTGCCGCGCTGGCCATGGCCGTGCACCTGGCCAGCGGCCGGCGTCACGCCCTGGCGGCGACGGCCTGACCTTCCTACTGACTGAACTGGAGCTCTTGCATGACAAGCCCGACCATTGAACGGCTGGAGGCATTGATCGTCGACCTGCCGACCATCCGCCCGCACAAGCTGGCCATGCACACGATGCAGCAGCAAACGCTGGTGGTGCTGCGCCTGCGTTGTAGCGATGGCGTCGAAGGCATCGGCGAGGCCACCACCATTGGCGGCCTGGCTTACGGCTACGAAAGCCCTGAGGGCATCAAGGCCAATATCGACGCGCACCTGGCACCGGCACTGATCGGCCTGCCGGCAGGCAACATCAATGCCGCCATGCTCAAACTCGACAAACTGGCCAAGGGCAACACCTTTGCCAAGTCCGGCATCGAGAGCGCTTTGCTCGATGCCCAGGGCAAGCGCCTGGGCCTGCCGGTCAGCGAGCTGCTCGGCGGGCGCGTGCGCGACAGCCTGGAAGTGGCCTGGACCCTGGCCAGCGGTGACACCGCCCGCGACATCGCCGAGGCCGAGCACATGCTGGAGATCCGCCGCCACCGGGTGTTCAAGCTAAAGATCGGTGCCCACCCGCTGCAGCAGGACCTGAACCACGTGGTGGCGATCAAGCGCGCGCTGGGTGAGCGCGCCAGCGTGCGCGTCGACGTCAACCAGTACTGGGACGAATCCCAGGCCATCCGCGCCTGCCAGGTGCTGGGCGACAACGGCATCGACCTGATCGAGCAGCCGATCTCGCGCATCAACCGTGGCGGTCAGGTGCGCCTTAACCAGCGCAGCCCGGCACCGATCATGGCCGACGAGTCCATCGAAAGTGTCGAGGATGCCTTCAGCCTGGCCGCGGACGGTGCCGCCAGCATCTTTGCCCTGAAGATCGCCAAGAACGGCGGCCCGCGTGCCGTGCTGCGTACCGCGCAGATTGCCGAGGCTGCAGGCATCGCCTTGTACGGCGGGACCATGCTCGAAGGCACGATCGGCACCCTGGCCTCGGCCCATGCCTTCCTTACCCTGCGCCAGCTGACCTGGGGTACCGAGCTGTTTGGCCCGCTGCTACTGACCGAAGAGATCGTCAACGAGCCGCCGCAGTACCACGACTTCCAGCTGCACGTACCGCGCACCCCCGGCCTTGGCCTGACCTTGAACGAGGCGCAGCTAGCACGCTTCGCCCGCCGCTAACCGAAAGGAGACGTCCCCATGCTGTTCCACGTGAAGATGACCGTGAAACTCCCGGTCGACATGGACCCTGCCAAGGCCACGCAACTCAAGGCCGACGAAAAGGAACTGGCGCAGCGCCTGCAGCGCGACGGCACCTGGCGCCACCTGTGGCGCATTGCCGGGTACTACGCCAACTACAGCGTGTTCGATGTGCCCAGCGTCGAGGTGCTGCACGACACGCTGATGCAGCTGCCGCTGTTCCCGTACATGGACATCGAGGTCGACGGCCTGTGCCGTCACCCGTCGTCGATCCACGCCGACGACCGCTAAGCCCAACCTTTTGCACAAGAACAAGACGAGGTAACCCCCATGACCGTGAAAATTTCCCACACCGCCGAAGCCCAGCAGTTTTTCCAGGAAGCCGCAGGCTTCGGTAACGACGAGGGCAGCCCGCGCCTCAAGCGCATCATTCAGCGCGTGCTGCAGGACACCGCCCGCCTGATCGAAGACCTGGACATCAGCGAAGACGAGTTCTGGCACGCCGTCGACTACCTCAACCGCCTGGGCGGGCGCGGCGAGGCCGGGCTGCTGGTGGCGGGCCTGGGCATCGAGCACTTCCTCGACCTGCTGCAGGATGCCAAGGACGCCGAGGCCGGCCGCGTCGGTGGCACCCCGCGCACCATCGAAGGCCCGCTGTACGTCGCCGGTGCGCCCATTGCCCAGGGCGAGGTGCGCATGGATGACGGTAGCGAGGAGGGCGTGGCCACGGTCATGTTCCTTGAGGGCCAGGTGTTCGACCCACAGGGCCAGCCGTTGGCCGGTGCCACCGTCGACCTGTGGCACGCCAACACCCGTGGGACCTATTCGTTCTTCGACCAGAGCCACTCCGAATACAACCTGCGCCGGCGCATCGTCACCGATGCCGAAGGCCGTTACCGCGCACGCTCGATTGTGCCGTCGGGCTACGGCTGCGACCCGCAGGGGCCGACCCAGGAATGCCTGGACCTGCTCGGCCGCCACGGCCAGCGCCCGGCGCATGTGCACTTCTTCATCTCGGCGCCGGGGCATCGGCACCTGACCACGCAGATCAACCTGTCCGGGGACAAATACCTGTGGGACGACTTCGCCTACGCCACGCGTGATGGGTTGGTGGGGGAGGTGGTGTTCCATGAGGGTGCCGAGGGGCGGTACGCCGAGCTGAAGTTCGACTTCCAGCTGCAGAAGGCGCAGGAAAACACCGACGAGCAGCGCAGCGGACGGCCTCGGGCCCTGCAGCAGGCCTGAGAATTTGGGGCCGCTTTGCGGCCCTTTCGCGACACGAGGGCGCAGCCCTCGCTATCCCGCCAACACCTTCGCGAGAGGTGCCATGAAAAACCTGATCAAGGACTGCTCCCTGTCCGCCCTCATCGCCGGCTGCATCGCGACGATGATTTCCTACGCCGGCCCTCTGGTCATCATTTTCCACGCCGCCGAAGCCGCCGGCCTGTCCCACGGCCAGCTGTCCTCCTGGGTCTGGGCGATCTCCTTGGGCAGCGCTGTGCTCGGCGCGCTGCTCAGCCTGCACTACCGGGTACCGGTGGTCATCGCCTGGTCCATCCCAGGCTCGGCGCTGCTGGTCACGGCCTTGCCCCAGCTTGGTTTGGAGCAGGCAGTAGGCGCGTACCTGGTGGCGAACGTTGTCCTGCTACTGATCGGCATCAGCGGCGCCTTCGACCGCCTCATCGCGCGTCTGCCAGGCTCGATTGCCGCCGGCATGCAGGCGGGCATCCTGTTCAGTTTCGGTATCGAGGTCTTTCGCGCATTGCCGGTGCAACCGGGGCTGGTGCTGGCGATGTTCGTCACCTACGTGCTGATGCGCCGGGTGCAACCGCGCTACGCGGTAGCCGCGGTGTTGTGTGTCGGCGCGCTGGTGACTGTCGCCAGCGGGGCGTTGCGCAGTGAGGCGCTGGTACTGGAACTGGCCTCGCCGCAGTGGATTACCCCGCAGTTCAGCCTGGCGGCGATTTTCAGCCTGGCGCTGCCGATGGTACTGGTGGCCCTCACCGGGCAGTTCATGCCGGGCATGGCGGTGCTGCGCAATGCAGGGTTCGCCACGCCGGCCAGCCCGTTGATCAGTGCCAGCGCCCTCGGCGGTGCCTTGCTGGCGCCTTTCGGTTGCCACGGCCTGAACCTCGCAGCCGTCACCGCCAGCCTCTGCACGGGCCCTGAGGCCCATGAAAACCCGCGCAGGCGCTATGTCGCAGCGGTCGCTGGCAGTGCGCTGTACCTGCTGCTGGGCGTTGCCGGGGCAACGCTGATGTCGCTGTTCGCGGCCTTTCCCGCCGCGTTGATCGCCGCCCTGGCCGGGCTGGCCCTGTATGGGGCGATCAGCGAAGCCCTGGCCCGCAGCCTGGCCGAACCGACCGAGCGTGATGCCGGGCTGTTCACGTTCCTGGTTACCGCGTCCGGGGTGTCCTTTCTTGGCCTGTCGGCGGCGTTCTGGGGGCTGCTGTTCGGCCTGCTGGCCCATGCGCTGCTGAGCCTGCGCCGGCCGCACTCCCCGCAGGCCCTGCGTCGCGCCCCCTGAAAACCCATGTTCCCCGCGCTTTATCCATAACAACAAGATCAAGAGAGCTTCGGAATGAACCACACACCCTGCGTCGCTATCGGGCTGACTCTGTTCAGCCAACCGCTCCTCGCTGCCGAAGGCGGCTTCTTCGAGGATGCCAAGGCAAGCCTCAGCGCCCGCAACTACTACTTCAGCCGCGACTATTCCGACATCGTCGGTGCCAACTCGCAATCCAAGGCCGAGGAGTGGGCCCAGGGTTTCATCCTCGATTTCAAGTCCGGGTATACGCCCGGTACCGTCGGCTTTGGTGTGGACGCACTGGGCTTGCTGGGTATCCAGCTCGACAGCAGCCCTGACCGGGTCAACACCGGCCTGCTGCCGGTGCATGGCGATGGCCGCGCGGCCGGCGAATACAGCCGCCTGGCACCGACCTTCAAGGCCCGGCTGTCGAAGACCGAACTGCGCGTCGGCGAATTGCAACCCAATCTGCCGGTGCTGACCTTCAGCGACATCCGCCTGCTGCCGCCGACTTACCAAGGAGTCAGCCTGAACACGGCCGAGCTGGACGGCCTGACCCTGCAGGCCGGGCACCTCAGGTCCACGCACCTGCGCAACGAAGGTGGCGACGGCAAGATGAACGCCATGCTTGGCCATGTGCCGCAGCGCCAGGCCGAGAGCGATGGCTTCAACTATGTGGGGGGCGACTACGCGTTCAATGCCAACCAGAGCAGTGTCAGCCTCTGGTACGGGCAATTGGAGGACATCTACGCGCAAGGCTTTGTCGGGTTCAAACACAGCAAGCCGCTAGGGGATTGGGTACTCAGTGCCAACCTCGGCTACTTCACCGCCCGTGAGGACGGCGATGCGCTGCTGGGCAACATCGACAACCAGGCGTTCTTCTCGCTGCTCACGGCCAGGCGCGGTGGCCACAGCTTCCACCTCGGCTACCAGGGTATCTACGGCGACAGCCCGTTCCCCCGCGTATTCGCCAACATCTCGCCGCTGGGCAACGAGGTGCCGACCTATGAATTTGCCTACACCGACGAGCGCTCGTATCAGCTGCGCTACGACTACAACTTCGCGGCCATGGGCATTCCGGGGCTGACGGCGACGGTGCGCTACATCACCGGTAACAACGTCGATACCGGCCTGGGATTCGAAGGCAAGGATCGTGAGCGGGACATCGACCTGGGGTACGCGGTGCAGAGCGGGGTGCTCAAGGGGCTGGGGATCAGGGTTCGCAATGCCATGGCGCGGTCCAATTACCGCACTGATATCGATGAGAACCGGCTGATCCTGGTGTACACCTGGCAGCTGTTCTGAGCCTGTACCGGTCTCCGCGCGGGGCACACTGCCACGCGTTGTGACACAGCAGCATTTGCACCCGCAGCCGTCCGGGGGTTAGGTTTCCCTATTGCCCACTCAGGAATCTGCCCTTGGACTCCATCACCCAAGCCGTACTCGGCGCCGCCCTGCAGGGCACGGTGCTCGGCCGCATTCAGGGCCGTCGCTCGCTCATCTACGGGGCGCTGCTTGGCACCGTGCCGGACCTCGACGTGGTCATTCGCTACGCCGACCCAGTGTCGCAGATGACTTACCACCGAGGGTTCTCTCACTCCATTTTCGTCCTGACAGGGCTGGCCCTGTTGCTCGCCTGGCTGGTGACATGGCTAGGGCGCAGGCGCTGGCCCGACAAGGGCTACACGTGGCCCAGGTTATTTCTGGCATTCTGGCTGGTGCTGGTCACGCACCCGATCCTCGATTCCTTCACGGTGTATGGCACGCAACTGTTCTGGCCCCTGCAGTTCACCCCGCAAAGCTGGGCCGCAGTGTTCATCATCGACCCGGTCTATACCGTGCCGCTGCTGGCAGCCGTGTTCTACGCCGCTTACAAGGGCGTGAGCGGCAGGGCGGTGCGGCTGTTGAGCCTGGCGCTGATGTTCAGCACGGCGTACCTGGGCTTTGGCCTGGCCGGTCGCATGGCCGCCGAGCAGCGCTTCCAAGCCGCACTCGATCAGCAGGGCATTGTCGTCAGTAGCGTGCGTGCGGTACCCATTGCGTTCAATAGCCTGGTCTGGCGGGTACTGGCCAAGACCCCCGAGGGTGACTATTACGAAGGCGTCAGCAGCGCCTTCGACCGCGAGCCACCGGAGATGCAGCGCCTGCCGCTGAACCTGCCGCTCGCCAATGCCCTGGTGGATGCGCCCCTGCTGCAGCGCCTGCGCTGGTTTACCGATGACTGGTTGCGCTATGACGAGGTGGAGGGCGCGCTGGTGGTCACTGACCTGCGCATGGGTATACCGGGTAACTACACCTTCCGTTTCAACCTGGCTCAGCGTGATGCGCAGGGCCATTGGATTGCCCACACCCCCACGGTTTGGCGGGGCGCCGGGGTCGGCTCGATGTTCGACCGCCACGACCTGGCGTTGATCTGGCGGCGCATCCTCGACCAGCAACCGCCGCTGCCGCTGGCGGCCTGGACCACCAAGTACCTGGGCCAGGCCGCCGGGGCCGGGCCCTGAGGCGTGCGTTCGGCGGGGCTGGACCTGGTCAAGTGGACGGCGATCGTGACCATGGTCGCCGACCATCTTCGTTATCTCTGGCCGGCGGCCGAGGGGTTGTTCGTTGTCGGGCGGCTGGCGTTCCCGCTGTTCTGTCTGGCCATTGCGGTCAATGCCCAGCGCAACCCGGACGGGCACCTGTTCACCCATGGCAACCTGCGCTACCTGGGGTGGCTGACGGCCTTCGCGGTACTCTCTGAAGGGCCTTATCGTTGGCTGGACCCGGCCACGCAAACGTTAAACGTGATCCCCACGCTGACCTTGGGGCTGCTGCTTGCCTGGGGCGTGCGCCACCCGCCACTGCACGCGCGGTTGATCGGCCTTGGTGCGGTACTGGTCGCAACGGTATTCAGTGCGCAGCTGATGTATGGCCTGCCCGGGGTATTGCTGCCCGCGGCCTGGTTGATGGCGGGCAGCCGCGGCGGTGCGGCTTGGCTATTGCCGTGCCTGATGGCCGTGGCCGGTAACCTGACCAACAGTTGGCTGTTCGGGCACCTGATGGCACCGATTACCTTGCTGACGCTGGTCGCCGCCACGCTGGCCATTCCCCTCGGTTGCCTGCTGCTGCGTTGCAATGGTCGGCCGATACCGCCAGTGGGCCGTTGGGGGTATCTGTTCTACCCATTGCACCTGCTGATCATCAAAGGGCTGCACTGGCTCTTGTAGCCATGCCCTTGCAATACGGCCAAACGCACCCATCTAAGCGGGTCTTCAGTATCCGCAGGAGCCTGCCATGGAACCCAACCGCTTCGGCGACATCGCTGCCTTCGTCAGTGCCGCGAAGGCCGGCAGTTTCACCGCTGCAGCGGCAAGCCTGGGGCTGACCCGCTCGGCCGTGGGCAAGAGCATTGCCCGCCTGGAAGCACGCATGGCGGTGCGCCTGCTCAACCGCACCACACGCAAGCTGAGCCTGACCGATGAGGGGCTTGTTGCCTTTGAGCGCTGGCGGCAGATCCTCGATGACCTGGACGAGGTCGAAAGCACCATGGCCCAGCGGCGTGGCAAGCCCACCGGCACCTTGCGCCTGACCGCGCCGCTTTCGTTGGGCCAGCGCCACGTGCTGCCGATTCTCGATGCTTACCTCAAGCAGTGGCCGGAGCTGCGCGCCGACATTCGCTTCACCGACCGTTTTGTCGACCTGGTCGAGGAGGGCGTGGACGTTGCCGTGCGCATCGGTGCGCCTAAGGAGGACTCTCAGTTGCTGACCCGCACGGTGGCCTGGCAGCAGTTCGTCACCTGCGCCTCGCCCGATTACCTGCGCCAACACGGGGTGCCGCAGGTGCCGGCAGACCTCTACGGGCATGACAAGATCGCTTTCCTGGCTGGCGAAAAATCCATGCCCTGGCGCTTCCATACGGACCAGGGACTGCACCTGTGCGAGGAGCCTGGCCGGCTCAACATCGACAGTTCAGAAGCGATGCTCGACGGCGCGCGGGGAGGTTTTGGGCTGATTCATCTGCCGACCTACATCACCGGCGATGATTTGCGTGCAGGTACGCTGGTGGAGGTGCTGCATGCCTATAGGCCAC
Organism: Pseudomonas sp. NPDC087185; assembly: GCF_044744955.1. Taxonomy (NCBI): domain Bacteria; kingdom Pseudomonadati; phylum Pseudomonadota; class Gammaproteobacteria; order Pseudomonadales; family Pseudomonadaceae; genus Pseudomonas; species Pseudomonas sp. NPDC087185. Next base: position 284,371 of record NZ_JBIUZK010000003.1, on the reverse strand, counting down.
CGGCGGACCCGATCCGCGTGGTGTACCCGAGCAAACGCCACCTGTCCCCGCGGGTGCGGGGTTTCATCGATCTGCTGGTGGCAAGTTGGGAGCAGGGTGTACCTTGGGGCCAGTGATTGGGGAATATCAGGCCCGAATGTAGGGCCTGAGCCCGGGTTTATCCCTGGCGTGACAGGCCGGACACTGGCGTCACTGATAATCCCTCTGGAGACCCCATGACTGCCCTGTCCGTACTGGATCTGGTCATGATCGGCGAAGGCAAGACCTTCGCCGACGCGATCGAAGAATCCCGCCAGCTGGCGCGCCATGTCGAGCAACACGGCTACAGCCGTTACTGGATTGCCGAACACCACGACATGCCGGGCATCGGTTCGGCCGCCACCTCGCTGGTGATCAACGAAATCGCCAACGCCACCCGGCATATCCGCGTTGGCGCTGGCGGCATTATGCTGCCCAACCATGCGCCACTGGTGGTCGCCGAGCAGTTCGGCACCCTCGACACCCTCCACCCGGGCCGTATCGACCTCGGCCTGGGCCGTGCGCCCGGAACCTCCGGGCCGACCGTACGCGCCTTGCGTGGTGCCGCCCCCGAGCGCGACTTTGCCCAGGATATCACCGAGCTGCGCGACTACCTGGCCGACAACGGCAAACGCCAGGTGCGTGGCGTGCCTGGCAACCATGATGTGCCGGTGTGGATCCTCGGCTCCAGCCTGTTCGGCGCCGACCTCGCGGCCAGGCTGGGCTTGCCCTATGCCTTCGCCTCGCACTTCGCCCCGCGTTACCTGCTGCAGGCCATCGCCCATTATCGGGCGAACTTCCAGCCGTCGGCACAGCTGGCCAGACCTTATGTGATGGTAGGGGTGAACCTGTTTGCCGCCGCCAGCGATGCTGAAGCCGATTACCACGCAAGCTCCCATCGCAAGTGGATGCTGGACCTGCACGTCGGGCGTTTCGGCCTGTTGCCCAAGCCGCAAGAGGGGTATGTCGAAGGCCTGCCAGCCCACGAACGTGCGGTACTTGAGCAGGTGATGGCCTGCACCATCGCGGGTGGGCCTGAGCGGGTTCGGGAAGGGCTGCGTTCGCTGATCGGTCAAACCCATGCCGATGAACTGATGATCGATTGCCGGATTCACGACCCGCTGGCGCGTATGCGTTCGCATACATACGCGGCGCAGGCGTTGGAATCACTGGGTTAAAAGGGCCGGTGGCTATTGGTGGCGAGGGCTGGGTGAATTGCCAGTGGCGCCTTTTAACTTAATGGTCGACACTGATACGGAGCGGGGTCTTGTCAACCTATCAGGTTCCCGTCAGGTTCCCCCAATGCAACACGCAGATAGAGATCGAGGATTCAACGCATGGCCGACAGACAGAGCGGAACTGTTAAATGGTTCAACGATGAAAAAGGCTTTGGTTTCATTACCCCGGACAGCGGTGGTGATGACCTGTTCGTACACTTCAAGGCAATCGAATCGGATGGCTTCAAATCCCTGAAAGAAGGCCAAAAGGTCAGCTTTGTTGCCGAGAAAGGGCAAAAGGGTATGCAAGCTGCCCAAGTGCGCGCCGAGTAATCGGATGCGTACCTGAAAGGGGGCCTTCTAGGCCCCTTTTTTCATGTTTACCGCGTTTGCAACTAGTAAAAATGCCAGTAGTCACGCGCCGTTCAAACCCAGAAGATCAGAAGTACCAGCCCGTTCTTGCGAAGTGGGTTTGTCCTGACCCGCACAAGCGTGCTGCAACGATCGAGGGTAAAGAACATGTCGCAGCGACAATCCGGTACGGTGAAGTGGTTCAACAACGCGAAAGGCATCGGTTTTATAAAGCCAGCGTCAGGGGCTGATGTGTTCGTGCATTATTCAGCCATCACTGGAGAGGGCTTCAAAAGGCTCAAACAAGGGCGGCCAGTGACCTATATCCACGGTGATGGCGAGAAAGGGCCGCTCGCCTTTGACGTGACGCAGGAGTGACAGGGAAGCCGACATTTGGGTGAACAAACCTCTTGCCTGCCCCCTCCACGGGTTGCTGCCCGATCCAGGCCGTTGCTCAGGCCTGCTGCAGGAACGGGTAATCGGTATAGCCTTCAGGGCCGTTGGCGTAATCGAACTGCGCCCGGTGCTCATTCAAAGGGGCTTGCGCCTGCAGACGCGCCACCAGGTCGGGGTTGGCAATGTAGCTGCGGCCGAACGCGGCGGCATCGATCAGCCCCCGCTGTATCAGATCTTCTGCTTTCTCGGCGGTGTAGGCACCTGCCGCCACGATCACACCGGGATAGGCCGCCCGGATCGCTTCACGGAACGTCTCACGCAGCGGCTTGCCGCCCGCCCAGTCGGGCTCGGACAGGTGCAGGTAGGCGAGGTTGCGCTTGGCCAGTTGCCGAATCAGGTACAAGCCTGCCGCTTCCTGGTCCTCGCCATTGTCCACGCCATTGAAGCCACCCAACGGGAAGATGCGGATCGCGACGCGTTCAGCGCTCCAGGCGGCAATTGCCGCATCCACGGCTTCCAGCACGATGCGCGCACGGTTTTCGACACTGCCGCCGTAGCGGTCTTCACGCTGGTTGGCACTTGGGGTCAGGAACTGGTGCAGCAGGTAGCCATGGGCGGCGTGCAGTTCGATGAAGTCGAAACCGGCCTCACGGGCATTCACGGCTGCCTGGCCAAAATCGGCGACAATGCCCGCGATTTCGTCTTCGCTCAATGCTCGCGGGGCAGAGGTCTCGACACGCATCAAGTTGCCTTGCTCATCACGCAAGGTGGTACGGGCTTCGGCGGGCAGGGCAGAGGGTGCAACTGGCGCATCGCCACCCGGTTGCAGTGACGTGTGCGACACGCGACCGGTGTGCCAGACCTGCACGGCGCTGTGGCCGCCTGCGGCGTGGATGCCTTCGTTGACCAAGCGCCAGGCGGCAATCTGCTCCGCGCTGTGGATGCCTGGCGAGCCCGAATAACCCTTGGCCTGGAAGGAAATCTGCGTAGCCTCGGTGATGATCAGCCCGGCGCTGGCACGTTGGGCATAGTATTCGGCCATCATCGGCGTCGGCACGTCGCCGGGTTCGCGGCTGCGCAGGCGGGTGAGGGGGGCCATGAACACGCGGTTGGGCAGTGTCAGTGGGCCGATTTGCAAAGGCTGGAAGAGTTTCATTAGCACTCCAAAGGTGAAAAACCGATGGTGCGCACGATACCGGGATGATTGGGGAATGGGGGGACCGGCACCCCGGCGGCGTGGTCCCCAGTGCAGCCAGTGAATCCTTCAGCTTCGGGCCAACCGCCCAGTGACAAAATGCGCCACATCATTGAACCCAGGCGTGGACGCATGCCCAGGCGTCACCAGCGAGTCGATGAACGCTTCATCCTCGGCCGTGATCTTCACTGCCAGCCCCCCGGCATAGGTATCCCACTGCGCCTCGGTACGCGGCCCGACGATCGCCGAGCTGACCAGCCGGTTGTTGAGTACCCAGGCAATGGCGAATTCGACCATGCCCACGCCTTTGGCGTCGACATACGCCTGGATCTGCCGGGCGATGGCCAGCGACTCCTGGCGCCATTCCACCTCGAGGATGCGCTTGTCCTGGCGCGCGGCGCGGCTGCCAGCTTCAGGCTCCGCGCCCGGCGCATACTTGCCGCTGAGCACGCCACGGGCCAGCGGGCTGAACGGCACCACCCCGAGCCCATGATAGGCCGCAGCGGTCAGTTGCTCGGGTTCGGCCTGGCGGTTGACGATGTTATACAGCGGCTGGCTGACCACAGGTTTGGCCACTCCCAGACGCTCGGCCAAGTTGCAGATCTCGGCGATGCGCCAGCCGCGGTAGTTGGACACGCCCCAGTAGCGGATCTTGCCCTGCTGCAGCAGGTCGCCGATGGCCCGTACCGTCTCTTCCAGCGGCGCCTTGTGGTCCTCGCGGTGCAGGTAATAGATGTCCAGGTAGTCCAGGCCCATGCGCGTCAGCGTGGCCTCGATGCCGTTGAAGATGTGCTTGCGCGAGAGGCCGCTGCGGTTGGGCAGGCCATCGGCCGGGCCCATGCCGACTTTCGAGGCGACGATCCAGTCCTGGCGTTGGCGCGCCACCGCTTCGCCGACGATCTCCTCGGAGCGGCCGGCGTTGTAGACGTCGGCAGTGTCGATGAAGTTGATGCCCTGGTCCCAGGCCTTGTCGATGATCCGCAGCGCATCCTCTGTGCTGGTCTGCTCGCCGAACATCATGCTGCCCAGGGTGAGCGCGGAGACTTGCAGGCCGCTGTGGCCGAGGGGGCGGTAGATCATGCCGGGTGTCCTTGATGGGAGTGATCTGCCTGTTTTACACAGAACCGCCCGGCATTGAAAGGCCGCGAACCCAGGTGGCACACCTGTGTCACGGCTGCGGCAATTGTTTCAGCGTTGCGCCACTGCTTGCAGCCCAGGGGCTCTCCGTTCTTTGAGCTCGAGCCCCTCTAAAACGCGCTTTTTGGCGGTGCAGCGCGGCAATGGCACAGCCGTTGCTCTCTGTGTTGTCGACGCCTGACGCGGTGTCGCCATAACAAGAACGGAGAACCCAGCATGAACCGAACTGGCCCGCACCGCCGGCCCCTGCCGCATATCCTGAGCTGCCTGGCCCTGAGCCTGGCGTGCAGCACACCTGCCTTCGCTGCCGAGGTCGATGGCCAGCGCATCATCGACGCCGACAAGGAACCCGGCAACTGGATGAGCCACGGCCGCACTTACGATGAGCAGCGTTTCAGCCCGCTCAAGGCGATCAACCAAGGCAACGTCAACCAGCTGGGCCTTGCCTGGAGCTACAAGCTCGACCTGGACCGCGGCGTTGAAGCCACGCCAATCGTGGTCGATGGGGTGATGTACACCACCGGGCCGTTCTCGGTGGTGTATGCCCTGGACGCACGCGACGGCAAGCTGCTGTGGAAGTACGATCCGCAATCCGACCGCCACCGCGCAGGGGAAGCCTGTTGCGACGCGGTCAACCGCGGTGTGGCGGTATGGCAGGGCAAGGTCTACGTCGGTGTGCTCGATGGCCGCCTGGAGGCGATCGACGCCAAGACCGGCAAACGCGTGTGGTCGGTGGACACCCGCGACGACCACACACGCAGCTACACCATCACGGGCGCGCCACGCGTGGTCAACGGCAAGGTGATCATCGGCAACGGTGGCGCCGAGTTCGGGGTGCGCGGCTATGTGACCGCCTACGACGCCGAAACCGGCAAACAGGCCTGGCGCTTCTTTACCGTGCCCGGCGACCCGAAGCTGCCGCCCGAGGACAAGGCGATGGCGATCGCCAGCAAGACCTGGCACGGCGACGCCTATGTGGCGTGGGGCGGGGGTGGCACGGCCTGGGACTCGTTCGCCTACGACCCCGAACTCAACCTGCTCTACATCGGCGTGGGCAACGGCTCGATGTGGGACCCGAAATGGCGCAGCCAGGCCAAGGGCGACAACCTGTTCCTGTCGTCGATCGTCGCAGTCAATGCCGACACCGGCGAATACGCCTGGCACTACCAGACCACCCCGGGCGACGCCTGGGACTTCACGGCCACCCAGCACATGATCCTCGCCGAGCTGCCCATTGAAGGCAAGCAACGCAAAGTGCTGATGCAGGCCCCCAAGAACGGCTTCTTCTACGTGCTCGACCGCGCCACTGGCGAGCTGTTGTCGGCAAAGAACATCGTGCCGGTGAACTGGGCCAAGGGCATCGACATGAAGACCGGGCGGCCGATCCTCGACGACGAGGCGGCGGCCTACTGGAAGGATGGCAAACGCAAGCTGGTGACCCCGGCATTCTGGGGCGCGCACGATTGGCACCCGATGTCCTACAACCCCGACACGGGCCTTGTGTACATCCCGGCGCACATCATGTCGGCCTACTACGAACACATCCCCGAAGCGCCCACCCGCAACCCGTTCAAGAGCGTGTACCAGCTGGGCCTGCGCACCGGCATGATGCCCGAAGGCGCCGATGGCCTGCTGGAAATGGCCAAGAGCTGGTCTGGCAAGCTGATCGCCTGGGACCCGGTCAAGCAGGCCCCGGCCTGGGAAGTGCCCTACATCACCATTTTCAATGGCGGCACGTTGAGCACCGCCGGCAACCTGGTGTTCGAAGGCAGCGCCGATGGCCGGGTGATCGCCTATGCCGCCGATTCGGGCAAGAAACTCTGGGAGTCGCCCGCGGCCAGCGGGGTGATGGCGGCGCCGATCACCTATTCCGTGGATGGCGAGCAGTACGTGACCTTCATGGCCGGTTGGGGAGGGGCGTTCTCGACCTTTGCCGGGGCGCTGTCGTTGCGCGCCGGGGTACAGCCGTTCGCCCAGGTACTGACCTACAAGATCGGCGGTACCGCCAAGCTGCGTGAGCCTGCACCGCCGGCCGATGCGCCGGAGCCGCCAGCCTTGACCGCCGATGCGCAGACGGTTGCCGCAGGTGCTGCCCTGTACGACGGCAACTGCTCGCAATGCCACGGCATCCATGCGGTCAGCGGCGGTGTGTTGCCCGATCTGCGCAAGCTCACGGCGGAAAAACACCACATGTTCCTCGGCATCCTCTATGGCGGCCGAGTACCCGATGGCATGCCCTCGTTTGCCGACAATCTCAAGCCCGAGCAGGTCGAGCAGGTGCACCAGTACCTGATCAAGCGCGCCCATGACCTCAAGGCCGAAGGCAATGCGTGGCAGCAGTTCAGCGCCAAGCCCGCTGCCCATGCGCCATTGGCCGATAACCACCCACAGGAGTGAAACGAGCATGACGCCAACCACGTACCAGAACTTCATCGACAACGCCTTTGTGCCCAGCGAAGCGCTGATCGAAGTCTATAACCCGGCCGACGCCCAGTTGCTGGGGCGGGTGCCGGAGTCATCCGCCGAGCACGTCGAGCGCGCCATCGCCGCGGCGCGCACGGCGCAAAAGGGTTGGGCCGCGAAGACTGCCAGCGAGCGGGCAGGCTACCTGCGCCAGATCGCCAACAAAGTGCGGGCCAATGCTGACCGTCTGGCACGCATCATCACCCTGGAGGGTGGCAAGGTGCCAAGCCTCGCCCAGGTCGAAGTCAACTTTACCGCCGATTACCTGGACTACATGGCCGAATGGGCGCGACGCCTGGAAGGCGAAGTGCTGACCAGCGACCGTGCCAACGAGCACATCTTCCTGATGCGCAAACCGCTGGGCGTGGTGGCCGGCATCCTGCCGTGGAATTTCCCGTTCTTCCTGATCGCCCGCAAGATGGCGCCGGCGCTGCTCACCGGTAATACCATCGTGATCAAGCCCAGCGAGGAGACTCCGATCAACTGCTACGCGTTCGCCCAGCTGGTGGCCGAAACCGACCTGCCGGCGGGCGTGTTCAACGTGGTCGGTGGCAAGGGCGCAAGCGTCGGCCACGGGCTGTCCAGCCACGCCGGTATCGACCTGGTCAGTTTTACCGGCAGTGTGGGCACGGGGGCGCGAATCATGGCGGCGGCGGCGCCGAACATCACCAAGCTCAACCTGGAACTGGGCGGCAAGGCACCGGCGATCGTGCTGGCCGACGCCGACCTGGACCTGGCGGTGAAAGCCATCGTCGCCTCGCGGGTGATCAACACCGGCCAGGTGTGCAACTGCGCCGAGCGGGTGTACGTGGCGCGCCAGGTGGCCGACGCCTTCGTCGACAAGGTGGCCCAGGCCATGGCTGCCACGCGTTATGGCGACCCGTCGCGCCAGGCCGACCTGGACATGGGGCCGCTGATCAACCAGGCCGGGCTCGACAAGGTGGCGCAGATGGTCCGCACGGCGGTCGGGCAGGGCGCCCAGCTGGTGACCGGCGGACAGGTGGCCGACCTCGGTGCCGGCTTCCATTATCAGCCGACCGTGCTGGCGGGCTGTGCGGCGGGCATGGAGATCATGCGCAAGGAGATCTTCGGGCCGGTCCTGCCGATTCAGGTGGTGGATGACCTGGACGAAGCGATCGCCCTGGCCAATGACAGCGAGTACGGGCTGACCTCGTCGCTCTACACCCGTGACCTGAACGCAGCGCTGAAGGCTTGTCGCGAGATCGATTTTGGCGAGACCTACATCAACCGCGAGAACTTCGAGGCCATGCAGGGCTTCCACGCCGGGGCGCGCAAGTCCGGAATAGGCGGGGCGGATGGCAAGCATGGGCTGTACGAGTACACGCGGACCCAAGTGGTGTACATCCAGGGTTAGTCGATGTTTTCACTGGCCTCTTCGCGGGCGTGCCCGCGAAGAGGCCAGAACTGTCAGCCCAACTGGTTCGGCGGTACGATCCCGTAACGTTTCATCTTTCGATATAACGTCGACCGCGAGACCCCCGCCGCCTGCGCCGCCGCACTCATGTTCCAACGCTCACGCTTCAAACACTCAAGCAAATGCCGCCCTTCGACCGCTTCGATCTGCTGCTCCAACCTCACTGGCCTCGCAGGCACTGCCTGGTCCAGCAACGCCTCCGGTAAATCGGTCAGCTCGATCACCGCACCTTCAGCCAGCGCCACCGCCTGACGCAGAGCGTTGAGCAACTGCCGCACGTTCCCCGGCCAGGCATGCCCCAGCAGGCAGCGGCGCGCCTCATCGCTCAACTGCAAACCCGCACCCCCCGGCACGCTCGCCAGCAAGCCCTCGATCAATTCGCGCCGGTCCGTTCGTTCCCGTAGTGCCGGCAACCTCACGCGCATGCCGCACAAGCGGTAGTAGAGGTCTTCGCGAAAGCGCTTGTCGCTGATCATTGCCTGCAAGTCCTGGTGCGTCGCCGAGATCACCTGGATATCCAGCGGCACGGGTACTTCAGCCCCCAATGGCACCAGCTCGCGCTCGGCCAGCACCCGCAGCAGGCGGGTTTGCAAATGCGCCGGCATGTCGCCGATTTCGTCCAGCAACAGCGTGCCGCCGTTGGCTTGCTCCAGCTTGCCTTTCATGCCCTTGCGGCTGGCGCCGGTGAAGCTGCCGGCGCGGTAGCCGAACAGTTCGCTCTCGATCAGCGACTCAGGTATCGCCGCACAGTTGAGCGCCACGAATGGCTTGGCACGGCGCTGACTGGCCTGGTGCAAGGCGCGCGCGAAGGCTTCCTTGCCGGTGCCGGTTTCGCCGTTGAGGAGGATCGCGATGTCCTTGTCGAGGACTTTGCGCAGGCGCCGCACGCCGTGTTGCAGCTGTGCGTCCTGGCCCGCCAGTTGTTCGAGCGTGGGGTGGGCACCTTGTACGGGCATTGGCCGTGATGGCACCGATTGGCGGTAGCCGGCGGGTACACGCAGGCCAACGTCCAGCAGGTGCGCCTGCGCCTGGCCGCGCAGTTGCGTGCCACGGGCACCGCCGCGTGTCAGGTCGAGTAACTGGTCGATGTTGGCAGGCAGCAGTTGGTCGATATGCACGCCCAACAGCGTGCCGGTATGCGCTAGAAAGGCGGCCCGATTGGCGCCGACCACCCGGCCGGTTTCATCCAGTGCCAGCAACTGCTCGGCGGCCAGGTCGCTAAAATCGTCACGGGGCTTCAAGGCCAGGGTCAGGCGGTCGCGGTAGCACTGGCGGAAGTGGCTGTTCTCGATCAGCCGAGCGTACAGGGTCACCAATTGCAAGGTCAGGTGCTGGGCTTGCTTGGGACCGTCGTTGGACAGGCAGGTGGCGTTAAGGCAACCGAGCAGGTGATTGTGGGCATCGAAAATCGGTGCCACCGAGCAACTGAGCCGTGCGTTGGCCGCCAGAAAATGCTCCTGGCGGTGGATGGTCAGCGCCTGTTGCGAGGCCAGGGCGGTGCCGATGCCGTTGGTGCCGGCGATCGACTCGTCCCAGCGTGCGCCGACGATCAGCCCCGAGCGGGTATAACGCTGGTGGTCGGCGGGCAGGCGGGCGTCGAGGGTGATGCCGTCGGCGTCGCTGAGCAGCACGGCGAAACCGGCGTCCAGCACACGCCGCGCCAGGCCGCTGACGCCCTGGCTGGCAACCGCCAGGTAGGCCTCGTGCCGAGCCTGATGCTGGCGGATCTCGCCAGCGCTGAGGATGTTGTCGACGTGGCGCAACGCGGGGTCCAGACGGTGCTGTTTGATGCTGCGGTACCAGGACTCGGCGATCACCGGTTCCGGCATCAAGCCGCGTTCGGCGAAGTGGCAGTCGACGAAGGCGGCCAGTTCGGTGGCGCGAGGTGAAGCGGTGTGCGCGGCCATGGGCGCTCCACGGGATTCTTGTTATTCGAGGAGGGAAACCATAGCCGATTTTCTCAGGGGCAGTGAATTCAGCCAATCAGCTTGAGCGCCTCATCCAGGTTCAACGGCCGCTTCATCCGCTGCGACAACTGCGCCATGGCATCCGAATACCCCTTGGCGATCACCGCCTCGACCTGTTCACCCGCGCACTGCAAGGCCACGAAATCGCCTTGCTCCGGCTCGCCGACAAACTCGATGCGGTCCCAGTCCCGGGCATGCCCCAGCACTTCGTAGGTGCGCCCATGCTGGTAGGTCCAGAAAAACGGCACGTCGGCGTAGCGGCGCTGCTCGCCGAGCATGTTGGCCGCGGCAATCACCCCGTGCTGCTGAGCCAGGCGCCAGTGCTCGATGCGCACCGGGCGGCCGCTGAGGGGGAATGTGGCGATGTCGCCAGCGGCCCATAACCGCTCGCCGGCATGCAGCGCTGTGTCGACCCGCAGCGAACGGTCCTCGGCCAACGGCAGGCCCTGCACGAAGGCAGTGGCCGGGGTGACTCCGGTGCCGAGCAGCACCAGCGCCGTCGTCAGCCGCTCGCCATTCGCCAGCAGCACGGCTTCGACCTGATTCTCGCCGATGAAGCGCTCGACTTCGGTCGGGCCATGGAATACCACACCCTTGCGTTCATGCAATTCACGGATGCTGCGCCCGATACGCTCACCCAGCTGTTTGCTCAACGGCACTTCATGGCGCGTGACCACGTGCACCTGGGCGCCGTATTTGCGCAATGCCGACGCCGCCTCAAGGCCGATGAAACTGTCACCGACGATCACCACGGGTTGCCCCGGTTCGGCAGCATCGAGCAGGCGCGCCGCGTCCTCGCGCGAACGCAGCGTGACGATGCCCGCCAGGTCGACGCCGGGCAGGTCAGGGCGCTGCGGCTTGCCGCCGGTGGCCAGCAGCGCTGCGTCGTAGTCGATGCGCTTGCCATCGGCGAGGGTGATCTGGCGCTTTTTCACATCCAGCGCGCGCACCTTGCCAAAGCACCGTTCCAGCTGGCCCTTGCGCAACTGGCAAGCCTCCAGCAGCGCGGGTACCTCGTCCGGTGGCATCTGCCCGGCGATGACGAATTTGCTCAGCGCGGTACGGTCGTAGGCCGGCTGGCGTTCCTGGTCGACCCACACAAGGCGCCCGCCAAACCCATGCGCCAGCAGTGTCGCAACCGCCGCCGTGCCTGCCGCACCCGCTCCGATCACGACGAAGCAACGGGCATCGCTGTGGCGCGGTGGTTCGGGCTGTGGCAATGGCTGGTCATCGACCCAGATTTCCCCGTCTTTGACCCACGCCGGGTAGCGGCGCAGGTCCGCCAGTGCCGGCGGCTCGCAGACCGCGCCCTCGTCGACGGCAAAGGCCGCCTTGTGCCAGGGGCAGACCAGCAGGCCGCCGCAGATCACGCCTTCGTCCAGCGGTGCACCGGCATGCGGGCAATTGCCCTGGTAGGCGTGCACCCGGTCGCCCTGGCGGATCAGGATCACTTCTTCGCTGCCGGCCTGCACGCGCAAGGGGCGCTTGGGGTCGAGCTGTTCGAGGCGGGCCAAGGCGTGCTGGGTCATGGGGCTTCTCCAAAGGGGCCTTTGGAACCATTTGACGCCCGTGCTGCAAGGGTGATGCGTCGAGCTGACGACCGGAGGGATGAACGGCCTGGCAACCGTTACAGGCTGGCGTCCAGCATTGGCTGGAACTCCTGCAGCAGCCAGTCGCGCAAGCGCCGGCAACTGGCGTCATGGTCCTTGTCGTCATTGAAGGCCAGGAAGTGGAACGTGTCCTTGAGCACCAACTGCTGCTCCACGGGCCGCACCAGCAAGCCCCGGGCAACCAAAGGTGCCACCAGGTGGTGCCAGCCCAGCGCCACGCCCTGGCTGCTCAGGGCCAACTGCACCAGCAGGTTGTAGTCATTGGCATTGAAGAAGTGCGGTGCGGTGTTGGCCCGGGTTTTCAGGTCGACATCGTGAAACGCCAGCCAGACATTCCAGTCCACGTGTTCGGCGACCTGCGAGCGTCCGTAGGGGCTGAGGTTGAGCAGCGAGCCATCGCGGATGCCCTGCAGGGTGGCCAGTTCCGGGTGCTGCGCCAGGTATTGCGGGCTGCACACCGGGTAGATCACGTCATGGTTCAGCGGGTGGCAGCTGTAACCCGCCTGGATCTTGCCCAGTTTGGTGATGTAGATGTCCGGGCGAACGCCAGGCTCCATCGCCAGGAAGTTCTGCGTGGTCACCAGGTTGATGTCGATATCCGGGTTTTCTTCGAAGAACTTCGGCATCCGTGGCCCCAGCCACAGGGCGGCGAAGGCCGGCGAGCAGCATAAGGTGACCACATGCTTGGAGTTGGTGTTGCTGCGGATGCGTTCGGCTGCCTGGGAGATGTTGACGAACGATAACTGCACCGCATCGAAGAAAATCGAACCGGCCACGGTCAGCTCTACTGCGCGGCCGACCCGGTTGAACAGCTCGGCGCCCAAGTAGGTTTCCAGCTCGCGGATCTGCCGGCTGACGGCGGCCTGGGTGACGCACAGCGCTTCGGCGGCGCGGGTGAAGTTCTGGTATTTGGCGGCGGCGACGAACACTTTCACGGCGCGCAGCGAAGGCATCTTGATCAGCGTCTGATCGGGTTCGGAATGTCTGACCATGGGGGTAGGGTGAGGTCCTTCGTCTCGCCAGGTTGGCCCACTCTAGCCTGTTGCACGGCGGGCGGTAAATGCGCAGGCCGCATGGGGCAACGGCTGCAGTGCGATTGATAACTTCAGGTAATGGTTAGCGCCCTGCAAATGTCGTTGGACCCTGTCTGGGTCAAGGCCTAACGTTGAAGCTACGGCGCGGCATTGGGACATCGATGTCGATAATTTTGAAGCAGGATTTTCTGCGTGCCGGTTTTGACTCTCGTTCGAATTTGAACGGACTGCCAAGCGTACTCGCACTGATCACTACCGCCTTATTGAAAGTGCGACGTTGATTGATTGGTTAATAAGCATAATAAAGAGGGTCGTATGAGCCATGCCGATGAGATTCTTTCGGTAAACAACATCTTCAAAGTGTTCGGTCCCAACCCGGACATGGCCATGGAGATGCTCCGCAAGGGCGCCGACAAGGACGAAATCTTCAGCAAGACCGGCCACGTCGTCGGCGTGTTCGATGCAAGTTTTTCCGTCAAGCGGGGCGAGATCTTCGTCATCATGGGGTTGTCCGGCTCGGGCAAATCGACCATGGTGCGGCTGTTCAACCGCCTGATCGAGCCCACCTCCGGCAGCATCCACCTCAACGGCCGTGAGATCACCGGCCTCTCCGATAAAGATCTGCTCGATGTGCGCCGCAAGGAAATGGGCATGGTGTTCCAGTCCTTTGCTCTGATGCCGCACATGAGCGTGCTGCAGAACACCGCCTTTGGCCTTGAGATTGCCGGCGTGTCCGAAGCCGAGCGCCACAGCCGCGCCCGCGAGGCGCTGAGCCAGGTGGGCCTGGCCGGCCACGAGCACAGCTACCCGCACCAGCTGTCCGGCGGCATGCAACAGCGCGTGGGCCTGGCCCGGGCACTGGCCAACGACCCGACCATCCTGCTGATGGACGAAGCCTTCTCGGCGCTCGACCCGCTGATCCGCAGCGAGATGCAAGGCGAGCTGATGCGCCTGCAGGCCGAGCAGCAGCGCACCATCATCTTCATTTCCCACGACATCGAGGAGGCCATCCGTATCGGCCACCGCATCGCGATCATGGAGGGCGGCCGGGTGGTGCAGATTGGCACACCGCAGGAGCTGATCAACCAGCCGGCCAACGACTATGTGCGCACCTTCTTCAAGCGCTTCGACAGCTCGCGGGTGCTCAAGGCCGGCGATGTGGCGAAGTTCGACCCGGCGGTGGTGTGCAAAGTCAACGGCAAGGCGCCGAGCTTCCAGGCCGGTGTGCCGTTCGGCTACCTGGTCGATGACCGTGGCCAACTGCTGGGGGTGGTCGACACCGACGCTTACGGCGCCACCGCCAGTGACCGCTACAGCCTGCACGAGCGCCAGCCGGTGTACACCGACACGCCGCTGCATGAAGTGCTGGGGATCGCGGCCGACCTGCCGTACCCGGTGCCGGTGCTCGACCGTCAAGGCGCCTTCAAGGGCACCTTGTCGAAGAACGAGCTGCTGCAGACCCTGAGCCGCCACTAATACACGAAGAGGTAAGCCCTCATGTCCGAATTCAGTCTGCTCGACCCGTTCCAGGCGGCCACCATTCCCTTGGGCGACTGGGTCACTGCCACGCTCAACTTCCTGGTGCAGAACTTCCGCGAGGTGTTCCGCGCGATCCGCTGGCCGATCGACCAGGTGCTCAACGGCATCGAATTCACCCTGCAGAGCATTCCGCCAACCATCGGCATCTTGCTGTCGTCACTGCTCGGCTGGCAGTTGGCAGGCAAGCGCATGGCGCTGCTGTGCTTCGTCACCCTGACCTTGCTCGGGCTGATCGGCGTGTGGTCGGAGTCGATGACCACCCTGGCGCTGGTGCTCACCTCGGTGTTCTTCTGTGCGGTGCTCGGCATCCCGCTGGGCATTGTCTGCGCCCGCAGCAACCGCCTGGAAAGCATCATCCGCCCGGTACTCGATGCCATGCAGACGCTGCCGGCGTTCGTCTACCTGGTGCCGGTGGTGATGCTGTTCGGCATCGGCAACGTGCCCGGTGTGCTGGTGACCATCGTGTTCGCCTTGCCGCCGCTGGTACGGCTGACCAACCTGGGCATCCGCCAGGTGCCGGAAGACAAGATCGAAGCTGCCCGCGCCTTTGGCTGCACGCCGCGGCAGATGCTGACCCGCGTGCAGTTGCCGCTGGCCACCTCGACCATCATGGCGGGCCTCAACCAGACCCTGATGCTGTCGCTGTCGATGGTGGTGATCGCCTCGATGATTTCGGTGGGAGGGCTCGGCCAGATGGTGCTGCGCGGCATCGGCCGGCTGGACATGGGCCTGGCCACCGTCGGCGGCGTGGGGCTGGTGCTGCTGGCGATCTTCCTCGACCGCCTGACCCAGGCCATGGGCGCGCGCAGCAGCGCCGACCCGAGCCTGCGCTGGTACCACACCGGCCCCGTGGGCGCCGTGCTGCGCCTGTGCGGTGCCGGGCACTCTGCAGGGCGGCGCAAGACCGCCTGATACACATATTCGAACTGCCGCTCACGCTATAAAAACGAGAAGAAGGTACGCGACGATGTTGGAATCCATGTTCTCCCGCAGCATCCTGCAAGGCGCCAGCGCACTGGCCCTGGCGATCGCTTCGCTGTGCGCCCACGCCTCGGCCGACAAGCCGGGCGAGGGCGTCAAGGTGACGCCGATCTTCCCCTCCATCGCCGAAGAGCGCTTCCGTGGCGAGGTCGCCATGGAGGGCCTGCGCGAGCTGGGCTACAAGGTCCAGGAACCGAAGGAAACCGAGTACGGTGTGATGATGGTGGCGCTCGCCAACGGCGATGCCGACTTTACCGTACACCTGTGGGACAAACTGCACGACAAGTTCTACCAGCAGGCCGGTGGCAATGACGTGATGGTCAAGGCCGGCGACATCATGCCCGGCGTATTGCAGGGCTACCTGATCGACAAGAAGACTGCCGAGCAGTACCACATCAAGTACATCACCGATCTGAAGAAGCCGGAAATCGCCAAGCTGTTCGACACCGATGGCGACGGCAAGGCCAACCTGACCGGCTGCAACCCCGGCTGGGGCTGTGAGCTGGTCATTTCGCACCACATGAAGGCCTACGACCTGAGCGACAGCGTGCACGTCGACCAGGGCTCGTACTTTGCGCTGATGGCCGACACCATCACCCGCTACAAGGAAGGCAAGCCGATCCTGTACTTCACCTGGGTCCCGCAGTGGATCTCCACCGTCCTGGTCGAGGACAAGGACGTGGTCTGGCTGGAAGTGCCGAAAACCGACCTGCCCGACGGCAACAACGATGTCGACACGATGTACAAGGGCAAGAACCTGGGCTTTGCGGTCGACAAGGTCGAGGCCGTGCTGAACAAGGCGTTTGCCGAAGAAAACCCCGCGGCCACCAAATTCCTGTCGCTGATGCAGATCACCACCGCTGACGAGAGTGCGCAAAACCTGAAGATGCAGCAGGGTGAGAAAAAGCCTGCCGACATCACTCGCCACGCCAAGGAGTGGGTCGTGGCGCACCGCCAGCAGTTCGATCAGTGGCTGCAGGCGTCGCGTGCGGCGGCTACCCAGGCCAGCAAGTAATCTGTTCCATCTGCAGTGGCTTCATCGCGGATAAATCCGCGATGAGGCTACCGCAGCATCCGTGTAGTGAGTTGAACCATGAGCCACTTCGAAAGCATCCTCAAGAACACCAACCTGGCCCACCTCGACCCGGCGGGCCGCACCGCACTGGCCATGCCATGCCGGCGGGTGGCCTTTGTCCTGCGCGAACACTTCTCGATGATGGCCTTCACCGCCGCCATGGACACCCTGGTCACTGCCAACCTGATGAGCGCCACGCCGTTGTTCCAGATTCAAGTGGTGGGCGAGGGGGGGCAGGTAATGAGCGACCTGGGGATCGCTTTGCCCGTCCACACGGCATTGGCCGACCTGGACGTGCAGGGCCTGGACAGCCTGCTGGTGTGCGGCGGCTTCCGGGTGCGCCTGGACGCCGCAGCGCTGCTGCGGGCAAAGCTGCGCCAGGCAGACCAGTTCGGTTGCCAGTTGGGCGGCTTGTGGAATGGCGCGTACTTCCTCGCCGAGGCGGGCTTGCTCAATGACCATGACTGCGCGTTCCACCCCGATGGCCGGGCGATGATGAGCGAACTGTTCCCCAAGGTGCGCATCAGCCGCCAGGCGCATGTTCTGGACCGTCGGCGCATGAGTTGCGCCGGTGCCAGCAGTGCCTTGGACATGATGTTGGCGCTGCTCGAACACCACGGTGGCGACGACCTGCGCCGGGCGGTAGAGCAGATGTTGGCGTGCGACCGTTCGCGGATCCTCAGTGATGTACCGGCCAGCGCCCCGGAGGCCGACCCCAGCTTGCCGCGCGGCGTGCGCCTGGCGCTGGAGCTGATGCACGCGAACATCGAAGACCCGATCGGCATCGACGAGATCGCCGAGCACGCCGGTTTGTCCCGCCGCCACTTGGAGCGCCTGTTCCGTCGCCATGTGCAAGCCACGCCGCCACGCTACTACCTGGAGTTGCGCCTGACCCATGCCCGGCAATTGCTGCAGCACACCAGCAAGTCGCTGACTGAAGTGGCGGTGGCCAGCGGGTTCGTCAGCTTCCCGCATTTCTACCGGCGCTTTCGCGAACTGTTCGCCATCGCGCCGAGGCAGTTTCGGGCAAGGAGCCAGGGGTGGGCGGGGCGGCCGGAAGCAGCGGTGCACTGATTGTTTTTTGCTGCTGTTGCCGGCCTCTTCGCGGGTTTGCCCCGCGAAGAGGCCATCACTGACGAGATACTGCAATAACTGCGTTCGATAATCGGCCAACTCGCGTTACGCATTGTCCGCTATCCGCACACCCAATCCGAAGATCTGATTGCCCAACCCCCACCTTTTGCTTAGTGTGTCTTTAGCCACCGGCGGTCAGCTGCCCCCATGAACCTGGCCCCGGCCCGATAGAATCACCGTGAACGACCGTAACCACAGGCCCTGAGGCCAGTAGGAAGCGGCGCCCAGAACAATAACGATACCGAGTGCCTTGCCTATGGAAAGCCGCCTGCTGAGCGAGCGCAGTAGCGTGTTCCATCACGCCGACCCCTATGCCGTGTCCGACTACGTCAACCGGCACGTGGGCCAGCACTGCATCGGCCTGTCGCGTACCACCCATCCGCAGGCCAGCCTCAGCCACCGCAAGTTCGCCGAACTCGACCTGTGCCGTATCAGCTACGGTGGCAGCGTGCGGGTGACTTCACCCGCCCTGGAAACCATCTACCACCTGCAGGTGCTGCTCAATGGCAACTGCCTGTGGCGTGGGCACCAGCGCGAACATCACCTGGTGCCGGGCGAGTTGCTGCTGATCAACCCCGATGATCCGGTCGACCTGACCTACTCGGAAGATTGCGAGAAATTCATCCTCAAGGTGCCAACGCACCTGCTCGACTCGATCTGCGAAGAGCAGCGATGGCAGCGGCCCGACGGGGGAGTGCGGTTTTTGCGCAACCACTATCGGCTGGAGGAGCTGGACGGCTTCGTCAACTTGCTGGGCATGGTTTGTCACGAGGCGGAGGTTAGCGATTCACTGCCGCGTGTACAGGGGCACTACAGCCAGATTGTAGCGAGCAAGCTGTTGACCCTGATGAGCACCAACATCCGCCGCGAAAGCCTGGGTACGCCAGGCGCGAGCCTGGAGCGGATCCTCGACTACATCGACCGCAACCTGAAGCTGGAGCTCGCCGCCGAGACGCTGGCGGAGCAGGCGTGCATGAGTGTGCGTTCGCTGTATGCACTGTTCGACCGCCACCTGGGCACCACGCCCAAGCAGTACGTGCGCCAGCGCAAGCTGGAACGTGTGCATGCGTGCCTCTGCGATGGCAGCTGCGCGGTGCGCAGTGTGACCGAGTTGGCGATGGATTATGGTTTTCTGCACCTGGGGCGGTTTTCCGAAATCTACCGGCAGCGCTTTGGCCAGCTGCCTTCGGAAACCTTCAAACAGCGGCGCTGACTGTACTGGCCTCAGCGCCGGCAAGCCGGCGATGAGGTCAGCCCCCCCCTCAGCACCCACCAGCAGCATCACAACGGGTAATGCTTCAACTCCCGCGCAATCAGCATCCGCTGGATCTCGCTCGACCCCTCATAGATCTGCGTAATCCGCGCATCGCGGTAGTATCGCTCCACCGGGTAATCCTCCAGGTAGCCATACCCGCCATGCACCTGAATGGCCATCGAACACACCCGTTCAGCCATCTCCGAGGCAAACAGCTTGGCCTGTGAGGCCTCCGACAAACACGGCTTGCCGGCACTGCGCAGGCGCGCGGCATGCAGGATCAGCAGGCGTGCGGCATTGACCTGCACCTGCATGTCGGCCAGCAGGTTGGCGATGCTCTGGTGTTCGTTGATCGGCTTGCCAAACTGAATCCGCTCACGGGAATAGATGAGCGCCGCTTCGAACGCCGCCCGGGCGATACCCAGCGCCTGGGCGGCAATACCGATGCGCCCGCCTTCGAGGTTGGACAGGGCAATGGCCAGGCCCTTGCCACGCTCACCGAGCAGGTTTGCAGCGGGGATGCGGCAGCTGTCGAAGGTGACGGCGCAGGTGTCGGACGCACGGATGCCCATCTTGTGCTCGCTGCGATCGACCTTGAACCCTGGGTTGTCGGTCGGCACCAGAAACGCGGACAGGCCTTTTTTGCCCAGCGCCGGGTCGGTCACCGCAAAGACGATCGCCAGGCCCGCGCGGCGGGCGTTACTGACGAACTGCTTGGAACCATTGATGACCCATTCACCGTCAACTAGCTCGGCACGCGTGCGCAGGTTATGCGCCTCAGAACCGGCTTGTGGCTCGGTCAGGCAGAAGCAGCCAATCACCTCGCCGCTGGCCAGGCGCGGCAGCCAGGCCTGTTGTTGCTCGGGCGTGCCATAGGCCAGCAGGGGCCCGCAGCCCACCGAATTGTGGATGCTCATCATCGCGCCGGTGGCACCGCAACCTGCGGCGATTTCCTCGACCGCCAAGGCGTAGGCCACGTAGTCGGTATAGCTGCCGCCGAAATCCTCGGGCACCACCATGCCCAACAGGCCCAGCTCACCCATCTTGCGCACCACGCCGTCGTCGATCCAGCCGGCCTTTTCCCAGGCCTGGGCATGCGGGGCGATCTCGCCACGGGCAAAGTCCCGGGCCATGTCGCGGATCATGATCTGCTCTTCGCTCAGTTCCAGGTCTTGCATCTGTGTACTCCCCGGCTCACAGGCCTTCGAAGAATTGGTCGACTCGCTGGGGCTGCAGGCCGGCCAGGGTCGGCGGGTTCCAGCGCGGCTGTTTGTCCTTGTCGATGATCAGGGCGCGCACGCCCTCGATGATGTCGCCGTGCTGGAACCACTGGCGGTCCAGGTGCAGCTCCATGGCGAAGCAGTCTTCCAGCGCCAGGTGGCGGCCCCGGCGCAGCATCTCCAGGGTAACCGCCATGGCCAGCGGCGAGCGGCTTTCCAGCTGGTCGGCGGTGGCCATGGCCCACGGGTGGCTGTCGCCGATGGTGACGGCGCGCAGTTGTTCGATGATCGCCGCCAGGTCGGGCAGGGCGAAGAAGTGGTCGATGACCGGGCGCAGCTTCTCCAGCGGCGCGTCGTCCAGCACTTGGCTGCCGAGCGTGGCCAGCAGGTTTTGCAGGGCTTTGAGCGGATTGTCGCCGAAGCTCAGGCGATCCAGGTGGTCATCCAGCGTGGCGAGCTTCTCGCTCGGCAGGTACCAGTCGGCCAGCCCGCAATACAGGGCATCGGCAGCCTGGATCTGGGCGCCGCTGACGCCCAGATAGGTGCCCAGTTCGCCTGGGATGCGCGACAGGAAGTAACTGCCGCCGACGTCTGGGAAGTAGCCGATACCGACCTCGGGCATGCCCAGGCGGCTGCGTTCGGTAACCACGCGCAGGTCGCAGCCCTGGGCCAGGCCCATGCCGCCACCGAGGGTGAAGCCGTCCATCAGCACCAGCACCGGCTTGCGGTAGCGGTGGATGACCAGGTCGAGGGCATATTCCTCGACGAAGAAGTCTTCGTGCAGGCTTTCACCGGCCTTGTGGCTGTCGTACAGCGAGCGGATATCGCCACCAGCGCAGAAGCCCTTGGGCCCTTCGCCGCGCAGCACCACGGCCAGCACCTGCGGGTCTGCGGCCCAGCGGTCGAAGTGCTGGTGCAGGCTGCGCACCATGTCCAGGGTCAGGGCATTGAGGCCGGCGGGGCGGTTGAGGGTGAGGTGGCCAATCTGGTTACGAACCTCGGCCAAGACATGATCCGTTGCCGAGATGTGAGCATGCGCGGTCATCGCGTTCTCCCTGCTTTGTTATTGATTTTCCAAGTGAAGTCTGGAGTGCGCTGGAGTATTGCAGGATCCTGTCATGCAAATTTGCCCTGCACAATCGGTAAATCTGCAGGGGTGTCGTGCACATTTGCCTTGCAGCACACTTCCAGACTCGATGCCACCACTCTAGCAAGCTCTGCCGATCCAAAATCATTACCTTAACCGTAACGATCACGCTTCCAGCTTGATTGATCCATGAACTGCCCCAGCCCTACTGTGCCCCCACGACAGCGAACCCGTGGAGTCACCCATGACCATAACGAAGAATCCACCGCCGCAATGGTCCAGGCGGCGCGCCGAGAAGCAGCGCCGCCTGGACCGCGTCAAACACCTGGCAGACGGTGTGGTGCTGCCCACCGAGCGCATCGTCGAAGCACTGGAGCTGTTGATCGCCCCCGGCGACCGTGTGGTGCTCGAAGGCAACAACCAGAAACAGGCCGACTTCCTCTCGCGCTCGCTGGCCAAGGCCGACCCCGAGCGCCTGCACGACCTGCACATGATCATGCCCAGCGTCAGCCGCGCCGAGCACCTGGACCTGTTCGAACGCGGCATCGCCCGCAAGCTCGACTTTTCCTTCGCCGGCCCGCAGAGCCTGCGCATCGGCCAATTGCTGGAAGACGGCCTGCTCGAAGTCGGCGCGATCCACACTTACATCGAGCTGTACTCGCGCCTGCTGGTGGACCTGATCCCCAACGTCACCCTGGTGGCCGGCTTCATGGCCGACCGTGACGGCAACCTGTACACCGGCCCCAGCACCGAGGACACCCCGGCGCTGGTGGAGCCGGCGGCCTTCAGCGATGGCCTGGTCATTGCCCAGGTCAACCAGCTGGTGGACCGCGTCGACGACCTGCCGCGGGTGGACATCCCGGCGTCCTGGGTGGACTTCGTGGTGGTCGCCGACCAGCCGTTCTACATCGAGCCGCTGTTCACCCGCGACCCGCGCCATATCAAGCCTGTACATGTGCTGATGGCGATGATGGCGATCCGTGGCATCTATGAAAAACACCAGGTGCAGTCGCTCAACCACGGCATCGGCTTCAATACCGCTGCCATCGAGCTGATCCTGCCGACTTACGGCGAGTCGCTGGGGCTCAAAGGCAAGATCTGCCGCAACTGGACGCTCAACCCGCACCCGACACTGATCCCCGCCATCGAAACCGGCTGGGTCGAGAGCGTGCACTGCTTCGGCACAGAACTGGGCATGGAGGACTACATCGCGCAACGCCCGGACGTGTTCTTCACTGGCCGCGACGGCTCGCTGCGCTCCAACCGCATGATGTGCCAGCTGGCCGGGCAATACGCGGTCGACCTGTTCATCGGCGCTACCTTGCAGGTCGATGGCGATGGCCATTCCTCGACCGTCACCCGTGGCCGCCTGGCCGGCTTCGGCGGCGCGCCGAACATGGGCCACGACCCCCGTGGCCGGCGCCATGCCACCCCGGCCTGGCTCGACATGACGGTGCCCGACACAATGCTGGAGCGTGGCCGCAAGCTGGTGGTACAGATGGTCGAGACCTATCAGGAGGGCGGCAAACCCACCTTCGTCGAAACCCTGGATGCGGTGGAGGTGGCAAAAAAGGCCGGCATGCCGCTGGCGCCGGTGATGATCTACGGCGATGACGTTACCCACCTGCTCACCGAAGAGGGCATCGCTTACCTGTACAAGGCCCGCAGCCTGGAGGAGCGCCAGCAGATGATCGCCGCCGTGGCAGGGGTCACCGCCATCGGTTTGCGCCATGACCCCAAGGACACCCTGCGCCTGCGCCAGCAAGGCCTGGTGGCTTTGCCCGAGGACCTCGGCATCCGCCGCACCGACGCCAGCCGCGAATTACTCGCCGCGCGCAGCATCGCCGACCTGGTCGAGTGGTCCGGTGGCCTGTACAACCCGCCCGCACGGTTCAGGAGCTGGTAATGAAAGCACTCAACCTGCAACCCTTGCCGCTGGCCGATCACCTTGCAGACCTGGCGGTGGAAGCGCTGATCGACGAAGCCGACCTGTCGCCCAAGCCCGGCCTGGTAGACCGCCGAAGCAGTGGCGCCCACAGCGACATGAGCCTGGCCCTGATGCATGCCTCGGCGCTGGCCCTGTGGCCCTGCCTGCGGCAGATGGCCGAGGCCGCCCACGCCCACGGCGAGATCGGCGTGCCACTGCGTGCAGCCCTGGGCCGTATCGGCCGCGAAGGCGAGGCGGCGATGCTGGCTGCCACCGCCGGCGTGAATACCCACCGCGGTGCGATCTGGGCGCTTGGCCTGCTGGTCGCCGCCCGAGCCCTGGATGCGCAGGCCGGCGCGAATACCCTCGCGGCACGCGCCGGGCGCATCGCCCTGATCGATGACCCGGCCGCCACCGCGCAAGACAGCCACGGCACCCAGATGCGCCGCCGCTACGCTGCCAGCGGTGCCCGCGAGCAAGCCCAGCAAGGCTTCCCAGCGGTGATCGATCACGGCTTGCCACAACTGCACCGCAGCCGCGCCAACGGCGCCAGCGAAAATCACGCACGCCTGGATGCCTTGCTGGCGATCATGGCCGCGCTCAGCGACACCTGCGTGCTCTGGCGCGCCGGCCCCGAGGGCCTGCAAGCGCTCCAGCAGGGGGCCCGCGCGGTGCTCGCCGTCGGTGGCAGCGCCACGCTCGCTGGCCGGCGCCAATTGCGCCTGCTGGACACCCAGCTGCTGCAACTCAACGCCTCACCGGGCGGCGCCGCCGATCTGCTGGCCGCTTGCCTGTTCCTCGACAAAGCCGGGAGCCTGTGACATGGAAACCCTGACCTTTCAATACCCCGCAGCCGAGCCTGGCCGTGGCCGCACCCTGGTGGGCTGCGTGAGCTCCGGTGACCTGGAAGTTCTGATAGAGCCCGGCACCGCCGGCTGCCTGGAAATCCAGGTGGTGACCTCGGTCAACGGCAGCGGCGCGCGCTGGGGCCAGCTGTTCCAACGCCTGTTCGAAGGCCGCCAGTGGCCGGCTGTGAAGATCGACATCCATGATTTCGGCGCCACCCCTGGCGTGGTACGCCTGCGCCTGGAACAAGGCTTCGAGGAGATCGCCCATGACTGACACCGAACGCCTGCTGCGCAGCCGCAGCTTCGTCGAACTGGGTGCGCGCCAGCGTGCCCGCGCCTTACTCGACCCGGGCAGTTTCCGCGAGCTGCTTGGCCCATTCGACCGGCTGATGTCGCCGTGGCTGCCGCGTCAGGGCATCGTGCCCCAGGCCGACGACGGTGTGGTCATCGCCAAGGGCCTGCTCGACGGCCGCCGCACCGTCATCGCCGCCATCGAAGGGGCCTTCCAGGGCGGCAGCATGGGCGAAGTGGGCGGCGCCAAGATTGCCGGCGCACTGGAGCTGGCCATCGAAGACAACCGCAACGGCATCCCGACCTGCGCCGTGCTGCTGCTGGAAACCGGCGGCGTGCGCCTGCAGGAAGCCAACCTTGGCCTGGCAGCGATTGCCGAAATCCAGGCGGCCATCGTCGAGCTGCGTACCCATCAGCCAGTCATTGGCCTGATTGCCGGGGCGGTCGGCTGCTTCGGCGGCATGTCCATCGCTGCCGGCCTGTGCAGCCACCTGCTGGCCACCCGCGAAGCGCGCCTGGGCCTCAACGGCCCCCAGGTGATCGAGCAGGAGGCCGGGATCGCCGAGTACGACGCCAAGGACCGCCCGTTCATCTGGAGCCTGACCGGTGGCGAGCAGCGCCACGCCAGCGGGCTGGTGGATGGCTATGTGGCCGATGACGTCGACAGCATTCGCCAGCAGTTGCTGCAGGTGCTCGATGCACCCAGTGCCAACCGTGCAGGCCGCCACGCCGGGTACCTCGAACGGCTCGCCAGCCTTGGCGATGACTGCCCGCAACTGGACGCCGCCGCCGTGCGCGCCCTCTACCAAGGAGATGCCTCATGAACCGTGCCCTTAATTGGCTGCCGGGCCTGGCCGGTGGTGAAGCACTGCCAGGCCACCCCGCGTCGCTGCGGGTGATCGACGGCGAACTGGACAATCGCCTGGCACGTTTCATCGCCGTGGTACCGGACGTGCACAACCCATTCCCCCGCGCGCGCGCCGGCGAGGTCGGCCTGCTCGAAGGCTGGGGCCTGGCCAAAGCGGTGAGCGAGGTGGTCGAACTGGACCGCGACGGTGAAAAGCGCGCCATTGTCGCGGTCATCGATGTACCCAGCCAGGCCTACGGCCGCCGGGAGGAGGCCTTGGGCATTCACCAGGCCCTGGCCGGGGCGGTACAAGCCTATGCCGAGGCGCGCCTGGCCGGGCACCCGGTGATCGGCCTGCTGGTGGGCAAGGCCATGTCCGGCGCTTTTTTGGCCCACGGCTACCAGGCCCAGCGGCTGATCGCCCTGGATGACAGCGGAGTGATGGTGCACGCAATGGGCAAGGCCGCAGCAGCGCGTATCACCTTGCGCAGTGTCGAGCAGTTGGAGGCCCTGGCCGCTGAAGTGCCGCCGATGGCCTACGACCTGGCCAGCTATGCCTCGTTGGGGCTGCTGTGGCGCAGGCTTGGCGTCGATAACGCCAATACCCCGAGCTCCGCCGACCTGGCGCAGGTACGTGCCTGCCTGGCCGAGGCCGTGCGCGATATCGGCAGCTCTACCGACCTGTCATCGCGCCTGGCCGGCGAACACCGCAGCGCGTCCCGCGAAGTGCGTGCACGCTTGCGCAGCCAATGGCAGGAGGCCTGAGATGAACGCCCCGCAGCCACATGACCTGCTTTGGGGGATGACCCCGGCCGCATTGCCTGCAGAGGCCCCTGGCTGGGCCGCTCAGGGGGTGGCGGCCGGGCACCCTGTTGTGGTGCGGCGTGCCGCTTGCGCCGCTGGCTGGGTGGCCGTAGGCGTGCGCGGGGAAGGCAGGGCGCTGCGCCTGGCGGCGCAGATGCGGCTGGCCGATGTGAGCCGCCAGACGAGCCCCGAGGCGCTGCGCTGGCAGGGCGAAAGCCCCTGGGCTGCGCTGCAGGCACTGGCCTCGGTGGCCCCGGTACTCGACGCCAGCGGGCTGGCATGGGGCCCGACCGGTGGCGTGGGTTACCAGTTGGCCAGCGGGGTCAATGTGCTGCATGCGGGCAGCGACCTCGACTTGGTGCTGCGCACACCACAGCCACTGGCACGGACCCAGGCACGCGAACTGTTGGACATCCTCGACTGCGGCCCTTGTCGCATCGATGTGCAGTTGGAAACACCCGCAGGCGCCATCGCCCTGCGCGAATGGGCCGGGATATCGCGGCGGGTGCTGCTCAAGTCGGTGCAGGGTGCCCGGCTGGTGGCCGACCCCTGGCACCTGCTGGAGTGCGCAGCGTGAGCAGCCTGTTTGCCTTCCCTGGCCAGGGCGCGCAGCAGGCGGGCATGCTGCACCGGCTGCCCGAGGGCTCGGCAGCGTTGCTGGAGGAGGCCAGCGACACCCTTGATGAGCAGGTGCTGGCGCTGGACAGCCCGCAAGCGCTGCAATCTACCCGCGCCGTGCAGTTGTGCCTGCTGCTGACGGGGGTGGCCTGGGCGCGGTGGTTGATGCAGCGCAGCCCGGCGCCGGACTGCGTGGCGGGCCTGTCGATCGGCGCCTATCCCGCCGCCGTCGCAGCGGATGCGCTGGCGTTTGCCGATGCCGTGCGGCTGGTGGCCTTGCGCGGTGAGCTGATGCAGCGCGCCTACCCGCAGGGCTACGGCATGACGGCCTTGAGCGGCCTGGACCTGGCCACTGTCGAGCACTTGCTGGCGGAGGTGGACGGCGAGGTGTACCTGGCCAACCTCAACAGCGACAACCAGATCGTCATCGCCGGCAGCGACACCGCCATGGCAGAAGTAGCGGCCAAGGCGCGCAGCCGTGGCCAGGGTGTGGCGCGGCGCCTGGCCGTCAGCGTGCCGTCCCATTGCCGCTTGCTCGACGGCCCGGCGGCCGAGCTCGCTGAAGCGTTTGCCAACGTGCCCCTGCGCCGCCCTCGCATCACCTACCTCAGCGGCAGTAGCGCACGCCCGGTCTTCGACCCGCAACGCCTGCGTGACGATCTGGCCGGCAACATGGCCAGGTCGGTGGACTGGCGTGCTACGTTGCGCAATGCCTATGAACGCGGCGTGCGCCTGCACCTGGAGATGCCGCCTGGCAGCGTGCTCAGCGGCCTTGCCCGCCCGGTGTTCGAACAGGGCAGGGTGCTGGCCATCGAAGCCACCCGGCCGGACACCGTCGACGCGCTGTTGCGCCAGGAGGTGGCCGACAACCGATGACGGCGCTGTAACTCGAAGGACAACAACAAACAACTTCGATTCAAGCTGAGGACAACAACAATGATCATCTATGGTGTGGCTCTGCTGGCCGTGTGCACGCTTGCCGGCGTCATCGTCGGCGACTTCCTGGGCGTGCTGCTGGGCGTGAAATCCAATGTGGGCGGGGTCGGCATCGCCATGATCCTGCTGATCTGCGCAAGGCTGTACATGCACCGGCATGGCGGCATGAGCAAGGAGTGCGAATTCGGTGTCGGCTTCTGGGGCGCAATGTACATCCCGGTGGTGGTGGCCATGGCCGCCCAGCAGAACGTGGTCACCGCCCTGCACGGCGGGCCTGTGGCGCTGCTGGGCGCCGTCGGTGCAGTGCTGGTGTGCGGGCTGACCATCGCCCTGATCAGCCGCAGCCACCGCGGCGAACCGCTGCCCGCGCTCGATGAACCCCCCGCCAACACTGCGCAGGTAGCCCCTGCAGGAGGTCGCTGACATGTGGCCACTGATTGACAATGCCCTGGAACACAACGGCCTGATCACCGCCTTCGCGGTGGTGGGCGGGATCATGTGGTTGTCGGTGCTGCTGTCGAAGTACCTGACCTTCGGCCGGGTGCACGGCTCGGCCATCGCCATCGTCATCGGCCTGGTGCTGGCCTGGGTCGGCGGCACCGTGACCGGCGGGCAGAAGGGCCTGGCCGACATGGCGCTGTTCTCGGGCATAGGCCTGATGGGCGGGGCCATGCTGCGCGATTTCGCCATCGTCGCCACGGCGTTCGAGGTGCAGGCCACCGAAGCGCGCAAGGCCGGCATGATCGGCGCGATCGCGTTGCTGCTGGGGACTGTGCTGCCGTTCATTGTCGGTGCGGCCGTGGCCTACGCCTTCGGTTACCGTGATGCGGTGAGCATGACCACCATTGGCGCCGGTGCGGTGACCTACATCGTCGGGCCGGTGACGGGGGCGGCGCTGGGTGCGAGTTCGGATGTGATGGCGCTGTCGATTGCCACCGGGCTGATCAAGGCGATCCTGGTCATGGTGTTCACGCCGGTGTCGGCACGCTTGCTGGCGCTGGACAACCCGCGCTCGGCGATGGTCTTCGGTGGCTTGGCCGGGACGGTGTCGGGGGTGACGGCGGGGCTGGCGGCGACGGATAGGCGGTTGGTGCCGTATGGGGCGCTGACGGCGACCTTCCATACTGGGTTGGGGTGCTTGATGGGGCCTTCGATTCTGTATTTCTGTGTTCGAGGGCTGGTGGGCTGACCTCCTGGGCTGCTGTGCAGCCCATCGCCGGCAAGCCGGCTCCCACACGTACAGCACCGTCTTCAAGGCTGTGATGATACCTGTGGGAGCCGGCTTGCCGGCGATAGGGGCACCTCAATTCTCCCGACTGTACATCCGACATTCAGCCAGCAACGCCAATAGATTCGGCTCCCGCTCCCGAGCCTTGAGAAACACCACCCCGATATGCTGCTGCAACCGGTACCGCGCCTGCAGCGCAATCAGCTTCACGCGGTTTTCGTACACCGCCGCAATACGCCCCGGCAGCAGGGCAAAGCCCACCCCCGAGCTGACCATGCTCAGCAGCGTGAAGATGTCGTTCACCTGCATCGCCACCTTCGGCTCGAACCCCGCCTGCTGGAATACCCGTGCGCCATCGCGGTGGGTGGCAAAGCCTTGGGTCAGGGTGATGAAGGTGGAGTCGGCCAGGTCCGCCAGGTCGACTTCCTGCTGCTCGGCGAACGGTGAGTCGGTGGGTACGGCCAGGAAGATGTCATCCGAGAATAACGGCAACTGCTCGCAGGCAGGATCTGCCACGCTCTCGTCCAGCGACACCAGCACCGCTTCAAGTTCATGGTTTTTCAGGCGCTGCAGCAAGTCGACGTTCGAACCCAGGGTCAGGTCGATGTTCAGCTCGCTGCGCCGCAGCTTCAAGCCCATCACCAACTTCGGCACGGTTTTCACGGTCAGCGAATACAGCGCCCCCAGGCGGAAACGCTCGGCGTAAAAGCCCGCCGCTTCGCGCGTCTGGCGCACCATCTGCTCGGCATCCTGGATCAGCTGGCGGGCCTTCTTTTCCAGCACATAGGCGCTTTCCAGCGGAATCAGCTGGCGGCCCTCGTGCTTGAACAACGGGCAGCGCAGGGCGCTTTCCAGTGAATGGATGGCCCGGTGCACACTGACCGCGCTGGTGGACAGCTCGGCGGCGGCGCGACCAAGGTTGCCGCTGCGCATGAAGGCGAGGAAAGTCTCGAGCTTTTTCAGGGTCAATTCTTCGTCGATCAGCATGGCAGGGCCCTGAAATGAAGGTGCTGCAGAGCATGCCACAACCTCACCCCGAAGGGTGATGGCCGGCCCCGGCAACCCATGCAAGAATCCCAGCCATGACCACCCTGGCATGGGACCACGACAATGAGCAAAGACCGGCTGAAATCGCCCGACTGGTACGCGCAGATGGCCCGTGTCATCGACGCCCAGGGCACGCCCGGCTTTGTCGAGGCGCTGTTCGCCGCGCTCAAGTTGCTTGCACCGTGCCAGGCCATCACCGTGTTCCTCTATCCGCGCAAGGGCCTGCCCTCGGCGCTGTTCGTCAAGGACGAGGAGGGCCCGTGGTTGCCGGAAGGCAACGTGCAGCGCTACCTCGAAGGCTATTACCTGCTGTGCCCGTTCTACCGGGCCTGCATGGACGGCGTGGCGGCCGGTTGCTTTCGCCTCAGCGACGTCGCCCCCGACCATTTCAAGCGCAGCGAGTATTACCTGTCGTTCTACCAGCACGCGCACCTGGAGGACGAGCTGAACTTCATCGTCCCGCTGGACGAGCACCTGACCATCGCTGTGGCGTTGGCCAGCACCCGCCGGCTGGACCGCCAGCAGGTCAGCGACCTCAAGTGCGTGGCGCCCTGGGTGGTGGCCGTGGTGCGCCGGCAGTGGAGCCACCTGGATGTCGACGCGGTAGGTGGGCGCTTCGAGAGTGCCCTGGGTAGGCAGATCAACGCCGCGTTGAACAACTTCGGCTCGTCGCTGCTTACCGAGCGCGAATGCCGCATCGCCCAGTACCTGCTGCGCGGCCACTCGACGCGTTCGCTGGCCGAGCGCCTGGGCATCAGCGAAGACACGGTCAAGACCCACCGCAAGAACCTCTACACCAAGCTCGACATCGCCAAGCAGTCCGAGCTGTTCTCGCTGTTCATCGATTCCCTGGCTCAGGCCCAGGAAGGCTTGAGCAAGGACCCGCTGGAAAGCTACCTGCGAAGGCGCTGATTCCGCCCGCGCGACACCTCATTCGAACAACAATCCGGCCGCCCGCGCGGCCGCAAGGGAGACCTGCGTGCATACGAAAAGCGATTGGCAGCAGCGCGCTGCACGGCAAAGCTTCATCACTACCGCAGTAGTCGACGGCCGCCCGCTGGCGGCGCAGTCCGGGGCGACCTTCGAGGCCATCAACCCGGCGACCCACCAACGGCTGGCCCAGGTTGCCGCTTGCGGCGATGCCGAAGTCGACCAGGCCGTACGCTCGGCGCGCCGCGCTTTCGAGCAAGGCCCTTGGGCGCGCATGGCACCTGCGGCACGCAAGCGTGTGCTGCTGCGCCTGGCCGAATTGATGATGGCCCACCGCGAAGAGTTGGCGCTGCTCGATTCGTTGAACATGGGCAAGCCGGTGATGGACGCCTACACCCTCGATGTGCCGGGCGCCGCGCACGTGTTCGCCTGGTACGGCGAAGCGCTGGACAAGGTCTACGACCAGGTCGCGCCAACCGCCGACAATGCCCTGGCCACGGTCACCCGTGAAGCGCTGGGCGTAGTCGGCGCGGTGGTGCCGTGGAACTTCCCGCTGGACATGGCCGCCTGGAAGGTCGCCCCGGCCCTGGCCGCCGGCAACAGCGTGGTGCTCAAGCCCGCCGAGCAATCGCCGTTCTCGGCCCTGCGCCTGGCCGAGCTGGCCTTGGAAGCGGGCGTACCGGAAGGCGTGCTCAACGTGGTACCGGGCCTGGGCGAAAGCGCCGGCCGTGCTCTGGGCCTGCACCCTGATGTCGACTGCCTGGTGTTCACCGGCTCCACCCAGGTGGGCAAGTACTTCATGCAGTACTCGGCGCAGTCCAACCTCAAGCAGGTGTGGCTGGAATGTGGCGGCAAAAGCCCGAACCTGGTGTTCGACGATTGCCAGGACCTCGACCTGGCCGCTGAAAAAGCCGCGTTCGGCATCTTCTTCAACCAGGGCGAAGTGTGCTCGGCCAACTCGCGGCTGTATGTGCAGCGCTCGATCCACGACGCATTCGTCGAGCGCCTGCTGGCCAAGGCCCGCGACTGGCTGCCCGGCGACCCGCTGGACCCGGCCAGCCGCGCCGGCGCGATCGTCGACGGTGCGCAGAGCGCGCGCATCATGGCCGCCATCGAGCAAGCCCAAGGCGACGGCGCGCGCCTGCTGTGCGGTGGCCAACGCCTGAGCTTCAACGGCTCGAACAACTTCATCGCCCCGACCGTGTTCGCCGACGTGCACCCTGGCTCGGCCCTGGCCCGCGAAGAAGTGTTCGGTCCGGTGCTGGCGATCACCGCCTTCGACGACGAAGAGCACGCTGTGCGCCTGGCCAACGACAGCGTCTACGGCCTGGCCGCTTCGCTGTGGAGCGACGACCTCAACCGCGCCCACCGCGTCGCCCGGCGCCTGAAGGCCGGCACGGTCTCGGTCAACACGGTCGATGCCCTGGATGTGGTGGTGCCGTTTGGCGGCGGCCGCCAGTCGGGTTTTGGCCGCGACCTCTCGCTGCACGCCTTCGACAAGTACACCCAGCTCAAGACCACCTGGTTCCAGCTGCGCTGACCCTCAATCCCGGAGAACAACCATGAACGCTCCTTTCCAGCCGCAACGCGACACCCGCGACTACCAGGCCAGCGACGCGGCCCACCACATCCACGCGTTCCTCGACCAGAAGGCGCTCAACGCCGAAGGCCCGCGGGTGATCACCCGGGGTGAGCGCCTGTGCCTGTGGGACAACGACGGCCGCCGCTACCTGGACGGCATGTCCGGCCTGTGGTGCACCCAGCTGGGTTATGGCCGCAAGGACCTGACCGCCGCCGCCGCCGCGCAGATGGACCAGCTGGCGTACTACAACATGTTCTTCCACACCACCCACCCGGCGGTGATCGAGCTGTCCGAATTGCTGTTCAGCCTGCTGCCCGGGCACTACAGCCACGCGATCTACACCAACTCCGGCTCCGAGGCCAACGAGGTGCTGATCCGCACCGTGCGCCGCTATTGGCAGGTGGTCGGCCAGCCGAACAAGAAGATCATGATCGGCCGCTGGAACGGTTACCACGGCTCGACCCTGGCGGCCACGGCGCTGGGCGGCATGAAATTCATGCACGAGATGGGTGGGTTGATCCCCGATGTGGCGCACATCGATGAGCCGTACTGGTACGCCGAAGGCGGCGAACTGTCGCCGGCCGAGTTCGGCCGCCGCTGCGCCTTGCAGCTGGAGCAAAAAATCCTCGAACTGGGTGCCGTGAACGTCGCAGGCTTTGTCGCCGAGCCATTCCAGGGCGCGGGCGGGATGATCTTCCCGCCAGAAAGCTACTGGCCGGAAATCCAGCGCATCTGCCGCCAGTACGACGTGCTGCTATGCGCCGACGAAGTGATCGGTGGCTTTGGCCGTACCGGCGAATGGTTTGCCCATGAATACTTCGGCTTCGAGCCCGACACGCTGTCCATCGCCAAGGGCCTGACATCGGGCTATGTGCCCATGGGCGGCCTGGTGCTGAGCAAGCGTATCGCCGAAGCATTGGTGGAACGCGGCGGGGTGTTCGCCCACGGCCTGACCTATTCCGGCCACCCGGTGGCGGCGGCGGTGGCCATCGCCAACCTCAAGGCCCTGCGCGACGAAGGCATCGTGCGCCAGGTCAAGGACGATACCGGGCCTTACCTGCAGCGCATCCTGCGCGAGACGTTCGCCAACCACCCGTTGATCGGCCAGGTGCAGGGCACGGGGCTGGTGGCGGCGCTGCAGTTTGCCGAGGACAAAGGTAGCCGCAGGCGCTACGCCAACGAGAATGACCTGGCCTGGCAGTGCCGCACGTATGGCTTCGAGGAAGGGGTGATCATTCGCTCAACACTGGGGCGGATGATCATGGCGCCGGCGCTGGTGGCCACGCATGCTGAGCTGGATGAGCTGGTGGAGAAAACGCGGATTGCCGTGGACCGCACGGCGCGGGGGTTGGGGATTCTCTGAGGCGTAAAGGGGCCGCTTCGCGGCCCTATCGCCGGCAAGCCGGCGATTGGCCTTACAGACAAACCCTCAATGCGGTGCGCGCGGGATGGTCTTGAGCAGGTCTTCCGGGCTGATGTGCCCGACCACCTGGGCCACCGCGCTGCCGGGTGTCGGCAGGTCGATGATGTGGCCCTTCATCTTGCCGATCACATGCATCTCGCACGGCTTGCAGTCAAACTTCAGGGTCAGCACTTCATCGCCCTGAATCAGCTGCATCGGCGCTACCTTGGTGCGCACGCCGGTCACGCCCTTGGCCTGCTTGGGGCACAGGTTGAACGAGAAGCGCAGGCAGTGCTTGGTGATCATCACCGGCACTTCGCCGTGCTCCTCGTGCGCTTCATACGCCGCGTCGATCAGTTGCACGCCGTGGCGGTGGTAGAAGTCGCGGGCCTTCTGGTTGTACACGTTGGCCAGGAACGACAGGTGCGACTCGGGGTACACCGGCGGCGGCGTGGTTTCGGCCTTGCGCCCGCCACGCGGGTGGGCCTTGATGCGTGCCTCGGTCAACGCCTCGATCGCTTCGCGGCGCAGCGCCTTGAGCTGCGAGTTGGGGATGAAATACGCCTGCGGTGCGTCCAGCTCGATGCGGTTGGCGTGGTACATCGTGGTGCCCAGCTGACCGAGCAGGTCGTGCAACTGGTCCAGCGCCTGCTGCGGTTTGTTGGCGGCGCCGAACGGGCCGTCCAGCGCTACCTGCACGCTGATGCCTTCTTCGCTGCTGACGCTGAGCATCAGGCGCTGCTCGGTGAGCACGGCGTGCCATTCCACACCGATGCGGCGTTCTGCCGACGTACGTTGCAGTGCCTGCTGCCAGTTGTGGTCCAGGTTGCGCGACAGCGGATGGTTCGGGCGCAGCTTGTGCAGGCCCTCGGGCATCTCGTTGGGCTCGACCCGGTAGCGGTAGCGCTTCTGGCCGTCCTCTTCGAACTCGCCGCGCGGCTCGGCGATGTTGGCACGGAAGCCCACCACCTCACGTTTGACCAGCACGTTGAGGCCGTCGCCGTTGGTCAGCGGCACTTCGGTGACCACCTGCATGTCGCGCTTGCCGACTTTCTCCACCACACCCACCGGCAGGCCGGTGAAGGTTGGCGAGTCGAAGGCGCCGATATCGACCTTGCGGTCGGTGACGAAGTAGTCGGTGCTGCCACGGTGGAAGGTCTTGTCCGGGTCGGGCAGGAAGAAGTGCTCGGTGCGGCCGCTGGAGGCGCGGGCGAGGGCCGGGCGGTCTTCCAGAATGGCGTCGAGCTCTTTGCGGTAGTGGGCGGTGATGTTCTTCACATAACCCATGTCCTTGTAGCGGCCCTCGATCTTGAACGAGCGCACGCCAGCGTCGACCAGGTCACGCAGGTTGGCGGTCTGGTTGTTGTCCTTCATCGACAGCAGGTGCTTCTCGAACGCCACCACACGGCCCTGGTCGTCCTTGAGCGTGTACGGCAGGCGGCAGGCCTGCGAGCAGTCGCCCCGGTTGGCGCTGCGGCCAGTCTGTGCATGGGAGATGTTGCACTGGCCGGAGAAGGCCACGCACAACGCACCGTGAATGAAGAACTCGATGGCCGCGTCGGTTTCGGCGGCGATCGCGCGAATCTGCTGCAGGTTCAGCTCACGGGCCAACACCAGCTGCGAGAAACCGGCCTGGTCGAGAAACTTGGCCCGCTCCAGGGTCCGGATGTCGGTCTGCGTGCTGGCGTGCAGCTCGATCGGTGGGATATCCAGCTCCATCACGCCCAGGTCCTGCACGATCAGCGCGTCGACGCCGGCGTCGTACAGCTGGTGAATCAGCTTGCGCGCCGGTTCCAGCTCGTTGTCATGGAGGATGGTGTTGATGGTGGTGAACACGCGCGCATGGTAGCGCCGGGCGAACTCGACCAGCTCGGCGATTTCGCCCACTTCGTTGCAGGCGTTGTGGCGCGCGCCGAAGCTCGGGCCACCGATGTAGATGGCATCAGCGCCGTGCAGGATCGCTTCGCGGGCGATGGCCACGTCACGGGCAGGGCTGAGCAGTTCCAGATGATTTTTTGGAAGGGACATGTCGTTATTAGGTTCGGGCTGTCACGGTAGGGCGGCATTGTACCGGGGAAATGGGTGGGTGGCATGCTTTGGGTGCCCGGAGGTGTGTTGCAAGCATCGGCCTCTTCGCGGGTAAACCCGCTCCCACAGGATTAACGCATGCCGCAGGCCTGCGGGGTATCAGTGGGAGCCGGCTTGCCGGCGATTGGGGCGCAAGGCGCCCCGGTCAGAACTGATACTCCATCCCGGCACCCGCATACCACGACCGCCCCGGTGCGGCTTCGTAGTAACGACCATTACCGTCACCCACGATCACCGACCCCACATACTGCCGGTCCAGCAGGTTGTCCAACCGCACCAGCTGGTGGAACGTCCACGGCCCTACGTGCTGCTCGAAGCGTGTTCGCCAGTTGAACACCGCATAGCTCGGTGCGGCGTGCTGGTCGTTGGTGTCTTCGACATACACCTTGCTGCGGTACTGCCCCTCGACGCCCATGCTGATGCCGTCACGCGGCTTCCACACCAGTTCGCCGAACAGGCTGCTGCGCGGTACGCCCGGCAGCTGGTTGCCCTTATCGATGGTGGTGCTGCCCTGGCTGAAGGCTTCGTCGTAGCTGGCATCGAGCAGGGTATAGGCCAGGTTGGCCTGCCACTGTTCGTTCAGCTCGCGCTGCACGCTCAGCTCGAAGCCGCGGCGCAGGGTCTTGCCGGCGTTGCGGTAGCTGGTACGACCACCTTCCGACGCCGCCACGACAATCTCGTCCTCGGTGCGGATCTCGAAGATCGCCGCATTGATCCGCGTGCGTTCGTCCGGGCGGGCCTTGATGCCCAGCTCGTACTGGGTGCTGGTGGCCGGTTCCAGGCCGAAGTTGAAGCCTTCCAGGGCGCCCGGCGCGTAGGCCATTTCGGCCTGGGTCGGAGTCTCGAAGGCCTTGCCGGCGCTGATGTAGCCGTGCAGGTCAGGGGTGAAGGCGTACATCACCGACAAGGTTGGCGTAGTGCGCTGGTATTTCTTCGAGCCGCTGGCATCGCCGTTGGACAGGAAGCGGTCGTCCACCTGCATTTCCATGCTGCTATGGCGCAGGCCGGCGTCGACGGTCCAGCGGCCCAGTTCCCAATGCGCCTGCACGTATGGGTCAAGGCTGGTGGCGGTGTCTTTTTCGTCGCGGCGCAGTTCGCCTTTCACCCCCAGCGTGTCGCCGCTGAAGTTCTGGAAGCCACGGCGGTCATCGCGGCTGCGGTCGTAGTCGGCGCCGAAGGTCAGCGTCAGGTTGCCGGGGGCGGCGCTGATCGGCTGGATCCAGCGCAGGGTGCCGCCGTGGAATTCGCGGTCGAAATCGACCACGCCGCCGCCCCGGTTGTTCGCGGGCGTGCCCTTGGGGATCGACAGGTACTGGATCACGCTGCGCTTGCCGGCATACAGGTTGAACTGCAGGGTTGCCTCGCCGAAGTAACGCTCGTAGTTCATGCCCACCTGCTGGTGGTGGATGCTCTTGCGGGTGTTGTATTCCTCGGCGCGTGACGACACCGAGCGCGGGTCATGCTTGTAGGCGTCCCAGGTCTGGCCGAGCGGGTCTTCAGTGCCGTTCTGCTCAAGGGTACTGAAAATCAGTGCCAGGCGGCTGTCTTCATCGGGCTTGACGTGCACTTTGGCGAAGGTCTGGTCGCGGCGCGCGGAACTGTGGTCGCGGTAGCCGTCGGTGTCCATGCGCGAGGCATCGACCAGGAAACCGGCCTGTTCGCTGCCGCCCTCGCTGTACACGTGATTCTTGTTGAAGCCGTCGCTGCCGAAGGTGGTTTCGGCGCCGACCTTGGGCGGCCCGGCGCCATCGCGGGAAAACATCTGGATCACGCCACCGGCATTACTGCCGTAGATCGATGACGCGGGGCCGCGCAACACTTCGATGCGCTCGGCCACATCGAGGTTGAGCGATGCCGCCTGGCCCTGGCCATCCGGGGTGCTGGCCGGGATGCCGTCGCTGAGCAGCTTGATGCCACGGATGCCAAAGGCCGAACGGGCGCCATAGCCCCGCGAGGAAATTTGCAGGTCCTGGGCGTAGTTCTGGCGGTTCTGTACCACCAGGCCGGGGACGCGGTTGAGCGCTTCGGACAGGTTCACACCCAGCTGGCCATCGGCGATCTGGCTGCGCTCGACGGTGTCGATGGAATAGGGCAGGTCGAAGCTGGTGTTGGGGGCGTAGGTGCCCGTGACCACCACCGGTTCAAGCAGGTTGAAGGGGGTGGCGGGTTCGGCGTGGGCGGCTGAGCACAGGCCAAGCGTGGGCACCAGGGCGCGGACTGCCTTGTGGCAAAAACGGTGAGACATCGGGGGCAGCATTCCTGCTTGGGTTGGGGCCGCTTCGCGCCCCCAAAGATCTTAAGGCAACGGCGTTATCAGCCCTTGGCCGCCATCGCGGTCACTTCCACGCGCATTTGCGGGTAAGCCAGTGCAGCCACGCCTACCGCAGCACGTACCGGCCAAGGCTTGCTGAAAAAGCGCTGGTACACCTCGTTGAACGCTGCGCGGTCGGCCATGTCGGTCAGGTAGATGGTCAGGTGCATGACACGGTCCATGCCGCTGCCGGCCTTTTCCAGTGCCTCTTTCAGCGCCTGCAGGGTACTTTCGCTCTGCTGGACGATGTCGCCGTCGAGGTCGGCAGGGATCTGCGTGGTGACCAGGATGCCGTTGTACTCGGCGACGTCGGATGAAATGGACTCGGCATCGGAATCCGGGGTGAAGATGAGGTTTGCCATGGGAGGTTTGCCTTGCAACGGAAGGAAAGGCGCAAGCCTACGCGAGCGCGGCGCAGGGGTCGAGCCGCAGGGCACCGTCTGGCCTGCGCGCATTGTAATGGCGCGTCATGGCGGTCAAAATCGCGCCGATAGTAGAGCAAGGGGTGTGAGTTGAACGAACAGACATTGTCGATGCGCCTGGAACGTGTGGCGGCGCATGTGCCGCAGGGCGCGCGCCTGGCCGATATCGGCTCGGACCACGGTTACCTGCCGGTGGCCCTGGCGCTGCGTGGCTTGATCGAAGCGGGGGTGGCCGGGGAAGTGGCGCAGACGCCTTATGCGTCAGCCCAGCGCAACGTGCGCAGGAACGGCCTGCAGGAGCGCATCACCGTTCGCCTGGCCGATGGCCTGGCGGCGATCGACGCGCAGGACCGCATCACGGCGGTCAGTATCTGCGGTATGGGCGGCAAGACCATGTGCGCAATCCTCGAACAAGGCAAGGCACGCCTTAGCGGCCGCGAGCGCTTGATCCTGCAACCCAATGGCGAAGAGCGAGCGCTGCGAGGCTGGCTCATGGAGAACGGCTACCGGATCGTGAACGAAGAGCTGTTGCGCGAAAATCGCTTCGACTACGAGATCATCGTGGCCGAGCCGGACGGCGCGGTGGCCTACAGTGAAGAAGAGCTGTATTTCGGCCCGCTGCTGATGCGTGAGAAAAGCCCGGCATTCCTCATCAAGTGGCAACGCATGTTGCGCCAGAAGCAACAGAGCCTGGTCAACTTCGAACGTGCCCGGGACACGGTCCCGGAGGAAAAGCAGCGCGTATTTGCCAAACAGGTCGGGTGGATCACCCAGGTGCTGGCCTGAATCACATCTGCGAGCAGTTACCCATCTCGCGGTAGTTGACCTCACGGGTCTGGCCTTGGTGGTCGACGTAGACCATGTGCGCGGTGCCGATCTGGCAGTCGGCAATGTTGCTGGCCGGGGTGATCGAGATGACCTTGGCCACGTCCAGTGGCATGCCGTATTCGTAGTTCGCGCTGCTGTTGGCAACTGGCTGGCTGACGGCCTGGTCGGCGAAGGCACCGAACGAAGCGAAGGTGGCAGACAGTGCGAGCAGGGCGATCGAGCGTTTGAGGTTCATGGCAGGCTCCTTTTTCGATGTTTAACCAATGATGTATTCATTGGCTATGCACAATAAAGGGGCTAAGCCGTGATAGATTCCTGCCTGGAACGCACGAATAAGAACGCACAAGGAGCTCATCCCCATGGACATGCTGCATGCCATGCGTACCTTTGCCAGGGTGGTGGAGTGCGGCAGCTTTGCCGCCGCTGCCAATGCCCTGGACATCTCTGCCGCGCAGGTGTCGCGGATCGTCGCCGAGCTTGAAAACCAGCTGCAGACCCGCTTGCTGCACCGCACCACGCGGCGCCTGCGCATGAGCGAGGCGGGCGAGCGCTTCCTTGAGCGTGCGCGGCAGATCATGCTGCTGACCGAAGAGGCCGTGGGCGAGGCCCGTGGCGCCCACCTTACGCCGCGGGGCCGGCTGCGCCTGCATTGCCCGCATGGGTTGGGCATGCTGCTGATGCCACTGGTGGCCGGCTACAACGCGCTGTGCCCGGAGGTGGTGATCGAGCTGACCCTGTCCCAGCGCAACCCCGACCCGCTGGCCGAGGGGCACGACGTGGTGATCACCGTGGACGAAGCCTT
Source organism: Pseudomonas sp. NPDC087185 (assembly GCF_044744955.1). NCBI lineage: Bacteria > Pseudomonadati > Pseudomonadota > Gammaproteobacteria > Pseudomonadales > Pseudomonadaceae > Pseudomonas > Pseudomonas sp. NPDC087185. The sequence continues at coordinate 244,346 of NZ_JBIUZK010000003.1, read as the reverse complement.
GCCCGACTCTCAATTGATCGCCGTGCCACTGGGCAAGATCTTCAGCATCCCCTGCGCGGCGCCCAGTTACCTGCAAGCCAATGGCGTGCCCCAGCGCCCGCAAGAACTGCATGAACACCGCTGCCTGCGCATGGCCTACCCGATGTACGAGGGCGACTGGGTATTCCCGGAAGGTCTGGACCATTGCGTGATAGCGCCGCGCGACAGCTTCCTGACCAATGTCGCCGATGCGATGCTGGTGGCCAGCGAGCTGGGCATGGGGATTGGTTTGCTGCCCTTCTACACGGCCAGCCAAGCGATCGAGCAGGGGCGCTTGCGACGGTTGTTGGCCCCTTACCGGTTACGGGATAGCGCGTTGTATGCGATCTATCCGTCACGGCATTATCTGGATGCCAAGGTGCGGACCTGGATCGACTACCTCAAGGAGCAGCTACCAGCATTGTTTGCGGGCCATGAGCGGATTGTCGATGATCCGCAGTATTGGCGGTGAGTCGGTAACGGCCCTTTCGTGGTGCAAGACCGCTCCCACAGGCTCTGCGCCGGGTTCATAAAGGCGCACAACCTGTGGAGGGTATGGCTCGTCCCGCGAAAGGGCCAGCGGAGCCAACTTCAATGCCCATACCTGCCCACCAGGCTCTGCGCCCCCAGCGCATGCCCTTGCAGTAATTCCATCAACCCATTGCGATCCAGCCCTTCGGGCAATGTTCCGATGGGTATATCCGTGGCGATCAAGGTCAACGCGTAGTGATGCGGATTGTCACCCGCCGGTGGGCAAGGCCCCCGGTAGGTGAGGGTGCCACGCGAATTGCGTCCTACGGTCACGGCTTGAGTGGTCAAGGCGAACTTGCCTTCTTCCAACCCATCGATTGCAGGGTCGATGTTGTAGGCAAGCCAATGCACCACGCCAGTGCCTTTGCCACCGTCCGGGTCGAACATCACCAGGGCCAGTGAGCGCGTGCCTGCCGGCAGGTTCTTCCAGCTCAACTGCGGCGTACGCTCTTCACCCGCACCGCAGGCCGGGTCGGGCCCGACCTGTTGCAAGGCGATCACGCCGCCATCGGTGAAGGAAGACGAGCTGATCGACAACGCACCGGAGCCGTTACCGGCCGCCAATGCGGCAGTCGGCAGCAGGGCGGCAAACAGCAAGGGCTTGAGGTTCATGGCGATTCCTTGGCGGGGCGATTGGCCGCAGTGTAGTCCAGGCTGCCGTCAGCGGCTGTCCTGGTCCTCAGCGGTGCCACCGCTCTGTCCCGCGCCGGAGCCTGTCGCTTCACCGGTGCTGTTTGAACCGCCCGCAGCACCGTCGGCAGCATCGCTGCCGGTGTCGGCGCTGTCGTTGTCCTGGCCACTGCCGGGGCTGTTGACGCTGCTGCCTTCACCGGCGGTCTTGCCGCCTTGCTGGTCGGTTTTCGGGTAGGCGTCGGTGTTGGTATCGGAAGTGTCGGAGGCGGCGAAGCTGGTGGCCGAGCCGAGGCCCAGGGCGAGGGTGAGCAGCAGCGGTAGTGGGCGAATGCGGATCATGGCGAATCTCCTGAGCGGATGATCTGTCATTCGTTTGGCTGGTGTCGGGTGGCAGGGTGCCCTTTGGGCGACGGGCGGTTAGATAAAAGCGGGGCCGCTGTGCGGCCCAATCGCCGGCAAGCCAGCTCCCACAGATAAGGGCGCCGGCTTGCCGGCGATTGGGCTGCGCAGCAGCCCCGATTTTCAATGCGCTTCTGCGCGGGGTGCGGGCGCTTCGGCAGGCTGCAGCGGTGGATGCTCCTGCGGATGTTCCTGTGCGGCATGCATCAGGTCTTCGGTCACCCGCAACTCGGCGCCGGTTGGCGAGAAGGTGGTCGAAGCGGTGAACGGCGCCGGGTGCTCCGCTGCCGGGCGTTTGCCGCGGCGCCACAGGAAGAAGCACACCATGCCCAGGTTGACCACGGCAAAGGCCCAAAACAGACCGGCTTCGCCAAACTCGGTCATCGCCGGGGAAATGGCCAGCGGCGCCATGGCCGAGCCCAGCGAGTTGATCAGCAGCAGGCCCTGGATCATCGGTACCAGCGCATCCGACGGCGCGCGGTCGGCGGCATGGCTGACCGCTACCGGGTACAGCGTGAACACGCCGCCACCGAGCAGGAACAGCATCGCCGGCAGCAACGCAGACTGCGAAGGCAGGAACACAGTGACCAGCGACAGCAGCACGCACAGCGCGGCCAGGGCGATCAGCACGTCCTGGCGGTCCTTGCGGTCGGACCAGCGCCCCACCGGGTACTGCAGCAGCATGGCGCCGAGGATCACCCAGGCCATCATGTTGCCGACCTCACCCACGTCCAGGCCGATACGCTGCAGGTACAGCGGCAGCAGGGCATAAATGCCGGCGATGGCCACGCCCGAGCCGAAGCACCCGACCAGGCCCGACGGTGCAACGCCCAGCAATTGACGTGGCTTGAGCGGCTCGACTTGCTCCAGCAGCGGCGACACCCGCGGCAAGATGACAATCGGCAGCACCGACAGCGCAGCCAGCATGCCGGCCAGCATGAACGGTGCGCTGTCGCCCAGGTGGGTGATTTCGCCCAAACAGGCCTGGGCGATCACGCCGGCGCCGTAGAAGGCGATCATGTACAGCGCCAGCAGGCGCCCACGGATCTTCGCGTCGCCGGCCAGCAGCAGCCAGCTCTCGATGACGAGGAACACGCCGACTGCGGCCCAGCCGTTGATCAGGCGCAGGATCGACCACCAGGTAGTGTCGTAGAACACCCCTTGCAGCAGGATGGTGGCGGCAATCAGCGACGCGAAACTGGTGTAGGCGCGGATATGGCCGATGCGCAGGATCAGGCGGTCGTTGAAGATCGCGCCGAGGGTCAGGCCAAGGAAGTAGCTGGACGAGACGATACCGATCATCGTCGCCGATTCACCGGCAGCGCCCAGGCGCAGGGTGGTCAGGGAAGACATGAAACCATTGCCCAGGGCGATGATGAACAGCCCGAGCAGGGGCGCCAGCGCCATGGCCAGCAAACGCGCAGACATACATACCTCAAGTTGGAGTGGCGGTTGGGAACGCCTCTTCGAACGCGCACGCCAAACAGGCCCGAAGAGGGCCAAAGGCTGCACGGGTGTGCCTGGGCTGGATGCGACCTGGGCAAGACTCAACCGCTGGACCCTGTAAAAGCGGGCCGCGCGGGTCGGTTGAGCCTATTTCACATGGATGGGCATGTGGTCAGGCACGGACTCTGTCGTTGCTGCCGGTTGCCACCGTTCAAGGCGACGGGCGAAAAGGAGGCGCGATTCTACGGCCTTCGCGGGGTTTGCCCAAGGGGGTGTTGAGTGCGACGGGACGCCGCAGGTCGGAATAAGACGGCTTTGTCCCTGGAGCCGATATCGAGCAGGGCTGCAAAGCAGCCCCGGACTGTTGAAGCCTGCGGCATACTGTCGCCCAACGCTCCAAGGAAGGCCCATCCCCATGCTCGCCTCACTGTTCGCCATCCTGGCCCCGGTCTTCATCGTCGCCGGCATCGGTTACGCCTGGGCACGCAAAGGCCTGGACTATCCCACCGCATTCGTCGCCAGGATGGTCATGACCGTCGGTACGCCCTCGCTGGTGCTGTCGACCCTCAGCCGCACCGAGCTCGACCCGGCGGCGTTCACCAGCATGGCCATAGCCTGCCTGCTGTGCACGCTGGGCATGGCGCTGGCCGGGTGGCTGGTGTGTCGCGCCTCGGGCCAGCACTGGCGCGTGTTGTTGCCGGCCTTCATGTTCCCCAATACCGGCAACATGGGCCTGCCGATCAGCCTGTATGCCTTCGGTGAACACGGCCTGGCGCTGGCCGTGGCGTTCTTCCTGACCCTGTCGATCGTGCAGTTCACGATCGGCATGGCCATTTCCGGGACAGCGGCTTCATTCAAGGCGCTGCTGCGCAACCCCATCGTCATTAGCCTGGCTGGCGCCATGCCGATCATCTTTCTCGACTTCGAGTTGCCGCGCTGGTTGGCCAACACGGCAGACCTGCTGGGCGGCATGTCGATCCCACTGATGCTGCTGACACTCGGTGTGTCGCTGGCGAGCATTCGCCCGCAGCACATTGGCAGTGGCCTGCTGTTGGGCGGCCTGCGCATTGTGCTGGGGGCAGCGGTGGGGTGGGCGGTGGGTGCCGCGCTGGGGCTTGAGCAGATGGAGCGGGCGGTGCTGGTGCTGCAGTCGGCAATGCCGGTGGCGGTGTTCAATTACCTGATGGCGGTGCGGGCCAACCGCGAGCCGGAACAGGTGGCGAACCTGGTGATGTGCTCCACCGTGCTGTCGTTTGCCTGGTTGCCGCTGGTATTAGCCTTGTGGATGTGACTGCCCCGGCCGCTTCGCGCCGAACCGCCGCAAAGAGGCCGGGACAGACAACATCATTTATCGAACAAGCGCTCGTGCACCCAACCCTTGTTGGTCAGCACCATCACCCGCGTTTCTTTGGCCGGCGTGTCGTTGGTGGCCACGGCCTCGCCTAGCTTGCGAATGTTGGCCTTCACTTCCTGGCTAGCCGCCCAGTCCGGCAATCCTGTGATCTTGTAGGCATAGGTCACGTCGGAAATGGTCTGCCCCATCGTCTCGCCTGGCTCGGTGAAGCGCTCGATCGCCGTCACCTGCGCCTTGCCGAAGCACAGCCCGCCACGGGTGGTGCCGTTGAGCATCTTCTGTGCGTCGGCCTTGTAGTATTTGCGGCCTTCGTCGGTCAGGTCGTAGGCGTAGTAGATGTCCGTGCGGGCCTTTTGCCACAGGCGTTCCGGCACTTCGGTGCGGGAGATTTCCTTTTCACTCACCACCCCGACCTGGGCCAGGGCATGCAGCGCCTTGTTGGTGCCGTTGGTGTCGAAGTCCTGGGTCTGGGTGGGAAAAGAACTGACCACGAAGCATTGCGGGTACTGGGTGTCGAGGTAGGCTTGCGCGGCCTTCTTGAAACTGGCTTCGCTGGTGTCCACGGTGTCCGAGCAGCCTGCCACGGTGGCCAGCAGCGCCAGCGGTACGATCTTCCTGTACATGATCAAGCGTCCTTGGATTGCGAAGATAAAACCGGTGGGTCGGAATTAGAACCCACGGGTTAGAGCGGCGCAATCGTGGCAGGACGGCATCTCGACACGGTTCTCAAAAACGCATCGCCGTGAATGCAAGCCTTATTGGGGCTCAGCACGGGTATCGATGCTGACCACCACCGACATCCCGGGCCGCAAACGCTTGGCTTGCGGCTGGTCGGCATCCACGGTGATCCGCACCGGTATGCGCTGGGCGATCTTGACGAAGTTGCCGGTGGCGTTGTCGGCCTGCAGCAAGGCGAATTCGGAGCCGGTGGCCGGCGAAATCTGCTGCACATGGCCGCGCAACTTCAGGTGGTTGAGCGCATCGACGGTGAAGGTTGCCTGCTGGCCGATGCGCACATCGGCCATCTGGGTTTCCTTCATGTTGGCGATCACCCACAGGGTGTCCGGTACCAGTGCCATCAGTTGCGCCCCGGAGTTGACGTAGGCGCCCAGACGCGTGCCGATCTGCCCCAGCTGGCCATCGCGTGGCGCCGTCACCCGGGTGTTGTCCAGGTCGATGCGGGCCAGCTCTACCGCCGCCTTGGCGTTTTCCACCGCCGCCTCCAGCGCCGCGCGGTTGACGATCACCGTCTCGCGGTCCTGGCGGGCGATGGCCAGCGCGGCCTTGGCCTGGGCCAGGGTGGCGATGGCGGCAGCCTGGCTGGCGCGCGCCAGGTCAAAATCGCTGCGGGACACCGAACCATCACTGACCAACGCCTGGCTACGGCGCAAGTCGGCGCGGGCTTTGTCGGCCTGGGCCGCGGCATCGCCAATGGCCGCCTGGCGTTGGGCGATGGTGGCCTCGGCGCTGTTGCGCTGCTGCAGGTTGTTGGCCAGCGCCGCCTGCTGCTGCTGCAGCTGGGCGATGGCCTGGGCCAGGCGCTGCTTGTAGATGCGGTCGTCAAGCTGCACCAAGAGGTCGCCGGCCTTGACGAACTGGAAGTCATGCACCGGCACATCAACGATATAGCCGCTCAGTTGCGGCCCGATGATCGTCACCTGGCCGCGTACCAGGGCGTTCTCGGTGCTCTCGATGGCACTGCTGAACGGCGGCAGGCGCCAGGCATAGAGCACCAGCAGGATGCCGGCCAGGGCAACGCTGGCGAACATGACCGATGACAGGATGCGCACCCGCCGCGAGCGCACCGGGCTGGTCGGCTCGCTGGGTGGGGTGGCGCCTTCCGGGGTTTCGGCAATGGCGGTGGTGGTCGTGGTGCGGGTTTCGTCGGTCATCGGCTGGCAGTACCGCGGGTGGCGTCAGGTGAAGCGGCCTGGCGGGCGGTGTACCACAGCCAGGAACCGCGTATGCAAATCCAGATCATGGTGAGCACGGCAATGCTGCCGATCAGCACGAACACATCGTTGTAGGCCATCACGTTGGCCTCGCGTGTGGCCGCGCTGGCCAGCACACGCATGCCGGCCTCGCTGCGAAGGGCCGGGTCGGCAAGAATGCCGGCGTAACTACCGCCGCCGCTTTGCACGCGGGCGTTGACCAACGGTTCAAGGAAGCTCAGGCGGTCCATCAGGTGGCTGGAATGAAACTTTTCGCGCCAGGTCTGGAAGGTGCCCAGTAGCGCGGCGCCAATCAGCCCGCCGAGGTTGTTGCAGATGCCGAACAGCACCGAAAAGCTCACCAGGTTGCGCGGGTTGGCACGCACGTGGCTGATTCCCAGGGCCATGGACGGGCCGAGGAAGAAGGTGCTGCCGAAGGCCAGCAGAAACTGGCTGAGGTACATCTGCGCCGGGCGGGTCAGGTTGCTCGAGCTGCTGTCCATGAACGCCCCGGTGGCCATGGCCAACAGCGAGATGAACAGCGGGATCACCAGGTGGTTGGGGTTGATGGTCAGGGCGCTGCTGGCCAGGCCCGCCACCGAGCCCAGCAGCATGATCCAATACAACGTGCGCATCTGCTCGCTGCCCATGTTCAGCACTTGCAGAAAACCCACGGCGCCGGTGGATTGCTCGGAGGTGACCATGCGGATGAGGATCACGCACAGGCCCAGGCGGATGATCGCGCCGCTGCCCAGCCAGCGCGTCATCAGCAGCGGGTTCTGGCGGTTGTGCTCGATGGCCAAGCCACTGAACACCAGGGCGATGGAGGCCGCCAGGGCAATGCCGATCCACGGCGCTTCCAGCCACCAGTCGATGCGCCCCAGCGACAGCGCGGCGCAGAGCAGGGCGGTGCCGCTGGCCATCAGGGTAAAGGTCAGAAAGTCCAGCGGCTCGAAGGTTTTGAAGCGATCGCCCGGGGGCAGCTTGAGCATCAATACGCAGCCCAGCGCGGCCAGCGCCAGGCCCAGTTCGAACAGGTACAAGCCGCGCCACTCGGCGATCTGCAGCAGGTCTTCAGAGAAGATCCGCGCCAGTGGCAAGGCCAACTGCGAGGCGCCCAGCCCGAGCACCATGGCCTTTAGCCGCCACTGTGCCGGGAATGCCTGGATCATGTAGTACAAGCCCAGCGAACTCAGCGCCGCGCCTACCATGCCGTGGGCTGCCCTTACAGCGATGGCCGAGTTGAGGTCGTTGACGAACAGGTGGGCAAAGGTGACCAGCGCGTAGAGCACCAGGAACACCTCGGTGAACGCGCGCAGGCCGAACTGCTGGCGGAATTTGACCAGCAGCAGGTTGATCGACACGTTGGTCATCACGTAGGCGGCGGGCAGCCAGGCCATTTCTGCGGTGGTCGCGCCAAGGGCACCCTGCAGGAACACCAGGTTGGCGGTGACCAGCGCGTTGCCCAAGCCGCCAGTGATCGCCACCAGCAGGCCGACCACGCCGAACGCCAGGCGCTTGGCCGGGGCGTGCAGGGGCGTGGAAGGGGAGCCGGGCAGGCTGGGCTGTTCGTGCGGGAGCCACTGGCGGGGGGCGTATTTGTCCATGGGGCAGACTGTACGTGGCAGCCCTATCGCCGGCAAGCCGGCTCGCACAGGTACTGCGCAGGTTCAAGAACCAAGGCGTGCCTGTGGGAGCCGGCGTGCCGGCAAAGGGGCCAGTGTTGGCTCAGCGAATCAACCACCCACCACCATCGACGTGAACGGCGCCACATAAGCCTGCAAGGTCACCAGGCAACCTACCAGAATCGCCAGAATGATCGAGTGGAAGAACACATAGCGCAGGATTTCCCCCTCATGCCCGTACCAGCGAGTGGCCGTCGAGGCCACGACGATGGACTGCGCATCGACCATCTTGCCCATCACCCCGCCCGAGCTGTTGGCCGCCGCCATCAGTACCGGGCTCAGCCCCAGTTGCTCGGCGGTAACGCGCTGCAAACCGCCGAACAGTACGTTGGAGGCCGTGTCCGAGCCGGTCAGCGCCACGCCCAGCCAGCCGAGCAGGGTGCCGAACATCGGGTAGAAGATGCCGGTGGCAGCGAATGCCAGCCCCATGGTCGCGTCCAGGCCCGAATAACGCGTGAGGAACCCCAGCGCGAGCATGGCGACGATGGTGATCAGCGAGTAACGCACCACCCACAACGTGCGCAGGTACTGGCGGGCCAGCTCCAGCGGCGAGTAGCCCATCAACAGGCCGCCGAGGATCGCGGCCAGGAAGATGCCACTGCCGGTGGCGGTGAACCAGGTGAACTTGTACTGGGCGTCCTCTTTTTTTGGCGTGGCCACCACCGGCGGAACTTTTTCGATCTGCTGGTGGATGGCGTCGAAGGTGAACACCGGCGCGAACACCGGGTTGGCCTCGCGCAGCGGCTTGCCCTGCGGGTCGAGCATGGCTACACCGCTGGCCGGGTCGAGTGCCGCGCGGGTGTCGAAGAGGTTCTTGAAGCTCGCGGTGCCCCAGGCGAACACGAACACCGTCAGGATGATCCACGGCATCCAGGCCTTGAGCACGCTGCGTTGGTCGGCCTGGGAAAAGGTGGTACTGGCGCCTGGCCGGTCGTCCGGCTCGACCTTGGAGTTGTCGACACGCCCGGTCAGCGCCGCCGAGGTGTGCACGGTGGCTGGCTTCCATACCCGCAGGAAGCCGGTCAGGCAGGCCATGGAAATCAGCGCGGCGATCACGTCCACCAGCATCGGCCCGTGGTAGTTGGAGACCACGAATTGCGGCACCGCAAAGCTCACACCGGCCACCAGAATCGCCGGCCACACTTCGAGCATCTTGCGCCAGCCGGCGAAGGCCCAGATCAACCAGAACGGTACGATCACCGAGAAGAACGGCAGTTGTCGGCCGACCATGGCTGACAGCTCCATTTCATCCAGCCCGGTGACCTTGGCCAGGGTGATGATCGGTGTGCCCAGCGCGCCGAAGGCCACCGGCGCGGTGTTGGCGATCAGTGCCAGGCCCGAAGCCGCCAGCGGCGAGAAACCCAGGCCGATCAGGATCGCCCCGGTCACCGCCACCGGCGTGCCGAAGCCCGCCGCGCCCTCGAAGAAGGCGCCGAAGCAGAAGGCGATCAGCAGCAGTTGCAGGCGGCGGTCGTCGGTGATGCGTGCCAGCGAGTCCTGCAGCACCTTGAACGAGCCGTTCTCGGTGGTGAGCCGGTGCAGGAAGATGATGTTGAGGACAATCCAACCGATCGGTAGCAGCCCGTTGGCCGCGCCGTACAGCGCCGCAGAACCCGCCATGCTGGCGGGCATGCCGAAGGCGACGATCGAGATCAACAGCGCCGACCCCAGGGCGAGCAGGGCGGCGATGTGGGCTTTTATATGGAAGAAGGCCAGTGCTGCCAACATGACCACTACCGGGACAGCGGCCATGAGGGTGGAGAGCACGGGGCTAGAGAACGGATCGTAGATTTGCTGCCAGACCATTTGCCACCTCGGTTGTTGTTTTGTGAGGTTTTGCTAGCTATTGGGCAGGTGGCATTTGGGGATGCCTTTGGCAGTATAGAAAGGATTTTGCCTGCAGCAGGTGTTGTGCTATCACCGGCCCTATCGTCGGCAAGCCGGCTCCGATAGAGACGGCACAGGTTTGAAGTTTTGCGCAGTACCTGTGGGAGCCGGCTTGCCGGCGAGGGCCGCTGCAGGCGCTAAAGGGCCCGGGCCAGAAACTCGGCGGTTCGGCTGTCACTGCACTGGGCAACCACCTCGGGCGTACCACTCACCACCACCGTTCCCCCCGCATCGCCAGCCCCCGGCCCGATGTCGATCACCCAGTCGCTCTGCGCCACCACACGCATGTCATGCTCGACCACCACTACGCTGTGCCCGCCCTCGACCAGGCGGTTCAGCTGCACCAGCAACCGGTCAATGTCTTGCGGGTGCAGCCCATTGGTAGGCTCATCCAGCACATACAGCGTGGCGCCACGGGCCATGCGTTGCAGCTCGGTGGCCAGCTTGATGCGCTGCGCCTCGCCGCCAGACAGCTCGGTGGCGGGCTGGCCCAGGCGCAGGTAACCCAGGCCGATGTCCTGCAGCACCTGCAGGCAGCGCCGCACCGGTGGCTGTTCGGTAAACACTTCAAGCGCCTGGTCGACGGTCAGCTGCAGCACCTGGGCGATGGTCATGCCTTGCCAGGTAACAGCCAGCGTCTCGGGGTTGTAGCGCGCACCGTGGCAGGTCGGGCAGGGCGCATAGACGCTGGGCATGAACAGCAATTCGACACTGACGAACCCTTCGCCCTCGCAGTTTTCGCAGCGCCCCTTTGCAACGTTGAACGAGAACCACCCGGCATCGAAGCCCAAGGCCTTGGCCTGTTCGGTAGCGGCGAACAGTTTGCGTACAGGGTCGAACAAACCGGTGTAGGTCGCCAGGTTGGAGCGTGGCGTGCGGCCGATGGGTTTCTGGTCGACCTGCACCAGCCGCGTGATGTGCTCCAAACCTGCGCTCACACGCCCGCTGCTGGCCTGCTCGGGTTCATCCTCAAGGCTCTGCGCCTCGGGCTCGGCCCGCTGTTCGGCATGGCCCAGGTGAGCGCCCACCAGCTCCAGCAAGGCCTGGCTGACCAGGCTCGACTTGCCCGAGCCAGAAACGCCGGTCACTGAGGTGAAGCAGCCAAGCGGGAATTGTGTACTGAGGTTATCGAGGTTGTTGCGCGTGATGCCCTCAAGCTTCAGCCATTGCTTTGCCGGGCGTGCTACCCGTGCGGCCGTCACCTGCGCGGCGAACAGGTAGGCGCGGGTGCGTGACGCTTCTACTTGCGCCAGGCCTGCGGGCGGGCCGCTGTACAGCACCTGCCCGCCATGCTCGCCCGCCGCTGGGCCGACATCCACCAGCCAGTCGGCACGGCGCATGGTGTCCATGTCGTGCTCCACCACATACACCGAGTTGCCGGCCTGCTTGAGCCGTTGCAGCGCCACAAACAGCGCTTCGCTGTCGGCAGGGTGCAGGCCGGCGGAAGGTTCGTCGAGCACGTAGATCACGCCGAACAACTGCGAGTTGAGCTGGGTGGCCAGGCGCAGACGCTGCAGCTCGCCCGAAGACAGCGTCGGGGTGCTGCGCTCCAGGGCCAAGTAACCGAGCCCCAGGTCGATCAGCGGCGCGATGCGTTCTAGCAGCTCGTGGGCAATGCGCTGGGCGGCCAGGCGCTTTTCCAGGGTCAGGGTGTCTTCGTGTTGCTCCAGGTAACCGGGCGCCGCCACCGTGCGCAACACCTCGGCCAGCGATTGCAAAGGCAGGCGTGACAGCTCGCCGATGTCGCGGCCGGCGAACGTTACCGCCAGCGCCTCGCGCTTCAGGCGCTTGCCCTGGCACAGCGGGCAAGGGCTGGGGCGCATGAACTGGGACACGCGTTTGCGCATCTGCGCGCTCTGCGAATGCATGAAGGTGTGCATCACGTAGCGCCGGGCACCGCTGAAGGTGCCCTGGTAGCTGGGTTCGAGCTTGCGCTTGAGCGCGGCGCGGGTCTGCGCCGGGGTAAGGCCAGCGTACACCGGCACGGTAGGGGTTTCTTCGGTGTAGAGGATCCAGTCTCGTTGATCTTGCGGCAGGTCACGCCAGGGCACATCGACGTCATAGCCCATCGTCACCAGGATGTCGCGCAGGTTCTGGCCCTGCCAGGCCATCGGCCAGGCCGCCACCGCCCGCTCGCGGATGGTCAGCGACGGATCGGGGACCAGGGTCGCCTCGGTCACTTCGTACACCCGGCCCAAGCCGTGGCATTCGGGGCAGGCGCCCTGCGGCGTGTTGGGTGAAAAGTCCTCGGCATACAGCATCGTTTGCCCGGCCGGGTAGCTGCCGGCGCGGGAATACAGCATGCGGATCGAACTGGACAGCGTGGTAACGCTGCCCACCGACGAGCGCGCGCTGGGCGTACCGCGTTGCTGTTGCAAAGCGACGGCCGGTGGCAGGCCTTCGATGGCATCCACGTCGGGGACGCCGACCTGGTCGATCAGGCGCCGGGCATAGGGTGCGACGGATTCGAAGTAACGGCGCTGAGCTTCGGCGTAGAGCGTGGAAAAGGCCAGCGAGGATTTGCCCGACCCGGAGACCCCGGTGAACACCACCAGCGCGTCGCGAGGGATGTCGACGTCGATGTTCTTGAGGTTGTGCTCGCGGGCGCCACGGACGCGGATGAAGCCGTTAAGGGTTGGGGATCGTGGCGACATGGGGCGTTCCTTGGCAGTGAGAATCTTAAGGTATCAGCATTTATGTTGGCCGTGCCGGGCTCCTCGCGGGCTTGCCCGCGAAAAAGGCTGCACTGTCCAGCAGGTTCCACCCTACGGAACCACATTCAATTGTGCTCCCAACCCACTCGCGCTTATCTGTCCTCAAGCACGACCTGCCTTCCCCGTCGTGATCTCAAAGCGAACAACAAGAACGGGACCCACCCGCGCGAGGAGATTCCCCATGCAGCAACACCAGCACATCCTGGCCTGGCTCAATGACGTGGCCAGCGACCTGCACGCCATCCGCCACGATATCCACGCCCACCCCGAACTCGGCTTCGAAGAAAGCCGCACCTCGGCCCTGGTCGCCCAGTTGCTCAAGGACTGGGGCTATGAGGTGCACACCGGCATCGGCAAGACCGGTGTGGTTGGTGTGCTGCGCAACGGCAGCAGCCCGCGCAGGCTTGGCCTGCGTGCCGACATGGACGCGCTGCCGATCCATGAGGCCACCGGCGCTGCGTACAGCAGCCGCCACCAGGGCTGCATGCACGCCTGCGGCCACGACGGGCACACCACCATGTTGCTGGGCGCGGCGCGTTATCTGGCGGCGACCCGGCAGTTCGATGGCACGTTGACACTGATCTTCCAGCCGGCCGAGGAGGGCCAGGGCGGGGCCGAGGCGATGCTGGCCGATGGGCTGCTGGAGCGCTTCCCGTGTGATGCGCTGTTCGGCATGCACAACATGCCGGGGCTGCCGGCGGGGCACCTGGGGTTTCGTGAGGGGCCGATGATGGCCTCGCAGGATTTGCTCACGGTCACCCTCGAGGGTGTCGGTGGCCATGGGTCGATGCCGCACCTGACCGTCGACCCGTTGGTGGCGGCGGCCAGTGTGGTGATGGCGCTGCAAACGGTGGTGGCGCGCAATATCGATGCACAGGAGGCGGCCGTGGTGACCGTCGGCGCGCTGCAGGCGGGCGAGGCGGCCAACGTGATCCCGCAGCAGGCGTTGCTGCGTTTGAGCCTGCGTGCGCTCAACGCCGAGGTGCGGGCGCAGACCCTGGAGCGTGTGCAGGCGATCATCACCCACCAGGCCGAAAGCTACGGCTGCAGCGCCAGCATCGAGCATCGCCCGGCGTACCCGGTGCTGGTCAACCATACCGCAGAAAACGCCTTCGCCCACCAGGTCGGGGTCGAGCTGCTGGGGGCTGAGGCGGTGGACGGCAACACCCGCAAGCTGATGGGCAGCGAGGACTTCGCTTGGATGCTGCAGCGGTGCCCGGGCGCTTACCTGTTCATCGGCAATGGCGAGAAGCGGCCGATGGTGCATAACCCGGCCTACGACTTCAACGACGACATCCTGCTGACCGGCGCCGCCTACTGGGGTGCGCTGACCGAGCGCTGGCTCAAGCCTGCCTGACTGCCTTCATTGACAACTGCCGCTGGAACCTGGGCGCGACCGCGCCTGGGCGATCACTTGAACCGTTTCTGGCCAACAGATTGATGGAGTGTTCCGCATGCAGACTTCAAACACAGGCGCGTCGCGTACCCGGCAAGTGGTCGCGGCGGTCATCGGTAACGCCCTGGAGTGGTATGACTTTATCGTGTACGGCTTTCTGGCGAGCATCATTGCCCGCCAGTTCTTCCCCTCCGACGACGAGTACGCCTCGCTGCTGATGGCCCTGGCCACCTTCGGCGTGGGCTTTTTCATGCGCCCGGTGGGGGGCGTGCTGCTGGGTATCTATTCCGACCGCAAGGGGCGCAAGGCGGCGATGCAGCTGATCATCCGCCTGATGACCGTGTCGATCGCGATGATCGCCTTTGCCCCCAGCTACCTGGCCATCGGCATGGGCGCGCCGCTGCTGATCGTGGTCGCGCGCATGCTGCAGGGCTTTGCCACAGGCGGTGAGTACGCCAGCGCCACGGCGTTTCTGGTGGAGAGTGCGCCGGCGCATCGCAAGGGGCTGTATGGCTCGTGGCAGCTGGTGGGGCAGTGCCTGGCGGTGTTTTCGGGGGCGGCGATGGTCGCGCTGGTGACTCACCTGTGCACGCCTGAGCAACTGGACAGCTGGGGCTGGCGGATCCCGTTCGTGCTGGGCCTGCTGATTGGCCCGGTGGGCTTGTGGATTCGCAAGCACATGGAAGAACCCGAAGAATTCCTCGAAGCCCGCAAGCAGGCCAAGGGCCAGGCGCCGAGCCTGTGGCAGGTGCTGCGTGAGCATCGGCGCAGTTTGCTGGTGTCGATGGGGCTGGCCTGTGGGGCGACGGTGTCGTTCTACGTCGTGCTGGTGAACATGCCCACCTTCGCCCACAAGAACCTGGGCCTGCCACTGGACCAGGTGCTGCTGGTGCAGATGCTTGCCGTCGGCCTGATGACGGTGGTCATTCCGCTGGCCGGCGCGCTGTCGGACCGGCTCGGTCGCCGGCCGGTGTTGATGGCCTTCACCCTGGCGTTTTTCGTGATGGTCTACCCGCTGTACGTGTGGGTGGCCGCGGCGCCGTCGATCGAGCGCCTGCTGGTGATGCAGCTGCTGCTGTGCACCGCCATCGGCGGCTTCTTCGGCCCGGCGCCGACTGCCCTGGCCGAGCAGTTCCCGATCGAAGTGCGCTCCACTGGCGTGTCGGTGGCCTACAACGTGGCGGTGATGGTATTCGGCGGCTTTGCTCCGCTGATCGTCACTTGGCTGAGCAAGGTGCTCGGCACCCCGGTGGCGCCGTCGTTCTACGTGCTGTTCGCCTGCCTGCTGACGTTGCTGGGCACCTACTGCCTGAAAGAGGCGCCGCGCGCCGGCAAGCCTGTCGCCTTCAACCTTGGAGTGAAACCGTGAACCTGTTAGCCATCGACCCGATCGTCGCCCTCGATGCCGAGGCGCTGTCCCAGGCGATCCACACCCGCCAGCTGTCGTGCCGTGAGGTGATGTGGGCGTACCTGGGCCATATCGAGCGCTTCAACCCGCAGGTGAACGCGCTGGTGTCGCTGCGTGAGGGCGAGGCGCTGCTGGCTGAGGCGGATGAACGCGACCGCGAGTTGGCGTGCGGCCAGTCGCGCGGCTGGATGCATGGCATGCCGCAGGCAATCAAGGACCTGGCGGCCACCGCGGGGTTGCGCACCACGCTGGGCTCGCCGCTGTTCGCCGAGCAGGTGCCGGCGCACGATGCCGTCAGCGTGGCGCGGGTGCGGGCAAGCGGGGCGATCATCGTCGGCAAGAGCAACGTGCCGGAGTTCGGCCTGGGCTCGCAGAGCTACAACACGTTGTTCGGCACCACCACCAATGCCTACGACCACCGCCGTGTGGCGGGCGGCAGCAGCGGGGGCGCGGCGGCGGCGCTGGCCATGCGGCTGCTGCCGGTGGCCGATGGCAGCGACATGATGGGCTCGCTGCGCAACCCGGCGGCGTTCAACAACGTGTTCGGCCTGCGCCCCTCGCAAGGGCGGGTGCCCTATGGGCCAACGCCGGAGCTGTTCATGCAGCAGCTGGCCACCGAGGGGCCGATGGGGCGCACGGTGAAGGACGTGGCGCGGTTGCTGTCGGTGCAGGCGGGGCGTGACCCTTGCGCACCGTTGTCGCTGAGTGACGGCCCGCGCGACTTTGCGGCCGGGCTGCAGCGCGATTTCGAGGGTGTGCGGGTCGGATGGCTGGGCAACTTCGATGGCTACCTGCCGATGGATGACGGTGTGCTGAGCCTGTGCGAGGCGGCGCTGGCCGACTTTGCCGAGCTGGGCTGCGAAGTCGAGGCGTGCCAGCCAGGCTTCGACCTCGCGCGTTTGTGGCAATGCTGGCTCACCCATCGCCACTTCCTGGTGCACGGCAACCTGGGCGCGGCCTACGCCGACCCCAGCAAGCGCGCACTGCTCAAGCCTGAGGCGCAGTGGGAAGTGGAAGGGGGCCTGGGCCTGACTGCGGCGCAGGTCTACAAGGCCTCGATCGACCGCAGCGCCTGGTACCAGGCGTTGCACGCACTGTTCGAGCGTTACGATTTCCTGCTGTTGCCGTCTGCCCAGGTGTTCCCTTTCGACGCAGCCGAGCCATGGCCGAAGGTGGTCGGCGGGCAGGTCATGGACACGTACCACCGTTGGATGGAGGTCGTCATCGGGCCGACCCTGGCCGGCCTGCCGAGCATGAGCGTACCGGTGGGATTCAATGCTGCCGGGCTGCCGATGGGCCTACAGATCATAGGCCCGGCGCAGGCCGACCAGGCGGTGTTGCAGCTGGCCTTTGCCCACGAACAGCTGACCCGCTGGGTCGAGCGGCGGCCGCCGGTGTGCCTGCAGTCGCGCTGAAAGCCCTGGGCAGGCCCGTATCTTGCTGTGCATGATGACCATCCACGCACAGACAGGGAGGTCGAACCCATGGGTACTACGGCAGAAAGCGGTGGCGTGCGCTCAGTGGAGCGTGCGCTGGCCATCGTCGACTTGCTCGGAGAACACCAGGCGCTGGGGCTGGAACAACTGCACTACCTGACCGCACTGCCCAAGGCCACGGTGTCGCGCATGCTGGCCACCTTGCAGGAACAGGGCTGGGTCTACCGCGGCCTGAGCGACCGGCGTTATCGCCTGTGTGCCCGGCGCCTGTTCGGCGACCGCCAGCAGCGCTTCAAGCGCCAGTTGGTGGAAAGCGCCGCGCCGCTGCTGCTGGAGCTGAGCGAGCGCACCGGCCTGGTGGCGGACCTTTCGTGTTTCGACGGCGAGTGCCTGGAGGTGATGGAAAGCGCCATCCCGCAGGTGCTGCGCAAGCGTTATCCGGTCAACTGCCAGATTGTCGGGCACCATGCCAGCCTGTTTCATTCGGCGATGGGCCGGGCGTGTTTGAAAGAGCTGGCAGCAGATGAGGTGCAGCGCCTGGCGGCGCATGAGCGGGTGGGTGGTGAGGCGTTGTTGCGCGATCTCGAGGCGGATGTGCACAAAGGCTTTGGCCAGCGTACTGAAGGTTATTGGGAATATCCGGTGCGCTTGCCGTTTCTGATCCGGGCGATTGCCCTGCCGTTGCGTGTGCAGGGGCGGCTGGCGGGGAGCATTGCGTTGCATTGGCCGCTGGACCAGGCACCGGTGGAGCGGGTGTTGAGTTTGCACCTGAACAGCTTGGCGGCGACGGTGGGTGAGGTGCAGCACGCCTTGGTGAACTGAGGCGCCGGTCCCGGCCTTATCGCCGGCTTGCCGGCGATAAGGCCCGTGAAAACAGCACAAGAGAGTTGCCCCAAAGCGGCGATTGCAGCTATGCCTACTGTCTGACCCGCAAGAAAAGGTACCTCCCATGCTGGTCGTCGAACACCTGCGCAAGTCGTTCGCCACCGCCCAAGGCCCGCTGGAAGTGCTGCGTGGGGTCGACCTGACCCTGGCTCGCGGCAGCAGCCTGGCCCTGATGGGCGAGTCCGGCAGCGGCAAGAGCACCTTGCTGCACCTGCTGGCCGGCCTCGACCGCGCCGACGGGGGGCGCATCCTGATCGATGGCGAGCCACTCGACAGCCGTGGCGAAGGCGCCCTGGCACGCTGGCGGCGCGAGGGCATCGGCCTGGTGTTCCAGCAATACAACTTGATCAGCAGCCTGGATGTCGCTGCCAACCTGGCCTTCCAGGCGCGCCTGGCAGGGCGCCATGACCCGAAGTGGGTCACGCACCTGGCCTCGCGCCTGGGGTTGACGGCACTGCTGCAGCGCTACCCGGAACAATTGTCTGGCGGCCAGCAGCAGCGGGTCGCCATTGGCCGGGCGCTGGCGAGCAGGCCGCTATTGCTGCTCGCCGACGAGCCCACCGGCAGCCTGGACGAGGCGAGCAGTGACGAGGTCCTGGCGCTGTTGCTGCAACTGGTGGACGAGGCCGGCAGCAGCGTGCTGATGGTGACCCACAGCCAGCGCCTGGCCGCCCGCCTGCAACGCCGCTGTGTCCTGCAGATGGGCCGGGTACGAGCCTGATGAACAACCTGCTGATCACCTTGCAGGCGCTGTGCAGCCATTGGTGGCGCCACCGCCTGCAGTGCATCAGCGTTTTTACCGGTTTGTGGCTGGCCACTGCGTTGTGGACTGGCGTGCAAGCACTCAATACTCAGGCGCGCAACGACTACGCACTGGCCAGTGCCGTGCTTGCCGGGCCCGCGCGCGCGCAGTTGGTGGCGCGGAGCGGGGAACGTTTCGACCAGGCGCTGTATGTGCAGTTGCGCAAGCTGGGCTGGCAGGTAACCCCGGTACTGGAAGGGCGTTTACGGCTGGCGGGCGAGCCCCAGGTCGCGTTGCGGCTGATCGGCATCGAGCCTCTGAGCCTGTTACCCGGCATGGCGGTCGCCGGTGCCGATGTGCAAGGTTTCGACCTGCAGGCATTCATCGGCACACCTGGGCAGGCCTGGATCGGCCCGGACACGCTGCGCCAACTGGGCCGGCAGCCCGGCGAGCAGGTCAGCACCGCAGACGGGCAGTTGCTGGCACCGCTGACGTTGCATGCGCAGTTGGCGCCCGGCGTTATCGTGGTCGATATCGGCCAGGCGCAGGCGTTGCTCAAGGCGCCAGGGCAACTGTCGCGGCTGTTCAGCGACAGTGACCGACCCCTGCCTGGCGATATCGCGGCAAGCCTGATACCACAGCCAGCGGGCGATGACGCCGACCTGCAACGCCTGACGATGAGCTTCCATCTCAACCTCACCGCGCTGGGCCTGCTGGCTTTCGTGGTCGGGCTGTTCATCGCCCATGCGGCCATCGGCCTGGCGTTGGAACAGCGGCGCGGGCTGATCCGCACCTTGCGTGCGTGCGGCGTGAGCGTGCGGGTGATGCTTGCGGCCCTTGCAGTGGAGCTGGGCGTTTTTGCCGTGGTGGGCGGCGTGGCGGGCGTGGCCGCAGGTTACCTGCTGGCGGCACTGATGCTGCCCGACTTCGCCTCAAGCCTGCGTGGGTTGTATGGGGCGCAAGTGGCAGGGCACCTGCACTTGCCGTTGCAGTGGTGGTTGCTGGGCATTGCTGTCAGCCTGCTGGGCGCGCTGCTGGCCGGGCTCGACAGCCTGCTGCGTGCAGCCCGATTACCGTTGCTGGCACTGGCGCAGCCTCAGGCCTGGCGCCTGGCGCAAGTGCCATGGTTACGGCGCCAGGCGGCGATCGCTGTGGTGCTACTGATGGTTGCTGTGGGGTGCGGTTATTTCGGCCGCGGGCTGCCCAGTGCGTTCGGCATGTTGGCGGCGTTGCTGCTGGCGGCGGCACTGCTGCTGCCGGGGTTGCTGGCGAGCTTGCTCAGCGGCCTGGCACGTTACAGCCAGCGCCCGCTGGCGCAATGGTTCATTGCCGACAGCCGTCAGCAATTGCCGGCCTTGAGCCTGGCGTTGATGGCACTGCTGCTGGCGTTGGCCGCCAGTGTTGGCGTCGGTGGCATGACCGAGGGTTTTCGCCGCACCTTCATCGGCTGGCTCGATCAGCGCCTGGCTGCGGACCTGTATGTCACACCGCGTGACAGCGCCCAGGCGCAGCAGATATACCAGCGGATGGTCTCAGAACCTGCGGTCCATGCGGTGCTGCCGAGTTGGCGGGTGGACTGGCGCTTGCAGCAATGGCCCGTGCAGGTACAGGGTGTGATCGACCACCGCTTCTACCGTCAGCATTGGCCTTTGCTTGAGCAGGCACCGGGGGCCTGGCAGACGCTGGCCGCTGGCAATGGCGCCATGCTAAGCGAGCAGCTGGCCCGCCGCCTGGGGCTGGGCCTGGGCGATACCGTGCAGCTGCCTGGCGAGCCGGCGCAGGCGATGACGGTGGTGGGCATCCATGCCGACTACGGCAACCCCAAGGGCCATGTGCTGGTCAACGCCGACTGGCTGCGCCGCCACGCCCCAGGCGCCAGTTTGTCCGGCCTTGGCCTGTTGGTACGGCCAGGCCAAGTCGCCGCACTCAAGGGCGATGTGCAGCGACGCTTTGCCCTGGATGACAACCAGGTCGTCGAGCAAACCCGCCTGAAAGCCTGGTCGACCGACGTATTCAGCCGCACCTTCGCGGTCACAGCCGCATTGAACAGCCTGACTCTTGGGGTGGCCGGCGTGGCGCTGTTCATCAGCCAGCTGACCCTGGGCCAGCGCCGATTGGGGCAATTGGCACCGCTGTGGGCGCTGGGCGTGCCGCGTCGCTGGCTGGCCTGGCTTAGCCTGGGGCAAACGCTGATGCTCAGTTGCTTCACCGTGCTGCTGGCGATCCCATTGGGGCTGCTGCTGGCGTGGTGCCTGGTGGCGGTGGTGAACGTGCAGGCCTTCGGCTGGCGCCTGCCGTGGCACGTGTTTCCCGGGCAACTGGTGCAACTGGCCGTACTGGGCCTGTTGACCAGCCTGCTGGCCAGCGCCTGGCCGCTGTGGCAACTGGCGCGCAGCCAGCCAAGCGCGTTGTTGAGGCAGTTCGCCGATGAAAACTGAAGCCTGCGTGTTGATCGCCTGCCTGTTGTTGACCGGGTGCGACTCGCCTGCGCCTGAGCCAAAAAGCTTTGCCGGCCTGGGCGCCGATGCGGCTGATTTCAAGCAGGTGGTGCCGGGCGTGTCGCTGGTCTTTCCCCGTGACCATGGTGCGCATGAGGGCTTTCGTATCGAATGGTGGTATATCACCGCCAACCTCAAGGATGAACAGGGCCGCGACTGGGGCGTGCAGTGGACGCTGTTCCGCTCGGCGCTGCGGCCAGGGCCGGAGACAATGAACTGGAACAGCCCCAACCTGTGGATGGGGCACGCCGCCTTGACCGGCCCGGGCGGCCATCAGGCCAGTGAGACCCTGGCACGCGGTGGCATCGGCCAGGCCGGTGTCGAGGCGCAACCGTTTCGTGCGTGGATCAATGACTGGTCGCTGCAAGGCAATCCAGGTGTCGACCGGATACAGATGCGTGCCAATGGCCAAGGGTTTGGCTACGACCTGGCCCTCACCAGCGATCAGCCAGTAGTGCTGCACGGGTTGCACGGCTACAGCGAGAAATCAGGCAAGGGCCAGGCGTCGTACTATTACAGCCAGCCGTTTTACAAGGTCAGTGGTGAGGTCGAGCGGGAAGGACAGCGCGTTGCCGTGACAGGACAGGCGTGGCTGGACCGCGAATGGAGCAGCCAACCCTTGGCGGCCGGGCAGAGCGGGTGGGACTGGTTCTCGCTGCATCTGCGCAGCGGTGCGAAGTTGATGCTGTTTCAGGTGCGTGAAGCACGGGGGGCCCCTTACCGGGCGGGCACCTGGGTCGATGCACAGGGGCAGGCGCAGGCCTTGCAGGGTGAGCAGATCGAATTGACGCCGTTAGCCTGGACGAAGCTGGACAATGGCAAGCAGCTGCCGACGCGCTGGCGGGTGCAGGTGCCTTCTTTGCAAGTGGATGTCGAGGTTGAAGCGCTGGAGCCCAAGGCCTGGATGGGGACGCGGTTTCCGTACTGGGAAGGGCCGGTGCGAGTCGGTGGGGATGGACGGGGGTACCTGGAGTTGACCGGTTATTGAAACAGCCTTGTGTCGCTGCTGGCCCGCGAACGGGCCAGTGCGGTCACCGCAGGTTACTTGAACCCTGTCACTGCATGCGGCACATACGGCGCCTCCAGCCGTGCAAGCTCATCGGCACTAAGCTGCAGCTCCAGCGCCGCAATCGCATCATCCAGCTGCGCCACCTTCGAAGCCCCCACAATCGGCGCCGAAACCGCACGCTTGCCCAGCACCCAGGCCAGCGCCACCTGCGCCATCGGCACACCGCGTTCGCCGGCAATCTGCTCGACCACGTCGATCACGCGGCCGTCTTCCACCTCCGTGTTGGCATAGAACGACTGCCCGGAAATATCAGTACGCGTACGCGCGGTCTGCTGCCCATGCGGGCGGGTCAGGCGGCCGCGGGCCATCGGGCTCCAGGGCATCAGGCCGACGCCCTGATCGAGGCACAGCGGGATCATCTCGCGCTCTTCTTCGCGGTAAATCAGGTTGAGGTAGTTCTGCATCGAGACGAAGCGGCTCCAGCCGTTGCCCGCGGCTACCTGCTGGGCCTTGGCGAACTGCCAGGCGTACATCGACGACGCGCCGATGTAACGGGCCTTGCCGGCCTTGACCACGTCGTGCAGGGCTTCCATGGTTTCTTCGATGGGGGTGTGGTAGTCCCAGCGGTGGATCTGGTACAGGTCGACGTAGTCGGTGCCCAGGCGGCTGAGGCTGGCGTCGATGTTGGCCATGATCGCCTTGCGTGACAGGCCTTGCTCGTTGGGGCGGGTGCTGCCTTCCCACATGTTGGCCGGGAAGAACACCTTGGTGGCGATGACGGTTTCGTCACGGCGGGTGAATTCCTTCAGCAGTTTGCCGAGGATGAGCTCCGAAGTGCCAGCGGAGTAGCTGTTGGCGGTGTCGAAGAAATTGATGCCTTGCTCGACGGCGTGGCGGATGATCGGGCGGCTGTCGGCTTCGCCGAGGGTCCAGGGGTGGGTGCCGGCGTCGGGTTCGCCGAAGGTCATGCAGCCCAGGCACAGTTTGGAAATATCCAGGCCGGTGTTGCCCAACTTGACGTACTGCATCCGCTTCTCCTGAGTGATCGTTTGCGATGGGGGAAGCTTAGCGGGGCTGTAGGGTTGCGGAAATTCCGCATGGGTGCAGGCGACCTCTGCAAAAATTCACAAGCGCAGCAGCGGTTTGACCTGTTGCTGCAGGAAGTCGGTAACCGCTTTGATGCGCGGCGTGTTGCGCACGTCCTCGTGCACTGCCAGCCAGATCTCGATGCTCAGGGTCTGTTCATCATTCCCGGCGGCTTGCAGGCCATGCTCTTCGGCCATGAACGCCGGCAGGCAGGCGATGCCGATGCCGCCTGCTGCCGCCTGGGCCTGGATGCGCAGGTCGTTGCTTTGCAGCACGAAGGGTTGGTGGTGGGTCTGCTCAAGCAACCATTGCTGCTGCGGCGTCTTGGCCTGGGACTGGTCGTAGCCGATGTAGCGCGGCGTGCGGGGGCTTTGCAGGTACTCGGCGGCGGCGTACAGGCGGTAATCCAGGTAGCCGAGCAGGCTGGCCACCAGCGTTGGCTCGGTGGGCCTTGCCAGGGCGATGCTGATATCGGCCTCGCGGCGCGCGAGCGAGGCGCGGGACTTGCTGCCGACCAGCTTCAGGCGCAGCTGCGGGTAGCGGCTGCACAACGCGCCCAGGCGTCGCGCGACGATGCTGCCGAGCAATGCAGGCGGTGCGGCCAGCACCACTTCACCTTCGACCTGTTGCTGGCCCGCGCTGGCGAAGTGTTCGAGCGCAAAGGAGGACTGGGTCATCTGCTCGGCATACTGGCCGACCCGGCGGCCTTCTTCGGTCAGTACGTAGGCCCGGGGCCGGCGGTCGACCAGCTTGAGGTTGAGCGCAGCCTCCAGCGCGGCGATGCGCCGGGCAACCGTGGCATGGTCGACGCCCAGCTGCTTGGCCGCAGCCGAGAGCGAGCCGGCACTGATGAAGGCGTAGAAATGGCGCAGATCTTCCCAATCGAACATGGCGGGCCTCTGGTAGGGATCACCATGATAAGGCCGACGGGTCCTCCTGTGGGAGCGGGGCTTGTCTGGCGAAGTAGGCGAGGTGTTGAATGACACCGGCTTCGCCAGTGTTCGCGCGACACGCCCGCGCATCCGTTTTTACAAAGGGAGCGAGACAGTTGATCCCACAAAGTGCGCTTGAATCGATGCTAGCATGGCGGCCATTTCCAGCCCGGACACCGCCATGCAACCGCTCGATCACCTGTCCCTGCACCTGTTCATCGTGGTCTGCGAAGAGGGCACCATCGCCCGCGCCGGTGAGCGGGCATTCATGGCGCCGTCGGCAGTCAGCAAGCGTATTTCGGACATCGAGGCGCGCTTCGGCACCGCGTTGTTCAAACGCAGCAAACGTGGGGTCGAGCCCACACCGGCAGGGCTTGCGCTGTTGCGCCATGCACGCGGCCTGACCCGGGCCATGGAGCGCCTCGACAGCGAGCTGAGCGAGTACGCCGAGGGCGCGCGCGGGCATGTGCGGGTGTTGGCCAATGTGTCGGCGATCATGGAGTTTCTGCCCGAGGAGTTGTCGGCGTTCATGCTGGACAACCCGCTGATCCAGGCTGACATCGAAGAGCGCTTCAGCCCCGACGTGGTCCGTGGCGTGGCGGAGGGCAATGCCGACCTGGGTATCTGCAGGCAGTCCGCCGCCGTCGGCGACCTGGAGTTCGTGCCGTATCGGCAGGACCACCTGGCCGTGGTGGTCAGCGCCAATCACCCGCTTGCCGGGCGCAGCAGCATCGCCTTTGCCGAAACGCTGGGCTACGAGCACCTGGGCCTGTCGGCGTTCGCCACCCTGAACAATTTCATGCGCAAGAGCGCCGAGACGGCCGGCAAGGAGCTGCGGTTTCGCTCCTATGTGTCGTCGTTTGACGCCGCCTACCGGCTGGTGCAGTTCGGCCTGGGCCTGGCAGTGTTCCCGCAGGAGGCGGTGGCGCGCTATGCGCCATTGTTCGATTTGCGGGTGATCCCGCTGACCGACGCCTGGGCGCTAGGCGAATTCGTCATCTGCATGCGTGACCGGCACTCGCTGTCGCTGTCGGCACGGCGCCTGCTGGACCACCTGTTGCTGCGTGCCCCCGCCTGGCAACGCACGCACTGACATCCATCGTGGCTGACGATGGATCAGCCCGTGAAAGACGTCTTTTCTGCCTGTCGTGCTGCTTTTAGTCTGGCCGCACGCTCAGACAGAGAGACCCTGATGACGACAATAACAATCAACGAAGTCGGCCTGCGCGATGGCTTGCAAAGCCTGCAAACGGTCATGCCGACCGCCGCCAAGTTGCGCTGGATCGACAGCGCCTACGCTGCAGGCGTGCGCCATATGGAAGTCGCCTCGTTCGTGCCGGCGAGGCTGCTGCCGCAGATGGCCGACGCCAGGCAGGTGGTCGCCCACGCCCTGACCTACCCGGATATGCGGGTCACGGTACTGGCCCCCAACCTGCGCGGTGCCCAGGATGCGCTTGAGTCCGGCGCGCATCGCATTGTTGCGCCGGTGTCGGTGAGCACCGCCCACAGCCTGGCCAACGTGCGCCGCACGCCGCTGGACATGGTCGAAGAGCTGGGGCGCATGTGCCAGCTGCGCAACGAGATGGGCCGGCATGAGGTGCAGATGATTGCCGGCATGTCGGTTGCCTTCGGCTGCACCCGCCAGGGTGATGTGCCGCTGAGCGACCTGTGCGCATTGACCCGCCAGGTGATCGAGGCCGGTTGCGACCTGGTTTCGCTGGGCGATACCACCGGCTACGCCAACCCCGGCCAGGTGGCCACGGTGATCCAGGCCGTGCGCGGCATCGCCGGCGAGCGGCTTTGCGCCGCGCACTTCCATGACACCCGTGGCCTGGCCCTGGCCAACAGCCTGGTCGCCGTGCAGCAGGGCATCCGCGAGCTGGATGCTTCGCTGGCGGGGCTTGGCGGTTGCCCATTCGCACCGGGCGCCTCCGGCAATACCGTGACCGAGGACCTGGTGTTCATGCTGCAAAGCATGGGCCTGGACACTGGCATCGACCTGCAGGCGCTGATCGCATCGCGCCAGGTGCTGCGTGACGCCTTGCCCGATGAACCGCTGTACGGCGCCATCGCCCGTGCCGGCCTGCCGCTCAACTATTAAGGGATAGAACGATGTCCAGACTCCCCTTGGACGGCATCCGTGTCGTCGAGATTTCGCACATGGTCATGGGCCCCACCTGCGGCATGATCCTCGGTGACCTGGGTGCCGAAGTGATCAAGATCGAGCCCACGCGCGGTGACGGCACGCGCCGCTTGTTGGGCGCAGGGGCAGGGTTCTTCCGCACCTTCAACCGCAACAAGCAATGCATCGCCGTCGACGTCGAAACGCCCCAGGGCCGCCAGGCAGTGCTTGAACTGATCGACACGGCCGACGTATTCATCGAGAACTTCAAACCCGGGCGCATGCATAAACTCGGTTTCGACTACCCCGCGCTGCGCCAGCGCAACCCGCGGCTCATCTACGCCTCGCACAAGGGGTTCCTCAGTGGCCCCTATGACAACCGCCTGGCGCTGGACGAAGTGGTGCAGATGATGGCCGGCCTGGCCTACATGACCGGCCCGGTTGGCAGGCCGTTGCGCGCGGGCAGTTCGGTGAACGACATCATGGGCGGCATGTTCGGTGCCATCGGCGTGCTCGCCGCGCTCAACGAACGCAACAGCACCGGCTGTGGCCGCGAGGTGCAAAGCGCGCTGTACGAAAACTGCGTACTGCTGGCCGCCCAGCACATGCAGCAGTATGTGGTGACCGGTGAGGCCGCAGCGCCAATGCCCAACCGCATCAGTGCCTGGGCCATCTACGACGTGTTCACCTTTGCCGGGGGCGAGCAGATGTTTGTGGCCGCCACGGGTGAGGGCCAGTGGAACGCGCTATGCCACGTGCTGGGCCAGGCGGCCTTGCTGGATGACCCAGCGCTGGCCACCAACAATGACCGGGTGCTGCAGCGCCCGCGTTTACTGGCGCACCTGGCTGAAGTGTTCGCCTATCTCGACGCTCAACAACTGGCAGTCGAGCTTGAAGCCAATGGCATCCCGTTCGCGCCGATCCGGCGCCCCGAAGAACTGTTCGAGGACCCCCACCTGGTGCAGAGCGGCGGCATGGCCGACCTCACCCTGGAAGACGGCAGCAGCACACCGATGCCATTGCTGCCGCTGTCGCTGGATGGCCAGCGCCTGCAACCGCGACGGCCGATCCCACGCATTGGCGAGCACACCCACAAGGTCATGCGCGCGCTTGGCTACAGCGACGCACACATCGCCGAGCTGTGCGCGGCGGGCGTGCTCAAGACCGACGAGCAGGGGCGCTGAACATGGCTATCTATCGCTACGACACACTTACCCCCACCCTGCACCCTGAAACCTTCGTCGCCGAGCAAGCCACCGTGATTGGCAACGTTACCCTGGAGCAGGGCGTCAGCGTCTGGCCGCAGGCGGTGCTGCGCGGCGACAACGCAGCGATCCGCGTCGGCCAGCACAGCAATGTTCAGGAGGGCGCGGTGCTGCATGCCGACCCTGGTTTTGCGCTGACCGTGGGCAGCGGTGTGACCATTGGCCACCAGGCCATGCTGCACGGCTGCACGGTCGGTGACGGTGCGCTGATCGGCATCCAGGCTGTGGTGCTCAATGGCGCGGTCATTGGCCGCAACTGCCTGGTGGGCGCGGGCGCCATCGTCACCGAAGGCAAGGTGTACCCCGACAATTCCCTGATCCTCGGCGCGCCGGCCAAGGTGGTGCGAGAGCTGACACCTGAAGCCATCGCACACATGCACGCCAATGCCGCCGACTATGTACGCAAAGGTCAGGCCTACCAGGAGAAGCTCGTGCGTATTGCCTAATAGCCCATTAACGGTGCCCACAACGGGCGCCGCCGCTCTCCAATAATTACAAGAACGGAGATCTACCATGGTTGCCTTGACCGGTGTACTGGCGCGTGAGCGCAACGACAGCCACATCAATGAACTGCTGCTGTACCGCCGTGTGGCCTGGCGCATCATGCCGCTGGCCATCATCTGCTTCCTGTTCTCCTATTTCGACCGCATCAACATCAGCTTCGCCAAGACCCAGATGCAGGCCGAGCTTGGCCTGAGCGACGCGGCCTACGGCCTGGCCGCGAGCATGTTCTTCATCGGCTACGTGCTGTTCGAGGTGCCGAGCAGCCTGGGGCTCAAACGCTATGGGGCGCCGGCGTGGATCTGCCGGATCATGGTGTCGTGGGGGCTGGCCACGGCGGCGCTGGTATTTGCCTATACCCAGTACACGCTGTACTTCCTGCGTTTTCTGATCGGGGTGATGGAGGCCGGTTTCGGGCCTGCAATCCTGTTCTACCTGGCATGCTGGTTCCCACGTAAACACCTGGCGAAAATGAATGGCCTGTGGTTCCTCGCCGTGCCTTTGGCCGGTGCGCTCGGTGGGCCGGCGGCGGGCTTCCTGCTGGGGACCATGGACGGGGTGCTGGGCCTGGCCGGCTGGCACTGGCTGTTCCTGATGTCGGGGCTGCCCTGCGTGGTGCTGGGCGTGCTGGTGCTGTGGAAGCTCGACCGTGACATCGAGTCGGCCAAGTGGCTCAGCCGCGAGGAAAAAGACCTGCTGGTGGAGAACCTGGCGCAGGACAAACGCGCCGAGAAACCGGTGCTGGGGTCGTTGTGGCGGGTGTTGCTGACCCGTGAAGTGGCGATCATGGCGTTCATTTATTACGTGGTGAAAACCGCGTCCTACGGCCTGAATTTCTGGATGCCGCACCTGATCAAGTCGTCGGGCGTGCAGGACATGCTGTGGGTGGGGGTGCTGTCGGCACTGCCTTACGCGGTGGCCTGCGTCGGCATGGTGCTGCTGACCCGGCGCTCGGACCGCACCGGTGAGCGCAAGCGCTACCTGGTGTATTGCCTGCTGGCCGCAGCGGTCGGCTACTTGCTGGCGTGCCTGTTCTCGGATTCGTCCTGGGCGATGATGGCAGCCTTGGTGCTGGCAACGGCGGGTACCTTCATTGCCATCCCGATCTTCTGGACCATTCCGCAGTCCACGTTCTCTGGCCTGGCGATTGCCACCGGCACGGCAGCGATCAACTCGGTGGGCCAGCTCAGCGGCATCGTGGCGCCGGTGATGGTAGGGCAGATCAATGACCTCACGGGCAGTAGCTACATGGGCATGCTATCGATTGCGCCGCTGATCCTGCTCGCTTGCCTGGTGGTGATGCGCTACGTCAAAAACCCCAAGGCCTGAAGCCGCCTGACAACAACAATAACAAGGCATACCCATGACCACTTCCACCTCCCGGCGGGCATCGCTGATGCTCGCGGCGTTCTGCTGCACGTGGCAATCGGCGCAGGCAGCTTTTGTCGAAGACAGCAAAGGCAGCTTGGCGCTGCGCAACTTCTACTTCGACCGCGACTTTCACGGTGATGCCGTTAGCCAGTCCAGGCGCGGCGAATGGGCCCAGGGCTTCATGCTCAAATGGCAGTCCGGCTACACCGGCGGGGTGCTGGGGGTTGGCCTGGACGCGACCGGCATGCTTGGCTTGAAGCTCGATTCATCGCCTGACCGTAGCGGCACCGGTCTGTTGCCACGGGGCGGCGACAAGCGCGCGGCGGATGACTACGGCAAGGCGGTCGCCACGTTCAAGGCAAAGCTGTCGCAAACCGAATTGCGGGTGGGTGGGCTGAGCCCGCAGTTGCCGTTGCTTGCGTCGAACTACAGCCGGCTGTTCCCACAGTGGTTCAACGGCGCGCAAGTGGTGAGCAAGGAAATCGACAACCTGACCTTGACCCTGCTGCAGGTGGATGCCACCAAGCTGCGCGACTCCACCGATTTCGAAGACCTGACGGCGATGGCGCAGCAGGGCGCCTATAGCGCAACGGTGACCAGCGACCGGCTGTATTACCTGGGGGCGGATTACCAGCCCGTGAATAACCTGACCCTGAGCGTGCATGGCAGCCGCCTGGAAGGCTTGTTCCGCCGCGATTTTGTCGGGTTCAAGTACAGGGCCGGCCTGGGGCCAGGCGAGGCCTTCACCGAGTGGCGCTGGTTCAACGCGCAGGAACAGGGCAGGGCGCTGCTGGGTGAGGTGGATAACCGGACCCTGAGCAGTAACTTCGGTTACAGCCTCAAGGGCCACACATTCAGCGGTGGTTATCAGAAAGTCAGTGGCGATACGGCCTACGCGTATGTGGGCGGGACTGACACCTACCTGTTCAGCGAACAACAGGTGAGCACCTTCGCCCTGGCCAACGAACGCGCCTGGATGCTGCGCTATGACTACAACTTTGCGGCGCTGGGCATCCCCGGGCTTACGTTCAATGTGCGCTATGTGAAGGGTGACCAGGTCGACCCGCAGCGGATCGCCAGCGTCAAGGGCAGGGCATTGGCAGCGCACGGCGGTGAGGGCGAGGAGTGGGAGCGGACCACGGACATCACCTATGTGGTGCAGTCAGGGGCATTGAAGAACCTGTCGCTGCGTTGGCGCAACGCGAGCCTGCGCTCGAATTTTGCCGATGCGGCGGATGAAAACCGGGTGATTGTGGGGTATGAGGTCGAATTCTGAGGGTGGAGTACAAATGTACTCATGACGACGCGCCCCTTGTGGCAGCAAGCTTGCCTGCGAAAAAACCACCACCGTTCATGGCCAAGGCTGCGCCCTGGTTCGCGGGCTGGCCGCCGCCCACAGGTTCATCGGTGCTGTTGCCAATAGCAATGAAACCGGTTTCAAAAGATTTCCGAACCAGCTAGATTACGCGGCTTTCTCAGGGGCCAGTCCCTGATCGAAACCCAGATGGCGCAACCCAAGGCCGCCCTATGCTGATGAGGACTCGATATGCCTGAGCATGCCCCCGATAACCCGCGCCGGGAGTTCCTGCGCAAAACCCTGACGCTGATCCCCGTCGTCACCGTGGCCAGCACCGGCCTTGGCGCTGGGCAGTTGCTGGCCGAGCCGGTACGTGAACCCAAGGTGCCGGCCACACCACCCGCCGGCGATTACCAGCCGACGTTCTTCACCGCTGAAGAGTGGGCCTTCGTGCAAGCGGCCGTGTCGCGCATCATCCCCGCCGACGAACTCGGGCCGGGTGCGCTGGAAGCGGGCGCCGCAGAGTTCATCGATCGCCAGATGAATACCCCCTATGCCACAGGCGCGCAGTGGTACATGCAAGGCCCCTTCAAGGCCGACGCCGCCCCGGAGCTTGGTTACCAGCTGCAACTCAGCCCGCAACAGATCTACCGCCTGGGCATTGCTGCCGCGGACGCGTGGTGCAAAAACGCCAGCGGTAAAACCTTTGCCGAGCAAGACAGCGCTACCCGAGACAAGGTTCTCGGCAAGATCGAAGCCGGGGAGATCATTTTCGAGCAGCTGCCCGCCAAGGTGTTCTTCAGCCTGCTGGTGCAAAACACCCGCGAAGGGTTCTTCTGCGACCCGATCCACGGCGGCAACAAAGGCATGGTCGGCTGGACGCAAATCGGCTTCCCAGGTGCCCGGGCAGATTTCATGGACTGGGTCGAGCGCAACGAGCCGTACCCGTTCCCGGCAGTTTCGATTCGCGGCGAGAGGGCGTAAGGCATGGCCAATGCAATGAAGAAGGTCGATGCAGTCATCGTCGGTTTCGGCTGGGCGGGCGCCATCATGGCCAAGGAACTCACCGAAGCCGGGCTGCAGGTGGTCGCGCTCGAGCGTGGGCCGATGCAGGACACCTACCCCGAGGGCAGCTACCCACAGGTGATCGACGAGCTGACCTACAGCGTGCGCAAGAAGCTGTTCGTCGACGTGTCGAAAGAAACCGTCACCATCCGCCACAGTGGCAACGACGTGGCACTGCCCAACCGCCAGTTGGGCGCCTTCTTGCCCGGCAAGGGCGTCGGCGGCGCCGGCCTGCACTGGTCTGGCGTGCACTTTCGCGTGGACCCGATGGAGCTGCGCATGCGCAGCCACTACGAGGAACGCTACGGCAAGCGCTTCATCCCTGAAGACATGACCATCCAGGACTTCGGCGTCAGCTACGAAGAGCTGGAGCCGCATTTCGATTTCGCCGAGAAAGTGTTCGGAACCTCCGGCCAGGCGTGGACCGTGAATGGCAAGGTGGTCGGTGAAGGGAAGGGTGGTAACCCCTACGCGCCGGACCGTTCCAACCCGTTCCCGCTGGTGTCGCAGAAGAACGTGGTCTCGGCCAAGCTGTTCGAGAAAGCCACTGCCAGCCTGGGCTACAAGCCCTACAACCTGCCATCGGCGAACACTTCCGGGCCGTACACCAACCCCTATGGTGCGCAAATGGGGCCGTGCAACTTCTGCGGTTTCTGCAGTGGGTACGTGTGCTACATGTACTCCAAGGCATCGCCCAACGTGAACATCTTGCCGGCGCTGCGCCAGGTGCCCAACTTCGAGCTGCGCGCCAACGCCCATGTGCTGCGGGTCAACCTCGACGACAGCAAGCGCAAGGCCACCGGCGTGACCTACATCGATGCCCAAGGGCGGGAAGTCGAGCAGCCGGCGGACATCGTCATCCTCGCCGCCTTCCAGTTCAACAACGTGCGCCTGATGCTGCTGTCCGGCATCGGCAAACCCTACGACCCGATCAACAACGAAGGGGTGGTGGGGCGCAACTTCGCCTACCAGAACATGGGCACGGTGAAAGCGTTCTTCGACAAGGACACCTACACCAACAACTTCATCGGCGCCGGCGGCAATGGCGTGGCGATCGACGACTTCAACGCCGACAACTTCGACCACGGGCCGCACGGCTTTGTCGGCGGCTCGCCGATGTGGGTCAACCAGGCCGGCAGCCGGCCGATCGCCGGTGTCGCCAACCCGCCAGGCACCCCCGCCTGGGGTAGCGCCTGGAAAAAGGCCACCGCCGATTACTACACCCACCAGCTGTCGATGGACGCACACGGCGCGCACCAGTCGTACCGGGGCAACTACCTCGACCTCGACCCGACCTACCGCGATGCCTACGGCCAGCCGCTGCTGCGCATGACCTTCGACTGGCAGGAAAACGACATCAAAATGAACCAGTTCATGGTCGACAAGCTCAGCAAGATCGCCCAGGCGATGAACCCCAAGGCCATTGCCGTGCTCGGCAAGAAGGTCAAGGAGCACTTCAACACCGCCAGCTACCAGACCACCCACCTCAATGGCGGCGCGATCATGGGCACCGACCCCAAGACCAGTGCCCTGAACCGCTACCTGCAGTGCTGGGACGTGCACAACGTGTTTGTCCCAGGTGCCTCGGCGTTCCCGCAGGGGCTGGGCTACAACCCGACCGGCTTGGTGGCGGCACTGACCTACTGGTCGGCCAAGGCCATCCGCGAGCAGTACCTGAAAAGCCCCGGCCCGCTGGTACAGGTTTAAGGAGCGATAGACATGAAGACACTGTTGATCGCAACCCTGGTGCTGAGCACAAGCCTCGTAGCCCAGGCTGATGACGCGTTGGTGAAGAAAGGCGAATACCTGGCCCGTGCCGGCGACTGCGTGGCCTGCCACACCGCCAAAGGTGGCAAGCCGTTCGCCGGCGGGCTGCCGATGGAAACCCCCATCGGCACCGTGTACTCCACCAACATCACGCCCGACGCCACGGGCATCGGCCAGTACAGTTTCGAAGACTTCGACCTGGCTGTGCGCAAAGGCGTGGGCAAGGACGGCAGCACGCTGTATCCCGCCATGCCGTACCCCTCCTATGCGCGGGTCAATGACGATGACATGCGCTCGCTGTACGCCTACTTCATGCAGGGCGTGCAGCCCGTGGCACAGGCGAACAAGGCTACCGATATCCCCTGGCCTTTGAGCATGCGTTGGCCGCTGGCGATCTGGCGTGGCTTGTTCGCGCCTGACGTGAAAGCCTGGCAAGCACCGACTGAAGCCGACCCAGTGGTAACCCGTGGCGCCTACCTGGTCGAGGGGCTGGGCCACTGTGGTGCCTGCCATACCCCGCGTGCGCTGACCATGCAGGAACAGGCGCTGAGCCCGGCGGACGGCGCGCAGTTCCTGGCCGGCAGTGCGCCGCTGGAAGGTTGGATCGCCAAGAACCTGCGCGGTGATCACAAGGATGGCCTTGGCAGCTGGAGCGAGGAACAGCTGGTGCAGTTCCTCAAGACCGGGCGCAGTGACCGCAGTGCCGTATTCGGCGGCATGAGCGATGTGGTCGAGCACAGCATGCAGCACCTGAGCGATGCCGACCTGACCGCCATTGCCCGTTACCTGAAGACGCTGCCACCGAGCAATCCGGATGACCAGCCGCATGTCTACGACAAGCAGGTGGCAGAGGCGCTATGGAAGGGTGACGACAGCAAGCCGGGCGCGGCGGTGTACATCGACAATTGCGCGGCCTGCCACCGTACCGATGGCCAGGGTTATACCCGGGTGTTTCCGGCGCTTGCCGGCAACCCGGTGGTGCAGACGGCCGATGCCACCTCGCTGATCCACGTGGTGCTGGCCGGCGGCACGGTGCCGGCGACCCATGCCGCGCCGTCGAAGCTCACCATGCCGGCGTTTGGCTGGCGCTTGAGCGACCAGGAGGTGGCTGAAGTGGTGAATTTCATTCGCAGCAGCTGGGGCAACCAGGGCGACACGGTTTCGGCCAATGATGTGAAAGCCCTGCGTTGATGCTTGTGGGAGCGGCTTGTCCTGCGAAGTGGCAAGCCCCTCCCACAAAGCAGGGCTAATGGCTGCTATCTGGTAGAATCCCGACGAACGGTAGATGACGAGAAGCCTTGGTTTTGATGTATTGAAACCGGTTTCATTCACCGTCACCGACAATAATCACAAGGGACCTCAATGACCGACCTGCCTGCCCATAGCCGCGAGCGCGTGACCATCAGCGAGGTCGCGCGTGTTGCGGGCGTCTCCAAGGCCACCGTGTCGCGCTACATCGGCGGTGACCGCCAGTTGCTCGCCGAGGCCACCGCCAAGCGCCTGGCAGAGGTCATCGAGCGCCTGGGGTACCGGCCCAACCAGATGGCCCGGGGCCTCAAGCGCGGCCAGACGCGGCTGATCGGCATGCTGGTGGCAGATATCCTCAACCCTTATTCGGTCGCGGTAATGCACGGTGTAGAAACCGCCTGCCGTCAGCACGGCTACAGCCTGGTGGTGTGCAACACCAACCGCGACGACGAGCAGGAGCGCCATCACCTGGTGGCCCTGCAGTCCTATAACGTCGAGGGCCTGATCGTGAACACCCTCGGGCGTCACCCTGGCGAACTGCTCAACCTGCAGCGCGACATCCCCATGGTGCTGGTCGACCGGCAATGCCCGGAACTTGAGGTCGACCTGGTCGGCCTGGACAACGCCGATGCCATCGAACAGGCGCTCGACCACCTGCAAGCACGTGGCTACCGCGATATCCTGGCGGTCACCGAACCGCTGGATGGCACCAGCTCCCGGCTTGAGCGGGTGCAGGCATTCAGCGCCTCGATCAGCCGCCGTGCCGGCATGCGCCAGCAGCTGCTGGAAATCGACGCGACCCTGCAGGCCCGGCTCGGCACCTTCCTTGACAGCAAGGGGCATGGCCCACAAGCCATCTTCACCTTCAACGGCGTGGCCACCCTGGCGGTGACCCGCGTGCTCCACGACGCCGGCTGCAAGCTGTTCCAGGACGTTGGCCTGATCGCCCTGGATGAGCTGGACTGGTACCCCTTGGTCGGCAGCGGCATCACCGCGCTGGCTCAACCGACCGAACGCATCGGCGTGGCTGCCTTCGAGTGCCTGCTCGACCGCCTGCGCGGCGAGAGCGGGGCGCCGAGGCGTATCGACTTCAAACCCGACCTGATCATCCGAGGTTCCACCCACCCACGCGAATAACCCGCGGGCAGCCACGCTGCCCATGGCTGAACCTAAAAATGAAACCGGTTTCATAAGGACAACAACAATGCACGCGAACCCCGTTTCCATCAGCCTCTCCAGTTACGGTGCCAGCTTGGTTCGGCAGCAAGGCCAGGAGAGCTTCCTTGAACTGCTGGCGGCTGCCGGCGTAATGCGAGTCGAACTGCGTGAAGAGCTGTTCGACGAAGCCCCGGACGCTGCCGCGCTGTCTGCGGCAATCGAAGCCCTGCGCCTGGAGTGCCTGTATTCCTCGCCGCTTGAACTGTGGACGCCCGATGGCCAGCTCGACCCGCGCCTGCCGGCCAAACTGGCATTGGCGCGTGAGCTCGGCGCGGTGGCACTGAAGGTGTCCTTGGGCCACTGCCCTCCTCAGCGCGACCTGACTGCGTTACAGGCACTGTTGCACCCGGGAGGGCCTCTATTGCTGGTGGAAAACGACCAGACCGCGCAAGGCGGGCGTATCGAGCCGCTGCTGCAATTCTTCGAGCGCAGCGAGGCAATGGGGCTGGCGCTGGGTATGACCTTCGACATCGGCAACTGGCAGTGGCAGGGCGAATCCGCCGCGCAGGCAGCGCAGCAACTCGGGCGCTGGGTGCGTTATGTGCACTGCAAGGCGGTGCAGCGCGACGCCAACGGCCGCCTGGTCGCAGTGGTGCCGCAGGCGGCCGACCTGGTGGCCTGGGAAGCCCTGTTCGATGAGTTCACCCCCGGCCTGGTGCGCGCCGTGGAATACCCGCTGGCCGGCGATGACCTGCTGGCGCTGACCCGCGCCCAGGTGAACAACCTGGCGCGCATCGGCCTGGGCGCGGAGGTGAGCCATGCCTGAGCATGACGTGCTGTGTTTTGGCGAAACCATGGCGATGTTCGTTGCCGAGCACGCCGGCGACCTGGCCAGTGTGGGTGTGTTTACCAAGCGCATCGCCGGTGCCGACAGCAACGTGGCTATCGGCCTTGCCCGGCTGGGCTTCCGGGTGCGCTGGCTGAGCCGGGTTGGCGATGACTCGCTGGGCCGCTTCGTGCTCGACAGCCTGGCCAGGGAAGGGCTCGATTGCCGCAGTGTCGAGGTCGATGCCAGCCACCCCACGGGTTTCCAGCTCAAGGGGCGTTGTGACGATGGCAGTGACCCGGTGGTGGAGTATTTTCGTCGCAACTCCGCTGCCAGTCACCTGTCGCCCGCGCAGCTCAACCCGGCGCTGCTGCAGGCCCGCCACCTGCACGCCACCGGCATTCCGCTGGCGCTGTCAGCCGGCTGCAGGGCGCTGGCCCATGAACTGGTGGAGCGCATGCGCGCGGAGGGCCGCAGCATTTCGTTCGACCCCAACCTGCGCCCGTCGCTGTGGCCCGACCGCGCGACCATGGTGCGTGAAGTCAACGCGTTGGCGGTGAAGGCGCATTGGCTGCTGCCGGGGCTTGAAGAAGGGCGTCTGCTGACCGGCCTGGAAACACCGGCAGACATCGCCGCGTTTTACCTCGACCGCGGCGTCGAGCAGGTGGTGATCAAGCTGGGCGGTGAGGGTGCCTACTACCGCAACGCCCAGTGCGAGGGGCGCGTAGCCCCGGTGCCGGTGGCCAACGTGGTGGACACCGTCGGTGCCGGCGATGCCTTCGCCGTTGGCGTGGTCAGCGGCTTGCTCGAAGGCCGCCCAGTGGCCGAAGCCGTGGCGCGCGGCAACTGGTGCGGCAGCCGCGCCGTGCAATCGCGCGGCGACATGGAAGGGTTGCCATTGCGCCGCGAACTGGAGGCGTACACGTTAGCCAAGAGTGCCTGAAACTATGATCGCCGGTACGCCGGCCCTGTTGCGACAAAAACAACAAGCTCAGGAGCAAGCATCATGCAATCGACAAGCCTCGCCCCACGCCGTTGGTGGTACATCATCCCGATCGTGTTCATCACCTACAGCCTGGCCTACCTGGACCGCGCCAACTACGGTTTTGCCGCGGCCTCCGGCATGGCCGACGACCTGAAAATCACCCCGGTGCTGTCGTCCTTGCTGGGCGCGCTGTTCTTCCTCGGTTACTTCTTCTTCCAAGTGCCCGGCGCCATCTACGCCGAAAAACGCAGCGTGAAGAAACTGATCTTCGTCAGCCTGATCCTCTGGGGCAGCCTGGCGACCCTGACCGGGATGATCAGCAACGTCTACCTGCTGATCGGCATCCGCTTCCTGCTCGGCGTGGTCGAGGCGGCCGTGATGCCGGCAATGCTGGTGTACCTGTGCCACTGGTTCACCCGCGCCGAGCGCTCGCGCGCCAACACCTTCCTGATGCTCGGCAACCCGGTGACCATCCTGTGGATGTCGGTGGTGTCGGGGTACCTGATCAAGCATTTCGACTGGCGTTGGATGTTCATCATCGAGGGCTTGCCAGCGGTGCTGTGGGCGTTCATCTGGTGGCGCCTGGCGGCCGACCGGCCGGCCCAGGTGGGCTGGCTGAGCGAGCAGGAAAAAGCCGTACTGCAACAGGCGCTGGCCGCTGAACAGCAAGGCATAAAACCGGTGAAAAACTACCGCGAGGCGTTTCGCTCGCCGCAGGTGATCGTGCTGTCGCTGCAGTATTTCTGCTGGAGCATCGGCGTGTACGGTTTCGTGCTGTGGCTGCCGTCGATCCTCAAGCAAGCGGCCAACGTCGATATCGTCGAGGCCGGGTGGCTGGCGTCGGTGCCTTACATGGCGGCGGTGTTGGCGATGATCGCGGTGTCCTGGGCCTCGGACCGCCTGCAGAAACGCAAGCGTTTCGTCTGGCCGCCGCTGCTGGTGGCCGCGCTGGCCTTTTATGGCTCGTATGCGCTGGGCAGCGAGCACTTCTGGGTGTCCTATGCGCTGCTGGTGGTGGCCGGGGCTTGCATGTACGCACCCTATGGCCCGTTCTTCGCCATCGTCCCGGAAATCCTGCCCAGCAACGTGGCCGGCGGGGC
Source organism: Pseudomonas sp. NPDC087185 (assembly GCF_044744955.1). Lineage (NCBI taxonomy): Bacteria > Pseudomonadati > Pseudomonadota > Gammaproteobacteria > Pseudomonadales > Pseudomonadaceae > Pseudomonas > Pseudomonas sp. NPDC087185. The sequence continues at coordinate 205,651 of NZ_JBIUZK010000003.1, read as the reverse complement.
CATGGCGCTGATCAACAGCATGGGCGCACTGGGCTCGTTCGGTGGCTCGTGGCTGGTCGGCTACCTCAATGGCGCGACCGGTGGGCCGGGCGCCTCGTACCTGTTCATGTCCGGTGCGCTGCTCACAGCGGTGGCGCTCACGGCCGTGCTGAAAACCTCACAGACCTCTGGCCAGGCCAAGCCCCGTGGCCAGCGCCTGGCAATGAGCCAATAGGAAAACGACCATGAAAAAGCGAATCGTCCTTTACAAGCGCCTGCCCGATGCCTTGCTGGAGCGGCTGCAACAACAGGTCGAGGTGACCTGGGTGGATGCCACTGGCAAAGACGGCCTGGCGCGGCTGCGTGATGCCTTGCCCGGCGCCCATGGCCTGTTGGGTGCCAGCCTGCGGCTGGACAGCAGCCTGTTGGACCTGGCGCCGCAGTTGCAAGTGGTTGCCAGCGTGTCGGTCGGGGTGGACAACTACGATATTGCCGACTTGACCCGCCGTGGCGTCATGCTGACCAACACGCCGGATGTGCTGACCGAGACCACCGCCGATACCGGTTTCGCCTTGATCCTGGCCAGCGCCCGGCGTGTGGTGGAGCTGGCCGGCTGGGTGCGTGACGGCCATTGGCAGGCCAACCTGGGGCCTGCGCACTTTGGCACTGACGTGCACGGCAAGACCCTGGGCATCGTCGGCATGGGGCGCATTGGCGAGGCGTTGGCCCGCCGCGGCGCGGCAGGCTTCGGCATGCGTGTGCTTTACCACAGCTCGCGGCCCAAGCCCGAAGTCGAGGCCCGTTATGCTGCCCATTATCGCAGCCTCGACGCGCTGTTGGGCGAGGCGGATTTCGTCTGTTTGACGGTGCCGCTCAGCACCAGCACCGAAAACTTGATTGGGGCGCGCGAATTGGCACTGATGAAGGCCGAGGCGATCCTGATCAATATTGCCCGCGGGCGTGTGGTGGATGAAGCGGCGCTGATTGAAGCGTTGCAGCAAAAGCGCATCCGCGCTGCCGGGCTGGATGTGTTCGTGCAGGAGCCATTGCCGGCCAGCTCGCCGCTGCTGCAGCTCGATAACGTGGTGGCGACTCCGCATATCGGTTCGGCAACCCAAGAGACGCGTGAGGCCATGGCGCGTTGTGCGGTGGAGAACCTGCTGAGCGCGCTGGCCGGCCAGCGGCCGGCGAACCTGGTGAATGAGGGTGCCTGGAATGCCTTGAACCCTCGTTGAATGGCCTGCCATGTGGCCGTGTGGGAGCGGCTTTGCCCCGCGAACCAGGGCAAAGCCCGGCCCACACCCGGACATGGCCTTGCCGATGGGTAGGGGCTGTGCGCCTTAGTGGCCGCCTTTCATGCGCCGAGCCACCAGGTAGATACCCAGGCCGGCCAACGCGGTAGCGGCGCCGATGTAGCCGGTGCTGGTCCAGCCCAGCCCGGCGCTGATCGCCATGCCGCCAAACCAGGGGCCAAGGGCGTTGGCGAGGTTGAACGCGGCATGGTTGGAGGCTGCGGCGAGGCTCGGGGCCTTGTGGGCGATGTCCATCAGGCGGATCTGCAGCGGTGCGGCCAGGGCGATCATGGTGCCGACCAGGCCGATGCCCAGCAGCAGCGTCCACAGTGAATGCGCGGCAAAGGTAAAGAACAGCAGCACGGCGGTCGACCACAGCAGCACGATACCGACGGCGCGGAATTGCAACCGGTCGAACAGTTTGCCGCCGGCAATGTTGCCGATGATGCCGCCAGCGCCGAACGCGGCCAGGCCGAAGGGGATCCACTCCGGCGACACCTGGGTCACGTGCAGCATGGTCGGTGCCAGGTAGCTGAACACACAGAACATGCCGGCAAAACCGATCGAGGCGATGGCCAGCGCCATCCACACCTGGGGCAGGGTGAAGGCTTGCAGCTCTTTGCGCGGGTCGCTGCGCACCTCATCGTGCGGTTGGGGCACATAGCGCCAGACCAGCGCGAGGGTGCACAACGCGATCGCCCCCACCAGAATGAATGCCGAGCGCCAGCCGAAGAACTGGCCAAGGAAGGTCGCCACCGGGTTGCCCAGCAGCATGGCCAGGGTCAGGCCCATCATCACCCTGGCCACGGCCCCTGCACGTTGATGGGTGGGCACCATGCTCGACGCCACCACGGCGGCAATGCCGAAATACGCGCCATGGGGCAGGCCGCTGATGAAGCGAAAGGCGACCATGCTGGTGAACGAGGGGGCGAACGCGGTGGCCAGGTTGCCGATGGCGTACAGGGCCATCAACAGCAGCAGCATGTGCTTGCGCAGCAGCTTGGCACCCAGAATCGCCAGCGCCGGTGCACCGACCACCACGCCCAGCGCATAGGCGCTGATGGCGTGGCCCACCTGCGGCTCGCTCAATTGCAGGTTGCTGGCGATGTCCGGCATCAGCCCCATGATCGCAAATTCGCCGGTACCAATGGCAAAGCTGCCCAATGCCATGGCGGCTTCCATCTTGCCTACGGTGCTTTTCGAATAGGCCTGCGGGGGTACTTCATGAACAGACATTAGGATCCTTATTGAAACATGCTGAAACGTTCAACGCGGGATCATAGACAATCGAGGTGTGGCTCGTCGAGGTTGCGCGCCGCACGGAATGCGGCGCGCACCTGCTCATTCGGCCATTTGAAGCTCGGGTAACTTCACCCGAAACGCGCGCGTCAGCCCAAGCAGGCAGACGAAGCCTGCGCCCATCCAGCACAGGCCGATGGTGAACGACAGGCTCGACAGGCTGCTCCACAGCCACAGCGTGCTGAGAAAGCCCAGCGCCGGTATGGCGCCATACAGCAGGTAGTTGCGGGCGCCGTTGAGCTTGCTGTCGACCAGGTAATGCTTGACCACCGCCAAGTTGACCGCCGAGAAGGCGAACAGCGCGCCAAAGCTGATCATGTTGGCGACCGTGTCGAGGGTGATGAACAGGGCGACCAGCGACAGGGTGCTGACCAGCATGATCGCCGTGGCCGGCACGCGCTTGTTCGTCACCAGGCGGCCAAACACCCGCGGCAATGCGCCGTCGCGGCCCATGGCGAACAGCACCCGCGACACGCTGGCCTGGGACACCATGGCCGAAGCGAAGCAGCCGGCTACATAGGTGGCGGTAAAACCGGTCACCAGCAGCTCGCCACCTACCCGGCGCATCACATCCACGGAGGCCGAATCCGGGTCGGCGAACGTGGCCCACTCCGGGAAGACCCTCTGGGCGAAGTACGACACCAGCAGGAACAGCAAGCCACCGATCACCGACACCGCCATGATCGCCTGCGGAATGCGCCGTTGCGGGTTGCTGGTTTCCTCGGCCATGGTCGACACCGCATCAAAGCCCAGGAACGACAGGCACAGCACCGCGGCACCGGTCATGATCAGCGGCACGCTGAAACCTTCATGGTAGAACGGCGCCAGCAACGACACCGGCGCGGCCTGATCGGCCAGGTTGCGCACCGACAACGCGACGAAGACAACGATGAACACCAGCTGCGCCACCACCAGGATCCAATTGACCCGGGTGATCGACTCGATGCCGATCAGGTTGAGGAAGGTAACCAGTGCAATGGAGCCCAACACCCACACCCAGGCGTGCACCGCCGGGAAGTATTCCGACATGTAGATGCCGATCAACAGGTAGCTGAGCAGCGGCAGGAAAATGTAGTCCAGCAGCAGGGTCCAGCCGGCAATGAAGCCGAAGTGGCTGCCAAAGGCCTTGCGCGTGTAGGTATAGACCGAGCCCGAGTAGGGGTGGGCCTGGACCATGCGGCCATAACTGTAGGCGGTGAGCAGCATGGCGGCGAGGGTCAGCAGGTAGGCGGTGGGCAGGTGGCCTTTGGTCATCTGGGTGACCAGCCCGTAAGTGGTGAAGACGGCGAGGGGGACCATGTAGGCGAGGCCGAACAGCACCAGTGCGCTCATGCCCATGGATTTTCTGAAACGGCCGGAGGTGTTGGGTGGCGACGCAGGGTGGGGTGGATGGGCTGTCGTTGTTGTTGTATGCATTGCTGACTCCTGGTTTTGGATGCAGGACGCCGCACTATGCGAGCAGGCTCGATACTGTGGGGGGCGTTCGATCAGGGGCAAAGCTTGGGGGTGGGGCTGGGGAATGCTCCCACACTCGCGGTACAGCCGAAATCACCCTTTGGGGGGAGTGCGCCGGCCTTGAAGGCGGGCCATGAGGCCCCAGCCACTGAAGTCGCATGGCCAGGGCTTTGCCCTGGTTCGCGGGGCAACCGCTCCCACAGGCCCCTGCTAACCCACTGGCAGTGGGACAGGCCAGCAGGCCCGGTTCTTCACGCTAGGCGATCAGCTTTTCCAGGTTGACCAGGATCGAAACCGCATCGTAAGGCTTGCGTACCACCGGTACGTGCTTCAAATGCCCAGGGATGCTGACGCTGTCGCCGTAGCCGGTGGCGAACAGGAACGGGATGTCCAGGCGCGTGAGTTCTTCGGCCACGGCGATGGATGTGCCGGTGCCCAGGTTGATGTCCAGCACCGCCACATCCGGTTTACGGCCAAGCAGCAGTTTCATCGTCTCGGCCTCGGAGCTTGCCGTGATGACATCCTCGACCTGCGCATCGGCCAGGATCTGCTCAAGGCCGACGGCAATGACCAGCTGATCTTCAAGTATCAGCACACAGGCGTCGACCAGGCGCGCGCAGTCCACTGGCGCCGGCGCCGGCGTCGTCGATGGCGCGTCGGTATCGGGATCCTCGATCAAGGTCAGGTGTTTGGCGGGGATTCTGAACAACCCCAGCAGCCCCTCTGGCCGGTATTCGAGGGCGCTGGTGCCGCCGAGGTCGAACGGGATGCTGCGCTCGATCAGCACCGAGCCGAAGCCGCTGCGCGTTGGCGGGCACACCGCTGGCCCACCGTGTTCGCACCAGCTGATGTCGCAGGCCCCGCCAGCATCGACGGCCCACGTGACCGAGAGCTTGCCGCCTGCCCGCGACAGTGCGCCGTACTTGGCGGCGTTGGTCGCCAGTTCGTGCAGCACCAACGCCAGCACGGAAAAGGCCCGGGCATCGAGGAGCAGGTTGGGGCCCCGCAGTTCGAGCGCCTCGGCCGAGGTACGGTAAGGCGACAGCTCGGCCTCAAGCAGCGCAGAGAAGCGCCCGCCACCGTCACCGCGCACGACCTGATCGTGCGCCAGCGCCAATGCCTGGATGCGCCCTTTGAGTGTGGCCACGTAGCCGTAGAGGGTCTGGTTCTCCGAAGTGGGGTGGGCCACCAGCGCACCGATCAGCGAAAGGATGTTCTTCACCCGGTGGTTGAGCTCTTCGTTGAGCATCCGCTGACGCACGTCCGACCTGGAGCGCTCATCGGCCAGCAGCTCGCTGTTGTGCAGGGCCACTTCGACGATCGCGGCGCGGATGGCCTCGCCAAACTGGCGATCCTGTTCGGACCAGGGCAAGCAGTGCTGGTGCACCGTCTGCTTCCACACGGCGAAACTCTTGCGTGGGGTCAGGCGTTCGCCCAGCGGGCCGCTTTGGTAGGTCTTGTTGGGGTCGCCGGCCCAATCCAGGGTTTCGATCACCTCCTTGCGGAACAGCATGAGGTAGTCCCGCGGGTGTTGCGACATCGGGATGATCAGAGCGCCAGAGACGTCGGTGGCGTAGTCCTGGGCGGCGGGGTGGGCCATCGACAGGCAGTTCGACGCCCAGGTGCGGCCTTCGGCGACGCTCTCGGCGAAGCTCAGCAGCCCGGGCACGGCTGCTTTTGGCGGCGTCAGCCCGTCGGTGGTCCAGCGCCCCTGCAGCGACATGCCGATGCCGTCGCAGGGGATGAGCGCCTGGAAGTCGGCCATGCGCGCGCGCAGCAGCGCTTCGAAGTCGTCGGTGCGGTGCGCCTCGCGCAGCAGGTTGTCGAGTACCCGGCGGGCATGCGCGGCGGCTTCCAGGGTTTGCCGGGCGCGCAGGGTCTGGATATGCAGCGAGAAAAACTCGCCGAACATCTCCGCCGCGACCCTCTGGCCCATGGATAACGTGCGCGGCGCGTAGTGGTGGCAGGCAATCAGCCCCCACAGGGCACCGTCGACGATCACCGAGATCGACATCGAGGCGCCCACGCCCATGTTGCTCAGGTATTCGCAGTGGATCGGCGAGACACTGCGCAGGTGGGCGTAGGACAGGTCGAGGGGTTCTCCCGACAGGTCCAGCACCGGCTCGATGGGCACCGTGCGGAATTTTGCGTCGGAGATGATCCGTACCGGGTTGCGCAGGTACAGCGCACGGGCTTGTTGAGGGATATCCGATGCCGGGAAGTACTGCCCGAGGAAGCTTTCCAGGCCGCTGCGCTTGGCTTCGGCAATGACCTTGCCGGCGCCATCGGTGCCCAGTTGATAGATCATCACCCGGTCGTAACCGAGCAGCGCGCGTACCCGCCGTGCGGTGTCGGGGAACAGCTTGTCAGACCGGTCGATCTCACGCAGTTGGGCGATGACCGTACGCACCAGTTCGATCGGCTCGGCGATGCTGGCACCGGATGGCTCGAACTCGATGATCACCGTGCCTTTGAAAATATGCGCGGAGACATCGAAGGTCTCACCGGACGCCACACGCACGGCAAAGGACAGCGCTGGCCGCGACGCCTCCTTGACCCGTGCCAGCGAGTTGCGCAGGGTGTGGGCCGCCTCGGCGCCGATGATCGCTTCGAGACGCTGCCCGTTGATCTCGCCCGATACCCCCAGCATGCCAGGGGTGTTGGCCGAGTGGCGCAGGACGATGGCGGCCGAGGCATTGCAGGCGAGCAGGCACCCGTGGGGCTGGATGCTGCCGGGGATCTGAATCGGTTCGCGATCACAGTTGGTCAAGTTGACGCGCGGTTGCAAAGTCATGGGCACCTGCCGGTATAGCGAATACCGGCTGCGCTGTGGCCGCCGAATATTGTCAAGTAAACGAAGTGGTTACAGCCATATTCATGCTCCGAGTCTAGCTGGCGGATTTCGCTTAGTCATCCGGGGGCAAGGTGATAGGGCGCGTGCTTGCACTTATGGCAAACCCTGCGCCTCGGGTTCAATCGCCAAAAGGGCCTGCTGCGGTGAAGGCACCCCCTTGGAAACGGGCATTGGGGTCGTCTGCCGCAGGCTTGGGCAGTTGCTCCATCTGCGCGCGAAAACGCTCGGAGCTGTCTTGCGGGTTGAAGCCCAGGTGGGCGGCATGGCGGTTGCTCCACCACAGCTCGCGGTTGGCCGAGACGCCGTACACCACGGTGTGGCCAACGTTCTCGGCGAGCAACGCGCGCTCCAGCAGGTGCACCAGGTCGGGGTAGCTCAGCCAGGTCGAGAGCATGCGCAGGTTGCGCGGCTCGGGGAATGATGAGCCGATGCGCAGGCTGACGGTTTCTATGCCATAGCGGTGGTAGTAGAAGGTCGCCAGGTCTTCACCGTACGACTTGGACAGCCCGTAGTAGCAGTCGGGGCGGCGCGGTGTATGGGCATCGAGCTGTTGCGCCTGCGGGTAGAAGCCGGTGACATGGTTGGAACTGGCGAACACCACTCGCTTGATTCCGTGTTTGCGCGCCGCCTCATAGATATGAAAGGTGCCGCAGATGTTGGCTTCCAGAATCTCCTCGAATGCCCGCTCGGTCGAAATTCCGCCCATGTGCACGATCGCATCCACGTCCTGGGCCAGCGCCAGGACGGCGGCCTTGTCGGCAAGGTTGCAGCTGGTCACTTCTTCATGCTCGCCGGCGGCCGGCGCCATTGCGCTGATGTCCGAAGCGCGTACGACCTGGGCGTGGGCTTGCAAGGCTTCGCGCAAGATTTGCCCGAGGCCGCCGGCGGCACCGGTCAGCAGGATGCGATTGAAGGGTTTGCTCAAAGGTGTGGTCATGGCGGGCGCCTGTTGTTGAGGGATGGGTGAATGACGTCGTCCTGCCGCCAGGCAAGCCGGTAACTGCCCGGCGGCAGGGCATTACAGGAAGTTGTACTGGACCCCCACACGCCAGCGGGCCTGGCGGTCGTCGGTATAGGAATTGACCTTGATGTCCCCAACCTCCATGAACGGCGCCCACTGCTTGTCGATCTTGTACTTGATGATCATGTTCTGTTCGTAGTCGCTCTTTTTGTTGTCGTAGCGGATGTAGTCGGTCTGGAAGTGGATGTACTGGTACTCGAATGCCCAAGGGCCTTTGGGGGTATAGCCGAGCCAGCCTTCAAGGCGGGTGGTGTTCTGGTTGTCCTTGGCGCGGTCGGGCCAGTCATGGTCGACCTGGTCGCGGTCCAGGCTGCGCGCATCCTGGCGCACGCGGCCGGCCACGTACCAGGTGTCCGAGATTTTGTAGCTGTACTTGAGGCCGAACTTGTAGGTGGTGGAGTCCTTGGAACTGTCCATCTGGAACGCCGGCGTCAGGGTCGACTTGGCGCTGAGCTTGTAGTTGTAGTCGACGGTGAACTCATGGCCGTTGTTGACCATGTTGTCGTAGGCGACGTCTTCGCGATCGCCAGCGGTCTTGTATTTGATCTCGGCGGCGAAACCCAGGCCGCTGTCCTTCCTGTAACTGAGCTTGATCCGGTCGGAGTGGATGCTGTCGTCTTCGGTGTAGCCGTGGCGGTAATTGATGCTGGCCGAGTCTGCGCAGGCATGGAACGACAGGCCGAGGGTACTGACAGCAACGAGCAGGCGGAGTGTGGTGTTCATGCGATCTTCTTTTTTTGTTTTTGTTGAGGTCGGTATGAGGTGGATCGTCAGCGTCGGGGTCGGTAGTGGGGCGGGCTCCAATGTGAATTTTTTCGTAAGTTATCGTACGACTTTGTGGTTGTCTACGATTTATTTAGATGTTGTCTGATGACGATCATGGGTAGCTACAAAGCCCTGATATAGAGCTTTATAAGCCGTATGAATAGCCTTGCTACGTCAGTTTTTTGCCAGGAATGTGAGCTGGTCTGGCGCTTTTTGAAAGTTTGCGAGGGATGCTTTTCAAAAGTTGTATGATGACGTAGGATCGCTGCCAGAGCGTGACTCACCCGCCACAAATCCAATAAGAAGGCTCAGACGTCCATGATCATCACCGCCGTAAACGTCCAGGTTTTTTCCTACCCCACACGCCGCGCCGTCGACAGCGCGGGCCATGCCCACCCGGGCGACGTCACCCAGGCCCAGATGGCCTTGCTGCGCATTCGCACCGAATGCGGCAACGAAGGTTATGCGCTGGGCGCTCCTGAACTGATCCGCCCGTATGTGCTCGACGGTTTCGTGCGCAAGGTGCTGGTAGGCGCCAACGCCTTCGACCGCGAAAAGATCTGGCACGACCTCGCGCACTGGCAGCGCGGCAGTGCCAGCCAGCTGACCGACCGGGCCCTGGCGCTGGTCGAGCAGGCCCTGTGGGACTGGGCCGGGCGCAAGCTGAACCTGCCGGTGCACAAGCTGATTGGTGGCTACCGCGACAAGGTGCCGGCGTACGGCTCGACCATGTGTGGCGATGAGCTCGCGGGCGGGTTGTCGACCCCTGAAGAGTACGGGCGCTTTGCCGAGACCCTGGTCAAGCGTGGCTACAAGGCCATCAAGTTGCACACCTGGATGCCGCCGGTCTCGTTTGCACCCAGCGTGAGCATGGACATCAAGGCCTGCGCCGCGGTGCGCGAGGCCGTCGGGCCCGATATCGCGCTGATGATCGACGGCTATCACTGGTACAGCCGCACCGAAGCCCTGACCATCGGCCGTGCCCTTGAAAAGCTCGATTTCGCCTGGTTCGAGGAGCCGATGATGGAGGACTCTGCCGAGTCCTACGCCTGGCTGGCCGGCCAGCTGGACATCCCGGTGCTGGGCCCGGAGAGCCTGGGGGGCAAGCACCTCAGCCGGGCCAGCTGGGTGAAGAACGGTGTCTGTGACATCCTGCGCGCCGGTGTCGCGGGCGTGGGCGGCATTGCACCGTGCTTGAAGGTGGCGCACATGGCCGAGTCATTCGGTATGGATTGCGAAATCCATGGCAACGGCGCAGCCAACCTGACGGTGGTCGGCGCGATCAAGAACTGCACTTGGTACGAACGCGGCCTGCTGCACCCGTTCCTCAACTATGACGAGGTGCCGGCCTATCTCAAGCGCCTGGTCGACCCGATGGACGAGGACGGCTTCGTGCACCTGTCCGACCTGCCCGGCCTGGGCGAGGAGATCGACTTCGACTACGTCGAAACCAACACGCTGCACAGCTTCTGATTCGTGCATGGCGGCACGCGCCACCGCGTGCCGCCCGAGAGTCCAATAACTATAAAAAGGCAATCTCACATGAGCGTTCTCCCCAAATTCTGGGCGGGGGTCCTGGCAGCGTCGCTGGCGATGACCTCAGTGCCTGCTGCTTTCGCCAAAACCCCTGCCGACCAGTTGATCGTCGGCATGAGCATGATCAACCTGCTGTCGCTCGACCCGGCTGCTGCAACCGGGCTGGATGTTTCGGAGGTCAATGCCAACCTCTATGACATGCTGCTGGTCCAGGATGCGCACAACCCCGACCAACTGGTGCCGGCGCTGGCCGAGCGCTGGCAGGTCAGCGACGACCGCAAGACCCTCACGTTCAACCTGCGCCAGGGCGTCAAGTTCCAGTCCGGCAACGCGCTGAGCGCCGAGGATGTCGCCTGGTCGCTGCAACGCGTGCTCAAGCTCAACCTGGCCCTGGCCTCGACCTGGAAGGCATACGGTTTCACTGCCGGCAATGTCGACCAGCACATGCGCGCGGTCGATGAGCACACCTTCGTGGTCGAACTGCCGCGCCCAACCGACCCGATGCTGGTGCTCAATACCCTGGCAACCTCGCCAAGCGCCTTCATTCTCGACCGCAAAGTGGTCCAGCAGCACCAGAAGGGCAATGACATGGGGGGCGCCTGGCTGACCACCCACGCGGCAGGCAGTGGCCCGTACATCCTCAATAACTGGCGCGCCAACGACGTGATCCTGATGAGCCGCTTCGACGGCTACTGGGGTGGCCCGGCCAAGCTGAAGCGGGTGGTCATGCGCAACATGACCGAGTCGCAGTCGTTGCGCCTGATGGTCGAGCGCGGCGACCTGGACCTGGCCAAGGGCATGTCCGCCCCCGACATCGAGGCGCTGGAAAAGTCTGACCAGGTGCGTACCCAGACGGTGCAGCGCGGGACCCTCTACTACGTGGCGCTGAGCGTCAAAAACAAGCCTTACGACGACGCCCGCGTGCGCCAGGCCGTACGGTCACTGATCGATTATCAAGGCATCAACCAGACCGTCATGCCGCACTACGGCCAGCTTAATCAGCGCCCGCTGCCGCTGGGCTTGCCGGCGCGCCTGGATGACCCGGGCTACACGCTGAACGTGGCGCAGGCGAAACAGCTGCTGGCCGAAGCGGGTTACCCCGACGGCTTCAAGACCACCATCCGCGTGCTCACCGAGCCGCCGTTCATCAACATCGCTTCGAGCTTGCAGGCGACACTGGCCCAAGCTGGCATCCAGGCCACCATCGTCACTGGCACCGGCAACCAGATTTACGGCGCCATGCGTGAACGCAGCTTCGACATCCTGGTTGGCCGCGGTGGTGGCGGTGCCGAGCGCCACCCGCATTCAAGCCTGCGCACCCTGGTGTACAACCCCGACAACCGCGACGAAGCCAAGCTCAGCAACTTCCAGGGCTGGCGCACGTCGTTCTACAGCCCGGAGCTCAACAGCCTGATCGAGCAGGCCGAAGTCGAACCCGACAAGGCTCGCCAGCAAGCCCAGTACCAGCAAATCCAGCAAACCCTGGATGCGCAGGTGGGGGCGATCCTGCCGATTTCGCAGATGACCGACACCGTGGTGCTGTACCACGATGTGCAGAACTATCAGGCCCACAGCGCGGCCACCACCCGTTACAAAGACGTCTACAAGTCGCGATGAGCGGGACCGCGGCGCGCGCCGCGCACGCCTCGGTGTTTGCTGAATGCTTTTTCAGGAGCCTGTTATGTTGCTTTCGACTGCCTCTGTGATGGGCACCCGTGTGTCCGCCACTGCCCGCCGCGCCAGCACGGTGCTGGTGACCTTGCTTGGCCTGCTGGCGCTGACCTTCTTCATTGGCCGGGTGATGCCGCTGGACCCGGTACTGGCCGTGGTCGGGCCGGATGCCGACAGCTCTACCTACGACCAGGTGTACCGGGCCATGGGCCTGGACCAACCGATCTGGACCCAGTTCGGGCTTTACCTGAACGACCTGCTGCACGGTGATTTCGGCAATGCGCTGCTCACCGGCCACCCGGTGCTGGAAGACATCAAGCGGGTGTTCCCGGCAACCATCGAACTGGCCACCCTGGCGATCCTGTTCGGCATCCTCATCGGCTTGCCGCTGGGGGTGGTCGCAGCCAGCAACCAGGGCCGGGTGGGCGACCATGTGGCGCGGGTCATCACCTTGTTCGGCTATTCCACGCCGATTTTCTGGGTTGGCATGATGGGCCTGCTGGTGTTCTACGCCTGGCTCGGCTGGGCTGGCGGGGCAGGGCGGATCGACCTGGCCTACGACGGCATGGTGCCGGATGTCACCGGCCTGTTGCTGATCGACACCGCCTTGGCCGGCGACTGGGAAGCCTTCAGCAGCGCTGTGCGGCACATCGTCCTGCCGGGGCTGATTCTTGGCCTCAACTCGGTGGCCTACATCAGCCGCATGACCCGCAGCTTCATGCTCGAACAGCTGTCCCAGGAATACATCATCACCGCGCGGGTCAAGGGCCTGTCGCGGCGCCAGGTGGTCTGGGGCCACGCGTTTCGCAACATCCTCGTGCAATTGCTGACGGTAGTGGCCCTGGCCTACGGCTCGCTGCTCGAAGGTGCGGTACTGATTGAAACCGTGTTCGCCTGGCCCGGTTTCGGCCAGTACCTCACCAGCAGCCTGATGCTCGGCGACATGAACGCGGTGATGGGCTGCGTGCTGGTGATCGGCCTGATCTTCGTCGCCCTCAACCTGATCAGTGATGCTCTCTACAAGGTGTTCGACCCAAGGACCCGCTAAGCCCTGCGGGGTTGGCGTGAACAACTATAAAAAGAAGGACGCTCAATGAACACTCTACGTTCCCCACTGCACATGAGCCTGCTGGCTGTGGCCTTGGCGCTGGCGCCTATGGCTGCGGTGCAGGCAAAGACCCCGGCCGACCAGCTGATCGTCGGCATGAGCATGGTCAACCTGTTTTCCATCGACCCGGCCAACGCCCCGGGCCTGGACGCCTCGGGGGTCAATGCCAACCTCTACGACACGCTGGTCAAGCGCGACCAGGGCAATCCGGAGCAACACCTGCCGCAACTGGCTGAACGCTGGGATATCAGCGATGACGGCAGGCAGATCACTTTCTACTTGCGCAGCGACGTCAAGTTCCACTCCGGTAACCCGCTGACGGCAGAGGACGTGGCCTGGTCGCTGTACCGCGTGATGAAACTCAACTATGGCCTGGCCACCACCTGGAAGGCCTATGGGTACAACGCCGATAACATGCAGGGGCTGATCCGCGCCACCGACGCGCACACCCTGGTGGTCGACCTGCCGCAGCCGGCAGACCCGCTGCTGCTGATCGACTCGCTGGCGACTTCGCCCAGTGCGGTCGTCGTCGACCGCCTGGCCGTATTGAAGCACGAGAAAAATGGCGACCTCGGCGCTGCCTGGCTGGTGACCAACGAAGCGGGCAGCGGGCCTTTCAGCCTGACCAAATGGACCGCCAACGATACGTTGGTGATGACCCGCTTCGATGGCTATTGGGGCGGGCCGGCAAAAATGAAACGGGTGCTGGTGCGGCACATGACCGAGTCGCAATCACTGCGCCTGATGCTCGAACGCGGTGACCTCGACCTGGCGTACGGCATGGCTGCGCCCGACATCAAGGCCATCGAGAGCGCCGCCACGCTGCAGGTGCAGCCACTGCAACGCGGCACGATGTATTACGTGGCGTTGAGCATGAAGCAGCCCGAGTTCGCCAACCTCAAAGTCCGCGAAGCGGTGCGCAACCTGATCGACTACCAGGGCATCGACCAGCAGGTGATGCCGCATTACGGCACGCTCAACCAGCAGCCGATGCAACTGGGCCTGCAAGCCCGCCTGCCGGACCCAGGCTACAAACTCGACGTGGCCAAGGCCAAGGCGCTACTGACCGAAGCCGGCTACCCGCAAGGTTTCAGCACCACCATTCGCACGCTCTCCGAGCCACCCTTCATTGACATTGCCGCGCGCATGCAGGCCACCCTGGCCGAAGGCGGCATCACCGCCAACATCGTCACCGGCACCGGCAACCAGGTGTACGGCGCCATGCGCGCACGCAACTTCGAGATGATCGTGGCCCGCGGCGCCGAACGTTACCCGCACCCGTACTTCAGCCTGCGCACCTTTGCCTACAACCCGGACAACAGCGACAGCGCCGGCCTGCCCAACTTCCAGGGCTGGCGAGCATCGTTCTTCGATCAGCAGCTCAACACGCTGATTGAGCGGGCAGGGGTCGAGCGCGACGCAGGCAAGCGTCTGAGCCTGTACCACCAGGCGCAGCAGCGTTACGACGAAGAGGCAGGGCCGATCATGATGATCTCGCAGATGACCGACACCGCCGTCAGCGCACTGGATGTCCGCGGTTTTACCGGTGATGACGCCGAAGCGACCCGCTACCTGGGCGTCTACAAGCAACGTTGAACCTTTCACATCGAGAGCATGCCGATGATTGCCAATATTTCTTCTTCCGGTTCAAGCGCCAAGCCGCAGGCCGACCATTCGCCTGCTTCAAGCGTCGATGCGCTGTACAAGAGCAGCCTGCGGGTGCTGCGCCACCTGCTGCGCAACCCGATGACCCTGGCCGGCCTACTGGTGGCCTTGCTGCTGGTGGTGGTAGCCGCCTTTGCACCCTGGATCGCCACTCACGACCCGGTCGTGCAGAACCTTGCCAATGCCCTGCAGGCCCCCAGCGCCGCGCACTGGTTCGGCACCGACGAGTACGGCCGCGATATCTTCAGCCGGTTGGTCTACGGCTCACGCATCACCCTCTACATCATTACCCTGGTGACCGTCATCGTCGGCCCCATCGGGTTGTTCATCGGCACAGTGTCGGGCTACTTCGGCGGCCTCGTCGACACGGTGTTCATGCGCATCACCGACATCTTCATCTCGTTCCCCAGCCTGGTCCTGGCGCTGGCCTTCATCGCAGCACTCGGCCCTGGCCTTGAGCATGCGGTGGTCGCCATCGCGCTGACCTCGTGGCCACCGATCGCACGCCTGGCGCGGGCCGAAACACTGTCGCTGCGCAAGGCTGACTTCGTGGTAGCGGTAGAGCTGCAGGGGGCGTCGTCGACGCGGATCATCCTGCGCCACATCGTGCCGATGTGCCTGTCGTCGGTGATCATCCGCCTGACCATGAACATGGCCGGGATCATCCTTACCGCCGCAGCCCTGGGCTTTCTTGGCCTGGGCGCGCAGGCGCCGCTGCCGGAGTGGGGCGCGATGATCTCCACCGGCCGGCGCTACATGCTCGAATGCTGGTGGCTGGTCGCAGTACCGGGCGCGGCAATCATGCTGGTGAGCCTGGCGTTCAACCTGCTGGGCGATGGCCTGCGGGACATTCTCGACCCGCGTAGCGAATAACTGGAGGTTTCATGTCGACGCTCAAACTCAATGTCGATTCGCTCAACGTGCGCTTCGTCAATGGCAAGAAGGTCATGCACGCGGTACGCGATGTGTCGTTCACCCTGGGCCGCGAGAAGCTGGCCATCGTCGGTGAGTCCGGATCAGGCAAGTCCACGGTCGGGCGCAGTTTGCTCAAGCTGCACCCGGCCAGCACGCAGATTTCCGCCAAGGCCCTGCAGTTCGGCGATGTCGACCTGCTCGGTGCCAGCGAAAAGGCCATGCAGAAGATCCGCGGCCAGCGCATCTCGATGATCATGCAAGACCCCAAGTACTCGCTCAACCCGGTGGTCAAGGTTGGCGAGCAGATCGCCGAAGCCTACCTTGCGCACCACAAGGCCAGCCGCAGCGAGGCCCGCGAGCGGGTGCTGCTGATGCTGGAAAAGGTGCATATCCGCGACCCGCAGCGGGTCTACAACCTGTACCCGCATGAAGTCAGCGGCGGCATGGGCCAGCGCATCATGATCGCCATGATGGTGATCACCAACCCGGAGGTGATCATCGCCGACGAGCCGACCTCGGCGCTGGATGTGTCAGTGCGCCAGCAGGTGCTCAACGTGCTCGAAGAGCTGGTGGTCGAACAGCAGATGGGGCTGATCTTCGTCAGCCACGACCTCAACCTGGTGCGCAACTACTGTGACCGGGTGCTGGTGATGTATGCCGGGCGCGTGGTCGAGTCGCTTGCTGCCTGCGACCTGCAATACGCCGAACACCCTTATACCCGTGGCCTGCTGGCGGCCTTGCCGAGCATGGACAACCGCCGCCCGCGCTTGCCGGTGTTGCAACGCGACCCGCTCTGGCTCACCTGCTGAGGTAACTGACGATGTCCATGATCCAAGCACAAGCGCTGAACCTGAGTTTCGGCGTCGGCCCGGCGCTCAACCAGGTGCTGCACGATGTCGACCTGACGGTCGAAGACGGCGAGTCGTTCGGCCTGGTGGGGGAGTCGGGGTCTGGCAAGACTACCGTGTTGCGCTGCCTGGCCGGGCAATACCGGCACTGGACCGGCACGCTGAGCATTGCTGGCGCGGCGCTGCAGCACAAACCGCCCAAGGAGCACTTTCGCAAGGTGCAGATGGTCTTCCAGGACCCGTATGGCTCGTTGCACCCGCGCCATACCATCGATACCGCCTTGCGTGAGCCGCTGACCATCCACGCCATGGACGAGCGCGATGACCGGATCAACGACATCCTGGTCAAGGTCGGCCTCAACGAGAGTTTCCGCTACCGCTACCCCCACCAGTTGTCTGGCGGCCAGCGCCAGCGCGTGGCGATTGCCCGGGCGCTGATTCTGCAGCCCCGTGTGTTGCTGCTCGACGAACCGACATCGGCGCTGGACGTGTCGGTGCAGGCAGAGATTCTCAACCTGCTGGCGGACCTGCGCCAGCGCGAGAAGCTGACCTACCTGATGGTGACCCACGATCTGGGGGTGGTCAGCCACCTGTGCGACAAGGTCGCGGTGATGCAGCAGGGCCAGATCGTCGAGCGCCTGGATAGCCAGGCGTTGAGCCAGGACCTGGCCAGCCACGAGTACACCCGCATGCTGGTGCAGGCCAGCCGCGATTTCAGTGCTCAGGCTGCTTCGGCCTGAGTGAACGGGGGCCGCTTTGCGGCCCGCCCCTGGTGAAAACAAGGAAGATAAAGACATGCACAGAACACTGCTGGCCACCCTGGCCATGAGCGTCTGCCTTCCGCTGTGGGCACTCGAAGCCCCCAGCAAAGTATTAGTCCCGACCTTGGCCTACGACGACCAACAGATCATCCTGGCCTGGCAAAAGCCTGCCCACCACGCTGACATCACCGATTACCACGTCTACGCCAACGGCCAGTTGCTCGGTTCCAGCAATGCCAACAATGGCCAGGTATCCCCAGCCAAGCCGTACATCGACCACTTCTACCAGCAGGACACGCGTAATTTTCATCACCGCATCGCCATTCACAGCTTCACTGCACTGGGCCTCAAGCCCGACAACGAATACCGCTTCACCGTGCGTTCGGTGGGCCGAGACGGCAAGGAATCAGCCGACAGCCCGGTAGTGGTGCAGCGTACCACCGCCGTACCGGCGCTGTTCGATGTCCGCAAGTTTGGCGCCAAGGGCGACGGCCGTACCCTGGACACCGCCGCGATTCAACGTGCCATCGACGCCTGTACCACCGGCTGCAAGGTGCTGCTGCCCAAGGGCATCTACAAAAGCGGCGCGCTCTACCTCAAGAGCAACATGACCCTGGAAATCGCCGAAGGCTCGACCCTGCTGGGCTCCGAGCGTGCCGAGGACTACCCGCGCGACGGCTATATCCAGTACCCGTACTCGACCACCTTGCGCCCGGCCTCGCTGATCAATGCCTTGCCACGCGACCCGCGCAAACACCAGGCGTTCGAGAACATCCGCATCGTCGGCAAGGGCACAATCGACGGCAATGGCTGGAGGCGTAACCCCGATGCGATCGATGAGCGCGGGAATGCACTGCCGGTCTACCTGGCCAGCGATAACACGCGGTACATGCACGACGGCGTGCTGGCCAAAGCCCAGGTCGAGC
Source organism: Pseudomonas sp. NPDC087185 (assembly GCF_044744955.1). Classification (NCBI taxonomy): domain Bacteria; kingdom Pseudomonadati; phylum Pseudomonadota; class Gammaproteobacteria; order Pseudomonadales; family Pseudomonadaceae; genus Pseudomonas; species Pseudomonas sp. NPDC087185. The sequence continues at coordinate 187,556 of NZ_JBIUZK010000003.1, read as the reverse complement.
GCGCGGTGGCCGAGGGCATGAACGTCAAGGACGCCTACGGGCAGATGCGTTCGTCGCTGATTACCCTGCGTGAGGTGAAGAACGTCTTCTACGGTGGCTTCACCGTGCTCAACCCGGCGTATCACGGCATCATGAACCTGGAAACCGAGAACGTGGTGCTGGCCAATACCACGCACAAGAGCTACGACGCCAACAACGGTGACGGCATCGAGTTCGCCAACAGCCGCGGCGCGATGGTGTTCAACAACTTTTTCGACACCGGCGACGACTGCGTCAATTTCGCTGCCGGCACCGGTGCGCAGGCCGTGAAGCAGAAGCCCCAGGAAGACGCCTGGATCTTCAACAACTACTTCCGCAAAGGGCATGGCATGGTGGTCGCGGGCAGCCACACCGGGGCGTGGATCCAGAACATCCTGGCTGAAGACAATGTCTCCGATGGCACCGATGCCGGCCTGCGCATGAAGAGCACCCATTTCATGGGTGGCGGGGCGCGCAACGTGATTTTCCGCGATTCGGCCTTGCGCAACACCGTCAAGCAGGCATTTATCTTTACCCTGGATTACAGCGATCCCAACGCCATTCTGGATTATGAAAAGTCGACCATCGCTGGGCAGTTCCGGGATGTGCGAGTCAGCGACGTGACGGTGGAAAACGCCCAGATGGCTGCCATCGAGGTCAAGGGCGACAGCCAGCATGGCGCTTATCACCACCAGCTGGCGTTCGAGCGCGTGCGGTTCAGCGGGCCGGCCAGGGCGCGCATCGATGGGCTGAAGGATTCGCGCTTCGACGCTGTCCAGTTCACCGATACCGGTGACAGCAACCCTTGGCAGGTCCGCGACAGTGCCGGCTTGGCGTTCCACGCAGTGGTGCCGGCACCCCAGGCTGAGTAAGGGCCGTTATTCGCTATAGAAGGCCTGGCGTTGCTGCGTCTCACGCAGGCGCATGCGGCTGTTGCTCAAATGCAGGTACATGGCCGCGCGTGCTGCATCGACTTGCCGGCTGACGATCGCGTCGAAGATCTGCTGATGTTCGGCGTTGATCCCCGCGAGGTAGGTGCTGCGGTTGCTTTGCCCCGTGTAGGCGGAGTTCATGCGCGTACGCGGGATCAGCTTGGTGCCCAGGTGTTTCATGATGTCGATCAGGTAGGGGTTGCCGGCCGCCTTGGCGATTTTCAGGTGGAACTGAAAGTCGGCATTGATGGTGCTGCCGGACTTTTCCGGGCCTTGCAGCAGCTCTTGCAGGGCTTGCTCGAGCTCTGCAAGCGCCTGCGGGGTGGCCCGTTCGGCAGCCATGCCTGCGGCCTGTACTTCCAGGCTGAGGCGAAAATCCAGCAGGTCGAGGACATCGGACAGCAACGCAATGGTCGCCGGCCCTACATTGAAGCCTTCAGGCGCCGGCATATCGAGCACGAAGGTACCGACACCGTGCTGGGTCTCGACCAGGCCCGCCGCCTGCATCCGCGACATGGCTTCGCGCACCACGGCACGGCTGACGCGCTCGGCGTCCATGATCTGCGCTTCGGTGGGGAGCTTATCGCCACGCTTGAGGGTGCCTTCGCGGATGCGCTGGGCAAAGCGCTCCACCAGCGCTTCGGCGAGGCGGCGAGGTTTGATTGGGGCAGTAGAGGTAACGTCGGACATCGTCTTGCTCTAGTGTGATCAGCGGGCATTATAGTGCTTTAACGCGCAAGTCTGCGGGTATAATCCCGCATCGTTTGGTTTGAAAGGATCAATTGAATGGAGCGGGATACCCCCGACCGACGCCTGAGCCTGGCCCAGCAACTGGTGCTCGACTTGTCGCGCAAAATTCTGGCCGGCGAGTTGCCCGCCGGCAGCAAGCTGCCCACCGAACAGGCGTTGACCGAAGCACGCGGCGTCAGCCGTACCGTGGTGCGCGAAGCCATGTCGCGGCTGCAGGCGGAGGGCCTGGTAGAGACGCGCCGTGGCATTGGTACTTTCGTGGTGGACACCACCCGGCCAGGTGACTTTCAAGACGGCCAAGGCGAGAAGGGCACCGCCCAGGACGCAGTGGCACGCATCGAGCTGCGCCTGAGCCTGGAAGTGGAGGGTGCCGCCCTTGCCGCACGACGCGCGACCCCAAGCCAGCTGCTGGCTTTGCGCAAAGCGCTGGATGCGGCCAACGCGGTGGGGCCGTTGCACAGGGACAGCAGCTACATCGAGTTCGCGTTCCATCTGCAGATTGCCCTGTGCACGGGCAACAGCTTCTTCATCGATGCCATGACGCATGTGGGCAATACGCTGATCAAAGACTTGCAACCCACTGTCGACCCGCACCAGCGCCTGATGCAGGCGCGTGAGCGCGAGCAGATCTACGCCGCGCTCGAGCGTGGCGACGCCGAGGTGGCGCGTGCGGCAATGCGGCTGCACCTGACCAATTGCCTGCACGGCGCGCAACGCGCGGCGCAAGCAACGGTTGGGTGAGGTTGCCTCAGGCCTGCGGCGTGACGGCCCGGCAGAACCGGCCGATGGCCGCACAGGCGCTTGACAGCGAATCATCGTCCAGCGCATAGGCAATGCGCAGGTACGGGCCGAGCCCGAAGGCACTGCCATGAACCACCGCCACATCGGCTTCGTCCAGCAGCGCCAGGGCCACATCCTCATCGGTAGCCAGGTAGCGGCCGCCGGGTGAGGATTTGCCGATGAGCCCGGCACAATCGGCAAACACATAGAACGCACCGGCCGGTGGTTCGCAGTGCAGCCCGGGGATTGCGGCGAGGGCTTCGACCATCAGGTTGCGCCGCCGCTGAAATACCGCGCGCGAAGTGTGAAGGAAATCCTTGGGGCCTTGCAGCGCTGCCAGCGCCGCCTGCTGTGAAACCGAACAGGCGCCCGAGGTCTGTTGCCCCTGCAGTTTTTCCATGGCTGCCAGCAGCCAGCGCGGGCCTGTCGCGAAGCCGATGCGCCACCCCGTCATGGCATAGGCCTTGGATACCCCGTTCATGGTCAGGGTACGGCCTGCAAGGCGCGGCTCTACCTGGGCCAAGGTGTGAAAGCGTTGATCATCGAAGATCAGGTGCTCATAAATGTCGTCGGCCAGCACCAGCACATCGGGGTTCGCCAGCAACACCTCTGCCAGTGCCTGTAGCTCACCACGGCTGTACACCGCGCCGGTCGGGTTGGATGGCGAGTTGAGGATCAGCCAGCGGGTGCGCGGGGTGATCGCCTCGGCAAGCGCCTGGGCGGTGAGCTTGAAGCCGCTGTGGGCACCGCATGGGACGATTACGCTGCGTGCACCGCACAGCTGGACCATCTCCGGGTAGCTGACCCAGAACGGCGCCGGTACGATCACCTCGTCACCCTCATTGAGGGTCGCTGCCAGGGCGTTGTAGATCACCTGCTTGCCGCCGCTGCACACCAGGGTGTCCTGCCACCCTACCGGCAAGCCGTTCTCCTCACGAAATTTCGCCGCCACCGCTTCGCGCAAGGCACGGCTGCCGGCGACCTGCGTGTAGCGGGTATGGCCTTGGTCGATGGCCTGCCTGGCCGCCTCACGGATCGGCGCGGGGGTGTCGAAGTCCGGCTCGCCCGCGCACAGGGAGATGATCTTCGCCCCTTCGGCGCGGCGCTGGGCGACGCGGTCGATGATCGCGTAGGTGGCGGAGGGGCGGGCGCTGGCCAGGCGAGTGTTCAGGCGCTGAAGGTTGCCATTGCCGGTCATTGCGCTTCTCGCCACTGGGTCAGCTGCATGAGCTCCAGCGTGGTCGTGCCTTGTTCGATGGCCTGCATCATCAATGCCTCCTTGTCAGCACGCGCCTGCCCCTCGGCGAGGGTGCGCGCGGCATCGGCTTTGGGCACGATGACCACCCCATCGTCATCGGCCACCACCAGGTCGCCCTGGGCAACCACTGCGCCGGCGAAATTGAACGGTTTGCCCAGCGAGCCCAGGCTGGCCTTGACCGTGCCCTTGACCGAGATGGCACGGGCGAATACCGGGAAGCCGCGACGCCGCAGCGCGGCGATATCGCGCACACCGCCATCGATGACCAGGCCAATGACACCGGCGGCCTCGGCGGCAACGGTAAGCACCTCTCCCCAGTAACCGGCAATGAAGTTGCCGGTGCCGACCACCAGCACACTGCCGCGTGGGACGCGCTCCAGGGCCAGGTGTAGCGCGAGGTTGTCACCTGGCGAGCACTGCAGGGGGTACGCGGGGCCCGCGATGAAGGCGCCTGCCCACACCGGGCGGATGTCGTTGTCTACCGCACAGGGTAGGTGCGAGGCCTCGAACAGGGTAGACGTGCCCAGCAGGCGGGCACGCTCGGCGAAGTCGGCGGGAAATGGCAGGTCGGAATGGTTCATGCTCATCAGGCTTTACTCTGCAGTGTGTGGTAACCCAGGGCTTCACGCGCTTGCCTGAGCGATTTGCCCTGGCTGATCTGCGTACGGATCTGCGCCTCCACCGCTTCGATACGGCGCGCAGTTGCGGCGACTTCGCGGGCGCGCTCCCGCGGCACTACCACCACGCCATTGGCGTCGGCCACGATGATGTCGCGGGCGCACACGCGGGCAGTGCCGATTGACACCGGCTGGTTGATCGCCTGCACCTGCACACGGTCTTTGCCGGTGCGCATGAAGCGGCCCTTGCTGAAGATCGGGTAGCCGTCGCCCAGGGCCTTGGTTACATCGCGGCACACACCGTCGATCACCGTCGCGGCAATACCCTGTTGCCCGGCGTACTGGGTCATGATGTCGCCCCATACCGTGCAGTCGGTACGGCCCTGGTTGTCGATCACCACCACATCGCCTGGGGCGACATCATCGATGAAGTCGCCAACGGTGCCAGGCGGGGTGCTCGCCGACACGTATTGCACGGTGTAGGCCGGGCCGACCAGCACCGTGCCGTAGTTGGCCAGTGGCATCACGCCCAGGCACTGGCCGGGCAGGCCCAGCTTGTCCAGGGCGTCCGAAACACCGGGCGTGTCCAGGCCTGCGAACAACGCCACCAGGTCTTTATCGAGGTCGCTCATCAAGGCTGCTCCGTGTTGATGGCTTCGAACTGGCTGTCGTGCATCACCTCAGCGACCGAGCGGCCGGCGCGTACGGCGTCGACCATGCCAGCCTGGCGGCGATCGATGCGCTCGGCCAGGTCCAGCACCTTGGCGATCTGCGCCTGGGGAATGAACACGGTGCCGCAACTGTCGGCGATCACGTAGTCATCCTGCGCGACCGCTACACCGGCCACCTGCACGGTGCAGGCGGCAGCGACCTGCACCACGCGGTTACGCGCGCTGATCATGGTCACACCGCGGCCATACAGCGGGTAGCCGATCGCCGCGCTGCCGTCGATATCGCGGCTGCAACCATCGATGATGCTGCCGCGCACGTTTTTTGCGCGGGCCGCATTGGCCAGTATGTCGCCCCAGCACGAAACACCTTCAAGCCCGCCGGCGATCACCAGCACACGGTCAGCCGTGGAGATGGCTTCGACCACTGGGGTGATCAAGTGCACGGTGGGGGCGCTGTCGGTCTTGGCCGCCAGCTGCACGGTGCTGGCGCGGCCAACCACCTGGGGGCACGGCCACAACGGGCGCAGGCCGAAGGTGGCGCCGGGCAGCCCGAGAAAATCGAGGGCGTCGGACACGGTATTGGTGTCCAGTGCGGCCAAGCGGTCGAGCACGCTGTCTTGGCTCATGGGTGAACCTCTGTGGTGAAGGAGGCCTGAGTGTCCGACAGCGCATATGATAGGTATATTCCTTATCAAGGATACTTAACATATGCCCAACCTATGGAACCGCCATGATCAATTTCCGCCTTATCCGCCACCTCTGGCTGTTTCTTGCGGTGGCCGAGGAACGCAACTTCGGCCGCGCAGCCAAGCGCCTGGGCATGACCCAGCCACCGTTGACCGAGCAGATCCAGATTCTCGAGCAGGCGCTCAAGGTCAAGCTGTTCGAGCGCTCCCGGCGCGGCGCGAGCCTGACCCCGGTAGGCGCGGCAATTCTGCCCGCAGTGCGCAAATTCGCCGACCAGCTCGAACGGCTGGAGTTGGCGGTGGAGGAGGCGGTGGCGGGGCACCAAGGCATGCTCACCATCGGCGCCATCTCGTCGGCCATGTTCGATGTACTGCCCGGGGTGATCGAGCGGTTCAAGCACGATCATCCGCAGGTGACGGTGTCGGTGCGTGAAATCGACAGCGTCGAGGCGGTACCCGCGCTGGAGGCAGGCGATATCGACCTGGCGTTTGCCCGGCTCGATGGCGACCTGGGCAAAGGCCTGGAGTGGCGCCCGCTGACCGAAGAGCGGCTGATGGTCGCCTTGCCGACCGAGCACCCCCTCGCCAAGCGCAGCCGCATCGACCTGGCGAGCCTGGCCAGTGAGCCACTGGTGATGTTCGCCCGCAAGGTCAGCCCGCTGTACTTCGACAACCTGATCGCGACCTGCCGTGCGCATGGTTATTCGCCCCGGGTACTGCACGAAGTGCGCTCGGTGGCTTCGCAAATCGCCTTCGTCAGTTGCGGGCAGGGTATTGCCCTGGTGCCCGCTGCCATGAAAAAGCTTGCGCCGGCCAATGTGGTAATGCGGCCGCTGTCGCAGAAGGTCAGCGTGGTGACCACCACCTATGCCTGGAATACCGCACGGGGCAACCCGTTGGTGGAGGCGTTGGTGGCGCAGTTGGGGGCGGGCAGTCGATAGGTTTGGCGTATGGAAAAGATTGTCGATGAGGAATTTACAGATGGCCGATGACCGTCGAGAGTGAGCGCCCCAACCCAGCAGGAGCTCACCCGTGCCCGACTCGCAATCTTATCGCCAGTGCGTGCTGCCTTTGACGATCGAAGGGGTCAATCTTGAGCTGGCCACTGCGTATCGCCAAGGGCAGGGCGCGCCGATCCTGTTCCTGCATGGTTTCGGCTCGACCAAGGAAGATTACGCCGGCCTGACGCGACAGCCAGCATTCGCTGGCCGTGGGTTCATTGCGTATGACGCGCCGGGGTGCGGTGAAAGCCGTTGCAGTGACCTGACGCGTATCGACGTCCCGCTGTTGCTGGCGACCGCGCTCAAGGTACTCGACCACTTTGCCGTCGAGCGCTTTCACGTGGTGGGGCACTCGATGGGCGGCCTGACAGCGCTGCTGCTCGCCGACCACTGCCCCGAGCGCGTGATCAGCTTCGTCGACATCGAAGGCAACATCGCCCCGGAGGATTGCTTCCTCAGCCGCCAGATCTTCGACTACCCGGCTGAGCAACCCGGGGCATTCTTCGATGCCTTCATCGAGCGCACCCGCCACAGCAGCGACCCGGCCAGTGCGCTGTACGCTGCCAGCCTGCCGTACAAGGTGCGGGCCGAGGCGGTAAGGGGCATTTTCACCTCGATGGTGCAGCTGTCCGACCAGGGCGAGCTGATGACCCGGTTTCTCGGCCTGCCGTGCCCGCGCCTGTTCATGTACGGCGAGCAGAACAGCCACCTGTCCTACCTGGCAGATATCCGGGCCAAGGGCGTGGAACTGGCCAGCATCCCTGAGTGTGGGCACTTCCCGATGTATTCCAACCCCATCGAAATGTGGCGCCGGATCGCGGATTTCCAGGCCCGGCATGGCGGCTGAAGTGTCATCGGCGTCAGGGCAACTTAGCCATGCCGGGCAGGCATAACTGATAGACGCCCGGCAGGCCTTCCGCGAAAACGGCGCTGTGCAAAGCTGTACCCGAGTCGGTAAAACAATAACAACAAGGGTACTAACATGAATGCAGACATGGGCATGGCCCGTCCGTTGACGCGCAAAGAGCGCACCACCGCCATCGTCGGCGTGTGTTCCGGCAACCTGGTGGAGTGGTACGACTTCTTCATCTACGCCTACACCTCGATCTACTTCGCTTCGCTGTTCTTCCCGGCAGGTGACCAGACCAGCCAGCTGCTGGCCACGGCGGGCATCTTTGCGGTGGGCTTTTTCATGCGCCCGCTGGGCGGCTGGATCTTTGGCTACATCGCCGATACCCGCGGGCGCAAGATTTCCATGATCATCTCGGTGTTCATGATGTGCGGCGGCTCGCTGATGATCGCGATCATGCCCACTTACGCATCCATCGGCGTCGCCGCACCGGTGTTGCTGGTGGTGGCACGGCTGATGCAGGGGCTGTCGGTCGGTGCCGAGTATGGCACCGGGGCCACCTACATCAGTGAGGTGTCGAGGGCAGGGCGGCGTTCGTTCTATGGCTCCTTCCAGTACATGACCATCATTGCCGGCCAACTGCTAGCCTTGCTCACCGTGGCCGTGCTGCAGCTGGTGCTTTCCGAGCAGGACCTCAAGGCCTGGGGCTGGCGGGTGCCCTTCCTGATCGGTGCATTGGCCTCTATCGTGGTGGTGTACCTGCGCCGGACCATGCGTGAGACGGCCACCGAGCAGGACATGAAGCGCAAGGAGGCCGGCTCGATCAAGGCGTTGCTGCAACACAAGCGCGCCGTGTTGCTGACCTTCACCATTACCATCGGTTGCTCGTTGTACTTCTATACCTTTACCGCCTACATGCAGAAGTTTCTGGTAGTCAGCGTCGGCATGCCTGCGCCGACGGTAAGCATCATCATGGCAGCGGCGCTGGTGATCTTCATGCTCTGCCAGCCGGTCTTCGGCCTGCTCGCCGACAAGATTGGCGTGCGCCGCAACATGATCATCTTCGGCGTGCTGTCGACGTGCCTGGTCATCCCGCTGCTGACCGCCATCAAGTCGGTGCACAGCCCGCTGGGCGCTTTCGCGCTGGTGGTAGGCGGGCTGCTCATCGCAGCGTTCTATACCCCGGTGACCGGCGTGCTCAAGGCCGACTTCTACCCGCCGACCGTTCGCGCACTGGGGGTAGGCCTGCCTTATGCCGTGGGCGCGGCGATGTTCGGTGGCTCGGCCGAGTACGTGGCACTGACCTTCCGCTCACTGGGCGTGGAGGAGTACTTCTACCTGTACGTGGCCGCTATCGGCGCCATTACCCTGGTTTCCGCACTGCTGATGCCCGACTTGCGCCAGCACGGTTACCTGGATGGCGACGGCAAGGTCGAGGAAAACATCGGTGTGCGCAAGTTCACGGGGCGCAAGCCGTTGCCTACCCACGTCAGCCACTGAGGCGCCGGCAAGATGAGCTTGAATTCAAAGAAGGTCATGCGTTTCGACGTTTGGTACCACCCGGTAATGGCGCAGACCTTGGCCATGACGCCAGGGGTCGAATTGACGACTGTGGCACGCGCCGAGCGCCCCGAGGTGATCTTGCGGGCACTGCGCAGCAGCCATGTGTATCAGGTCCCCTCGGCCCGCGATGAGCTGCCCCAGGCCTGGCACGTGACTGCACCCCTGTTGAGGCAGTTGCCGAGCCTCTTGTGCGTATCCACCAACGGCGCCGGCTATGACACGGTCGACATCGCCGCGTGCAGCCGGGCCGGCGTGCTGGTGGTCAACCAGTCTGGTGCCAATGCCCAGTCGGTGGCAGAGGCGGCCATCGGCCTTATGCTCGATTGCGCCCGGCGTATCAGCGAGTCTGACCGGCGCTTGCGCTCGACCAGGGGCTTCGCCCGTGAAGATTTGATGGGCGCAGAACTGTACGAGAAAACGCTGGGCATCGTGGGCCTGGGCGAAATCGGCACCCGGGTAGCGCGTATTGCGCAGGCACTGGGGATGCAGGTGATTGCCCATGATCCGCTGCTGGACACCGAACAGATCACTGGCAGGGGAGCCCGGCCGTGTTCGCTGGATGAACTGCTGGAGCAAAGCCATGTGGTTTCGCTGCATTGCCCGAGAACTCCGGTGACCCTGAACGTGATGGACGCGGCTGCCTTTGCACGGATGCGTCAAGGCGCCATCTTCATCAACACGGCCCGCGGGGGGCTGCACGATGAAGCCGCCCTGTATGGCGCGCTCGCCAGCGGCCATCTTGGCGGCGCCGGCCTCGACGTCTGGGACGAAGAACCGCCTGCACTCGATCACCCGCTGCTGGGGTTGAAGAATGTTGTCGGCCTTTACCACACCGCTGGGGTCACCGCCGAGGCCCGGTGGCGGATGGGGCACTGGGCAGCGCAGCAGATCCTCCAGGTACTGAACGCTGAACCCGGGCCACGCATGGTCAACCCTGAGGTGTTCCCGGTGTATCTGGAGCGGTTACGGGCTAGCGCCGCCCCCTCAATCGCCTGACGGTGTGTGCTGATCGACCGGCGTGCGCTGGCGGACGAACAGGTTCGCCAGGCGCACGACGCCGATCAGGACAAAACCTGCAACGACACCTTCCAGGCGTATCCAGCCGGGTTCCGGGCTGGCATGCGTGTAGGTGTCGGGCACCATCACCACCAGGTACACCAGCGCGAACTGGGTGCCGGCATAGGCAAAGGCGCGGTTGCTGTTTTCGATATGCCGGCCCAGCAGGACCCCGATGCACATCATCAAGGTCATGGCGAGCCAGTTCGAACCCAGCAATGCCAGCGCCAGCCCCGCGCACGCGGCACCCGCCGCACAGCCGACCAGGCGGTGGATATTGCGCAGCGCTACGGTTCTGCTACCCGGCACCAATGCCGCCGGCGGCACCATCATCACCGCCATGACGGTGATGGCGGCCTGGCTCAGCCCCTCGACAGCCAGCCAGTGGCCGAGCAAGGGTATCAGTGCCAGGGCGAGGCCGGCCTGCAGCACGTGCACCAGCATGCGGCGGGTTATCTGCGCCGGCACAGCGCCCTGGGCCAGGCTGGCGTGCGCACCCACAGCCGGCAAGGCACGCCTCACTGTGCGGCCCGAAAGCATGGCCACGAACCAGCAGGCCAGCGTCCCGCAGGCGACTTCCTCGACCCGCGTGCGGGCGAAATACAGCACGCCGTCGGCGCTGTCTGCCTGCAGGCTGGCGAGGGCGACCATGGCGAAGGTCAGCCCGGCGAACAGCCAGGCATAGCCATGCGCGTAGCGGATGGCACACAGCAGCGTGGCAGCGCCGACCAGGCCGATCACCGGCCCAAGCCAATGCCCGGGCAAACCTGTACGGGTCGCCAGCACCGCAGCGGCCATGGCGCCGGCAGCGGTGCCGATGATTCTCAGCCCACCGCGGTAGACGCTGTCGTGCAGGCTCGAGCGCATCACCATGTAGCCGCTGAACGCCGCCCAGCCGACGTTGGCTACGCCCAGGTAATGCGCCATGGCGATGGCCAGTAGCACCGAGAGCAGCGTTTCGACCTCGTCCAACAGGCGCTGGGGCAAACGTTCCGGGGCAAGGAATTCCGCGCGGATGCCCTGGCAGAAGGCTGCAAGGCTACGCCAGGGGGAGCTGTGATCGGACATTGTGTGACGTGAACCTGTTCGACGGCATGGCAAGGCGCGCCATAGGCCCCTGAGCACAGGATAGGCCAGCCTGGGCAATCACAGGTTTAAACGGGGCAGGGTTGCAGCAGGGCGCGACACATGGCCAGCACACGTTCTTCGACCCAGGTTTCATCGCAGTGGCCCCGTTCATCGCGCATCCCGTCGGCTGCATCGATGACGGTCAGCATCGCCAGGCAGGTGCGCTGGGTATCAGGCAGGCGCGGTTGTGCGGCCTGGATGATGTGCGTCAGCGGCAGGCTCAACCGCCCCAGCGCCTGTTGCAGCCAACGGCGCTGCCGGCCGTCGAGGTGACGTGCCTCGTGACGCAGCAGCAATGGCTCATGAGGGTGGCTGCGCTGGCGCCTGAGCATGAAGCGCACGAACCCGTTCAGGTCGTTGGCGTGCGCGCCGTTGTGCCAGGCTTCTATACGCCGCTCGACCACATCGAGCAGCACGTTCAGCAACAGGTCCTGCTTGCAGGCGACATGGTGGTAAAGGCTGCCGGGCAGCAACCCGACCCGGCTGGCCAGCTGGCGCATGCTCATGGCGGCGTAGCCGGACTCAGCCATCAATTGTGCTGCCGCCTGCAAGAGGGATGCAGGGCAGGGTCTCAATGCTTCAGCCATCGATGGGGCCTCCCCAGGGTGCCCCCGGTACAGGCCGCCACTGCGCGTCAGAACAGTGAGACGAGCCTGTACCGTGGGCATGTACGCGTGTCAGTCAATCTGCGTGCAGCAGCAGCGCGCGGGCGCGCAGGATCACCGGGGCATCGACCATCTGCCCGTCCAGGGTAAACACGCCGGCGCCGATTTCGGCCTGGGCAACCACACGCCGCGCCCAGTCCAACTCGGCGTCGGCAGGCTTGAGCGCCGTATGTATGATCGCCACCTGGCTCGGGTGGATGCACAAGGCGCCGCCAAAGCCCATGTCGCGGGCGAACTGCACGTGGCGCTGCAGCCCGGCGGTGTCCTGGATGGCGGGGTATACACCGTCCAGCGGTGCGGCCAGCCCGGCAACGCGGCTATGCAGCAGCACGGCATAGCGGGCATGCCCCAGCACCTGTCCTGCCGCTTCGCTGCCTGTGGCCAGGCCCAGGTCCAGCCCCAGGTCGAGGCTGCCGAACGACAGGCGATCAACACCTGGTGCGCTGGCCAGCGAGGGCAGGGCAGCAAGGCCTTTGGCGCTTTCGATGATCGGCCATACCGGCTTGCCGGTGGCATGGGCCCGTGCGATCTGCTCGCAGGTTTCGGCCTTGGGCAACAGTATCCCGACAACCCCAGGCTGGCGCTGGCACAGCGCAAGGTCCGCTTCATGCGCCCAGTGCCCCGGTGCGTTTACCCGCACCAGTACGCGGGCGCCCGGTTGCGCGCTGAGAAACTGCTCCAGGTTATCGCGTGACTGCTCCTTGAGCGCCTCTTCGACCGCATCTTCCAGGTCGACGATGACCCGGTCGGCGCCACTGGCCAGCGCCTTGGGTATGCGCTCTGGACGGCTGGCCGGAACGAACAGTGCACTGCGAACGGTTGCCGGGTTCATGCTTGTACCCCTTGCGTGAATTCGACTTCGCCCACCTGCGCCTGGCCCGCGGCATTGCCAGCCCAGACCTGCGCCGTGCCATCGCCCAGCAGGCGGCCGCCGACTTCGAAGGCGTCGGGGCAGATCAACGGCCGCACCCCGCGGAAGCTGAAGCGGCGCACCTGCGCGTGCGGGTGCGCCTGGACGAACGCGCGCAGGTTCAAGGTCGCGATCAAGGGGCCATGCACGACCAGGCCTGGGTAGCCCTCTGTTTCGGTGACATAGGGCCAGTCATAGTGGATACGGTGGCCGTTGAAGGTCACTGCCGAATAGCGGAACAGCAGCGTCGGGGTCGGTTGCACAGCGTGCTGCCACTCACCTTGCGGCAGTGGGTCGGTGCCGCTCAACTTGGGCGGCGTGGGCTCGCGGTAGACGATGTCCTGCTCTTCGACCAGTGCGCATTGGCCGTCCTGCACGTACTCATGCTGCACCGTGACGAACAGCAACGAGCCGGTGCGGCCGTGCTTTTCCTGCACATCCAGAATGGTCGAACGGCGCGTCACCTGGGCGTCGACGCGCAGCGGCTGGTTGAACGTCAGGCGGCCGCCGGCCCACATCCGGTTGCGGTTGTCGGCGGGCGGCAGGAAGCCGCCACGGGCGGGGTGGCCGTCGGCCCCAAGCCCCGGCTCCTCGACCGGTTCCTGAAAGAACGCCCAATGCCACAGCAGGGGCAAGGCGTCGCCGGGGGCTGGCGCGGGCTCGTTGAGCGTGGCGGCCAGGCGCTTCACCAGGTTATGGCTGATGTGGTCGTGGCTGGTCTCGCTGCGGCCGACCCAGTTCTGCAAAGCATGTGTCGTCATGATCGTTGTCCTTTTACAGGGAAGCGGTGAGTTCCGGCACGCGTTCGAACAAGTCACCCACCAGGCCGTAATCAGCTACCTGGAAGATGGGCGCTTCTTCATCCTTGTTGATCGCAACGATCACCTTGGAGTCTTTCATGCCGGCCAGGTGCTGGATGGCGCCGGAAATACCCACGGCGATGTACAGCTGCGGCGCAACGATTTTGCCGGTCTGGCCCACTTGCATGTCGTTGGGCACGAAGCCTGCGTCCACCGCTGCGCGCGAAGCACCGACCGCCGCGCCGAGCTTGTCGGCCAGGCTGTACAGGTGCTTGAAGTTGTCACCGTTGCCCAGGCCACGGCCGCCGGACACCACAACCTTGGCTGCGGTCAGCTCCGGGCGCTCTGAAGTGGCCAGTTGCTCGCCGACAACGCGTGACAGCAGGGTATCCGTGGCGCCCGCCAGTGCTTCGATCACTGCACCGCCGCCGCTGACCGGGACGGCATCGAAGCCGGTGCTGCGCACCGTGATGACCTTGACGGCCGCGCTCGATTGCACGGTGGCGATGGCATTACCGGCATAGATCGGGCGCTTGAAGGTGTCGCTGGACTCGACCGCAATGATCTCGGAAATCTGGTCGACATCCAGCAGGGCGGCAACCCGCGGCAAGGTGTTTTTGCCATTGCTGGTGGCGGGCGCCAGTATGTGACTGAAGTCGCGGCCAAGGGCTGCGACCAGGGGCGCGAGGTTTTCCGGTAATTGATGCGCGTAGGCGGCATCGTCGGCGACCAGCACTTTGCTGACACAGGCAACCTCGGCAGCGGCGAACGCCACCCCTGCAACATCATGGCCGGCCACCAGCACGACAATTTCACCGCCGATCTGCTGCGCCGCAGCCAGGGTGTTGAGCGTGGCGGCCGCCAGCGTCTGGTTGTCGTGGTCTGCTACTACCAAAATAGCCATTATATTACCTTCGCCTCGTGTTTCAGTTTCTCGACCAGTTCGGCCACTGACTTGACCCTGATGCCCGCGCTACGGGCCGCAGGCGCTTCGACTTTCAGGGTCTTGTGGGTGGAGGCGAGCGATACGCCCAGCGCATCTGGCGTCACAGTCTCCAGCGGCTTCTTCTTGGCCTTCATGATGTTGGGCAGCGACGCGTAGCGCGGTTCATTCAGGCGCAGGTCGGTGGTGACGATGGCCGGCAGGTTCAGGGCAACGGTCTGCAGGCCGCCATCGATTTCACGGGTGACGTTCAGCGTGTCGCCAGCGACTTCGACCTTGGAGGCGAAGGTGCCTTGGGCGTAGCGGGTCAGCGCGGCCAGCATCTGGCCGGTCTGGTTGTTATCACTGTCGATGGCCTGCTTGCCGAGGATGACCAGCTGCGGCTGCTCTTTGTCGACAACGGCTTTCAGCGCCTTGGCCACGGCCAGCGAATTCAGCTCATCGGCGGCTTCGACCAGGATCGCCCGGTCGGCACCCAGCGCCAGCGCGGTACGCAGCTGCTCCTGGGCAGTGGTCGGGCCGACGGAGACAACCACGATCTCGCTCGCCACGCCTTTCTCTTTCAGGCGTACGGCTTCTTCGACGGCGATTTCGCAGAAGGGGTTCATGGACATCTTGACGTTTGTCAGGTCGACGCCGGACTGATCCGCCTTGACGCGAACCTTGACGTTGTAATCGACCACACGTTTGATAGCGACCAGCACTTTCATAAGCAGTAGTTCTCTTTGAAAAAGAGGGGTCAGATCACCCCTGAAACGCGCAGCTGTTGAATGCGTTGGCCAGGCAGGCCCAGTTCGGCCAGGATGGCTTCGCTGTGTTCGCCCAGGGCAGGCACCGGGTCCATGCGCGGGCTGTAGGCATTGCTGGTGGCGGGCGGTAGCAGGCTGGGTACGCTGCCGGCGGCGGTGTCGACCTGCCGCCAGCGCTCGCGCGCTTTCAGTTGCGGGTGCTGCCACACGCCTTGCATGTCGTTGACTTTGGCGTTGGCGATGCTTGCCTGGTCCAGGCGCTGGATCACGGTACCGAAGTCCAGCGCAGCGAATGCCTGCACAATCAGTGCACGCAAGGCATCCCGGTTGGCCACACGCTTGAAATTGGCGGCGAAGCGGTCATCGCTGGCCAGGTCCGGCTGCAGCAATACCTGCTCGCAAAACAGCTGCCACTCGCGTTCGTTCTGCAACCCGAGCATGACAGTGCTGCCATCGCCGATCGGGAACGGCCCATAGGGGTAGATCGTGGCGTGGGCGGCGCCGGCGCGTGGTGGCGGCGGGGCGCCTTGATAGGCGTAGTACAGCGGATAGTTCATCCACTCGACCAGGGCTTCGAGCATGGACACCTCGACTTGGCTGCCCACCCCGGTCTTCTCGCGCAGTAATACCGCCGAGAGGATACCGGTGTAGGCATACATGCCCGCAGCAATGTCTGCGATGGAATTGCCCGCCTTGGCCATGTGCTCATCGCCTGGGCCGCCGGTCACCGACAGGAACCCGCCCTCACTCTGGATCAGCAGGTCATAGGCCTTTTTCTGCTCGTAAGGCCCACCGCTGCCGTAACCGGAGATATCGCACACGATCAGCCTGGGGAAGCGCGCATGCAGCGCCTCGAAACTCAAGCCCAGGCGCGCCGCGGCGCCCGGCGCCAGGTTTTGTACCAGTACATCGGCCTGTTCGAGCAATTGCTCGAGGATGTCGCCGGCGATGTCCTGCTTCAGGTCCAGCGCCAGGCTTTCTTTCGAGCGGTTGGTCCAGACGAAGTGCGAGGCGAGGCCGTTGACCCGTTGGTCGTAGCCGCGGGCGAAGTCACCGCTGCCAGGGCGTTCGACTTTGATCACCCGCGCGCCGAGGTCGGCTAGTTGGCGGGTGCAGAACGGCGCGGCGATGGCGTGTTCGAGGCTGATGACGGTGATGCCGTCGAGTGGGCGGATGGCCGTGGGCTGGCTCATGATTATTATCTCTCCTGGCAAAGACACCCCTCACCGTGGGCGAGGGGAATTGCGGATCAGAACGAGCGTGGCAGCTCCAGCAGGTGTTCGGCCACGTACGACAGGATCAGGTTGGTGGAGATCGGCGCCACCTGGTACAGGCGGGTTTCGCGGAACTTGCGCTCGACGTCGTATTCGTTGGCGAAGCCGAAGCCACCATGGGTCTGCAGGCAGGCGTTGGCGGCTTCCCAGCTGGCCTTGGCCGCCAGGTACTTGGCCATGTTCGCAGCGGCACCGGCATTGCGGCCGCTGTCGTATTCCACGCAGGCACGCCAGCGCATCAGGTCGGCTGCCTCGATCTCGATGTGGGCTTCGGCGATGGGGAACTGCACGCCTTGGTTCTGGCCGATCGGGCGACCGAACACCACGCGGTCGCGGGCGTATTGGCTGGCTTTTTCGACGAACCAGCGGCCGTCTCCTATGCACTCGGCGGCGATCAGCGTGCGTTCGGCATTGAGCCCGTCGAGGATGTAGCGGAAGCCTTTGCCTTCTTCGCCGATCAGGCTGCTGGCAGGGATCTCGAGGTTGTCGAAGAACAGTTCGTTGGTTTCGTGGTTGACCAGGTTGGCAATCGGTTGCACGGTCATGCCGTTGCCGATGGCCTCGCGCAGGTCGACCAGGAAGATCGACATGCCTTCGGACTTTTTCTTCACCTCGGCCAGCGGCGTGGTGCGCGCCAGCAGGATCATCAGGTCGGAGTGCTGAACGCGGGAGATCCACACCTTCTGCCCATTGATCACATACTTGTCGCCCTTGCGCACGGCGGTGGTCTTGATCTTGGTGGTGTCGGTTCCGGTGGTCGGCTCGGTCACGCCCATCGACTGCAGGCGCAGTTCGCCACTGGCGAGCTTGGGCAGGTAGTAGCCTTTCTGTTCTTCGCTGCCGTTACGCAGCAGGGTGAACATGTTGTACATCTGGCCATGGATGGTGCCGGAGTTGCCACCACAGGCGTTCACTTCCTCCAGAATCACCGACGCTTCGGCCAGGCCCAGGCCCGAGCCGCCGAATTGCTCGGGGATCATCGCCGACAGCCAACCTGCGTCAGTCATGGCTTTGACGAAGGCTTCAGGGAAGCCTTTCTGTTCGTCGATCTTGCGCCAGTATTCGGCGGGGAAATCCGCGCACAGGGCGCGCACGCCCTCACGGATGGCCGTCAGTTCTTCGTGGTTGGTTGCAGTCATAACGTTCTCCAGGGTGGGCAGGGCCGGCTGCCTCGGCGTGGTTCGGCAACCGACCCCACCCGCAAGCGTGGTCAAAGAGGCTGGAAACCCAGCGCCGCACGGAAGCGGTTCTTGATGGAGTGGCCGTCGCGTGGCGGCAACACCCGGGGCGGGTTTTCGGCCTTGATCTTGACGGTCGCGAGCTTCACGCCTTCGCGGCTGGCAAAGCGCTCGCGCAGGTCATTCACACCTTGCAGATCGCGTATTTCACTGGTCCAGCTGAAGCCGCAGGTCTGCGCCACCTGGTCAAGCTTGAGGCCGAAGCCGGCATGGCTGACCTGCATGCCGGTTTCGCCGAAGTGGCCGTTGTCCAGCACCACGACGGTGAGGTTGGCGGGCTTCTGCAAAGCGACCGTAGCCAGGGCCCCAAAGCCCATCAGCAACTCGCCGTCACCGGTGATAACCACCACCGATTTGTCGGGCTGGGCGTTGGCCAGCCCAAGGCCAACGGTAATCGCACTGCCCATGGCAGCCCACAAGTAGTAGTTGCCGTCATGGTCACCGGCGGCCATCACGTCATAGGAGGCCGAGCCGAGGCCGGTCACCACCAGCAGGTCCTTGCGATCGGCGAGCAGGGTGCGTACCACTTCGCGGCGGCACAGGGTGTGATTGGCACTTACTTGACCCATTTCTTTTCTCCGATCAGGCGCTGGCCGAGCAGCAGGGCAGTGGCGGAATCACCGTTGAAGGCCATGGTGGCAGCGCCATGCAGCAGCGGTGCGACGTCGTCCGGCACGTCGGCGCGCCAGGTCATCACCTTCATCAATTGCAGCGAGGCTTCAGTGGCCTGGCCCATTGGGTTCTGCCAGGCATTGAACTCTGCCCAGTCACCGCGCATGGTCACCACCATCAGCAGCGGGAAGCCCGCGCAGTTCTGCAGCGCCAGCGTGTTGATGCAGTTGCCCACGCCGCTGGACTGCATCAGCAGGGCGCCGCGCTCACCGCCAAGCCAGGCGCCTGCCAGGTAGCCGATGCCTTCTTCCTCGGTGGTCAGGACTACCGCTTTGATATCGGGGTCTGCATAGGACATGCGAATGGCCGCCGAGTGGCCGGCATCCGGCACGAACACGACGTGTTTGACGTTGTGGGCCTTGAGCACGCGGAACACGTCCTCTTGCCAGTTTTGTTCAGCTTCTTGCGATGACATGGGTATCTCCCGGGCATGCTGCTTTTGTTTTCCCACATCATGGGGTGAGACAGCCCCGAGGACGACTACCGATTTTTTCTTTGAGATATGCCGATTGGGCATAGCTATGGGGCGTTACTTGCATGCATAAACCGCTATCGCTTGTCACGGCGTGCAACCCTCTAGCTGATATGCCCAAATGCTATAGCTGTTGCATGAGTCGATGTTTAGACTGGGGCGTAACCTTAGGCTCAGGCCCTTTCCTGCCGTTTGTGGTGATCATCGATGGACGTCGTGCAACTCAAGACCCTGATCCATGTGGCCGAGCTGGGCAGCCTGAGCAAGGCGTCCGACCGCTTGCACGTGGCGCAGCCTGCGCTCAGCCGGCAGATACGCCAGCTGGAGAAAGAACTGGGCGTCTACTTGTTCGAGCGCCATGGCCGCGGCATGGAAATCACCGAAGCCGGCCTGGAGGTGCTCGAACACGCCACGCGCATCATGGATGAGCTCGAGGCCATTCGTGCGTCGGTGGCGGGCGGGCGCGCGGCGTTCCGCGGTTTGGTGGCCGTGGGTACTACGCCGACCATTGCCGAAATCGTCACCGTGCCCCTGGTGAAACGGATCCGCGATACCCACCCCGACTTGTCCATCAGGTTCTCTTCTGCCTTCAGTGGCTATCTTCTGGATTGGCTGCAACGCGGTGAACTGGAGCTGGCGATCTCATACGACCCGCAACCGCTGCACACCTTGCGGATCGAGCCGGTGATGATGGAGAACCTGGTGCTGGTGGGCCCACCGGAGGCTGGCCTCGACTGGAACAGCGCCGTGCCATTTGCCGTGCTGGCCGATGAGCAACTGGTGCTGCCCAGCCCGCGCCACGGCTTGCGCAAGATCATGGACCAGTGTGCCCTGGAGCGGGGCTTCAAGATCACCACCAGCGTGGAAGCCGACTCGTTTGGCGCGATGATCGACCTGGTACGCAATGGCTTCGGGTTTACCGCGCTGCCGCTGGCGTCTATCTATGCACATCTGAAGGAGGGCACGCTGTGTGCTGCCCCGTTGACCGACCCCACACCCATGCGCAAGCTGGTGCTGGTTTCGCCGGCGGACCGCCACGTCAGCCCGGCCACGCGGTATGTAGGGCAGACCTTCGTCGACATCGCCTCCGAGCTGGTCGAGCAAGGCATCTGGGCGGGGTACATGCTTTGAATCCAGCTATTCAATCACGGCATAACTGCTAGAGGGATGGTGGTCTGGCAGCCGTGTGGTAGAGCGCGTAGCGTGGTTTGGGACTAAAAGCCAGCGCCCTTGGCTGGCTTGAAAATAATAAATCCCCAAAGGTGCCTCATGCACATCCACAACAATAATGCTGCTGTCTCGCCTGATATCCGCAACCTGTCCAACCGCCAACGTATCCGCGCCATACTGGGTGCCTGCTCGGGCAACCTGGTGGAGTGGTACGACTTCTTTATCTACGCCTATACCTCCATTTACTTCGCCGCCCTGTTCTTCCCCCAGGGCGATCAGACCACGCAACTGCTGGCGACTGCCGGCATCTTCGCCGTCGGCTTCTTCATGCGCCCGCTGGGCGGGTGGATCTTCGGTTACCTCGCCGACACCCGTGGCCGCCGTTTCTCGATGATCATCTCGGTGTTCCTGATGTGTGGCGGGTCGTTGATGATCGCGGTGCTGCCGACCTATGAAAGCGTCGGCATGGCAGCGCCTGTGCTGCTGCTGATTGCCCGCCTGATGCAGGGGCTCTCGGTGGGTGCCGAATATGGAACCGGCGCCACCTACATCAGTGAGGTGTCTCGGCCAGGCAAGCGCTGCTTCTTTGGCTCGTTTCAGTACTTCACGATCATTGCCGGCCAGTTGCTGGCCTTGTTGACGGTGGTGGTGTTGCAGAACGTGCTGGCACTGGAGGACTTGAAAGCCTGGGGCTGGCGAATCCCGTTCCTGATCGGTGCGGTGAGCGCGCTGGTGGTCGTCTACCTGCGCCGCTCGATGCTCGAAACCGCCCATGTGCAGGGCGAGAAGCATAAAGAAGCGGGCTCGATCAAAGCCTTGATGCAGCACAAGAAGGCCATTGTACTGACCCTGGCGATCACCGCCGGTTGCTCGCTGCACTTCTATACCTTCTCGACCTACATGCAGAAGTACCTGGTGGTATCCGCAGGGTTCGAGCCTTCCACCGTGAGCTTCATCATGACGGCGGCGCTGGTCGTGTTCATGTGCCTGCAACCGGTATTCGGCATGCTTGCCGACAAGATCGGCTCAAGGAACAGCATGATCGCCTTCGGTTTGCTTTCCAGTATTTTCATCGTGCCTTTGCTGTCCGGGTTGAAGAGCGTCAGCAACCCGTATGAAGCCTTTGCGCTGGTGATGGGCGGTTTGCTGATCGCGGCGTTCTACACCCCGGTGACCGGCGTACTAAAGGCGGACCTGTACCCGGCGACTGTCCGCGCCTTGGGTGTGGGCTTGCCGTATGCCTTGGGCAATGCGCTGTGTGGCGGTACCGCCGAGTATGTGGCGTTGATGCTGCGTGGGGCAGGGGTAGAGTCGGTCTTCTATTACTACGTGGCGGCGATGAGTGCGATCACGCTGTTGGCAGCAGTGCTCATGCCGGATCTGCGCAAGCACGGCTATCTGGATGGTACGGGCACGGTTGAGGGGAACACCGGATGGCGTGGTGGCCACACGTATTCGAACGCACGCTGAGTGAAGGCGGAGCGGCCCGGCGAGGCCGCTCTGCAAGCACTGGGTGATCAGAACCCTTCGAGGACAATCTTGCCGCGCGCCTTGCCGCTCTCGATCAGCGCATGGGCGCGCTTGAGGTTGCCCGCGTTGATCGCGCCGAAGTGCTCGCCGACCGTGGTCTTGATCACCCCTTCGTCGACCAGCGCCGAGACGCGCTCCAGCAGCTGATGCTGCTGGATCATGTCGTCGGTCTTGTACAGCGAGCGGGTGAACATCAACTCCCAGTGCAAGGACAGCGACTTGCGCTTGAGTGGCATCACATCCAGCTGCACCGGGTCATCGATCAATGCCAGCTTGCCTTGTGGGCGCAGCACTTCCACCAGTTGTGCAAGGTAAGTGTCGGTGTGCGTGAGGCTAATCACGTAATCCACCGGAGCCTGGTTGAGCTGTGCGAGCTGCAGCGGGATCGACACAGCGTGGTCGATTACATGGTGTGCACCCCGCTCGCTGACCCACTGCTGCGTTTCAGGGCGCGAGGCGGTGCCGATCACTGTCAACTGGGTGAGCTGCCGGGCCAGTTGCACCAGGATCGAGCCCACGCCACCGCCGGCACCGACAACCAGCAGGCTTTGCCCTTTGCCACCGTTCTGCTCGACGCCCAACCGGTCGAACAGCAGCTCCCAGGCAGTAATGGACGTCAGGGGCAAGGCGGCGGCGCTGGCGTAGTCCAGGCTGCGGGGCTTGTGGCCGACAATGCGCTCGTCGACCAACTGAAACTGGCTGTAGCTGCCAGGGCGGTCGATGGCGCCGGCATAGAACACTTCGTCGCCCGGTTGGAACAGCGACACCTCACTGCCCACCTCACGCACCACACCTGCGGCATCCCAGCCCAGCACCTGCGGCTGGTCGGCGTTGCGGCTGGCGCGGACTTTGGTATCGACGGGGTTGACGGCGATGGCCCTGACCTCGACCAGCAGGTCTCGAGGGCCTGGCGTGGGTTGCGGCAGGTCGGTGTCGAACAGGGAGTGGGGATCCTGAATGGGCAAACCGGCTTGGGTGTAGACAATGGCCTTCATTGGCGTGACCTCGATCAAGTGAAAGTGCTGTCAGGCTATCCGTATCGGAGGCGTACAAAAACCGGCGAGGCGAGGTAAGACTTTCACTGTTGCGATGAAAATCCAGGCGAATACCTGCGCCTGCCGGCAAAACCGATCAGCGGTTGTAGCGTGGCGCGAGCTGGCTGTTCGACAGCGTGCCGAGCAGCGCCTGCCGATTGGCCTCGTACGCCTGGTACGAGTTCAGGTCGTGCATCGACGGGATGGAAATCAGCACACCTTGGTCGAAGTCCTGAAGGGCGCCATCGACCAGATCGGCTGCCGACATGACGATCCCCGGGTCCAGGTTCTCCACCGGCAGGCCGCCGATCTGCCAGAAGTCGGTGGCGGTGGCGCCGGGTAATACCGCTTGAGCCTTGATCCCTTCGCCGGCCAGCTCTTTGTGCAGCGACTGGGTGAACGCGGTGACATAGGCCTTGCTGGCGCCATACACGCCGTTGAGCAGCTCCGGTGCCAGGCTGACCACGGACGAGATGTTGATCACCGCACCTTGCTTGCGCTCGACAAAGCCCGGCACGGCCGCATAGGTCAGGCGAGTGAGGGCGGTGACGTTGAGGCTGATCATCTCGGCCATGCGCTCCACGTCGCTGTCCAGCAGGCCGGTGTGGGTGCCGATGCCGGCGTTGTTCACCAGCAGGCTGATGCTGGCGTCCTCGCGCAGTTTGCGCTCGACCCGCGCCAGGTCAGCCGCGTTGGCCAGGTCTGCCGGGAACACTTCGACGCTCTGCTGGGTTGCACGGGAAAGCTGGCTGGCAAGTGCATCGAGACGCTCACGGTTGCGCGCTACCAGCACCAGGTCATAACCGCGGCGCGCCAGGCGCTCTGCGAAGATTGCGCCGATACCGGTGGATGCGCCGGTGATCAGTGCAGTGCCTTTGTATTGCTGAGTCATGGCCGAGTTCCATTGGGTGGGTTGTGTTGCAGCCATCATGGGTGAAGTTGCGCATGTCTTAAATGACATATAGGGTATGGTTTCAAGACATCCACAAACGGAACCCAACCATGCACCGCGTCGGCTACCTGCTCACCGAGGGCTTCCAGGTCATGTCCCTGGCGACACAGACCGTGTTCGAGTTCGCCAATATCGTGGCAGGCGAGGAGCTCTACAGGATTCAGAATTTCTCCATGGCCGGAGGGACAATCCGCTCTTCACTGGGCATGCATATCGATACCCTGCCGTTGGGGGTGCCTGGGCTGGCGGACAGCTGGATGGTCACCGGCACGCTGACGCCGTTGACGCCGCCTGGCGATGACGTACTGCGCAGCGTAAGCGGTTTTGTCGATGCTGCGCGGCGTACAACTGGCCTGTGCACCGGGTCCTTCGTGCTGGCCCAGGCGGGCGTGCTCGATGGCCGACGCGCGACGACGCACTGGGCTTATGCCAATGCGCTCAAACGCATGCACCCCGAGGTCAAGGTCGAAGATGACCGGATCTTCATTGTCGATGGCCCGGTGTGGACATCGGCGGGCATGACCGCCGCCCTGGACATGGCCCTGGCGATGGTGGAGAAGGACCTGGGGGCCGGGCTTGCACGCTCCATCGCGCACAAGATGGTGATGCACCAGCGTCGCTCCGGCGGGCAGTCGCAGCATTCGGAACTGCTTGCGCTGGCGCCCAAATCGGACCGCATCCAGAACACCCTCGATTACGCCCGCCAGCATTTGAACCGCCCGCTGGCCGTGGAAGAGCTGGCGCAGGTCGCCCACCTGAGCCCCCGGCAATTCACGCGGGTATTCACCGCGGAAACAGGACAGTCGCCGGCCAAGGCTGTCGAGAGCCTGCGCCTGGAAGCAGCACGATTGATGATCGAGCAGAGCCGGCACAACCTGGATACGGTGGCCAGGGAAACCGGGTTCAGAGACCGTCGGCATATGCGCGAGGTGTTCATGCGCGGGTTTGGCGTACCGCCGCAGGCCGTGCGCCGTGATGCGAGGCGTGTGGAATGAGTACCCGATTGGCTGCGTGGAGTACAAATGTGCTCCTGTCGTGCAAGCGTGATGTTGATAGACTGCAGACCACTTGAACAGGGCCATGGCGCCTGCGGAGACAGCGATGATTGAAACCGGCGACGTACTGCCTGATGCAACGCTTCACGAATACAGCAATGGAGAGGGGGAGTGCCCGATCGGCCCGAATGCGTTTTCGGTCCACGCGCGGTGCAAGGGTAAAAAGGTGGTGATCTTCGGTCTGCCGGGAGCATTCACGCCCACCTGTTCGCAGCGACATGTGCCGGGTTATGTGGCGGCGGCTCAAGACCTGTTCGAGGCAGGCATCGAGGAGATTCTCTGCCTCTCGGTCAACGATGCTTTCGTGATGAATGCCTGGGGCAATGCCCTGCAGGTGGCAGGGGCGGTCAGCATGATCGGCGACGGCAACGCTACCTTCACCCAGGCACTGGGCCTGGCCCAGGACTTGTCGGCGCGGGGTATGGGGCTGCGTTCACAGCGCTATGCCTTGCTGGTCGATGACTTGGTGGTCAGGCGTGTGGTGGTCGACGCCCCTGGGAAGTTCGAGGTGACGGATGCCCAGGCCATGCTTGCCTTCCTGCGCCAGGCTTGAAGCATGTTCGTTTCTTTCGATGGGCCCAAGGGCACCGGCAAAACCACACTGTTGGAGGCCGTTACCAAAGCCCTGAGGGCAGACAAGCACAAGGTGGTCCGGCTGTGCGAGCGAAACAACGACCCCGGCCGGGCCGAGACGATGGTGCTGGTCAACAAACTCGTCAGAAACCCTTCCCGAGCGCTTGAACTGGAGGTGTGTGAACGCCTGGCCCACAGCCGTGGCTGGATTTCCCGGAACGTGCTGCCCAAGCAGCCTGCGGGCTGCATCATGCTGATCGATCGCTGGTACCCGTCTGATGCCGCGTTTCGCCGGTTGGTCCCGTTTGCCGAGATTCTACGGTTGAACAAGGCGCGCAACGTGCGCGTGCCAGACCTGCACGTAGGGGTGGTCACCGACCCTGAAATTTCATGGGCGAGGGCAGCGGCACGGACGGCCGGGCTGCGCAGTACGGTGCTGTTCAACCTCTCGGAGCAGGTCGCCAGTACCGAGGCGTTCGAGCGGGCAATTGCCGAAAACGGCTGGGTGTTGTGCCGTAATGAAGGCACGGTCGAAGCGGCGACGCTGCAGGTGGTTCAAGAGATCAATAAAGTGCTTGAAGGCCTTTAGACCAAGCCGGGGCAGCGCTGCGGCGTGCCCCTTATCGCGGGGTGTCAGGCGTCCAGCACCAGGCGTGCCCCGCGCGCGCCCGAGACACACGGGGTGATCCATTCCCCGCTGCTGCGCTGGGCCTCACTCAGGCACTCGTCACGGTGCTGCGGCTCGCCCTCGATGACCCGGCACAGGCACGCACCGCAAATCCCCATGCCGCACGAGACAGGTAACGCCACCCCAACCCGCGCGGCGGCCTGCACCAGGCTTTCGCCCGGTTGCACCTGCACCTCGCGACCGCTGCGTT
This sequence comes from Pseudomonas sp. NPDC087185, assembly GCF_044744955.1. Classification (NCBI taxonomy): domain Bacteria; kingdom Pseudomonadati; phylum Pseudomonadota; class Gammaproteobacteria; order Pseudomonadales; family Pseudomonadaceae; genus Pseudomonas; species Pseudomonas sp. NPDC087185. Next base: position 161,331 of record NZ_JBIUZK010000003.1, on the reverse strand, counting down.
GCAACACCAGCGCACAGTTGCTGTCAGCATTGGCTGGTGGTTCGGCAGGCTTGAAGTGCTCGCGGTACAACGCCGAAGCCGGCCAGCCCCGGGCGAGCGCGGCCTGCTCCGCGCACGCCATGAACCCCGCTGGCCCGCAACAATACAGGCTGGCCTGGTCCTGCCAGGCGGGCAGCAGGTCAGCCAGGCATGCGCTGATCTGGGCTGCACGCAGGCCGCTGAACACGTCGATGTGCGGGTGCTGGCGCTGGATCAGTGGCACCTGCCGCGCGTCGCGGGTGAAATACAGCAGGCGTACCGCGCGCCCCTGTGCCAGGCACTGGCGGTACATGGGTAACAGTGGCGTGATGCCGATACCGGCCGCCAGCAGCGTCACTGGGCCAGTGCCAGGTTGCACGGCGAACAGGTTGCGCGGCGCACCAACGTCAACCCGTGCTCCCAGCCGCAGGTGCTCGTGCAGCCAACGCGAACCCCCACGCGACGCCGGCTCGCGCTTGATGCCCAAGTACAGGTGGCCCTCCTCGGGCAGGCTGGCCAGCGAGTATTGGCGCACCATGCCGTTGCCCAGGCGCAGGTCGACATGGGCACCGGCGGCCCAGCTGAAGGGCAGGTCGCCGCCGTCCGGTACGCCGAGCTCGACACCCAGCACGTCATCGGCTTCCAGGCGCAAGGCGCGTACTTGCAAGGGAGTCCAACTCATGCGCGCACCCCCGCTGCCCTTTGCAAACGCATCACGGCCTCACGGGCCTGGCTGCCCAGTTCGGCGAGGTCCAGGCCAGGTATTGCGTCGTTGTCCACGCTCAGGCGTCCGCCTACGAGCAATGCGCGCAATGTCGGCCGGCCACCGCCCACCACGGGCCCAATGCCCAGGTCATGCAGCCCGAAGTAGCGCGGCTGGTCGAGCCGATAGAGCGCCAGGTCCGCGGCCTTGCCTACTTCGAGCGTGCCCAGTGCGTCCAACCCCAGCACCTGGGCGCCACCGGCAGTGCCCCAGCGCACCACGTCTTCCACGCTCGCGACATGGGCACCGCCCTCGAACCTGCCGCCGGCATGGCCCGGCAAGGCCCGCTCGCCGGCCTTGGCCCGCTGCATCAACCAGGCGGCGTGGGTTTCGCTGATCATGTCGCAGGCTTCATTGGACGCTGCCCCGTCCACGCCGATCGAAATCGGCATGCCGGCCGCTTCCATGGCAATGATGTCGGCGATGCCGCTGCCCAGCCGGCCGTTGCTCTGCGGGCAGTGGGCAATGCCGGTGCCGGTAGCACCTAACAGCTGGATTTCCTCGGGGCAGAGTTTGACCAGGTGGGCGAACCACACGTCCGCGCCAACCCACTCGTGCTCCGCGCAGAAGGCCACGGGGGAGAGGTTGTGGCGACGCTGGACCTCGTTCTGGTACTCCACCGTTTCACTCAGGTGGCTGTGCAGGCGGATACCCAGCCTGCGCGCGGCCCGGGCGGTTTCGCGCAGGTGCTCGGGGGGCATCGAGTAAGGCGGGCTGGTCGGCGCCATGACCACCCGGCGCCAGGCGTCGGCGGCGGGGTCATGGTAGGTGCGCACCAGCCGCTCGACGTCACTCAGGTACTGATCGAGGGTTTCTGGCCCTGCGCTTGTGGCGCCTTCGGCCTGGCGCACCTGGGTCGCGCCGCCTCGGCACAGGACAAAGCGCAGGCCTAGCCGCTCAGCCTCCTCGAACAGGATCTGCGCACTGTCGAAGGCCATGCCTGGCAGGTACAGGTAATGATGGTCGGCGACCGTGCTGCAGCCGGAGCGGGCCAGCTCCACGAGGCCGATACGCGCAGCCAGGCGGAAGCTGTGTTCATCGAACAGGCCGCGGTAGCGGTAGGGCACTGCGCCCAGCCAAGCCCCCAGGCTCTGGTCGATCCCTGCCGGGATACCCTTGAGCAGTGACTGGAACAGGTGATGGTGGGTGTTCACCCAACCCGGGTAGACCACGCAATCGGTGGCGTCGAGTACCTGCTCGCCTGGCAGCGGTTGCAGGGCGCCGAGTGCCGCGATGCGCCCCTGGCTGATACGGATGTCCGGCCCGGCATGGCGCGCTGTCTCGCCACGGAGCCCGGTAAGAATGGCGCTGGCGTTGCGGACCAGCCAACTGTCGGCATGCTTCATGTGCGGCTCCCAGGGCTTAGCCCAATTCACTTTCGTGCCAGTGGCGCAGGCTGATACGTGCCAGCAGGGCCATCAGGCTGAACAACATGACGCCGGTCAGGGCAATCAGCACCAAGGCGGCGAACAGCCGGGGGATATTGAGTTGAAAGCCCGCTTGCAGGATCTGGTACGCCAGCCCCGCACCGGTGCCGCCGGTGCCGGCCACGAACTCCGCCACCACGGCGCCGATCAACGCCAGCCCGCTGGCAATCCGCAGGCCCGCGAAGAAGCACGGCAAGGCACTGGGGATGCGCAGGCGCAACAGCACCTGCCAGCGGCTGGCGCGGTTGAGGCGGAACAAGTTGAGCAGGCCGGGGTTGACGCTACGCAGGCCCAGCACCGTGTTGGCGATGATCGGGAACACCGCGACCAGCGTGGCGCAGATCACCAGCGCCAAGGTGGTGTCGCTGCACCAGATGATGATCAGCGGAGCGATCGCCACCACCGGCGTCACCTGAAGCAGAATCGCGTAGGGGAACAGGCTGGCTTCGACCACCCGGCTCTGCACGAACACGAATGCCGCCAGCGTGCCGATGACCACCGCCAGGGCGAACGACAGGAAGGTGATCTTCAAGGTCATCCACAGCGCGCCAAGCAGCATCGGGCCGTCGCTGATCAGCGTGCGGCCGATGTCGGCCGGGGATGGCACCAAGTAGGCCGGTACCTGCCAGGCGCTGCACGCCAGTTGCCAGAGGCCCAGCAGCACGGTGCCGACCAGCAAGGGCGAGGCGATGCGCAGCACGGCGGGGTTGCGTAACCAAGGAGCAGAGGTTCGGCTCATTCAGGGGCCCTCAAGCAGGTTCGCCGTTGGCTTTGGCCAGCAGCTGGGACAGGTAAGCGCATTGCGCAATGAACGCCGGGGAGGTGCGGTAGGCCTCGTCGCGTACCAGGGGGCCGTCGATGGCGACATCGGCCATCACCCGGCCGGGGCGCGCGCCCATCACCACCACCCGTGACGACAGGTACACCGCCTCGAAAATGCTATGGGTGACGAACACCACCGTCAGGTCGCGCTCGGCCCAGAGCTGGCGCAGGTCGCTATCGAGCTTGTTGCGGGTGAACTCATCCAGCGCGCCGAAGGGTTCGTCCATCAGCAGCAGGTTGGGTTCGGTGGCCAACGCCCGGGCAATCGATGCGCGCATCTGCATGCCGCCAGACAATTCGCGCGGGTAGACCTCGCCGAACGCACCCAGGCCGACCTGCTCCAGTGCGGCCTGTACCTTGGCCTGGCTCTGAGCTTTGGGCACTCCCGCCAGGTCCAGCGGCAGGCGCACGTTGTCCTGCACCTTGGCCCAGGGCATCAGTGTGGCTTCCTGGAACACCATTGCCAGGCTGCGGCCAGCGCTGGCCGCGCGACGGTCGCTGCCTGGGGCGTCCTTGCCCCACCAGCGCACATGGCCGGCGGTGGGTTGTTCGAGGCCGGCGAACATTTTCAACAAAGTGCTTTTGCCGCAGCCAGAGGGGCCCAGCAACGAAACGAACTCGCCGCGCTGGACCGCCAGCTTGACGCGGCTCAGGGCTTGGGTGCCGTTGTTGTAGGTCTTTTCGACCTGGTTGGCGAACAACGGCGTATCGGCACCCACGGCGTCGGCATTGGGTGGTGGTTGTAGCTGGGCGCGGGCTTTGGACAGGGTCTGCATCAACATGGCGCTCTCCCCAAGGGCAATGAGCGGTTGTGTATGCCCCGGCGCACCGGGGCGCTGAACAGGCGGTCAGTGGCTGGCGAACACTTCGCTTTCGCCATGGGCTTCGAGCAAACCCAGCAATTGCCGGCGGATCACCAGGCCGGGCTTGTCCGAGGGCATGTGCATCTCGACGCGCCGGCGGGTGTCGACGCAGGCGTCGGGGTCGGTGGCCTCGAGGATGTCACGGTCTTCGGCGGTGATTGCGGCGTCCCAGTCGATCAGCGCCTGGGCCGAGCACTGTGCTTCGCTGTCATTGCGGTACAGCCACTGCACCAGCATCAGCCGGCCGTCATCGATCGGCGTGGCGCAGTTGTAGATGATGTGGTGGATGCCGCTGTCGGGGTACATACAGCCAAAACGCCGGGAGAACGGCAGGTAATAGCGGTTGACCAGGTGGCGCTCGGTGATCGGTGCGCGGGTACCGGTGATGGCGAAGCTTGCTTCGGGGTTGCGGATGGGCACGCGGGTTTCGGCCTCGAAGCCGTAATCGGTTTCGCGAAATTCGTAGCTGGCCGGTTGCGGCTGGTCGAACAGGCCGAAGTTGGCCTTGTGCACAAAAGAAAAATGCGAGTTGTCGAACGAATTTTCCATGACCCGCAGCGGGCTGGTTTTCCACTCTTCGTAGAACTGGAAGATGCGCCGGTAACCGGGGGCGTCGTCTTCCGGGAAGTCGGGGATCGGCTGCAGCGGGTCGTCCAGCGCGACCCAGGCGTAGCCGTAGCGCGCCTGGCAGTGATAGGCCTTGACCGCGGCGCCCGGCGGGATGGCACCGGTCGGGTTCTGCGGGATTTTCACGCAGGTGCCGCTGCAGTCGTATTCCCAGCCGTGGTAGCCACAAGCGATGTTACCGTCTTCGCTGACAAAGCCTTTGGACAGTCTTGCGGTGCGGTGGCAGCAGCGGTCGCGCATTGCAACCGGGGTGCCGTCGGGGCGTTTCCACAGTACCAGGGCTTCACCGAGCAACGTGAATGGCTTGGGCCCATCGTCCAGCGCGGTCATGGGCAGCAGGGCGTACCAGAAGCGGCGCAATACAGGTTGTTTGGTGACCAACATGTGCAGTTTCCTCACGGCTAGAAGCGGTTTTATAGGGTCAGCGGCTGGCGGCCTGGGCAGTGCCGGGCAGTACACTCAGGCCCTGCACGAACCGGGTGGTGTAGGCTTTTTGCCAGGGAGCGTCGGCACCCAGCAGGCCAGCCTGAACCATGAAATCGCGCGTCGCTTGCCAGCGGGCGTCGTTCATCGTGCCGATGCCTCGGGTGGCTGCATCGCCGCCGGTCACCAGCTGGTACTGCTTGAGGGTGGAGACGCCCCAGGCCAGCAGTTCATCGCTCATGGTGGGGTTGTCGCGCTTGATCAGCGCGTTGCCTGCGGCCGGGTTGTCCAGGTAGCGCTTCCAGCCCTCCAGCGAAGCGCGGACGAACCTTGCAACACGCTCGGGATGTTGCTCGATGACATCCTGGCGGGTGACCACGGTAGAGCCGTAGGGCGGGTAGCCGGCATCGGCGAACAGGAAGAAGTTGGGCTTCTGGCCGGCCTTGATGGCCTGGAACAGTTCCGAACTGGCGTAGGCCTGTTGGGTGGTGTCGGCGCCCGCGAGGAACGGCTGCAGGTTGAAGGTATACGGCCGCGCCTGGTTGTCCTCGAGCTGGTACTTGCCCTTGAGCCACGGCCACCAGGTTTGTTGGCCGGAGGTGGACACCAGCACCTGCTTGTTTTTCAGGCCGTCCAGGCCGTTGACATCGGCGTGCGTCATCAAGCCCTGCGGGTCACCCTGGAACGGCGCGGCCACTGCGACCACCGGCAGCCCTTGCTCCACACTCTTGAGGATCTGCAGGTCGTAGTTGACGATGAAGTCGGCCTGCTTGCTGACCAACAGCTGCATGCCATTGACCTGCGGGCCGCCCATGCGGATGGTGACCTCCAGGCCTTCCTTTTCGTACAAACCCTCGGCCACGGCCTGGTAGAAGCCGCCTTGTTCGGCCTGGGCGTACCAGGAGGTCAGCAACACGACCTTGTCGTTCGCCTGCGCTACAGGGGCGCTGCCGAGCATTGCGGGGAGCACCGCTGCCGCCAACAGCGAGCGAAGTGGGTAACTCAAAGCAAAGCGGTTTTTCATGATTGTTCTCCACCTCGATTCGAAATCCGCTGGGTGCGTTTGAGCACGTCAGCGACAGGACCGAGCGGTGAGAGAACGGGGCAGGAGAAAGGGCGCACAACCCGCGAGGATCACGGCTGCCACTGCTCTCTTGCCCAGGGCCGACAGGCCGCGTGCAAACATCCGCTCGGATGTACGCCCGATCAAAGGCGCAAGAGCAATGCCCCATGCCATGTCTGGCACTGACCGCTTCTACTCGGTGGTGGACAAAGCCAGAAGCGTGCCAATTTCACAATTGCCCCAACGCCGGCACGGCGAGGCCTGTGTGGGGCGAGCAAGGGCAGGACAGTGAACCGGGAAGGTGCAAAGGTGCGATGGCTGGCGCTAATTGAGTGCGCAATATGGTTGCAGCATGGTGTTCATTTACTGTTTTGATTGGCCACAATCTATGCGAAGTAATGTATTCGATCAGTTGGCACGCGCCCTGCTAGGGCTTAGCCGAGTAGAAGCGGTCAGTGCCAGACATGGCATGGGACATTGCTCTGGCGGCATCACGCCGCACACCCGGCAAGGGTGGCGCCATGATTTGCATCGTGGCCAGAGGAGAGGTCTGTCCGCTGGATCCCTTGCTGGTGAATTTCACCGACCTCGACCCACAAGGGATGCACATGAAACTCGACCCATTCGCCTGGCTGTGCCACAGCCTCCTGCCACTCTGTGCCCTGGCCAGCGCCGGTGCGCAGGCCGGCCCACTGATGTGGAGCGACAACAGCCTCAGCTACCTGTACGGCCACAACTACAAAGTCGACGGTACCGGCAACGATATCCAGCAGACCGTGACTTTCGAACACGCCAGCGGATGGACCTGGGGCGATGTGTTTCTGTTCGTCGACAACAAATGGTCGAACGGGTTGTCCGGCAATGACGGGCATACCTACTACGGTGAGTTCTCCCCACGCTTGTCGCTGGGCAAGATCAGCGGGCAGAACATGCGCTTTGGCATCGTCAAGGATGTGTTGATCGCAGCCACCTACGAGCGCGGGGAGGGGCGCAACCGCAAATACCTGTTGGGGCCTGCTGTGGACCTCGTGATCCCCGGCTTCGATCGCTTCTCGCTCAATACCTACTACCGCAAGCCCGACGGGATTACCGGAAAAGCCTCGGGGCAATGGCAGATCAACCCGACCTGGGCCATGACCTTCCCGCTGGGGCGTTCGGACATCCTGTTTGACGGCTACCTGGAGTGGTATGTCAATGATGTAGGCCGCAAGGGCACGTCGAACTACGTGGCCAAGAGTTTCCACTTCAACCCACAGGTCAAGTACGACGTGGGCAAGGCATTGGGGCACTCACCCAAGCGGTTTTACGCCGGGATCGAGTGGGATTACTGGTCGGACAAGTATGGGATCGAAGACAGCCATGGCTTCCCGACCGATCAGAATGCGGTGAGCGTGTTGCTCAAGGCGCATTTTTGAGAAGTGTTCGATTATCGAGCAAAACCCCACCATGAGCATTAAACCTTCTGCCGTCGGTGCCGAACGTAATGGGTAGTACATTCCACTGCCACCCGGATGCGTCGCCATGTCTCTGCGCCACCTCAACATCGCCACCCGCTCATACCTGAGCTTCAGCCTGATCGCCGCCCTGGTGGTGGTGCTCGGGCTGTTTTCCATCGACAAGATCTCCAGCATGCGCGAAGCCGTGGTGTACACCGAGCAGGTGACCAACGTCGGCACGCGCTACCTGGGCGAGGTGCGCAGCCACATGCTTGGGCTGCGCATCATCACCCTGCGCATGGCCATTGCCCGCGACCCTGCGCAGCTGGCACCCACCCTGGCCCGCCTGGAAGTGCTCAAGGGCCTGCTGGACAAGGGTGTCGAGGGCTATGGCGCGGTAGTACCGACAGCGGGCAAGCCGATTTTTGCCGAAATGCAGCAGCTGATCGGCGAGTACCGCGTGCTGCTCGATCAATACAAGGGGCTGTCTGATCGAAACCAGGTCGCGCAGATGCAGGCGATGCTCAGCGGCGCAATGCAGGATATCTCCAACCGTATCGGCGAGCTCTACGACAACCTGGTCAAGTTCAGCAGCGACACTGCCGAACAGCACACCGCCCAGGCCCGTGCCGACTACCAGCGTGCGCTGTACCTCACCTTCAGCGTCATCGGCCTGGTGCTGGTACTGACGATCGGCCTTGCTTGGCTGCTGACCCGCAGTATCGTCAGCCCGCTGCGCGAAGCCATTGGCGTGGCGCAGAACATTGCCGACGGCGATCTTTCCCACACCGTGCATGCCACCGGCCGTGACGAGGCGACCCAACTGATGCATGCCCTGGCGGCGATGCAGGCAAGCCTCAAGGACGCCCTACGGCTGATCGGCGATTCTTCCCACCAGCTGGCAGCCGCCAGCGAACAGATGTCGGCGATTACCCAGCAGACCTCCCGCGACCTCAACCGGCAAAGCGACGAGATCCAGCAGGCCGCCACGGCCGTGACTGAGATGAGCGTCGCGGTGGAGGAGGTGGCGCGCAACACCGTCAGCACCTCGGAAGTTTCCCGCCAGTCGGAGGACGCCGCACGTCGCGGGCGTGAGCGAGTGGGTGAGGCAATCGGCTCGATCAGCAAGATGAGTGACGATGTGCATGAAGCGTCGCGGCAGATCGAAGCGTTGTCGGTGCAATCCCAGCAGGTTGGCAAGGTGCTCGACGTGATTGGCGCAATTGCCGGGCAGACCAACCTACTGGCACTCAATGCCGCGATCGAGGCGGCGAGGGCGGGTGAGGCGGGGCGTGGCTTTGCCGTGGTGGCGGATGAAGTCCGGGCACTGGCGGCGCGTACCCAGAGCTCGACGCTGGAGATTGAGGAGATGGTCAATGCCATCCGTAGCGGCACCGCGCGGGTGGTGGAATCGATGCAGAGCAATAGCCAGCAGGTGGGCCATACCTTGAAGGTGGCCGAACTGGCGGGGCAGGCCCTGGATGAAATCAGCAGCGGCGCGACCACGATCCACGAGCGCAACCTGGTGGTGGCCAGTGCCACCGAAGAGCAGGCCCAGGTGGCGCGGGAAGTCGACCGCAACCTGCTGAACATCCGCGACCTGGCGGTGCAGACATCTGACGGCGCGGACCAGATCAGCGCGGCCAGCCAGGAGCTGGCCAGCTTGTCGATTGGCTTGAACGGGATGATGAAGCGGTTTCGGCTTTGAGCCACCGTTACCGGCGGTGGCCCCGGTAACCTGCCCGTATGGCCTGTCATATGCGAATATACGGGCAGGTGCAATGACGAGATAGATCATGGATCGCGAGAGCCTGGGTACTTCCAGCCATACCGGCGAGTCTGCGGCGCAGCCCGAAGACAGGGCGTTCCCCGCCAATGCCGCCGAGCGATTGCAGCTGGCCCTCGATGCCGGCGCCATCATCGGCACCTGGGTATGGGACATTCCCAATGACCAGGTCACGGCGGACGAGCGCTTTGCGCGGTCCTTCGGCCTGCCAGCGGACAAGTGCCTGGCAGGGATAGCGATCGAGGAAGCGTTTTCATCGATTCACGAGGACGACCGCGAGCGTGTCTGGTCGGACATTCAGCAGGCCATGGGCCGCGGTGGTGCCTTCCGCTGCGAGTATCGGGTCCGCCAGCATGATGGCTGCTACCGATGGGTCGAGGCCAATGGCCGCGCGGAGCTGAACGGCGAAGGGGTGGCGGTGCGCTTCCCGGGGGTACTCATGGACATCGAGTCGCGGCGCTCGGCCGAGGCCGAGCGCGACCGCATGTCTGCCTTGCTGCGCACCTTCACTGCGGCGGTTCCCGGCGTCGTCTACGCCAAGGACCTTGAAGGGCGGATGCTGGTGGCCAACGACGGTGCCACTCGGCTGATCGGCAAGCCGCCGCATTTCTATCTCGGTAAAACCGATGTGGAATTCCTCGAAGACAAGGCACAGGCTCGCCAGGTGATGGCGACGGACCGGCGCATCATGCGCGGCGGCCAGGCGGTACAGATCGAAGAACGCGTGGACATGCCGGACGGCTCGGCGACCTACTGGCTCTCCATCAAGGCACCGCTGCTCAGCGATACGGGCGAAGTGGTCGGGCTGATCGGCTCATCGATCGACGTGACGGCCCGTAAAGATGCCGAAACGCAGCTGCTTGAGTTGAACCGCACCCTGGAGGCCCGGATCGAAGAGGCGGTCGCCGAGCGCGAAGCCGCCCAGGCGGCACTGCGGCAGGCGCAAAAAATGGAGGCCGTGGGCCAGTTGACCGGTGGCATTGCACACGATTTCAACAACCTGTTGGCGGGCATTACCGGCAGCCTGGACTTGATCAAGCTGCGCCTGAAGCAAGGCCGCGTCGCGGATGTGGAGCGCTACCTGTCGGTGGCGCAGGGTGCCGCGCAGCGGGCGGCATCTTTGACCCACAGACTGCTGGCGTTTTCACGGCGCCAGACATTGTTGCCAGAGCACACGGACGTAAACCGTCTGATCAGCGACATGGAAGAGCTGATCCGCCGTACCGTCGGCCCCTCCATCAACTTGCGGGTGGCGTTGAATGCGCAGTCCAGTACCTGCCTGGTCGACCCTGCGCAGGTGGAGAATGCATTGCTCAACCTGTGTATCAATGCGCGCGATGCCGCTGGCAGCGACATCACCATCAGTACGTGCAATGAGGTACTTCAGCTGGGGCCGGAGCTGGATGCCGAGCTGACACCCGGAACATTCCTCACCATCTGCGTGGCCGACAATGGTATCGGCATGAGCGCCGACACGCTGTCCAGGGCGTTCGAGCCCTTCTTCACGACAAAACCGGTGGGAGCAGGAACCGGCCTGGGCTTGTCGATGATCTACGGGTTTGCCAAACAGTCCGGCGGGCAGGTAAAGATCAGGTCGCAGGAGGGGGCGGGCACTCGCGTTTATCTCCAGCTACCCGGCCACACGGCCCAGGCCGAGGGTGCGCAACGTATCGAAACCCCAGCCAAGGCACCTGCAGCGTTGGCGGGAGAAACGGTGCTGGTTGTCGATGACGAGCCGTCCGTGCGCATGTTCGTCAGCGAAACACTGGGGAGCTGCGGGTATGTCGTCATTGAGGCTGCTGACAGCCTCGCCGGCCTGCAGCTATTGCGTTCAGATACCCGCATCGACCTGCTGGTAACGGACATCGGCCTGCCTGGTGGCATCGACGGCCGGCAGATGGCACAGGCTGCGCGTATATCCAGGCCAGGCTTGCCGGTGCTGTTCATGACCGGCTACGTGCAGCCGCATGTGCTGGGCGAGGCGCCCCTGGACGCCGACACTGCCGTGCTCACCAAGCCGTTCGCGCTCGAAGCACTGACGTTGAATGTCAGTACATTGCTTGGGCAATGCAAGCACAGCTAGGCAAGAAACGCCGACAAGGGTGGGCGATCAGCGTGCTTGTCCTGCTGGATGTCGTTGTAGACAGCCAGGCTGCACACCGCGACCAGGCCGGCACTGGCGAGCAGGATGTCGCCCAGTAGCATGCCTGCGACCAGGACCAGCGCGCTGATGCGAAAGAGGGTGGTCATGACTGCCTCCGATGCAGATTGGGTTCCCAGCCGTGACCATAACCCGCCCAGTGGAATTGCGCAGCCACGTGCACGTCTGCTGGCAGGGTTTGCCTGTGAAATGGCAGAACGGGCCTCTGTAACAGGCGCCAACGGGGCGAGTTGGCGGTATCCTGAAGTCACGCTCACTCGGGACCCAGATCATGCGCAGGTCGATGCTGTTGCTCGCATTTACGGCCGTTGCCGGTTGTCAGGCGCCCCTGCCAACCGCCAACCCACAGATGGCTTGGGTCGATCTCTCGGTGCCATTCCCCAATGACAGAGTATTGATGGCCGAACGCCTGGATCAGGAACGTTTGCGGGACGGGCGCTTTTTCCAGGTCAGCCCGGGTAGCCATGTATTGCTCGTGCGCTTCGACTATGAAGTAGGCGGTGGCGCAGGCACGAGCTTGATGGGCGGCACCACGGTTCGCCAGTGCTATCTGAGCGTTCCCTACGCGCATTTCAAGGCGGGCGAGCGTTACTTGCTGGAGGCGCGGTCGATGGCGCTGACACCCGAAGCGCGCTTGTACGATGCCAAGCGCGAGGTGGTGGCAGAGGTCAGCGAATTCTATTGCCTGTGATCATCGCTGCCGGCGCGTCAGCGTCGAGCTTTGCGCTGGTAGCGCGACACGGCGATCTGCACGGCGGCTGCCACCAGGCAAAGCAAGCCGATCTTCCAGCTGCCTTGCAGCCCGAAGTGCTCGGCTGCTTTTCCGGCGAGGATCACGCTGATGAAGATGGCGAAAGGCAGGATCAATTTGTTCATTGGGGCTTCCAGCGGTCAACGATAAAGGGCGTGAGGGGCTGTCCAAGACAGGGCTAGGTTGCTGCCAGCAGCCTTTCCAGTTGCCTGAGCTCCCAGGTACTCATCAGCTCGATCGGGTCGGTACCGAAGCGCTGGCCCGAGTCCAGGACGTAGGCCCGGCCATCCGGCGCGTAGCAACTGGCGCAGTAATCCAGGGCGTCGCAAGCCTTGCAGAAGGTCAGCACCCAACCGTCAACCTCCACAGTCATTTGCCCGGCATTTAGCTGCGCCCAGCTGTGTTCGCTCAGGCGGCGCATCGTGCGGGTGCCCAGGGCGATATCGCGCAGGACCTGGTAGGTTTCACGTGGGGGCAAGCGATTGAGGGACAAATTTGATTTCCGCGGTATGGTACGGCGCCCGGCAGGGTACATGACTATGATCCCGACAGCTACGCAGGCTATCACGCGATGCTCGGGCCAAATGCCACAAAAAGGAATGCCATGAATCCCTATCTAGAAGAAGTCGTCGAGCTGCATGTGTTGATCGAGGCGTTGTTCGCCAGAGGCGAGGGCACCGTTGCTGCGATGGTTGAACGGTTTCATCCCGATTTCTCGATGGTGACGCCCACCGGCATTCAGGTGGGCCTGACGGAAGTGGGAACACTGTTCACTCAACGATCGGGGGCGCAGCCAGGGTTGAAAATCGAGCTTGCCGAGCTGGAAACGCTCGCCCAGTGGCCAGAGGGGGCATTGGTGCGTTATCACGAAATACATCGAACTCCGGGCCAGGCTGCAAAGACGCGCATTTCGACTGCATTGTTCAGCCATCTGGATGACCGCGTTGTATGGCGCCATCTTCACGAAACCTGGGCTGCCGACTTGGCCAATCGTTCATGAATAAACTCGACGGCTGCTCGAATCTTGGGGATCGCGTACCGGGCCTGCAGGTAGAGCATGTAGATGCCGATCTGATCGCTTCGTGAAATGGAAAGAGGCTGCTCAAGCGTCACGGCTACCAACTCACCCCGTTCCAGGTACTGCCGCAGGCTCCATTCCGGTAGCAGCACCATCCCGCGATGCCGGCAGGCAAGCATGAGAAGGCTGGCGCCGTCATTACTGATAAACGCCGGCTTTACATCGGGGCTTATCCAGTTTTTGCCATCGAAACCAAGCCACTTGAGCACGTTGCTCGGGCCGCGGTACAAGAGCGCCGAATGGCCGGTCAAATCAGTCAGTGATCTTGGGGTTCCATGGTTCGCCAGATAGAGGGGGGATGCAGCCAGGATGAACCGATTCGGATCGAGCCGACGCGCTACAACGCGGTTTTCAGGCTGGGCACCGCCACGGATGGTGATATCGAACTGATCACCGCCCAGGTCGACCAATTCGTCGCTCAAGTGCACATCGAGGAGGATGTCCGGGTATTGCTCGCTGAAGGCTTGCATCACTGGCATCAGCATTATCCGGCCGTAACCTGCCATGCAGCTGATCCGAAGCGTGCCGCTTGGTTTGTTGCCACGGGCCGTCAAAAGCGCTTCCGCAGCGTTAAGCTGAGCCATGCCGACTCGAACCTGTTGCAGGTACAGTTCACCTGCTTCGGTGAGCCTGACCGTTCGGGTGGTTCTATGGAGCAGCTGCGCCCCAAGTGACGCCTCGAGCTCGGACACCCGCCTGGAAATGGACGAGGCGGGCACGTCAAAAGCTTTCGCCGCCTCGGTAAAACTCAGCGTCTCGGCGACCTTGAGGAAGTAATTCAGGGCACGCAGTTTGTCCATCGAATAGTCCTCGCGACCACTATTGCCATAAAGACAAAACATTTTACCTATTACGATGATTTCTGGTTTCAGGATTTCTTCTTAGCCTTTACCCACCATGAATGCGAGGAACTGACCCATGCAAACCAAGCTACAGGCCCGATACGATCATCGTGGGGCTGTCCCAGAAGCCGTGATTGAAGCTGTACCGTTCGAGGTCCCTGCACTCCAGCCGGGGCAGGTCCTGATCGAAGTGATGGCAGCGCCCATCAATCCCAGCGATGTGCTCACGCTCACGGGCCAGTACGGTTCGTTGCCGCCACTGCCTGCTGTCGGGGGCAATGAAGGTGTCGGCCGTGTAATTGCACTGGGGCCGGATACCAACAGCATCGCGGTCGGCCAGGTGGTGCTTTTGCCCGTGGGCTCGGGCACCTGGACCACGCACATGGTCGCCGAGGCTGCGCGGCTGATCTCGTTACCAGATGTCGCCGATTACGCCCAGCTTTCAATGCTCGCCGTCAATCCGCCGACCGCTGCGCTGTTGTTGAGTGATTTCGTGCAGCTGCAGGCAGGCGACTGGATCATCCAGAACGCCGCAAACTCAGCTGTCGGCAGCTATGTGATCCAGCTAGCGGCATTGCGCGGGATCCGTACCATCAACGTGGTACGGCGCGAGTCCGCAGTGGCTGGCGTCGCCACGCTGGGGGGTGAGGTTGTGCTGGTTGACGGCGATGACCTGGCCGCCCGGGTCAAAGCGGCGACCGAAGGCGCTCCCATCAAACTGGCGATAGATGCCGTGGGTGGAGCCTCAACCCGGCGCCTGGCGTCGACGCTGGCTGAAAGCGCCATGGTGGTGACGTACGGCGCGTTGAGTGGGGCGCCGTCCGAACTTTCCGCGAGAGACCTGGTGTTCAATGACATCACCGCCAAAGGGTTCTGGCTCGCTCGCTGGTTCCGCACCACCAGCCCAGCCAGACAGCTCAAGCTGTTTGCAGAGTTGGCAGGCTTGGTAGCCGAAGGGAAACTCAGTGCTCCCATCGAGGCCACTTACGATCTCTCGCGTATCAAAGATGCTGTTGCAGCCGCTGCAAAAGGCGAGCGGGGCGGCAAGATTCTGCTCGTGCCGAATCATTCCTGAAGGCATCAGCAAACACCGGAACGCAGGGCAGGGGGCTGGTATTCGAAAAGGGTATCGCTGCTGACCGGTGTTTTGCCGTACTCCGGGCGCGAAATGAGCTATGCCTAAATCGTTAGTCCCAATGTGCAATGCGGAGGTCAACGATGAAAAGCCTTCCAGAAGAGCTCGACGCCTATCAGTACGAAATCCAGCAGGACAATCACTTTCATGCAATCAGCTGCATGACAGAACTGCTCACAGAGTGCAGGCAAGGATTGCCCGATTCGCTGTGGCAGGCCCTCATAGTGGCCAATTGCCGACAGCATCCGATTTTCCAGACGTTGCAAGAGGATCCCTACACGCGGCGTGCTTTCGAAAAGCCTCGTGGGTACGCCGGCGATGCCGAGATGCTCGACTATGCCTATTACCTCTGCGCACCCTCAGGCACGACACAACTCGGAAAGCAGATTTTCGACGTCGTGACGGGAAGCCCTAATGCGCTTAGCGTGCGCTGGCGTCGCGAGCACATTGCGAAGCTCATGGACGAACTGGCGGATGACAGGCCTTCACTGGATGTTCTCAGCGTCGCATGCGGGCATTGCAGGGAGTTGGAGTTACTGGCGCCGTCCACGCGCAGCAAGATAAAGCGCTACGTAGCGCTGGACCACGATGAAAGAACATTGCAGCAGGCAAGTGCTGTAAACGAAGCGCTGGCTTTGACCTCATGGCAATGCAACGTCAAAAGCCTGCCGGCTAAGGACGAGCATACCGGGTTCGACTTTATCTACAGCATGGGCATCTACGATTACCTGCAAAGCTACCAAGCCGAAACGCTGACTCAATGGCTTTGGGCGAAACTCAAGCCTGGTGGGGAACTGTTGATCGCAAATTTCACCCCTGACAACTGGGGGCGTGGATACATGGAGGCCTTTATGGACTGGAACCTGACTTTGCGCACCCGTGAGCAGATGAGGCGCCTGATCCCATCCGACTCGACGAACCATTCCTGCCTGTACTTTGATCCGTATCGGAACATCAGCTTCATACGTGCACACAAGCCAGTGTAATCGCCGAAGCGAAGGTGGTGACGTTTGTAGGCTTGGGAGCTATGGGTGAGTGCTAACGTAATACGTGATTTAACATAATATGCATTATGCGAATATTCGTATTTCAGCGCAGGGCCGTGGGTGGTCAGATTCGAAGGCAGCCCAAGGCCTTTCCTTGACCCAGGTTAACGTTGCCCCAGGTTCCCAGATTTAAAATGCGGTCTCCGCACCCTCACGGGGAATCTGGCATGACCATCATCGTAACCGGCGCCGCGGGATTTATCGGTAGCAACCTCGTTCAGGCGCTCAACCAACGCAACGAGACTGAGATCATCGCCGTCGACGACTTGAGCGACGGCGACAAATTCCGCAACCTGGCCGACAGCGACATTGCCGACTACCTGGACAAGGACGACTTTCTCGATCGCTTCAGCCGTGGCCAGTTTGGCAAGGTGCGCGCCGTGCTGCACCAAGGCGCGTGTTCAAGCACCGTCGAAGCTGACGGCCGTTACATGATGGATAACAACTACCGGTACAGCCGTGAATTGCTGCGGGCTGCACAGGACCAGCAGATACCACTGTTATATGCTTCATCGGCGGCCGTCTACGGCGCCGGCCAGGATTTTCGAGAACAACGCGATTGTGAGCGCCCGCTGAATGTTTATGGCTATTCCAAGTTCCTGTTCGATCAACAGGTGCGCCGGCAGTTGCCGGTTGCACGCAGCCAGGTCGTTGGTTTGCGCTATTTCAATGTCTACGGGCCCCACGAACAGCACAAAGGCGCGATGGCGTCCGTGGCCCTGCACTGCTTCAACCAGTATCAGGCCCATGGCAAAGTCTGCCTGTTTGGTCGCTATGGCGATTACCCAAGCGGTGGCCATCTGCGTGATTTCGTTTCGGTGCATGATGTGCTCGAGGTCAATATGTTCTTCCTTGATCGCCCACATCTGAGCGGCATTTTCAACGTCGGCAGCGGCCGCGCCCAACCGTTCAATGACGTTGCGCTGGCAGTCATCAATCGACTGCGTGAGCAGCAAGATCAAACCCCGATGTCTCTGGATATGGCTCTGCGTGAAGGCGTCCTGGAGTACAGCGAATTTCCTGAACATTTGCGTGGCAAATACCAGTGCTACACCTGTGCCGACCTAGGGCGTTTGAGCGCTGCAGGATACAAGGCACACACATTGACAGTAGAGCAAGGCGTGGCCCACTACTGCGACTGGTTGCAAGGTGTCGAAAGCCCGCCGCCCGCTCCTTTCAAACCAACGGCCTTCGCTTGACAGTGCACATCCATGCGCCAAGCCGGTGCTTGAATTTACCAATTTGGCGTATTTTCGCCGATCTTCTACGATAACTACGCTAAATAGTCATTTAGTCGAGTTATAAACGATTCTTTCCCCTGCTGCACTCATGCTCCCACCTCAATCTTTGGCAGCTAACTTGAGTGAGGATCAGTCACTGCAAATCGCGTCGATAGCCAGGTCGCTGTACATCTTTGCGGTAGCTGTATACACCTCCGCTTTCCAGCCAAGCGTAAGTGTCTACGAAACCAGAGGCGATTCAAACGTCAAGAGCACCGCGGTGCAAGGCGTTCAGCATGCGCGCGGCGTCAGCGCCTCCCTCGTCCAGCAGGCATAGCGGGATTCCGTTCAAGGCGGGTTGCGAATCGGCCAGCCCCTCGCCTATCAAGGCCAGCGGGCACACAATTTCCATCTGCAACGACCGCAAGCGCTTGGCCAAGTTGGGGCTCACCGGCGCCTGGACTTTTATCACCAGTGCCGCAGGCTGCATGGCCGCACACACGATGGGGAGTTCTTCAAGTGGCTGACCGCAGCCGAGCACGTCGATACGCTGTAGCTCACTGCTCAGCAGTAGCCCGGCGCACAACACACTGAGTTCGGCTTGCCCCTCGCTTCCGGCTAGCAGAACCTGCGGCGCATCGACCTGGTTCACCTGCAGACGCAGCAGCAAGCGGGCGCGCAAGAACGTGTCGAGAAATAACCATTGGCTACGTTGGCCTGGCGCTGTGCCTGAAGCCAGGTCATGCCAAACCGGCATCAGCACTTCACGCAGCACGGTGGCCTTGGGCAAGAGTGTGAACAACTGACCATGGATCCCTTCCAGTGCCGGCCCATCGAATGCCTTGGTTGCGCGCGCCACGGCCGCGCGCCAATCGTCAAAGGCCGATTGTTGCTGCACAGACGCCTCAGGCTGGGACGCGAGCAGATCGCCGACTTTGCTGACGGACAGGCCGTTTGCCGTCCAGCGCAAGATGTCGCGTATGCGCTGGACATCCCGCGCCGTGTACAGGCGATGGCCGCCCTCGGTGCGCTGCGGACGTATCAACCCATGGCGCCGCTCCCAGGCACGCAAGGTCACCGGATTGATGCCGGTCAAGCTGACAACATCGCGCATAGGTAGCAAATCGGGTGGGGTAGCGTCAGTCATTACGAAGGAATATCCGAGTGATAGAGCATTCTAAACCCATATGCAGCTTCTGCGGCGAGCCTCCTTCGTTCATCATGCAACAAACGGCGCCGAAACCTTCTGCACAGAAGCTACGCTGCGCATATCGCATACGAAACGCTGTAGGTGGGCCCTATGATCAACGCGAAACTCCTGCAACTGATGGTCGAGCATTCGAACGATGGCATCGTCGTCGCCGAGCAGGAAGGCAATGACAGCATCCTTATCTACGTCAACCCCGCCTTCGAGCGCCTGACCGGCTACTGCGCCGACGATATCCTCTATCAGGACTGTCGTTTTCTTCAGGGCGAGGCTAATGACCAGGAGGGCCTGGCAAAGATCCGCGAGGCGATCCGCGAAGGCCGCCCCTGCCGCCAGGTGCTGCGCAACTACCGCAAGGACGGGAGCCTGTTCTGGAATGAGTTGTCCATCACGCCCGTGTACAACGAAGCGGACCAGCTGACGTACTACATCGGTATTCAGCGCGACGTCACTGCGCAGATATTCGCCGAGGAGAAGGTACGCGAGCTGGAGACTGAAGTGGCTGAATTGCGCTCGCAACTGGGACAGACCGAGCAATGACCAAAACCTATACAAGATCGTCTTCCTGTATAGATTAATGTTTCGAGGAGCGCACGATCGGCGTCGCGCACCTGCTGTGGGCAGCGCCACTGGCACGGCGCGCCCCTTTGCCTGACGGTGCATGATGCCCGTGCGCTGCAAACCGGCCTGCTACTGATGCCGATCTGGGCCTTGGCCCTGCCACTGCTGGCGCGCCTCGCGGCGCGGCGCTGACCTGCGGCACCGCTCGGAGCAGTAGCGCACCTGCTCCCAACAGCGAGCCCAGCGCTTACGCCAGTTGAACGGCCGACCACACACCACGCAGACCTTGCTGGGCAAAAGGCTCTTTTTCATAGCGCCTGCTGCGCATCGAGCTGCGCCAACAATGCCTGGCCACGCTGCCACACGGCGTCGCGCCGGCTAGCCGTCATGCCATCGAGGCTGCGATAGACCAGAGCCAAACGCGGGTTCGTCGACAGCAGGGGGCGATGGCGGATGAGAAAATGCCAGTACAGGGCATTGAATGGGCAGCCATCGTCCTCGATCACATGATCGACCTTGTAACTGCAAGCCTTGCAATGATCGGACATGCGCTGGATGTAACGACCACTGGCGCAGTACGGCTTGGACCCCAGGTAGCCGCCGTCGGCGTGCATCACCATGCCAAGCGTGTTGGGCAGCTCGACCCAGTCGAAGGCATCCATATAGACCGCCAGGTACCACTCGCAAATCGCGGTGGGCACGATACCGGCCAGCAACGCGAAGTTGCCCGTCACCATCAGCCGCTGGATATGGTGCGCGTAGCCCAACCGCAGGGTCTGCCCGATGGCTTGCTCCATGCAGCGCATGCGGGTGCGCCCGGTCCAATAGAATTCAGGTAACGCTCGGTCGTTGCCCAGGTGATTGAGCCCGGCATACTCCGGCATGCGCAGCCAGTAGATACCGCGCACATACTCGCGCCAGCCGATCAACTGGCGAATAAAGCCTTCAGCAGCATTGAGCGGCACCCGCCCCTCGCGCCAGGCCTTGTCGACCTCCTCACACAGACATCGCACATCCAGAAGCCCGATATTGAGCGCCGCACTGATGCGCGCATGGAACAGATACGGCTCGCCCTCGGCCATCGCGTCCTGGTAGTCGCCGAAAGCCGCCAGGCCAAAATCCAGAAAATGCTGCCACAGCTGCTGTGCCTCGGCATGGGTCACGGGGTAGTCGAAGCCGTCGATGTCCCCGTAGTGGTCGCTGAAGCGCCGACGTACCAGGGCGACCACCGCTGCCGTGATCCCGTCCTGCGTGAAATGCGCAGCGAACGGCCCACGCAACTGGCGAGGTAATGACTTGCGGTTGTCACCATCAAAATTCCAGGCCCCACCTGCCGGACTGCCGTCCGGCTCCATAAGCAGACCGGTTCGCTTTCGCATGCCACGGTAGAAGTGCTCCATACGCAGCTGGCGACGCTCATGGGTCCAGCGCGCGAAGGCTTCGCGGGAGCACAGAAAACGTGTGTCGCGATGCCACACGAGGGGCAATGCGGCATCTCGCAAAGCCTGTTCCAGGCGCCACTCCCCGCACTCGGTGAGGTGAATGTGCGTGGCGCCCAGAGCGTGTTGCCAGCGATGCAACTCGCCAACGATGCTGCCGCTGTTGCCGTCAGCATCGAGCTCGACATAATGCACCTGCCAACCCCGCTCACGCAGGGCCTGGGCAAAGTGCCGCATGGCGCTGAAGATGAGAGCGATCTTGAGCGGATGATGCGGCACGTAGCGGGCCTCACCCTCCACTTCCGCCATCAGAACAGCGTCGCGGGCGGGGTCAAGGGCAGTCAGGCTCGCCAGGTCGAACGACAGCTGGTCACCCAGCACAAGGCCCAGGCGCATCGCTCAGGCTACCACTGGCTGGTGAGCGTTACGGGCACGCGCAGCGGCGCAATGGGGCCGTCACGTTGCCCGCACATCTCATCATGCACCACCTGCTGTACCAGCATGCAGGGCACGGGTGGCAGGTCAGCCAACAGCTGCCGCAGCTCGGTAGTGGAGCGCACGCGAACGGGCTGCCCATGGGCATCGCTCAATGTCACGGGGCCGGCGTCGGTCAAGGCGCGCAGGAGGTAGAAGCCACCCTCCAGCGACAGCAGTTCAAGTTCCTTTGCTTCGCCGGTCGAGACCAGCTGGGTAAGCGCGATCAGGTTCATGGTGTGCCCTCTGGCAGGCGGCGGAAGAACAGGGTGACCTGGCCGATCTCAACGCCTAGCTTGCTCATGCTCGAACGGTTGATCAGGGTGTCGTCATCCATGAGGTACATCCAGTCGTCCAGGTCTACCTGCCAGTGCCGCCCGTCAACCGGCAGGTCCAGCTGGTAACGCCATCGCAGCGCGTTACCCGCCACTTCGCCGCGCGCCTCGCCGATCACGTCCCCCGCGGTACCGCGCCAGCGGCCAGGGCCGTCCGGCACCAGAGTCCAGGTGCGCTGCTGGCGAGTGCCATCGCTGTAGAGAAAATGTTCGTCGAGGATCAACCGCTCACCTTCGCGGCGGCTGTCGATACGCACGTGGAAGCGCTTGACCACTTCCCCTGAACGCTTCTGGAACATCCCCCAGGCCTGCACCGGTCGCGAGAAAAAAGCAGCCAGGTCCAGTTTCGGTTGCTCCTGGGCATAGTGCTCGACACCGACATTGCCACAGCTGCCCAGAAGCAGGCAGGAAACCAGCAACAACACTCTGTACATGTTCATGTTCCTCGGTCGTTGCCCGCCAGCCCAAGCAGGCGCTGACGCAGTTGTGTATCCCTGGCTCGGGGGGCGAGCCAGATGGCAAAGAACGCCTTGGCAAAGACCGGGTCGGCGATTTCGCGGCTGAGGTTACCGTCGACGTAAAAGCGGCAGCCCTGCCCTGGCAGGTACAAGCCAGTAATGCGCATGCCGGGGCGCACGTCCACGAATGCCTGTTCAATCGCCTGGGTCCACGTCGTGCGTTGTTGCGGCGTTATGCTGCCGGCGTTGAGGCGGCGCATTTCCTCAAGGCTGGCCTGTACCAAAGTGTCCCTGGACAACGAACGGTGGTAGAGGAGCTCAAGGGCGAAAGGCTGGTTCCAGTCATGAACTGGCCCTGCTGTCCATAATTGGGCTGTGTAGAGACGCAGGCCAAACCAGGTGAACTCACCACTCCCCAGCCGTTGCGCCCCAGGCAGCTCCGCTCGCCAGTCCGCCACCGCCGAAAAGGCAGCCAGTAGCAGACAAAGGCAAGTCCAACGGGCACAGAGCGCCATACTGACCTCGAGCACGCCTAAATACTGTACAACAATAGCATTTTGTACAGATATTGTATCGTCCTTGCATAGATTTTAATGCGCAGCGTCAGACCTCGGTCACGTCACCAGCGATATCACCTGGTCCGCAATATTGAGAGGTACGAATGCCACGGTCAGCAGCGCATAGGCCTTGCGCGAGCTGGCTGCAAACACACACAGCGTGATCATGATCATGATCACGTCAAAGGCGCCCCATAGCGCCATGGGCGAAACGCCGAACAACAGCATGTTGACGATGAACCCCAGCAGGTAATAGCCCGAGAGGAACAGCAGCGCGTAGCGGCCATCCTGCTCGAAGTACACGCAAAGGCCTTCGCGCTCGTCCTCGCTGCGGCTGGGCAATATCAGCGCCGAGGAAACGAACAGCGCAAGTGCCAGCAGCACCAACAGCAAAAAATCCTGGAACGAGAAGGTCGCCCTTGCTCATGGTGCCTCCTGCTGACCAAGACTCTGGACAGCGTAGGCGGCGAACCGCAAACTTTGCACAAATGCGTACGGGTTCTGGGGGCTTGTCGCAGGATTTTCAGTGCCTGTGAAACCGAGCGCCGCGCGGGCGGCGCTCGGTCTACTCGCCACAACAAGCTTCAAGGCTGGCTGTTTCCCAGCAAACTGCAGCGTCACTAAGCAAAGGAGCCTGCCTTGTCAGAACGCACTCACTGCGGCGTGAAGCCCAGCGACTCTGCCTGGTCGGTGTTTCTGGTGTTCTTGCGCCTGGGGTTGACGTCTTTCGGTGGCCCCATTGCGCACCTGGGTTACTTTCGCGAAGCATTTGTAGCGCGCCGCCAATGGCTCAGTGAGCGCAGTTATGCCGAGCTGGTCGCCGTGTGCCAACTGCTTCCCGGCCCCGCCAGTAGCCAGGTTGGCATCGCTCTGGGCCTGTCACGGGCAGGGTTGCCGGGCGCTGTCGCTGCGTGGGCAGGGTTCACATTGCCATCGGCCCTCCTGCTGACGCTTTGTGCCCAGGGCCTGGGTGCATGGGGAGGTGGCGCCCCAGGTGGACTGTTGCACGGCCTGAAAATCGTCGCAGTCGCCGTGGTGGCCCAGGCGGTGTGGGGCATGGCACGTAGCCTTTGCACCGATGTTGCGCGGGTAACCATCGCCCTGTTCGCTGCCTGTACCGCGCTGCTGTGGCCCAACGCAATCGGGCAGATAGCCGTGATCACAGGCTCGGCCATTACAGGCTTGATCCTGCTCAAGCCTTCGGGCTCGCCGGCAGGGGAAGAGCTGCCGTTTTCACTCAGCCGAAAGGCCGGGCTGGCTGCGCTGGTGCTGTTCTTTGCCTTGTTGGTCGGCTTGCCGCTATTGACCCGTGTCTGGCCCTCGCAAGCACTGGCAATGATCAACGCCTTTTATAGCGCAGGCTCGCTGGTATTCGGCGGTGGCCATGTCGTACTACCGTTGCTGGAGTCGGCCACAGTGGCCAATGGCTGGGTCGCAAATGACACCTTTCTCGCAGGTTATGGCCTGGCGCAGGCCATACCGGGCCCACTCTTCACGTTTGCAGCCTTCCTGGGCGCATCCATGAGCGTGCAGCCGTCCGGCTGGGTGGGCGCGACCATTGGCATTCTCGCCATTTTCACCCCCTCCTTCCTGTTGGTGATCGGTGTATTGCCCTTCTGGGAAACACTGCGGCGCAGCGCCCGCAGCCAGTCAGCGCTTGCCGGTGTAAACGCCGGCGTGGTTGGGCTTCTGCTGGCTGCCTTGTACCAACCGGTGTGGACGAGCGCCATAGCCAAGCCAGCAGACTTTGCATGGGCGCTGATCGCCTTGATGGCCCTGATGTTGTGGAAGTGGCCTGCTTGGTTGGTTGTCCTGGGCTGCGGCGTGGTCGGTTGGCTGCTGAGCAGCACCTTCTAGTCGCGCTACGAAGACAACCAAGCTTGAGGGCTCATTCGCCCTGGGCTTGGAACTGGAAATAGGGTAACGGCTTGCCAGCGGCCGCGAGCATCAGCCAAGCCAGCAGAGGTGTGAGGTCTCTTGTTACAAGGGAAGTATTCGCTGCCCATCGGCGCTGAAGGCAAACCGGGGCAACGCACACCAGCACGTTGTCAGCCCAAGCTTAACGAAGCCTGAAGTGCCGATACGTGATGGGAAACAGGTGAGACCGTGCAGTGATTTGCTCGGGCAGCTCACTGCACGGGAAGCGACACGATGGCAGCCAGCCCACCAGTGGCCCTGTTTTCCAGGCGCACCTGCCCACCCAGCCGCTCGACAATGGTGGCCACGATGGATAACCCCAGCCCTGCGCCATTGGGGCTATTGCGGCTATAGAAGCGCTCGAATACCCGCACAAGATTCGCCTCGTCTATCCCTGGCCCTTCATCTTCGACAACCAGTTCGAAGCGAGTGGCCAGGCGCCTGAGTGATACCGTGATGCGCCCGCCAGGCGGTGAATGCTCCACCGCATTGGAAACCAGGTTTTGCAAGGCGATGCCCAGCGCTCCGGCATCGATCATCAGGCCATGGTCGCCTTCGCTCAGCTCCAGCGAGGGCTCCAGGCCACGATCCAGTATCCAGGGCGTGAGATCCGCCAGCACATCGGTGACCACTTCGCCCAGGTCGACACGGGTGGTGGCGCGCTGACCAATGCGCGGCTCGACACGGGCGAGGGTCAGCAACTGGTTGACCACCCGGGTCAGACGGTCCACGCCGCCAATCAGAAAGCCCAGGGCTTTCTGGCGCTCGGCATCGGTACTGGCGGCTTGTGCGTTTTGCGCATGCAGGCGCAGGATCGCCAGCGGCGTGCGCATCTCATGGGCGGCGTCGGCAATGAACCGATGCTCGCGCCGCAGCAGGTCATCGATCTGCGCAAGCAGGCGATTGATGGCCGCCTGCATGGGCTCAAGCTCGGTCGGCAACGGCACCAATTGCAACGGCTCAAGGGAGTCGGCATGGCGCGCACGAATCACATCGGCCATGTTCTGCAACGGTCGCAACCCCCAGCCGATGGCCGCCCAAACCAACAGCGCCAGGCCCAGGCTGCCGAGCAGGAACGGGAACAGGGTATGGCGTACGATGCGGTCGATCAGGTCGTAACGCACATCGTCGCGCTCACCCACCCAGATTACCCACTGTTTTTCGGGCACCGGTAATACAAAGCCGCGCCACTGTTCGCCACCACTGGCAAAATCGTAGAAGCCCGCCGCCGTGGGCGGTGCGTCGAGCGTCGGTGCACTGGGGGTGTGCACCAGCATCCGTGCTCCCTCCCCCCACACCTGGAACGCCAGCTTGCTCTCATAGGGGTGGCCCACACGGTGGCGCCCTGCCTTGCCCAATGCCTCGTTGAATGCCTGATACAGCTTTTCACGGTTGCCATCCTGCACCGGCAGGTTCATCACTCCCTGCAACAGCCGGGCGTTCTGAGCCATGTGAGCATCGTAGACTTCGTTGATCTCGCGTCGGCTGTCGTGATAGTTGTACAACGCCAACAAGCCGGTGCCGAGCAGCATCAGCAGCATCACCCGCCACAGCGTGCGCTGGCGCAACGAGCTCACAGCTTGGCCTCGACCAAATAACCGATACCGCGCACCGTGCGGATCAGGCCGTTGAACAGTTTCTTGCGCAGGTGATAGATGTTCACTTCCAGCGTGTTGCTCTCAGGCTCCTCGTCCCAGCCATACAGCAGTTGGGTCAGTCGCTCACGGGTGAACACCTTGCCCGGTTGCGCGAGCAACTCGTGCAGCAGACGATACTCTTTGGGCGTCAGTATCACCGGCACACCGTTGTAGTGCACCTGCTGCGTGGCAGGGTCCAGGCTTACACCTGCGTGCTCGATGAGCACCTTGGCCCGCCCGGCGCTGCGCCTGAGCAAGGCGCGTAGGCGGGCCTTGAGCTCGTTGAGGTCGAAGGGCTTGACCAGGTAGTCGTCCGCACCGGCATCCAGGCCAGAGATACGGTCCTCGGTAGCATCGCGCGCGGTGAGGATCAGCACCGGCAGGCTGTTGCCCCCTGCCCTCACCCGTCGCAGCAGCTCGATGCCGCCCAGCCGCGGCAGCCCGAGGTCGAGTATCACCAGGTCGAACACCTCGTGTTGCAGGGCATGCAGCCCGCTCAGGCCATCGCGCAACCAGTCGAGGGTGTAGCCCTCTTGGCGCAACCCGTCACAGATCCCCTCGCCCAAGGCGGTATCATCCTCAACCAGCAGCAGCCGCATGTTCAGTCCTGTTTGTCCTTGATGGCCTTGAGTAAAACATCGATATCGCCACGCCGGCCCTGGTCGGCCAGCTCGCGGCCTGGCCGTGGTGACGCCTGGCGTGCTTTTTCCAGGGCGGCAGTGGCTTCAGCGTAGCGTTTTTGCCGGAACAGATGATCGGCCCAGAAGTAATTGCTGTCGATTCCATTGGGGTTTATTTGCAGCGCCTTGCGCAACAAGGTGTCAGCCTTGTCGCTGTCACCGAACCCGATGGGCCAGCCCGGCACCTGGTCGTACAAGGTGCCTAGGCTGGTATAAGCCGAGCCCTGCAGGGCATTGGGGTCGAGTTTCATCGCCTGTTCGAGGCTGGCCTTGGCCGACTTGACCTTGCCCAGCGCCCCCAGGCCGCCGGTGGCACCCGCCCAACTGCTGTTGATGATGCCTTCCCAGATCAAGGGTTCGGCCGAGCCCGGGTGCTGATGAACCAGCGTGGAGGCGTCGATTGCCAGTTTCTCGAACGCCTCGGCGCGCTTGTCTTTAGGTGTCTGGTACTGGATCTGCGCCCAGCGCTGCTGCAAGTTAGCCAATTGTTGGCTGCCGGCCTGGTCCAGCGCCCAGGTGTGCGGTGCAAACGCCAGCAGGCTAGCGATGAACAGACGTTTCATTTGATCGACTCCTTGGAATGGCTAGCGAGGTAACGACGGATCATCGGCAGTTGCTTGCGCAGTGCACGGTCGACCACGCCGGGCAACATACCGTTGATACGCACGAAGAGCTTTTCCGGCCAGCCCAGGTAAAGCTCGCTGCGTTCTGACTGCACGGCCTTGAGCACAGCGCGGGCAACATCTGCCGGGTCATCCATGCCGACTTTCAGCGCCTTGTTGAGCGCCGTGGCAGCGGTGCTGTTCATCGCGGTGCGGGTTGCCCGGGGGGCGGCGTACATGACATTCACCGAGGTATCGGCCAGCTCGCGGCGCAGCGCCTCCGAGAAACCACGTAGGGCAAACTTGCTGGCGCAGTAGGTGGCATAGCCGGGGTAGCCGATCGAGCCGTAGGTGGAACCGACGTTGACCAATAGTGCCCTGGGTTGTGCGCGCAGCAGCGGTAGGCACACACGCGTCAGTTGCAGGGCGGCTTTGAGGTTGATGTCCAGTAGCTCGTCCAGCGCCTGTTCGTCGATCTGGTCGAACAGGGCAAAACGGTTCACGCCCGCGGCATTGATCAGGACGTTGACCCCGCCCATCTCCCTGGCACGGGCAAGCACCTGCTCACGTCCGTGATAGCTGCGCAGATCGGCCGACTGCCAGAGCAGCCTGTCGTGATAATGGTTCATCAAACTGGCGAGGTTGCCTATCTGCCGGCTCACCGCCAGTACCCGGGCGCCCGCTGCGCACAGCTGTTCTGCCAGTTCCAGGCCGATGCCTCCGCTGGCACCGGTGAGTATCACCACACACTCAGGCAAGCGCATGACGCACCTCGTGCAGGCCCGCACGCGGCAGCCCCTGGAACATGTCGGTATACAGGCGATAAACCACTTTGGCCGCATGGATCACAGCCCGCTGGTCGTCAGCATCTTCAAGGCGGTCCATCAATTGCCGGTATGTGACCATGTGGTCCTGATCCAGCGCGCCATGAGAGCTGAGGTAGCTGAAGGCGCTATCGGGCAACGCCAGCGTGCTCTGGATCGCGCCTGCGGCCTGGGTAGCCAGGGCAATGCTGGTACCTTCGAGCACGTTGACCATGCCAAACAGCCCAACCGGGTTGCCACGGGCGATCATGTCGTAAAGGTAGGCGATCATCAGCTCGATGGGCAGCGCCGGCCGACCGTCACGGGCCGCTTCCCAGTCGCCACCGCAGGCATTGATGTCATTGAGGACCCACTGTTCGTGGCCGTACTCCTCCTCGATGTATTCGCACACGGCGCCGCGCAGCCATTCCAGGCGCGAAGGCAGGCGCGCCCCGCACGCCATCATCAGCGGCACGGTATGGCGTACATGGTGGTATGCCTGGGTCAGGAAGGCCACATAGCTGTCGAGGCTGACGTGCCCCGCCAACGCATCGCGTATGACCGGCACGGCGAACAGGGCCTGACGCTCCTGGCTAGTATGCATTTGCAGGGTATCGAAAAAGGACATGGCAGACCTCACAACGGGATATCGGATAACAGGGAGTGGTAACGCCGCAGGATGGCCTCGCGTCGCGGGCGGCCATTGGCGGTCAGTGTGTCGTCGCTACTGGACAGTGGGCACGGCAGGCGGCGCCAGGCATGTACCCTGGCGTAGTCCGGCAGCAAGGCATTGCACTGCTGCACGGCCTGGTGGATGAGTGCGTCGGGGGTAGCGGGGTCCAACGGCCAGAGTAAAGCCAGGTTCTTTGGCAGAACCTCGCCATGCACAAACGCCTGGGCGATCACACCGCTCTGGGTCAGTTCGGCCTCCACCCATTCCGGATTGACGTTGCGCCCGAAGCTGGTGATGAACTGGTTTTTCTTGCGGCCATCGAGGTACAGGTAGCCCTCCTCGTCGAAGTGGCCGAGGTCGCCTGTGGCCCACCAGCTATCGCAGACAGGTGGTTCCTCCAGATAGCCGAGCAACACCGAGCCCGCCACCAGTACCTCCCCGTCCTCGGCTATACGCACCTGCACATGGGGCAGCGGTTTGCCGACACTGCCCGGGCGGGTTGCGCCAGGCCGGTTCAAGGCCACCACCGAAGCGCACTCGGACAAGCCATAGCCCTCGAATACCGGCAAGCCGATCGCTTCGGCGCGGGCCAGCAGGCTGGGCGCCAACCGGGCACCGCCGACCGCAACGAAGCGCAGCGCCCCCACCCGCATCAGCCCGCGCTCGATGGCAGTGATCAGCCCCATCAACAGCTGTGGCACCAGAATCAGGCTCTGCGCGCCGCTTAGGGCGATGGCCCCCAGCAAGCGCTTGAAATCGACCTGGCTTGCACCGCCCATGCCCAGTTGCGCCTGGGGGTACAGCAGTACATTCGCCCCGGCCATCAATGCGGCGTAGACACCGAGGTTTTCCAGCAGCACACCGAGCGGCAGTACCGCCAGATAACGCTGAGTTTCACTGGGCCGGCTGGCCACCTCCAGTTCCCGGGCGACACGCAACAGGGCTTGGACAGACAAACACACGCCTTTGGGCTTGCCCGTGCTGCCGGAGGTGTAGGTGATCTTGGCGGTACCGGCAGGCAGCGCTGCAGCGGGCTCTGCCTCGCGAACCCAGAACACGTCCTGTTGAGCGAAACCCAGCTCGGCGAGCGTCCCGTGCCATTGCGGGTCGCACAGCACATTGCTGGCACCACTCTGCTCGATGCAATGGCTGAACTGGGCAGTACTGAAGAAAGACGGCACGATCACACAGGGACGTTCGGCAAACAGCGCCGCCAGGTCCCAGAACAGCAACTGCGGGCCATTATCCAAGGCCAGTACCAGCGGGCCTGGCGAACGCTTGCGCAAGCTATGGATGCGCAACCCCACCTCTGCCAGCAACTGCCTGTAGGTGAAGCGCTCGGTCGCCCCTTGCACGGCAATGGCGTTACCGTGATCGCGGGCAAACTTGACCAGCAGTTGATGAAAGCCCTCCAGCTCATGCGGCATGGCCAGTCTCCTGAAAGGCTGTTGGCAACCCCAGGCGCTGGAACACCCCAGCCTTGCTCAAGGCATCGATGCCATGACCGATACTGCCGGCAAAGACTTGCGGATGCTGAATGTAGTAGGTACCCCATTGGTCCACCTGCCCATTCAGCCGAGCCGGGTCGGCCGACGCCAATACCGATGGCACCAACCCCAGGCGCTGGAAACTGTTGATCAGTGTCCTCGCGCCGGTGAACGCCACCCACTTAAGGCCCCGTGTAGCCAGCAGCCAGGTCACCGCTATGATCATGATTCGCGCGCTACCGGCACTGAGCGAGGCCAGGTTGCCGACTTCGACCATGCACTCACGCTCAAGGGTGCAGCCCGCTATGCGTGAAACTGCAGCTTCCACCGGCTCATCCAGGTAGTGCTCGAGAAACAGCGGCCCGCTGCTGGCCAGGCGCAAGCCTGCGGCAGCAACCAGCCGACCATGGCTGTCGTGCAGCGCCAGCAGTTCTGGCAGGTAATGGTGCACATCAGCGTGATGCACGCTGGCAAAACACTGATGAATGAAGTGCTCAATCTCATCGCGTACAGGGTCGTTGTGCAGATGAAGCGATAAGTGGGCGTGATGCTCGATGTGGCTGCCGATAGGCAATGGGAGCAGGCTACTCCACTGAGACTGGGCCATGAAACTTCCCCCGTTTGGGCTTGATGGGGTGAGTATCTGTGGTCAGTCTGAAGGGAATCTGAAGTCACGGATTCGACCTTGGTCGCAGTCCGCGTACTGACCGTTGTAGACAGAACCCGGCACGATAAAAGCGGCTGCAGACCGACCTTTATCAATCACCCAGTGATGTTCAAGCGAAGAACCGGCACGATGGCCTTTATCGGCCAAACTTCTGTCAGGGCCACAGGGGAGCCGTCGATGTTTACCGTCACGCTGATCAACGCGCTGGTAGTGATGCTGGTGGTGGTGATTCATTACGAATGCCTGCTACGCCTGAACGACTGGCTACCGCGGCTCAAGCTCTGGAGCCGGTTTCGCATCGTCATCGGGGTGTTCGGCGCGTTGGCGGCCCACGCACTGGAAGTCTGGTGCTTTGCCCTAGCCTATTACCTGATGGCCAATGCCAAAGGCTGGGGCACGCTGAGCGGCAACTTCGATGGCACCTTCATGGACTGCGTGTACTTCTCATTCACCACCTACACCACCATAGGCTTTGGCGATATCGCGCCAAGTGGCGACCTCAAATACCTCACAGGCCTGCAGGCGCTGACGGGCCTGGTGATGATCACCTGGACGGCCTCCTTTCTGTTTCTGGAAATGCAGAAGTACTGGAAAACCAAGTAGCGAGGCGTGGGTCTATCAGCCCGGCAATTGACAACTATCAAGCGCGCAAACAGCGTCGCGTTGAAACTGTACCTCCTTTGTACACCCCAACATGTAAGGAGGCTTGCCATGGCATCCGCCGAAATACCCCGTCCCCCCGCCGCAGCGTCATTTCCTGCCACCACCGGCGAACACTGGATCGAAGCGCTCGACAACGGCACCCATGTGCTGATCAGGCCTTTGCAGCCCAAAGACCGCCAGCGCGAGAAGAACTTTATTGAACGCCTGTCGCCACAGTCGCGCCACTTCCGCTTCCTGTGCCAGCTCAAGGAGCCTGGCGAAGCCATGTTGGATCAACTGATGGTCGTTGACCAGGCCCAGCAAATGGCCTACGTGGCCCTCGCCCATGTCGACGGTGAGCTGCAGGAGGTGGGTATTTCCCGTTACGCCACCGGTTCGGATGTTGAAGATTGCGAGTGCGCCGTCACCGTCCTCGATAGCTGGCAGCGTCACGGTTTGGGCACATTGCTGCTCCGGCACCTGATCGACCACGCCCGCGCCCAGGGCCTGCGGCACATGTATTCCATGGACGCTGCGGCCAATGTGGCGATGCGCGACCTGGCACAGGCAGCAGGGTTTACCAGCGCCAGAGATCCGGATGACCCGAGCCAGCTGATTCACCGGCTTTCGCTGGGCTGATGCGGTGCCGCGGCGGTGGCCTCTGGCAGCAGGTCCAGTTGCTCCAGGCACTGCCGCTCATCGGCCGCGGTCACCCCCTCGAACGCCCTGACTTCAAGCAACGGCGTATTGAACAGGGCCAGCCGGATGACGCCGTTGCGATCCAGAAAACTTTGCGCCAGGCACTGGCAGACCGATTTGGCCACCAGTGCGGCGAACGCTCGATCCTCTGGCAGATCAATCTGTGCCTGCAAGTTGGTCTCGCACCCGCTCACAATGCCTTGTACGGAACGGCTGGCGAGCACGAGTGTGCTTATGCCCAGCACGGCCAACAGTAGCAGCATGCCCAGCATAATGTTCGACTCTCTGGCCACACCCCGGACCAAGGCAAGCCTCGCTTGCCAACCTGTCCCCTGCCCGGAAAAAATGGTCTCGCCCACAGCGCCCTTGAAACAGCGGTGCACGGCCAACCCGACCGCTGCGCTCAGCGCCAGCACTGCCAGCACAATGACCGGGGCACGCATGGGCAGCCGCCAGGCCGGGCCCAGCACCTGATACACCGAGGCGGCAACCACCAGCGTGGCAATTGCCGCGATCCATCCAAGGCTGCCCCTGGGCCGTGTTACCCAGGCCCTGAGCTTTGCCCTTGCTTGCATATTCATGAGAACCTCCAGCACCGTGCTAGCGCACAGGGTCTATGGCAACCGTTTCCAGGTGCTCGGGCACGCACACCTGCCAGCCGAGCTCAAGGCTTATCCGTCGACGCAAGGTGTCCGCAGCATGCGGTTCGCCATGAATGACGTAGGTTTGCCGCGGTGGCCGGGTGAAACCGCGCAACCACTCCATGATTTCGTCGGCATCCGCATGCGCCGACAGGTTGTCCATAGCAAACACCTGTGCCCGAATCGGCACGTCTTCGCCATGCAGGCGCACGCTGCGCGCCCCGGCGACAATATCGGCCCCCCGGGTACCGCCTGCCTGAAAGCCAGAGAACAGGATGCTGTTGTGCGGATTGGGCGCCAGCGCCTTCAGGTGGTGCAACACCCGCCCCCCGGTCGCCATACCGCTGGCGGCGATGATGACCGCAGGTTCGCGCAGCTGATCCAGGCGCCTGGACTCATCGACTGTGCGGATGAAATGCGTGCCTTTGCACATCTGCGCACACTCCAGCGCCGTCAGGCGGTGCTCAACCCTGAACTGCCGGTACAGGGCCGTGGCATCCGTCGCCATCGGGCTGTTGAGGTACACCGGTAGATCCGGTATCAGCCCGTCGCGCTTGAGCGTGTACAGGTAGTACATCAACAACTGTGCACGGCCAACGGCGAACGAAGGCACCAACGTGATGCCATGGCGCAGCAGGGTCTGGTTGATCACATCGGCCAGGTAACGTTCCGCGGGCTGGGCAGGGTGCGAACGGTCACCATAGGTCGACTCCACCAGCAGCACATCCGCTGCCTCGATCAGTTCGGGCGCACGCATGACAGGGTCCCGGGGCCGCCCCAGATCGCCGGATGACACTACCGTCTGGCCATCCACCTTCAGCTCCACGGTCGCCGCGCCCAGAATGTGCCCAGCCGTGCGCAGCAACAGCTCGACACCGGGCGCGATCTGAGTGCGATGGTGCAACGCGACGGGCCTGAACAGCTGCAATGCGCGCTTAGCGTCCTGCTCGGTGTACAAGGGGCGGGCCGGCGAATGCTTGGAATAGCCATGACGATTGGCATGTTCGGCCTGCTCCTCCTGCAGCCGGGCGCTGTCGAGCAACAGGATTTCAGCCAGGGCACAGGTCGCAGGGGTGGCATATACAGGCCCGCTGAAGCCCTCGCGCGCCAACACCGGCAGGTATCCGCTGTGGTCCAAGTGCGCATGCGTAAGCACTACCGCATCGACCGCACGCAGTGCCGCCGGCAGTGGCTCCCAATTACGCAAGCGCAGTTGCTTGTAGCCCTGGAAAAGCCCGCAGTCGATCAGCACCCGTGTCGAATCACGCGTCAGCAGGAACTTGCTGCCCGTCACCGTGCCCGTACCGCCGAAAAAGGTCAGTTGCATGGCGTTGGCTCCCAGGTGTCGATCACGCAGGGATGAACGGACAGTACGCTGCACGGTGGATCGCTCACCATACGTTCGGTGGTGTCGCCCAGAAGCTTGCTCAAACCCTTGGGCTGTACTACCCCCAGGACCACCACGTCGATATCCAGGGCCGCCACCTGCTCCCGGATCACGTGCACTGCCCCGCCTTCCTTGAAATGCCGGCAATCGAGGGGCACACCTTCGGCATCGGCCAATGCATCGAAGGACTCCTGCAAGGCATCACGCATCTCCTCGACCCAGGTCTGCGCAACCAGCATGTCCGGGGCAAACACACCAACCAGGTCATATGCCGAGAGCAGGTGCAACTGCGCATCGCATTGCAGCGCCAGGGCATCGGCTGCCCGGATGAGGGCGCGGTTGAATAGCATCTGGGCATCGGGTTCATCGTGCAAGGCGGTGTCCACGGCTACCAGTATGCGTTTGGGCAAGGGCGCGGCTGCCCGGGGCACGAAATGCATCAAGCCTTGGCACGACCGCATCAGCGCGCAATCCAGCGGCGTGCCGAAAAACCGGGCCAGTGCCGGTGTTGTTTCGGTGTCCTTGATGACCATATCGGGCTTGAGCTCGCGGATGTAGTCGGCTGCCTGGTCGCGCAGGTCTTCTGCCTTGACGGTATCGAGCGTCAGATAGGCATTACTGGACCGGTGACGTTCGACCAGTTCCTCAAGCTGCTTGCGATAGAGCCCGTATTGGCGCTGCATCTCGGCTTCGTTCAGCCGTTCCTGACGCAACGGATGCGCCTCGTATGGCTCGAACAGCCCAACGATATGCACCGCTGCGCCGCTGACATGCGCCAGGGCAAGTGCCCGGTGCAGTGCCGCCGAGTGCGGGTCTATGTCTGTAAGCAGCACCAGCAGTTGTCGATACTGATCCATGGGAAACCTCCGGCCGCACGCGGCGATGGCAAGTAGCATTGATCTTCGAGCGCCCTACCCTTCAGCGCTTGATGCAAATCAGAAAATCATCACCTGCGCACCCACTTGATCAATGTCAGAACCGTACCGACGCCTCACGGTACAACCAGTACAGCCCACGTTGATCAGGCCCTCTGGAGGCCCTATGAACAATCAGTTGCTGGAAACCGAAGACATGAGGGAGCACTGGGTAGACACCCTTGCTGACGGCACAGCCGTGCTGATTCGCCCGCTGCGCGATGATGATCACGAACGGGACAGACGCTTTATGAGCACGATCAGCCATGAGGCCCGGCGCTTTCGTTTTCTCGCCGGACTCAGCGGTGGCTTGCCCGGCCTTGACGCGCAGTTGATGCCGGTCGACGGTCACCAGCGCATGGCCTACGTAGCGCTGGCCCATGCGAATGGCCAGCTGCATCAGCTTGGCGTAAGCCGCTATGCCGCAACCCCGGGTAGCCACAATTGCGAATGTGCCGTCGCTGTCGGTGAACAATGGCAACGCAAAGGGCTGGGTAAGCTGTTGCTGCAGCACCTGATCGAAGCGGCTCGGCGCAATGGCTACCAGTGCATGGTGTCCAGGGACCTGTCGAGCAACTACGCCATGCACCGGCTGACCAAGGCGCTGGGCTTCAGTTCGCGCTACCTGGGCGGCGATGTCAGCGAAATCCTCCATGAGCTTAATCTGCGCGCCTGAAACAAGGCCCTTGCGGGCCTTGCACTTCAACCTTGCGAATGCTCGGGCGAGATCACCAGAACACTGCTGCTGAGCCGATGCAGGATCCGCTCGGCCGTACTGCCGATAAACCAGTCGATACCCTGATGGTGGTAGCTCCCCATCACCAGCACATCGATATCGTTGGTGTCCATGAACAGCGCCAGCACCTTGGTCGGGTCCCCCAACCGCATGTGGCGGTGCTCGGCGGGAATCCCGTTGCGTTCGGCCAATACCTGAAAGGCATCGGCCTGAGCCTCGTGAAGTGTCCGTGACAGGTTCGAATCGAACAGGAATGAATGTTCCCGACTGCCTTCGCTGTCCAGGTACATGGAACCCATATCGTAGGCATACAGCAGTTCGATCTGGGCGTTGCATTGCAAGGCCAGCTTGAGAGCTTCGCTAATGATATGGTCGTTGAAGCCTTCGAACTGATCCTCAAGGCGCGAAAGGTCAACCGCTGCAAGTATCCGACGCGGCAGGGCATTGCTGGCGTTGTGTACCAGGTGTAGAGGAATTCGGGTGTCGCGCAGCAACTGCACGTCGAGCGAGGTGAACATGGCTCGCATCCACCACGGCTCATGCTCCAGCCCCTTGATCAGCAAGGCGAACGGCTGCTCACGCAGATGCACTTGGATCTCGTCCAGCGGATGCTGCACCCACAAAACCTCCGTGGTTACCGTCACGCCGTTGCGGCGCATCGACAGTGCCTGGGCTTCCAGCCATGCACGGTGTTGCTGAACATAGCCCTCGCGCATGACCGCCAACGCCTGGTCGTTGACCAGCCCGGCAGTGGCCAGACCCTCAAGGTAGTCAAAGGCGACGATGTGCAGTGGCATGCCCTTGGCTTTGGCCAGCGCCGCCGCACGGTCATAGACCGGTGTACGGCGCATCAAGGGCGATGCGATCAGAAGAAGCCGTTGCGGGTTGGTCATGGCACACCTCTGCGGGCTTGATGAGTACCTTGATGATCTGCCAGCGGCGCCTGTGCGGTTTGATGTTTATCAAAAGGCAGAGGGCACTGATCAGCGGCTGCCGCCGCTCGACGCAAAATTGATACGGATCAAGACTTACACGCTTTTTAAGCGCACGCTGTAGTTGCCAACAAAAATCAGTGATGCCCCGGAGGCATGCCATGGCACTCATGAAAGCGGCCATTTACGTCGAAAAGAACCGCATCGTGCTGGAGGACAAGCCCATCCCTGAAATCGGCCCGCTAGATGCGCTGATGCGCATCAGCACCACGACGATCTGTGGCACCGATGTGCATATCCTGCGTGGCGAGTATCCAGTGGCCAAGGGGCTGACCGTCGGCCACGAGCCAGTGGGTGTCATCGAAAAACTGGGCTCAGAGGTGCGCGGCTTCCACGAAGGGCAGCGCGTCATCGCTGGCGCCATCACCCCGAGCGGCCACAGCAATGCCTGCCTGTGTGGCTGTGGCGCCCAGGACGGCGCCGGTACGGCGCATGGATTCAAGGCCATCGGTGGCTGGAAGTTCGGCAATGTCATCGACGGCTGCCAAGCTGAATACGTGCGGGTGCCGGACGCGATGGCCAACCTCTCCCCCATTCCTGACAGCCTCAACGACGAACACGTGCTGATGTGCCCCGATATCATGTCCACCGGCTTTTCCGGTGCAGAACGCGGGGGCGTGACAATCGGCGATACCGTCGCCGTGTTCGCCCTGGGCCCGATCGGCCTGTGCGCGGTCGCCGGCGCCAAGATGCTGGGCGCCACCACCATCATCGGCGTGGACACCGTGGCGGCGCGCATCAGCGTGGCACGCCAAATGGGTGCTTCACACGTAGTCGATTTCAAGCAAGGCAACGTGGTGGCGCAGATCATGGCACTGACCGATGGCCGTGGCGTGGATGTAGCCATCGAAGCGCTGGGTACCCAGGCCACCTTCGAATGGGCACTGCGGGTGCTGCGCCCCGGCGGCACATTGTCCAGCCTAGGCGTGTACAGCGCCGACCTGCGCATCCCCGTGGATGCATACGCTGCCGGCCTTGGCGATTACCGCATTGTGAGCACACTGTGCCCCGGCGGCAAAGAGCGGATGCGCCGGTTGATGGCGGTGGTCGCCAGTGGCCGCGTAGACGTTTCGCCCTTGGTTACCCACCGTTTCCGGCTCGATGATATCGAAGCTGCCTACGAATTGTTCGCCAACCAGCGCGACGGCGTAATGAAAGTGGCGATCACGCCCTGATCCTCGCCACGCCGTTGGCAAGGACGCCATTGTCCCCTATCGATATGCAGTCCGTTTCTCATGCATGCACTGGAGGTTCCAATGAACGTCTACGTTGAGAAAAGCGCCAACGACAATCGCTGGTGGGTACACATGGACGAGTGGCGGGTGAGTTTCAGAACACCCATAGAAGCCGAACAGTTTGTGGGCGTGCTGACCGCCCGCCTCAACGCGCCTCACTCACTGAACAAGATCGCCACCGTCGCTCTCAGACCTGCGAAGGAGGCATGAAATGTCGGGCCTGACCGACTTTCAGCTGCTCGGGCAGCCTGCGCCAAAGTGCAAACCACC
Source organism: Pseudomonas sp. NPDC087185 (assembly GCF_044744955.1). Classification (NCBI taxonomy): domain Bacteria; kingdom Pseudomonadati; phylum Pseudomonadota; class Gammaproteobacteria; order Pseudomonadales; family Pseudomonadaceae; genus Pseudomonas; species Pseudomonas sp. NPDC087185. The sequence goes on along the minus strand of NZ_JBIUZK010000003.1, from coordinate 122,857 downwards.
GCCCATTCATTTCAAACCACTGTCATGCCGGTGCAGTGAGTGCCGGGTCAACGGCTTGTGTTTGCCTACGGGTTTGCCCATGCACTGCAACAGTTATTTCGGCGCACTGATCGGCCCTCGTATCCGGGTCAGGAAGGGGGCTGCGGTGTTCAACGCAAATATGCCCTTGAGTAGCCTGTATGCGGTGCACTCAGGCAGCTTCAAGACGAACCTGAACAACGCCGAAGGCCAGGGTGTGATCATCAACTTCTGGATGCCAGGGGACGTACTGGGGCTCGATGCCATAGCCACCGAGCGTCATGTCTGTGATGCCATCGCCCTGGAAGACAGCGAAGTGTGCCCGGTGCCCTATCATCGCCTGCAAGCCCTGGCGCGTGATTTCCCAACGCTGCAACAGAGCTTGAACCGCCTGATGAGCAGGGAGATTATCCGCGAGCATGAGCGCGTGCTGATGCTCTGCAACCTCTCTGCCGAGCAGCGGCTTGCCAGTTTCCTGCTGAGCCTTTCCCGGCGCTTCGTCAGCCGCGGCTATTCATCCCACGGTTTCATGTTGCGCATGTCTCGCGAAGACATCGCCTCCTACCTCGGGCTGCGCCTGGAAACCATATGCCGCTCGGTCGCTCACTTACGCGGTTTGGGTATCGTCAACCTGCACGGCCGGCTGGTGGATATCCTCGACATGCCAGCGCTGATCGCGCTCGAACGGGGTTCCCCGGGCAGCTTTGCCATCGCCCCGGTGCAGACCTGATGCTCGACCTGGTGAACTTGGCTCACGGGGCGGTGGCATTGGGCATCGGCATGCTGGTTGGCCTTGAACGGGAGCGCAAGAAGGTCAACGGTGAGGCTCCGGCAGCAGCGGGTTTGAGAACCTTTACAATCACCGCCCTGCTGGGGTATGTCTGCCATGTAATGGCTGGCCCGGTTCTGGTCGGCGTCGCATTGGTGGGCATAGCGCTGCTGTTGGCCATTTACCACCGCACAAAACCCGACGAAGATTCGGACATTACCAGCGCAATTGCCTTGCTGCTGGTGTTGGTGTTGGGAGGTCTGACAGTCGAACACCCCGAGCTGGCAACCGCCATCGGTATCGTACTCACCCTACTGCTGGCCCTGAGGCGTGAGCTTCATCGTTTCGTGCTGCAGCAACTAAGCGAGGCCGAACTGCGCGATGGCTTGTTGCTCCTCACCGTATCGCTGGTTGTGCTGCCGTTGACGCCGGACCGGTTCATTGGCCCCTACGGGGTACTGAACCCGCGGGTGGTCTGCACGCTGGTCGTGTTACTGATGGCAGTCGGTGCGCTAGGGCATATCGCCATGCGCCTGCTGGGGCCGCGCTATGGCTTGGCCCTGAGTGCGATCGCATCCGGGTTTGCCTCTGGCTCAGCGACCATTGCCGTGCTTGGCCATCAAGCACGAAAGCAGGACTCGTTCATGCGCGCGTTCGCCGCTGCGGCGGTGCTGTCCAACCTCGCCACCCTTGTCCAGTTTGGTTTGGTACTTGGCGTTGTCGACGTGCGCCTGCTGCGCCCGTTCTGGCCATCTATAGGTCTCGGTATGCTGGTCACGCTCATTTACGGCGTGCTGTTGCTGGCGCCTTGGCGCCCTGTGCCAGTCTGCCCCGCGACCAAGCCTGGCAGCGGTGCTTTCAGCCTGTTCACAGCACTGCTCATCACGCTAGCAATTACCTGCATTGCATTGTTCTCGGCGTTTCTGCTCGAGCAACTTGGTCACAAAGGGGTCAGCATTGCAGCGTTTATCAGTGGCTTGGGCGATGCGCATGCCGCAACTGCTTCGATCGCCTCGCTCGTTACTGCAGGCCAGCTGAACAGTGCTGACCTGACGTTACCGGCAATGATGGCGCTCACAGGGAATACCGTGACCAAATGCGCACTGGCTTGGAGCAGCGGCGGATCTCCGTTCGCTCGCCACCTCATTCCGGCTCAGCTCATCATTCTTGGCACGCTATGGCTTGCATTGTTGATCTGATACTTCAGCCTCTGACACCAAGGTAACCGCTTCATCCTGCAAACGTTTCACTGATAAGCCAGCCCACCAAATCGTTTGTAGAAACTCTCGTTGACGTCCGGCAACGGCCCGTCGGCGGTTTCCAGCGCACTGTTCAGCCACGCCTCCGCCTTGGCAACCACCAGCCGGTACAGGTTACGACACAACTGTCGCGCCGCCCTGCCTTCCCAATCACCCGGCAATAATTCATCGGGCAATTGCGGGTCACGCAGCAGCAACCTGCGGTATTCGTGAATCAGCAAGGTACGGGCCAGGAAGCAGTCTTCGGGGTTGAGCTCGTCCAGCTCTTTCAAGCCCTGCCACAATGGCCGGAACAACTGGATGAACTCGCTGTACTGTTGCCCAAGCTCATCAATCCGCCAGCTTTCCCGAACCTGAGCGCGCATGGCCTTGGAGGCCAGCACTTCCTGAGCATGGGTCTCGAACACGATGCTGTCGTCGCTCGCCTCCAGCTCGCGCAGGGTCGCGGCCAGGTCGGTGCGGTCCGCGCGTGGGCAGCCCAGTACATTCGGCGCCATCGCACCGAAACCCTGCCATTCCAGCTCTTCGCGCACGGCCTTGCGTTTGCCGGCGTCGAGTTGCGACAGCAAAACCAGGGTCCAGGCGCCGTCCCAGGCCGGCTGGCTGGGGCTGTAGACACGCTTGAAGGCTTTCTCGAAGCGCCTGCGACCGGTGCCGGTGAGGCTGTAATAGCTGCGCCGGCCGACCTTTTCTGCGGTGAGCCAGCCTTCCTTGGTCAGGCGAAAGATCGAGGTGCGGATCAACCGTTCGTTGATGCCGATCGGTTCCAGCAGGTTGATCAGGCTACCGAGCCAGACCGTGCCGCCATGGGGCTCGATGGCATCGCCGTAGAGGGTGATGATCAGCGAACTGGCGCGGATTGGGGTCTGCTCCTGGAAACGGGTGATCAGGTGGTTCAGCGGGGCGAGGTTGCTCATGGAGGAACTGTGCGCGGAGAAAGCACCGACTATACCTGTGCGGCGGCCTCCCTGGCCATTACGCGCTGCAGTCAGGTTCATGCGCCCTCCTCGCCTTTGGGCCGCAAGCCGCAGTCGCCCATGCGCGGGCGCTCAACCTCCACCTCAGACAGTGGTGGGCACTCCACCAGGCTGGCCATGCAGCGTTGGCTGAGGTGTTGATATTCGGCCGTGCCGCGCTGCTTCCAGCTGAGCTCCTGGTCGGTCAGCGGGCGTTTGGCCTGGGCAGGTGAGCCGATCACCAGGCTCTGTTCATCGCACTCGAAGCCCGCCTTGACGAAGGATGTTGCACCGACGATGCAACGGGGCGCGATATGAGCACCGTCCATGACCACCGCATTCATGCCGATCAGCGCGTCGGCGCCGACGCGGCAGCCATGCAGCACCGCGCCATGGCCGACATGGCCGTTGCGCTCGACCACGGTGTCGCCGCCCGGGAAGCCATGCATCACACAGGTGTCCTGCAGGTTGGCACCCTCCTCCAGGACGATGCGGCCGAAATCCCCGCGCAGCGAGGCCAGCGGCCCTACGTAGCAGCGCGGGCCGACGATGACATCACCGATCAGTACGGCGCTTGGGTGTACGTAGGCCGTGGGGTCGACGACGGGAGTCAGGCCATCGAGTCGGTAGCAAGGCATGCTTTTACCCTCATATCATTTTAAGAATTCAGCAATCGCGTATCACAAAAACCCAGGGGGCGAATCGTCGTCAATATGCTGATACATATACATAATTTCTATCCAGGCAAATTTTTTTGCGATCAATTGAGATACACGATACGACATTACATGTTGATTGTCTGTATCACATGATGGTTATATTGATCCCACCTGGGCACGCTTCCCCGTTGCCCCTGCAGACAATTCCAATAAACGCCGGCCATGCGATGCGCCGTGCGAAGCAGCCTGAGGACCCCCACATGCCGCGCTATCTCGATGTGCAGGCGCCTGAACATGGCGTTCGCCTCGTCATCCTGCACCGCCCAGAGGCCCTCAATGCCCTGTGCACCGAACTGTTGGCAGAGCTGGCCGCAGAACTGGACGCTGCCCAAGCCGATGAGCAAACCCGCGCAGTCGTCATCACCGGCAGCCGCAAGGCCTTCGCGGCCGGTGCCGATATTTGCGAAATGGCCGAGCGCGACCTGATCGGCATTCTCAATGACCCGCGTGTTGCCCACTGGCAACGCATCGCCGCCTTCTCCAAGCCCCTGATCGCCGCCGTGAACGGCTACGCCCTGGGCGGTGGCTGCGAACTGGTGATGTGCGCCGACATCGTGATCGCTGGCAGCGATGCCCGCTTTGGCCAGCCGGAAATCAACCTCGGCATCATCCCGGGCGCCGGCGGCACTCAGCGTTTACTGCGCGCCGTCGGCAAGCCCTTGGCGATGCAAATGGTGCTCACCGGCGAAGCGATCGATGCTCGGCATGCCTTGCAGGCCGGCCTGGTCAGCGAAATCACCCAGCCTGAACTGACGGTGGAACGCGCCACGCAGGTCGCCCGCAGCATCGCCGCCAAAGCGCCGCTGGCGGTACGCCTGGCCAAGGAGGCATTGCTCAAGGCCGGCGACACCGACCTTGCCAGCGGCCTGCGCTTCGAGCGTCACGCCTTCACCTTGCTGGCCGGCACCGCCGACCGCGACGAAGGCATCCGCGCCTTCCAGGAAAAACGCCCGGCCCAGTTCAAAGGCCGTTGACCAGCCCTTCCCATCGTTTGACGGAGCGAGCCTTCCATGACGTTCGAGCACATTCTGTTTTCCATCGAGGGTGGTGTTGCCCAGCTCATCCTGAACCGGCCCGAGCAACTCAACAGCTTCAACACGCAGATGCACCTGGAAGTGCGCGAGGCACTCAAACAGGTGCGCCAGAGCAGCGAAGCCCGTGTGCTGCTGCTGACCGGCGAAGGCCGTGGTTTCTGCGCAGGCCAGGACCTGTCCGACCGCAATGTCGCCCCTGGGGCGGCGATGCCTGACCTGGGTGAGTCCATCGACAGGTTCTACAACCCGCTGGTGCGTACCCTGCGCGACCTGCCGCTGCCGGTCATCTGCGCGGTCAATGGCGTTGCGGCGGGCGCTGGGGCGAACATTCCGTTAGCGTGCGATCTGGTGCTTGCCGCCCGTTCGGCCAGTTTCATCCAGGCCTTCTGCAAGATCGGCCTGGTACCTGACTCAGGTGGCACCTGGCTGCTCCCACGCCTGGTCGGCATGGCCCGGGCCAAGGCGCTGGCCATGCTCGGTGAGCGCCTGAGTGCCGAGCAGGCACAGCAATGGGGCTTGATCCACCGCGTGGTCGATGATGCCGCGCTACGCGACGAGGCCATCGCCCTCGCCCGTCATCTGGCCAGCCAGCCGACCTACGGCCTGGCGCTGATCAAGCGCAGCCTCAATGCCAGCTTCGACAATGGCTTAGACCAGCAACTGGAGCTTGAGCGCGACCTGCAGCGCCTGGCCGGGCGCAGTGAGGATTATCGTGAAGGTGTCAGCGCCTTCATGAACAAACGCACACCCGAATTCAAAGGGCGTTGAGCATGAACGCACTGAACAGCGATGCCCTGGTGGCAGTCATCGGTGCCGGCGCCATGGGGGCCGGCATTGCCCAGGTGGCCGCCCAGGCAGGCCACCCGGTAAAACTCTACGACAACCGCCCTGGAGCAGCGGCGCAGGCCGTGGCCGGCATCGACCGCCAGCTCGGGCGCCTGGTGGAAAAAGGCAAGCTGCAGCCTGATGCGCGCGCAGCCATCACTGCGCGGCTGCAGCCTGTGGAGGTGATCGAAGCCCTGGCCGATGCCCGGCTGGTGATCGAGGCCATCGTCGAGCACCTGCAGGTCAAGCAAAGCTTGCTGCGCGAGCTTGAAGCGCTGTGTGCACCAGACTGCATCCTCGCCAGCAATACCTCGTCCTTGTCGATCACCAGCCTCGCGGCAGGCCTTGACCGGCCGCAGAACGTGGTCGGCATGCACTTCTTCAACCCGGCGCCAGTGATGGCACTGGTCGAAATCGTGTCGGGCCTGGCCACCGAGCCGGGCGTTGCGGCGATGCTTTATGGCACGGCAAAGGCCTGGGGTAAAAAGCCGGTCCATACCCGCTCCACGCCCGGTTTCATCGTTAATCGCGTTGCGCGGCCCTTCTATGCCGAAAGCCTGCGCCTGCTACAGGAAGGCGCGGCCGATTGCGCAACGCTGGATGCCTTGCTGCGCGACGCCGGTGGTTTCCGCATGGGCGCGTTCGAGCTCACCGACCTGATCGGGCATGACGTCAACTACGCCGTCACCTGTTCGGTGTTCGATGCCTTCTATGGTGATTTCCGCTTCCAGCCCTCGCTGGTGCAAAAGGAACTGGTCGACGCTGGGCGCCTGGGACGCAAGAGCGGGCACGGCTTCTATAGCTACGTCGAGGGCGGCGAGCGTCCGCCTGCGGCTGAACTGGCCAGCGCACTGACGGTTGAGGGCTGTGTGATCGAAGGCAATCTCGGCGCGCTTCAGCCGTTGGTCGAGCGCTTGCGCGACAGTGGGCTGGCCATTACCGAACGCGCAGGCAATGGCGTGATCCACGTCGGCGACGCGACCCTTGCGCTTTGTGATGGGCGCCTGGCTAGCCAGCGTGCTCGGGAAGATGGCCTGCGCAACCTGGTGCTGATCGACCTGGCCCTGGATTACCGCACGGCCTCGCGCATCGCCATCAGCTGGTCGGCCGCCACCACCGCCACCGCTCGTGACCAGGTCGTTGCACTGCTGCAACGTGCAGGTATCACGGTGACTGCGGTTGCCGACCTGCCTGGCTTGGTGGTGCTGCGTACCGTCGCCATGCTTGCCAACGAAGCTGCCGACGCCGTACTGCAGGGCGTCGGCAGCGCCGCCGACATCGACCTGGCCCTGTGTGCCGGCGTCAATTACCCGCGTGGCCCATTGGCCTGGGCCGAGCAGATCGGCCTAGGTTACACACTGCGCGTACTGGAGAACCTGCAATTCAGCTACGGCGAAAGCCGCTACCGCCCTTCCCTGCTGCTACGCCGCAGCCACGCCCAAGGAGCCCGCCTGCATGACTGACCTGCAACGCACCCCGGACGAACTGGCCCAGGCCTGCGCCGATGCGATGTTCTCCCGCGACCAGGCCAGCCAGGCCCTGGGCATCAGCCTGCTGGCTGCCGGCGCCGGCCACGCGCGCCTGGGCATGGCGGTGCGGCCCGATATGGTCCAGGGCCACGGCACCTGCCACGGCGGCTTCCTGTTCGCCCTCGCCGACTCGGCCTTTGCCTTTGCCTGCAACAGTTACGACGAAGCGACGGTAGCCTTGGGCTGCAGCATCGACTATGTCGCCCCGGCACTGTGCGGCGATGTGCTCACTGCCAGCGCGACCGAACTGAGCCGCAAGGGCCGCACCGGGTTGTACGACGTGCGCATCGAAAACCAGCGCGGCGAACTGGTCGCCCTGTTCCACGGCAAATCCTACAAAGTGCGCGGCACCGTGCTCGCGCAGGAGACCGCAAATGACTGAACACACTCCTTTCGATGCGCTGATCATCGATGCCGTGCGCACGCCAATCGGCCGGTACGGCGGCGCGCTCAGCAGCGTGCGCGCCGACGACCTGGCCGCCGTACCGATCAAGGCGCTGGTCGCACGCCACCCTGAGCTGGACTGGAGCGCCATCGACGACGTGATCCTCGGCTGTGCCAACCAGGCCGGTGAAGACAACCGCAACGTCGCGCGCATGGCCGCGCTGCTGGCCGGCCTGCCGACCCGCGTGCCGGGCACCACCCTCAACCGCCTGTGCGGTTCTGGCATGGACGCCATCGGCAATGCCGCCCGCGCCCTGCGCTGCGGTGAGGCCGGGTTGATACTGGCGGGTGGGGTCGAATCGATGTCGCGTGCACCGTTTGTCATGGGCAAATCGGAACAGGCCTTTGGCCGTAGCGCCGAGCTGTTCGACACGACGATTGGCTGGCGTTTCGTCAACAAACTGATGCACGCCGAATACGGCATCGATTCGATGCCAGAGACGGCTGAAAACGTCGCCGAACAGTTCGCCATTTCCCGTGCCGACCAGGATGCCTTTGCCTTGCGCAGCCAGCACAAGGCCGCCGCAGCCCAGGCCCGCGGTCGCCTGGCGCGTGAGATCGTGCCGGTCGAGATCGCCCAGCGCAAAGGCCCGGCCATTCGCGTCGAGCAGGATGAACACCCGCGGGCCGACACCACGCTGGAGCAACTGGCCAAGCTCGGCACCCCGTTCCGCCAGGGCGGGAGCGTCACCGCAGGCAACGCCTCCGGGGTCAACGATGGCGCCTGTGCGCTGTTGCTGGCCAATAGCGAAGCGGCTCGCCGCCACGGGCTCAAGGCGCGCGGGCGGATTGTCGGCATGGCCGTGGCCGGGGTCGAACCACGCATCATGGGCATCGGCCCGGTACCTGCGACGCGCAAGTTGCTGGCACTGACCGGCCTGGCGCTGGCCGACATGGACGTGATCGAACTCAATGAGGCGTTCGCTGCCCAGGGCCTGGCCGTGCTGCGCGAGTTGGGCTTGGCCGACGACGATGCGCGGGTCAACCGCAACGGCGGCGCCATTGCGCTGGGCCACCCGCTGGGCATGAGCGGTGCACGCCTGATCACCACCGCCCTGCACGAGCTGGAAGAAACCGCCGGACGCTACGCCTTGTGCACAATGTGCATCGGCGTCGGCCAAGGCATTGCCATGGTCATCGAGCGCCTCTGACCAATGGCGTGTTACTGAACGCGACGCCGCCGGTTATGCTGCGTCCATGACACTCACGGCCGCCCTGCGGCCGGTCTACAAGAACAATTCGAGTGATGCCATGAACATGTACCATGATGCCGATCGTGCCCTGCTGGACCCGATGGAAACCGCCAGTGTCGACGCCTTGCGCCAGCATCAGCTGGAGCGTCTGCGCTGGAGCCTGCAACACGCCTACGACAACGTCCCGCTTTACCGCAAACGCTTTGACGAATGCGGCGCTCACCCGGATGACCTGAAATCGCTCGACGACCTGGCGAAGTTCCCCTTCACCGGCAAGAACGACCTGCGCGACAACTACCCCTACGGCATGTTCGCCGTGCCCCAGCAGGAGGTCGTGCGCCTACATGCCTCCAGCGGCACCACCGGCAAGCCGACCGTGGTCGGCTACACCCAGAACGACATCGACACCTGGGCCAACGTGGTCGCCCGTTCGATCCGCGCCGCTGGGGGGCGCAAAGGCGACAAGGTGCATGTGTCCTACGGCTATGGCCTGTTTACTGGCGGCCTGGGCGCGCACTACGGTGCCGAACGCCTGGGTTGCACGGTGATCCCCATGTCGGGCGGCCAAACCGAGAAGCAGGTGCAGCTGATTCGCGACTTCCAGCCTGACATCATCATGGTCACCCCGTCGTACATGCTCAACCTCGCCGACGAGATCGAGCGCCAGGGCATCGACCCGCACGACCTCAAGCTGCGCCTGGGCATCTTCGGTGCCGAGCCCTGGACCGACGAGCTGCGCCGCTCCATCGAGCAGCGCCTGGGCATCGATGCGCTGGATATCTATGGCCTGTCCGAGATCATGGGCCCAGGCGTGGCCATGGAATGCCTCGAAACCAAGGATGGCCCGACCATCTGGGAAGACCACTTCTACCCCGAAATCATCGACCCGGTGACTGGCGCAGTGCTGCCGGACGGTCAGCTCGGCGAGCTGGTGTTCACCTCGCTGAGCAAGGAGGCGCTGCCGATGGTGCGCTACCGCACCCGCGACCTGACCCGTTTGCTGCCTGGCACGGCGCGGCCGATGCGGCGCATTGGCAAGATCACCGGGCGCAGTGACGACATGCTGATCATCCGCGGGGTCAACGTATTCCCGACGCAGATTGAGGAGCAGGTGCTTAAAATAAAACACCTTTCAGAGCTGTATGAAATACATCTGTATCGCAATGGGAATCTGGACAGTGTCGAGGTGCATGTGGAGCTTCGTGCCGAGTGCCAGGCGATGGAGGAAGGCCAGCGCAAGCTGCTTACCGGTGAACTGACCCAGCAAATCAAGACCTACATCGGCATCAGCACCCACGTTCGGCTACAGCCTTGCGGGACGCTCAAGCGCTCTGAGGGCAAGGCGTGTCACGTGTTCGACAAACGCTTGGCTAGCTGACCTATCAGCTGCCTGTTGCGCCCCGGCCTGGTCCGGGGCTTTTTTTTGCGTTGAATCTGAAGGCCTCTTCGCGGGCCAAGCCCGCATGTGATACACAAATCATATTTGATACATTCAAAACTGTTTGACGTTATGTTTTGTATCGCTTACAAATGACTCATGCCTTAGCAGGAGTCGGAACATGTACGCACAGCTAGTGGAAACCGGAGTCAAACGCGTCAAGGCGCTGGACGAGATGTCGCCTGAAGAGCGCAACTTCCAGGAAAAAATCGACGCCGAGATCAAGATCGAAGCCAAGAACTGGATGCCCGATGCCTATCGCCAGACCCTGATCCGGCAGATCTCCCAGCACGCCCATTCGGAAATCGTCGGCATGCTGCCCGAAGGCAACTGGGTCACCCGCGCCCCCAGCCTCAAGCGCAAACTGCAACTGATGGCCAAGATCCAGGACGAAGCCGGCCACGGCCTGTACCTGTACAGCGCCATGGAGACCCTCGGCGCCGACCGCGACGAAGAAATTGCCAAGCTGCACAGCGGCAAGGCCAAGTACTCGAGCATCTTCAACTACCCGACCCTGAGCTGGGCGGACATGGGCGCCGTGGGCTGGCTGGTCGATGGCGCCGCCATCGTCAACCAGGTAGTGCTGCAGCGCACCTCCTACGGCCCGTATTCCCGCGCGATGATCCGCATCTGCAAGGAAGAAAGCTTCCACCAGCGCCAGGGCTACGAGCTGCTGCTGACCATGATGCGCCAGGGCACCCAGGCGCAGAAGGACATGGTCCAGGACGCCATCAACCGCCTCTGGTGGCCGGCGTTGATGATGTTCGGCCCCAGCGACGAACACTCCCCCAACAGCGCCCAGTCGATGGCCTGGAAAATCAAGCGCCAGACCAACGACGAGCTGCGCCAACGCTTCATCGACCAGACTGTGCCGCAGCTCGAACTGCTCGGCTGCACGGCGCCCGATCCTGACCTGAAATGGAACGAAGCCCGCGGCCACTACGACTTCGGCGCCATCCAGTGGGACGAGTTCTACGAAGTTATCAAGGGCAACGGCCCGTGCAACCAGGAGCGTGTCGCCACCCGGCGCAAGGCCATCGAGGATGGCGCCTGGGTGCGCGAAGCCGCTGTGGCCTACGCACGCAAGCAACAGAACAAAAACGCCGCCTGAGCGGCGATTGATGCGGAGATCTGAAATGTCTGTCTGGACCCTCTATGAAGTGTTCGTGCGCAGCAAGCACGGCCTGAACCACAAGCATGTCGGCAGCGTGCACGCCGCCGACGCCGCCATGGCCATCGAGAACGCGCGCGAGCTGTACACCCGTCGCAGCGAAGGGGTCAGCCTGTGGGTGGTGCCTTCGGCACTGATCACCGCCTCCTCGCCTGACGATAAAGACCCGCTGTTCGCGCCGTCGGACGACAAGGTCTACCGCCACGCCAGCTTCTATGAACTGCCCGACGAAGTGGGGCACATGTGAGGTTGACCATGCACAAGCACGATCTCATCCCTTACCTGCTGTTGCTCGGTGACAGCGCCCTGGTCCAGGGTCAGCGCCTGTGCGAGTGGTGCGGCCACGCACCGGCACTGGAAGAAGAATTGGCCTTGATGAACGTCGGCCTCGACCTGGTGGGCCAAGCGCGCAACTGGCTGGAGTACGCCGCCGAGTTGCTGGACGACGGCCGCGACGCCGACGCCCTGGCTTTTAGCCGTGACGAGCGGGCGTACCGTAACCTGTTGCTGGTCGAACAGCCCAATGGCGACTTTGCCGTGACCATGGCCAAGCAGTTCTTCTATGACGCCTGGCACCACGCCGTGCTTCAGCGGTTGGTCGACTCCAGCGACGGGCGGATTGCCGGCATCGCTGCCAAAGCACTCAAGGAAGTCACCTACCACCTGCGCCGCTCGGCTGAATGGGTGCAGCGCCTGGGCGGTGGCACTGACGAAAGCCGTCGGCGCATGCTCGAAGCGATCCCGGCACTATGGCGCTTCACTGTCGAGCTCGCGGCGGGCAGCGATCACGAAGGGCAGATGGCCCAAGCCGGTATTGCGGCCGACCCGGCACAGGTGGGCGCGGATTGGCTCAAGCAGGTCAGCGCCGTCTTCACCTCGGTCGACCTGCCCCTGCCCCAGGCTGCCAGCCATTTCTACCTCAGTGGGCGCCAAGGGCTGCACACCGAACACCTGGGCCTGCTGCTGGCCGAGATGCAGTTCCTGCCAAGGGCTTACCCCGATGCAACCTGGTGAGCTGATCGCCGGTGACCGTGGCGCCCGGGCGCCGCGCGGCGACGACCTGGCGCGGGCCTGGGAAGTGCTGGGCGAGGTCATGGACCCGGAAGTGCCGGTGGTCAGCGTGGTCGACCTGGGCATTGTCCGCGACCTGGGCTGGCGTGACGGCCACCTGCACCTGGTGGTCACGCCCACCTACTCCGGTTGCCCCGCCACCGAAGTGATCGAGGGCGATATCCGCCAGGCGCTGGAGCAGGCCGGTTTTCCCGCGCCAGGCCTGGAGCGCCGGCTGACCCCGGCCTGGAGCACCGACTGGATCAGCGCCTTGGGCCGTGAACGCCTGCATGCCTACGGCATCGCCCCTCCAAGCGGCAGCGCCAGCAAGCGCAGCCTGCTCGGCGAGCCCCCCCAGGTGTGTTGCCCGCAGTGCGGCAGCCACCACACCGAACTGCTCAGCCAGTTCGGCTCCACGGCCTGCAAGGCGCTGTACCGCTGCCGCGAGTGCCTGGAGCCGTTCGACTATTTCAAATGCATTTGAGCCGTGGAGACGACCATGAGCCAGTTTCACAGCCTGACCATCAAGCAAGTGCGCAACGAGACCCGCGACGCGGTGTCAATTGCCTTCGACGTGCCGGCGCACCTGCAGGACGCCTTCCGCTTCACCCAAGGCCAGTACCTGGTAATGCGCACCCAGCTGGGCGATGAGGAAGTACGCCGCTCCTACTCCATCTGCAGCGCCGTGCAGGACGGCGAACTGCGCGTGGCCGTCAAACGCGTGCCTGGGGGGCGTTTTTCGGCGTTTGCCAACGAAGTGCTCAAGGCCGGCCAGCAACTGGAGGTGATGCCACCGTCCGGCAGTTTCTTTGTGCCGCTGGAGCCAGCCCGCCAGGGCAACTACCTGGGTGTGGCCGCCGGCAGCGGCATCACGCCGATCCTGTCGATCATCGCCACCACCTTGGCCAGCGAGCCGCACAGCCGCTTCACCTTGCTGTACGGCAACCGCTCCAGTTCCGGCGCGTTGTTCCGCAACACGCTGGAAGACCTGAAAAACCGCTACCTCGACCGCCTCAACCTGATTTTCGTGTTCAGCCGCGAGCAACAGGACGTCGACCTGTACAACGGCCGCATCGACGCCCACAAGTGTGGCCAGCTGTTTTCCCGCTGGATGGATGTGGGCAGCCTGGATGCCGCGTTCATCTGCGGCCCGCAAGCCATGACCGAAACGGTGCGTGACAGCCTGCAGGCCAACGGCATGGCCAAGGAGCGCATTCATTTCGAACTGTTCGCCGCCGCCGGCAGCGAAGCCCGTCGCGAAGCCCGCGAGGCGGCGCGCCAGGTGGATTCGGCGCTCAGCCACATCACCGTGATCAGCGATGGCCGGGCGCTGAGCTTCGACCTGCCGCGCAACACCCAGAACGTGCTGGACGCCGGCAACGCCATTGGTGCCGAACTGCCCTACTCGTGCAAGGCCGGGGTGTGCTCGACCTGCAAATGCCGGGTGATCGAAGGCGAGGTGGAGATGGACAGCAACCATGCGCTGGAAGACTACGAAGTGGCGGCCGGGTATGTGCTGTCGTGCCAGACCTACCCGGTCAGCGACAAGGTGGTCCTCGATTTCGACCAGCTTTGAGACCGATTCGCCTTCATCGCCGGCAAGCCGGCTCCCACGGATAGCCCCCCTGTGGGCGCCGGCTTGCCGGCGATAGGGCCCTGAGCAACACCGCATCACCCGCGTGACCTCACAAAAACAATTACAACACCCAGAGATCGCTTGCCATGACCCCCGAACACATCGAGAGCATCAGCAACCACCCCGATTTCCAGCACCTGGTGCGGCGTAAACGCCGTCTCAACGGCAGCCTGACCCTGGCCATGCTGGTGATCTACTACGGCTTCGTGTTGCTGGTGGCGTTCTCGCCCAGCACCCTGGGCCAGTCCCTCAGCGGCGGGGTGACCACCGTCGGCATGCTGGTCGGGGTGCTCATGGTCGTGCTGTCCTTCGCCCTCACCGGCCTCTACGTGCACCGCGCCAACAACGTGCTCGACCCGCTGAACGACAAGGTCAAGCAGGAGTGTGCGCAATGAACTGGACTGCCATCTCGATGTTCATGGTGTTCGTCTGCTTCACCTTGCTGGTGACACGCTGGGCTGCCTTGCGCACCCGCTCGGCCAGCGACTTCTACACCGCCGGCGGCGGCCTCACCGGCATGCAGAACGGCCTGGCGATTGCCGGCGACATGATCAGCGCCGCGTCCTTCCTGGGCATCTCGGCGATGATGTTCATGAACGGCTATGACGGCCTGCTGTATGCCCTGGGCGTACTGGCCGGTTGGCCGATCATCCTGTTCCTGATTGCCGAGCGCCTGCGCAACCTGGGCAAATACACCTTTGCCGACGTGGTCTCGTACCGCCTGGCGCAGACCCCGGTACGCCTCAGCTCGGCCTTCGGCACCCTGGTCGTGGCGCTGATGTACCTGGTGGCGCAGATGGTCGGTGCCGGCAAGCTGATCGAGCTGCTGTTCGGCATCAGCTACCTGTACGCGGTGATGCTGGTCGGCGTGTTGATGGTCGCCTACGTCACCTTCGGCGGCATGCTCGCCACCACCTGGGTGCAGATCATCAAAGCGGTCATGCTGTTGTCCGGAACCACGTTCATGGCCTTCATGGTGCTCAAGCATTTCGGCTTCAGCACCGAGGCAATGTTCGCCAACGCCGTGGCCGTGCACGCCAAGGGCCAGGCGATCATGGCGCCGGGTGGCTTGCTGTCGAACCCGGTGGATGCGATCTCGCTGGGCCTGGGCATGATGTTCGGCACCGCCGGCCTGCCGCATATCCTGATGCGCTTCTTCACCGTCAGCGATGCCAAGGAAGCGCGCAAGAGCGTGTTCTATGCCACCGGTTTCATCGGTTACTTCTACCTGCTGCTGATCGTCATCGGCTTCGGCGCCATCGTCATGGTCGGCACCGAGCCGGCCTACCGCGATGCCAGCGGCGCAATCATCGGCGGCGGCAACATGGTCGCCGTGCACCTGGCGCAAGCCGTGGGTGGCAACCTGTTCCTGGGTTTCATCTCCGCCGTGGCGTTCGCAACGATTCTTGCCGTGGTGGCTGGCCTGGCGCTTTCCGGTGCGTCGGCCGTGTCCCATGACCTGTATGCCTGCGTGGTGCGCAAAGGCCAGGCCACCGAACAGCAAGAGATGCGTGTCTCGCGCATCGCCACGCTGCTGATCGGCCTGCTGGCGGTGATGCTGGGGCTGATGTTCGAGTCGCAGAACATCGCCTTCCTTTCCGGCCTGGTATTGGCCGTGGCCGCCTCGGTCAACTTCCCAGTGCTGCTGCTCTCCATGTTCTGGAAGGGCCTGACCACCCGCGGCGCGGTGGTCGGCAGCATGGCCGGGCTGGTTTCGGCCGTGGTGCTGGTGGTGCTGGGCCCGGCGGTGTGGGTCAACGTGCTGCACAACGAGCGGGCGTTGTTCCCCTACAGCAACCCGGCGCTGTTCTCCATGAGCCTGGCGTTCCTCGGCGCCTGGGTGTTCTCGGTGACGGACACCTCCGCGCGTGCCAGCGAAGAGCGTGGCCGCTACCTGGCGCAGTTCATCCGTTCCATGACCGGTATCGGCGCCGCTGGCGCCAGCAAGCACTGAACCTTGAACAGCTCGGGTATAACAACAATGAACCGCATGCACTTCAAATCTGCCGCCTGGCTGGCCACCCTCGCCCTGCCCCTGCCGGCCCTGGCCGATTTCATCGGTGACAGCCACGCACGCCTGGACCTGCGCAACCACTACATCAACCGCGACTTCCGCCAGAGCAACGCCCCGCAGGCCAAGGCCGAGGAATGGGGCCAGGGCTTTACCGCCCGGCTGGAATCAGGCTTTACCGAAGGCCCGGTGGGCATGGGTGTGGACGCCATGGGCCAGTTGGGCATCAAGCTCGACGCCAGCCGTGACCGGCGCAACACCGGCCTGCTGCCGTTCGGCCCGAATAGCCAGGAGCCGGTGGACAACTACAGCGAACTGGGCCTGACCGGCAAAGTGCGTGTATCCAAGAGCACCCTGCGCCTCGGCACCCTGCAGCCGATCCTGCCGGTGGTGGTGTACAACGACACCCGATTGCTGGCCTCGACCTTCCAGGGCGGCCTGCTGAACAGCCAGGAACTGGCCGGCCTGACGGTCAACGCCGGGCGCCTGAGCAAGGCCAACCTGCGCGATTCGTCCGGCCGCGATGACATGGGCTACGGCGCCGCCAGCAGCGACCACCTGGACTTCGGCGGCGGCAGCTACGCGATCACCCCGCAGACCAGCGTCAGCTATTACTACGCCAAGCTCGAAGACATCTACCGCCAGCAGTTCGTCGGCCTGATCGACACCCGCCCGCTGGGCGAGGGCCTGAGCCTGCGTACCGACTTGCGCTATTTCGACAGCCGCAACGACGGCGCCAAACGCGCTGGCAACATCGACAACCGCAACTTCAACGCCATGTTCACCCTGGGCGTACGGGCGCACAAGTTCACCGCCACCTGGCAGCAGATGTCCGGCGACAGCGCCTTCCCGTTCGTCAACGGTGGCGACCCGTTCACCGTCAACCTGGTGACCTACAACACCTTCACCCGCGCCGGGCTGGATTCCTGGCAGGTGCGCTACGACTACGACTTCGTCGCCATGGGTATCCCCGGCCTGAGCTTCATGACCCGCTACACCGACGGCCGCCACGCCGAAACCGCCACCGTCAGCAATGGCCGTGAGCGCGAGCGCGACACCGACCTGACCTACGTCATCCAGAGCGGGCCGTTAAAGGACGTCAGCCTGCGTTGGCGCAACGTCACCTTCCGTTCCGGCAATGGCCTGACCAACGCCGTGGACGAGAACCGCCTGATTATCGGCTACACCCTGGCGCTGTGGTAACAGCGCCCTTCCCGACATTAGAACAGCATGGAGAACAGCATGTCTGACGCCCCAACCCTGCAGAGTTTCATCGCCGGCCGCTGGACCGGCCAGCACGGCGCCCAGGCCTTGCGTAGCGCACTGGATGGTCACGCCCTGGCCTATTGCCCCGAAGAGCGCCCTGATTTTGCCGAGGCCGTGGATTTTGCCCGGGCCCGTGGCCTGGTCGAACTGATGGCCATGGATTTCCAGCAACGCGCCGCCCGCCTCAAGGCCATTGCGCTGTACCTGGCCGAACGCAAGGAGCAGCTGTACGCGCTGTCCCACCACAGCGGTGCCACCCGCGCCGACAGCTGGATCGACATCGAGGGCGGCAATGCCACGCTCTTCGCCTATGCCGGCATCGGCAGCCGTGAACTGCCCTCGGGCAACCTGGTGCATGAAGGGCCGGCAATTGCGCTGGGCAAGCAGGGCCATTTCGCCGGCAGCCATATCCTGGTACCGCGCGCTGGCGTTGCCGTGCATATCAACGCCTTCAACTTCCCCATCTGGGGCATGTTGGAGAAGTTCGCACCCACTTTCCTGGCCGGCATGCCGTGCATCGTCAAACCCGCCACCTCCACCAGCTACCTGACCGAAGCCGTGGTGCGCCTGATGAACGAGTCCGGCCTGCTTCCGGCCGGCAGCCTGCAGTTGGTGATCGGCAGCACCGGCGATTTGCTCGACCGCCTGCAAGGCCAGGATGTGGTGACCTTTACCGGTTCCGCCGACACCGCGGCAAAACTGCGCGTCACGCCCAACCTGATCCGCAACTCGGTACCCTTCACTGCCGAGGCCGACTCGCTCAACTGCGCTATCCTCGGCCCAGATGTCAACCCGGACAGTGAAGAGTTCGACCTGTACATCAAGGAAGTGGTGCGTGAAATGACCACCAAGGCCGGGCAGAAATGCACCGCCATCCGCCGCGCCATCGTCCCGGCCAAGCACCTGGATGCCGTGGCCACGCGCCTGCGTGAGCGCCTGAGCAAGGTAGTGGTCGGCGACCCGTCGGTGGAAGGTGTGCGCATGGGCGCCCTGGCCTCGCATGACCAGCAGCGCGACGTCGGCGAGCGCGTACGCGCCCTGCTGAACAGCTGCGACCAACTGTTCGGCGCCAGCGATGGCTTCGCCCCGCGTGGCGAAGGCGTGGCTGAAGGTGCATTCTTCGCCCCGACCCTGCTCCAGGCCCGCGACCCGCATGCCGACGGCGGCGCACACGATATCGAAGCGTTCGGCCCGGTCAGCACGCTGATGGCCTACGATGACCTGGACGAGGCCCTGGCCCTGGCGGCGCGCGGCAAGGGCAGCCTGGTGGCGACCCTGGTCACCGCAGACCGCGCCGTGGCCGCCAAGGCGGTCCCGGTTGCCGCCGCCTGGCACGGCCGCTTGCTGGTACTGGACAGCGAGGCCGCTAAAGAATCCACCGGCCATGGCTCGCCATTGCCACAGCTCAAGCACGGTGGCCCTGGCCGCGCCGGTGGCGGTGAGGAGCTGGGTGGCCTGCGTGCGGTCAAGCATTACCTGCAACGCGCCGCCGTGCAGGGTTCGCCGAGCATGCTCACTGCCGTGACCGGTGAGTATGTACGCGGCGCTGAAGTGATCGAGACCGAAGTGCATCCGTTCCGCCGTTACTTCGGCGACCTGCGCATCGGTGAGTCGCTGCTCACCCACCGTCGCACGGTGACCGAAGCCGACCTGGTCAACTTCGGCTGTCTGTCGGGCGACCACTTCTACATGCACTTCGACGAGATTGCGGCCAAGGCGTCGCAGTTCGGCAAGCGTATCGCCCATGGCTATTTCGTGCTGTCAGCGGCGGCCGGGCTGTTCGTGTCCCCAGGCGTCGGGCCGGTGCTGGCCAACTACGGTCTGGATACCCTGCGCTTCATCAGCCCGGTGGGCATTGGCGATACCCTCCAGGCGCGGCTGACCTGCAAGCGCAAGATCGACCAGGGCAAGACCAGCCCGCTGGGGCAACCGCAAGGCGTGGTGGCCTGGGATGTAGAGGTCACCAACCAGCTGGGCGAGCTGGTGGCCAGTTACGACATTCTGACCTTGGTGCTGAAAGAGCCCTGACAGCAAACGCACGGGTCCTGTCGACAGCCTGGCTGCGACAAGACCCGTGCCCACAATGGCTAAAGGCAACTGGCCATCTCGTACATCCGCCCTAATCGCCCTCACCCTGCCTCGGCGCTATAGTCCGGCCACCCGCGCTGCAAACAGCGCGCGCCGTACACCCAGAACAACGCCAAGGAAGCCTATTGTCATGAATGCCCTCAAACTCCTCCTGAGCGCCGCCGTACTGGTCGGTGTCGCCGGATGCCAAACCATCAACCCTTCCAACGACACCCTCAAGGAGCGCGCCGAGTTTGCCTTGAACACCCCGGTGAGCAAGGTTGCCAATGTGCGCAGCGACAGCACCATCACCTACTACACCGCCACCACGGCCAAGGGCGAGTACAACTGCCAGATCCCGAGCGGCGCGATCGTCGCGGTCGGTGGCATGGGCTTGTACCAGCCGACGCCGTCGTGCCTCAAGGAAGGCCAGGCGTTGATCCTGCAGTAAAACGGGCCTGTCCCGACGCCGGTCTAGCCAGTCGGCGTCGAGGCCTCCTCGCGCAGCTTGCGCAAGGCTACCCGCAACTCCGCAGGACGCACGGGTTTGGAAAGGACGGCGATATTGCGCCCTTGCACGATGGCCTGAATCTTCTCAAGGTCATGCCCCGTCATGATCAGCGACGGGACCTGCCAGCCACGCTGCTGGCGCAGGCTGTCGATACAGTCCACCCCCGTCGCCTCCTGCCCCAGGTCATAATCGGCCACGATCACCTCGCATTGGCTGCTCAGCCCCACCGGTGAGCTGTGCGGCTCCACCTCGCACCCCCAGCGCTGCAGCAACGCTGACGTGGCGCGCAGCACGTTGTGGTCATCCTCCACCAGGCAAACACGCAAACCACCCAGCAACGCGTGCTGCAGCGCTTGCTGTTCAACGCCAGCCACCGGTTTTTGGGCGGCGAGCCGTGGCAAGCCCAGCAGACTGACCGCAGTACCTCGGCCAAGCCGTGAACGCAAGCGCACCTGCAAGCCCATCAGCTGCCCCAGCCGCTTGACGATCGACAAGCCCAAACCAACGCCTTCAACATCCTTGTCACGCAGCTGGCGCACGCGGTAGAACTCTTCGAAGACCAGCCCCTGGTGCTCGTCGGCAATGCCGCGCCCTTGGTCATAGACGACGATGGCCAGCCCTTCGCCATGGCGCCGAACGCCCATCAGCAAGGGGCGATGTGCCGCGTACTTGAAACAGTTCGAGAGCACGTTCTGCACCATGGTCGCGAGCATCCCGCGGTCGGCGCGGGTCCAGTGCCTGCTGGGGCGCAGGCGCATCTCCACGCCAGCCCAGCGGGCCGCTTCGGCGTTCTGGCGCAGCAGTTCGGCCAGAAGGTCGCCCACCGCAAAGGTGTCGTGCTTGGGCTGCACCCGGCCGTTGTCCAGGGTGTACAGGTCGAGGATCGAGCGGAACAGCTGCGACACATTGAGCAGGGACCGGTCGATGCTGTCCACCAGGCGTCGCTCCTGCTCGCCCAGTGACGCTTCGCGCAGGCATGCGGTGAACAGGCCGATGGAGTGGATCGGCTGGCGCAGGTCATGGCTGGCCTGGGCGAGGAACCGCGACTTCTCCTGGGTGGCGGCCATCGCCAGCTCCGAGGCCTGGCGCGTGCGCTCCAGCAGCATGTGGGCATATACCGGGATCACCGTACTGGTGGTCAGCAGCATGAGCACCATGAAGGGGTTGGCCTGCCAATAGGGGGTGAGCTGGTAGACCACCAGCAGCGCCGTCAGCGCCAGCAGCGTGGCAATCAGCAGGTAACGCGTGCCGAAGCGCATGCCGTTGCCCAGGTTGACCCAGACCATCACCGCATACAGCGGCAACGCCGCTTCGCCGCCCAGCACCAGGCCGAAGCAGGTGCCCGTGTAGTCATGCACGATGCCCAGCACCCGTCGCCAGGGGTAATGCCCCGGCCAGCGGGCGATGGCCTGGCGCAAGCCGATCGACAGCACGATGAAACTGACGATGTAGCAGATCACCGGCAGGTAGTCTTGCAGCGACTGCCCGGGCAAAAAGCCCAGCACGGTGATGTACACCAGGGCAAAGCTGGCGACCTTCACCCGCAGGTTGGCCTGGTCGAGTTCGTTGTTCTTGTCGTAGTCCATGGTGACATCCCTGTGCACGGGGTCGCATAACGGCCCTCTCGGCGCGACGTTTGCCGTTGTCAGCTGCTAAATTAGCATGGCCCGGAAAACCGGCGTTCACAGGGAGTGTCAGGACGTGACGTGCCGCATCATCGTGGCGGATGACCATCCGCTGTTCAGGGAAGCGATGGCCCGCACCGTACAGCGGGTGTTGCCCGATGCCCAACTGGAAGAAGCCGGCGACCTTCAACAGGTGCTGGCCCTGGCGTGTCAGGGCGAAGCGCCGGATACCCTCATCCTCGACCTGCGCTTCCCCGGGCTGACCGGCATCGACCGCCTGGCCGAGTTGCGCCAGCAACTGCGCCGCACCACGCTGATCATCGTGTCGATGGTCGATGACCCCGCGCTGATCGAGTTGGTCATGGCCAGCGGCGTCGATGGTTTCATCGGCAAGAGCATCGCGCCCGACGAGGTCGGCGCGGCGATCCTGGCCATTCGCGAGGGTGAAGTGCTGGTCAGGTACGCGCCTTCCGGGCTGTTGCCAAACTTGGGCGGTGATGCCGAACTCGAACAGCTCACCCACCGTCAGCATGAAGTGTTGCGGCTGATTGCCCAGGGCAAGACCAACAAGGAAATCGCCCGTGCCCTGGACATCTCGCCATTCACCGTACGCATTCATGTGTCATCGCTGCTCAAAGTGCTGAATGTCACCTCGCGTACGGCTGCAGCGGTCAAGTACACCGGTACCTGATGCCGTTGGTCGGGGGCGGCCGCCTGCAGGCCGATCATCCGTGGCGGATGCGCACTCTAAATTGCACATGCCACCAAGGAGACCGTGATGAACGAGACACTGCGAATGGGCGGCGGCAACGCCCAGGATGACTGGCCCGAACTCGACCCTGAAAAGCGTAATGACCGTGCGGACGATCCGGATGCCGACCCGAATGTCGCCGATGATGATCAAAACCGCCCTGGCGTGCCGGCCAGCGACCCGGAGTCGGGGGCGTAACCTGCCTGAGCGGGCCTGCAGCCCGCTCCCGCTTTTTAGCTGATCACTGCAGAATCCCCGACCGACTGGCTCGGTTTGCCCCCCGACAACCGCCAACTCACCGCGGTAATGCCATAACGCTCGGCCATCGGCCGGCTGACCTTCTTGATTTTCTCGCGGCCAAATTTGGGAATGATGCCGATACCCGCATCACAGCTTGCCCAATGCCAGGCTTCGGTATTGTCCATTCGCTCCATGCGAATGATGAAACTGCGTGGCTCGCCATGCAGTTGGTAGTCGATGATGTACAGCTGGGGGTTAGGCATCACGGGGCCCTCCTCTTCTCCATGGATGACTTCTTCATTGAGTGACACCTGACGGCAAAGATTCAAAATAATTGTCGAACAATTGCACTGAGCAGGGGCTCGCAGCGCGAACCCCTGAAGCCTGAAAGTGATCCAGACGTTCATCCCTGTGGCTGACGGCCCCCGCCGTGGCTGTTCTGGCCACCTTTGCGCCCGGCTTGCGAGGCCCTTTCACGGTCGTTGGCAAAATTGCCGCCTGAGGCCTGGCCGCCTTTGTGGCCGGCACGGGACGCCCGTTCGCGGTCATTGGCGAAGTTACCGGGGTTGGTTTCCTTGGTGCCGCCACGTTGTCCGGTCCGCTGTTGATCACGAGCCATGTCGTTTCTCCTTGCGATGGAATGGTTGGGCGCATGAAACGGTGCCATGCCTCTTTTCCGAGCCGGCCTGGCAGTGATCTGCTCAATCCATTTATGCAAAGCTGACCAGCGGCGCGAAACATCGGCCAGGCAAATGTTTGTGCGCCGCTTTTTCTGCTCTGCCGCCCATCAGGCATGCACGCTCCACTGGGTGACCTCAGCCTCGATCGGCATCTCGTCGATGGCGTGGATCATGCCGCTCTCCAGGGCCTCCTTGGGCCCCAGGATGCGCGGGTATGCCATTAAATAGCGCGGCACATCCAGCACTTCGCTACTGCCTTGGGTGCGTTCGGCGACGATCTCTGCGTATAGGCGCAAGTCGTAGTCCAGGCTCATCGCATACTCGGCCATGCGTGCGTGGTCTACCGAACCGTGCAGCGTCCAGTGGAACGGGTGGAAAAGGAACTTGCTGTGGGCGCAAGCGGTGCGGTGCTCGCCCGCCAGGAACAGGATGTTGCCCATCGATTCGACGGTGCCCAGGTTGTGGGTGTGCACCGGCACCGGCAAGGCGCGCAGGAAGTTGTACAGGGTGAAGCCGTAGCTGCACTCCCCGCCCATGGTGGCGATGTTCAGCTGCAGCACCTCGGCGCCTTGTTGCAGCACCTTTGAACAAGTGTTGATCAGGTTGCCGCAGGTGGATGAATTGATCGGGCCGGTGAAGTGGATGATGTGTCTGGCCATGCTTGCCTCCAGGTTGGCGGGTCATTCCAGATGAACGGGCAGGCCTTCAATCGCGCGTGTCATCCTCGTTGGATGCTGCTGGTTGATCACCGCCACGCTCGCCCATCAGCTGGTATTGCTTGCGCAGCGCATGCAGCTCGGCCGAGTCCATGTCTTCGAGGTCCAGCAAGGCCTTGTGCGCGCGGCGGGTGGTGCGCAGCAGTTCGTCGATCTTGATGTGCAGTTCGTCGTTGTCACGGTTCTGGGTGTTCTGGATGAGGAACACCATGAGAAAGGTGATGATGGTGGTCGAGGTGTTGATCACCAGCTGCCAGGTGTCGTTGAAGTCGAACAATGGCCCGCTCACGCCCCAGATCAGGATCAGCAGCAGGGCCACGGCGAAAGACAGCGGGCGGCCGGTCCAGTTGGCCAGCCATTGGGCGAAACGGTTGAATTTCATGCCAACGGTCCTCACCAGGCTTCGTCCTTCGGTGGAATCGTCGGCGGGCGCAAAGTTCCCCGGCGCTGGCTTGCCGGCCATTGGTCACAGACCCTGAACCGTTTGTGCTCATCGCGGGTCGCTATTCAAGGGACAGCAATGAGGACAACAGCGTGAGCGAGATCCGCATCGGAATATCCGGATGGCGCTACGGCCCCTGGCGCAAGGACTTCTACCCGCAGGGCCTGCCGCAGGACAGCGAATTGGCATTTGCCTCGCGGGCGGTCAACAGTATCGAGATCAATGGCTCGTTCTATAGCCTGCAGTCACCGGAACGCTACCAGCACTGGCGGGATGACACGCCCGACGATTTCGTGTTTTCGGTCAAAGGGCCGCGCTACATCACCCATGTACGCAGGCTCAAGGATGTCGAAGAACCGCTGGCCAATTTCTTTGCCTCCGGCCCCTTGCTGCTTGGCAAGAAGCTGGGGCCCATCCTGTGGCAGTTTCCGCCGAACATGACGTTCGATGAAGCCCGCTTTGCCCGCTTTCTCGAGCTGCTGCCGCGTGACCGCCAGGCTGCCCGCGCCTGCGCAGCGCAGTGCGCCGAACGCCTGCAGGGCAATGGCAGCACCGCCATCAAAGGCAATGCGCGTTTGCGCCATGCGGTGGAGATCCGAAACGAAAGCTTTCTGTGCGAGGCGTTCGTCCAGCTGCTGCGCAAGCATCGCGTGGCCCTGGTGGTAGCGGACAGTGCGGGTAAATGGCCCTGTGTCGAGGACGTGACTGCCGATTTCGTCTACATGCGCCTGCACGGCGATGTCGAACTCTACAGCAGCGGCTATACCGCCCGCGCCCTGCGGCGCTGGAAGCAGCGCATCCAGCACTGGAGCCAGGGCGGGCAGCCGGACGATGCGCAACTCATCGTCGACCGGCCACCGCGGCGGCGTGCCTCGCGGGACATCTACTGCTACTTCGATAATGACCAGAAGGTTCATGCCCCCTTCGACGCGCGCCGCCTGCTCGAGAAGCTTGAACTGGACGGTGAACTGGTCACCGAGCCCGGCGTCGAACCGGAGGTGGCATTGTGAACAAGACCTTGCCCAACCCCGGCTGCATCATCGACCGCATTACCACGGTACACCGCCTGAACGTGCTGACGATCAACGTGCATAAAGGGTTCACCGCGTTGAACCGGCGTTTCATCCTGCCAGAGTTGCGCGAGGCGGTACGCGCCACCGGTGCCGACCTGGTGTTCCTGCAGGAGGTGCATGGTAGCCATCAGCAGCATGCGCAGCGTCATCCAGCCTGGCCCGAGACGCCGCAATACGAGTTTCTGGCCGACAGCATGTGGCCGCAGTTCGCCTACGGGCGTAATGCCGTGTATCCGCATGGCGACCATGGCAACGCCCTGCTGTCGAAATTCCCCATTGCCGATCATCGCAACCTTGACGTGTCGATCAAAGGCAATGAAGAGCGCGGCTTGCTGCATTGCCGCCTGGATGTTCCGGGCCATGAGGACGTTCACGCCATTTGCGTGCACCTGGGCCTGCGCGAAGGGCATCGGCAACGCCAAGTGCACTTGTTACTCGAGCTGCTGGACAGCCTGCCGGCGAAAGCCCCGGTGATTATCGCGGGTGACTTCAACGATTGGCGGCTGAAAGCCGACGCTGTGCTCTCTCGACATGTAGAGGAAGCCTTTGGCAGCCCTGCACGCAGTTTTCCGGCGCGCCTGCCGTTGCTGCGCCTGGACCGCATCTACCTGCGCAACGCCAAGGCAAGCCAGGCGCAGGTGCTGTCGAAATACCCCTGGTCACACTTGTCGGACCATGCCCCCTTGGCTGCGGAGATCAACCTGTGAACAGACCCTGGGTGGACGGCAACAGCGTCGAGCTGTTGATCAACGGCGAAGACTATTACCCCCGCGTGTTCGAGGCCATGGCCCAGGCACGCGAGGAAATCCTCCTGGAGACCTTCATCATTTTCGACGACAAGGTCGGCCAGCAACTGCAGCAGGTGCTGATCGATGCAGCGCGCCGCGGCGTGCGCGTAGAGCTGGCGGTGGATGGCTACGGCACTGCAGACCTCCCGGAAGGGTTCATTTCAGCCATGACCGACGCGGGCGTGAATTTTCACGCGTTCGACCCGCAGCCGCGTGTGGCCGGCATGCGCACCAACCTGTTCCGCCGCCTGCACCGCAAGATCGTGGTGGTCGATGGCGAGCGGGCGTTTATCGGCGGGATCAACTACAGCGCCGACCATCTGGGCGACTTCGGCCCGATGGCCAAGCAGGATTATGCGGTGGAGGTGTGGGGCCCGGTGGTGGCGCAGGTGCATGCCTCCAGTCGACGGTTGATGGCACCGGTGCTGGACCCACCCAGCCAGGTGCGCCCCCTCACCCAGCCTGCAGGCCAGGCCAGCGCCGTGCTGGTCGAACGCGACAATGTGCGCCATCGTACCGATATAGAGGTGTGTTACCTGCAGGCGTTGCGCGCGGCGCGCCAGCGGATCGTGGTAGCCAACGCGTACTTTTTCCCGGGTTACCGGCTGTTGCGCGAATTGCGCAACGCGGCCCGCCGTGGCGTGCAGGTGACGTTGATTCTGCAAGGCCAACCGGACATGCGCTGGGTGCGCGCGCTCTCGCGGCTGCTGTACAACTACCTGCTGCGCGATGGCGTGCGGATTCACGAATATTGCCAACGGCCGCTGCACGGCAAGGTCGCCCTGGTGGACGATGAATGGTCGACCGTGGGTTCGAGCAACCTCGACCCGCTGAGCCTGTCGTTCAACCTGGAGGCCAACCTGCTGATACGTGACCGGGCCTTCAACCAGCACCTGTACCATCACCTCACGTCGCTGGCCAGCGAACAATGCAAGGCGGTAACGCTGGAACGGATGATTCGCGGCTACTGGTGGCGAGCACCGCTGATCTTCATCGGCTTTCACCTCACCCGCTATTTCCCGCGCATTGCCGGCTGGTTTCCGGCACACCGGCAACGGCTGCGCTCGTTGCAGCCGGAAATACAAGCTCAGGGCGACCTTCACGAGGGCAATACCTGATGGCACAAAAAGCCTGGCATACCTGGGGCAAGCGCGGGTTGACCCTGCTGTTCGTCATACTGGTCCCCACACTGCTGTACCTGCTGGCGCGCAACCTGGACTGGAACGAGGTGCGCCAGTCGCTGGTGGCCTACAAGCCAGGCACCCTGGTCGTCGGCCTGGCCCTGGCGCTGTGCAGCTACCTGACGTTCGCTAGCTACGACCTGCTGGCGCGGGCCTATACCGGGCATCACCTGCCCGCCAGTCAGGTGCTGCCGGTGGCGTTCGTCTGTTATGCCTTCAACCTCAACTTCACCACCTGGGTGGGTGGCGTGGCCCTGCGCTACCGGCTGTATGGGCGGCTGGGCCTGGACACCGCGACCATCACCAAAATCCTCACCCTGGGCCTGCTGACCAACTGGATGGGCTATATGCTGCTGGCCGGTACGGTCTTCGCGTTGCGCCTGGTCAAGTTGCCGAACAGCTGGGCGGTGGGCGTGACCGGGCTGCAGATGATTGGCTTGCTGTTGCTGGGTATCGCCCTGGCCTACCTGTTGGCGTGCGCATTCGCCAAGCGCCGCACCTGGCAGGTGCGCGAGCATGAGATCACCCTGCCTTCGCTGCGCCTGGCGCTGTGCCAGGTGATGCTGGGTGCGAGCAACTGGGCGTTGATGGCAGCGCTGATCTATTGGTTGTTGCCGGATGACCTGTTCTACCCGTCTGTCCTCGGCATCTTGTTGATCAGTTGCGTCGCGGGCGTTGTGGCGCATATTCCCGCCGGGCTTGGCGTGCTGGAAGCAGTATTCCTCGCGCTGCTCCACGGCCAGCTGGGTCAGGGCACCCTGGTGGCGGCACTGCTGGGCTACCGCACCCTGTATTACCTGATCCCGCTGCTGCTGGCGGTGATCACCTACCTGGTGCTGGAGAAACGCGCGCGCACCCTGCGCCAGCGCGGCGATACGTCCTTGCGCAAGACCTGAACACGGGCCAGCGGCCCGGGAGGTGACACATGCGTCTACCCCTGTTGATGGTGATGCTGGCCGGCCTGGCCAGTGGCGAGGTGCAGGCCGAGGCCTGCGAGGTGATGACCCGATCATCCAGTGAAGCGGTCAAGCCTGTCGAAGGGCGGACCTGCTACAGCTACAGCAACATGCCGGCCGAAGCGATCAACTGGTCGTGTAGCAACGAAAGCAAGGAGATGCTCAATACCGAGAAGCACAAAGTGGCGCGTTGCGCCGATGGCAGCGTCGGTAGCTGCATCGCGCCGCTGACCCAGGAAACCTTGGCCAACCCCAAAGCCGCAGGCCGCGACGAGCCTTCGACGCGGCCTGCACTGGGCAAGGATGCCAGGGTGATCACGTATTACTACGACACCCCCAGCCTGGGCCAGGCCCGCGCCGACTGCGAACGCAGCAACGGGATCTGGCAAACGCATTAGCGCGCTGGCGGGTCAGTTGGAAGGTTTTTCGTCCACCACGTCGTCAGTCCACGGTTCACCGTCCAGTGGCGCGGAGCGGGCAAGTTCGGCTTCGTCCAGGCCAATGCCGCCACCAATCTCGTTGGCCTCGACCTGCCGCAGGCTTTCGTCAGCCGGGCCCTCGCCATCGCCCGGCTCATACGGGTCGCGCGCGCCGGTTTCATCGAACAACGTATCCGGGCTGAGGTCATCGTCGGTGACGTTGTCCTCGTGCAGGCTGTCGGTGAGCGCCTCACCGCCGGTCATGCCGCTTTCTGCAACGCGCCGCGGCGTGAACTCCTTGGCCACTTCCGAAGCAGGGCGTTCATCACCGATTCGTCCCTCGCGGTCGTCGTTGCGGTCGCTGAAGTCCAGCTCATGCACGCTGCCCATGCGGTCCTCGGTGTCATCGATTTCATTGGGCGTGTAGGGCTTGCGGTCCGTGGGTTGGCTCATCTCGGCTCTCCATCAGCGGGGTGTATCCGGTCGACTGGTGGGGCCGCCGAAGATTCAGACTTTTTTGCCAGCGCGGTGAAATGAATTTTTGAACTACCGCCAAGCCCGTTGCCTCCCAAATTAAAGACCGCGACCCCTTTGGAGCCTGTCATGGCCAAACCCCTGCAGGAATATGAGCGCAAGCGCGATTTCAACGCCACGCCCGAGCCCAGTGGCAAGCGCGGCCGTGCCAAAACGGCGCATGCCCTGCAGTTTTGCATCCAGAAGCACGACGCCAGCCACCTTCATTACGACTTCCGGCTCGAACTGGATGGCACGTTGAAAAGCTGGGCGATCCCCAAAGGCCCATCGCTGGACCCGAAAGTGCGGCGCCTGGCCGTTCATGTAGAAGACCACCCCCTCGATTACGCCAATTTTGAAGGCCATATCCCGGAAGGCCACTACGGCGCCGGCGATGTGATTGTCTGGGATCGCGGTAGCTGGGAGCCCGAAGGTGACGCACGGGAGGCCTATGCCAAGGGCAAGCTGCGCTTTCGCCTGCAGGGCGAAAAGCTCAGTGGGGTGTGGAACCTGTTTCGCACCCACCTGGCCGGCAAGAAGGAACAGTGGATGCTGGTCAAGTCGCATGACGGCCAGGCACGCAGCGAGGCCGAGTACAGCATTGTCGAGGCGCAGCCCGACAGCGTGCTCAGCGACCGCACGTTAGTACCGCGACGTGCCGCCAACGCGGACAAGACCGCCAACCCCACCAAACGTCGACGTGCAAGTGCAGCCAAAAAAACCGCACTGCCCGATAAACTCCCGCCTCAGCTGGCGACCTTGGTCGACTCGCCCCCTGCGGGCGACTGGCGCTATGAAGTCAAATTCGACGGCTATCGCATCCTTGCCCGTATCGATGGTGACGATGTGCGCCTGTTCACCCGCAATGGCCACGACTGGAGCGCCAAGATGCCTCGGCAGGTGGCTGCACTGCGTGCATTGGGTGTTGATTCTGCCTGGCTCGATGGCGAGATGGTGGTCAATGGCGAGAACGGCGTGGCCGATTTCCAGGCCCTGCAGAATGCCTTTGACACCGACCAGGACGAGCAGATTGTCTATTACCTGTTCGACCTGCCTTATCTGGGCGGTCAGGACCTGCGCGAGCAGCCGGTCGAGGAGCGGCGCGAGGCGCTTCGCCAACTGCTGGAGCACGACAGCTCGGACGTGCTTCAATTTTCCGCCGACTTCGACCAGCCGGTCGACTCGTTGCTCGACAGTGCCTGCCGCTTGGCGCTTGAAGGCTTGATCGGCAAACGCGCCGGCAGCCCTTACAGCGGCCGGCGCAGCGCCGACTGGATCAAGCTCAAGTGCAAGCAGCGCCAGGAGTTCGTGATCGTCGGTTTCACCGACCCCAAGGGCAGCCGCAGCGGCTTCGGTGCTCTATTGTTGGCCCTGCATGACGCCGAAAACGGCGAGCTACGGTACGCCGGCAAGGTCGGCACGGGCTTCAGCGCCACCACGCTGGACAGCCTCCATGCCCGCCTCAAACCCCTGCAAATCGCCAAGCCCGCCCTGCCCCGACCGCCAACCGGTGCCGACGCCCGTGGCGTGCATTGGCTCAAGCCGCAACTGATGGCCGAGGTGGCCTATGCACAGATGACCCGGGACGGCATCGTGCGCCACTCGGTGTTCCACGGCTTGCGCGACGACAAACCGGCCAGAGCCATCGACCTGGAGCGCGCCATGCCTGCCAAGACCGTGTCCCAACGTAAAGCAGCGAAACAACACGAAGGCCTCGGCGACCTGCGCCTTACCCACCCGGACCGCGTGATCGACGCCACGATCGGCGCCACCAAGCGCCAGGTTGCCGAATACTACGCAGGCGTCAGCGAGTGGATCCTGCCCCACCTCAAGGAGCGTCCGGTCGCGTTGGTCCGCGCCCCGGACGGACTGGGCGGCGAACTGTTCTTCCAGAAAAATGCCGAGCAATTGCACATCGCCAACGTGGTCACCTACGACAAGACCGAGGCTGGCCAGGCGGCGATGGTCATCAACCGCCCCGATACCTTGCTCGGTGCGGTGCAGATGAACATGCTCGAACTGCACACCTGGAACGCCATCGACACGGATTTCGACAAGCCCGACCGCTTCGTGCTCGACCTCGACCCGGACCCGGCACTGCCGTGGAAAGCCATGCTCGAAGCCACCCAGTTGGCCCTGACCCTGCTCGACGAACTGGGCCTCACGGTGTTTCTGAAAACCAGCGGCGGCAAAGGCATTCACCTGGTAGTGCCCCTGACCCGGCGCGCCGGCTGGGACGAGGTCAAGGACTTCAGCCACGCCATCGTCAACTACCTGGCCAAGCTGTTCCCCGACCGCCTGAGCGCGGTGTCCGGGCCCAAGAACCGTGTGGGGCGGATCTTCATCGATTACCTGCGCAACGGCAAAGGCGCCACCACGGCTTGTGCCTATTCCCTGCGCGCCCGTGAGGGCCTGCCGGTGTCGGTACCGATCTGGCGCGAGGAGCTGGGGCAGCTCAAGGGCGCCAACCAGTGGCACATCGGCAACCTGCACGAACGCCTGGCCGAGGTCGACGACCCATGGGCAGGCATGGCCAAGACCCGCCAATCGATTACCGCACGCATGCGCAAACAGATGGGAATGGCATGAGCATCATTCAGGATTTCAACCTCAGCAACCTCGACAGCTTGCTGCGCACCTTTAGCGAACGGCCGCAGGCGCTCAACTTGGACACCCAGCTGGCACAGCTGATGCGGGCCTTGTTGGCCGACCACCTCGACCTGTTGCCGCTGCCTGGCCAAGGCCATACCCTGCAACGCTGGCAGACCCTGGCGCGCGTCGCCGGTTGCGACCTGGCGCTGGCGAAGCTGTATGAAGGCCATACCGACGCCCTGGCGATCCTGGCTGAATGTGGCGCGGCTCACCTCGTGGGTGATGCGATATGGGGGGTATGGGCTGCCGAACCCCCGGATGCCCGTGCCCGTATCATTGGCCGAGAGGGCGACCAGGTGCGCCTGGCAGGGCACAAGGCCTGGTGCTCCGGCGCCTTGCAGATCGATCGCGCGCTGATCACCGCCTGGGCCGATGACGAGCAGCCGCAGCTGGTCGCGATCGAACTCGGGCACACCAGCCAGAGCCTGCACGTCGATCACTGGCAAGCGGTCGGCATGGGCACCACCACCAGCGTGCAAATCGCCTTCGCCGACTCGCCGGGCATCGCGGTCGGCCAGCCAGGCCAATACTTGTCGCGCCCCGGGTTCTGGCACGGCGGCGGCGGTATTGCCGCCTGCTGGTACGGCGCCGCCGAAGCGTTGGCCGATTACCTGCGCGAGCAGTGCCGCAAGCCCCGGCCCGACCCTCATGCCCAGGCGCACCTCGGCGCGGTTGACGCAACGTTGTGTGGCGCCCGCGCGGCGTTGCGCGAATGCGCCGCATGGATTGATCACCAGCCCACCGCCGACGCCAGTTTCGAGGTGCGTCGCGTACGTGCCCAGGTGGAACAGGCGGTCGAACAGGTCATCCGGCACGTGGGGCGGGCCCTGGGCGCGACCCCGTTCTGCCGCAGCAGCCACTTCGCCCGGCTGAGTGCCGACCTGCCGGTGTTCCTGCGCCAGAGCCACGCCGAACGCGACCTGGCCGTACTTGGACAACAGCTGGCCCAAGTGCCGGCAGGAGCCTGGCAGCTATGACGGTAAACCTTATTCAGGCCAGTTCCGGCACGTCCTGGGCGGATTGGCAACAGTCCGCGCACCTGGCGCGGGCGACCTGGATCACGCCCGAGCAGCTGCTCCCACCGGGCCGGCGCCTGGTGTTGCTGGCCCCGCACCCGGATGACGAGATTCTGATGGCCGGTGGCTTGCTGGCCGGCATGCACGGCCGCGAGCAAGATTTGCTGTTGATTTCCGCCACCGATGGTGAAGGCAGCCACCCCGACTCTTCGACCTGGACCGAACACCGCCTGCGCCGCCAAAGGCCGCTGGAGAGCCGGCATGCCCTGCAACAGCTGGACCTGGACCTCAACCAGCTGGACTGGCGGCGTTTGCACCTCAAGGACGGTGCGCTACCGCGCGACGAAGCCTTTCTGGTCAACCACCTCAACCAACTGTTGCGCCCTGACGACCTGCTGATGACCACCTGGCGTGGCGACGGCCACTGCGACCACGAGGCGCTCGGCCGCGCCGCAGCCCAGGCGGCGCTCGCGCGCAAGGTGCAGCTGGTGGAAGTGCCGGTGTGGGCCTGGCACTGGGCGCAGCCTGACGACCCGCGCCTGCCTTGGCCACGGGCGCATCGCCTGCAGGTGGATGAACCTCGGGTGGCACGCAAACGCCAGGCGCTGGCCGCGCATCACAGCCAGCTGGAGCCCGATCAACACCGGCCACCGGTACTGCCCGCGCAGCTGCTCGACTGCCTGCTGCAACCGTTCGAACTGGTATTCCTCTGAAGGAGGTCGTCATGAGCCTCGATGCGCAGTATTTCGCTGAGTTGTATGCCAACGATGAAGACCCCTGGGCGTTTCGCACGCGCTGGTACGAGCGCCGCAAGCGTGACCTGCTGTTGGCCAGCCTGCCGCGCCAGTGCTACCAGCGCGTGTTCGAGCCGGCGTGTGCCAATGGCGAATTGAGCGCCGCGTTGGCGGAACGCTGCGCCGAACTGTTGTGCCAGGACCTGGACCCGACCGCCGTGCAGCTGGCACGGCAGCGCCTCACAGGGCTGCACAATGTGTCGGTTGCCGCGGGCCGCCTGCCAGCGGACTGGCCAGGCGGGCGCTTCGACCTGATCGTGCTCAGCGAGGTGGGTTATTACTTGGCCCCGACCGACTGGTTGCAAGTGATCGAGCAATCGGTCGCCAGCCTCACCTTGGACGGCGGGCTGCTGGCCTGTCACTGGCGCCATCCGATCGAAGGCTGCCCGCAAGAGGGTCGGGAAGTCCATCAACTGCTGGCCAAGTACCTGCCGTTGTACCCGGTATTGCGCCATGAAGAAGCGGATTTTCTGCTCGAGTACTGGTCATGCCAGCCCAGCGTGGTCGACCTGGGCGAGACCTGCTCATGATTGCCGTGGTCATTCCTGCGCATAACGAAGCGCGCCGCTTGGGCCGTTGCCTCAAGGCCATGGCGCTGGCGGTGGCGATGGCCGAGCAGGCAGGCCATCAGGTCGAGGTGCTGGTGGTGCTCGACCGGTGTGTCGACGGCAGTGTGGCGGTAGCCAGGCGCTTTGGCGTGCGCACGCTGGCGGTGCAGGCCGGCAGTGTCGGCATGGCCCGCCGGCTTGGCGCCGCGCTTATGCTGGACCGAGGCGCTACGTGGCTGGCCTGCACCGATGCCGACAGCCAGGTGCCGCCACACTGGTTGCTGTCGCAGCTGGCGTGCACGGCGGAGGTGGTGTGTGGCACGGTTCATATCGAGCGTTGGCAGCCCTGGCAACGTGCGGCCCTGCGCAAGCTGTACCGTAGTGGTTACCAGGCGTGCGAGGGGCACAGGCATATCCATGGCGCCAACCTTGGGGTGTGCGCGCGCGCCTATGAGCGTGTTGGCGGTTTTCAGCCTTTGGCGGCGCATGAGGATGTGCAGCTGGTGACTGACCTGGAAGCCAGCGGTGCGCAGATTGTCTGGACGGCCAGGCACAGTGTGGCGACCAGCAGCCGGCTGGATAGCCGGGCTCGGGAAGGGTTCGGGGATTTTCTGGCGGATCTGCAGGCTCAAGTGCTTTAGGGGGTTCACCGGCCTCTTCGCGGGGCAACCCGGCGAAGAGGCCGCGCCTGCTTTCAAGAGGCTTTGCGGGTTCGCTTGGCCGGTTTTTTCTCTGCCGGCGCCTTCTTGGCTGCTTTGCCGCCAAGGCTGCGCTTGAGCAACTCGGTAAGGTCGATGATGTCGGCGCTTTTCTCGCTGTCGCCACCCTCGCCCTTGTCGACCACGCTGATCTTGCCTTTACTGGCCTTCTCCTCCACCAGGTCCATGATGGTCTGGCGAAACGCGTCATGGTAGTCATCTGGCGCCCAGGCCCCGCTCATGTCCTCGACCAACCGCTTCGCCATGTCCAGTTCACGCTTGTCGACCTTGGTGTCGGTGACGCTCTTGTCCAGTTCCAGGGTATCCAGCCCGCGTACCTCTTCTGGCCAGCGCAACGTGATCATTACCAGTGCATCATCCAGCGGCCGCAACAGCGCCAGGTGCTGACGGGTGTGCAGCACCACCGTGGCGAGGGCTACTTTGCCAGTGCTTTCCAGGGTTTCACGCAGCAACGCATACACTTTGCCACCACGGCGGTCGGGGCTCAGGTAATAGGGGGTATCGAATTGCTGCAGCGGGATTTCGCTGGCGGCCACGAAAGAAAAAATGTCGATGGTCTGCGTCGCTTCGGGGCGGGCCTTGCGGATCTCATCCTCGCTGATCACCACATAGCGCCCTTTCTCGTACTCCACGCCTTTGACAATGTTGTCTTTGTCGATTTCCTTGCCGGTCACCTTGTTGACCCGCTTGTAACCCACCGGCTCCATGCTGCGCTTGTCCAGCCAGTCGAAGTCGATGCGTTCGGTGCGCACAGCGGTGTTGAGGGAGACCGGGATATGCACCAGGCCAAAACTGATCGCGCCTTTCCAGATTGCCCTGGCCATGGCGAGCCTCCTAAGGTTGCATGGGTTGGCCGGGCTGGCAGTAACGCACCGCGCCACAGCGTTCGCAAAGCTGGCAGTGCAGCCCGATCACTTCAGGGTTGGCCATGGCGCGCCAGTGGCAGCCACGCAGCAGGCAGACAAGGGTCATCAGCCACCTCCTTGGCCCGGAAATGCCGGGCGCTTACTTGAAGTGACTGCACGGCGCGCCGAAGGTTTATTCAATATGCTGGAAACCGCGTCGCCCTTTTCGCGTTTAAACCCCCTCAGGTTTGCCTGTGCTCAGGGCGGCCCCAAAGGAGGGTCAGCTCGCGGCGTTGAACAACACCCGCTTGAAGGCCTCAGCCGCCAAGTGAACCTGCACCGCCCAGTCCTCGGCCGCATCGCTGCCGGCGTCATCGGAGATGTATTTCAGGCACACGAACGGAATACCTTCATTACGGGCGATCAGCGCAAGCACGTAGGCCTCCATGTCGACGACGTCATACGGCGCTTCGCCGTGGTTGATCTCGAAACTGTCGCCGCTGCCGCAAGTCTCTACCGGCAGGCCGGGGATCTGGTGGCCATACTCCAGCAACACCGGAATGTCCGATAGCGGCGTTTGATAGCGGGCAAAGCCCAACGGGGTCACGTCCATGTCACGTTGCACGAAGCGCGTACAGCACACCACTGCGCCTTTGCCATGCCCTTGGCTGCCAGCGGAACCCAGGTTGACGATGAGCTTGGGCTTGCGCCGGTGGATGGCCTTGGTCAGGGCGATCGCGGCGTTGACCTTGCCGATGCCGGTGAACACGCTGTTCATCTCGGTAAAAACGTTGCCGGCTTCGGCTTCGAGGGCAAAGACGAACAGGGTATCAGCGAGGGAAATCTCGGGGAATTGCTGGATCAGCATCATGGCGCGGGCGGTTCCGAATGGCATGCGGGAGCGTCGCCATTGTCGGCAAACGCGGCCCTTTTGCAAGCCCTGCTGCAGCGTGCGCTCACGCGCTGCGGTTGACGGTCAGGGCCACTGCGGCGATGCGTTCGACCTGCTCATACCCAGGTTCGTCCAATTGTTCGCCGAATACGTCCGGGTCCACCTCGCGATACACCCACGCCCATTCCGGGCCGGCCAGCCGCAGACGGATGGCTTCGAGCAGAGGGTCGCGGCCCTCGACGATTGCCACGCCGGTGTAAAGCAACAGCGAGCCCCCTGGGCTCAAGCGTTCGCGGGCCTGTTCGACGATCCGCAGTGACAATTGCGCGCCAAGGCTGCCGCCCCCATGGCGGTAGGTGCGCTGAGTGGGGTCGAGCATATACGGCGGGTTGGCCACGATCAGGTCGAAACTGCCGCTGAGGCCGTCGAGCAGGTCGCTGCACTCGACCGATACATTGCTCACCCCCGCCAGCGCCGCGTTGATCGCGGTGTAGCGCAGGGCCAGCGGGTTGATGTCGACCGCGCTGACCTGTGCGTGCTGTGCGGCGCGGGCAATCAGCAAGGCGCCAATGCCTGTGCCGCAGCCGATGTCCACGGCATGTTCGACACGCACCGGGCAGCGCTGTAGGTGGTCGTGGATGACCTGGGCGAAACGGTAGCTGTCGGGGCCGAAGAACACCGCATCGCTGGCCTCGGTCGGGTAGGCGGAATGCACCAGAAGCAAGTCGTCGAGGCTGGACCAGCCCACCTGGCTGCGCAGCAGTGCGCCCTCTTCGTGCAGCACCTGCGCGGTGCGCAATTGTTCCAGTTCGTCAGCGGATAACAGCGAACGTGGGAACGGGCGGCTCCAGCCGAACACGCCGCGCAGGTCACTGGCCTGCGCGGCCCCACTTTTCGCGTTGTTGAGGGCATGAGTGGCAGGCGTCACGCAGGTAAAGCGATAGCCGTCAGCACGCAAGCGCCGGCCCAATTGCAGCAACGCTTGGTCTGCCTGGAACTGTTGTGGGGTGAGCATCGTCAGTGCGCCCGTTCCTGGGCGAGACCGGTGGCTTCGAGGTAGGCACGGGTGGCGTGCAGGCCCTCCGGCAGGGCGTGACGATTACCGGCCATGCGCGCGATCAGGGTGTCCATCTCCACCTGCACCTGAGCGGTGTCGTGCAGCGGCTTCTGCGGCGTAGCGGATTGCCAGCTGCCTGGCGCCACCCGGCGCAGCGGTGAATGCCACTCGCCGGCAATCCAGTCATGCCACAGCTGCTTTTCGTAGGCGTTGAATACGCCGAACATGGGTGCGCTGGGGCCTTCGATCAGCGACCACCAGCGGCTGTCGGCGGGGTTCTGCCCACGTTTGATCCAGCCCTGGGCTTGCAGGGCCTGCAAGAAATCCGGTAACGCACCGGGTTCGGCCAGCCATTGGTTGACTGTACGCTGCTGTAGCCGGCAGCGGTCAGCATGCATGAACTGGCCGAATACTCGCTTGCGCTCCAGCGCTGCGAGCAATTCGCCATCCAGGTCGAAGCAGCCGATCAGGCTCGGGGTGTCGGTGCCCAGGTCATTCAGGCGATAACCGTGTCTGACCCGTCGGTAGAACCGCTCGGCGCCGTGTTGCGGGCAGAGTTGCTGCAACGCATGGATGGCTTTGCTGGCATGGCCGCTGGATGCATTGTCGATAGTGACGTGCAATTGGAAGTAATGTCCGTCGATGCCAAGCTCGGCCAGTTCGTGGGTCGTGATCAGCAGATGAAGCGGCGGCTGCTCATAGCCCAGGTTGTAGCCGATCACTTCTGGCAGAAACTCATCACCGCTCAAACCCAGCGCCAGTTGCAGCGCGCCCTGCAGGTAACGGTCATCCTCCAGCGCTGCAGGCTCCAGGCAGCCTAGCCGGCTGAGCAGCCGGTGGTAGATCAGTACATGGTTGCAGCGTGGGTCGCCCTCGCCCAGTTCTTCGAGGTAGGTGCGAATCAAGCCGTGGAAACGGGGGTCCTGCCAGTGACGCAGCGTGCTGAACAGCCATGCTCCGTCCACAGCCTTGGTCGGTGCTACCTGCTGCACAAACCACAACGCATGGGCGCGGTTGGCGAAGTACCGGCGGGGCGCGCCTTGATGGCGTTTTTTAAGGTATTCGGCGTGCTCGCCGGCAACCTGTGAAGCGTGTCGCGCGCTCCAGGCAAGCAGCTCCTGCGGGTTGTCCGGCAGGTCATCGGGCTTGCCGTCGACCCGCGCGAGCTGTTCGCAAAGCCATTGCCGCGCGCCGCTGGCATTGCCATTCAAGAATGCCTGGTAGCGGTTGGCGAGGGTCGGACACGCGGTCTCTGCCCGTGTGGGTAGGGAGCTGTCATCGGTCAGTACCGTCATGCCGCGCCTCATCGTCTGTTTACTGGCTTTGGCCTTGGCCAGGCATCGGCTCAGGGCCTGGCGCGGGTTGTGGCGCAGGTTTTTCGGTGTTTTGCTGCATCTGCAGCGAGGGTTTGCTTTCGTCGGCATCCTTGGCCGGGTGGTCACTGTCACGGTCAAAACAACCGCCAATCAGGGACAAGGTGCCGAGTAGGCCCAACATCGGTATCAAGCGCATGGGTTGTCCTCGTTTTACGGTGAACCGCAGTGCCAGGTTGCCCCGGCACTGCGTTACGTCACTTACGAACGGCCGCCCTTGCGGCTCGTGTCGTTGGTGTGGCCACCACCGGACTGTTGGCCCCCTTTGCGTCCGGCCTCGGAGGCCTTCTCGCGGTCATTGGCGAAGTTCCCTGGGTTTTTGCTGCCGCCCTGGCTGCCCTGACCTGCCTGACTGCCGGAACTGCCCTTATCTTTCTTGTCCATGGTGCAAAACCTCATGTGACTTAGGGATGCACGGCTTGGCGCCGTACATAGGTTCGGAGTTCGGCGATATCCAGGGATTCGTTTTATTGCGATGGGTTCGGACCGGTGGCGTTAAATAAGCGGCGGTGGAGTATTTGGTGCGCCAGTGGTTGCCGTCGGTTCAACATCCAGCTGCTGCTGCCGCCTGCCCAACCAAGCACCGGTGACACCCCAGCCGAGGGCAATCGCCGTGCCGATGAGCATGGCCAGTTGCGGATGGTCGCCCAGCACATCCAGGCCACGCTTGACCCAACCGCTCAGGGCATCGCCGCCACGGTAGACCACCGTGTCGATAAAGTTCTTGGCTTTGTACTTGTCCTCGGCCGGCAACACCGTGAACAGCATCTCCCGCCCCGGCCGCACCAGGGCGTACTCCCCTGCCCGGCGGACCACCATCACCACCACGAACACGGCAAATACCGGGGCCAGTGCCAGCCAGACAAAGCCTGCCGCCATGACCAGCGGCACCGCCACCAGCAACACGCCGACGCCCATGCGTTTGGCCAGGCGGCCGGTGATAAAGACCTGGGTGAGTATCGCCAGGGCCTGGACCACACTGTCGATGAGGCCAAAGACTTGGGTCTGACGGGTGCGGTCGCTGAAGGTTACGCTGACGATCCGCGCCTGCTCGAAGTAAAGGAAAGTGCTGACGCTGGCCAATAGCACGACGAACAGGGCTATCCCCAACAGGTACGGCGAACGCAATACAGCGGTCGCGCCGGCGAATGGATTGCCGCCCAAGGGCTTCGAGGCAGATTGTTCACGGTGTGCAGGCAATGGATGCCGATCTCGCCAGCGTTGCAGGTAACCGCCTGCGGCAACGCTGCCGAGCAGAAACAGGCCAGCGAGCAGCACCAGGCCGGCATGGCCCAGTGGTGCGACCAGCAACGTGCCAAGGATCGGCCCGCTCAGGCCGCCCAGGCTGGCCCCGGCGGCCAGCAAACCGAACAGGCGCTTGCCCTGTTCGGTGGTAAATAGATCGGTGAGCACACTCCAGGCAAGTGAGATGGTCAGCAGGTTGAACACCGACAGCCAGATATAGAACGCCCGCGCAGTCCACAGGTCGTCCGGTTCACGGGCAAAGAGCATGGCAAACAGCAACAGGTTGCAGGCGAAGAAACCGTAGGTCCAAGGCAGGATCTGCCGTCGACGGACCTTCGAGGCCAACCAGCCGAACAGCGGCAGGCAGGCCAGCGTGGCAATGAAAGTGCCGGTAAACAGCCATTGCAGGTTGTCGACCCCTCCTGCGATACCCATGGTTTCACGCACCGGGCGCAACATGAAATAACCGGTGAACAGCAGGTAGAACAGCGCCAATCCCGCCACCACGGCCGGGCCCTCGCCCGGCTCAAGGTTCAGCCCTCCGCGCCAACGGCTCATGGTGTCAGGCGAACTGTTGGATCAGCGCCTGTTGCTGCGCCGGGGTGAGCAAGGGCTCGTGGCCCGCCTTGAGCTGGTCGAGCTGGCGATCGGGGCGGCCGGTTGCAGGGATGACGGTGGTCACGGCCGGGTGGCTGATGGCGAACTTGAGGAACAGCTGCGCCCAACTGCCAATGCCCGCCTCTGCGGCCCAGGCTGGCAAGGGTTGGTCCTTGACCTTGGCGAACAGGCGGCCGTCGTCGAACGCGCGGTTGATCAGCACGGCCACGCCTTTGTCCTGGCACAGTGGCAGCAGTTCACGGGCCGCGTGTGGCGCATTGACCGAATAGTTGATCTGGATGAAGTCCAGCGGCTCGCTGCGCACGATGCGCGCGACTTCGTCCTGGCCACTGTTGAGGTAATGGGTAATGCCGACGTAGCGGGTTTTGCCCTGCTGCTTGAGCTCACGGGCGTAGGGCAGTTGCGTCTGCCAGTCACGCAGGTTGTGGATCTGCAGCAGGTCGACCTTGTCGGTACGCAGGCTCTGGAGGCTGCCGGCCCATTGCGCCTCGGCGTCGGCCCGGCTGTCGGCTGCGATCTTGGTGGCGATGAAGCACTGCCGGTGCCAGCCACCCTCCTCCAGCAACTGGCCGAGAATGCTGTCGGCACCGCCGTAGTTCGGTGAGGTGTCAATGACCTTGCCGCCACCGTCGAAGAACGCCTTGAGCACCTGCTTGAGCTGCTGGTACTCGGCGGACCCGGCCACAACTTCGAAACTGCCTGAAGTGCCGGCGCCAATTACCGGCAAGGCCTCGCCTGTAGACGGGACCTTGCGCGTCAACAACCCGGCAGAGGGCGCAGCATGCAGCCAGGGGGCGGTGGCGAGCAGGCCTAAAGCCGCCCCGGCGCGTAGGACATCGCGACGTGCATACATGGAAAGCTCCCGTAATGAATCGGAAACTTTCAAGGCTAGCCGCTCTACCCTGGCCTGGCCTGTGATTCTGTATCTGGATGTTTAGTGATCAGGCGTGCAGCAGCAGGCTGAGGTCCAGGCGCGTATCGATCATCGGCGGGCACCAGTAGTAACCACCGGTCAGCGGGCGGCTGAAGCGGTACAGGCCATCGATGATGCCGTCTTCCAGGCCGCTCATGCGCCGCAGTTGCACCTCGAAGGCATCGAAGCTATGGCCAAGGGCGACAAATGCCAGGCCTGCGCCGCGGCTGTCGGCCCAGGCCACCGAGCGGCGCACCATGAAGGCCTCCGGCTCGAAGCTTTCCTGAGCGGTGCGTTTGACGTGGGCCGACTCCGGCGCGTCGTCGAGCTCTTCGTTGTCGCTCAAGCGACGGCCGATGATGTTGTCCTGGTCTGCCTGGGGCAGCGATTTGAAGTATTCCAGGTCATGCTTCCACAGCTGGAAGGCCGCAAAGCTGGAGCCCGCCAGGCCCGGTTCACCGTGCGCAACGATGGCGGCCTCGACGGCATCCTGATCCACTGGGTTTTCGGTACCGTCTTCGTAACCGGTCAGGTCGTGGCCACCGCGGTGCAGGAAGCCATCGACGCTGTCGGCCAGGTGCAAGGCTGGGGCCAGTGCCTGCTCCAGCGCGTGGGCTTGCAGCAGCAGGTCGCCGCGTTCATCGCCGCGCAGCCAGACCCACAAGGCGTGCTGGGTGCTGGGGTTCTCCACCGCTGCATCCAATTGCGGGAAGGCGCGCAGACCGGCTACTTCGCGGCCCAGGGCCTTCACCAGCGGCGCGCCGATGCCGACGATCAGGCGCTGGCCATCCACCTGCGGCAGCAGTGCGTCCAATGCAGCCGGCAATGCGTCGGCGGACTGCACGGAGAAGAACAGGTGGCGGGCGTGGGCCGGCACCGGAGTGGCAAGCAGACCTTGCT
Source organism: Pseudomonas sp. NPDC087185 (assembly GCF_044744955.1). Classification (NCBI taxonomy): domain Bacteria; kingdom Pseudomonadati; phylum Pseudomonadota; class Gammaproteobacteria; order Pseudomonadales; family Pseudomonadaceae; genus Pseudomonas; species Pseudomonas sp. NPDC087185. Next base: position 80,005 of record NZ_JBIUZK010000003.1, on the reverse strand, counting down.
GGAACGGCATGACAGGCTAATCCTCGGTAAAAGCGGGAATGCTACTGTGCGCAGCGGGCTACCGCAACGAGGCATGCAGACGCGATGGCACCGGGCTTGCCGGGATTGCAGTAACAAAAGGTTACCAACTAGTGGCGCATTGCAATTAGCTATCGTTCAGGGCCGTCCTAGACTGCTTGGATCCCTTGCCCGAGTGACCGCCAATGACCGCCTCGCCCTTGCTGACCGCCTTTCTCCCTTTGGCCCTGGGCATCATCATGCTGGGCCTTGGCTTGTCACTGACCCTGGCCGACTTCGCCCGTGTAGTGAAGTATCCAAAACCCGTGGTGGTCGGCCTGGCCTGCCAGATACTGCTGCTGCCGCTGGTGTGCTTCCTGATTGCCAACGGCTTCGGCCTGGAGTCGGCATTGGCCGTCGGCCTGATGCTGCTGGCGGCCTCGCCGGGCGGTACCACCGCCAACCTGTTCAGCCACCTGGCGAAGGGTGATGTGGCGCTGAATATCACCCTGACGGCGGTCAACTCGTTGATCGCAATCCTGACCATGCCGCTCCTGGTGAACCTGTCGCTGATGTGGTTTATGGCATCGGACCAGGCCATCCCGCTGCAATTCGCCAAGGTGATGCAGGTGTTCGCCATCGTCCTGTTGCCGGTCGCCCTGGGCATGCTGATCCGCCGCTGGGCGCCGGGTTTTGCCGCACGCATGGAGAAGCCGATGAAGCTGGTGGCCGCGCTGTTCCTGGCGTTCACCATCGTGTTGGCCCTGGCCAAGGACTGGCAGACGGTGGTCGCGTACGCCCCCGTGGTCGGCCTGGCGGCGCTGCTGTTCAACCTGATCAGCCTGGCACTCGGTTACTGGGTGCCGCGCTGGTTGAACATTCCCAGGCGTCAGGCCATCGCCATTGGCATGGAGATCGGCATCCACAATGGCACCCTGGCGATCGCTTTGGCCTTGAGCCCTTCGCTGCTGAACAACGCAACCATGGCGGTGCCGGCGGCGCTGTACAGCCTGATCATGTTCTTCACGGCGGCGGGGTTTGGCTGGTGGGTGAGCCGTGGGCATGCGGCGGCAGCGCCGCAAGGCAAGGGTGAAACGGTGAATTGACGCGCTCAGCTACGGCTGCGCCGGGCCTGTAACTGGCGCTTGAGCACGTTCAGCGGCGGCGCATAGAAAAAACCGAACGACACGCTGCCCGTGCGCCCCTTGACCGCATGGTGCAGCCGGTGGGCGCGGTGCAGGCGTTTGAGGTAACGGTTGATGGGCCGCGGCGTGCGTGGCCAATGCCGATGGAATAAGCCGTCATGGGCCAGCACATACAACACCCCATAACCCGCCACACCGCCACCGACCCACTGCAATGGCGCATAGCCAGCCTTGCCCAGTGCCACCAGCGCAGCGGCGATCAGGCCCAGGGCCAGCAGATAGAGGTCGTTGGTTTCGAGCATGCCCAAGTGCGGCTCGTGGTGCGAACGGTGCAGCCACCAGCCCCAGCCATGCATGATGTATTTGTGTGCCAGCGTGCCGACACCTTCCATGGCCACCAGGGTGCCGATCAGCACGACGAAATTGAACAGCATGTCACGGTCCGGGTGATGGCGAAGAATGGCGCAAGGGTACCGATTACCGGCGTTTTTTTCCATGCAGCAGTGACCGACTGTAGGGCATTTCCTGATGAAGCCATTGTCATCTCTTTGCCCTTGACCCCGCGCAGACCGGGGCGTAAGGTCCACCCCGCAATTTCTCTTCCCTGAACAGGAGCCCTGCATTGGACAGTAGCCCCAGTCGCTTGCGACAGGCCCACTCGGCGAGCTAGTCCGGCAGCGTCCTGCCACTGTCTCGCTTACGGCTAGACGGTGGAATGCTCCAGCCCCATGGCTTGAGCCACTCCTCCCTTCCTACCCTTCGTGGTACTGCGCATTTCTGGTTTTTTCAAACCGCGCCACCTGCTGTGGCGTTAGAGCGGGCATGTGCCCGCGCAAGAGGTTCGCTATGGATTGGAAAGTATTTCTGCTGCGTGTCAGCATCGCCCTGCTGCTCGGTGCCGTGATCGGTGCCGAGCGCCAACTGCGTCAACGCCTGACCGGGCTGCGCACCAATGCGCTGGTCAGCACCGGCGCCTGTCTGTTCGTGCTGATGACCCAGGCCGTGCCCGGCATGGCCCCCACCGATGCTTCACGGGTTGCGGCCTATGTGGTGTCGGGGATCGGCTTTCTGGGGGGCGGTGTGATCATGCGCGACGGCATGACCGTGCGTGGCTTGAACACCGCTGCCACGCTGTGGTGCACCGCGGCGGTCGGTGTATTGTGCAGCCTTGGCCTGCTCCTGGAGGCCGCACTGGGTAGCCTGGTGGTGCTGTGCGCCAACATTTTGCTGCGCGACATCGCCCAGCGCCTGGACCGTCAGGAAGTGCTGCCGGCCAGCGAAGTCGAACAGCGCTACGAGGTGCGCGTGGTGTGCCGTGCCGAGGACGAGATCCAGGTGCGCAGCCTGATGCTGCACAGCCTGGGCGACCCGGAACTGCGCCTGCAGTCGCTGCACAGCGAGGACCTGGCCAACCCGGCGCGCCTGGAAGTGCGCGCCGAACTGCTGGGCAATCCGCAGGCACCGGCGCAACTGGAGCGCCTGGTGAGCCGGGTAAGCCTGGAGAAAGGTGTCAGTTCGGTGCGCTGGCAGTTGCAGGCGCAGCCATTGGCAACGGACTAAGGAACGCCGGCCCTACCTGTAGATCTTCCCAAACGCTCTCTGATTCAGTGAATAACCGCGAAGAGGCCGATAAAGCGCTCAAGGTCATCCGGTACTCATGGCCATGCTGCCCGCGACGGTGTAGCCATCCCTGCCCTGCCGCTTAGCCTGATACAAGGCACTGTCCGCTGCTGCCATCAGGCTTTCTGCGCTGCTTGCGTCAGTTGCCGGGTGCCCCACGGCTATGCCGGCACTGGCCGACACTCGCCCCAGCGGGCTGCCGGCATGCTCGATCAGTTGACGGCGCAGCAACTGCAGAATGTCCTCGACCACCAGCTCGGCGCCCTGCACGTCGGTGTCCGGCAACAGTACGGTGAACTCTTCACCGCCATAGCGCACGGCCAGGTCCGCCGGCCGTTTCAGCGCCTGCTGCAGCAGTTCGGCGAAACGCCGCAGGCACTGGTCACCCGCCGGGTGGCCATAGCGGTCGTTGTAGAGTTTGAAGTAATCCAGGTCGAGCATCACCAGCGCTAGCGCATAGCCTTGGCGCCGTGCCCGGCGAATCTCAGCCTCGAACACCGCATCCAGCCGGCGACGGTTGCCCAAGCCGGTCAGGCTGTCCGTCAGGGCCAGCGACTTGAGGGTCTGATGCGCCTGGTGCAACGCCCGTTCGATGGCGATCCGCTCGCGCAACTGGCGCAACACCACCCAGCCAAATGCGCCCAACCCCACCAGCAATAACAACAGCACCGCAGCCGACTTGATCACATCATGCCGCCAGGGCGCGATGATCGATTCGCGTGACAACCCTGCCTCGACCACCAAAGGGTAGCTCGCCAGTGCCCGATAGCCATACAGCCGCGGCGTACCGTCGACGACCGCAACGGCCTCTGCCAGCCCCTCACTTGCATAGGGCAGGTGGTTGAGAAAGATCTCGCTGTTGGCCAGGCTGCGGCCCACTACCTGTTCGACGAACGGCCGGCGTACCAGGATGGTGCCATCGCGCTTGGCCAATACCAGGGCGCCGCGCTCGTCGATCTTGAAGTCGCCGTAGTAGCGCACGAACCAGTCCACCTTGATGGTCCCGAGCAGAACCCCGGCGAAGCTGCCGTCAGGGTTGTCCAACCTGCGCGAGATGGGAATGATCAGGTCGCCGGTCGAACGGCTGCGCACCACCGAGCCGATGCGCACACTGCGGTCGGTATGGGTGCGGTGAAAAACAAAATAGTCACGGTCGCCATTGTTGGCATTGGCCGGGACATCGGCCTGATCGGTGACGATCCAGCTGCCGTCCGGGCCATAGACGAACAACCCGTGCAGTTGCGGCATGATTGCTTTCTGTTGCGCCAGCAAGGCATGCAACCGCGGACGGTCGAGGTGGTCGAAGCCATCGCCTTCGAGGCGCTCGGCCAGGGCTGCGGTGATGGCGTCGACCTGGCGGATGGCGTCTTCGGCGTGCTGGGCGGTGGCCCTCGCCAGGTTGCTGACCATGTTCTCGGCATTGCTGAAGGCGTGCCTGTAGTCACGCCAGATGCGCCAGCCCTCGATCGACACGAACGTCAGCATGACCACGGCCATGAAGGACAGCACCAGCCGGAACAACGCCACCGCGCGCCCCTCGCCGGTAACCGCGAATAGCCCGTCCTCGTCCTGTTTCCTGGCCGCACCCATGGAAGTCCTTGCCCTCAAGCGTTCGCCGCCTATCACTATAGTTCAGCGCTGCTTGCGCGTAGCCAGTTCGAGCCAAGTCGGCGCATGGTCGCTGGCCTTGGGTTCGTTGCGCACCCACGCGTCCACCCCGCCGGCCTTGAGGTACGGCGCAAGCCCGGGGTTGAGCAGCAGGTGGTCGATACGCAGCCCAGCGTTGCGCGCCCAATGGTTGCGAAAGTAATCCCAGAAGGTATAGATGCGCTCCTTGGGATAGAGGTGGCGGATGGCGTCGGTCCAGCCCTGGTCGAGCAGGCCTTGGTAGCAACTGCGCGACTCCGGCTGCAGCAACGCATCCTTGAGCCAGGATTTCGGGTTGTAGATGTCGAAATCGCTGGGTACCACATTGAAGTCGCCTGCCAGCACGGTGGGATGCCCCTTGCTCAGCAGTTCACGGGCATGCGCGTTCAAGCACTCGAACCAGCGCAGCTTGTAATCGAATTTGGGCCCAGGCTGGGGGTTGCCGTTGGGCAGGTACAGGCACCCCACCAGCAAGCCATGAACTGCGGCTTCCAGATAGCGGCTCTGGCCGTCGTCTTCCATGCCCGGCAGCCCTCGGCGCACCTCCAGTGGCTGGCTGCCGCGCGCCAGGATCGCGACCCCGTTCCACGACGGCTGGCCGTGGTGCAGGTAGCCATAGCCTGCGGCCTCGAAGGCTTCGCCAGGGAACTGCGCATCGGCTGCCTTGAGTTCCTGCAGGCAGGCGATGTCGGGCTTTTCCCGCTCCAGCCAGGCCAGCAAGCCCGGCAGGCGGCTGCGGATACCGTTGATATTGAAGGTGGCGATGCGCAGCGCTTTCATGCGTCTGGGTCTTCTACACGGGCCTGCACCGCGTCTTGCAACGCACCGACATGGGCCTCATCCGCCAAGGCCTTGAGCGCCAGCCAGTCGTCCCAGTCGATGGCGCCATCGTCACGCAGCGCTTCGGCTGTACGCACCAGTTCATGGTGGTAGGCGTCCGGCGACTCACGGCGGTAGCTGTCATCGTCGTACTGCGCATACCAGGCCTCCAGCTCGGGAATGCTGCGTTCAATGCTCATCCTCTGCTCCTTCGCGGCAACCTTTGAATGTGTGAGCGTAGCCGCCAGGCATCGTTCAACCGCAAAGGCGCGGTGGTCGCCAGCCCTTGAAAAAAATTAAACCTCTGACCACGGACGCGGCTCAACCGTACGCGACACTGAGGTCGCGCCACCGATAGCAAGGAGTGAGACATGAGCAATTTGTTCATCAAACGCGCAGGTTTGTCGTTGGTGCTGGGCATGGCGTCGCTGCAGGCTCTGGCGGCATCCTCCGATGACTTCGTCGATGCGGCCACCGAGGCCGGCATCGCCGAGGTGGTCACCGGCAATCTGGCCCTGGAAAAGAGCCAGAATGCTGAGATCAAGACCTTCGCCCAGCAGATGGTCACCGACCACACCAAGGCTAACCAGAAGCTCGGGGATATCGCCCGCAAACTCGACATCAGCGTGCCCGACGAGGCGGCCCTGACCGACAAGGTCAAGAAGGTGATCCTCGAATGGCGCGAGGAGTCTTTCGACAAGTCCTACGTCAACAACCAGGTCGATGCCCATGAAAAGGCCGTGGAGCTGTTCAAGAAGGAAGCCGCTTCATCTGACAAGGCTGAGCTGAAAGCGTTTGCCAGCGAAACGCTGCCCACGCTGCAGCACCACCTGGAGCAGGCTAAGGCGCTCCAGGCCACCCACGGCAAATGATCGGAGGACACCGATGACTATCGATACATTGCGCAGCGAAATCCTGACTCGGCTGTTGCATGCCCACCCGCACGGGCTGGGCAAAGAAGTGCTCGACAACTACCGTGGTGAAAAGGCCGTCGCCGATGTGCTCAATACCTTGCAAGCGCACGGGTTGATCCAGGATGGCAGCGTGGTGACCGAAGGTGATCACCCGCTGAGCATCAGCTACCCGATCAAGCTGTCTGCGGCAGGCGTTGAGGCCGCAAAGCAGGTTGACAGTTAACACCTGAAGGCTGTGTAGGAGCCGGCAAGCCGGCTCCTACACGAGTTGCGACACCTTTGGTCATTGGCGCAGCCAGTGGCTTGCGCAGCATTAGCGGGTCACTTCGTCGGCCGTGGCTTGAAGCGCCTTGATTGCCTCATCCCGCTTGAGCAACTCATCTTCAAGAAACTGCAGCTGCCTGCCCTGCTCTGCACTCAGCGCACGCTTGTCCTCAAGGGTCTGGTTCTGCGCCTGCAGCTGCCGGCGCATTTCATCGCTGGCGCCCTGCGCCTGCGCCAGGATGGTACGCAGGCCTTGGATCTGCGTGTCGCGCTGTTCAAGCAGCTCATCGAGTGCCTTGCGCTCGCTGCTGACCTGGCGATGCTCGCCGAGCAGGCGTTCGTTATCGCGGTGCAGCCGGGTCAACTCATCCTGCTTGATGATCATCCCCTGCTGCAGCTGACGCAGCTCGACTTGTAGCTGTTGCACTTGCGCCTCGTGGCGACGCTGGTCCTGCTCACGCTGCTCCCGGCTGGCGTTGCGGTAGTGCTCCAGGGCATCGCGGGCGTGGCGGTGTTTCTCCTCCAGCGAGCGCACCTGCTCGTCCTTGTCGGCCAGGCGCACCTGCAACTCGCCCAGCGCCTGGTTGAGGCTCGCACCGCGCAGTTGCTCGGCTTGCAGCGTGCTGAGCGTAGCGCTCAGGCGCTCCGATTCTGCGGCCAGCGCGGCGTCCTGGATCTGCTGTTGCTGGTGCGCGGCGGCCAGCGCCTGCTGGGCCAGTTGCAGCTGCGCTTCGAGCTGCTCGCGCTGTTGATTGAGCGTGGCTTCAACCTGCTCGAACCGCGCATCCGCCTCTTCCTGCAGTTGCTCTGCCAGCTGCGACACCAGTTTTGACAGCGTATCGCTCAAGGCAGGCGTGCCCTGCAGCGCCGCAGGCTTCACGCCTTCGAGCTCCTTGAGGTAGCGGTGAATGGTGGTCTTCGAGCCTGTATTGCCCAGCTCGATACGTACCGCATCGATGCTGGGGTACTCACCCCGGGCGATCAGCACCTGCCTTGCCTGCTGCACTACCGCCTTGTTGATACCGCCCCGGGCCATGTTTGCTCCTACGATTTCGTGTTGTGTTACGTACTATGTAATTACGTACTTATTTTGGCTTTTTAGCACTATAAAAACAAGCCTTATCTAAGGCGTAATAATCACGGCTTATCGCATGAGAGGGCATAAAAACCGCGTTTGGAATGAGCTGTCGTAGCAGGGGCAGTACGAAAGGCACTCAAAAGCGACTTTGCAGGCGCCTTGAAGTTGGGTAGCGGTTGAGTCCACCATGGACAAAATGGCTACACGCCAACTCCAGTCCTTGATCCTTGGCCGAAGATGAACATCGAAAACTACAAGGCAATCGCCGACAGCATCGCGCTGCTGCTCTTCCCCCACGCTGAAGTCATCGTCCATGAGGTGCGCAGCCAGACGGTGGTCCACATCGCGAATAATTTTTCCAAGCGCAAACTGGGCGATGACTCGGCACTGGACCTGGAGCTGGGCGATTTTCGCAACACTGCCAAGCTTGGCCCTTACGAGAAGCTCAACTGGGACGGGCAGAAGATTCGCTCGATTACTACCGTGCTCTACAACGCGAGCGGTGAAGCCGAACACCTGCTGTGCATCAACCTGAATTTCTCGGTACTGGAGCAGGCGCGCGAAGCGCTTGATGCGTTCTTCCAGCTCAGCCGCCTGGTGCCGCAGCCCGATGCGTTGTTCAAGGATGACTGGCAGGAACGCATCAACACCTTCCTGCACGCCTGGTTGCAGGCGCGCAACTTGTCATTGCGCACATTGAAGATGAAAGAGAAACGCGCCCTCGTGGAGGCGCTGCATGCCGAAGGCGCATTCGAAGGCCGCAGCGCTGCTGACTATGTGGCCAATGTACTGAGCATGGGGCGGGCGACGGTTTACAAGTACCTGAAAGAACTGCGGGACCTGCCCGCCTGAAGGCTTTCCAGGGGTCGCCCGGCCCTTGTCTATTGTAGATATTGAGTCTATTGTGGATTTCAAATCCACAAATGGACCCGTACTCCCATGTCTCTCGATGCCCATTACCTGACTTCGCTGTACCAGGCGATCAAAGAAGCCCATCAAGCGCTGCGCCCGGAAGTCAGTGTCACCCCGCTGACTTACAGCGCGCGGCTGTCGTCGAGCACCGAGTGCAGCGTGTATCTGAAATGCGAGCACCTGCAACACACTGGCTCGTTCAAGTTTCGCGGCGCCAGCAACAAGCTTCGCCTGCTGCCAGCCGAACAGCGCAAGCACGGCGTCATCACGGCCTCTTCGGGTAACCACGGGCAGGGCCTGGCACTGGCGGGCAAGGTGATGGGAGTGCCGGTCACCGTGTACACCACCACCTCGGCCTCTGCGTACAAGCTCGACGCCATGCGCGCGCTCGGCGCCGACGTGGTGACGCTCGCCCTGGACCCGCTGGGTGTGGAACTGGAAGCTGCACGGCAGGCCGCAACCCAGGGCAAACCCTTTGTCTCGCCCTACAACGACCCACAGGTCATCGCCGGCCAAGGCACCATCGGCATGGAACTGTTCGAACAGGCCCCAGACCTGGACGCGGTGTTCGTTGCGGTAGGGGGTGGTGGAATGATCTCGGGCATCGGCGTTGCACTGCGCGCGCTCAACCCGAACATCGACATCATCGGCTGCTGGCCCGCGAACGCACCAACCCTGCTGCGTTCGCTCGAAGCCGGGGACATCATCGAGATGGAAGAAGAGGACACGATCTCCGATGGCACCGCAGGCGGTGTCGAGCCGGGCTGCATCACTTTCCCGCTCTGCCAGGCGCTACTGACCCGCACCGTGCTGGTCAGCGAAGCTGAGATCAAGGCAGCGATGCGCGATGTCGCCAGCGCTGAGCGCTGGATCATCGAAGGCGCCGCCGGTGTCGCGGTTGCCGGCATGCAGAAACTGGCCAAGGACTATCGCGGCAAGCGCGTCGCCGTGGTGATCTGCGGGCGCAACATCGTGCTCGAAAAATTCCTCGAGGCGGTCCAATGAAAGTCTTCAGCAAAGAACAAATCATTTCCCGGCTTGATCTGGATCTGGCGGTGCAGCGCCTTGAGCAAGGGTTCATCGCCTTCTCACAGGGCAAGGTCCAGGTTCCACCCACCCAGGCATTCACGTTCCCGCAGGCGAACGGGGACTGCTGCATCAAGTCGGCCCATGTCGAAGGCAGCGACACCTTCACGGTGAAGGTGTCGACCGGCTTCTACGACAACCCGTCCAAAGGGTTGCCCAGCAATGACGGCCTGATGATGGTGGTCTCGGCCACCACCGGGCAGCCCATTGCCCTGTTGCAGGATGAGGGCTGGCTGACCTGCATCCGCACTGCGCTGGCCGGGCGCATCGCCGCTCGCCTGCTGGCGCCCGCCCAGGTCAAAGCGATCGGCATCCTGGGCACCGGCGTGCAGGCGCGGATGCAGCTGGAACAGCTGGCTAGCGTCACCCCTTGCCGTAAGGTGGTCGTGTGGGGGCGCGGTGAAACCCAGTTGGAGGAATACAAAGCATTCGCCAGCGGCCTTGGCTATGACGTTGACGTCACGCGCAGCGCTGAAAAGGTTGCACTCGATGCAAACTTCATCGTCTGCGCAACGCCCTCACGTGAACCGTTGTTACGCAGCGACTGGGTGCAACCCGGCAGCCATATCACCGCCGTGGGCGCAGACGCACTGGGCAAGCAGGAGCTGGATCCGGCACTGGTCGCGCGGGCTGAGCGCATCGTCGTTGACTCCCTTTACCAATGCACGCAGTACGGCGAGGTCTCCCACGCACTGAAAGCCGGCTTGATCGGCGAGCAGCAACTGGTCGAACTGGGCGCCCTGCTCGAAGGCCGCGCGCCAGGGCGTGACAACGACGAGCAGATTACCCTGGCCGATCTGACCGGCGTGGCCGTCCAGGACGCGCAGATTTCAAGCTGCGTCCTGGGCGCCCCCAATGGCTGAGTATTTTCAGAAGTCGTAACGCACATTCATCATCAGGTTACGCGGAGCGCCATAGTGCGCGTAGCTGCCGGCGAACCCCGCATAGTACTTCTCGTCGAACAGGTTGTTGAGGTTGAGCGTGGTCGACAGGTGATCGTTGATGCGGTACCGCGCCATCAGGTTGACCACGCTGTAGTCATCCTGGCCCACACGGCTGTTATATCGGCTGAAGTACAGCGAGTTGCTGGAATTCCAGTCGACGCCGCCGCCCAGGGTCAGGCGCCGCCATTCACCCGGCAGCTGGTAGGTGCTCCATAGGCGCAAGGTGTCCAGGGGCAGTTGCGCGGTCAGCCGTTGGCCGTCGGCATCCTCGGTGCGTGAATGGCTGTAGCCACCCTGCACGTTCCAGCCGGGGCTGAGCTCCCCTGCCAGCTCCAGGTCGATACCCTTGGTTTCGGCACCGTTCACTGCACGGTAGGCGCTCTCTTCGGGGTTGGTGCCGGGCACGGTGAAGCCGCCATCCAGTTCGGCGACGTTGTCGCGCTTGATCAGGTAAGCGGCAACGCTGGCGTTGAGCCGGCCTTCGTAGAATTCGCCCTTCCAGCCCATTTCATAGTTCTTGCCCACCACCGGGTCGAGCATTTTGCCGTCACGGTCGCGGCTCGATTGCGGTTTGAAGATGTCGGTGTAGCTGACATAGACCGATTGCTGCGCCGTCAGGTCGTAGACCAGGCCGGCGTAAGGCGTCACCACGCCACGTTCGGTCAGGCGGTAGTCGGTGGGTACGCCGTTGGGCAGGCTGCGCAGGTAATAGTGGTACCGGTAGTTGCTGCCACGGGCGCCGAGGATCAGGTGCAGGTCATCGCTAAGGTTGAAGCGCCCTGCGGCGAAATAGCCGCTCTGCTGAGTAGCGACATCGTAGTCCAGGTTGGGGGTGAAGCTGTCGATCGCAGGTTTGGGCAGCTCGTTGTCCCACTGGTTGAAATCGACAGTCACCGCCTGGCCGGCCACCGCGTGGTGGTGGTTGACGTAGTCGAGGTAGTTGGCACCCAGGATCAGCTCATGGGTCTGCCCGAACAGCTCGAACGGCCCTTGCAGCGTTGCGTCCACGGCTTTCTGCCGTTGGCTGGCCCAGGATGCGCTCTGGGCAATGCTGGCAAGCCCCTGCGGCGTGATATTGGAGTTGCCGGACGGGCTGGAATAGGAGCCTGTGCGGGTGTCGCGGTCGACGTCCATGTAGGTCGTCGCCACCTTGAACTGCCAGTCTCCCGCCAGCTGCTGTTCAAGCCCGAGATTGTAATTGGTGGTTTCGAAACGGTCCTCGTTCCAGCGTGCACCGGAGCTGGTCGAACGGGAAAAATCAGTTTGCTGGCCGTTGTTGTAGAGCAGCGGCACGCCTTGGGCGCCGGTCGGGCGATAGCGTTGGTGGTCAATGCTCAGGCGCAGCAGCGTGCTCTCGCTCAGGTCGGCTTCGAGCGCGCCGTAGGCAATGTCGCGGTCCTGCTGGTACCAGTCCATGAAGGTATGGTTGGTCTGTTTGGCCGCCACCAAGCGCCCGCGCAGGTTGCCGCTTGGGGTCAGCGGGCCGGAAATGTCCGCTTCCAGGCGCTGGTAGTTCCACGAGCCGATTCCGCCCTGGATATAAGCCTGGAAGGTCGGGGTCGGGCGCTTGCGCACCACGTTGACCACGCCACTAGGGTCGCCCGCACCGGTCATCAGGCCGGTGGCGCCGCGCACCACCTCGACGCGGTCGTAGATCGCCATGTCCAGCAATGTGCTAGGCATGGTGCGGGTCTGGTTCTCCTGGTAGGTGGTAACGCCGTCGAACTGGTAGGTATTCAGGGCACTGCCACGCGAGTAGATGTTAAAACGCTCGCCGCCGTCCTGAGACATGGTGATGCCCGGCGTGTGCTTGAGCACATCCGACATGCTGGTAAGTTGCTGGTCATCCATGAACTGGCGGGTGATGACGCTGATGCTCTGCGGGGTTTCGCGAACCGACAGGTTCATCTTGGTCGCGGTACTGGTCACCCCGGTGGTGTAGGCACCCGTGCCTTCGGTTGTGGAGCCGAGCCCTGAAGCATTGATGCTGGTGGCGCCCAGCTCCAGCGCATGGGCCTCGGCAGCCTTGCGGATCAACCGGTAACGGCCAGGGCCAACCGCCAGCGGTTGCAGCCCGGTCCCGGCGAGCAACACGGCAAGCCCCTGTTCGACCGCGTACTCACCTTTCAGCCCCGGGCTTTTCACACCTTTGGAATCCTGAGAATCCACCGCCACCATCACCCCCGCCTGTTGGCCGAATTGCCCTAGCACGCGATCGAGGCCGCCCGGTGCGATGTCGAAAGTTGCCGCCTGTGCAGGCAGGTGGAATGCGGCCACGGCAAGGCCGAACAGCAGCGGGCGCGCGGCAGTGGCAAGGGGGGTAAGGCGACAATGCATCGAGACAATCCTTGGCAGACAGGGGGAGTAAAAGCGCGGTCAATTCGGCGCTTTCCCTGTCTTGATGCGTGAAAATGGAAAACCTGCCGGCCGCCATGAAAAAAATCAGGCGGGCGTCACCGAGGCCCAGTAGCCGAGTACGCGCTGGATGCGAACGGGCAGCACCGCGGCGAGCAAGTCCAGGCTCGCCTCCGGCTGATCGACCGAAAACGATCCACTGACCTGCAGTTCGGCAATCCGTGGGTCGCAGCGCAGTACGCCGGGGCGATAGCGATCAAGCTCGGCCAGCAGCTGCGCCAAGGGCATGCGCTCGGCAACCAGTTGGCCTTGAGCCCAGGCCGCTGTACCCGCAGGCAGCGCAGCCAACGGCTCGGCAGTTCTTGCACTGAAGCGCTGTTGCCAGCCTGCGGCCAGCGCCACGTCCGCGCCCTGCCCGTACCCGACCAGTGCCGTGCCTTCGAGTAACTGCACCAGTGTGCTCGCTGCTTGCTGATAAACCACCAGGCGCGAGGCCGGCGCAGGCCTGACCCAGGCCTGACCGGTGCGCAAGCTGACACGCGCACCCGGCCCCGCCTCCAGCAACACCCGGCCGCGGTTGAGGGTCATGGCCTGCGCCCCGGCTGCGCTGTCGCTGTCCAACGCGCTGCCGGTGTCGAGTTGCAGGGCGACCTCGCCCATCAAGCGCCAACGGCGGCGCTCACCCGTGGCAGTGGCGTAATCGCTGAACACTGTTGGCAGTACGCTGCGCTGATGGACGCCATAACCACTGGCGATCATCACGCCAGCGCCGACCAACCCGCCCAGTACGGCTCTGCGTGAAACCACCGAGCGTGCCTGCAACAGATCACGCGCCCCCTGCGCAGACAAACCGCAGGCGCTATCGCGCAACCCCTGGCCAAGGCCGTTGAGCCGCTGCCACGCCAGTTCGTGGGCCGCGCTTTGCAGGCGCCAGCGCTGGCAGGCGAGCTGATCGGCCTCGCTGCTGAGCCCCGACTGCAGGTGCACCATCCACAGCATGGCCTGCTCCACAACGGCCGGGTCCAACCGTTGATCGTGCGCTGCCTGCGGTTTCATTCGCCGTAGACCTCGGCATAGCAATGCCGGTAGGCCTTGAGCATGGCTTTTTGCACCACATTGACGGTAAGCCCCAGGCGTTCGCCAATCTGCGCGTAGGTCAGGCCATCGAGCTGCGACAACAGGAAGACCTCGCGCACGCGACTGCCCAGGCCATCGAGCACCTGCCCCACCGCATCGAGCGCTTCGAGCACCAGCAGGCGGGTTTCTTCCGAAGGTTGATGCTGAGGCTCCAGCGCGGCTAGGCTTTCCAGATAAGCCCGCTCCAGCGCCTGTCGGCGAAAATGTTGCAGGCACAGGCGCCCGGCAACGGTGCTCAAATATGCCCGCGGCTCACGCAGCGGCGCAGGCAACTCGCTGCGCAGCAGGCGCACGAACGTGTCCTGGGCCAGGTCCAGCGCCTGCTCGCGGTTGCCAAGCCTGCGCCGCAACAAGCTCACGACCCAGCTATGGTGCTGCAGGTAGAGGTCTGCGACGGCGTTTTGGCGAGTGGGTGGCATGCAGCGGCTCTCTGGAACGGGCGGTGATATCCGCTCATGATAATACTTATCATTTGTTTTCAGCCAGAGGTGCCGCACGTAGGCCTTCAGGTTTCCGCGCGCTCGGCCTCCGTAGGTGCTGGCTTGAGCGAGGCCTTCTTCTCCTGCACCACGATGTAGAACTCCTCACCATGCTTGACCGCGCCGTACAGCACGGCCTTTTCGATCAGCTCGCTGCCGCGCAAGTGGCGCAGCATCATCGGGTCCTTGCGCAGGTCGCGGTACAGCGCCAGGCACAGCAGCACCATCACCAGCACAAAGGGCAGCGCCACAACGATGGTCAGGTTCTGCAGGCCGGTCAGCGCTTGGCCAGGGTTACCCGGGTCGCCGATGGCCAGCATGATGGCGGCGACCGTACCGGTCAGTGCGCCCCAGAAAATCACCGTACGCCGCGAGGGCTCCGTGGTGCCGTGCTCGGACAAGGTGCCCATCACCAGCGATGCGGCATCCGCCCCGGACACGAAGAAGATCGCCACCAGGATCATCACCAGCACTGAAGTCGCTGCTGCCAGCGGGTAGCTGTCGAGCAATTGATACAGCGCATGGTTGCTGTTTACCGCCCCGTCGATCAGCACGAAGCTGCCCTCGCGCAGGGCGTCGATGCCAGCGCCGCCGAAAATGCTGAACCACACCAGGCTCACCAGGCTCGGCACCAGCAGCACGCCGCTGACGAACTGGCGAATGCTGCGGCCTCGGCTGATGCGGGCGATGAACATGCCGACAAAGGGCGTCCAGGAAATCCACCAGGCCCAATAGAACACGGTCCAGCTGGCCAGCCAGCTGTCCATCGCATCGCCGCCACTGGCGCTGGTGCGCGCCATCATTTCGGGCAGCAACTTGATGTAGACGCCAATCGATGTCGGCAACAGGTTGAGCATCAACAAGGTCGGCCCGACCAGAAAGACGAACACCGCCAGCGCCAGTGCCAGCACCATGTTGGTGTTGGACAGCCACTGGATGCCTTTGCCGATACCGGACACGGCCGAGGCGACAAAGGCGATGGTCAGCACGGTGATCAGGGTAATGTAGAACAGCTTGCCCGGGTGTTCGATCCAGCCGTTGTATTCCAGGCCACCGGCGATCTGCAGGGCGCCGAGCCCCAGCGAAGCCGCCGAACCGAACAGGGTGGCGAAGATCGCCATCATGTCGATCACCCGGCCGAGGGGGCCGTTGGCATGCTTGCCGATCAATGGCCTGAACGCCGTCGAGATAAGCTGCGAGCGCCCGCGGCGAAAGGTGCCATAGGCAATCGCCAGGCCGACGATGGCGTACATCGCCCAGGGGTGCAGCGACCAGTGGAACAGCGTGGTTGCCATCGCCACCTGCAGCGCCTCGTCGGACTGCCCGGTGGCGGCGCCCGGCGGGGGCGTCACATAGTGCGACAGTGGCTCGGCGACGCCGAAGAACATCAGGCCGATGCCCATTCCTGCGCTGAACATCATGGCGACCCAGGACACCGTACGGAATTCCGGCGTTTCGCCGTCGCGCCCCAGCGGTATCCGCCCGTAGCGGCTGGCCGCCAGCCACAGCACGAAGATCACGAACACGGTCGAGGTCAGGACGAAGAACCAGCCGAAGTTGACGATGACCCAGGACTGCGCCGTGGAAGCGCTGGCCGCAAGGCTGGCCTGGTTGACGAAACCCCAGAGGATGAAGGCAATTGCCAGCACGCTGGTGACGCCGAACACCACCCAGTCGAGCTTGCCTTCCAGGTGGCGGTCCTGCCTGGCCTCGGCGGTCTTGGACGGGTCGGTGACGCCGAGCGCCGGTGTTTCAAGGTTCTCTTGCGTTGCCATCGGTGGGCCCTTTTCGGTTTTGCTGCAGGCTTTTGTTGTTGTAGGTGCGAGCGATGCCTGCGCAAGAACCGGGGACGGCCACAGGGAAGGCCTTGTGATTATCCAGTGCCCGAAACAACGGCCCCTATTCCAGGACCGTCCTGGCGCGTCCAATGAACGACCTGGCGGTCACACAGCGACCCAGTGGAACAACGCAAAAAAAGGGAGGGCATCCCTGCTCTCCCCCTTTACAGCCTGCGCACTACCCCAGGATGAAGTCCGCCGCCGTCACCGTCGTGGCATCAGCCACACCCACCAGGCGAATGGAGTCCGCAGCACCAATGCTGACCAAGGTGTCAGCGCCCACATCGGCGATGGTCACGCTGGCGGCAAAGTTCGCTGCGGTGATGTTGAGCGCGGTGATATCCAGCCGGTCCTGGCCGCCCGCCGGGTTGGCATCAAAGTTGATGATCAGGTCAGCGCCAAAACCGGCGGCGAACTGGAAGACATCGTTGCCGTCGGTTGCAATCATCGTGTCGTTGCCGGCCCCGCCGCTGACCGTGTCGTTACCCTCGGCGCCATTGAGGAAGTCATTGCCGTTGCCGCCCTGCAAGGTGTCGTTGCCGGCTGCGCCGAACAGCGTATCGCTACCGTCACCGCCCACCATCAGGTCGTTGCCGACATCGCCGTTGAGGTTGTCGTTACCCACCCCGCCCAGCATCGTGTCGTTGCCATTACCGCCGTTGAGGGTGTCGTCACCGTCGCCACCATCGAGGTTATCGTCACCACCGCCACCGTTCAGGCTGTCGGCACCCAGGCCACCGAACAGCTGGTCGTTACCGGCGTCACCATTGAGGGTGTCGTTGCCGGCGTTGCCGTTGAGGATGTCGTTGCCACCGTCACCGCTGAGGGTGTCATTGCCGGCACCGCCGTTGATGAGGTTGTTCAGACCGTTACCGATGGCGCTGAAATTGCCAACCCCGGTGAAGTTCAGGTTCTCGACGTTGGCCGCCAGGTTGTAGCTGCCCAGCGAGGTCTGCACGGTATCGGTACCGGCGCCGGTGGCCTCGACCACCACATCGCCGGCGTCATCGACCCCATAGGTATCGTTACCGACACCGCCCACCATACGGTCTGCCCCCGCTCCGCCGTTGAGTACATCATTGCTGGCGCCGCCGGTGAGGGTGTTGGCCAGGGCGTTACCGGTACCGGTAAAGCTGCTGCTGCCGGTGTAGGTCAGGTTCTCGACGTTGGCGCCGAGGGTGTAGCTGGCCAGGCCGGTCTGCACCAGGTCGGTGCCGCCATTGGCGGCCTCGGTGACGCTGTCGCCGAGGCTGTCGACCACGAAGGTATCGTTGCCGGCACCGCCATTCATGGCATCGACGCCGGTGCCGCCGTCGAGGGTGTCGTTGCCATCATCGCCATTGAGGATGTCGTTGTCGGCACCCCCGTTGAGGATGTCGTTACCTAGGCCACCGAACAGCTGATCGTTGCCAGCCAGGCCGTTGAGGGTATCGTTGCCGCCCAGCCCGGACAGCACATCGTTGCCCAGGGTACCGGTGAGTGTGTTGGCCTGGTTGTTACCCGTCAGCACCACGCCCGGTGGCACCACCACGGCCGCTGTTGCCGCCGAGGTCAGCGATTCCAGCGTGCCGAAGCCATCGGTATAGCGCACGATCACCCGCAGTTGCTGGTTACCTTGCGCGGCGCCCGGGGTGAAGGTTGCCGCGGTAGCGCCAGCGATATCGCTGAAGCTGGCGCCGGTACCCTGTTGCCACTGGAAGCTGAACGTTCCCAGCCCGTCCAGGTCGGCGATGCCAGTGGTCGAGGCCGTCAGCAGCTGGCCCTGGTCCGGGGTGGTGTCGCTGATCAGCGGCAGGCCGGTCGGGGCATCGTTGACGTTGGCCACCGGGTCGAGGATGTCCGACGCCACGCTTTCGCTGACACCGAAGTCATCCACGTAGCTGACCACCACGCGCATGTTCTGCCCCACCTGGGCCTGGGTGAGAACGAAGGTGCTGCCGATGGCGCCGGCGATATTGACCCAGCCCACGCCACGGTTCGCCTGCCACTGGAAGGTGAACTGCGGGTTGCTCAGGCCATCGATGTCGACGATGCTCGCCGGGTTGGCGGTCAATGTCTGGTTCTGCACCAGTAGCCCAGTAACGGTCGGCCCGGCGCTGGCGGTGCTGTTCGGCGACGAGTCGACGATCTCAAGCGTGCCCTTGGCGTCCTGGTACACCGCCCGCACGCGGATGTTCAGCCCCGCCACGTCGTCGGTAACCCGGAAAGTGGTACCGGTTGCCCGCGTGGCTTCGCCGGCAGCGACAAGGGTGATGTCCTCGTACACGCCCGAGCCTGGTAGGGCTTCAACCTGCCAGTAGTACGCCACGCCTCCGGTGACTGCGCCGCTCGGGTTGGCCCCGTTGACGTTATCGGCGTCATGCACTGCACGGTCGGTAACCCGCAGCAGTTGGCCGGCAACCGGTGTGTCGTCACGCACACCGCTGGCATCGTCGAGGATCACCAGGTGCCCCGATGGGCCGTTGTTGACCGCGGTACCCACGCCAGACGCCAGCGCGCGGTCGGAGAACTGCAGCCGTTCGATGCCGGTCAGGTGGTCGACACCATCGCGCCCGGCCACCAGGTCGGTGACGGTCACGCCATTGCCATCGACCACCACGTTGTAGTCCGTCGCCACCCCGGAGAACAAGGCCGTGTCGTAGCTGTTGCTGCCGTTGAGGATCTCCCGCACGATCACCAGCTGGCCAGGGTTGTAGGTGCCGTTGAGCATGTAAGGCACCATCGGTTCCATGCTGTCGAAGCTGGCGATTTCCGGGCCGCTGCCGTCAACGTTGGCGCGTACGCTGATGCGCACGTTCAGCCACTTGTCGCCGTCGAGGATGTCATCGCCGCCGCGGCCTTCAAGCAGGTCGCTGCCGCTGCCGCCGAGGATGATGTTGCCGCCATCATAGAACGTCGCGCCGGCGGCCAGCAGGTCGGCCAGGCCATTGATCAGGCTGATGTTGGTCAGCACGCTGCCGGTGGCCCCGGCGGTGGGCAGTGAGGTGGCATCCTCATTGTCACCGCGCAGGAAGTCACCGTGCGCCGAACCCGAAAGGCCTTCCATGATGTCGAAGCGCACCAGTGCCGAGGCGCCGGAGCCTGGCACCAGCGGCACATCGAAGAAGCGGTCGCTCATGTCGATGCTCACGCCTTGGGCAAGGCCCTTGAACGTCGCCCAGTCGTAGCCGGAACCGCCGATGTAGCGGTCGCCGAAGCCAAGGCTGCCGACCATGATGTCATCGCCGCCCTCCCCGTTGAACTTGTCATTCTCGTTGCCGCCGATGAACACGTCGTTGCCGATCACCGGGTCGTTGCCGAGCGGGTCGAAGTTGTCGCCGGGCGCACCGTCCGAGGTGCCCTTCTCGATCCAGTCATCGCCTTCGTTGCCCATGTCCTGCTCGTTGGCCTTGCTGCCCAGGATGAAGTCGTTGCCCTGGCCGCCAATCGCTTCGGAGGCATCCTCGCCGGTGATGATGAAGTCGCTGCCGAAACCACCGATGATCAGGTTGACGCCGTTGCCACCGTGCAGCACGTCGTTGCCGTCGCCGCCCTGGATGTTATCGTCGCCGCCCACGTCAGTGATGATGTCATCGCCGGCGCCACCGCGCAGTTGGTCGTTGCCGTCCCCCCCTTCGATGCGGTCGTTGCCCGCGTCGCCCCACACGGTGTCATCACCGGCGCCAGCGACGAGAATGTCGGCGTTGTTGCTGCCACCGAGCACGATGTGCTCGTCGCCTGCATAGCGGATGTAGTTGCTGTCCGCCCCGGCGGTCACCGGGTTGTTGCGGAACACGCCATCCGGGTCGGCGCTGCCCAGGCCGTCGTTGTACTGCTTGCTCTGGTCCACTTCCAGGTAGAACGCCGGGTCCGAGAACACCAGGCCCGGCAGGTGGGTGGCCGAGGTGTTGGCCATGATCAGCTTGGCGAACGAGTTGCTTTCCAGCTCGGCGTTCATCGAAAGCCCAGCAGTGCGCTCCAGGTAATAGAAGCGGTCGCCGTCCTGGAGTTTCTCCAGCTGGTTTTCGAACACGAAGTTGAAGGTGCTGCCGAGCATGCCGCCAAAGGGCGTTTTCGCTTCGGCCAGGCCGCCGATCCACAGGTCGATGGCATCGACACCGGTGACCGTCACGCCTTTGAGGTCGTCGACGGTACCCATCACGCCATCCTTGCCCGCCCGGGTGATACTGGCCCAGGCACCCGTGCCGTTGAGGAAGTCCAGGCGGTCAGCCGGTGCGCCGTCACCACCGAATATCAACGCCATGGCGGCATCGCGCTTGGCGACCAATGTGCTTGCCGAGGTGATGGAGGCATGGGTGCCGTAGGCGGCAATGAAGTTGATCAGCGACTCTGGGTGCTTCAGGTGCTGCACCAGGTCCACCCAGCTGGTGTACGGCTTGAGCTGGGTATCGCCGGTTTGCCCGTAGATGTCACGGCGCACCGCGTTCAGTGACGGGATACCGGCATCGCGGCCACGGGCGATGTTGATCGCCGGCAGGTCCAGCGGCAGGCCAAGCAGGTTGTTGCGCAGCGCCTCGGTGACGAACTCGTCGATTTCATTGCCGGCTTGCCGGGTGACCCCGCGCACGATCGCGCTGGTCGCATCCTCCGGGGTCACGCCACTGGCGGCGTACGCCAGCGGGTTGAGGAACGCCGCGATCAGACCAAGCTGCTGGTCAGGGTTGGCACTGCTCGGGTCGCCGATGACGTTGAAGTCGATGTCGAAGCGGTCGACCGTCTCGGTCAGCATCGAGTGGCCAAAGCGGTACACGGTGTGCGCGAATTCGGCGACGATCGACGCATCGAGGTCGACGTCATACACCTGGGTCGGGGCGAAGAACAGGTCGACACGGGGCTGGATGGTACGCGCGAACTCCTCGAACACCAGGTGCTGGTACTGCATCTCGGTGCCGAACTTGGCGGCCTGGAACAACCGCTCGCCATTCCACACCATCGCATCGATTTCGGCCTGGCTGGCCGGCAGTGTGGTGACCGGGTTGAGCAGCCATTCGTTGAGGAAGGCCACATCACCTGAATCGAGCACCGTGTCCTTGGTTTGCGCCACCAGCCGGTTGTGCTCCGAATGGAAGATCGCATGCACGGCGGTCAGGCCGATGTTCTCGTTGACCCGGCCGTCACCCGCGATGTAATGCGCGTCCAGCAGTTCATTGTCGTAGGCGAGATTGTTGCCGGTCTGCGGGTTCATCGGCACGGCGTTGCCAGCCACGTTGTCAGCGTCTGGCGCGAGCACGCCGCCACTGAACACCGGCACGGCATTGTGGGCGATATCGGCGAGGAACTGGTGGCCGGTGCGTACCGCGTTGGTCAGGTCGATCGGTGCCAGCGGGTTGCCTTCAACCAGCGTGTCATCCGCCGTGCCGCCCAGGCCGTCAGCGCCCTTCATCACCACCATCGGGTAGCCATGCGGGCCTTTGATGAAGTTGCCATAGGCATCGGTCGCCAGCAGCGGCACGTTGTCGACGTCCGCATCGGTCAGGCGGATGCCGAGCACATCGTTGGCCTGCGCCTTGACCACCTTCCAGGTCGCCATGCCGCCGATTTCGATGTCGTCGCCGGTCCCGTACTTGCCATCGGCGCCCAGGTCACGGTTGGTGATCAGCTGGCCCGTGGCAACTGGGCCATTGCTGGTCAGCTGGTAGCCACGCAGGAACACCTGGTGGGACGGGTGCGAGCTGTAGGTCTGGTTCTGGTCCACGAATGGCGTGGTGGTGTTGGTGTGCTCGTGAATGTCGTCGGCGGTGCCGAGCACGCCATCGGCGCCTGGCTGGTTGGTGGCGCGGGTCAGCACCATGAAGTTGCTGTGGCCGCCCGGTACGTACAACGGGTCGTCCGGCTGCAGTGGGATGAACACCGTGCCCGAGCCGCCCTTGGTGAGCAGGTCCAGGCCATGGTCGAAGAACTGCCCGAAGAAGGTCATCCAGGCGTTGAACGGGGCCGACAAGCCGGCATCGGCGGTGGTGTTCTCGAACAGGTAGACGTCGTGGTCGTCGGTGGTGCCGAACTTGCCGTCCATGCCTGGGCTGGCGACGATGCGCACACCGTCCTTGAGTACGTCATCGTTACCCTCGGCACCGTAGTCGAGTTTGCCGTCTGCACCTGGGTCATAGGCTGTGGCATAGGCCGCCGGGTTGTTGGAGGTCTGGTCGACGATCAGGTTACTGATGGTGCGTGGCTGCGAGTCGAACACGTAACCACTGGTCTGCTGGTAAGAGGAACCGGGTATGGCCGGCGAACCGGGGCCGAAGAAGCCTGCCGGCGCACCTTCTGCCGGGTTGAACACCGGGTCGGTCACGCGCGGGAAGAGGTTGTCTGCAGCGCCGTACTGGGTGTTGTTTTGGCCGTTGAGGTTCAGCAGGTTGTTGTTCGAGCCGTCAACTGAACGCAGGCCCAGGGGCGCACGAACGTTCGGCACCAGCGAGAGGATGTCCTGCCCCGCTGCGTCCGCTTCGGCAATCTTGATCTGGGCGAGGATGAAGTTCAGGTCCGAACGGACCATGTGCAGCCCGTCACCGCCTGCAGTGGCATCCACCACAGGCGTAGCCGGCGTAGGCACGACCGGCGCACCGGGCTCGACCACGCCAGTCGGCTGGGAGTACAGCACTTCGGTGGTGCCATGGGCATCCTGGTAGATCGCCTTGACCCGCAGCGACAAGCCTGCCAAGTCCGGCGACACCTTGAACGCCGTGCCGTCAGCACTCTGGAACGCCAGGTCGCCGGCAGGCAACAGGACGATGTCCTCGAACACACCGCTGCCCGGGTCGGCCTCGAACTGCCAGTAGTAGGACACCGAACTGTCGTTGAGCGTACCCAGCGGGTTACCCACGCCGATATTGTCGGCATCACGCACGCCCGCCACGCTGACCGTGAGCAGGTCACCCACGGTGATCGCGCCGCCGTTGCCATCGGTGAGGGTTGGCGTGCCCGTAGGCTGCGCGTTCACACCTGTCACCAGTACCCGCTGGCCATCGGCGAACTGCAGGCGCTCGATGTGCAGCAGCGTGTCGGTGCCGTCGCGCCCGGCCACCGTGTCGGTCACCGTCCACACATCATCGGCGGTATTGGCGGTGCCACGGTCGTTGACGCTGACCACGTACTCACCCTGCAGGCCGGAGAACACGGCCGTGTCGAACGCTGCGCCGCCGGTCGAGGTGCCGGGCAGGATTTCCCGCACGGCCTTGAGCTGGCCGGGGTTGTAGGTGCGGTCGAGCATGAACGGGATCATCTCGACCATGCTGTCGAAGCTGGCGATCTCAGGGCCGGTATGGTTGACGTCGCCGGGGGCATACACCGCGATGCGCACGTTGAGCCACTTGTCGCCGTCGATCAGGTCATCGCCACCGCGCCCTTCGATCAGGTCACTGCCATTGCCGCCGAGCAGGATGTTGCCCGTGGCAAAGCCTGTGGTCGGCAAGCCTGCCTCGGCCAGGAACTGCTCCAGCCCCCGAATCAACGCGACGTTGCTCAGCGCGCTGCCTGTGGCCCCGCCATGGTTGAGGATGGTCACGGCATCGACGTTGTCGCCCTTGAGCACGTCGGCGAATTTCGAGCCTGACACGCCTTCGACCTCGGCAAAGCGGTCGAGAATCGACGCTGGCGAGGCGCCGACCGGGTTGAACACCCCAGCATTCTGGTTCGGCGCGTTGCCATGCGGCTGGGCCAGCGCGGCCAGGCTCAGGTCGACGGTCACGCCCGCCAGGTCGTTCTTGTGGGTCACCCAGTCGAAACCGGACATGCCGTCCATCTTGTCCTGGGCATCGCTGCCCACAAAAATGTCGTCGCCGCCCTCGCCGAGCATTTCGTCAAAACCACCGCCACCGACAAAGATGTCGTTGCCGATCACATCATCGGTCAGCAGCGGCGCGAAGTTGTCGCCGGGCGCGCCGTCCTGGGTGCCCTTCTCGATCCAGTCGTCACCTGCGTTACCGGTGGGCGGCAGGTTGGTCTTGGCGCCCAGGATGAAGTCGTCACCCTGGCCACCGAAGGTGGTGCTGATGTCTTCGGTGGTGATGATGAAGTCCTGGCCATCACCACCGAGGATCAGGTTGCCGGCGGCGAGCATGCTGCCAGCCACGATCACATCGTTGCCGGCGTTGCCTTCCAGGCGGTTGTCGCCGAACGCGTCGGTGATGATGTCATCGCCTGCGCCGCCGAGCACCGCGTCGTTACCGGCACCGCCTTCGAGGCGGTCGTTGCCGCCGTCACCGTACAGGGTATCGTCGCCCTCACCGGAGACGATGATGTCATCGCCGGCGGTGCCACCCAGCACCACATGGTCTTCGCCGTTGTACTGCAGGAAGTTGCTGTCCGGGCCTGCTGTGTCGGGGTTGTCGCGCACCACCAGCTTGACGATTTCCACGCCGTTGATCATCAGGCCGCCAGTCGGGTCGGCCTTGCCATCGGTACCCAGGCCGGTGAACTGGCTGGCCTGGTTCACTTCAAGGGTGTAGGTCGGCGTCAGGAACACCGTGTTGGACAAGTGGGTGACATCGGTGTTGAGCATGATCAATTTGGCGAACGAGTTGTTCTCAAGCTCGGTGCCGAAGTTCAAGCCGGCGGTACGCGACAGGTAGTAGAAACGGTCGCCGTCCTGCAGGGCCTCAAGCTGAGTTTCGAAGACGAAGTTGAAGCTGGAGCCAAGCATGCCGCCGAATGGCATCTTCTGCTCGGCAAGGCCACCGACCCAGAAATCGATGGCGTCGACACCGCTGATGGTGACACCGGTCACGTCATCCGCAGTACCGGTAAGCCCATCCTTGCCCGCCAGGCTGACGTTGGCCCAGGCACCCGAACTGCTCAGGAAGTCCAGGCGGTCTGCCGGGGAGCCCGAACCACCGAACACCAGGGCCATGGCGGCGGCGCGTTTGTCTGCCAGCGTGGTGGCATTGGTGATCGAGCTATGGGTGCCGTAGGCGGCGATGAAGTTGACCAGCGAGGCCGGGTGTTTCAGGTGGTCGGCAAAGTCTATCCAGCTGGTGTACGCCTTCAGCTGGCTGTCGCCGGTCATGTCGTAGAACTCGCGGCGTGCCTGGTTCAGCGTGGGGATGCCGGTGTCGCGGCCCCGTGCCAGGTTCAGTGCGGGCAGGTCGAGCGGCAGGCCGAGCAAATTGTTGCGCAGCGCTTCGGTGACGAATTCGTCGATCTCGTTACCGAGCTGGCGTGTCACCCCACGGATGATCGCCCCGGCGGCTTCGTCCGCAGTCGCCCCGCTGCCGGCGAACGCCAACGGGTTCAGGAACGCCGCAATGAGGCCCATTTGCTGGTCGGGGTTGTTCGGGTCGGTGAGGATCGGGTTGAACTGCGGGTCCAGGCGATCGACAGTCTCGGTCAGCATCGAGTGGCCGAAGCGGTACACCACGTGGGCGAACTCGGCCAGGATGGCCGGGTTGATCGAGGTGTCGTAACCATTGGGCGCGAGGAACGCGTCGACTTGCGGCTGAATGGTGCGCGCGAACTCCTCGAATACCAGGTGCTGATATTGCATCTCGGTGCCGAACTTGGCGGCCTGGAACAGCCGCTCGCCGTCCCACACCAGGGCAGCGATCTGCGCAGGAGTGGTGGGTATCGCGACGACGTCGTCGATCAGCCATTCATTGAGGAAGGCCAGGTCGCCCGCCGCGAGAATGGTGTCCTTCGATTGCTGCACCAGGCGGTTGTGCTCGGAGTGGAACACGTGGTGCACGGCGGTGAGGCCGATGTTTTCGTTGGCGCGACCGTCACCGGCGATGTAGTGGGCGTCGAGCAACTCGTTGTCGTAGGTCAGGTTGTTGCCGCCAGTGCCAACCGGCTGGGCATTGCCCACATCGCTGTCGGCATCAGCTTGCAGCACGCCGCCGACCACGACTGGCGCGGCATCGTGGGCGATATCGTCAAGGAAGCCATGCCCGGTGCTGACGGCATTGGCCAGGCTGATCGGCGCTGCGCGATTGCCTTCGACCAGTTGCGTGACGTCATCGGCGGTGCCGGCGATACCGTCGGCACCGTTGCTGACGCGCATCACCACCTGGGGCATGCCGCCCGGCCCGCGAATGAAGTTGCCATAGGCGTCGGTGGCCAGCAGCGGCACATTATGCACGTCGGCGTCGGTCAGGTTGATGCCCAGGATGTCACGCGCCTGGGCCTTGACCACCGCCCAGGTGGCCATGCCGCCATTCTCGCCGTCGCCATCGTCGGCGGTACCGAACTTGCCATCGGCGCCCAGGTCGCGGTTGGTGATCAGGCGCCCGGTCGCCAACGGCTGACCGGCAGCATTGACGGTGTACTCGCGCAGGAACACCTGGTGCGAGGGGTGCGAACTGTAGGTCTGGCTCTGGTCGACGAAGGGCGACGTAGTGTTCGGCTGGCCATCGTCGGCGGTGCCGACCACGCCATCGGCGCCGGCAGTGCGCACCGCACGCGACAGCACCATGAAGTTGGTCGGGCTGCCCGGTTCGTACAGCGGATCGTCCGGCTGCAGTGGGATGAACACGATGTCGCTGGTGCTTTTGCTGACCAGGTCCAGGCCATGGTCAAAGAATTGCCCGAAGAACGTCATCCAGGAGTTGAAGCCTGCGGTGAGCCCGGCGTCCGCCGAAACGTTGGGTATGAAGAACACCGGCGTATCGTCGGCCGTGCCGAATACTCCGTCCTGGCCGGGGCTCATTACCGGCGTGGCGCCGGCGTTGGCCTCCACCGCTGCCGGGTTGTTGGCAGTCTGGTCGACGATCAGGTTGCTGATGACCCGTGGTTGCGAATCCACCACCGTGCCCGTCGCGGCATAGGCTGCCGACCAGTACTGGGCATCGAGCAGGCGCAGGAACGAGTTGTCGGCGGCGCCAAACTCGGTTTGCCCGGCGACCAGGTTGTTGTAGCTGCCATCGACGGTACGCAGGCCGAACGGCACCTGGCCGTTCGGCAGTAGATCGATGAGGTTGGCGCCCTTGGCATGGGCTTCGGCGATGAAGATTTGCTGGAGGATGAACGCCAGGTCCGACTTGCTGAAATTGGCCATTTTCGATTGCCCTCGATGTGTCGGGAGAAGACACAGGGCGACAGGGTCCATCCCGCGCCCGGTCTGTGATGACTTGCGCAGTGAGTGGGAAGCTGTTTTCAGGCGAGCACTGGCGCGGGGATGCCTTCACCGCGGGGGCAGGATATGCACCTGGAAATCGCGAAGCTGTAACGGCGGCCTAACAGGCAGGTGGGCCGTGGAAGCAGAAGGTCGAGTGGATGGCCATGGGAAGCTCCAGGTGCTCGACAGAGCCAGGGCGAGGTTTATCGGTGGGCAAGGCTCAATCCCTTGCCGTAGGCCGCGTAGATAAAGACCTGCTCCTGCAGCTGCCGCGATTAAGCAAGACTAAAGTCGCATAGCCAAAGCTTGTCAACATTGCGTCGAAAAAATGGCTCTCGATGATAATGCGTTGCAACTCGCTGTTTTGCTGGAACTTATGAAAAGTTCAAAACTTTATTAGAGCAAAATGATATTACAAGATATTTCGTTGCAACCTACGCTCGTGCATGAGGGAGCTGCACAAGCATTTTGCCCAGCCGCCAACACAACGACCGGCCTGCACCCCCTCTAGAACGCCTGTTTGTTGAAGTCCGGCGCGCCGCAATGGCCCCCGGTTGTTCGAAAAGGGAGGCCTCATGCACAAGTCGTCACGCACCCGCTCCGAGCTGGCCGATGCTTTTTTTCGCCTGCGCCGCAGTTTTTTTGCCTTGGCCGCCTTCAGCGGTGTGATCAACGTCATGATGTTGACGCCATCGGTGTACATGCTTCAGGTGTACGACCGGGCGCTGGTCAGCCGCAACGTGACGACGCTGACCATGCTGACGTTCCTGGTGGTCGGGCTGTTCCTGCTGATGTCCACCCTGGAGTGGGTGCGCAGCCGGGTGCTGGTGCGGGTCGGAAACTGCCTCGACATGGGCCTCAACCAGCGCATCTTCAGTGCAGCGTTCGAGCGCAACCTGAGCCGCGCCGGTGGTAACCCGGCGCAAGCCCTGCAGGACTTGGCGCAGGTGCGCCAATTTCTGACCGGAAATGCCCTGTTCGCCTTTTTCGATGCGCCGTGGACACCGATCTACCTGCTGGTGTCGTACCTGATCCACCCACTGCTGGGCCTGGTCACGTTGATCGGTTCACTGATGCTGGTTGCCCTGGCCTACCTGACCGAAAAGGCCACGCAAAAGCCGCTGGCCGAGGCCAACCAGGCGGCCCTCTCCAGCGCCAACTACGCCAACAACAACTTGCGCAACGCCGAAGTGATCGAGGCCATGGGCATGCTGCCATCGATCAGCAAACGCTGGTATCAGGGCCATCTGCGCATCCTGCAGATGCAAGGCCTGGCGTCCGACCGCGCCGCCATCATCAGCAGCACCGGGCGCTTCGTGCGCATCAGCCTGCAATCGCTGATTCTTGGCACCGGCGCGCTGCTGGCCATCGAGGGCAAGATCACCCCAGGCATGATGATCGCCTGCTCGATCCTCACCGGCCGGGCACTGGGCCCGGTGGAACAGGTCATCGCCTCGTGGAAGCAGCTGCTCGGGTGCCGCTCGGCATGGGGGCGGCTCAACGAATTGCTCAACGACTACCCACGCCGCCCACCGAGCATGTCACTGCAGCGCCCGCTGGGCATGCTGGCCGTGGAGAACATATTCGCCGGCGCTCCGGGTGCCAACAACACGATCGTGCGCGGGGTGAGTTTCAACCTGGCCCCGGGCGAAAGCCTCGGCATCATCGGCCCGTCCGCCTCGGGCAAGTCCACACTCGCCCGCCTGCTGGTGGGCGTCTGGCCGACGCAGGCCGGCAAGGTGCGCCTGGACGGCGCCGACATCTTCAGCTGGAACAAGGCCGAACTCGGCCCCTGGCTCGGCTACCTGCCACAGGACGTGGAGCTGTTCGAAGGCACCATCGCCGACAACATCGCCCGCTTTGGCGAAGTGGACAGTGACGCGGTGATCCGCGCCGCCAAAATCACCGGCGTACACGAGATGATCCTGCGCCTGGCCCAAGGCTACGACACCCGCCTGGGCACCGATGGCAGCCCGCTGTCCGGTGGCCAGAAGCAACGCATTGCGTTGGCCCGTGCGCTGTATGGCGAGCCCAGCCTGGTGGTATTGGACGAGCCAAACGCCAGCCTGGACGACGTTGGCGAAAAGGCCCTGGTCGATGCCCTGGCCGATCTCAAAGCCCGCGGCGCCACGGTCATTTTGATCTCCCACCGGCCCAATGTGCTGGGCGCTGTCGACAAGGTGCTGATGCTGCGAGACGGCGGCGTGCAGATGCTTGGCAGCCGCGATGAAGTGTTCACCGCGTTGCGCAAAGCCAGTGTGATACCGGCTGGCGCCGCAGCCCCGTTGGCCGCCGTGAAAGTACGGGAGTGACCGATCATGCAACTGAGCCAACACACCGAGATCATCCCCGCCGATGGCAAGAGCCTGATCGACCTGGACGTCGGCAAACCGGCGCGGGTGGGCCTGTGGCTGATGCTTGCCGGGTTCGGCGGTTTCCTGCTGTGGTCCTGGCTGGCGCCGCTGGATGCCGGCGTGGTCGCGACCGGCACGGTCAAGGTCACCAGCAATCGCAAGGCGGTGCAGCACCTGACCGGGGGCACCGTGGAGGCGATCCTGGTACGCGAGGGCGATGTCGTGAAAAAGGGCCAGGAAGTGGTCCGCCTCGACGCCTTGCACGCGTTGGCCGAACAAGGTGCGCTGAGCGCCCAGTACATCGTCAGCCAGACCGTGCAGAACCGCCTGGAAGCCGAACGGGATGGCCGCGACACGGTGGCCTACGCCCCCGAACTGACCCAGCGCTACGCCGATGACCCGCGCCTGGTGGCTGCCATGGACTTGCAACAGCGGTTGCTCGACACCCGGCGTGCAGGGCTGGCAGGCGAAATCAGCATCCTCGAGGAAAACCTCACCGCTTCGAACGTGCAGCTCAAGGGCTTGCAGCAGGTCTATGGTGCTCGCGCCTCGCAAATCGGCTTTCTCAATCAGGAGCTCAAAGGCACCCGTACACTGGCCGCTGAAGGCTATGTACCGCGCAACCGCCTGCTGGAACTGGAACGCAGCAATGCCGACCTGTCCGCCGGCCAGGCCGAAAACCTCAACAACATCGCCCGGGTGCGCAGCCAGGTGACGGAAATCAAGCTGCGCATCCTGCAGCGCCAGCACGACTACCTGAAGGAAGTCGAGTCGCAGCTGACCGACACCGCCAAGGAAAACACTACCCTCGCCGACCGTCTGCGCGCGCTGGATTACGAAGTGACGCACACGGTGATCCGCTCACCGATCGACGGCATGATCCAGGCGCTGAGCATCGCCACCGTCGGCGGCATCATCCAGCCTGGCGCGAAGATCATGGAGGTCGTACCGCTGAACGAGCCGCTGCAAGTCGATGCGATGATACCGGTGCAGGCCATCGACAAGATGGTCCCCGGCCTTGCCGTGGACATCGCCTTCCCGGCCTTCAACCATGCACAAACGCCAAACATCCCCGGCCGGGTCAAGACCATTTCGGCTGACCGGCTGATGGATGAGGAAAGCAAACAACCCTTCTACCTGGCCCAGGTTGAAGTCACCCCCACGGGCATGAAACTGCTTGGCAGCAACCATATACGGCCTGGCATGCCGGCTACGGTCACCATCAAGACCGGCGAGCGCAACCTGCTCAGCTACCTGCTCAAACCCATGCTCGAACGCGTCGACAGCGCGTTCAAGGAGCAATGAAATGAACCGTCATTGCCTGTTCGTCTGCCTGTTGGGGTTGGCCGCACCGGCCAGCGCCATGGACCTCAAGCAAGCCTGGGACCTGTTGCAGTACCAGGGGCCTATCTACCAGGCCGCCGTGCACGAGAAGCAGGCCGGCGCCGAGAACCGCGCCATCGGCCAGGCGGGCCTGCTGCCGCAGATCAATGGCTCGGCCTACTACAACAAGATCAATGGCAGCCAACGCCAGAACGGCCTTGACCGCGACCTCGACTACGACTCCAAAGGCGCCAGCGTGCGCCTGCGCCAACCCGTGTTCAATAAACAGAAAATGGCCGAGTACCACCAGGGCCAGCAGCGCGCCGACTACAGCGTCGCGGTGTTCGATGCCAAGAGCCAGGACGCTGCGGTGCGCCTGGCCGACAGTTATTTCGACGTGCTCCTGGCCAGTGAAACCATCACCCTGGCCAAGGCCAAACTGAGTGCATTCGAGGAGCAACTGGCGTCGGCCAGGCGGCGCATGGAGCTGGGTGACGGCACCATCACCGACATCGACGAATCGGCCGCCCGGCGCGACCTGGCCGAAGCCGAGCTGATCGAGGCGCAGGACAACCTGGTTAATACGCGACGCAAGCTGGAGGAATACATCGGCGAAACGCCTGACTCGCTGACCACTCTGCAGCCTGCCTTCGATACGCCGCCGTTGCTGCCGAGCAACCTGCAGGACTGGCTGGTCAAGGCCCAGGCCGATAGCCCGTTGATCCATGCCCGCCGGCACAGCTACGAGCTGGCCGAAGAGGAAGTCAAACGCGCACGGGCTGGCCATTATCCGACCCTCGACTTTGTCGCGGGTTACACCGCCGGCGAAAGCCAGTCGATCTCCGAGCTGAACCAGCGCAACCACTACAGCTCGATTGGCCTGGAGCTGAATATTCCGCTGTACAGCGGTGGCGGTGTCAGTGCGCTGACGCGCCAGGCCTCGGCCAACAGTTCCAAGGCGCTGGATGAACTCGACGCTACGCGCCAGGAAGTGATTTCCGGCACCACCCGGGAGTACCGTGGCGTGCAAAGCGGCGCGTTGCGGGTGCGTGCGCTGGAGAAAGCCGTGGCCTCCAACGAACGCTCGCTGCTGTCGACACGCAAGGGCTTCAAGGAAGGCGGCACCAGCACCAACTCGGATGTGCTCAATGCCGAGGAGTTGCTGTTCGTGGCCCGGCATGACCTGTTCGAGGCCAAGTTGCGCTACCTGATGTCACGCTTGCGCCTGGCGTCTTCGGTGGGCAGCCTGGGGGATGATGATATCGCGCTGGTCAACGGCTACCTGGGGCCGGAGTTGATGGTCAGTAATTGAACTCTACCGCGGTCGATAGCACGGGCTTCGCCCGTGTTTCGGTGCCCCGATCAACCCGCTCCACAGGGGCCGCGACCAGCAAGGTGGGTTATGCCACCCCATCCAACCCCATCTGCCAGAAATCCGCCTCCAGCCGCGAAGCCTGGCCGAAGATCCCCGCCAGCTCGACAAAGCGCTGCTCGGTCATGCTGCGTGCCGCCAGCTCATCGAGGTGCTTGCGTGCCGCCGCCGCCACGCCCTGGTAACCTTCGCCGGCATATTCGCCAATCCACTCCCGGTAAGGGTGATTGCTCAGGTCACCGATCTGCTGCGCCAGCGTGCGGCCAATTTCGGCGTAGCCAATCACGCACGGCGCCAACGCCACGTGCAGCTCCAGCAGGTCGCCGGCAGCGCCGCAGTCAAGCACATAACGCGTGTAGGCCACCGTAGCCTGGTGCTCGGGCGCCGCCTCGATATCGGCCTGCGACAGGCCCCAGCGCGCACACAGGCGCAGGTGCAGCTCGGTTTCATCGAGGATGGCCGCCAGGCCAGCCTGCGCAGCGCGAATGTCGGCCGGCAGGCGGCTCTTGTAGGCGGCCAGTGCCCAGGCGCGGGCGAACTGGATCAGGAACAGGTAGTCCTGCACCAGGTACGTCCGGAAGGCCTCCTCGCTCAAGGTGCCCTCACCCATCTGCCGCACGAAATCGTGGTCCACGTAGCTGGCCCACTGCGGTGTGGTGGCGGCTTTCAGGCGCTCGAAGATATCCATGCTCAGGCCTCCTCCTCAAAGAGGGCGTCGAAGAAGGCGAGCTCCAGTGCCACGGTGCGCGCATAGAAATCGCGGCTCAGCGCAGCCGCTTGCGGCCCTACACGGTCGAGTTCCGCCTGCAGGAAGGCGACAAACTCAGCGAACGCCGGGTTGTCGTGCAGGGTGATCCATTCGGCATGCACAAAGTTGCCGGGCAAGGGTTTGGCGGCTTTGCTTGCCCAATCCAGGTACAGGCCCTCGGCCACGTTCAGCACGGCCAGCGCCGCGGCATACGAACGGGTGGCGGCGGCTTCCTGCATGATCGCTTTGAAGCCGGCAGTGGGTACCGTGTCCTTCGCTTCGACGCGCTGCGCAGGGCTTACATCCAGCGCCTCGAAGGCACGCAGGAAGTAGGTGTTTTCGTCGCTGGAAATCATCCCGGCGAAACGGCCGAAGCGCAGCCGTGCCTCGAAGGTATCGGCGGTGGCGATGGCGGCGCCCAGCAAGGTCAGGAAGCTGTCGAGAAAGCGATGGTCCTGGACCAGGTAGCGGACCATGATCGGGTCCGCCACGCTGCCGTCGCACAGCTCAGTGACGAAGCGGTGGCCAACGGCAGCCGACCAGGTCGGTTCGCTCTGGCGGCGCAGGGTTTCAGTGAAGCGTTCGGTCATGGTGCTGCACTCCATGGGGTGACAGCGAGACCGTTACGGTGCGGCATGGAGCGGCCTCGCAATGAGGCCGGCAAAAAGGCAGGTCGTTCGTCCCATCCCTTCGCCGGCATGATCCGGATCAGGTTCGAAGGGTCACCGCGCTGCTGTGCCAGCGGTCTCTCAGCCCGTTGCCGGACGCCCCTTGGTGGGGTGCAGGTATACAGCACCTGCACCGGGGTTGTCACGGGGCAAATCACCAGAACTGGGCCTTGCCATACCCGCTTGTGGGTACCTATACCCATTTTTTGACGCGACAACGTTTATGTCGCATCAGTTCCGACAAGGTTTTGTTTAACAAAAGATTACTTGGCACAGCCGTTGCTCCGGCCAGTAAAACGAGGCAATACGCCATTGATGGCCCCAAGCCATTTAGCTGCGACCGAGGCATAAGGCGATGAAAAAAGCTGCCGTGATCCACCCCTGCCGCCCCCTGTTCAGATTGACCGCTGTGACCGCGATGATCCTCAGCCTTGGGCAGCACGGTGCCGTGGCTGGCTCTATGGATGATGTCAGCCAGCCGCCGCCAACGGACCCTTCCCACTTTGACGACCAACCGGCAGATCCGAACCCGGCCCTGCTCAACCTGCTTACACTGCCCGAGGCCAACCAGGGCTCGCTTGAGCTCAAGGACGGTGTCTATGGCGACCGCGACACCAACCGCGTCGACAACGTGCTGCCACCGGCCATGCAGACCTCACGCAATTACCCTACCAACGGCAAGCCCAGCCCGCTGTATGGCGCGCAACCCTTCACCCAGCAGCTGCTGCTGTTCGAAGAGTTCGGCCCGGAGAAACTCGACCCGAGCCTGCCGCCGCCCAGCCTGACGTTCCCTGTCCCCACGCTCGGTGCGGCACCGGCACAGGACCCTGACATCGTCGCCCGCAGCAGCCCGAACGGCAACGCCCTGGAAGCCTTCCTCAAGCAACCCGGGCTGTACCCGTTCCCGACCCAGTATTCCAACGTGTTGGACCGCAACCCGTGGAAGGCGCAGATCGAGATGTTCCTCAATCGCAATTCGGTCGGCTCGCCGGCGGAAGGCCGGCCGCCAGGAAAAGGCTGGTCGCACCAGCGCTGGAACGAGTTCTACCCCCAGGCCGCGTTCAAGACCGCACAGGCGGGTGCGCGCATCAACCAGGGGCTGCGTGACCGCAAGCAGCTGCACAACTATGCCGTGGGCGAATTCGCGCCAGGTGGGTTGTACTACCAGACCTCGGATATCCCCACCACGCTCGGCACCACCAAAGGCATCGACACGCGCTTTCACCCGAACATGCCGCTGCAGAACCACAAGTCACTGTGGACGTTCGACGGCACCTTCCCTACCAAGTTGCTGATGGTCCGCTACGGCCAGCCGGTGCTCATGCGCCACTACAACGCGTTGCCGATCGACCCGGCCGCCAACGCCGGGTTCGGCCTGCACACCATCTCGACCCACGAGCACAACGGCCATTCCCCGGCCGAGAGCGATGGTTTCGCCAACGCCTACTTCTTCCCCGGCCAGTACTACGACTACCGCTGGCCGATCCAGCTGGCCGGCTATGACACCATCAACACCCGCGCCCAGGACCCCCGCGCAGCATTCCCCTGCGCGCCGGGCGAAACCCTGTTCGTCAACGACGCATCCCCTGGCCTGAAGACCTGCCAGAACGGCAGCATCAAGATTCGCGGCGACTGGCGCGAAACCATGAGTACCCACTGGTTCCACGACCACATGATGGATTTCACGGCGCAGAACGTCTACAAAGGCAATGCCGTGATGATGAACTACTACAGCGCCCTGGACCGCGGCAACGAAGCCCTGCAGGACGGTGTCAACCTGCGCTTCCCAAGCGGTAGCGGCATGGCCTGGGGCAACCGCGACTACGACGTTAACCTGGTGATCGCCGACAAGGCCTGGGATCAGAACGGCCAGCTGTGGTTCAACCCGTTCAATACCGACGGGTTCCTGGGCGATCAGATCCTGGTCAACTGGCAGTACCAGCCCACGCTCAAGGTACGCGCGCGCAGCTACCGCTTCCGCATTCTCAATGGTTCGGTGTCGCGCTACTTCAAGTTCGCCGTGGTGCGTGAAATCGCAGGCAGCAGCGGTGAATTCAAAGGCCCGAGCGGCTCCAATGTGTCCTATGCACGCGTGCCGTTCCACATGATTGCCAACGACGGCAACATCATGGAACACGCGGTGCCATTCGACGGCACCCTGGACCTCAATGCTGACGGCAACCTGCAGGACAATAATGGCATCCTGCCGTTGCAGGCCATTGCCGAGCGCTACGACATCATCATCAACTTCGCCAAGAACGGCATCAAGGCCGGCGACAAGCTGTACTTCGTCAACCTGATGGAGCACGAAACCGGCAAGGGCCCGAAACAGGCCATCGCGCTGGCCGATGTTTTGTCGGAGAAATACAAGGCGGTCATCAAGCAGACCAGCAAAGGGCCGGAATGGGACAACGGCGACCCGGTGGTGGGCAAGTTCATGCAGTTGCTGGTGCAGCCCTACAGCGGTCAGGACGTGAGCATGGACCCAACCGCCTACGAGCCCGCCAAGCCCGGCAAGGCCGAAGGCCTGAAGATGATCCCGCTGACCATCGACCGCACCGCCCAGGCCGACAAGGACAAGATCAATGCCGCCCGCCACCGCGAGTTCATCTTCGGCCGCTCCGACGGCACCGACACCGCACCCTGGACCATCAAGACCGACGGCGGCTTCGGCTACAGCATGGACCCACGGCGCATCACGGCCGCCGCGCAATTGACGAACGAAGCCACCGACGGCGGCTTCAGCGGCGACGGCACCCTGGAAGTGTGGAAGATCAAGAACGGCGGCAACGGCTGGAGCCACCCGGTGCACGTGCACTTCGAAGAAGGTGTGATCCTCAGCCGCGATGGCAAGGCGCCGCCTGAGTGGGAAAAATGGGCACGCAAGGACGTGTATCGGATCGGCTCCGAGGTGGACTCCTCCGAAGAGGTTGAAATGGCGATTCGCTTCCGCGAGTTCGCCGGGACCTACATGGAGCATTGCCACAACACCCAGCATGAAGACTCCTCGATGCTGCTGCGCTGGGACATCGAGCACCCAGGGCAATTCCAGGTGATGCCGACCCCGTTGCCGGGCTGGGACGGCGTGCAGTACGTCGCCTCGGTCGGCCTGCCGACCTTCCGCACCAGCAGTGGCCATGGCGGTGGCGACGACACCAGCAACAAGCCACCAGTGGCCGTGAACGACAGTGCAGCCACCACGGCCGGCAAACCGATCGTGCTCAATGTGCTGGCGAACGACACCGACCCGGAGGGCAACCTGCCGCTGAGCGTCATAGGCCTGAGCCAACCGGATTCCGGCAAGGGTTCGGTGAGCACCGATGGCACTGTCGTCACCTATACCCCGCCGGCGACGGTGCCCACCCCCTTCACCGCCAGCTTCAATTACTCGGCGCGTGATGCCAAAGGGGCCGAGTCAGTGGCACCGGCCACGGTCAGCATTGCAGTGGGCCCGGCGGTGGCCATGGACGAGATCCAGGTCAGCAGTGCATCGGTGCAGTTGCGCAGCAACAACCGCTACACCTGGGACGTGTCCGGTACCACCTCGGTGGCCACGGGCAACAGCATCACGGTGACTGCCGCAACCACCAGCGGGCCGCTGAACCTGGGTACCGCCACGCTGACAGCGGCGACCACCGGGGCACGCTGGCGGTTGTCGGTCACCACCACCGGCAGTGGCCCGGCCACGCCTGCGACGGTAACCGTGAAGTCGACGCTGGGGCAGAGCGTGACCGCCCCGGTCAGCATCAGGTAAGGCGGGGGCTGCTTTGCAGCCCTATCGCCGGCTTGCCGGCGATAGGGCCTAAACAGACCCTGAAATAACACAAGAGGACTGCATCATGACCGGCTCATGGCGTGTTCTGCTCGCACTCTCCCTGTTCGCCGCCAGCACCCACTACTGGCCGATCAAGCCAGTGCTGCAGGCTCAAGCACAAATCCCGATCCAGGCCCAAGGCACCAGCCCTTGGGGCGCCGATTACTTCCCCAATACCCGCTTGCTCACCCAGGACGGCCAGCAAGTCCACTTCTTCGACGACCTGATCAAGGACAAGGTCGTCGCGATCAACTTCATCTTCACCGGCTGTTCCGACTCCTGCCCGGTCGAAACCGCGCGCCTGCGACAAGTCCAGAAGATCCTCGGCGACCGCGTGGGCAAGGACATCTTCCTCTATTCCATCAGCATCGACCCGTACAACGACACCCCCGCAACGCTCAAACGCTACGCCGAACAGTTCGGCATCGGCCCTGGGTGGACCCTGCTCACCGGTGAACCCGGCGACATCGAACACCTGCGCCGGCGCCTGGGCCTGTATATAGAAGGCCTGGAAAACGGCCGCTCGAAGGACCACAACCTGAGCCTGATCATCGGTAACCAGGCCACCGGCCGCTGGATGAAAGCCTCGCCCTTCGAAAGCCCCTACATCCTCGCCGACCGCCTGGGCAACAGCCTGCACAACTGGAAGCAGGCCGCGGCAATGGCCAACGACTACGCCAGCGCCCCCGACATCCGCCCACCCAGCAGCGGCGAGCAGATTTTCCGCACCCGCTGTTCGTCCTGCCATTCGGTGGGTAACACCGAACCCGGTCAACCTGGCATCGGCCCCGACTTGCTCGGTGTCACCCGCCAGCGTGAAGCCCGCTGGCTGGCCCGCTGGCTCAAGGAGCCGGACCAGATGCTCGCCGAAAAGGACCCGCTGGCCACGCTGCTCTTTGAACAGTACAACCGCCTGGCCATGCCCAACATGCGATTGGGCGACGCCGAGGTCGCTGCCTTGCTCAGCTACCTCGAAGAGGAAACCACGCGGCTGCAGGCCCCCCTGGCAGATCGGGGAAAACCTTAACGGCATTTAGCCATCAGTCATGAGCCTGTCATCTGGCTGTCGTATTTTTCGACCATCACCCAGGGTCGGGAACACCAGCCGTGATACGCCGTTTTCTCTCGTCTGCAGGCCTGCTGCGCCTGTTGATCCTGATGCTCTGTGCAGCCACCCTCACCTTCCTTTGGGGGCTGCACTTCAGCCAGAAGGCTGCCGCACGCCAGGATGCGTTGCGGGCCAAGGCGGCCGAGCATCTGAACCTCGCCAGCATCGTCGGCGAAAGCCTGCGCCAGCTGGTTGACCGTGCGCAGGCCGTAGGTCGCGTCACCCAGGACGACATGAAAGTGCTGCGCCAGGGCAACCTGAGCCTGGCCCGGTTGCTGGCCGAAGACCCGGTGTTCAAGCGCATGAGCCTGTACGACCGCAACGGGCGGCTGCTCTCGGCGAGCCACAGCGATGAAGCGCCAGCGCTGCCGGAAGACTGGCTGCAACAGCTGAAACTGCACGTGGCCCACTACGGTTTCAAACCCTTCCTGCCGCGAACCGCGCCCGCGCTCACCCCGCCAGCCATGCCGAACTGGCGCCTGCCCTTCCTCCTGCCCTTGACCAACCTGCCGGGCCGCGAAATCGACAATATCCTCGTGGTTCAGCTGGATATTGGCTACCTCGCCGTGTTGTTCCAGCACATCGACCTGGGCACGACTGGTTTGATGCGCCTGTTGCAGGATGACGGCCAGGAGCGCCTGCGTATCGACACCAGTGGCGTGGTCGTCGCCGGCGACGCGTTCGAGCCCGGCCTGCCGGCCCTGGGTAGCGAGTCGGGTTTGCTGGTCCAGTACGCGGCAGGCAACCCTTACCAAAGCCTGTACCGGCGCACCGACGAACGCGGCTTCAGCATCGTGGTCAGCCAGCGCTATGACGAAATCCTCGCCCCCACCGCCCTGGCCTACTCGCGGCAGTTCTGGCTGAACCTGAGCATGACCCTGATGATCCTCGCCAGCCTGGCCTGGACCTTGCGTCTGCTGGGCAAGCGCCAGGAAGCCTTCAGTGCCCTGGAGCACGCGCAGCAGGTCAACCAGCAACTGATCGGGCGCCTGGAGGACGAACACCGGCGCAGCAGCCATGCCGCCGCCACCGACCACCTCAGCGGTTTGCACAACCGCCGCCAGTTCGTCGAAGTCGCAGGCCTGGCACTGACCCGGCAACGCGGCAAGCGCCGGTTGATGGCAATCCTGTTCATCGACATGGACCGCTTCAAGTCGATCAACGACTCGCTCGGGCACAAGATCGGCGACCTGCTGCTGCAGGCCGTGGCTGGGCGCATCCAGCGCCTGCTCGAACCAGGCGACGAAGCCTCGCGCTTTGGCGGCGACGAATTCGTGGTGCTGCTGGCGGGTGAACGCAGCGAAGAACAGATCAACAACTGGGTGCGCAACTTGGTGCAAAAGCTCTCGGCGACCTATGCCCTTGACGGCCAGGAGGTCAACACCAGCCCCAGTGTCGGGGTCAGCATCTGCCCGCGCGACGGCCAGGACATCGACAGCCTGATCCGCTGTGCCGACGCTGCAATGTATTCGGCCAAGCAGGCCGGGCGCGCCCAGTATCGCTTCTTCGACCCGTCACTGAACCTGGCCGACATCCAGGCTTTCACCCTCGAACAGGCCTTCGGCAGTGCCCTGGCCGAACGCCAGTTCGTGCTGCACTACCAGCCGCAGATTCGCCTGGATACCCACCAGGTACTGGGTTACGAAGCGCTGGTGCGCTGGGAGCACCCGGAGTTCGGCCTGCTCTACCCGGACCGATTCATCGGCCTGGCCGAGCGCAGCGGCTTTATCATCGAGCTGGGCTGGGAAGTGTTGCGCCTGGCTTGCGAAGCGCTGGCACGCTGGGACGCCCAAGGCCGTGAAACGTGCCTGGCGGTGAATGTTTCGGCGCTGCAGCTGCGCCAGGCCGACTTCAGCACCCGACTGCTGGCCAAGTTGCAGCTGCACGGCATCGCCCCCCAACGGCTGGAGCTGGAGATCACCGAAACCACCATTCTCGACCCCGAAGGCACTGCGGTCGATCACCTGCACCGCCTTCGCGCGGCGGGCCTGGGGATCAGCCTGGACGATTTCGGCCGCGGCTACGCAGGC
The DNA here is from genome assembly GCF_044744955.1 of Pseudomonas sp. NPDC087185. Lineage (NCBI taxonomy): Bacteria > Pseudomonadati > Pseudomonadota > Gammaproteobacteria > Pseudomonadales > Pseudomonadaceae > Pseudomonas > Pseudomonas sp. NPDC087185. Next base: position 39,306 of record NZ_JBIUZK010000003.1, on the reverse strand, counting down.
TTTGCGCACTTGCAGTCGTTGCCGTTGAGCAAGCTCAAGATCGACCGTTCGCTGATCGCCCCGTTGTCCAACAGCTACGACGACAGCCCGATCGTTTCCTCGACCATCATCCTCGCCAAGCGCCTGGGCCTGGAGGTGGTTGCCGAAGGCGTCGAGACCCGCGAGCAGGTGGTGTGCCTGAGAATTGCCGGCTGCGACATCGCCCAGGGCTACCACTTCAGCCGCCCCTTGTCGCCGGCGCAATTGCGTGACTACCCGCCCTTCAACGGTATCGAGGTAAAACCATGCGTGCTTTGAAGGCGCTGGCCGTTCTGTTGCTGGCCATCCTGTCGGCAGCCAACGTGCTGGCCGACTGCACGCCCCGCAGCCTGCGCCTGGCGGTGATACCGATCACAAGCAACGAGGACATGACACAGGACCATCAAGCCCTGCTGCAGCGCTTGAGCCAGGCGACCGGTGTACCGGTGGAGCTGGTCATCGCCGCCTCCTATGAAAGCGTGGTCGATGCCATCGTTTCCGGCGGCGCCGACATCGCCCGCCTCGGCCCTGCTTCTTATGTGCTTGCCCAACGCCGTGAACCGCGGATAGAACCCTTTGCCACCTTCACCCTGAGCGCCGGGCCTTTCACTGCAGCGGGCAATCATTACCAGGCCTTGCTGTTGACCCGAGCCGACGGCCCTGACGGTATCGACCCGCTGCGCGGCAAGCGCCTGGCCCTTAGCGACCCGGCCAGCACCTCGGGCAGCCTGGTGCCCAGCGTGGAGTTCGCTGCCCAGGTGGGCGTGCCTTTGCCACGGTTTTTCGGCTCACTGGTGTACGCCGGCAACCACGACAAAGCGCTGGAAGCACTGCTGGATGGCCGTGTGGATGCAGCCTTCGTCGCCAGTGAACGGGCCGATGCCTACCTGGCCCGGCACGCGCTGGCACCGGGTACGCTCACCGTGCAGTGGCGTTCGCGGCCGATCTATTACGACCCTTATGTGTTCAGTGCCAACGTGTGTCCGGTGCTGAAAAACCGTATTCGCCAAGCAATGCTGGATGACCCAGGGGCCTTGGCGGCGTTCGTTGCCACCCAGGATGCCAGCGGGCTGGTGCCGGTGAGCCAGGCCGAGTACGAACCCTTGCGGCAACTGATGGATGCTGCAGTACCACGCTGAAACTGGCTTCGTTTACACCGGCCCTTTCGCAGGGCAAGCCCGCTCCCACAGGAACCGTGTGATCTTCAAGCCAGTGCAATACCTGTAGGAGCCGGCTTGCCGGCGAAAGGGCCGGGACAGACAAACCAATAAGCTTTATCGTGTCACTGTCCACCACCACACCGCCGACCATGACCGATATCGAGCGCTACGTCCGCGCCGCCACCCGCGACAACACCCGGCGCAGCTACCAGGCCGCCATCGAGCATTTCGAGGCGCACTGGGGTGGGTTCCTGCCCGCCACCGCCGACAGCATCGCCCGCTACCTGGCCGATCATGCCGAACAGCACGCGGTCAGCACCCTGCGCCAACGCCTGGCAGCCCTCAGCCAATGGCACATCAGCCAGGGCTTCCCCGACCCGACCAAGGCGCCCCTGGTGCGCCAGGTACTGCGCGGCATCCGCACCTTGCACCCGACGCCACCCAAACAGGCTGCGCCGCTGCTGTTGCAGCACCTGCAAACCGCTGTCGAGTGTTTCGAGGAAGCCGCCAGGCAAGCCCGCGAGCACCACGATCTGCCAGCTTTGCGCCGTGCCCGGCGTGACACGGCACTGCTGCTGTTGGGCTTCTGGCGAGGCTTTCGCGGTGATGAACTGGCGCGCCTGCGCGTTGAGCATATCCAGGCCGAGGCAGGCGTCGGCATCACGCTGTTCCTGCCGCGTAGCAAGGGCGACCGTGAAGCGCTCGGCGTACAGCACCGCACACCGGCGCTCAAGGCGCTGTGCCCGGTCACAGCCTACCTGCAGTGGCTGGAAGTGGCCGGCATTGCCCACGGCCCGGTGTTTCGCAAGCTCGACCGCTGGGGCAACCTGAGTGACACGCCGCTCAACAGCAACAGCCTGGTGGGCCTGCTGCGGCGCATGCTCGAGCGCGCCGGCGTGCCGGCGGCGCTGTACACCGGCCACTCCCTGCGCCGCGGCTTTGCCACCTGGGCCACGGCCAACGGCTGGGAGTTGAAGTCGCTGATGAGTTACGTCGGTTGGAAGGATGCCAAATCGGCGCTGCGCTACATCGACTCGGCGCAACGCTTCGGCGAGCTGGCCGTGTTACCGGCCAGCCAGGTGCAAGCGCTTATTCCTTGAAGGCGACGCGCGCGATGCCGCCCACTTCCGGGCGGATCGCATACAGGTCACCGGCGTCCGGGTAGTGCCGCAGCTCGGCGGGCGACATGCCGACACGGGCTGTGGTGATGAACAGTGTGCCCATGCCATCGCCACCGAAACAGCAACTGGTCGGGCGTGGCACCGGCATGACCACCTGGTCGGTCAGGTGCCCATCGCGGTCATAGCGCAGCAGGCAGCTGCCATTGAACTGGCAGACCCACAGCCCACCCTCACGATCCAGCGCAATGCCGTCCGGGCGCCCCAGTTCGGCGGGCGTCTCGGCGAACAGGCTGACCTGCTCCAGGCGGCCTTCGGCCAGATACTCGGCCCGGTAGATCGCGCGCGCAACGGAATCGACGAAGAACACAGTCTGGCCATCCGCCGACCAGGCAATCCCGTTGGGTAACGACAAACCGTCGTGGATCACCTCATCGTGCAGTTCGCCGTCAAAGCGGAACAAGGCGCCGGTCTTGCCGCTCGGGCCCTCGTCCATCAACCCGGTAACGAAGCGCCCTTGCGGGTCGCAGGCACCGTCGTTGAAGCGGTAGCTCGAGCGGTGATGCACCGGCACGGAATATTGCCGCACCTTGCCCGGCTGTACATCGAGAATGGCCACGCTGGCGTCTTCGGTGAAGATCAGGTTGCCCTGATCGGTCAGCGCCAGGGCACCGATGCGCGCAGCCGATTCGTAGAGCATCTCGACCTCGCCATCGGGCAGCAGCCGGTGGATGCGCCCGCCCGTGATGTCGACAAAATACAGCGCGCCTGTGCGGGCATCCCACACCGGGCTTTCGCCCAGGTCGGCACGGGTATTGGCGACCTTGATCGGCACGTAGTGGCATTCCTTGATGCGGCTCCAGCGCTCGGCCACCTCGGCCAGGCTGGTCGCCTCCACCCGCGCCAGGTCACGCGGGTAGCTGACGCCGCTGTTCTCGCTGAAACGCGTGGCGGTGAACTGGCCATTGCTGGCGCGCAGGATGTAGCCGGTATCCCGGCACAGCGCACTGGCCAGGTACAGCACACCCGGTGTCACCCATTCGGGCTTGAGCTCTTCCGGCGGCTGGGTCACGCCCCACATGCGGGTCTTGGCCACCGGCGAGATCGCGTTCACCAGGATGCCGTGCTCCTGCCCTTCCATGCTGAGGGCATTCATGATGCCCACCTGGGCCATCTTGCCGGCCGAGTACGCGACCAGGCCCGGCTGGGCATAGCGTTGGTACATGGCGCGGTCCGAGGTGGTCAAGACGATGCGTGGCGCTTCGGACGCCTTGAGGTGCTTCCAGGCATGCTTGGCCAGCCACACCGGGGCGTGCACGCTGATACCCAGCGCACGCTCGAGAAACGCCTGCTCCTGGGTCTCGATGCCTTGGTAGTCGACCCAGCCGGCGTTGTGGATCAGGATATCCAACGCACCGAAATGCGCGATGGCCAGCTCCACCAGCTGGCTGCATTCTTCTTCGTTCTCCAGGTGGCCGACATGGGCGACCACCTCATAGCCCTTGGCCTGCAGGGCTTGGAGGGCCTCGCTGACCGCACCGGGGTTCTGCCCTTCGCCCGAGCGATCCGTGCCCAGGTCGCTGATGACCACCCGTGCACCGCGCGCGGCCAAGGCCATGGCGTAGTCCAGGCCTAGCCCCTGGGCGGCACCGGTGACGATGGCGACTTTGTCTTTGAATGGGTCTGTGCTTGGCATTGTAGCGCCCTTCCGATTCTCCTTTTTTACGATAACAATAAAAAAATCAATGACTTAATATTAAAAGCATGCAACTTTGATATCTCGCAGATATCACCTGAGACCCGCGACCCACGGGTGTGCTCCTGCCAACAACGTAATGCCCCACCCAACACGATTGCAGCAGAGGCTTTGTCACCGCGATGCCACGCACTATGATGGCCGCCTTGCCGGGTCGCCCGCCGGAATACGCCCTCCTGGCGCCCGTTCGACTCGATGAAGGAACGTAAGCATGATCGAGACACGTTTGCTCAGGCAGTTCATTGCCGTGGCCGAGGAGCTGCACTTTCACAAGGCAGCCATCCGCCTGCACATGGCACAGCCCCCCCTGAGCCAGGCGATCAACCGACTCGAAGAGAAGCTGGGCTTCAGCCTGTTCCTGCGCAACAAGCGCGGGGTCAAGCTGACTGCCGCCGGCATGGCGTTCCTGGAAACCGCCTACCGCACGCTCAAGGAGCTGGAGCAAGGCATCGAGTACGCGCGAAACGTCTCCGAAGGCATCTGCGGCAAGCTGACCATCACCGCCATTTCCATCGCGTACTACGAATCGCTGCTCAATACACTGAAGAAATTTCGCGAGATCTACCCGAACGTGCGGCTGACCATCCGCGAGATGCCGTCGGCCTCCCAGGCCAAGGCGTTGATGGCCGGCGAAGCGGACATCGGCTTCATGCGCAAGCTGCCGATGCCGCCGGACACCATCGAATCACGGCTGCTGCTCAATGAGCAGATCGTCATGGCCCTGCCCACCAGCCACGCCAAGGCCCAGCAAGCGGTGGTCGACCTGCGTGATTTTGCCGAAGAAGACTTCGTCTTCACCCCGCAGGCGCTGGGCAGCGGCTACCACAGCCAGTTGATCGCCCTGTGCGAATCGGCCGGTTTCTACCCCAAGGTGGTGCAGGAAGCGGCGCAGATCCACACCCTGATCGGCCTGGTCGCCTGCGGCTTCGGCGTTGCATTGGTACCCGAGTCCATCGCCTACTCCACGCTGCGTGACCGCGTGCAGTTCCGCCCCATCCGGCCGATCAAGGACCAGCCGACACCGACCATGGGCCTGTACATGAACTGGAACCTGCAAAACGCCTCCCCAGCCCTGGGCAGCTTCATTTCCATGCTCGACCTGGGGGCGCCACGGCGCTATGCCGATACCATCCAGAACCCGGTGATGCTGGATGGCAGCGACACGCGCGAACTACACCGTTAAGCGGTATTCACGCAGCCAGGCATCCAGCGCCAGGGCCGTTTCCAGGTTGTTGCGCCGCAGCTGCGAGTTGAAATAGCCCTCGGGCTTGCGCAGTTCAGCGGCCAGGCGACCACGGTCGACCACCTGGAACACCGGGCTGCCAGCCTCACCCAGCAATTGCCTGGCACGCTCACGCAGGAACCGCTCATACGCCAGGTTGGCCGAGGTCGGGTACGGGCTCTTGCGCCGCTGCAACACCGCCGGCGGCAGGATGTCGGCACAGGCCTGCTTGAGCAGCCACTTCTCCTGGCCATCCTTGCCCTTGATCGCCCACGGCACGTTGTACACGTATTCGACCAGTTCATGGTCGGTGAACGGCACCCGCACCTCCAGGCTGGCAGCCATGCTCAAGCGGTCCTTGCGATCGAGCAGGATGGGTAGCCAGCGCTGCAGGTGCATGTGGCAGAGTTCGCGCATGCGCCGCTCTTGCGCGCTGTCGCCCGGCAAGTGCTCGACGCTGTCCAGCGCCTGGTGGTAGCAACTGTCCTGGTAGTTGGCAAAGTCGCACAGCTGGTTGAACTCAGGGTTGATCAACGCGGGCTGCAGCAACTGCATGCGCGATAGCCAGGGGAAACGCTGCGCTGCCACGGCCTGTGGGTCGCGGAACCAGGGGTAACCGCCAAACACCTCGTCCGCCGCTTCACCGGAAATGGCCACCGTGGAGTGACCGCGGATGGCCTTGAACAGCAGGTACAACGAGGTGTCGACATCGCCGAAGGTCGCCGCCGAGTCATTGGCCCGGTACACCGCCCTGCGCGCGGGGTCGGCGACCAGTTCGCGGTTGTCGATGAGGATGGTCTGGTGCTGGCTGCCAATGTACTCGGCAGCCGCCAGCGCGTAAAGCTGGTCGCGCTCCGGGCGGAATTCGTCGCTCTGGAACTGTTCGGCCTGGCCGACGAAGTCCACCGAGAACGAATTGACCCTGCCGCCCTGCTCTGCCTGCAGGCGCTGCTGCGCCATGGCGGTGAGGATGGTCGAGTCCAGCCCGCCAGAAAGCAGCGAGCACACCGGCACATCGGCGTACAGCTGTTCGCCCAACGCCTTGCCAAGCAATTCGCGGGTACGCGCCACGGTACTCGCCAGGTCGTCCGGGTGCTCGCGCCGCTGCAGCTGCCAGTAGCGGCTGAGCGTGGGCTGCCCGTTGGGCCGCCACGACATGCGATGCCCCGGCGGCAGTTCGCTGACCCCACGCAAGGCCGTGCGCACGGTGCCGCGCGACAAGCTCAGGGCATCTACCAGGCCGACCACATCCAGTGCGCTGACGAACTCCGGGTGCGCCAGGATGGCCTTGATCTCCGAACCGAACAGCAGCCCTTGCTGATGCCGGGCGTAATACAGGGGTTTGACCCCCAGGCGATCACGCACCAGCAGGAAGTGGCCGTCGCGCCCGTCGAACACGGCGAAAGCGAACATCCCGCTCAAGTACTCGCAGCACTGCTCGCCCCATTCCAGATAAGCGTGCAGCACCACTTCGGTGTCGCTGCGGGTCTGAAATTGATGCCCTGCCTGCTGCAACCGCTGACGCAGTGCGTTGTGGTTGTAGACCTCGCCGGTGTAGACCAGGGCGATTTCCTCGCCGCTGGCACAGCGGTAGGTCATCGGTTGCACGCCCCCGCTGAGGTCGATGATCGCCAACCGCCGATGGCCCAACAGGGCATTGCGATGCTGCCAGCTGCCGCTGGCATCCGGGCCGCGCAGGGCCAGGGTATCGGTCATGGCTCCGAGGGCCGCTGTGGCCTGGGGCAGGTCGCGGGTGTAGTCCACCCAGCCGGTGATTCCGCACATGCTGCGCTCCTTACACCTGAAGACGATGGGTTGGCAGCAGGCCCGTCACAGCCTGCAGGCGCTTGGCAATGTCCAGCAGCTGCCGCTCGCTGTCGCGCCGGCCCATGATCTGCACAGCCAGCGGTGCCTTGCCGTCGGCACTCAGGCAGATCGGCACGGTGATGGCCGGCAGGCCGCTGAAGCTGGCCAAGGGCGTGAAACTGATCTTCTGGTCATAGCCCGGTTCCGCTGGGCACGGAATGGTCGAGTCACCGGGTTGCGGGTTGCGTCGATCGAATGGCCGGTTGGGGTCCATGGGGAACACCACGAAGTCCACCCGGGCGGTGTCGAACCAGGCGTCAATACCGGCACGGATGCTGTCCATGCGCTGGTGGATGCGCTGGTAGTCGCTGTCGCTGACACCCTCGCCCACCTTGAGCGCGCTGAGCGTCGACCAATGCAGTTCGCAGTCGAAACGCTGCGCCCAGGCCGCCGAAGCCAGCCATGCATCGCGCGCGCACAACTGCCACGCGTCACCGCGGCAGGCCCACAGCTCGGGCATGGCAACTTCGCCGGGGGCCATGCCCAGGTCTGCCAGTGCGCTGCGCGCCTGGCCCAGCATGTCGAGCATCGCCGGGCTGGTCAGCGCCGGGTCTAGCGCGTGTTCCAGAATGGCGACCTGGTAGCGGTCCTTCAGGGGTTGTTGCTGCCCCAGCAGCGGCTCCAGGCCCAGCAACGGGAACAGCAGATCGAGGTCGTCAGCGCTGCGGGTCACCCAGCCCAAGGCGTCCATGCGCGGCGACAGCGGGAACACCCCGGCCAGGCTCGCGGCCTTCTGGGTCATGCGCAAGCCGACCATGCCGCAATGCGAGGCTGGCCAGCGTACCGAACCCAGCACATCGGTACCCAGCGAGATATCACACAGGCCTGCGGCCACCGACACCGCCGACCCGGTGCTGGAACCGGACGGGTCAATGGTCGGGAAATACGGGTTGCGACAGCCCGCGCCGAAGGCGATGTTCAGCTCGGTGGTGGCGACCTTGCTGGCCACGGCGACGCGCGGGTCGAGGAAGGTCAGCGCCTGGGCGCTGCGCTGCGGGTAGTGGCGGTAGCTGCGCAGGCCCAGGCGGGTCGGCAGGCCGGCAACGTCGACGGTGTCCTTGACGCCCAGGCGGTACCAGGGTGCTTCAACGTCGCGGGTGCTGGTCAGGCAACGGTAGTGGCTGTCGGCGTGCACCGACCATGGTTGGTACTGGGATGCCCAGTCCGCCGCCAACGCAGGGTTGCTCTGCAGCAGTTGGTGACGCTTGCGCAGGCTGAGGCCGAGGTACTCGGGCTGTACGCGGCCGCTGCTGGCATCGGCGCCGCAGCTGCCGAGGTACTGGGTGATGGTGTCCTGGGTATTAGCGGGGGTCATGGGTGTATTCCTTGACAGACATTGAGGCCGCCCACGGCAAGGGCTTGCCAGTGGCGGATAAAGGCAGGTCGGTAACGCGGCGCACCGCAACCGGCCGCGGATGGCCCGCAGGCAGTTGCTGAAACGCCTCCAGCACAGTGCGCTCGCTAAGCGTGATCGAGCTGAACAGCACTTCGAACGCTTCACCGCGCAGCGCATCGCTGACTGCCACGCAGGCCAGCGTCGAGCATTGCAGGCGCTGGCCGAGCTCACTGGCCAGGCGGGCCAGGTCGACGCGCAGGCCGTTGACCTTGATCAGGCTGCTGGCCCTGCCCAGCCACTGGAAGCGCTGCGGGCCCAACGCCAGTATCTGGTCATCGCAGCAATGACTGGCCGCAGGCAGTGCCTGGCCCTGCTCACGGGCAATGCGCGGGCTGGCGACTTCGAGTGCGCACGGTCGGCCCGGGGCGCTGAGCAGCGTGACATCGTCGAGCAGCGTCCAGGCCTGCTCCGGGCTGCTGTGTGCATCCAGCTCGCGGTAGGCCATGGCGCCGGTTTCGGTAGAACCCAGCAATTCGACGAAGCGCACCTGTGGCCCCGCATGGCACCGCACCGTGGCCAGGGCGTCCGGTGGCAGCAGCGAGGCGCTGTGCACCACCAGCACCGTGCGCTGGGCCGAAAGCCGGGCCAGCAGCGCCGGCAGCACACGCCAGGTACTGGCAATGGCAAGAATCACGCACGGCCCGTCGCCGTCGAGCACGGGCAGCCGCTGCTGCTCCAGCGAGCAGGCTTGCAGTTGCGCGTTCAACACCCGCGCACCGACTTCACCCAGGATCATGCCGTAGCTGTGGCTGGCCGGCGCAAAGGAGAAAATCTCCCGGGCATCGGGTGCCCAGCGGCCGAGAATCAAGGCCGCCTCGCGCTCCATCTGCGCCACACTGCGCAGCCATTGGCGCGGCATACCGGTGGAGCCGGAAGTCGCGAACAAATGCTCGGCGTTCACTCGGCGGCCTGCAAGGTCAGTTGGTCTTCCAGTTTCTGCCCGACGAATTGCTCCATTTTCTCCAACGTTTCGAACCAGAAGCGCACGTCGTCGCTGAGGTAGTCCACTTCGATGTCGAAACTGGCTTCGATGGCGGTGATCACTTCGACGGCCATGAGGCTGTCGAAGCGCTCGCCGAGAAAGTCGCGAAAGCTGTCGCGCTTGTCGATGGCGTCGACCTGCTCGCCAAGCAGTTGGCCGAGGGTCTGGCGAATGCGCTGTTCAATGCTGAGGTCGTTCACGAGCCGGTCTTTCCTTGTTGATAGGCAGCGTTGATCAATTCTGCGCCGGCACTGAAGAACACGTGCTCGGGCAGGATCGGGTCGAAATGCAGGTAGATGAAAGCGTTGGGGTACAGTGTCCGCAGGCAGCCGTGCAGCCCTTGGGCCAGCGCCTGATGCGCCAGTGTGTCGCGCGCCACCGACAGGGTGATGCGCACATGGAACTGCGCCGCTACGCCATCGCGGTCAACGGTTGGCAGCGGCATGCCAGCGCTGAACACGCAGGCCTCGGGCAACGGGTTGAAGAACACCATGCAGTGGGCGGTATCCGCGCCCAGGTTTTTCAGTTGGCGGGTAAAGGCCAGCGCCAGGCGTTTGCGCTCCAGCGTTGGCAGTGGCGCGCAGGAAACAGTGAGGGTGGGCATGACGATTCCTTACGACAACTGCAGGCTGGGCAACTGCTGACGCTGGCCGTTGGCAAAGGCTTCCAGCAAACGCCCCAGGCACGTGGACAGCGCATCGACCCCTTGCAGGAACAGCGGTGACCAGGCGTGGCCTGCATCACTGCGCACCTTGTCGAGGAAGAAGCTCAGGTGCGCCATGTCCACCGGCAGGCCCAGGTCGGCAGCCAGTGCTACCGCCTGGTAGGTACTGAGCAGGTCGGGGATACGCTGCCCCTGGTTGGCGAAACCGCCCTGGCGCACCGTGTGCGCGGCCAGTAACTGCGCTGCAGCCTCGGCAACGTGATGGCCGAGATAGGCAAGGCAACCCAGCGCCTGCAGCCCGGCACGCAGGGACGTTTCGCCACGCGGGAACGAGGCGTAGCCCTGCGCCTGCCGGCAGCTGGCCAGGTACGTTTCGATGGCCACAAGGTCCACGCCGCTGGCGTCCCCCAGTTGGCGCAGGATCGAAACGGCCGAAGCAGTGGACACCATATCCGAGCCACGCCCCTCCCAGAAGCCGAAGCCACCGTCGGGGTTTTGCAGCGAGGCCAGCCAGCGCCCGATCGCCTGGCGTGCGGCAGGTTGACCGGTGAACGCACCGGCCGCCAGCCCCCAATTGGTGCAACGCACTTCGGCGCCCCGGCCAGGCATGTACATGATCCCCGGCTCGTTGGGCATCTGGCAGCCTTCGATCCAACGCACGGCGGCATCGCGCTGCTCGGGTGCCAGGCTGCCACCCAGCACCGCAGACGCGCTGGTGAGGACGTCCGCTGCGCTGTCGGCCAAGCGGTAGGTGTAGCCGCCCTGGGGCATCGACAAGGTTGCAATGAACCGCGCCACATCGTCAGCCAGGTGCGCCACCGGCTCCCCCATGGCCTTGAGCGAACCCACCGCGCAGAAAGCTGCCCAGACATCCTCGCCGTCGTAACCGGCCCAGCGCACAAAGGCCCCCGTCGGGCCGCGCAACGCAGCGATCCACTCGGCGCAGCACTGCCGGCCCAGCGGTTGCGCGTGCAAGGCCGCGAGGCTGGCCGTGGCGCGATAGGTCGCCCACAGGCAGGGCACCTGCGCCGCTTCGCTGAAACGAAAGCCGCCGCAATCCATCTGCTGCGCCTGCAACCAGGCGACCAGCCGCGGCACGTCCCACTGCGGCGCTGGCAGGCCCTGACGTGCCAGGGCACGTGCAGCCATCACGCCGTAGAAGCAGGCGCGCGTATCCGCGAGATTGCGCCGGGCAAAATCGGCGGACCAGCTGAGGCCGCCATTGGCGCACTGCAGGCCTTTGAGCCAGGCATACAGGGGGGCGGTGTCTGCCACCTGGCCCTGGCAGACTTCAATCAAGGTACGCAGCGCATAGTGGCTGGCCCACACGTCGGCCGTCTGGCCAGGGCACATGGCGTAAGCGTCACCGTCAAACAGCGTGTGCAGCCACTTCGCGGTCTCGTCGCAGCGTTCGACTGCAACGCCCAGGTCATTCAACGTTTCGGTGCAGTAGAAGGTGGCCCAGGCATCGGAGGGCATGCCCTTGCTCCAGGCAAAGCCACCATCGCGGTTGCGCCGCGACTGGATGTAAGCCTGCAATGCCGGAGCATCCACCTGTTCGAGCCGTTCAATCCAGGCCAGGGTGCGAATCGCGGCATAGGTGCACCACAAGTCCGGCTGGCCGTTGCCCAGGCCCTGCCCCTGGGGAACGCGTGGCGGCATCATTGCGGGCCCCCGACAAACCGCAGGTTGGTCTTCTTCCAGCTCTTTTGCGAGGCGCCGCTCTTGTTCACCGCCGACAGGTTGTTGACGAACAGCACACGGCTCCAGCGCAGCCCCATGTGCTGCTCGGAGCGTGCCAGTAACAGAGCCTGCAACTGCGCTTCCTGGCTGGCGTCCCAGCCAACGTCACGCTCGAGAATCAGCGCAGCGCTATCATGCTGGCGGTCCACTTCGATGACATAACCGGTGGCATCGCAGGTGCCATAGACGACCTCTTCGACCGCGCGGATTTCCAACCCGACCCCGCCGACCACGATGCTGTCGCTGTCGCGGCCGTTGATCAACAGGCTCGGGCTAATGTGGCCAGGCTCCCATGGCGCGGTGATGGTCACGCTGTCGCCGGTGTCCAGGCGCAACAGGGGGCGCGCGTACAGGTTGAGCGGCGTGACCACCAGGCGGCCCGTCAGGCCTTCGGCCGGGGTGACCAGCCTGCCATCGGGCAGCAGCAGTTCGAAATAGTGGGTGGCGGTGGCCAGGCGCATCTGCAGGTCGTGGCCCACTGCCGCCAGCGTACCGGTTTCTGTGCTGCCGTAACTGGCGTCAAACACTTCGCACTGCCACCAACGCGCCAGGCGCTCACGGAACGGCTGGGTGTTGACCTCGCCGAGCAGCATGATCGCGCGCACCGATTCAGCGAAGGTCTGCAGCAATTCACGCTGTTTCAGGTAGCGGGTCAGTTGCACCAGCACCCCCGGTGCAATGAACAGCACGGTTGGCCGATAGGTGTCGAAGGTCTTGCACACCCGCTCCCAGTCGGTAATACCCGTGGTGAACGGGTAAAGACGCACGTGGGAAACATCCAGGTACTCGCAGACATTGGCGATCAAGTCGCCGACCGGAACGATATCCGATGGCATCAGGTTGGCCACCCGTGCGCCGGGGCGCAGTACCGCTCGCCAGTGGCTGGCGACGCTGACGGCGTTCCAGATGATGTCTTCTTTCAACCGTGGCGTCGGTGTTGGCTCGCCGGTCGTACCGGTGGTTGCGTAGTACTTGGCCGCCTCGCCAAGTTCCACTGTGCAAAACTGCAACGGTTGACGTTTTAATAATGCCTTGGCGGTCAGCGGCAATTGCTTGAACGCAGTAAAACTGTATTGACCTATGTTTGCGTAGTGGCTGCTGTCTTGTGCCCGCGCCCACACTGCTTGCAACTTGCGCTCATAAAATGCAGCGTCGGGGATATGCCCCGCCTGCAGCTGAAGCTCGCGCTCCGCCTCCTTCAGCACACCGTAATCCTGGTCGCCGTGAACTAACATCGACTCGCCCTCTCGAATAAACAGCGCAGAGAATTAGCGAGCGTCCGCCCCAAGTAAAATACTTATTTGAAACTACCCGTGATAGTTGAAAGGTATTAGTCAACTGTTTCCGCAGACAGAAACTGGTCGGTGCGTGGGAAATTTCTGGCAGCAACTGGTGATACACCCCGTGAATCCGGTGAGATATCAGACAAAGATATTTATTGTATTTCCCAAGCCGTGTCTGCCCTGCGCACTATCGCCGCCACCTGCTCTTCGGGCAGATCGAGCGAAGCACCTCTCAGGAGAGACATACATGCAGCCCCCCACCGCCACAGTGCAGGACGCCCTGGCGCCCTGGACGATCGACTCATGGCGCGGCATGCCGGCCCTGCAGCAACCGGTCTATGAAGAGCTTCACGCACTACACCTCGCGCTCGACGTACTCAGGCAACGCCCCGCGCTGGTGGCCGCCGAGCGCGTCCAACAGCTCAAGGCGCTGCTGGCCGAAGCCCAGCAAGGGCGCCGTTTCGTCCTGCAGCTAGGCGACTGCGCGGAGCGTTTCGAGCACAACGACCTGGCGCAGAGCACGCGCCAGGTTGCGCTGCTGCAGCAGATGAGCCAGGTGCTGATGCATGGCCTGCAACTGCCGATCGTGCAGATCGGCCGCCTGGCCGGGCAATATGCAAAGCCGCGCTCCAGTGATCGGGAGCAACGCGAAGGGCTGAGTCTGCCGGTGTATCGCGGTGATATCGTCAACCATCATGATTTCACTGCGCAGGCGCGCCGGGCAGACCCGCAGCGCCTGCTGCAGGCCCATGCCCACTCGGCGACAACCCTCGAACACCTGCATCAGTTGCAAGCTGAAGGTATCGACAACCTGTTGCTGCCCGCACGCTGGCCGCTCGACTGGCTCAACCGGGCCCACGGCGGCGAGCGGCTACGTCCACTGCTGGCGGAGATTCACGGTGCCTTGCAGTTCATGCGCACCTTGGCCGGCTCGCAGCCGGGTAATTTCCTGCACCGTGAAATGTACATTTCCCACGAAGCGTTACTGTTGGAGTACGAACAGGCGCTGACCCGTCTGCACCACGATGGCCGTTGGTACAACCTGGGCACTCACCTGCCGTGGATCGGCTTGCGTACCGCGCAGCCGGATGGCGCCCATGTCGAGTACCTGCGCGGCCTGGCCAACCCACTGGCGGTCAAGGTGGGTATCGACACCGCCCCGGATCAACTACGCCGCCTGCTCACGCGGCTCAACCCCAGCAACGAACCCGGGCGCCTGACCCTGATCCACCGCATGGGCGCGGCGCACCTGCAGGACCACCTGGGGCGGCTGATCGAAACCGTCCGCTCGGCTGACGCCCAGGTGCTTTGGCTGTGCGACCCGATGCACGGCAACACCCACGCCCTGCCCTGCGGCACCAAGACACGCGCCTTCGACGACATTCTCGCGGAGATCACCAGCGCCTTCGCCGTGCATGCGCGCCACGGGTCGACACTGGGCGGCTTGCACCTGGAAGCCAGTGGCGATGCCGTCACCGAATGCCTGGGCGGTGCGCTGGGCCTGCAACCGGCGGACCTGGGCCAGCGCTATCTGAGCCAGGTCGACCCGCGGCTCAATCGCGACCAGGCCATGGAACTGGCGCTGCGCGTCAGCCTCGACGCCAGTGCCTGGCGGCAGCACCCTTGAACCTGTAAGGACCCTGTTCACCCCATGCCAATCGTCATCTATGTATTTTCCCTGTGTACCTTCACCTTCGGGCTGTCGGAGTTCGTGGTGGCCGGGCTGGTTTCGGCCATGGCCGACGACCTCGCTGCGTCCACCACCGCCGTCGGCTCGGCCATCGCCGCCTATGCACTGGGCGCGGCCATCGGCGCACCGCTGCTGACCGCCTGGGTGCTCAATTGGCGTGAGCGCACGTCACTGGCGCTGACCTTGACCGTGCTGGCCGTGGGCAGCCTGGCATTTGCCTGGGTCGAACAGCTCGCGACCGTGAACCTGGTGCGGTTCGTCATCGGCCTGGCACATGGCGTATTCATGGCAGTGGCGGCTGACGTGGCGGTAAAGCTGGTCGACGCACCTCGCGCAGGCCGGGCCTTGTCGCTGGTGTGGCTGGGGCTGACCCTGGCACTGGCCTTGGGTGTACCACTGGGGACGTTGCTGGGCAGCCTGTGGTCGTGGCGGGCCATTTTCGTGGTGCTGGGGGTGATGGGCCTGCTCAGCCTATTCGGGCTGCTGCGCCTGATGCCCCGGCAAGACGCACCACCACTGCCCGCGGGAGGCCGCTTGGCAGGCCTGGCTGCATTGATGCAGCGGCCACTGTTGGCGGCAGCAAGCATTGCCATGCTGGTGAGCGTCGCCACGTTTTCGTTCCTGACTTACGTATCGCCATTCCTGCTGCAGGTGACCCTCGGCGGCATACGGTTGCTGAGCCTGGCGATGCTGCTGTTCGGCGCTGCAACCATCCTGGGCAACCTGCTGGGCGGCGTGTTGGCCGACCGGTTCGAGCCGGGGCAATGCCTGAAAGTCGCCTTGGCCGTGCTTGCCGCGAACCTTGGCCTGCTTTACCTGGGGCGTGAGCAACCGTGGGCGGTGGTGCTGCTGGTCGGCGTATTGGGCGCGGTGTTTTTTGCCATCGTCACCCTGTCCACCCTGCGCCTGCTCAGCCTGGCCAGGCAGTGGGCGCCGCAGGCAACGGGGGTGGCATCAGGGTTGAGTATCGCGGCGTTCAACCTGGGGACGGCCCTGGGTGGTGGGCTAGGTGGGTGGATGATCGAACGGTTCGGCTTGGCTTATCTGCCGTTGACGGGCGCGGTGGCTGCATTGCTTGCGCTTGGGTTGTTGACAGTCCAGTCAAGCCGTTCGCCATCTCCACTCCGGCAGATCAAGCCCCAGGCCTAGGGGCGCATAGCGCCCCCAAAGTGCGGCTCGATCACGCGTGACCAGCACAGCGCCAAACCCGGGCAATATCACTGGCCCGAGCCTGCAGCAACTGGGCGGCATCGGCACAGGCCTGCTCCAAGGTCATCGGCCCGCTGGCCAATGCAAAGGCAGCATCGATACCGTGCGCATACAGCTGCTGATAGCCCTCGCCCAAGGTGCCCGCCAGCACCACTACCGGCACGCCGTGGCGCTTGGCAACCCGCGCCACGCCCATCGGTGTCTTGCCACGCAGGGTCTGGGCATCGAAGCGCCCTTCACCGGTAATCACCAGGTCAGCACCTTGTACCAGCGCATCGAGGCCCGCCAACTCGGCCACCACCTCGACCCCCGGACGGAACTGCGCGCCCATGAATGCCTTGGCCGCAAAGCCCATGCCGCCGGCGGCGCCGCTGCCTGGCTGCTCGCGTACATCGGTGCCCAGCAGCTGCGCACAGTGGTCGGCGAAGCGGCCCAACGCTTGGTCCAGCGCCTGCACCTGCTCTGGGCTGGCCCCCTTTTGCGGGCCGAAAATCGCCGAAGCGCCATTGGGACCACACAACGGGTTGTCGACATCGGCAGCCACCTCCACCTGCACGTGAGCCAAACGCGGGTCCAGGTCGCGGGCGTCGATGCGTGCCAGCCGGGCCAAGGCCAGCCCGCCCTCCTCCAGCGCCTGGCCATCGGCATCCAGCAAGCGCAGGCCCAAGGCCCGCAGCATGCCGCTGCCGCCATCGTTGGTGGCGCTGCCGCCAATCGCCAGCACAATACGGCGAGCGCCAGCGGCGAGCGCGGCAGCAATCAGCTCGCCAGTGCCCCAGGTCGAGCTGCGGCAGGCATCACGCTGCGCGCTCGGCACCCGCTGAATGCCACTGGCCTGGGCCATTTCGATGATCGCCGTGCGGCTGTCCGCCAGCCAACCCCACCCCGCCTCGACGCGCGGCCCCAACGGACCGCGCACAGTCAGGCGGCGCAGTTCACCGTGGCTAGCAGCGACAATCGCCTCCATGGTGCCTTCGCCACCATCGGCCATAGGGCACTCGACCAGTTCGGCGGCCGGCAACGCTTCGGCCAGGCCGGCAGCAATGGCACGGGCAACGCTGGCAGCGTCGAGGCTGTCCTTGAACGAGTCGGGGGCGATGACGATCTTCATGGGGATTCTCCTGTCCAGATGAGCGGCATGCTGACAGCTGTGCAGCGCAAGGGCCTCGGTCGGATGCACAAAATGGTCGAGGCGATGTTTGGGCAAATGCCTTTGCCTGCACTCAATCCGCAGGCAACAACTGCAAGCCCAGGTACAAACTCAGCATGCCTTCAAGCCGCAGCGGGTCGACTTCACCCAGCTCGGCAATGCGCTCCAGGCGGTAGCGCAAGCTGTTGCGGTGAATCCCCAAGGCATCGGCGCAGGCCTGGCTCTGGCCGTCGTGCGCGCACCAGGCGCGCAAGGTTGCAAGCAACTGGCCGCTGGCGTCCTTGGCGCGAATACGGTGCAGCGGCTCGAGCAGTTCATCCAGCGCATCTTCATTGCGATGGCGCCACAGCAACGCCGGCAGGCGATAACGGGCAAGGCTCAGCAAGGGCTCGTTGGGCAACACTTCGCGGCCATAGGCAAGCAAGTCACGCACGCGCCGGTAGCCACGGCGCAGCTGCTCCAGGCTCTGCGCCGGGCTGCCCAGCGCCAGGCGTTCGATTACCCAGCCACCGCGCTGCACGCGCTCTAACAGGCGCTCTTCGTCCATCACCAGCCCCGCCGGCCGGCACCACAGCAGGGAGTCGCGCGCGGGGCTGACGCACCAGCTATCTGGATATCGGCTCATCAACCAGGCGGCCAAGGCTTCGGCGGGTGGCCCGGCGCGCAACTCGAACAAACACGGGATGCGCGGCAACTGCGGTTTCAAACCCAGTTGCTGGGCTTCGTCCAGCAGCCGCGGGGAGTCACCGGTGCCGCCCAGCAGCAAAGCCAGCAAATCGTCACAACGCTGCCGGCGCCATTGCTGTTCAACCTGCAAATGGCGCTGTGCCAGGAGCATTTCGGCGGTCATGCGCACCAGTTCGCCATACGTGCGCATCTGCTGCGGGTCGCCTGTAAGCCCGAGCACGCCGATCAGCCGGCCATCGAGCATCAGCGGCAGGTTGACGCCGGGCTGCACGCCCTTCAGGCACTTGGCGGCCTCTACGTCCAGCTCGACGATGCGGCCATTGGCCAACACCAGTTGGGCCCCCTCGTGGCGGGTATTGATGCGCTCCGGCTCGCCACTCCCCAGTATCAACCCCTGGCTGTCCATGACGTTGACGTTGCACGGCAGGATGGCCATTGCCCGATCAACGATATCCTGCGCCAGGTCATGGTCCAGTTCGAACATTCAGCGATCCTTATGGGTGTTAGGCTTTGTTCGCAGGCACAGCAGCGTTGGCAGCTGGCTGTGCAAAAGCACAAAGACACGCGCGTCGCACTCCCCGAGACTCGTCAGGGCGAGCGCCGGCACAGGCGACGCGGCGACAATCATAACAACAGAGATCACGATCATGGCACACAGCCCTGCCCCTGACCAAGGCGCACAGGTCACCCGCAACGCGCTCTACCGGCGCATCACCCTGCGGCTGATTCCGTTCATATTCATCTGCTACCTGTTCAACTACCTGGACCGTGTCAACGTCGGCTTCGCCAAGCTGCAGATGCTCGACGCGCTCAAGTTCAGCGAAACCGTCTACGGCCTCGGCGCCGGGATTTTCTTCATCGGCTATGTATTGTGCGGCCTGCCGAGCAACCTGGCGCTGAACCGCTTTGGCCCACGGCGCTGGATCGCGGCGATGATGATCGCCTGGGGCAGCCTTTCGACCTGCCTGCTGTTCGTCACCACCCCCACCGAGTTCTACGCCTTGCGCTTGCTGACCGGCGCGGCCGAGGCCGGGTTCTTCCCCGGCGTGGTGCTGTACCTTTCGCGCTGGTTCCCGGCTGACCGTCGCGGCCGCATCATGGCCCTGTTCATGTCAGCGATCCCGGTCTCGGGCCTGCTGGGCGGGCCGTTCTCCGGCTGGATCCTGCAGCACTTCGCCGCCGGGCAGCATGGCCTGGCCGGCTGGCAGTGGATGTTCCTGATCCAGGGCCTGCCGACGGTCGTACTGGGTATCCTGGCCATCGTCATGCTCAGCGATGGTTACCAGAAAGCCACCTGGCTGAGCCCGGCCGAACGCCAATTGATCGAAGCCGACCTCAAGGCCGACGCCGCCAGCAAACCGGCCACCCACGGTGATGGCGTGCTCGCGGTGCTGACCAACCCACTGATCTGGACCTTCGGCTTCGTCTACTTCTGCATCCAGAGCGGCGTGTATGCGATCAACTTCTGGCTGCCGTCGATCATCAAGAGCATGGGGTTCGACAACCCGCTGCTGATCGGCTGGCTCAGCGCCATCCCGTACCTGCTGGCGGGTGTGTTCATGATCCTCTGTGGCCGCTCGGCAGACCTGCGCAACGAGCGCCGCTGGCACCTGGTGGTACCGATGCTGATGGGTGCCCTGGGCCTGTTGATCGCGGTCAACTTCGCCGCCAACCCGACCATTGCCATCCTCGGCCTGTCGATCGCCACCATGGGCGCCCTCACTGGCCTGCCGATGTTCTGGCCGATGCCGACTGCACTGCTCAGCGCCAGTGCCGCCGTCGCGGGCCTGGCGATCATCAACTCGGTTGGGCAGATGGCCGGGTTCCTCAGCCCGTACCTGGTCGGTTTCATCAAGGACCAGACCGGCTCGACCGATGCTGCGTTGTACTCGCTGGCAGCGCTGATCGTGCTGGGCAGCCTGGTGGCACTGCGCGTCTCGCGCGCCGGTGCCTTGAACGCGGCTCGGGCAAACTGAGCCGTGCAGGGGGCCGCACTGCGGCCCCTTCGCTTAATCTCCCGTAACAATCCTCTCTCGCCCGCTCGGTAACTTTTCCGCCATCAAACCTTGGGCATCTGTTAAAAACGCCCCCATGCCTAGCCAATTCATCACCCACCTACGCCGCCGCTGGCTCACCTGGCTGTGTGCCACGCTGCTGATCATCGGCCTGCCCTCCGGTTGCGCCGTGCTGCAGCACAAGGAGCGCGAGCTGGTATTTCGCATCGAGCCCGGCCAGGCCAGCTGGTTCCGTGGCCTGCCCAGCGGCGTGCAGGAACTCGACCTGCGCCCGCGCAGCTTTGCCGACAACCAGAGCCTGCACGCCTGGTGGTGGCCGGCGCGGCGCACCGATGCACCGGCCATCCTCTACCTGCACGGCGTGCGCTGGAACCTCACCGGCCAGCTGTTTCGCATTGAGCAGCTGCATGCCATGGGCTATTCGGTGCTGGCCGTGGATTACCGCGGCTTCGGGCAAAGCCGTGGCGACTTGCCGTCCGAAGCGACGGTCTATGAAGACGCCCGTATCGCCTGGGAGCGCTTTGCCCAGCTGCAGCCGGACGCTGGCAAGCGCCTGATCTTCGGCCATTCGCTGGGCGGTGCAGTGGCGGTCGAGTTGGCCTCGGAACTGGCGCGTGAGGCCGAAAAAGCAGGCAGCGCAGCGCCGGCACGCGGGCTGATTCTCGAATCGACCTTTACGTCGCTGGGTGATGTCGCCGCCGCCGTCGCCGATACCACGCTTCCCGTGCGCTGGTTGCTGTCGCAGAAATTCGATTCGCTGGACAAGATCAAGGACGTCGGCCTGCCATTGTTGCTGGTGCATGGGCTGGATGACCGTTTCGTGCCACCACGCTTCAGCCAGCAGCTGTTCGAGGCGGCGCAGGAGCCCAAGACCTTGCTGCTGGTGCCGGGCGCGACCCACAACAACAGCATGAGCCTGGCGGGGCAACGCTACCGACGGGCGATACAAGCATTGCTTTGAACCGGGGCTATTGCACCGGCAGGAAGTTCATCAGCAACAGGCTCTGCGCATAGTTGAGCCCGATCCGTCGGTAGCGCTCATCCAGCAACTCTGCCAGCAAATCCAGCCGCGCCACGATCTTGCCGAACTCCACGGCGAAACTCAGGTTGCTGCCCTCCTCCGAGATCTCGTTGGAGAACAGCAGCAGCACGCCATTGGCGTCCTGGCGCTGGCTCAGCATCCAGGTGGCTTTCTCGATATTGCGCGCCGCGTTGTTGACGAACAGCGGGTCGATGGTATCGGTCATGTAGAACTCGGTGCGCCCGCCGTGGGCAGTGATCAGCATGCTGCCGATGGCGTAGATGAAGGCGCCCACCCGGTCGCCACGAAACGCCGGGCTCAGGGCATAGCTCAAGGCGGCAAGGTCGCGGCGGTTGCCCAGCTGCGCCAGGGGCTGGCGCTGTTCGATAGCGATGCGGATCTGCCGCTCGGCAGTGGCGGCATCCAGGTAGCCGGACATCTTCCACTGGTTGGGGTTGCGCAGGTACAGCTTGTTCATCAGCAGGTACAGGCTTTGCAGGTTGTCGCGCATGGCCAGCGTCGCCATGCGGTCGACACTGGTCTGGAACAGCTCGCTGGGCTTGCCGTTGCCGAACTGGCTGACAATGTCCTGGCCTTGTTGCTGGGTGCAGGCACCGAGGCACATCAGTGCACCTGCAAGCAGCAGGCGCGGGAGAATTTGAGGTGTGTTTGCAACCATCGGCACCGGGTCGAAGTCGGCGGCTGCGCTGGGGATCGGCACGGCCTGGCCATGCATAGAGCCCGGAAAGCGGAAAAAGTGCGACGGTGGGGTTACCGGTTGTCAGTACCGGCCTCTTCGCGGGCTTGCCCGCGAAGAGGCCGGCAGCAACACCACAACCATCACAGGGCGTGGCGCAGCATCTCCATCACCTGCGCATGCAGCGCTGGGTCACCACAGGCCACCACACACCCACCATGCTGCGCCGAGCTGCCATCCCAGGCAGTGATCACCCCGCCCGCCCCTTCGATGATCGGCATCAGCGCCTGCACATCGTACGGCTGCAGGCTGGCCTCGACGATCACGTCGACAAAGCCTGAAGCCAGCATGCAGTAGGCGTAGCAGTCGCCACCGTAGCGCATCAGCCGCGCCTGGCCGGCCACCGCTTCGAAGGCGGCCTTACGGTCGGCCGTATCAAACATGTCTGGCGTGGTGCACATCAAGGTGGCCGACGCCAGGTCAGCGCAGGGCCGGGTCCTCAGCGGCGTGCCGTTGCGCCAGGCGCCTTCTGGCGTGCCGATGAAGCGTTCACCGGTGAACGGCTGGTTCATCACACCCAGCACCGGGCGCGTGCCATCGTTCAGGGCAATCAGCGTGCCCCAAAGCGGCAGGCCGGTGATGAACGCGCGGGTGCCGTCGATGGGGTCGAGCACCCAGGTCAGTGGGCTGCTGCCGACGGCTACGCCCTGCTCTTCACCGAGAATGCCGTGCGCCGGGTAACGGGCCTGGATCAGTTCGCGCATGGCGTCTTCGGCGGCCTTGTCGGCCACGGTCACCGGGTCGTACAGGCGCCCGCCCTTGTCTTCGACGTCCAGGCTGGCACGAAAGTACGGTTGGATCGCGGCTGCGGCAGCATCGGCCAACTGTTCGGCGAAAACGCGATATTCGCCGATCTGTTCAGCACTCAGGGACATGGGACGGGCCTCGTGAAAATGATGGGGCTCGCATGATACCCGACAACCCGCGCAGCAGTAGACGGCTGCGAATAGTCGCCATTATTCTGCCACTATTCCAACTTCATTTAACCGTCACTCAATCGTTGTACTAGGATACCAACCACCGCCCACCGCAGGTCCAGGATGCAGGCCGGCAACACGGTGGGGGGTTGCACCTCGAAACCTCAGGGATGACACGATGAATTCGCACTTGCTCTACCCGCAGATCGGCAAGGTCATTGCCAGCACCGGCAGCCGCCAGTTCCCCCGCATGTTGCACGACTTGATCCAGGCGCACCTGAGCATCGATGCCACGCAGATACGGCAATTGCCAACGGCCAACACGGATTCGGCGTTGATCGATGAAACGGTGTTTTCTTCGAATCAGTGCCTGGAAAGCGGCTTCAACGACCCTTCGCGCCTGCACCTGATTCGCCGCAAGGGTGACTCGCGCTATGAGATCCAGGTCCTGCGCGGGGGCTCAACCTATGGCTTTTCGGCGTATGAGCGCAGCCGGCTGGATGACATCTCGCCACTGCTGCTGCCGATGCTGGAAAAGCACATAGATGCCCTTCAGCCCAGCCCTGAGCGCAGTGCGCCCGAGCGCCTGCCACAGCGCTTTGTGGAACGTTTGGCGCAGTCAGGGCTGAAACTATCAGAGCGTGAATGCCAGGTCTGCCTGGGCCTGCTGGCCGGGCATACCGCGCCGGAGCAGGCCGAACGGCTGGAACTCAAGGTGAACACGGTGGAAAGCTACCTGCGCCGGGCGGCGATCAAGCTGGGGATCAGCGGGCGGCATTCGTTGATGCGTTGGATGTACGGTGACAGCTGATCTTTTGTAGCCTGCACCGGCCGTTTCGCGAGGCAAGCCCGCGAAACGGCCGGTGCAGCCAACATCAGTCCCGCGCCAACGCCTCGATCGGGTCCAGCCGCGCCGCATTTCTTGCAGGCACAAACCCGAACACCACGCCAATCAATGTCGAACAGGCAAACGCCATCACGATCGACCCCGGCGAAAACACCATTTCCCACTGTTTGACGAACAACTCGAACAGCGAGCCAATGCCATACGACAGGGCAATCCCTACCACCCCGCCAAACAGGCAGACCATCACCGCCTCCACCAGAAACTGCTGGCGAATGTCCGACTGCCGCGCCCCCACCGCCATGCGGATACCAATTTCGCGGGTACGTTCGGTCACCGACACGAGCATGATATTCATGACCCCGATACCGCCCACTACCAAAGAAATGACCGCGATCAGCGACAACAGCAGGGTCAGCGAGCGGCTGGTCTTCTGCACCGTCTGCATGATGCTGTCGAGGTTATTGGTGAAGAAGTCCTTGGTGCCATGGCGCTGCAGCATCAGCTTGGTCACCTCCTCCTCCACCCGTTTGCTCGGCACGCCGTCCTTGATGCGCACGCTGATGCTGTCCAGGTGGCGCTGGCCGAGCACGCGGCCTGCGGCAGTTTCGTAGGGCACCCAGATATTCAGCTGGTTGCTGGCGACGAACAGGTTCTTGTTCTCGGCCGTCACGCCAATCACCGTGCACGGCAGGTTGCCGACCAGGATCACCTGGCCCAGCGGGTCGATGTTCTGCCCGAACAGGCGCTTGCGTGTGTTGTGGTCGATCACCACCACCTGTGCCTGGCGCCGGGCATCGTCGGCGCTGAATACGATGCCGGCGGCCAAGGGGATATTGCGCACCTGGAAGTAGTGTTCGCTGACACCGTTGAGCTGTACATCGACATCCAGGTTGCGGTAGCGCACCAGGGTGCTCTGGCCGATTACCGGGGTGGCGCTGTCGACGTAGTACAGTTCGTTCAGCGCTGCCACGTCGGCCGGTAGCAAGGTTTCGATGGTCTTGGCCCGGCTGTCGCCGAAGTTGCTGCCTGAGTAGATATCGATGGTATTGCTGCCGATCGCCTGGATGTCTTTCAGCACATAGCCCTTGGCGCCTTCACCGATGGCCGAGATGGACACCACCGAGGTGATGCCGATGACGATCCCGAGCATGGTCAGCAAGGTGCGCATGCGGTGCGAGATCAGGGCGATCCAGGCCATCTTGAATGCTTCGCGGAACATCCCCAGGCTGGCGACCAGGCGCCGCGCTGCCGGTGACTGAGGGGCCGGCTCTGCGGCTGGCGTGGGTAGCGCTTCGGCGGCGTGGCGGCGGTCGCTGATGATCTGCCCGTCGCTCACCTCGATGATACGCTGGGCATGGGCGGCCACTTTCGGGTCGTGGGTCACCAGGATCACCGTGTGCCCCGCGGCGTGCAGCTCCAGCAGGATGTTCATCACCTCCTTGCCGCTGGCGGTGTCCAGTGCGCCGGTGGGTTCGTCGGCGAGGATTACCTGGCCACCGTTCATCAAAGCCCTGCAGATACTCACCCGCTGTTGTTGACCGCCGGACAACTGGCTGGGGCGGTGTTCGAGGTGCCCAGCCAGGCCCAGGCGCGTCAACAGTTCGCGCGCCCGACCGTGCCGTTGGCCCTGCGGTGTGCCGGCATACACCGCGGGTATCTCGACGTTGTGCAGGGCGTCCAGGTGCGGCAGCAGGTGGTAGCGCTGGAAGATAAAGCCGAAATGGTCGCGGCGCAGCGCGGCCAGGGCGTCGTCGTCCAGCTCGCGGGTTTCCTGCCCGCCTACCTGGTAGCTGCCGCTGCTGGCGTTGTCCAGGCAACCGAGGATGTTCATCAGGGTCGATTTGCCCGAGCCGGACGCACCGATGATCGCCACCAGCTCGCCACTGCGAATGTCCAGGTCGATACCTTTAAGTGCAAGGAATTCGCGGTCGCCGGCCCTGAAACTGCGGCTGACGCCTTGCAGGCGCAACAAGGGCTCGCCAGTCCCGCTGGCGACCGCCCTGTGCGGGGTAAGCTCGACATTCATGTTCATGCTCAGGCCCCTGCTTCGCCAGACACCGGCTCACCAATCACCACCCGGTCGCCTTCGGCCAGCCCGCCCTTGATCTGCACCTTGACGTTGTTGTTGATGCCGGTCTGCACGTTGCGCACCTGGGCGAAGCCTTTGGCATCGAGCACCCGCACCGGGAAGCTGCCATCACCATTGCGCAGGCCCAGTGCCGCCACGGGCACGGTCAGCACGCCGGCAGCGGTATCGAGCACGATATGCACCTGCGCGGTCATCGATATGCGCAGGCGGTGCTCGGGGTTGGGCACTTCGAACAGCGCGTTGTAGAACACCGCGCCATTGGGCTTGGCGCTGCTGCCGTCGCTCTTGTCGCTGCTTTGCGCGTAGTTTTGCGGGGCAGGTTCCGTGCCGCGCAGCTTGGCGTAGTAGCGTTTGTCCTCGCCGAGGATGGTGAAGTACACCTGCTGGCCCGGGGTGATGTGGATCACGTCGGCTTCCGAGACCTGGGCCTTGACGGTCATGGTGTCGAGGTCGGCCAGCTTGAGCAGTACCGGCGCCAGCTGGTTGGCGATCACGGTCTGCCCTTGCTGGGTGACGATGCCCACCACATGGCCGGTGATGGGGGCGTTGATGCGGGTGTAGCCAAGGTTGACCCTGGCCGTGTCGATCTCCACCCGGGCGCTCTGGATTTGCGCATCGAGCGAGCGTACGGCCGCCTGCTGCACTTCGTACTCGGACTCTGCGTTCTCGAAATCCTGGCGTGACACTGATTCGTCGGCCTGCAGTTCACGGTAACGCTCGTACACACGCCTGGCCTGCTTGAGCTGGGCCAAGGTCGAGCGGCGTTCTGCCTGAAGCTTGTCTTCATCGACCTCGGCCTGGCGCAGGGTGTTGCGCAGCACCAGCGGGTCGATTTCGGCCAACCACTGGCCCTGTTCGACCTTGTCGCCGAGCTTGACCTTGAGCGACTTCAGCTGCCCGGATACCTGGGCACCGACATCCACCTGCTTGATGCCTTCAAGAATGCCGGTGGCCAGCACCGCGTTCTCGATGTCGCCTCGTTCGACCGTGGCAGTAATGTATTGCGGCGCCTTGGCCGGCGCCTGGATGGCATACAACGCAATGCCGGCGACCAGGGCCACGGCGACGCCGAGGCTGTATTTGCGGAATCTGGACTTGTCCATGAATACTCACTTTTCATTCAACACTTAAAAGTGTGGGTCTGCTTTGCTGCCCAATCGCCGACAAGCCGGCTCCCACAGGGTCAGTACTGCACCAACGAGCACTGATGTGCCTGTGGGAGCCGGCTTGCCGGCGATGAGGCCAGATGCGGCAGTACAAGAAGTCGCCTTCCACCTAGCTACTGAGCCACCCGGTCCAACTGCAGTGCCTGCCCGTCATGCCACCACGCCGCCAGGCTGAACACATCCGGCACCTTGAGGATGCTGAAGTGGTTGCCCGGCCCCTGCCATAGGGCCAGTTGCGGCATCAATTGCTGCCAGCCGGCCTGCATCGCTGCCTGTTCCCGTGCGTTGCCCGCCATGTCCAGGCTCGGGTCATCGACCAGCACCAGCCCCACCGGCCCGCTGTAACTCAGCGTCGGCTGGTAACGGGTGCGCAAGGCGGTAGCGAAGGTCCGCACCGTGCCTTCCAGGGCTGTGGGCAGGGAACGCGCCGGCATCAGCCCGACCCGCACCATGGCACCATGCAGCTGTCGCAATTGCTCGTCATCACTGGCCTGGGCAAAGGCCAGTGGCTCGATGCCCAGTGCCTTGCCGGTCGACAACTGCAGCGCGTCGATCAACCGTTGCAGCGCTTCACCAAAGGTGTAGGGCTGGCCACAGGTACCGCCGTCGCCCGGTGCTTCGCTGTCGATGAGGGTCAACGAACGCACCTGGCGCCCTTTGGCCTCAAACCGCGCCGCCATGGCATGCGCGACCCAACCGCCAAACGAGTGCCCCACCAGGTTCAGTGGCCCTTGCGGGTACAGCGCCTCGATGGCCTGCATATGGCAATCGACTGCGGCTTGCACTGACGCATGCGGCACGGAGCAACCGTCCAGGCCACGTGCCTGCAGGCCGTACAGCGGCCAGTCCGGCCCAAGCGCTTCGGCCAGGCCGATGAAGCTGGTGACGCTGTCACCGGCCCCCGGCACGCAGAACAGCGGCGCATGGCCTTGCTGGCCCGTCTGGATCGCCACCAGCGGCTGGTAAGCGTGAGCCTGTTCGGCTGGGCGCGCCGCAACGCTGCCGAGTGCCTGGGCAATGGCTTCGCCAACCGATGCCACATGGGGTGCCTGCATCATGCTGCGGTGATTGCCGGGCACGGCGATCTCGACCAGCGCCTGGGCGGGCAGCGCTTCTCGCCAACCCAGGTTCGACAAGCCCTCGCTGCCCTGCTCGGCGCGGAACAGGTGCACCGGCACACTCAGCGGCGCCAGGCGGTAGTGGGCCAGGGCATGACCGTGCGCCAGCTCGCGGTTGAAGTAATGGCGCAACTGCTCATCGCTCATGCTCGACCACAGCCCATACAGCAGATGGTGTTCACTGCAGCTGGCCAGCAGCGTATCGAAGTCGGCTTGCTCGGCTTCCAGGCGCTGCAGATGCGCCAACCGCGCCTCGCCGGCCTCCCCCTGGGTACGCCAGAAGGTGCTGCAGTTGAGCAGCAACTGGCGCTCCAATGCACGCGGCCCTTGCCAGCGCGCCTTGCCCTGGTCGGCCAGGCGCGGCGTATAGGTGTCGATCAGCCCAAGGAACTCGACCTGCTCATCGGCGCCCAACAGTTGATTCGCCATTTCGAAGGCCAGCACACCGCCGAACGACCAGCCCGCCAAGCGATAAGGCCCGTGCGGCTGGACTTTGCGCAGCTGTTCGATCTGGTAGCGGGCCAGGCACTCCAGCGTGCGTGGCTGGGGCTCGCCACACGGCACGCCCGGCAAGCCGTAAAGCGGGAAATCCCCTGGAAGGTGCTGGCCCAGCACCGGGAAATAAAAGTCCAGGCCGGTGAACTCGTGCACCAGGAACAACGCAGGTTGGCTGCCAGCACGCCTGACGGTGACGACAGGCTGCGCCTGACCGGCGTGGCTGGCGTCCAATTGGCGGGCCAACAGGGCCACGCTTGGCTGTTGGAACACGTCGTTGAGGGTGGCCTGCAGGCCGGCCTTCACGAGTTTGTCGATCAAGCGGATGGCCGCCAGCGAATGGCCGCCCAGTTCGAAGAAGTTGTCATGGCGCCCTACCCGCTCCACGCCCAGCAGTTCGGCCCAGATCGCCGCCAGCAGGGTTTCGGTTTCGCCTTCCGGGGCTTCGTACGGCCGGTCCTGGATGGCGTCGGGCTCAGGCAAGGCCTTGCGGTCCAGCTTGCCGTTGGGGCTCAAAGGCAGTGCGCCGAGGTGCATGAACAGCGCGGGCACCATGAACTCCGGCAGGTGTGTCAGCAGCGCCGAACGCAGGGTTTCGGTGGCCTGCGCTTCGCCGGTGTAGTACGCCACCAGGCGTTGCTCGCGGGCCACCACCACGGCTTCCTTGATACCCGCGATGGCGGTCAGGCCGGCCTGGATCTCGCCCAGCTCTATGCGCAGGCCACGGATTTTCACCTGGTCGTCGTTGCGGCCCAGGTATTCGATGTTGCCGTCGGGCAGATGCCGTGCCAGGTCGCCGGTGCGATACAGACGTGCACCGGGGCGTGTGCTGAACGGGTCATCGATGAAGCGTTCGGTGGTCAGCTCGGCGCGGTTGAGGTAGCCACGGGCGACTTGCACGCCACCGATGAACAGCTCACCGGCCACACCTTGCGGCACGGGCTGACCTTGGCCATCGAGGACGTACAGCGTGGTGTTGGCGATCGGTTTGCCGATAGGCGTGTTGTCCGGTGCCGTGGTGCAGTGCCAGGCACTGACATCCACGGCGGCTTCGGTGGGGCCGTAGAGGTTGTGCAACTCCACCGTTGGCAACTGCGCGTGGAAACGCCGCACCAGGCTGCCCGGCAACGCCTCGCCACTGCACAGCACACGCTTGAGAGCGTCCGCCGAGGCTTCGCCATGGGCGAGGAACACGTCCAGCATCGACGGCACGAAGTGCAAGGTGGTGACGCCTTCGCGGCGAATAACCTCGCGCAGGTACTGCGGATCGCGGTGCCCGCCTGGGCGGGCCATGACCAGGCGCGCGCCGGTTTGCAGCGGCCAGAGGAACTCCCACACCGAAACGTCGAAGCTGAACGGGGTCTTCTGCAGCACCACGTCTTCAGCGCCCAGGGCGTACGCGCCCTGCATCCACAGCAGGCGGTTGACCACGCCGGCGTGCTCGTTCATCACGCCTTTGGGCAGGCCGGTCGAACCCGAGGTGTAGATCACGTAGGCCAGATGGCGCGGGGTCAGTGCTGCAACCACAGGGTTGCTGGCAGCTTGCTCGCCCCAGGTCGGCTGATCCAGGTCGATGACCTGGCCGCTTTCCGGCACATGGCGCGTCGCGGCATGCACCAGCACCGCCACTGGCGCGCTGTCGCTCAGCATGTGCCGCACCCGTTCGGCTGGGTAATCCGGATCGACCGGCACGTAGGCGCCGCCGGCTTTGAGGATGGCCAGCAGCCCAACCACCATCGACAGCCCACGTTCGACGCAAATCGCGACGCGATCGTCAGGTTTTACTCCAAGACCGATCAAGTGATGCGCCAAACGGTTGGCCTGTTCGTTGAGCTGGCGATAGCTCAACGTACCTTCTTCAGCCCGCACCGCCACGGCATCCGGGGTGCGGTCGACCTGCGCCTCGATCAGCCCATGCAGCGTCTGCTCAAGGTCGTAGTCCACCGCCGTGTCGTTGAACGCCAGCAGCAACCGCTTGCGCTCGTCCGCATCGGGCAACCCGGTGTGGGCTGGAATGGCCTGCGCGCCTTCGACAAAGGTCCACAGCAACTGCTCCAGATACCCCGCATAACGCTCGATGGTTGCCCGGTCGAACAGCGCCGTGGCATAGACGATGCCGCCGGCAAAGCCCTCCACCCCCTCGCCCAGGCTCAGGCTCAGGTCGAACTTGGCGATTCGCGCCTGGCCGCCCAGCGCGGTTACCGCCAGTTCACCCAGCTGCAGCTCCTGCCGCTGCGGGCTGCCCTCCCAGTCCAACGACACCTGGTACACCGGCGTATGGGCCAGGCTGCGCTGTGGCCGCACGGCCTCGACCACCTGCTCGAAAGGCAGGTCCTGATGCGCCTGGGCCGCCAGCACGGTCGCCTTGACCTGTGCCAGCAGGCTGGCGACATCCGGCGCGCCTGAGGTTTCCACACGCACGGCGATGGAATTGACGAACATGCCGATCAACCCATCCACTTCGGCCTGACGACGGTTGGCCAGTGGCGAACCGATCACCACCTCGTCCTGGCCGGCAAGCCGCGTCAGCAATACCGCCCAGGCGGCCATGAACAGCATGTACGGCGTCACCCCATGGCCCCGGCACAGCGCCTTGAGCTCGACGCTCAAGCGCGGATCCAGGCAGACCGCGACGCTGTCGCCGGCATGATCCTGGCGTTCAGGCCGTGGCCGATCCCACGGCAGGCTGATCAGCGTTGGTACCCCGTCCAGCTGCGCCGCCCAGTATTGCGCTTGGCGCTGCAAGGTATCGCCGCCCAGCGTGCGCCGTTGCCACAGGGCATAGTCGAGGTACTGCACGGGCAACGCCGGTAGCGGGTCATCACGCTCCTGGCTGAACGCTTGGTAAAGCTCGCCCAGTTCCCGCACCAGCACGCCCAGCGACCAACCATCGGCCACCAGGTGGTGCAGGGTCAGCAGCAGCACATGGTGGTCCGCCGCCAAGTGCAGCAGGCGGCCACGGATCGGCAAGTCCTGATGCAGCATGAACGGCCGGCTGGCTTCCTGCTCGACCAGCGCAGCCAGTGCCTGTTCATTCAGGCCAGGCACCTCTGCCTTGGCAAGGCTGAACGCCTCTGTTGCCAGCACCACGTGCGGTTCGCCATCCTGCCCGACGAAGTGGCTGCGCAGGCTCTCATGGCGTTCCACCAGGCGCCGCAGCGCACGTTCCAGTGCCACAGCATCCAGCGCCCCCTGCAAGCGCAGGCCGATGGGGATGTGATATGCCGCACTGCCCGGCGCCATCTGCGCCAGGAACCAGAGCCGCTGCTGGGCGAACGACAATGGCAATGGCCCCACGCGCAAGCTCGGCTGCAGGGCAGGCAGCACCTGCGCGGGGTGGCTGGCCAAACGGGCGGCGACCGCAGCCAGGCGGTCGTCCGCGAACAAATCAGCCAAGGCCAGCTCCAGGCCCAGCCGCTGGCGAACCTGGGCCAGCATGCGCATGGCCAGCAGCGAGTGGCCGCCCAGCTCGAAGAAGCGGTCGTCGCGCCCGACTCGCTCGATGTTCAGCAGCTCGCCCCACAGCTGCGCCAGCACCTGCTCCTGCGGCCCTTGCGGTGCCTCGTAGGCGGCTGCAGCGAAATCTTGCGGGCCCGGTTGCGGCAGCGCCTTGCGTTCGACCTTGCCGTTGTTGCTCAGCGGCATCCGCTGCAGTGCCACAAAGGCGGCCGGGACCATGTACTCAGGCAGGCGCCCACGCAGGTAGCTGCGCAGGTCACTGGCTTGCAGCGCCGCATCCAGGCGGGTGAACCAAGCCACCAGGCGCAACGGCCCCTGCTCGGCAGGCACCGCCATGACGATGACGTCACCGATACCGGGGCACTGCGCCAGTTGTTGCTGGATCTCCCCCAGCTCGATGCGAAAACCGCGAATCTTCACCTGATCGTCGTTGCGCCCAAGGCATTCGAGCTGGCCATCGGCCTGCCAGCGCACCAGGTCGCCCGTGCGGTACAGCCTGGCACCGGCCTGTTGGCTGAACGGGTCTTCGACAAAGCGTTCGGCGGTCAGCGCCGGGCGGTTGAGGTAGCCCAGGGCCACGCCATCGCCGCCGATGTACAACTCACCGACCACACCCCGGGGGGCCAGTTGCTGGTGCGAATCGAGGACATAGACCTGGGTGTTGCCGATGGGTTGGCCAATCGGCACGTGGGTAGCGTTCGCCGCCAGCTCGCGTACTTCGCAGGTCACCGCAAAGGTGGTGGTTTCGGTGGGCCCATAGCCATTGACCAGGCGCAGCGTCGGCGCGCGTTCGAGCAAGGCACGAAACGCCGCAGGCTCGGCACGCTCACCACCGCTGATGAGGATGCGCAGCCCCGCCAGCGCTTCAGGCAGCAATTGCACGTATTGGTTGAACAGCGCGGTGGTCAGGAACAGTACGCTGATGCCTTCCTCTGCCAGCGCGCTGGCGAAGCGCCGAGAGTCGACCAGCGTTGCGTGGTCCACCACCCGCACCTGCCCGCCGTTGAGCAGCGCGCCCCAGACTTCCAGGGTGCTGGCATCGAACGCCGGGTTGGAGGCAAAGGCGACACGGTCCTGCGTGGTGAAGTCGGCATAACCGTTCGCCATCACCAGCCGCACGATGCCACGGTGCGGCACGCATACGCCCTTGGGCATCCCGGTGGTGCCCGAGGTGTACATCACGTAGGCGCTGGTACCGGCATCCTGGGGCAGGCCCGGATTATGCGCGGGCTGGCTGTCGAGTGCGAGCTGATCAAGGTCGATGCGCCGCACTGGGAAATCTGCAGGCGTATCGGCCACCGTCAGCAGCGCCGCGGCCTGGCAATCTTGAAGCATGAATGCCTGGCGCTCGACCGGCGCATGGATATCCAGCGGCACATACACTGCCGCGCACTTGAGCACCGCCAGTTGCGCCACCAGCAACGGCAGCGAGCGTGGCAGCAGGATCGCCACGCAGGCCCCCGGTGCAACGCCCTCGGCGATCAGATAATGGGCCAGGCGGTTGGCCCGTGCGTTGAGTTCGCCGTAGCTCAGGCTCAGCTCGCCGTGCACTGCCGCCAGTGCCAATGGATGGCGTGCGACACGTTGTTCGAACAGGCGCTGTACGCTCTGCTCGCGCGGGTAATGGCGGTGGGTCGCGTTGAGCGTGTGCAGCAGGGTGTGGCGCTCTTCATCGCCGATCAGGTCGATGTGTGCCAGGGTGGACTGGTCATTGCCGACCATCGCCCACAGCAAACGCTCGAAGTAGCCGAGGTAGCGGCGCACCGTGGTCTCATCGAACAGCGCGGTGGCGTATTCGAGGCTGCCGGCCAGCGCTTCGCCGTGCTCACCCAGGTTAAGCGTGAGGTCGAACTTGGCCACCTGCCCGACCTGGGCCACGGCCTCCAGCTGCAGGCCTTGCAACGCTAGCGCCGGGCCGTGGGTGGCCTGCCAGTTGAGCGTCGCCTGGAACAATGGGGTATGGGCCAGGCTGCGCACCGGGCGCACGATCTCGACCACCTGTTCGAACGGCAGGTCCTGATGTGCCTGGGCCTCGAGCACACGGGTGCGGACCTGTTCGAGCAACGCCTGCGCGGTCGGCGCAGCGCCCGTGTCGATACGGATGGCCAAGGTATTGACGAACAACCCCGCCAGCACTTCGAGCTCGGCGCGGCCACGGCCGGCCACCGGGCAGCCAATCACGACCTCAGGCTGCCCGGAAAGCCGCGCCAGCAGTGCCGCCCAGGCGCCGAGCAGGGCCATGTACAGCGTTACCCCATGGCGCTGGGCCAGGGTACGCAGGCCTGCGGCCAAGCGCGGGTCCAGTTGCAGGGGCAGGTTCGCGCCGGCAAAGTCCTGGCGCTCGGGGCGTGGCCGATCGCTGGGGAGTTTGAGCATGGTGGGTGCGCCGTCCAGCGCCTGGCGCCAATAGTCGGCCTGGCGTTGCAACTGTTCACCGGCCAGCCAGCGACGTTGCCACACCGCATAGTCACCGTACTGGATCGGCAGTGGCGGCAGCGGGTCTGGCAGGCCTTGGCAGAAGGTTGGGTATAACGCCCGCAGCTCCTGGGTCAGCACCCCGAGCGACCAGCCATCCGCGACGATATGGTGCACCGTCAGTGCCAGCACATGGTGTTCGGCGCCCAGGCGCAGCAGGCGTGCGCGCAGCAGCGGGCCATGGGCCAGGTCAAAAGGCGCGCTGGCTGCTTCGCGCAACTTCGCGGCCAGCGCATCGTGGCTCGACGCTTCGCGCTGGAACCAGTCGCCCCCGACAGTGGCGGCGATGATCACCTCAGCGCTGTCATCACAAGGCACGAAGCGGCTGCGCAGGGTGTCATGGCGCTCGACGATACGCCGAAGGGCACATTCCAACGCATCGGCATCCAGGGGCCCGCGCAGCCCCAGGGCCAACGGAACGTTGTAGGCCTGATTGCCGCCTTCCATCTGGGCCAGGAACCACAGCCGCTGCTGGGCGAACGACATCGGCAGCGGTTGCTCGCGTGGCACCGGCAATATCGCCGGCAGCTCACTGCGCCCGGCGTTGGCCAGCACTGCAGCCACTGCCGCCAGTTCGGCATTGGCGAACAGTTCGGCCAAGGTCAGCTCTACGCCCAGGCGCAGGCGCACCTGCGACACCATGCGCATGGCCAGCAACGAATGCCCGCCAAGGGTGAAGAAATGATCATGCCGGCCCACCCGCTCGACCTGCAGCAATTCTGCCCAGAGCTGCGCCAGGGCGTTTTCGAGTTCGCCTTCGGGGGCCTCGAAGCCTTGCTCGAACAGCGCCGAGCGCTCGGGTTTGGGCAGCGCGCGGCGGTCGAGTTTGCCGTTGGCGGTCAGCGGCAAGGCCGCCAGCTCGACGAAGGCCACCGGCACCATGTATTCCGGCAAGTGCGCCTGCAGTTGGGCGCGCAGGCTTTCAGGGGTTGCCGCCTCGACATCGGCCTGTGGCGTGAAATACGCCACCAGGCGCGGTTGGCCGGGCTGGTCCTCGCGGGCCAGCACCACGGCTTCGTTGATACCCGGCAAGGTGGCCAGGCGGCTCTCGATTTCACCCAGTTCGATGCGCACGCCGCGGATCTTCACCTGGTCGTCGTTGCGGCCCAGGTAATCCAAGGTGCCGTCGGCCAGCCAGCGCACCAGGTCGCCGGTGCGGTACATGCGCGCGCCTGGCGTGGCAGTAAAGGGGTCGTCGAGGAAACGTTCGGCGGTGAGCGCTGGCCGGTTCAGGTAACCGCGGGCAACCCCGGCTCCGCCAATGTACAGCTCGCCTGGCACGCCCAGGGCCACGGGCTGGCGACGTTCGTCGAGGACATACAGGCGAGCATTGTCCACCGGCCGGCCGATGTGCAGCACCTCGCCCGCCTCGACCACCCCGGAGCTGGCCACCACGGTGGTTTCGGTCGGGCCGTAATTGTTGACCACGGCAAAGCGCTGGATGCGGTTGAACTGGCGCAGGCGGTCGCCGCCGATCAGCAAGGTGCGCAGGGTCGGGTGTTCGAGCTGGTGGCTGAAGGCATATTCGGCCACCGGTGTGGGCAGGAAGCTTACATCCAGTGGCTGGTCGCGCCACCAGGCGAGCATGGCGTCGAGGTCTTCATGGCCTTCGGCGCACGGGGCCAGGTGCAACGTCGCTCCGGCGCACAAGGCAGGCCAGACCTCCCAGGCCATCGCATCGAAACCGAAGCCGGCCAGGCATGAGGTGTGGCGGCCATGGCACAGGTCGAAGGCGCGGCAGTGCCAGTCGACCAGGTTGTTGACGGTCTGGTGCTCGACCATCACGCCCTTGGGTTGGCCGGTCGAGCCGGAGGTGTAGATCACGTAGGCCAGGTGCCGGGCATTGAGGGCTGGCAACGCGGGGTTGTCAGCGCGTACCGGCCAGCCCGGCCGGTCGAGCAGCAACACGGGAACCGGCAGGGTTCCCAGGCGCCCACGCAGGGCCTGCTGGGTCAGTACCACCACGGGTGCGCTGTCGGTGAGCAGGTAGTGCACGCGCTCGTCCGGGTGGGCCGGGTCAACCGGCACATAACCGGCACCGGCCTTGAGCACAGCGAGCAACCCCACCAGCGTCTCCAGGCCACGCCGGGCCACCACCGCAACACGGTCATCGGCACCGACGCCAAGGCCGATCAAGTGGTGGGCCAGCGCATTGGCCTGGTGGTTGAGGTCGGCGTAGGTCAAGAATGCGCCCGCCTGGGTGGCGGCTGTGTCCTGTGGGTGTGCCGCAGCCTGGCGCTCGATGCGTTGCTGCAGCGTCAGGCTGGTCTGGCAGTGGGCTGGGGAGCCATTGAACCCTTCCAGCAGTTCCTCGCGCTCGCTGCCTGGCAGCATGTCGAGCGCCAGCACCTGCGCAGCCGGGGCCTGCAGCAGGCTTTCCAGGGTTTGCTGCAAGTAGGCGCAGACGCGCTGCGCCGGAACGCCCGCGCCGGCCAACAGGGTCAGGCGGAACGCCTCGCCCAAATCATCGACACTGAGGGTCAGCGGGTAGTTGGTGGCCTCGGCTGACGCGACGATATCGATTCCGGCCAGCGCCGCACGGCGTGGTTCGCTGGCCGCGACCGCACTGTGGCGGTAGTTGAGCAGCGCATTGAACAGCGGTGCCGGCGCCGCCACGCCGCTGCAGCGCTGGGCCAGTGCCAGTGGCGCATGCTCATGACGCATCAGTGCGCTCAGGCGCTGGTGGGTGGCGCGAATCGCTGTCGGCAGGTCGACGCCGTCCAGGTCAACCCGCAGCGGCAAGGTGTTGATGAAGATGCCCAGTGCCCGGTCGGTAGCTTCGGCGCCCTGCAGCCGGCCCATGAGTACCGTGCCGAACACCACCTGTGTGCGCCCGGTCAGCCCGCCCAATACGCGGCCCCAGGCCAGGTGGAACAGGCTGGCGACACTCACGCCCTGCCCCCGCGCATAGGCCCGCAGGCGCTGGCACAGGCCCAGCGACAGGTCGAGCGCGTGCTCGTTGTGCTCGACGCCGTCGCCCTGCACATCCTGGATGCCATAGGCCAGGGTCGATTCGTCGATGTCGCCAAGCATCTCGCGGAAGAACGCTTCGTGCTGCGCCTCGCTGATACCCAGTACCGCCTGCGCGACATAATTGCGGAACGGTACCGGAGCGCCCAGGTGCTGGTGCTCCCCTGTCAGGAAGGCGATCAGCTCGTGGCGCACCACGTCCAGGGCACTGTGGTCCATCGCAATATGGTGGAACTGCAACGTCGCGCTCAGCGTGCCGTCGGCCTGCGCCGGCTCACGCAGCAGACGGATCAGTGGGGCCTGGGTCAGGTCGAGCCGGGCACGCTGCGGATCCTGTTCGGGCAGTTCCAGCACCTGCAGCTCGGCCTCCCGCCAGACCACTTGCACCGGGGTTTCCAAACCTTGCCAATGCACCGAGGTGCGCAGGATATCGTGGCGCGCGATCACCCCGCGCAGGGCAGCGGCAAACGCCTGCAGCCGGTCTTCGCCGGCGAACGCGAAGCGCGCCTGCATCACGTACGGGTCATGGTCGATGGCACTGGCGTGGTGGAACAGCATGCCCTGCTGCAGCGGTGCCAGCGGGTAGATGTCCTGTACGTTGGCAGCGCCACCGGGGATGCAGGCGACGAGCCGGTCGAGGCTGGCCTGGTCGAGGTCGATCAGGTTCAGCTGCTGCGGGGTGATCCGCGTGCACCCGGGCTCGATCAGGTTAGCCGGCACTGGCACCGCGCCCTGTTTCACCGCCACGTATTCGCCGCGCTCGATCATTGCCACCAGCGCGGGCTTGTGCTCGCGCAGGCGCGCCACCAGGGCTGCGTCGGTCAGGGCCTGGCGGTTGCCCTGGATCACCAGCTGGCCGTCCTTGAGTGCCAGCTGTACGTTGTTGGCCGTCAGTGTTGCCAATAATTGGTTGATGCTCACAGGACGATCTCCATGCTGTCTGTGATGGCTGCATAGCCGGCCAGGGTCGGTTGCTCGAACAGTGCGCGCACGTCGGCTTCCAGGCCTTGCTCGCGCAGGCGGGAGGTCAGGGTCACCGCCAGCAGTGAATGGCCGCCCAGTTCGAAGAAGTTGTCATGGCGCCCTACCCGCTCCACGCCCAGCAGTTCGGCCCAGATCGCCGCCAACAGGGTTTCGGTTTCGCCTTCCGGGGCTTCGTACGGCCGGTCCTGGATGGCGTCGGGCTCAGGCAGGGCCTTGCGGTCCAGCTTGCCGTTGGGGCTCAAAGGCAGTGCGCCGAGGTGCATGAACAGCGCGGGCAGCATGAACTCCGGCAGGTGTGTCAGCAGCGCCGAACGCAGGGTTTCGGTGGCCTGCGCTTCGCCGGTGTAGTACGCCACCAGGCGTTGCTCGCGGGCCACCACCACGGCTTCCTTGATACCCGCGATGGCGGTCAGGCCGGCCTGGATCTCGCCCAGCTCTATGCGCAGGCCACGGATTTTCACCTGGTCGTCGTTGCGGCCCAGGTATTCGATGTTGCCGTCGGGCAGATGCCGTGCCAGGTCGCCGGTGCGATACAGACGTGCACCGGGGCGTGTGCTGAACGGGTCATCGATGAAGCGTTCGGTGGTCAGCTCGGCGCGGTTGAGGTAGCCACGGGCGACTTGCACGCCACCGATGAACAGCTCACCGGCCACACCTTGCGGCACGGGCTGACCTTGGCCATCGAGGACGTACAGCGTGGTGTTGGCGATCGGTTTGCCGATAGGCGTGTTGTCCGGTGCCGTGATGCAATGCCAGGCACTGACATCCACGGCCGCTTCGGTGGGGCCGTAGAGGTTGTGCAACTCCACCGTTGGCAACTGCGCGTGGAAACGCCGCACCAGGCTGCCCGGCAGGGCCTCACCGCTGCACAGCACACGCTTGAGAGCGTCCGCCGAGGCTTCGCCATGGGCGAGGAACACGTCCAGCATCGACGGCACGAAGTGCAAGGTGGTGACGCCTTCGCGGCGAATAACCTCGCGCAGGTACTGCGGATCGCGGTGCCCGCCTGGGCGGGCCATGACCAGGCGCGCGCCGGTTTGCAGCGGCCA